>CP092441.1:1200000-2400000 GCA_030067835.1 Chakrabartyella piscis
TTAACACCATCGGCACTGAATCGCTGGATACAGCGTTACAATGCTACTGGTTCTACAAAAGAAGCTGATAATCGCACACCAGAAGAAGCTGAACTCATCAAACTTCGTAAAGAGCTACAACAGCTACGAATGGAAAATGACATACTAAAGCAAGCGGCGCTGATATTCGGACGAAAGTAATTGTAATTCGAGCAAATCGACACAAATACTCTATATCAGCCATGTGTAAATGCCTTGAAATCAGCAGGAGTACCTACTATTACGAGGCTTCGTCCAAGAAAGATGATACGGAATTAGAACAAGAAATTGAACGGATTTTTTATGAAAATAAAGAAGTCTACGGAAGTCGTAAAATGAAAAAAGAGCTGAAGAAGTTGGGCAAACAGGTTTCTAGACGCAGAATTTGCCGCATTATGAAACGTTTAGGGCTAATTTCGGTCTATACCGTTGCCAAGTTCAAACCACAAAAGCAACAATGCAATGAGTCGCCAGTAAAAAACGAACTAGCTCGTCAATTTGATAACCAGCCTCCCAATGCAGTAATTGTTGGGGATTTGACGTATGTTCGAGTGAACTATAAATGGAACTATGTTTGTATCTTAATTGATTTATTCAACCGAGAAATCGTTGGATTTAGTGCAGGACTTCACAAAAATGCTCAGTTGGTATATGATGCTTTTGCAACAATCAAAGGGAATTTATCTGAAATCGAGTTGTTCCATACGGATCGAGGCAGCGAGTTTAAAAACTATCTCATTGATGAAATGTTAGATGTGTTTCAGATCAAACGATCCCTCAGCATGAAGGGCTGCCCCTATGATAATGCAGTTGCAGAAGCCAATTTCAAGGTATTCAAAACAGAATTTGTTCGAGGACGAAATTTCGTCAGTTTGGAGCAATTGAAGTTAGAACTTGCAGACTATGTGCATTGGTTCAATAACATACGTTTGCATGGCTCTTTGGATTATAGAACACCAGCCGAATATCGGGTACTGACCTTATAAAAATTGTCCAAAAAAGTGTTGACATTCCAACAGGGCAAATGACGTGAGGGAAGCCACAAAGGCTCTAGGGGGCATTGCGGAGCGTACAGGCTGTGCAATCGTACTTATCGGGCATATGAACAAGGGTTCGGGCGTTAAGGCTGCTTATCGAGGTATAGGCTCTGTGGACTTCTTTGCGGTGGCTAGGAGCGTATTGCTGATAGGTAAAATGCCAAAAGATGACACAAAGCGTGTTGTCTGCCAAATCAAAAGCAACCTAGCATTAAAAGGCGAAAGTTTAAGTTTTTCACTGACCGAAGATGGGTTCAAATGGACAGGGTTTTGTGATGTGACAGAGGACGAACTTCTGACTGGAATAAAAGCTGATACAAAATCGAATAAAGCTTGTGTATTTGTGACAGACATTTTAGAAGAATATGGGAAATACCCTGCTAAAGAAATTTTTGAAAAAGGCATTGCTTTGGGCATATCAAAACGCACGATTGAAAATGCAAAACAAGAGCTTGGTATAAAATCATTCAAAGAAGGTAATCAGTGGTTCTGGAAGCAATAAATTCAAGAACGCAACAACGCAAAGGTAACTAGAAAAAGCCAAATGATACGGTATTGAAAAATATCATTTATCGCTTAAATGAATGTCTTAAAATATGCGATAAACCTTGTGTTTTCTAGGGATAATCAAGGCTATGTCAAAAGATTTGAATTGCAAATTCAAGACCGAAAAATTCAAAAACTATTGACACTTTTGCGTTGTTGCGTTCTTCATTTTTGCCACCGCAGGTAATATGTTTTTCTTTTACTGCTTATGTCAAAACCTAGAAATTGCATAAGCAATAAAAAGAAAAAACGTGGAGTTTACAAAGGTGTAAACTCCTAATTTTTATGTCTTAGCAAGCATAGGGAAATGTGCCCCCACTTTTGTGGTTTTCATTGCCCGCTTGTTAGTGGGAAAAGTTCCCCCTAATACCCCTTGCGTTATCACTGTGATTAGAAGAATTGACAACAATATAAAAGAGAAACAATATTAAATGATTTGGCAAATGTTGTTTCTCTTTTTCAATTATAATATCAATCATCGAGGTCTGAAATTACAAAATCATCAATTCTATTCATGACTTCCTCGTATGTAGGCTTGCGACCCAATTCGCTTTCAACGAGATTGGCAATATTCATAACAGTTTGGGGATTGGCTTTCATGTTTTCTCGCATTTTTTGATTTGCTATCTCGTCCTCGGACATAGCCAGATGTTCATCATCAACTACAGGTTGTTTACGGGGAAGTATGCGTGCAAAAATAGCCCCTTTGAAAATGCTCAATAGTACCAATACAATCAAAATAATGCATATAATATCTTCTGTAAGCCACGGTATGGCTAGGATGATTGTATCAAGCTTGTAGGCTAAAAATACTGATAACGCACCTGTTCCAACAAGGGCGATTAAATAGTTTTTTGTGAGGCTTAACACAATGCCAAATAAGGACGCAATTAGGTACACGCCAGAAGCCATCACTAAACCACCAGTTATGGAGTCAAAATCAAATGTACCGTGGCTTACATCATAATATTGTAAATAAGAAAATACGCCGATAAACAGTATGATTTTTAATATTTTTGTATCTTTCATTTTTCTAACCTCATTTATTCTTCACCAAATTCAACGTAACGAATCAGATTGTCAATGGCTTTGTTGTGTCGCTTTGCCATCTCTTGGAGTTTTTCCATGTATAGACGTTCTTCTTCGTCCACTGGCTTGTAATCATCGTCATCATCATCGTCCTCTATATTATCCTGCATTTCTGGGGTTCTTTCCAAAAAAATTGATGTGTTCGTTCCAAATGGATGATTGCATCAATGAAACCTATCAAGTGGAAGTATCGTTCGTTGGCTGTTAAAAACAAATCCCCCGTTTCGTAGTAATGAGCCAACCTATACTTGCGTTCCATGAATTTTTTGAAATGTGGGTCAGAAGCCAACAGCACCTTGACACCTGCATAGCAATCTTCATAACTACAATGTGCAAGCTCACGCAAATCTTCGTACCGTTCTCTGTTCATTTTACATCACATCTAGCATAATAATTTACTTTATATTCATTATAACACATTATGGGTTAGTTATGCAACTATACAAGTTGAATAAGTGGTGTTTTTGGTTGTACATACCTTGTCAAGGAACACATATAATTATACTAGAGGTGATTATATGAAGATTCCTTACGAAAATGAATACAAGCAATTAGGTCTAAATATTGCATATTACAGAAAAAAACAAGGTTTAACCCAAGAAAATCTTGCTGAAATGATAGATGTGAGCAGAACGCATATGTCACGAATTGAAACAAGCTATAAGTCCACTGTTTCGTTAGATGTAGTGTTTGCAATCGCTAAGGCACTCGACATAGATGTGATAAAGCTGTTTGAAAAAAGATAACACCTTATGTTGCATTTATTTGAAATTTTGTGTATAATAAGTATGATAAACTTAGTGCAATAATGGGGTGAGAAAATGAATATTATAGAATTTATCAGAGGAAATAGAGAGTATTTCGAAGATTTAACAACACGAGCTACTTATCATTCAAACGGTATCGAGGGTAGTACACTTTCTATGGCTGAAACTTACGCTATTATTTTCAATCAAAAAAATGTTAAGGTTACAGCAGAACCAAGAGAGCTATACGAAGCGATAAATCACAAGTATGCGTTAGACTATATGTTCAATCGTATGAGTGACAGTCTAACTGAAAACGATATTATTAGTCTAGCGAAGATTATTAATAAAAATATAAATGAAATTGACGGATATAGAAAAACACAAGTTTTTATAAGAGGTGCTGAACATATTCCGCCTGCAGCGAGCAACCTAAAGCAACAAATGATGTATTTTGTCTATAACTATAATAATACATCTTACCAAGACATATTTGAAAAGATAGCTACAAATCATATTGCATATGAGCGTATACACCCATTTTCAGACGGAAATGGAAGAACAGGTAGGCTTATTATGTGGTATGAGTTGTTGAAAAACGACTTTGCACCTGCGATTATTACAAAAGACAATAAATTAGAGTATATAAATTATATTGCTAATAGCGACGTTACAGGTCTTGCTAATATGCTTAGAGAATTGTCTGAAAACGAAGTTGAAAGAATAAAGATTTTTGACGTAAAATAAACTATCAAGGGAGTGTATTTATATACATTCTCTTTTTATTGCTGAGTACACTTTGAGTACAATAAAAGCGATAAAAGAAAAAACATACTCAAAAATCGTGAAATATAAGCAATTTTAGCACCAAAAACACCTCAAAAACTACGGATAAAACATCTGTAATCCGAGTGGGAGTAATACTCACTGGTGTTTAATGTATAATAAAACTGTAACAAAGTGCAACCAGAAAGTGTAACACCCCTCTAAATCCGTTATCCTTGAGTTTGACAAGAACCAAGGAGGAAGAAAGGAATGCTATCAATGGACGATATTAAGTATATCAAAAGATTGTATGAAAAGGAAGATGTTTCAATCAGAGAAATCATGAGACGAACTGGTTATCACTATGAAACAATCAAAAAATATTTGGAATTAGAAGATTTTAATGAGCCATTATATCCACCACTCATTAGACCCTCATTATTAGATCCGCTTAAGCCTATTATTGATGAATGGCTAACAGCTGATTTGACAGCACCTAGAAAACAACGACACACAGCAAAACGTATCTTTGAGCGATTACAAGAAGAATATCCTGAACAATTAGAAGTAAAGTTGCGAACAGTACAGGCTTATGTTTCAGAAAAGAAGAAAGAATTATTTCATGCACAGGAAAATAAAGCGAAGCTCCCTTTATATCATCCACCAGGGGAAGCACAAGTAGACTTCGGTCACTTCTCTTATTTTAATAATGCTGGTGAAATGATAGATGCTCTAAAACTAACCGTTTCGTTTCCATATAGCAACAAAGCTTACTGTCAAATCTTTGGAGGCGAAAATCAACAATGTTTACTACAAGGTATGAAAAATATATTTGAATATATTGGTAAAATACCTTATCGCATGGTATTTGATAATCTTTCGACTGCTGTTGCACATGTAGGAAAAGGACATGAACGTACTCTTACAGAAGGATTTAAGCGTTTCTGTGAACATTATAAATTCGAAGCTGCATTTTGTAATAGTGCGGCAGGATGGGAAAAAGGTAATGTAGAAAATAAAGTTGGTTACGAACGTAGAAATATGTTTGTTCCAATCCCTACTATACTAGATTTCAGTGAATTTAATCGAGAGCTATTGAAACGTTGTGATAAGGATGGTAATCGAGAGCATTATGTAAAGGAACTATCTATAAACGACTTATTTCAAGAGGAACTGGTGGAAATGTTACCACTAAATTCCATTCCATATGAAGTATTTATATTAGAAACAAGAATCACTGATAATTGGGCAAAATGTTCTTTTGATGGAAATCGTTATTCTACATCTCCACAATACAATAAACAGACCATTTATCTAAAAGTAACCAGTGATACTGTAATTGTAATGAATGAAAAGTACGATGTAATCGTAGAACATCCTCGTCTCTATGGTAAGGGACGTGAGTCTATGAAATGGCTTCCATACTTAAATCTAATGAGTCGAAAGCCAATGGCGATGAAATACACCAGTTTTTATGAAGAACTGCCAGATAATTGGCAAAAATTCTTACGTAATCAAGATACTGATGGTAAACGCAAAGGCTTAGCAGCATTACATACTATGCTGCTGAAACACGACCTGCATACTGCATCTGCTGCATTAACTTATGCATTAGATAACGGAGTACATGATGCTGATAGTATTTTATCAGCATATCGAACGATTACATCACCGATGCAGCAACTGCAACCAATGCAAGTGCAACAGCTGCATAAGGATATACAAGATGTTCCGAGCTTTCCAGTTAACAATCATAAATATGATGACCTCTTTACAAAGGGGTAGTTGCTCATGCGGGATAAAATATATGAATGTTGCAAAGAGTTGAGATTAAGTGCAACATTTGCAGACAATGCAGTTACACTTTCAGGGGACACACATCAAGAGTATTTAGTGAAAGTATTACAGGCAGAGCAAGAATATCGAAATAATAAAAGAAAAGAATTACATTTAAAACAAGCAGGGTTTGACGGGTTAAAGACCTTTGAGAATTATGATTTTGAAAAAATCGTTATCCCTAGTGCATTGAATACGGAAAATCTTAAAACAGCTGCATTTTTGGAACAAAAACAAAACCTGATATTGTACGGAAGAAATGGTGCAGGCAAGAGTCATATGGCAACAGCCATAGGAGTAGAAGCCTGTATACAAGGTAAAAAAGTAAAGTTTTACAAGACAGCAACACTTGTAAATGAGTTATTGGATGCAAAAGCAGATGGATCCTTAACTAGAATGCTTAAGAGATTAAGTAAAATAGATTTATTAATATGCGATGAATGGGGATATCTCCCCTTCGGAGCTGAAGGTTCGCAATTATTGTTTCAAGTAATTGCAGATTGCTATGAGAAAAGAAGTTTAATCATTACAACGAATATCGAGTTCAGTAAATGGAATAGCATCTTCTATGACGAACAATTAACCGCTGCACTCATAGACCGTTTGGTCCATCACAGTCACTTAATTGTGTTCGATAGAGAGAGCTGGAGATTCGAACATTCGTTGATGAAAATATAGTAACTATTAACCCAATATAGGTGTTACACTTTTGCATTGCATTTTGTTACACTTTGGGGTTGCAAAATACACTCACTGGTTTGCGTATACAAAAAATATACAGAAAACACTCTGTTTCAGGGTGTTTTCTTGCGTTTTACAACATATTATACTAAATTTATGAGAAATTATGCGATAGCATATTGCGACTGATAACAAAATGATAACATAATTTTTGTTGCCACACAATTTCAAAGCATCATAAACAATGATAACAAGCGGTTTTTTGCATAAATCACTGAGTACAACTTGAGTGCAGTGGCTACAAATTGGCTACAAAATATTATGATAACAGGTTGCTTCCTTGGCGAGATTCGTGTAGATTGTACCTGATTTGGATCAGATTGAGTCGGGGTGGTTTGTGCAGCTATTGATAGAAATATATCGTTACTCCATTCGACAATACTAATCTTTGCCTTTTCGTAAAACGTTATAATGTAGGCGAATAATATGGTTATGACTTACTATATTTTCTATGGAAGGAAATCTGTATGATTATATGTAGGAGGTTTGTTTTCGGCGGAGGTGAGTTTCGAAGAATTACGGGTTTTTAATGGTTCGTATTGCAAAAGTAGAAATGATGTGATACAGTGGTCTATAAGTTAAGTTAGATTAACTCATATTGAAATGGGGCGGGGGATGATTATGTCGGAAAAAGCAGAGGTTGTATTGAAGAATAAAATGGTCAGAAAGATTGTTGAGGTGCTAAACTGTATTGCGAAACATGATAACGGAGCAACTTGTTCAGAAATTGTAAAAGAGACAAAACTCCCAAAATCAACAGTTTTCGATATATTACAAGCACTATATGATACAGAATGTGTTTATTATAAAGATGAAAAAATTAAAAGTTATGCCATTGGTTCAACAATTTATATTTTGGGGAGTACTTATTCTCTCAATTCTACTTTGGTTAATTTGAGCAATGAATATATTAAAGATGTGGCAGAAAAAATCAATCAACCGGTATTGCTTTCCAAGTTTGCAATGGATAGAGCTGTTTACATTAATCGATATGATGCGGAGAAATCAATTATTAAAGCACCAGATGTTGGAAAATATGATGATGATTTGAAATCTGCAGTTGGGAAAGTGTTTTTGGCATTTATTGAAGAAGATTTATGTGGTCGTTTGGATATTGATGTTCCTAAAGAGGAGCTTAGAATGATTCAAAAAAATCGTTACTTGATGACGTATGATGAGGAATATGAACATACATATACGATTGCGGTCCCGATTTTTAACTTTGAAAGTAAGATATGTGGGGTGATTAGCACCATTGGGATACACATTTTGGGGCAAAATCACTACGAAGTGTTAGAAATGATTATGACTATGGCTAAGGCAATGTCGAAAAGCCTTAGATATAAAGAAGTTTGATAAATTAATGTATATAAAAGCGATGCCTGTAAGTCTTTGGATTTATAGGCATCGCTTTTATTAGTTGAAATGATTTGGTATATAAAAATGGGGGGGCGAGGTAACAGGTTTTGGATAAAAGTATATCACATATTGAAAAAAATAAACCAAATAAAATGCAATAATTATAGAAATTCTGCTATTAATTTGTGAAAAAATAAAAAATAAATTGAAAAGAAGGAAAATATAACAAAAAAAGATTGACAATCGGTGATTAAAAAGATATAATCTCCATATAGTTCAATATATCGGACGACTTCCGAAATATCGGAATACAAATGGAGGAGTATAAAATGACGGGATTTTCGGCTTTACCTATTAAAGTGTTTCAAAAAAGAGTTGAAGTATTGGTGGATAAAATCAAAGTGGAAGGCAAAGATGGATTTTTTATATTTTCTGATGAATATAGAACTGGTTATGCTACATACATCTCTGATTTTAAACCAATCAATATGATTGAAGAGTCACCACAAGGCGTTTACATTGATGCAAAAGGAAAAGTTACTTTGTTCTTGGGTGCTATCAATGCCCAAGCTGCTAAATCGGTTTCTTGGATTGAAGACATCAGATCGATTGAAATGATTGGAGAGTTTTTTGCGGATGAAGTGAACAAAGCTGGAAAAAAATTAAATATCGGAATTTCTGGCGAAGATCTGCTTCCGACAAAATATTATAGAATCATAGAAAAAGCTTTAGCAGATAATGATTATGTAAATTGGGATGAAATATTACATGACATGAGAATGGTTAAATGTGATGAAGAAATCGAATTGCTTGCAAAAGCATGTCAAATTGGAGATGAATCCCTTAGAATTGCCATTAAAGAACTTGCAACAGATAATGAAATCACAGAAATTGGTCTTTGCGCTGTATCTGAATATACAATGAAACAAATGGGTGGAGACTTAAGTTGTGCAACAGTTCTTGCTTCTGGTGAATATACAAGAAATCCAACATGGAGACCAACCCATAAGGTGATTGAACAAGGAGAAGCGATTTTGATTGATGTAGCTCCATCTTATAATGGTTATGCTACAGATGTTGCCATTACAATTTTCAGAGGTAAGGCGACGGATGAACAACAAAAAATTATCGATACTGCTCGAGATGTGGTGATTCGAACAGTTGATGCTTTGAAACCGGGCGAAAAGGGTTCTAGAATTTATGATGTGTTTTTAGAGGAATCAATTAAGCTAGGCGTAGATCATTTATTTAAGCCATATGCGGTAGGTTTTCGTGCGGTGGGTCACAGCATTGGACTTGATTGTGTTGAACGACCCAATTTAGGACCGGAATCAGACTTTACATTGGTAAAAGGAATGACTTTGGCACTAAAATACGATTTGCATGGATTTGACTGGGGTGGACTTAGAATTGAATCTGTAATGGTTGTAAAGGAAGATAAGTGTGAATTGTTAAATAGAATTCTTTATGAAATCTAATGTTTATTATGGCTTGAAGTAGGCTGGTTGCCTGCAAGATATAAAATAAAAGGTCAATGTAAGTGAGAGGGAGGAATTTGATTATGAAGAAATTTTTGGCTATGATTTTGGTAACATCCATGATGGTTTCCTTGGCAGCATGTTCTTCAGGTAGTGGAAGCTCATCTGAAAGCGCATCTTCATCTACAGATGCAGAAACAACTATTTCTGATGAAACTTATGAACTCAGATTTGCTATTGTTTCTAGTGCAACTCATACACACAATAAATCAATTGTTGAGTGGGCAGAGGGTGTTTATGAAGATACGAATGGTAGACTTAGCATTACACTTTTAGATAGTGGTCAGTTGGGTGGAGAGCGTGACTATGTAGAAAGTTTGCAACTTGGCTCTTTGGACATGATGCAAGTTTCTGCTTCTGTAGTTGGAAACTTCTTGCCAGACTATAACATTATGTCTCTTCCATATTTATTTGAAACATATGATGATATTGAGAACATCACTTCTGGGCCTATTGGCGAAAATTTGTTTGAACAGCTTGAAGGCATTGGGATTGTTGGATTAACTTGGTTCTCTAATGGATTTAGATCTGTATATTCCAATACACCAGATGTAACAACTCCGGCAGAATTGAACGGTGTTAAAATCCGAGTTATGGAAAGTACTGTTATGATTAATTCTTTGAATGCGATGGGGGCATCTGCTGTTCCAATGTCATATTCCGAAGTATATACATCTATCCAACAAGGTGTTCTCGATGGTGCCGAAAATGCACTTGGGAATATTTTGTCTGATAAATTCTATGAAGTTTGCAAAGAGCTTACTTTGACAGAACATTTTGCGACTCCTGGTGTTGTTGCAATTAGCCAAAAATCATTTAATGCTCTTCCAGCAGATTTGCAAGAATATTTGATTGAAGCTTCTAAAGAATTAGGCGAAATTGAAATGGAAATGGACAAAGTGGATCAAGCAGCAGCTTTGGATGAATTGGTAGCATTTGGTATGAATGTAACTGAAGTAGATAAAGAAAGTTTTGTTACAGCTGGTCAATCAATTTATGCTAGCTCTTGTGCAGATGTGTCAGATGAAGTAAAGGGATTGCTCACATCTGAACTAGGAATTGAATTTTGAGGATAATTTATGAAAAAATTAGGGGAAATATTTAATGGACTGCTAAATATAACGGTGATAATCTTTGTCATAGGTATGGTGATTGTAACTTTTTTGCAAGTTATCTTTAGATTTGCATTAAACAATCCGCTATCTTGGTCAGAGGAGCTTGCAAGATGCTTATTTGTGTGGGTTACCTTTTTAGGTGCAGCTATATGTGCCAGAGAAAATGCTCACATTGGTATGGATTATTTAGTGAGTAAGCTGCCCCAAAAGCTTGCAAAGGGTATTGGCATATTGGGGTTTGTTTTAATCATTATAGTGTGTATTGCTATTGCATTTACTTCTTTTGATATTATTGCAATTAACATGAATCAAAAGTCAGCAGCCTTAAAGCTTAATATGGGTATGGTTTATACGGCAATTCCAATAGGATTCGCGTATATGATAGTATACTATATGAGGCATTTAATAACCATAATAAAATCAAAAGAAGCGGGTGAAGAGTAATGTTACCAGTTTTGTTTATAGTGTTTTTGGTGCTTGTGGCACTTAACTTGCCTATTGCTTTTGCAATGCTTGTTGCATCGCTTGCGGCTCTCCTTGTTGGGGATTTGCCTCTGGCAATGGTGACAACAAGGCTATTTGTTCAAGTGGATTCCTTTTCTTTGATGGCAATACCATTCTTTATTTTTGCAGGGGACATCATGAACTCTGGTGGTATTACAAAAAGGATTGTAGCATTGGCGCAAACTTTGGTAGGACACATTAAAGGTGGTCTTGCACATGTTAATATTGTATCCAGCATATTTTTTGCGGGGATATCGGGTTCGGCAACAGCCGATACTTCAGCGCTTGGATCAATGTTGATTCCGATTATGGAAGAAGATGGTTATCCTCCTGAATTTTGTGTCGCTGTAACTGCAGCGTCCTCCACGATAGGACCAATCATTCCGCCAAGTATTATGATGGTTATGTATGCTGTTATTGCAAGTGAGTCGGTTGCTATGCTATTTATCGGTGGTTTGGTTCCGGGGATTTTGATTGGATTGACACAAATGTTTATGGCATATAAGATATCCAAAAAACATGGATATGGTTCTCAGGGTAAATTTAGCTTTGGTGCTTTTGTGAATGCATTCAAGAGTTCAATTCTTGCGATAATTATGCCGCTTATCATCTTGGGAGGTATCTTATCGGGTATATTCACAGCAACAGAAGCTGGAGTGATTGCATGTGTATATGCAATTATTGTAGGTGTATTTGTATATAAGGAAGTTACATTCAAAGAGCTTCCAGTGATTTTTTACAAATCTGCAAAAATTACAGCCCAAGCAATGTTTATTGTAGCCTCCGCTGCTATGTTTAGCTGGATTTTAGCGTGGACAGGTTTCCCATCGATGGTATTAGAGCTTTTATTATCCATTAGCACAAATCCAACAGTGGTATTACTATTAATTATTGGATTTATTCTGGTTTTGGGATTATTTGTTGAAGGGACACCAGTGCTGATTATTTTTGCACCAGTATTTGTTCCTGTAGTTCAAAGCTTGGGGATTTCCCTTGTGTTGTTTGGTGTACTGTTTGTAATGTCAGTTTTGGTTGGATCAATTACTCCGCCGGTTGGCGTGCTTTTATACTTGGGATCTAGCATTGCGGGTATTCCAGTTGCAAAAGCGAGCAAAGCTATTTGGCCATTTGTTTTAACGATTGTTGTTGTAATACTTTTATGTGTATTTGTACCACAAGTTATTACATTCTTGCCAGAACTTCTTTATGGATAAAAAATGATAATATAACTCGCTATTTTATAGCGAGTTATATTTATAAATGGGGGTTTTTGTATGGTAGATACATTGAATAAAATAGAATACTTAAAAGAGTTGGTAAAAAAAAGAAATAAAATGGGTGTGGTTATCAAATCTTTTGCCAATTTATCTTGGTTGGGAATTAGAAGACCGCATGTGCTATCTGTTTCGGAATCTACGATAGTAAAACTCATAATAACTCTTGAAGGTGTGTTTTTGATTGCCAATAATATAGAGATGGATAGGTTGCTCAAGGAGGAATTGGACGAAGCGCTTGTTAAAATTGTGACCCCGATTACATTTATGTGGTATGAAGATTATAAATTCCCTTTTGTAGATCAAGAATTGTTGATAGATGAGGTTGAAATCGAGGCTGAAATAAAACTTCGCCGTATGATTTTAACCGAAAAGGAGATGCTGAAGGCGTCGGTATTGGGGGCTGATTTGGCAGAGATTGCAGAAGGTGTTCTTCCGTACATTAAAAAAGGGATGACGGAGAGAGATATAAGTGGGATGCTTTATAAATTGTGTGTAGAGCGTTCTATAGAAGCGGGATTGGCTCTTTGTGCCAGCAGCAAGCGGGCATTGCTATATCGACATCCCATAGCAACAAGTGAAATAATTGATGACTTGGTAATGATTATTTTGACAGTTCGTCGTGATGGAATGTATTCGTGTTTATCTCGCATGGTCGCTTTGGATCAGGTGGATGAAGAAGTATTGAGAAAAAGAGATGCGGTATTGGCTGTTGAATGTGCATATATGAAGTATTCGAAAGAAGGAATGAATATAAGAGATGTTTTTTATAAAGGTCAAGAAGTTTATAGAGAATATGGATTTTCTGATGAATGGAAAAATCACCACCAAGGTGGTATTACTGGATATTTGAGCCGAGAAGATAAAATGACGGGGCGTTCGGATATTATAATTAAGAATGGAATGAGCTTTTCGTACAATCCGACAGTTCCAGCTTACAAGGCGGAGGATACATTCTACTTAAAAGAGAATAAGCCGATTCTTACAACAGAAACAACCAATCTTCCGACGGTAAGGGTGGAATTTGAAGGTGAAATTTATCAAAGACCGGACATAATAAGGATGTAAAGGTGGCGAAATGGGGTATACAGGTATAGCAAAAGAAAAATTTGAAGAACGCATTTACAGAATACGCAAGTGGATAACAGAAGAAAATTTAGATGGATTTTTCATATATAATGAAGAATTTCGACCGAGCCATAACTTGTATATTTCTGATTATATGCCAGTACAAAATATTGAGTTTTCCCCTAATGTGATTTACTTGAATCAAGAAAGCGTCATCTTGTTTTTGGGGAAGCCAATGGGCAAATGGCAAAATCTGTGACTCATATAAAAGATATACGTCATATAGAAAGTATTGTGGACTTTCTTCAAGAAAAAAAGGGGGAAACTCTGGGATTATGTGGTGTGGAGAAATTGCCGGGATTTTATAGAAAGCATTTAGAACAATTAGAGCAATTTGTAATTTTTCGTGACTGCGAGTTGTTTTTTGCAGGTTTACGACTGTATAAAGATGATGAAGAAATAGAAAAAATCATTACAGCTGCCTTTTATGCGAACAATATAATGCAAGAGGTATCGGGCAATATTAAAGAAGGAATTACGACGGAGAGAGAGATTGCAAACAAGGCGGAATATCTCATCAAAACAAAAGGTCTGGATGTGGGATATGATACTATAGTATCCGGAGGGTTGAACACAAGGGAGAATACCCATAGACCTACCGATGACCATATTCATGAGGTGGTTACAGTTAATATTGTTCCTAGATACAAGGGGTATTCCTCGTTTTACACCATAACCAAAGGGCTGTCCAATTCGGAGTCAAAAAAGGTATGTGAAAGTTCTAAAAAAGTGATTTCTTATATGTTGGATAATTTGAAGGTGGGGGATAGCACAGAAAGAATTTTTGAACTGTACCAAGAAAAGACTAGGGAATTTGGCTTGCTCTCTCATTTATTGCCGTTGTATAATAAAGAAGAATTTGTTGGGTGTAGTACAGGACTCGAACCAGTGGAATATCCGTATCTGTGCAAAGATAGTCATTTGATACTGAAAAAAGGGATGGTTTTATCATTAAAATATTATTTGGCGGGATTTTCTTGGGGAGATGTTAAGTTTGAATTTAATGTTTTGATTGATGATAAGCCTATTCTGTTAAATGATATTTATATGGATTAGGGGAATTGATTTCTAGGGAATTCTGCTTGTTTGGATATATGGCATTAGGTCGTATGTTGAAAAATGAGAGAAATATTAAATATGAAGCTAGAGGATAAAAAGAACGGATATACAATGGAAAAATAGATTTTTAATTTAATTTGGGATGAGGCCGCTTTTCGGTCTCATCCCTTTGTTATTGATAAAATATGAATACAGATTGACCAACTTTAAATTGTTTTGAAATTGCTTGATATAAAAATGCTACCTCAAAGCGAAGCCGGGATACTGATATTTATTGAGTTTTGCATAGCTGTCTTTTTTCGAGAAGATCATACAAGAACATCGGTCTTTATCAAGTCAGTGGAATGGTGATTACTAGGAACTTTTTGAAGTGACTATGGCAGATATGGTTTCGTTATCGGTTTCCTTCGAGGAAATGAAACTTATTAAAATGTAATGAATGAGGTCGATACAAACGGAGAACCACTGTCAAATAATTTGAGGGCAAAGAAAAACAATTGTTCAATGAAATCTTAAATGCGTACTCAGTGATTCTTGGTGAAACTTCGGTGTCGCACTTTGAAATGGGTTTTAAGTTCGGTGCAAAGTTAGCTGTGGAAATTATGGATGAAGATATTGAAAACTGCTTGAGAAGTATGCTATAAGAAAATCTCCCCACCTGGTTACGAATGGTCGGGTGAGGAGGTTTTTTATTTCTTGATTTCTGTAACATATTCTTCAAATGAAATCTCATCGTTTTCTGCTTTGGTGCGCCACTCAACTGCCCAAGCAGACCACTTCTCAAATTCCGCCACGGTCATTTTCTTTTTCATATACCTTGCGTAGTGTGCCTTGTATGCCCTGTTGTAGGTTTGCCATACGGGATCGGTTTTGCACTTGTCATCGTATTTTTTGCGTGAGCCAATTTCTCTACAAGTTTTCGAATTATCTTGTGGAGCATGGCTGTCGCAGTAGTCGGTGTATTTTCCAGACTTGATTAAAAAATAAGTACCGCAGTTCATACACTTTTTGGGTATGTAATTCTGCTGGATACCATGGAATAAATCGAAGTACAAAAAGGCACCGATGCTTTGGAATTCATATGATGCACAGAGAATGTTTTTCTTATCTTTTTTGATAACAGAATGAAAAAACTTTGAATAACCAGATGTGAATTTGAAATAATTCCTGTCTGGTTTTTTCTTTGTGCTGTCAATAAGTGAAATAAAAGCATTGGCAAGGCTATCGCTATCCAAAAACTTACTTTGTGCATTGAGGTAGTTGTCAACGAAATCGTGATACAGATGGATCACTCTCAAAATATCTTCTATAAAAGTCAAATAGGATTTGCAAAGATTTTCAACTTGTGCGTTCATATCCTCCAAATCCAAACTCATGCCGGCACAATCAAGACTATAACGCAATCCACTTGGAAAAAATTTATTCAGCTGTGAACGATATACATGGATGCCAGAAGAATCTAAATCTGGATAGCTAAATCCATAATCATTTACATAGTCATCATCCCAATCTGCATCCGTTTCGGAGCAAGGATTTTTCCAAATCTAAGTTATAGAAGAAAGTATAGCAAACAGTTTTTCTGTCTGTATGAACTCGCTGTTGGAAATGAGTTTGGATATGGAAAGTTTTTCGAAAAAGAAATCTAGATTGTTCATAACAGCTTGAATATTTTGTGCATAGGCATTGTAGCTTTCAATTTCAAAGTCAGACATATCACCAAAAAGACGTAAATATTGAGGCTCTTTCATCAAAACAGTTCGATAATGATTTAGGTCATCAGTAATGTCAAGATTCAATAATTCAGTTAAGAATTCATTGTTTTTGTACGCAAATTTCTTGTTTATGTATATTTCATTTTCATAAAAATGAGCTGTAAAAGAAAACATAATTCCTCCTCGAAAATAGATGTAGCACAATGGAAAAATAGAAAGTACACAAAATTTCTCAAAATAGATAATAAAATACGAGTAAATAGAGAATATACAATAATTCCATCACATCTATTTACAAAACGCAATGGAGCGTATACAGTTGAAAATAGATAATGGCTATTCACAATTTGACATCTATCGTGTGAGATGAAAATAAAAAATAAAAAATAAAAGTTCAGCCTCATGTCATAAAAAACGCCTTCTCGTTGCCAATACAGTGAGGGGGTAAAAACAAAATAACAATACTGATCTTTACAACAAAGGAGGGATTTTATATGAAAAAATTTAAAACAATAACAGCAGCAGAAATTTTATCAAAAGAGCTTGCAGAAATACCATTTGTGATAGAACACTTGTTGCCGAATGGTTTGAGTTTGCTTGCAGGTTCGCCAAAGGTTGGGAAAAGTTGGTTTGCATTATGGTTGTCCATTCAGATCGCAAATGGAGAAAAGGTTTTTGATTTTGAAACTGCAAAGGGAACAGTTTTGTTTTTGGCTTTGGAAGATAACGAAATCAGAATTCAAAATCGGTTGTTGGAAATCATCGATATAGCACCAGATAACATTCATTTCTGTACAGAGATTTCGAAATTGGGTGGTGAGTTGGAAACACGAATCAAAAATTTTGTTTGTGAAAATCAAAATACAAAGTTGATTATTATTGATACGCTTCAAACAGTACGCACTGGTACAGAGAGTAGTTATGCAAGTGACTATTCTGATTTGATGATACTAAAAAAATTAGCAGATGAATACGGCATTGCAATTTTACTCATTCATCATTTCAGAAAACAAAAAGATAGTGATACCTTCCATCAGATTTCAGGTAGCACGGGCTTGCAAGGCGTGGTGGACACCATGTTCACAATGACACAATCCAAACGAGGTGAAAAAGCGAGTGTGTTAAATTGCATTGGCAGAGATATCGAACCACGAGAGATGGAGATGGAACGGACCGATGAAAATTGTTGGATTAAACTTTCGGATAGCCTTTCGGAAACAACTTTATCAGATTTGAATTTCATCAATGCTGTGGATATTTTTATGAGTGATAAGGTGATTTTCAGTGGTTCTGCAACAGAATTATCGTCCCTGCTAAACGCAATAAGTGACGAAAATTTTTCCAATAAAGTGATTTCTAAAAACATTAAGAGATTATCCAAAAGGTTTGAAAAGCTTGGAATACTGGGTGTTTCGAGGCGAAGCAATGGTAAGAGAATTGTGGAACTCATCAGAGTGGGTGACGATAGTGTCGATGGAAAGTAGGTGTGGCAAAACGTTGTCCCTATCGCCCCTGTTTGCCTCTGTGTCGGCTTGTGTGAGGCTTTGCTGGCAGAGATGGGAGAGTTGCACCAAATGAGGGTTGAAGGGCACACACACCCAATGTACAACGGCGTTTCTGGCACTGGAAATAGTTTATAGGGTGTTTGCTCAACGGAGAAGTTATAAACGCAAATAAGCCAATGTACACCGATATTCAAGGGACTAGAATGCATCAAAGGCTAGAGTGATTTACGGCAGTTTCTGGCAATTTATAGGTCGCATATTAAAGTGCGGGATAAAGTGGGTGCACCCACGGTTACATCGGACGGCAGTGCCGACCGTGTTTGCAAGACCAAAAAGATAAAACCACAAAAAAGATGGGTACACCCAAGTGCTGTGAATGGTGCTGTTGGATGCTGAAAATCCCCCAAACAAGCCATTCTCTAGGTATACCTTGAGGTGGTCGTAAAACGATATATAGGAATGAGGTGGGAAAATGAATGCAATTCGTACAAATATTTGGATTGATGAAAAACTGCTGAAAACAATGGATCTATTGGTGGAAAAAGAGGATATGAAAAATCAAAGTGAGTTTGTCAATCGTGCAATCGAATTTTATTCTGGATACTTGCTGACACAAAATGCTACGAAATTTATCTCAAATATCTTGATAGGTGAGATGCAAGGTGCAATCAAAAGCTGTGAAAATAGATTGCATAGACAGCTGAATCAAAACAAATTTCAACTGGATATGGTGGTGAAAATTCTACAACTTGCTTACAAATTGGATGGAAATGATATGGAAAATTTGGCTGTTCAGATTGGAAAAGGCGGTGATTAAATGCCTAAAGTTATTTTGAAATCCAACTACATCAAAGGTGGGGGTGCTCATGGTGGAAATCTTGTGAACTACATTGGCACACGAGATGGAGTGGAGAAACACGTCCAGAAATACGTTGATTATATCGCAAATCGAAAAGGTGTTGAAAAAGTTTCCAATCACGGATTGTTCACCAGTGGCAATGACAAGATTGTTTTATCCAAGGTGCAAGAAGAAGTGGCAAACCATACGGGCAATATTTGGCTGCCAATCATTTCTCTTACTCGTGAAGATGCCATCAGAACAGGCTTCGACAATGGCACTGCATGGAAAAATATGTTGTCACAAATCGCACCAAAGATTGCAGATTACTACAAAATCAAGATTGATAACCTCCAATGGTATGCCAGCTTTCATAATGAGAGTCATCACCCTCATGTGCATATGGTGGTCTATTCTAAAAATCCCAATGAGGGTTATCTCACGAAAAAGGGTATTGATCAATTCAAATCTCTAGTGACAAAAGAGGTGTTTTCTCTAGAGTTGGAACAAGTATATGCAATGCAATCCATGCAACGTGATGAGGTAAAGCAGAAATGCAAAGATATATTCCAAGACATTAAAGTGCAACCAAGTAATGAGATATTGCAGTTGATTTATGATTTAAACCATGCAATGCAAAACTATAAGGGCAAAAAATCCTATGAATATTTGAAAAAATCAGACAAAACAAAGGTGGATAAAATCGTAGACGAACTTGCAAAACTGCCAGAAATCAAAGAGGCTTATGATATGTGGTACGATACCAAATTTGAAATTTATAGCAGTTATACAACAGAAAAACCTGAAAAACTACCACTGTCTGAACAGGCTGCATTCCGCTCAATCAAAAATATGATTCTGAAAGAGGTGGAGCAGATGGATATGGATTTAGATATGGGTTTGAGTTTGAATTTGGATATGAATTACGCACAAATACCACAAAAAGCAGAAGCAAAAAACGATAATAGCACTGCGATCGGTGTTGGTATTTTGAACGTTTTAAAATCAATAGAAAAAGTATTTACCGATGAAATAATAAAGGATTGTACTACAATGAATCAACGTATAGATAAAAAAATATTGGCAAAGAGTATTGAGAAAAAAGAAGCACTAGGTATGAAACATACAGGTGAAGATTTACAAAACCAACAAGAAATGAGTATGTAAAAGCAAAAATAAATCGCCAAAATTTGTTGCTTGTATAATGGCTCAGTTGTCAAGACAAAAAAACAATTCTTTTTTAATGAACTCAATTTAATAAAGGAAAGAGTAACCCCTCCTCTTATGCTGCCATTGGTAACAGTTGCATGGGATAATACATGGATGCTGGTGTCTGGTAGTCCAGCGCCGAATGAAGACGTTCAAAGTTATATGTGTGAATATACTTTGCTATCTCTATTCGAGCCTGCTTAATGGATGTATATTCTGTCAAATATGCTTCTTCGTATTTGAAGCTGCGAAACCATCGTTCAATCATGATGTTATCAGCCCATCGCCCTTTGCCATCCATGCTTTGTTTGATTTTTTGTTCCTTCAAAAAGGCTCTGTATTCATTGCTTGTAAATTGAGAGCCCTGGTCTGAATTCAATATGATAGGTGTTGCTACTTTCAATGCCTTTTTGACCGCATTCATAACCATATGAGTGCTTAATGTATCATCCACTTCCCAACCAACAATGCAACGACTATACCAGTCGATGATGGCTGTTAGATACAGAAATCCGTGTTTTGTTCCAATATAGGTGATGTCGATTGACCACGCCTGATTGGGACGTTCGATAACCGCATTACGCAATAGATAGGGGCATATCTTTGCCTCCTGCATGCGTTTGGAAAGGTTCATCTTTGGATAAATCGGATCAATGGCCATTTCATTCATGTAACGTCTAGCACGCTTGCGACCTACGTTATGGTTGCGTTGTTTCAGTTGTGCTGACATCTGCCTTGCACCCCAAGTGGGATGTTCTGTGTGTAGCTGATCAATGATTCGTTTGCATTCCAATTCCTCAGCGGATATCGCTGGCTTTTCATAGTAGATGCTGGTACGATTCACCGATAACAGCTTTGCACCTGTAGATACAGGTATATCCTTAGTCTTCGAAAGGTTTTGGAGAATACTTCGTTTCGTAGTCTGGTCCAAGAACTTCTTCAGATTTTTTTTTGAGCCAGTCCACTTGCATTGTAAGTTGACCGACTTTTTTGGCATATGCTTCTTTTTCCTTACGCTCTTGTTGTAATTTTTCGTTCGTTTTTTCCATACGAGTATCATCAAATGCAGCAGATGCATTGGATAAAAATTCTTTTTTCCAATTTCTTAACAGGTTAGGCTGGATGCAATTTTCGGTAGCCAATGTGTTTAAATCTTTTTCGCCTTTCAGCAACTCAATCACCAAATCGGCTTTGAATTGAGCGGTGAAACTTCTTCTTGTTCGAGACATGTGTGAGCACCTTCTTTCTGATGTTGTTAGTATAACAAATTCATTAAGAATTGTCTCGAAAATTGTCTTAAATCACGGTACCATTATATTGTGTAGAAGTTGCAACGTGATAACCACTAACACTAGCTATTGTAAAAAACTTAGGGTATTGTGTGTTTGGAAAGACTAACTATATGAAGTCAATAGAAAAATGATAAAAAGTTAGATAAACTTACAAAAGTCAGTTGATTAGAAAAAAGGCATAGCAAACAGAGCAACCATTAGTTGCTCGAAAAAACAAATACAAAAAACTAGTGTTGAGGAATATAGGAACAATTATTCTTTAACAAAGAATGAATCAGTCTAACAAGCTTCTTGCCAGCGTGGCTAATAGCAACATAATAATGCTTACCCTGTGACTGTTTGTGGTTAAGATAGTTTTTAAAAGAAACATCACGCATAGCAACAAGGCGAACAGCTTGCAAAATAGCCCAACGCAAATAAGTGGACCCACGCTTTACCATAGGAGTATTAGAAGCATTAAATTTACCTGATTGATAGGTAGAAGGTTCCATACCAGCAAAAGCTAAAAGCTTAGCAGGATTGGAAAAACGATGGATATCACCAATTTCGGCTAAGATGATAGCACCCAAAGTAAAAGAGATACCAGGGATAGACATAATAGGTGAATCGATTTCTTGCATAACAAGTTTAATCTGAGCATCCAAAGCATCAATTTCAGACTGAACAGACTGAACTAATCGAATAGTTTGTTGCAATTCAAAACAAATAGATCTGCTTGAAGAACCAATAGAATTGGAAGCAACGCTTTTAAATGCAATTGCTTTTTCTTTTCCATATTTACCTCTTGAAGCCTTAGAAAGCAAGTTAGTAAGTTTAGTAAGGTGACAATTAGAGATGTCGGTTGGAGAAGGCAGCTCCAAAAGTACAGCATAAGAAGACGCTTGATGAATAGACCACACCAAAGAGGGTAGCTCTGGGAAGATAATATCAATTAATCTAGTAATAGATATTTTCAGTTTTGAGCGATATCCAACCATACGATAACGATGTCTTGTTAGTGACTTTAGCTCAGAAATTTGGTATGATACTGGTGAATAGGATTTTGAATCATCAGTAAAAAGCATAGCAGCAATCACTCTAGCATCTGTCTTGTCCGTTTTGGTCTTTCTGAGCGTGTGGGCTTTACGAAAAAGATTAGTAGATAAAGGATTCAAGGTAGTGACTTGAAAACCTTTAGCAAGTAGAAAGTTAGTGATATTAGTGCTGTAATGCCCTGTTGATTCAAGTCCTATTTTTACGTTAGAAATATCTTTAGAGTCTAAGGCTGAATAGATAGATTCAACTAAAGAATCAAAGCCTAGTTTTGAATTTTCAATGCGTAAAGAATCATTGTGAAGAACACCATCAGAATCAATAATACAACAATCATGTTTGCTTTTAGCAACATCAATACCTACAAATAACATAGAAAACAACTCCTTTAAATTTATTTGATACTACGTTCCACGAACTCTATGTTAAATGTATCCTTGCTCTATATAAAACGTCTATGCGTTATCTAACTAATCAACAATTAAACATAGAGCCATGGTTAGAGCCTTTACGAACCAGTCAGCTAAGCTGCTGTAGGAGAAATCACTAATCCATAGCATCTATTTAAATTATAGTAAATAAAAAATCAAATGAAAACTTAGAATTTACTATGTTTTCATTATACAAGGAGAATCTATGGAGAAAAAGATGTTTGTATCGGCAAGTGAAATGGCAGAAAGCCTTGAAATATCAAGGGCACACGCATACAAAATCATCAAAAAATTAAACTTGGAGTTAGAACAAAAAGGATTTATGACATTAACAGGTAAGGTGAGTAGAATATATTTTGAAGAAAAGTTTTATGGAATTGTAGACGAATCGAGGTGAGAGTATGTCGGTAAATAAAGATCCGTCGAAGAATGGTCAATGGCTTGTGTCGGTTAGGTATCAAGATTATACGGGGCAGATAAAGCAGAAGTGTAAGCGTGGTTTCAAAACCAAACGAGAAGGCTTGGAGTGGGAAAGGGAGTTTATCAAAAAGTCCCAAACGAACCTCGATATGACTTTCAAAAGTTTTGTAGAAATCTATGCTGAGGACACAAAACATAGGGTAAAGCAGAATACTTGGAGAACCAAAGAAAGTATCATAGAGAACAAGCTGTTGCCATACTTCAAGGATAAAAAGATGGATGAAATCAAGCCAGCAGATATTATAAAGTGGCAAAATCAAATGATGAAACGCAAAGGGAATAATGGAAAACCTATGTCACCGGTGTATCTAAAAACCATTCACAATCAACTTTCTGCAATCTTCAATCATGCAATCAGATACTATGAATTGCCATCCAACCCAGCCCAAAAAGCTGGGAATATGGGCAAGGAAAAAACGAAGGAAATGTTATTCTGGACAAAAGAAGAATACTTGCAATTCTCTGAAGCCATGATGGATAAGCCAATGAGCTACTACATTTATGAGGTGTTGTACTGGACAGGAATTCGTAGTGGCGAACTTCTTGCACTTACAAAAGGAGATTTTAACTTCGAAAAATCCACTTTGAGAATCAATAAAAGCTATCAAAGAATCAGTGGTGAAGATATCATCACTGATCCCAAAACACCAAAAAGCAATCGCATCATTTCCATGCCAGACTTCTTGTCAGAAGAACTTCAAGAGTACATCAATAGCCTTTACAAAGTGAAAAACGATGATAGAATATTTCCAGTAACAAAATCGTATTTGCAAAACGAAATGACACGAGGGTGCAAAGAAACTGGTGTCAAAAAGATACGAAACCATGATTTGAGACATTCACACTGTTCCCTTTTAATCAATATGGGATTTAGTGCAGTAGCAATAGCCGATAGATTGGGGCACGAAAGCATAGACATTACATATCGATATGCACATTTGTTCCCAACCAAACAGGGAGAAATCGCAGACAAACTGTCAATAGAAAGAGGGTTTTAATATGAGTCAAAAAGCAGTAGACCAGAAAAACAGATGGCGAAGTAAAACAGTTGCATTCAGGGTATCGCCAGAAGAATGGGAGGAAATTGAAAGACTTGTGAAGCTGAGTGGCATGAGTAAACAGGGATATATTATGCATCGGTTGCAGAATACGGAGATGACGATACAGGCGAATCCTAGGGTTGTGAAAGTGCTGCGACAAGAGTTACAAGCAATGTCAAATATGTTAATGGACGTACGAAATGGAGAAGTGATAGAAAATGAACTTAGAAATCTCATGCGCTTGATAAGAGTCAAATGAAGAAATATAATGTTGTAAAAATAGAGAAAGGTGAGAAATTAGGGGATAAATCATAGATTTTGATTGGAAACAATGGCAATACTGCTTGTATTCTATCTGCAAATGTGATAGTATCAGTGATAGAAAGATATAATACAGATAGAAAGGAGATATTATGAATTTTATTGAGAATGAAAATACGGAATTGAAAGAATGTTTTACTTCTGATATCAAAAAAGAAGTACTTGCGTTTATCAATACAAGTGGTGGAATAATATATGTTGGTGTTGCTGACGATGGAAAAGTAATTGGGGTAGAGGACTTGGATGATACCATGCTTAAAATTACAAATACGCTCCGTGATAGTATTAGACCTGATATTATGATGTTTGTGAAACTAGAAGTGATAGAAATAGATGGGGAAAATATTATCAAAGTATCTGTAAGCGAGGGGACAAGAAAGCCATATTACTTGATAGACAAGGGCATGAAACCTTCTGGTGTTTATGTAAGACAAGGAGCATCTAAAGCACCTGCGTCAGAGGATGCCATTCGAAATATGATAAAAATTTCTGATGGTGATTCATTTGAAACCAACCGTTGCTTAGACCAAGACTTGAGCTTTAAGGAACTTGAAAAAGAAATGAAGGCTCGAAATTTAGAGTTTACAGATATACAAAAAAAGAATTTAGGGATTTTATCTCAAGATGGAATGATTACAAATATGGGGCAAATTGTTTCAGACCAGTGCAAACATTCAATCAAGCTAGGGGTTTTCAAGGAGAGGATAAAACTGTATTCAAAAGCAGAAAAGAATTTACAGGATCAGTATTCAATCAACTAAATGATGCTTATTACACAATTGATTTGCACAACAACACAAAAGCGACATTCAATGAACTGCTAAGAGTAGACCATAGGGACTATCCTTTTGATGCCATACGAGAAGCCTTACTCAATGCGATTATCCATCGTGATTATAGTTTTAGTGGTAGCATTTCCATCAATATTTATAGCAATAGAATGGAAATTATTTCACTAGGTGGTCTGGTATCAGGGTTGTCAATTGAAGCTGTTATGATGGGTGCATCGCAACCAAGAAATGAAAAATTAGCAAATTTATTTTATAGAATGAAGTTGATAGAATCCTATGGAATTGGTATTGGTAAGATTATGAGTGCTTACAAAGAAAGTGATATAAAACCTATATTTGACCATGCTGAAGGTGCGTTTAGGGTAACATTACCCAATATGAATACTTCCACAAAAGCACTAACAGAAGCACAAAACAAGGTTGTAGAACACCTAAAGATACAGAACGAGGTTGCAAGAGCTGAGATTGAAGAATTGTTGCAAGTTGGATTGACAAGAGCAAATGCAATCATCAAAGAGATGCTGGAAATGGGAATCATTATAAAAGTTGGCAATGGAAAAAATACGAAATATGTTTTGACTTCGAATGACAAGGTTTAATATTGGTTTAAGCACTTTTTTAACAAGATATAACGTGAATATAAAAATCCCCCTTGAATCTTATGATTTAAGGGGGATTTCAGACTGTCAAAGAACCCTATTCCGCACCTTGGAATAGGGTTCTTTCGTATAAATAACGCATATTCTACAAACAACATATACTGCTTACTACTCCATGTTGCCAGTTTTTTTAAGTTCATTGCAGCGAATTTAAGCTTCACCCATTTTGAAACCTGAGCCAAGCCTTTATGATATGTATATCGCATTGCGTGCTTCTCCTTTGCGTCTGCAAAAACCCGTTCTATGGTTTGGCTCCTCAACGCATAGGTGTCTTTTCCTAATGGAGAATGCCGCACATCCTCTGCCTTTTCTAAATATTTCCACCAGATGTGCTTGGTGACTACCTTTCTGTGGTCTTTGCTTTCGGTACACCTTGAAAGATTTTCACATTTTTCGCAAATATAACTGTAACTTTTAAATTCTCTATAGCCATCTCGATTGGTGGTTGTATATGGTAAAACGTGATATTCTGGGCAAATGATGCAGTTGTAGTATTCATCAAAAACATACTCATACCATGGTGAATTTCCTTTTTTCGTCACTGGTCTTTTGTAAGGCAAAGAGGGTATTCTTCCATCATCAAATATTTGCTTGCAAATCCATGGGGTTTTGTATCCTGCATCAGCTGTAATCACTTGTATTTCTGGATATTTTTCTGTCACTTTATGATAAACCTCATCAAATACAACACTATCATGGATGTTTCCAGGTGTTACAACGGTTTCTAATACAAAGTTATTTTTATCGCAAACGGTATGTGCACCATATGCAAAGCACTTTTTATGTTCGCCCTTATGGAACAAACCGCTGTCTGGATCTGTTGTAGAAGTGGTGATTGTTTTTGTTCTTGGAGGGTCATTTTTATCATCAAAAGGCTTTTTTCCATTATCTTCTCTGTCTTTATTGATTTCTTCAAAAAGTTGCTTTTCATACTTTTTAGTTGCAACAGGTATTTCTTTTTTGATGTTTTTCTTTAAATTTGCATTTGCCTTGATATGCGTTGCATCTATAAACACAACTTCTGGACGTAAATATCCTTTTTTCTCAACTTCACCTAAAATCCAAGCGAAAATTTTTTCTACCACTGTTTCTTTAAATCTATTGTTGAAGTTATAACTAATGGTAGCAAAGTGCGGAATACTATCATTGAGGGTATAGCCCAAAAACCAGCGATAGGCAATATTCATTTCAATTTCTTTTACCGTTTGGCGTAAAGAGCGAATTCCATACAAATGTTGGATAAACACCATTTTAAAGAGAACAACAGGGTCAACGCTAGGTCTGCCGTTGTTTGAGCAGTACAAATCTTCCACAAATGAATAAATTTCATTAAAATCTACGGCTTTATCTATTTTTCTTAATAAATGATTTTCTGGAACGAGCATATCTATGTTTATGATTTCTACTGATGTTCTTTTGATTTCTTCTTTACTCAACATTTGTCATCACCTCAACCTCATTATACCAAAAAAAGCCAGCTTATGCTGACTTTTTTGACAGTCTGAAATCCCCTTGAATCTTATGATTTAAGGGGGATTTGACAATGTGTACATGTTGATTTTGGCAAAGTAGTTTATTTATCAACTTTTTATATTAATAACTAAAGAGGAAAATGCATAAAGATGAAATTATTTAATAAAGGTTAATTGTATAATCAAATTGAACACATAAAAAAGTCCACAGTGAATGGATTTTCTGTTAGAATAAAGTTACCACACAAGATTCTAAGAGAAGGAGCCAAATACTATGGACAATACCAATTATAGCACAAATCCAGTAGAACGCAAGAAGGGGCAACACTTAGGAGCGGAAGAGCGTGGAGCAATCCAACACCTACACAAACTGGGTTACTCTAATAGAGCAATCGCTGGTGAGCTGAATTGTAGCCCTTCCACAATAGGATATGAGTTGGAAAGAGGCACGCCAGCTTACTCCGGTCGTGGGAGAAAGCCTACTTACTCTGCAAAGAGAGGCGCTACCGTTTACAAAGAAAATCGGAGCCGTTGTCGTCGTCCTAAGAAGTCATTTCAGGATTCGCAGTTTATTTCTTGGTTGGTAAAGCAAGTGAAAGAACACAAAAGGTCGTTTGATTCTTGCGTGGGTCGTGCAAGGTTGCTTGGGTTATTTCCTCCAGACACCATTCCATGTACCAAAACACTCTACAACCGATTGAGAAGCGGAGAATTGCCCCTCTCTTTATTCGACCTTCCAGAAATATTGACACGTCGACCACAGGGAAAACCCCGTATTTCTAAGCGTTTATACGGAAAAAGTATAGAAGAACGTCCTCTTGAAGTTGTCCTCAGAAACACCTTTGGTCACTGGGAATCTGATACCGTTTTGGGTCAAAAAAAGAAGGGCGAAGCAGCCGTTTTCAGCATTGTTGAACGGCTGACGGGTTACTATATTACCCTGCGTATTGATGAAAAAACCGCTGACGGAGTTGCCTCTGCAATGAAACAGCTCCATCAACAGTTTGGAGACAAATTCAATCAAGTGTTTCGTAGCATTACCACAGATAACGGAAGTGAATTTGCCAGTTTTTCAGACTTCGAGAATCTAGGTAGCGAGGTTTATTTTGCCCATCCATATTCTTCTTGGGAGCGTCCGGTGAATGAGCGGTCAAATCGTGTTTTGCGTAAATTCATTCCAAAATCCACCTCTATCACAAAATTTTCTCCCGAGCAAATCTTGGCGTTTTCGGATGAAATCAACGCAACCCCAACAAAGAGATTGGGATATTACACACCAGAAGAATTATTTGAAGATCAGCTTGATCAAATTTATAGAAGAACCAAGCAGTAAACTTTATTTCAAAAGTGTTCAATTTGTTATTGCAATTTTCAATTATTTAATAAAATATCTACCAGTTAAACTATATAGACCATTTAAGATATTTGCTTCAATTGCATCTGCAAATTCTTTTATATCGCGTTTTTCCAATGCCTCAATAATTCGAGTGTGTTCATCCAAAGAACTTTTTATACGTGCATCGGACATGCTATTTTTGATACCCAGCATAAAAGCACGATCGTATAGTGGATTGATTACTGCGGTTACTTCATAGTTTTTGTTTTTTTCTAAAATATATTTATGGAAAAAAATATCTGCTTCCATAAATGCAACAGAATCTTTACGTTCAATGGCAGAATATTGTATCTGTATGGAATCTTTTAAAATTCTAATGTCTTCTGCTGTGATTAGATTTATAACTCTCTTTGCATTATATGATTCTATAGCAGCGCGTAATTCATAAATACCACAAGCTGCTTCTATAGAAATGGTATTGACAATAGCCCCTTGCTTTGGAAGGATTGTCAAAAACTTTTCGTGTTCTAGTCTTTGGCACGCATTGGTAACGGGGGTACGACTGATTTGAAGGGATTCAGCCATAGCACTGATGCTAATTGCTTGACCTTGTTTCAATTCGCCATTTAAAATCATACGTTTAATGGATTCATATGATTCAATGCTCAGATTTTGTTTTTCATTTATATTCATTTTTTGTTGCACCTCAATTCATTTGCATAGGGATAAATAAAATATAATTCATTATATCAGAGTCAATTCTTGCGTGCAAGATGTATTTATAAAGAATATATACAAAGTTTATAAAAAAATCTAAAAAAAGCTAAAAATACTATTGACAATGTGGAATAATTTGCATATACTTAACTTGTATTCTACTTGCATGTAAGATGAATGCGAATTAAGTATATATAGAATGCCAGATCGTTTATGTGAGGAGGAAATGTATGCACGAGATACCTAAAGCAGCCAATGTTCTTTTAACAACATGTTCAAATTGTCAAAAAGAAGAAAAGATTTTATTTGTAACAGACCCTACAAGCTATGAGATTGCGAAGCTTGTATATGATGCAGCAAAAGATTTTCCAAATAAAACAATGGTTATGATGGATGAACGTTCCATGCATGGTGAAGATGCTACAAAGTTGGTGTCAGCAGCAATGTTAGAAGCAGATGTTATTTTTGGGCAACTAAATTTTCTTTATATCATTCAAAAGCGAGAAAAGAAGCAGTTGCCAAAGGTGCTCGATTTGTAAATATGGCAGATTATGATTTGAGTATGATGTATGCTGGTGGTTTATATGCGGATTTTGCTGCAGCAAGAGCAACATGTAAAAGAATTGCAGATGTTGAAGATGGTGCAAAAACATTGAATATCACCTGCGAAAATGGTTCACACTTCACATGTTCTATTGCAGGTAGAAAACCATTGCCACAATATGGACGAAGTGTTGAAAAAGGGGTTGCATCTTCTCCACCAGATGTGGAATGTGCAACTTGTGCAGTTGAAGGGACGGGTTATGGTGTAGTTTATATAGATGGAAGTATTCCACATCCAAAGCTTGGATTGATTCATGATGAAATCAAAATCACAATTGAAGCAAGCAAGATTACAAAAATTGAAGGAGGAAAACAAGCTGAAATTTTTGCTGAAGTGATGGAATCCTTTGGAGATGAGAATGTTTACTGTGTTGGTGAAATTGGAATTGGTTTGAATCCTATGTGTGAGCTCAATGGAAGAATGCTTGAAGACGAAGGTTGTGGTGGTACTGTACATTTTGGTTGTGGTGACAACGTTGGTTTTGGAGGTACCGTCAGTTGTCCAATACATATTGACTTAATTTTTAAAAATCCAACATTGACTGTGGATGATACTGTTGTTTTGGAGGCAGGAATCGTTAAGGTTTGATGATTATATTACACTATAATATAATTGACGATGAGATGAGAAAGTTGAGGTACTACGTATGAATGAAACTAAAGGTATTTTATTTGACAGTGTATTGGTACAAGAATTGAAAAATCAATTTTTTATGCCAAATGAAGATCCAAGAGATGGGGAAAGACTTTTCTTTGATAACTCAGGCGGGTCTTTGCGTTTGCAAAAAGCAGTTGAGGTGAAAGCGGATTTGGAACGCTACCCAGATTGTCCCGAAAGAGACCATGAAAGAGGTTTGACATTAAAGGCGTATGTACAAGAAGGTACAAAAGAACTTTTGGATATTGTTTTCAATGCAAAAAGCGGTGCTTTGATGTCCGAATTGACAGCTTCTCAATGTATGTTCCAAATTGTTGATTTAATTATGGACAACGTAGAAGGTACCAATGCAGTTGTTTCCGTTTTGGAACATCCGTCTGCATTTGATGCTATGCAATTCCATTGCAAAAAACATGGTCGTGAATTGCGAGTTGCACAAGCAAATAAAGAAACTGGCAGAATTGATCCAGATGAAGTTGCAAGATTGGTGGATCAAAATACCTGTTTGGTTAGTATTATGTCTGCTTCCAATATTTCTGGTAGTGTTATGGATATGGAAGGAATTGTAAAAGCTGTTAGAGCAATAAAACCTGATATTTACATCATCAGCGATGCGGTGCAACATGCACCACATATGATTATGGATGTAGAAACACTTGGTTTAGATGCTATGAATTTTGCACCATATAAATTCTTCAGTGTTCGTGGTTGTGGATTTGCATATGTATCTGATCGAGTTGCTCATATGCCTCATCATAAAATCATTGCAAAAGATCCAAAAGTATTTGAATTGGGGACACCAGCTCCTGGTAATTTTGCAGCAATGATGGCAGTTGTTGATTATGTATGTTCTATCGGCAAAAAATTTATTGCAAGCGAAAATAGAAAAGAATTGTATTATGAAGGAATGAAAAGAATTCATTTGCAAGAAAGAGCGCTTTTGCACTATATGTTGGAAGGAACAAAAGAAATTCCTGGTTTGCGTCATATTCCTGGCGTTGCAATCAGTGCAGATACTGATTCAGTAGAAGGTCGAGATTTGATTGCGGGTATTCGTATTGAAGGAATGGATGTCATTGAATTGGGCGAAGAATATCAAAGACGAGGTGTCACTACTGCTGCACGTGCAGCAACCAGTATTTATTCTAAGCGTATTGTTGAAGCTTTGGGGGCTGACAAAGGTTTGGTTCGTGTATCACCAATGCACTGTCATGGCACAGAAGATATCGATAAATTCTTGAATATTACGAAAGAAATTGCAACTAGATAAATGATTTTCAAGACGTGGGCACAGAATGCGACCAAAGGAGATGAAAGTATGGAACAAAGAAAAGAAAATAAATTGATTCGTCAAATGATAATAGCTTTAATTGCTTCATTTACCATAGGTTTTATACTAATGATATTAAATGAAAAATTAAACGCTAGTGGAAATGAAACAATTTGGAATTTAATATATTACATTTTATTGGCAGATGTAACAGCTGAATCAGGAGTAGGTATTTTATTTGTAATCCAAACACTTTTCTTGAATGGGCTGAAATTAATCATTACTCCACTTGTATTCACTTCGTTGTTATTGGCTATGGATAGCATTACAGATTTGAAAAAATTAGGAAGAATGGCATATAAAACTGTAGGCGGATTTTTAGGTGTCTATATTTTAGGTTGTATTGTAGCAAGTTTTGTTTCGACTTGGTGTGTAAAAGTAGGTATTTTTACTGTTTCGGACTCTATTGTGAAAGACGTCACCAATTTGACAACCGTTAGCAGTGCAAATCCCATGTCTATTTTAATTGCAATGGTTCCAGATAATATCATTACCACATTTTCAAATAACAATGCAATTTTAGCTGTTGTGTTTATTGCTGTTGTTTGTGGAATTAGTTTGAATACTATGGGTAAAGAAGGCGAGTCATTTAAAAATCTTATCAAAAGTGTTGCTAAGTTGATTCAAATTTGTGTTGATTTCTTAATCAATAAAGTTGGTCCAGTTGCAATTTTTGCTATGATTACAAGAGCGATGGCACTGTATGGTTTGGAAGAAGTGAAATCTGTACTTGTATATGTAGCTGTTACTTGTGCAGTATTAATCATTTATTTGATTTTTGGATATACTTTGATTATATTTGGTGTCACAAAACTAAATCCAGTTATTTTCTTAAAGAAAATTGCGAAAGTAGGTTTGTTTGCGTTTTCAACTATTTCTTCAGCAGCAACAATGCCTTTGAATCGAAAAACAACTACAACAGAATTGGGTATCAAAGAAGACATTGCAGATTTTGTATTGCCATTAGGCATGACCATTAACATGAATGGTACAGCAATTATGCATGTAATTGGAACTACTTTTATTGCAACTGTAGCTGGCTATAGTGTTTCTCCTGCTGATTTTATGATGATGTCTTTGTTGGCAATTATGGCTTCGGCTGGTACACCTGCAATTCCAGCAGCTGGTTCTGTACTTTTGCTTACAGTGGTTACGGGTATGGGCTTTACAAACGAAATTGCAATGATGACGTATGCGCTTATTTTGGCAATCAATAAACCGGTAGAAATGGTTCTTACATCTTTAAATGTAGTTGGGGATGCAAGTGTTGCTTTGATGGTTGCAAATTCAGAAGGTGATTTAGATAAAGATGTGTATTACAATAGGAAGTCTTTAGATATGTAAGATTTATTTACTGTATGTGAAAAATGCAATTATTGAGACAAATGGTGCTAGATAAAGTTCTTTGATTTGAGATGCTATAAATCTACGCTATTTGTCTCGACATAAAGAGGATAGCTTATGATGCAATTTAGCTTGTATTGAGGTAAACAAATGGATGTTTTTTATTTATCATTTTCAGTGGTATTTCCTCTGGTTTGCATGATGGGACTGGGGTATGTACTGCAACGTATTGGTATTTTTAATGACCTATTTTTAAAGCTATTGAATAGTTTGTGTTTTAAGGTTTTTTTACCTATATTACTATTTATCAATATTTATCAAAGTTCTTTTGATCTGACCACGGCACTTCCAATGGTTTCGTTTGGTGTTATCAGTATATTGGCGATCTATTTATTTTTGATGTGGATAATACCACATTTTGTATCTGAAAATCGAGATCGTGGTGTTATGATACAAGGAATTTTTCGTAGTAATTTTATTTTATTTGGTGTACCGATGACTATTTCCTTATTCGGAGATACAATGGTCAGTGTGACGGTCATTATGATTGCTTTTGTAATTCCAATGTTCAATATACTTTCGGTAATCGCGCTAGAAATGTACTCTGAACAAAAAATGAATGTTGTTGTAATCATAAAAGAAGTAGTAAAAAACCCTTTGATTATTGCTTCCATTCTGGGGTTTGTGTTTCTTGGGTTTGAAATACATATACCATTTCTTTTAGAAGATGTACTTGTAGATATTTCTAAAGTTACAACACCTCTTGCATTGATTGCTTTGGGTGGTTGTTTTCAGTTCAATGGCTTTGTCAAATTCAAGAAATTATTATATACAGCTATTTTGGGAAAGTTGATACTAGTACCTTTGATTGGGATTTCTATAGCAATTTTTATGGGGTTTAGAGACATAGAATTGGCAATATTGATGGCGATGTTTGCAAGCCCTACAGCTGTTTCGAGCTTTACAATGGCACAAAGTATTGGTGTAAATGATGAATTGGCAGGTCAAATTGTATTTTGGGACTCGATACTATCTATTTTTACAATTTTCACATGGGTTACTATTTTGCAATATATGAACCTGTTGTGAAAACAATATTGATGTTATAGGGGAAAGGATATATCAAATATAAATTTTGATACAGTAATGTTTGTGTAAATGTTGAGATATTTTGTTTTTTTGGTTATGTCAGTTTTTATGTTGTTGACTTAAAAAGAAGTGGGTTATTATACTTTAAACTTATATAATAAAATAGTTTTAAGTAACAATAAATCACTGATAACATTTTGATAACAAAAACTCATAATAATCCCAATACCTATAATAATATGAAGAAAATTAACCCCGCTTTACAGCCTTTTTAGATCTAAATGCTCCTATTTAACAATCAACGGCGGCGAGTGGGAATAATACCAAGAAACCTCACAAACCCAGTAATAATGCGGGTTTGTGAGGTTGTTTTTTTGCTCATGATATTAAATTGATATTAAAAATTATTCTTGCAAGAATGGTCATCGACTTAAATTTTGCTATTAAAATGATATTGAAAAGTCTTGCAACTGATAATAATAGAGCGAAAATTGATAAATTCACTTGTAAAACATAAAGAAAATCAAAGGAAAATACCTACAATACATTTCCATTTTTCGAATTCGAATAAAATGCAAAAACCTCGTAAAGCCTTGAAATATAAGGACTTGCGAGGTTTGTTTTTTGTCGGTGATATTAAATTGATATTAAAAAGTAATCATGTCTTTTAATTCATCAATTGTAATGTTCTTTCCGTTAAGTTTTCTATGTAGCATCGCATGGCAATTAGGGCAAACGGGTATTAAATCATTAATAGGATCAACGATGTACCCTTCTTTAATTTCGTGCAAAGGTTTTATATGGTGAACATGTATGAATCCGTTTCCTAATTCACCATAAACTTTTTTAAAATCAAGATTACAGATGTGACAATAACAGCCATGATGGTTAATACATTTTTGCCGAGCTTCGAGATTTCTTTCGTAACGATTAACTGTTACAGTTGTTTTAGCACCTTCATAGCAATCGTTGAGATCTGCTGTTTCGGGATAAATGGATTGGATAATATATTGTGCACCAAAATTTAAAACATTGGCATACGTTTCTTCTGGATTATTTATAATGAAATATATCATATTTAAAAGATCTTCAAAAGTAAAATTATGAAGATCTTTAGCAATTTGCACAGTTAGTGTGTTTGGTGGTCGTTTTGAAAAACCCGTTCTGGTACTACGGCTAGAAGGTAATGCTGCAAATTCATCACGACGTAATCTTAAATAATCATCATTTAATTTGAAAAAAGACGATACTCCTTCAAAACATAATTTTCGATTTTTATAACCAAGTGCTTTTACAGCTTCCAAATCGTATTCAGACAAAAAATAAGCAATGATAGACATGGATTTTCTTGAATTTGAATTCATCTACTACCCCTCCATCCAATCTGGTTTATTAGGCCAATTCATACGCCATTCGTTATATTGTTCTAAAGTTATCTCTCCTCGTTGGAGAGCTTTTTTGATTTTCGTCCATTCACTAAAATAATAGTTTAGTTGAATATCAGTCATATAGTTATCGGTGCAAGGGTTTCCTTGGATATTAGTATATTCTTCTTCATGAAAACGCACAGTATTTTCTTTATCAAGACTTAATAGCATATGCATGATATCTTGAGCTATTAATGTTTCAGATGTTGATAAAAATTTAGGGTGTACTTGTAATGCGAATGCTAATTTTTCTATAATATCTGGTTTAGGAATACGAGCATCAGCTTCATATTGTGCTATTCTTACGTCGGCAGATGATTTAGGAAAACCAGCTGCAATGCCGAGTTCTTTCATCGTCATTCCTCTATATGTTCTGAGATTTCTCAGTTTAATACCAATACTCATAGTTGCACCTCTATTATACTTAAAAGTTAGTTTTATAAATATAGTATACTATACATAATTTAGATAAGTCAAATAAAACTAACAAATAAATTTAGTTTTTAATAAAAAATGCTTGACGCTAAGCAAAATGTTTAGTATAATAAAAATGAACTAACAAACCAGTTAGGAATATTGTAAAAAGGAGGACAACATATGAACACAAACAGCCGCTTCATGCATGCAAGTGAAGTAGCTGAGGAATTAGGAATATCAGTGGCACACGCATATAAAATTGTGCGTGAGTTAAACAAGGAGTTAAGCAAAGATGAGTATCTGACTATTTCTGGTAAAGTCAGCAGAGATTACTTCTATGAAAAAATTTATGTAAAACAAAGAAGGGAGGGTTAAAATGTCAGCGTACAAAGACTCAAAAACTGGTAAATGGTATGTGTTTTTCTATTACCGAGATTTTACTGGTGCAAACAAAGGCAAAACAAAACGAGGATTTGCAACTAAAAAAGATGCTTTAGCATGGGAACGAGAGTTTTTACAGAAAAAAACTGCCGACCTAGAAATGAACTTTAGTGCTTTTGTAGATATTTATAAAAGCGACTTAAAAGACAGACTAAAGCTCAATACATGGCTCACGAAAGAGAGTATTATTGACAACAAGATATTGCCATATTTCAAAGATAGGCAAATGAATGATATTAAGCCAGCAGATGTGATTAAATGGCAAAATATCATAATTAAAAGTGTAGATAAGAATGGGAAATCACCATCGCCAACATATTTGAAAACAATTCATAATCAGTTGTCAGCAATATTTAACCACGCTGTTAGGTTTTATGAATTAAAATCTAATCCTGCACAAAAAGCAGGAAATATGGGTAAAGAGCAGACTGACGAAATGTTGTTTTGGACAAAAGAAGAATATCTGAGATTTTCAGATGCTATGATGGATAAACCGATTTCATTTTACGCTTTTGAAATGCTATATTGGTGTGGTATTCGTATGGGTGAGCTGTTGGCATTAACACCGAAAGACTTTGATTTTACTGCCAATACTGTGAGAATAAGCAAGTCATATCAAAGGATAAAAGGCGAAGATATTATCACTGATCCCAAAACACCAAAAAGTAAACGAACCATACAAATGCCAGATTTTCTAAGTGAAGAAATCCAAGAATACATCGGCTCTATTTATAAAGTGCGAAAAAATGACCGTATTTTTATGGTGACTAAAAGCTATTTGCACCATGAAATGGATAGAGGAAGTAAAAGTGCCGAGGTAAAGAGAATTCGTATACATGACCTTAGACACTCTCACGTTTCACTATTGATAAATATGGGGTTTGATGCAGTGGCAATAGCTGGTAGAGTTGGACATGAAAGTATTGATATTACATATCGTTATGCACATTTATTTCCATCAAAGCAACTTGAAATGGCAGATAGATTACAACTGGAAAGGGGTGATAATAGTGTCAATGAAAACATTGGATAAGAAAAACAGATGGCGAAGTAAAACTGTGGCTTTTAGAATGTCACCAGAGGAAGCGAAACAGCTAGACCAATTTGCAAAATTATCTGGTTTATCAAAGCAAGAATATCTAATAAATAGAGTTTTACAGGTTGATGTGATTGTGCAAGGCAATCCACGAACATATAAGTTACTGAGAAATCAGCTACAAGATGTTTTAGTGGAACTGCAAAGAATTGAAATAGCGACAGATGAACATTCAGATTTAATAGAGCTGATTGCATATATCTCTAAAATTTTAAATGGATTTAGTGGAGGTGCATATGGTGAACAATGAAAAAAAGACCATTTCCAAATCATCTACGGCAATAGATGGGAAACAGTCTTTCGATAAAAATATCACTTTTAATATACCACAAATAAGCGAAAAAATCAATCCGTATGCGCTTGAAACCATGAATATGGACGAGCTATTAGATACTGTTTTTCCACCTAAAATACCTATTGTTGCAAATATACTAGATGTTGGTACATACCTATTTGTAGGTTCTCCCAAGGTGGGTAAATCGTTTTTTATGGCACAGCTTGGATATTCAGTTAGTACAGGAACAGACTTGTTTGGGTTTAAAGTATCTAAAGGCGATGTGCTTTATTTGGCACTAGAAGATAATTATGCAAGACTACAAAGACGATTATCAACTATGTATGGTACTGATAGCACATCAAATTTTCATCTCGCTATTTCTGCAAAAACATTAAACAGTGGACTTCGTGAGCAATTAGAAGATTTTATTCATAATCACCCATCTACTAAATTGATTGTGATTGACACATTGAAAAAAATTCGTGATACAGTGCAAGAACAATTTTCTTATAACAGCGATTATGAAATTATTGATGGTTTGAAAGATTTTGCTGAAAAACATAAAATCTGTTTGCTTGTGGTTCATCATACAAGAAAACAAGCTGCTGATGATATATTTGACACAATTTCTGGCAGTAATGGACTTATGGGTGCTGCTGATGGTGCATTTGTTATGACAAAGAAAAATCGAATATCTTCAAAAGCAATGCTAGATATTGTAGGTAGAGATAATGCTGACCAAAGATTTCAATTAGAGTTTAATCGTGAGCAATGGGTATGGGAGTTGCTAGAGGTAGTAAATGAGGTTTTGGAAGTTCCCAAAATCCAACTATTAGAAGATATAAATACGATGCTAACAGTGGAAACACCTACTTTTAATGGTTCGGCAAATGAGTTGATAGAAAAGCTAAATAGCGATGAATACTCACCAAGTACGATTACACGCATATTGAATGTAAATGTCGACCAGCTCTTGAATGATTATGGCATTTCTTTAGATTACAAGCGAAACAAGGATGGCAGAAAAATTATATTAACAAGAATTAACTAAAAGTGTTGGTGGCAGTTAATGGTATATATAACCTGTCATCTGTCACCTGTCACTATATAAAAGCGTGCATAAATGTTAATGCACAGCGAAAGGAGTAGCATATGTTATATATTGAATATGAAGAAGTAGATGGATTGTTATACCCTCGTTTAGATATGGGGTTGCATGGAATTGATACCCTTGGCAAGTTTGGAAAAGCGAAGATGGAATATATCTATAATCACAAGATTGAAATGTATAGAGAGTTATTATTAAGTGGAAAACTGTTGCAATATTTAACTGGGATAGATGAAAAAGGCTATAAGCAATCAGAAGAATTACAGCAAAAATATCTATTTAAGTATGATCTGTCGCTTTTAGAATTCAATGAAGTGGTACAGCTAAGAACACAGGCGCGTAACTGGGCAGATGAAATTGTTATGACGGAAATGACAGATGACAGGTCTTAGAGATATGGATAAAAGCGTGCATAAATAATTTAAAAACTAGTGGAGGTGTCATTTATAGGTCTTTTTGATAAGCGCGAAAAAGAATTAGAGGAAGAAAATAATAACTTAAAATATGAAATATCTTCCCTTAAAAAGAAATTACTGATAGCAGAAACAAATATCGAGCAGTCAAAAGAATATCTAGAACTGAAAAGTAGATTAGATAAGCGTATTCAATTAAACAATGAAACACGAGAAATGTTACATAACATTGAGCTTGAAAAAGCAAAATTAGAACGATATATCAAGCGTGACACTATTTCTATTTTTGCTCATAACGATGAAATTAAAAAGCGTGATGAAATCATTAGAACACTTGAAATGAAATTATCGGCGAAAGTTGATTTTCTTCCAAAAACTAAAGTTGGCAGAAAATCTAAAATCAACGATAGTGTTATAAACCGAGTGAGAGAGCTAAAGGGCGAAAATAAAAGTCTGATGGGAATTGCTGAAATCTTGAAAAAAGAAAATGGCATCACTTACAGCAAAAGCACTGTAAAGAAGATTATTGATAACTATATTAAAGGCGATAAAGTGTGCGAAAACAAATAAGCACGATGAAGTCAGTACTTCAAATTATGGTTATCCAATACCAAATTAACTTTCTTTTACGCTATTAAAAAGTCGCTTGCGACTTAAAGTATCCGTAGGATACATAAATCCTTTATGATGAAATCTAAGATTTAGGAGTAAAGGCAGGAATAGAGGGGTTCTCACCTCTCGTAAAAACAGCTTGTAGCCATAGGCTACAACGGGGTTATTGGAATGGCTATACTTAACTAGACAGAAAAGATAAGGTCATGTAAAATAAAACTAATATAAAATAAGGAGATGATTACATGACTAAAAAACGACAACGAAGAGAATTTACAGAAGAATTTAAACAGCAGATGGTTCAATTATATAACAACGGAAAATCGAAAGCAGATATCAATCGTGAATACGATTTAACACCATCGGCACTGAATCGCTGGATACAGCGTTACAATGCTACTGGTTCTACAAAAGAAGCTGATAATCGCACACCAGAAGAAGCTGAACTCATCAAACTTCGTAAAGAGCTACAACAGCTACGAATGGAAAATGACATACTAAAGCAAGCGGCGCTGATATTCGGACGAAAGTAATTGTAATTCGAGCAAATCGACACAAATACTCTATATCAGCCATGTGTAAATGCCTTGAAATCAGCAGGAGTACCTACTATTACGAGGCTTCGTCCAAGAAAGATGATACGGAATTAGAACAAGAAATTGAACGGATTTTTTATGAAAATAAAGAAGTCTACGGAAGTCGTAAAATGAAAAAAGAGCTGAAGAAGTTGGGCAAACAGGTTTCTAGACGCAGAATTTGCCGCATTATGAAACGTTTAGGGCTAATTTCGGTCTATACCGTTGCCAAGTTCAAACCACAAAAGCAACAATGCAATGAGTCGCCAGTAAAAAACGAACTAGCTCGTCAATTTGATAACCAGCCTCCCAATGCAGTAATTGTTGGGGATTTGACGTATGTTCGAGTGAACTATAAATGGAACTATGTTTGTATCTTAATTGATTTATTCAACCGAGAAATCGTTGGATTTAGTGCAGGACTTCACAAAAATGCTCAGTTGGTATATGATGCTTTTGCAACAATCAAAGGGAATTTATCTGAAATCGAGTTGTTCCATACGGATCGAGGCAGCGAGTTTAAAAACTATCTCATTGATGAAATGTTAGATGTGTTTCAGATCAAACGATCCCTCAGCATGAAGGGCTGCCCCTATGATAATGCAGTTGCAGAAGCCAATTTCAAGGTATTCAAAACAGAATTTGTTCGAGGACGAAATTTCGTCAGTTTGGAGCAATTGAAGTTAGAACTTGCAGACTATGTGCATTGGTTCAATAACATACGTTTGCATGGCTCTTTGGATTATAGAACACCAGCCGAATATCGGGTACTGACCTTATAAAAATTGTCCAAAAAAGTGTTGACATTCCAGAATCAGTCTAACAAGCTTCTTGCCAGCGTGGCTAATAGCAACATAATAATGCTTACCCTGTGACTGTTTGTGGTTAAGATAGTTTTTAAAAGAAACATCACGCATAGCAACAAGGCGAACAGCTTGCAAAATAGCCCAACGCAAATAAGTGGACCCACGCTTTACCATAGGAGTATTAGAAGCATTAAATTTACCTGATTGATAGGTAGAAGGTTCCATACCAGCAAAAGCTAAAAGCTTAGCAGGATTGGAAAAACGATGGATATCACCAATTTCGGCTAAGATGATAGCACCCAAAGTAAAAGAGATACCAGGGATAGACATAATAGGTGAATCGATTTCTTGCATAACAAGTTTAATCTGAGCATCCAAAGCATCAATTTCAGACTGAACAGACTGAACTAATCGAATAGTTTGTTGCAATTCAAAACAAATAGATCTGCTTGAAGAACCAATAGAATTGGAAGCAACGCTTTTAAATGCAATTGCTTTTTCTTTTCCATATTTACCTCTTGAAGCCTTAGAAAGCAAGTTAGTAAGTTTAGTAAGGTGACAATTAGAGATGTCGGTTGGAGAAGGCAGCTCCAAAAGTACAGCATAAGAAGACGCTTGATGAATAGACCACACCAAAGAGGGTAGCTCTGGGAAGATAATATCAATTAATCTAGTAATAGATATTTTCAGTTTTGAGCGATATCCAACCATACGATAACGATGTCTTGTTAGTGACTTTAGCTCAGAAATTTGGTATGATACTGGTGAATAGGATTTTGAATCATCAGTAAAAAGCATAGCAGCAATCACTCTAGCATCTGTCTTGTCCGTTTTGGTCTTTCTGAGCGTGTGGGCTTTACGAAAAAGATTAGTAGATAAAGGATTCAAGGTAGTGACTTGAAAACCTTTAGCAAGTAGAAAGTTAGTGATATTAGTGCTGTAATGCCCTGTTGATTCAAGTCCTATTTTTACGTTAGAAATATCTTTAGAGTCTAAGGCTGAATAGATAGATTCAACTAAAGAATCAAAGCCTAGTTTTGAATTTTCAATGCGTAAAGAATCATTGTGAAGAACACCATCAGAATCAATAATACAACAATCATGTTTGCTTTTAGCAACATCAATACCTACAAATAACATAGAAAACAACTCCTTTAAATTTATTTGATACTACGTTCCACGAACTCTATGTTAAATGTATCCTTTATAATGGCTCAGTTGTCAAGACAAAAAAACAATTCTTTTTTAATGAACTCAATTTAATAAAGGAAAGAGTAACCCCTCCTCTTATGCTGCCATTGGTAACAGTTGCATGGGATAATACATGGATGCTGGTGTCTGGTAGTCCAGCGCCGAATGAAGACGTTCAAAGTTATATGTGTGAATATACTTTGCTATCTCTATTCGAGCCTGCTTAATGGATGTATATTCTGTCAAATATGCTTCTTCGTATTTGAAGCTGCGAAACCATCGTTCAATCATGATGTTATCAGCCCATCGCCCTTTGCCATCCATGCTTTGTTTGATTTTTTGTTCCTTCAAAAAGGCTCTGTATTCATTGCTTGTAAATTGAGAGCCCTGGTCTGAATTCAATATGATAGGTGTTGCTACTTTCAATGCCTTTTTGACCGCATTCATAACCATATGAGTGCTTAATGTATCATCCACTTCCCAACCAACAATGCAACGACTATACCAGTCGATGATGGCTGTTAGATACAGAAATCCGTGTTTTGTTCCAATATAGGTGATGTCGATTGACCACGCCTGATTGGGACGTTCGATAACCGCATTACGCAATAGATAGGGGCATATCTTTGCCTCCTGCATGCGTTTGGAAAGGTTCATCTTTGGATAAATCGGATCAATGGCCATTTCATTCATGTAACGTCTAGCACGCTTGCGACCTACGTTATGGTTGCGTTGTTTCAGTTGTGCTGACATCTGCCTTGCACCCCAAGTGGGATGTTCTGTGTGTAGCTGATCAATGATTCGTTTGCATTCCAATTCCTCAGCGGATATCGCTGGCTTTTCATAGTAGATGCTGGTACGATTCACCGATAACAGCTTTGCACCTGTAGATACAGGTATATCCTTAGTCTTCGAAAGGTTTTGGAGAATACTTCGTTTCGTAGTCTGGTCCAAGAACTTCTTCAGATTTTTTTTTGAGCCAGTCCACTTGCATTGTAAGTTGACCGACTTTTTTGGCATATGCTTCTTTTTCCTTACGCTCTTGTTGTAATTTTTCGTTCGTTTTTTCCATACGAGTATCATCAAATGCAGCAGATGCATTGGATAAAAATTCTTTTTTCCAATTTCTTAACAGGTTAGGCTGGATGCAATTTTCGGTAGCCAATGTGTTTAAATCTTTTTCGCCTTTCAGCAACTCAATCACCAAATCGGCTTTGAATTGAGCGGTGAAACTTCTTCTTGTTCGAGACATGTGTGAGCACCTTCTTTCTGATGTTGTTAGTATAACAAATTCATTAAGAATTGTCTCGAAAATTGTCTTAAATCACGGTACCATTATACTTGCTCTATATAAAACGTCTATGCGTTATCTAACTAATCAACAATTAAACATAGAGCCATGGTTAGAGCCTTTACGAACCAGTCAGCTAAGCTGCTGTAGGAGAAATCACTAATCCATAGCATCTATTTAAATTATAGTAAATAAAAAATCAAATGAAAACTTAGAATTTACTATGTTTTCATTATACAAGGAGAATTGAATGAAAAATATACAGATTAGTTATGAACTGTTTTTGATGCTAGTAAAGTGTCATTTGGCTGACGATGCAACGTGGAATGATGCAATCCAAAAAGAATTGAATCGTAAAATGGAAGCAGTTACTGCTCGAGAAGTTTATACAAGATACAAAACAGCTGACACCAAAGAGGAACAAGAAAATGCTCGATTGAAGTATTTGGATTTGAAAGCAAGACGTGAGGATTTTTGTAGATGAGGTAGTGTATTTGATTATCAAGCAGGAGCGTATACGCACCTGTGGTTGTAATTCAGGAGGGATATTTATTTGAAAAGAACTATCAGTATTGCGAAGGGAAAGGGTTCTATCGGTCATAATAATCGAGATTTTAAAGCGGAAAATGTTGATCCTGAAAGGGTGCAGTATAACACTTGTTATGTGAATGAAAATCTGAAAGACGTTTATCAAAATCTGTTGGTGAAGCTTTAGAAAAATATAATGCCAAGCAGAAACGCAATGATAGAAAAATTCCAGATTACTATGAGAAAATCAGAACATCAAAGCAGGAAAAATTGTTCTACGAAATTATTGTGCAAGTAGGTGATTTTGAGGATATGAATGCTGTCAGTGAAAATGGAAAATTGGCAGAAAAGATTCTTCACCAATACATGAAGGATTTTCAAGAAAGAAATCCCACTCTTTATGTTTTTTCTGCGCATCTGCATATGGATGAAGCAACACCTCATCTGCATATTGATTTTGTGCCATATACCAAAGAAAATAAACGAGGTTTGGAAATAAAAACAACACTGAAAGGTGCTTTGAATCAACTTGGTTATGGTGGTGGCACAAAGAGTAGTACTGAATTGAATCAGTGGCAAGATGCAGAAAAAGAAGTGGTTGCAAATATCATGTTGGAGCATGGGATTGAGTGGGAGAAAAAGGGGATGCAACGAAAGCATTTGTCGGTGGAACAATTTAAGGCAGAACAAAAAGCTGTTGAAGTGGAAAAGTTGGAGCAGACGATAGAACAGAAGACAGAAAAATTATCAAAGGTGGAAACAAAGCTTACAAGTGTGTTGCAGGATGTCAAAACAATAGATAACAATATTCATAAGTTTGATGAAGATGTAGAATGGCAACTTCCAGAACCCACATTGCTGATGACAGCAGGTGCATATAAAGATAAGAAAGCTGCACCTCTGGTATCTGCCTTGAAAGAATATATCAAAGGGTTGACAGTGAAATTTGTGCAGATGAAATCGGCACTTGATCATCTGAAAAAAGAGAATACAAATCTTATAAAACAGATAGATAGATGGCAAAAAACTGCTAAAGAAAAAACAATGGGTGATGAAAAATATAGGCGATTGGAAAATATCATAGGACAAGATGAAATCAATCGTATGATTCGGGTGTATGAGCAAAACACACCAAAAAAACAGCTGGATAATATGAAAAATAAAGAGAGTGAAAGGTAGGAATGAAGATGGAAAAGGAAATTTATGACGAAAAGAATGGTTTGTGGTATACATTGGCTGAGGATGGATGCTATTATCCTAATTTAGAGCTGCCAAAGGAAAAATCAGTATGGGTAGGTAAATATGGGTTGATGCGAAAAAACTTCCTTAGAGGGCATAGAACAAGCTTGTATATAAGCTTGTATTTATCAGGAAAATTGAATCAACATTTACTTGAAGTGAACCAACGAGCGCAAAAATATGTGGAGGATGTTGTTGCCTATTTGGCGAAGTTTAATGGGATTGATGAAGATATGAAAGTTTGCAGCCAGATGGAATGGGTTGGTAGGATGAATAACTATCATGCTTGTGCTGAGGAGGCGGTTTTGAGGGAGGTGGTGTATGTATAATTTTACTTAATAACTTATTGTTTATCATTGAGATATAAAATAACTTTTGAATGTAACGAAATTTTTATCAAGAATATCAATATATTCGCAAAGGTGATGATTGGCATTAGTTAAAGAATATAGATAGGTGTGTTGACGAAATGTTGATACATCTATTTTCATTTATTAGTGTAAATTTTATTTTCTTAATTGAAATAATTTTCTTTTTAGTGTATAATTAAAAAGTTGAATTATATATAGTAATGAGGTGTAGAAAAGTGGTTAGTGAAAAAATCAGAATACTTTTGATCAAACGGAAAATGACGATGAGTGAGCTTGCAGATAAGATTGAAACCACTCCTCAAAATTTGAGCAATAAATTGAGTCGAGACAATTTTAACGAAAAGGAAATGCACGCTATTGCAAAAGCATTGGGGTGCAAGTTGGATGTAACTTTTGAAATTGATGAAACAGGAGAAATGATATGAAACCTTTTATAAAATGGGCAGGCGGAAAGACACAATTATTGCCTGATATACGAAATAAATATCCAGAAGAACTTGGTCAAAGAATAACAAAATATTGTGAGCCTTTTATTGGTGGAGGAGCTGTGCTTTTTGATATTCTTTCAAATTATCATCTTGAAGAAATCCTCATAAATGATATAAATAAAGAACTTACAAATACATATTCTCAAATTAAATTGAATTTAAATCATTTGATTGACGAACTAGAAGAAATGCAAACAGCATTTTGGGCGATGGATACGGATGAACGCAAGATTTATTATTATGAAAAACGTGAAAGATTTAATTATCTCAAAGTAAATGGAGATGAAGAAATTAATTTTGAAAAAGCGGCGTTATTTATTTTCTTAAATAAAACCTGTTTTAATGGTCTTTTTAGAGTGAATAAAAAAGGTTTGTTTAATGTGCCTATGGGAGCATATAAAATGCCACTTATCTGTGATAAAAACAATTTGGAAGAAATAAGCAGGGCATTGAAAAATGTGAAGATTATTACCGGTGATTATAAAGATACTCTTGATTTTATTGATGAAAATACATTTGTTTATATAGATCCACCATATAGACCTATTAGTGAAACAGCAAGCTTCACTTCATATGCTGAAACAAACTTTGATGATAATGAGCAAATTGCTTTAGGACAGTTTGTAGATAGGGCGTCAGAAAAAGGTGCAATGGTGGTGATTAGCAACTCAGATCCCAAAAATCACGACGAAAATGATTGTTTTTTTGATGATTTGTATGGCAATTATGAGATTGCAAGAGTAAGTGCAAAACGTATGATTAATTGTAATGCAAAAAGTCGGGGTGATGTGAAAGAATTATTGATTTCAAATTATTAGGGGGATGTGGGATTGGATAAAATAGAGTTAATAAATAGTTATATTGAAAAATGCAACCACGTTAAAAGAGAAGATGCTAAAAGGCTTGCCAGTATAATTTATAGTGTATTTGCAACAGATATTAAAGGGTTATCAAGAGGAATACATCAAGGAAAAGTTTATGTAATAGGTGATGTAGATAGATATGATTATCTCGACGATATAGTGATTTTGAAAGAGAAGTTAAGTAAATATGCAATAGATTTGGAAGATGTAAACAGAGAGAAAGAATATGAAATTGAAAAACTTCGTTTGCAAGCTGAGGTATTAAAAAGCTCTGTTACAGTTAATAATACTAATAATAATCAGAGTCAAAGTCAAAGTGTTTCTGAATCTACTGCAAATGTTACAATTTCTATTAAGCAAGTAATTAATAGAATAGAAAATCTATCACCAAATATATTATCGGATGAAGAGAAATCTGAATTAGAAGATAAGATGTCGGCTATTGAAATTGCAAAAAATTCAAAAGATAAAAAGAAACTTATGGATAAATTAGGTAGTGTATTAGAATATATTACCAATAAAGGCGTAGAAGTTGGGATTGCAGTATTGCCTTATTTAGGAGATATATCAAAATTCATAGAAATAATGCAATAAAGGAGGATGATGAAATGAACTATATAGAAAAATATAAGAGCATGGGTATTCTTTCAGACAATGCAGCCTTCGAATATCTAATGTCAAATCTTAAAGATACAATTCGTACATATGATTTTTTTGTTGCTTGGGGAAAGGTTCTTGGGAATGTAACGAAAATTGAAGTGGCATTGAATATTTTGAACACTCTTATTGGAAAAGAAGATGCAGAAGCTACCCTAAAAGACTTAATCAAAGACTACCCTGAAGTAGTTCCAGTTATTCCTTTTTTAATTGCTGTTCGTGGTACGAGTGTCAAAATTGCTGACATGGGTGGCGACATTGAATATTCATTTTCTAAACGAAAAGAATATTCTGATGACGAAATTGATAACATAGTTTGTTTTGCTAAAGAATGTGGTTTGCTTAAGGTGCTATCAGATAAGAGTATTAAAAATCTTGTAGATTATGCCATTGGTGTTGAAGTTGGTCTTGATACCAATGCTCGCAAAAATCGTAGTGGTACAGCTATGGAAAATCTTACAGAAGTATATGTGAAATCAATTTGTGACAAACATGACTATAAATATATAGCACAAGCAACAGCAAATAAAATCAAGCAAGAATTTGGCAAAGAGGTAAATACAGACAAAGCAGATAGGCATTTTGATTTTGCGGTTGATACTGGAGATATGCTTTACCTTATGGAAGTGAATTATTATGGCGGTGGAGGATCGAAGCTAAAATCAGTATCGGGTGAGTTTAGTAGCTTGTTTGAACTTGTCAAGAATGATAGGACGGGATTCATTTGGGTGACAGATGGTGAAGGGTGGCTGACAGCAAAACGTCCTCTTAGGGAAACATTTGATGTAACGGACTATATTATGAATATCAATATGATAGAGCGAGGGCTGCTTGAAGAAATACTTGTGAAAGGATTATAAACATGATAAAAAATGGAAAAGGTGGAGGAAATACTCGTACAGGGTTAGTGTTTGAAGGAAAAACAGATTTGGCTACCTTCCTTTCAGAACAAGATGGATACAGAGTAGACAATGGATTTGTTTATTATCAAGGAAATGAAGTGGCTAGACTTTTTAAAAAACATGGATTTTATCGTTTTTTAGATGAAATAGGAATCGAATGGAAGAAAATTATATCAAAGAAAATTTTACCTGATGATAGTATTTATGTAATTATTAATAATACGATGTATATCATAGAATGCAAGTTTCAGCAAGTGGCGGGTTCTGTTGATGAGAAAATTCAAACTTGTGACTTTAAGAAAAAACAATATCAAAAATTAATGGCGCCGGCAAATATTGAAGTTGAATATATGTATTTGTTGAGTGAGTGGTTTAAAGATCCTAAATATAAAGATGTGTTGGATTATATTATTAGTGTTCGTTGTCAGTATTATTTTGAATATATTCCTTTGGCAAAATTAGGATTGCCTGTACCTTGTATTGAAGGAGGGGAATAATTCGTGGCAAAGAAAGTAAAAAAATGGGAACCAGAGAATTTTGAACTAGAGATGACTACACATTGGACATTTCCGAAGCGTGGTGATTGGGCAACACATGATGCTAAATGGAGGGGGAATTGGTCGCCATATATACCAAGAAATTTACTTCTTCGTTATTCCAAAGAGGGCGATTTGGTGCTAGATCAGTTTGCGGGTGGAGGAACTACCCTTGTGGAGGCGAAGTTGCTTAAACGCAATATTATTGGTGTTGATGTTAATGATGTTGCGTTGGATAGATGTAGAGAAAAAATTGATTTTGAGTGGGAAGATGCAGGTAAAGTCTATATACATAAAGGTGATGCACGAAATTTGCACTTTGTACCTGACGAAAGCATAGATTTAATTGCAACTCATCCTCCTTACGCTAATATCATTCAGTATAGCGAAGATATAGCAGAAGATTTATCTCACTTGAAAATCAAGGGATTTCTCGAAGAAATGAAAAAAGTGGCTTCTGAAAGCTACCGAGTTTTGAAAGATGATAAATTTTGCTGTATTTTAATGGGCGATACAAGAATTAAAGGTCATGTGCAAACAATGAGCTTTGAAGTTATGAAAATCTTTGAAGCTGAGGGGTTCAAACTAAAAGAAATCATTATAAAAGAACAACACAACTGTAAGGCAACGGGATATTGGAAAACTAATAGTGTGAAGTATAACTTTTTGTTGCTTGCACATGAGTATTTATTTGTGTTTAAGAAATAAAACTATGAATGGGGGAAGAAAATGAGAAAATATGAATATAAAGATTTGAGCATTAGTGATTTATATATTAACCCGGAAAATTATCGCTATATAAATGATGCAAATGATGAAATAGATGCTGTGATTTCTATGTTCAATGTGAATACTGGTACTCCAGTAAAAGAAATGTACAATTTAGCAAAAGATATAGTTGAAGATGGACTCAACCCTTTTGAAGTGCCAATTGCTTGCTATGATGATGACTTGAAAAAGTATGTAGTGTTTGATGGTAATAGGCGTATTACTTGCATAAAGCTTATGACTCAATACAAAGATAATAAGGATATAGCTGAGAAAATTCCTTCAGTCAAAGAAATTTATAAATTGAATTATGATAATGACAAGATTCAATGCGTGGTTTATACTAATTCGGATGATGCGAAGCATTTTTTATATAAAATTCATCAAGATGTTAATGAGGGAATTGGAAGAAAGCAGTGGGATTATCAAGCAAAAATGAAAGCTGATGCAGCTAAGGGGAATAAAAGTAAAACTTATTCTATCGTAGAATTTTTAAAAAATAATCCAAGTACGGATAAATCTTTAATCTCTGATATAGATAATAATCGTTGGATTTCAAAACTTGAACGTGTAGTTGGTTTCGCTAAATTTAAAGAAACTTACAATATAACCTTTGGGATAAATAATTCATTAATCTATAAGGACTCTGAAGAGCAAGTATTAGCGATGATGTCAAAACTTGTATATGATCTAATTCATAATTCTGCAACCAATAATTTTAGATTTAAAAGTGATTTTGAAAATTATGTATCAAAACTTAATGCAGAATTTAAAACACAGATAGTTGCAGATAATAATGAGGATAAACAAGAACAAACTAAGAATGATTCAAATAGTAGTGTAGCTACTTCGAAAGATTTTCAGAGAACTCAAGGGAGTAATGATACAAAAAGCACAAAAAGTGAAAAAAGCGGACAAGCTAATAATGATATAAGTAATGATACAGAACTTCCGGCTACGGGAACACCGCGAACCATGTCAAAACAATATTTTGGAAAGGTAGCACTTAAGCTTGGAAAAGTTTATGCTACTGATGATTATGATTGCTTGAATGAAAAAGGGAAACAAATGATTATGGAATTGGAAGGGTTAAATATAAAAGAATATCCCGTAGCATCAGCCGCTTTATGCAGAGCATTATTAGAGTGTGTGCTGAAATTATGGATGACGTCTATTAACGATACAAATTTTGACTCTGGGAAATTACCAACTACATATAATTTGTGTCTTACTTCACTTAGAAATAAAGGATATATAAATGATAAGGAACATAAAGTCTTAAAAGCTGAAGTCAATAAAGCTAATTATATTGATTTATTAAACACATGGATTCATTCTGAAACGAGTGCGTGTGTTTCAGAAACCAACCTTATTAGCGGATGGAAAAATACAAGACTTTTAATTGAAAAATATATAGATAAACACAAGAAATGAGATGCGTAAATGAATATTCTATTAGTAGAAGCAGATTATAAAAATAAATATCCACCTTTAGGTTTAATGAAAATTAGTGCTTATCATAAAAGTATTGGAGACGATGTAGTCTTGGTAAAAGGCAAAAATGTAGAGTTGAAAGATAAAAAATGGGACAGAATTTATATTACGACACTATTTACTTTTTATTGGAAAAAAACAATAGACGTAATAAAATATTATTATAATTCAGTTGAAGAACCCAAAAATATTTTTGTGGGTGGTATTATGGCAACTCTGTTATATGATGATTTACAGTTAGAAGAAGATATTCGAGGCATTACTATTATGAAAGGTTTGCTTGATGAACCTAATATGTTAGGTAGTGAAGAAATACCGGTAGATTTAATAACACCTGATTATGATATAATAGACACTGATAAAAATAAATATTTAGATTATGAGTATGAAGTGAAAAATGCGTATATTACTTCGGCTACTAAAGGTTGTATCAGAAAATGTGAATTTTGTGCTGTTAGAACACTTGAACCTAAATATTGTCAGTTTGTAGATATCAAAAAGCAAGTCAAAAAAATCAATGAGCTATATGGAGAAAAACGCAATTTAATGTTGTTGGATAATAATATATTAGCTTCTCCGTCGTTAGAGAAAATTGTTGATGATTTGGTTGAGTTGGGCTTTGGGCGAGGCAATAAGAGTTATGAAAAACAATCAGGGAAAAGAAGGCTGAAACAGACGAGATATGTTGATTTTAATCAAGGAACAGATGCGAGGCTTTTAACTGAAAGTACCATTTTACAATTGGCAAGACTTGAAATAAAACCGTTAAGAATTGCCTTTGACCATGCTGATGATGAAAATGTGAGGATCTACAAAGAAGCACAGTGGTTAGCTGCAAAAAACGGCTTTAAGAATCTATCTAATTATGTATTATTCAATTTTCACGACACACCGAAAGAGCTATATGATAGATTACGCATCAATATTGAATTAAATAACAGTTTTATTAAAGAAGAATTATCAACCGGTATTTGGTCATTTCCTATGAAATATATGCCATTTACAGGTGATAATCGTAAGGATAGAAAATATATAGGCGAACATTGGAATGCAAAGCTTTTGAGAGGAGTGCAATGTATATTAAATGCAACTCATGGAGTTGTAGGGCCGAAAGAAGCATTTTTTAATCACGCTTTTGGAAATACATACAATGAATTTGAAGAATTAATATATATGCCGGAGTTATACATTACAAAACGTAGTTCTAGTGTTGAAAAAATTGAAGAGTGGAAGAAAATATATAGAAGCTTAAATACTGATGAAATGTACCAGTTTATTAATTTGATTAAGAATAATATATTTCCTATAGTAGAAATTGAGAATGAAAAAGTCAGATATTTATATAAATGTTATTTAAAATAAATGAGCTTGAATATTTGGCAACATTTTGGCAACAAAAAATCAGATACCAAAAAATATTCAAATAATTTTTAATAATACAAATACCACTTGCCATAAAACATAATCAAAACTGTTTAAGTTGTGTTTTGTGGTGGGGAGTGGGAGTAAGTAGTAAAAGGCTTGAAAGTGGCTTAAACACTGGGTTTTTGGCACTTCTTAAAGGCTTATGATACTACTATGATACTAAAATTATTTTAACCGATAAATTTATAGTATCCCAAAATGAATAAAACATGAGGAAAACCCTCCTGTTTCGCTAAGTTTTATGACTTAGTGAAATGGGAGGGTTTTTTATTTTGGCTACAAATTGGCTACACCAGATTTACAAAGGCTCGTTATTGCCTGTTAATTCGTCTTTGGTAAGGGCAAGTAAAAACTTGTCTGTAAGTAGCTGCGTTTTAGCTGTTTCATTTTCCACGGTAAAAAGTGCATCAGATAACTGCTGTGCCATTGCTTCTTCTGTGGCAATGCGTTCTAGGCAAGCATTAATTTTATCATTATTAAAACGTACCTTAATTGAAGTAGGATCAATGCTACCATCAGCATTTCGGTCATAGGCAAAATCAGCACCAAGTTTTTCTTTCAATAGATAAAACAAGGTCATGGCATCACCTACTGTTTCAACTTTAACGGTATCAAGCTTAACTTTAAGTAATTCATTACCGCCTATTTCGAGAACGGAAGCAATCTTTTGTAATTGCTCTGCTTTTGGGAACCTATCCCCTGCTTCGTATTTACGGATTGATATTTCGCTTAATCCAGAAAGTTCAGATAATTGCTTTTGTGTCAGCTTATTTGCTTTACGATAAAATTGAATTTTTTCACCTATATTCATGATACGCACCTCTCTTATAGATACTATTGTATCAGAAATATAAAAGAAAGTAAAGAAAATTCTTGACAGATACAAAAGTATCTGAAATTATATAATATATAAACAGATACAATAGTATCTTAAAAATAAAAAGGAGGACACAATATGTCAAAAGTAACTTTATTAACAGCAACGGATGTAGCAGAAATCTTAGGTATGTCAAAACCTTATTGTTATAAGGTGATTGCAAAAATGAATGAGCAACTTGAAAAGGAGGGATATATGACGATCAGAGGAAAAATCAGTAAAACATATTTTGAAGAAAAATATTATGGTTTACAAACAAAGACTAACTATTAAAAGTCAAGTCTAAATTCAAAATTTTTGAATGACTTACAGAAATATATTTCAGATAGATAATGAACATTGAAAACTGCATGACAAATAGAGCATCTCTACAGGTGCTCAAATCAGGAGATATTTAGAGAAAACAAATCAGGTCACTTTATGTATGCCTCTCGTGTTTTTTCTAGTTGATAAATTACTCTTACAAGCTTTTTGGCAGCATGGGAAATGGCAACATAATAATGCTTTCCTTCAGCACGTTTTTTAGCTAGGTATGCATTAAATGTTGGATCCCAATGACAAACATAGATTGTGGCATTAAATAATGCATATCGCAGGTAGCGAGAACCTCGTTTTTCCATTTTAGAATGGGAGGATTCTAACTGACCAGACTGATAAGTGGACGGCGATAACCCAGCATAAGCCAAAATCTTATCTGGAGAATCAAACCTAGAAAAATCCCCAATCTCTGCAAGAATCATTGCACCCATGCGATAACTGATTCCAGGTATGGTTAGGATTGGAGACTGCATTTCATCCACAATAGATTTGATTTCGGTTTCTATTTCAGCAATTTCAGAATCTAACACTTTGATGAGTTGAATGGTATGCTTCAATTCTAATGATTTGGCGGGCATATGGGAGCCAATAGAAGTTCTAGCTGTATTACGGAATAGAATAGCCGTATTTTTATCAAAGCGCCCTCTAGAAGCTGTTTCCAGAAGATTCGTCAACCTAGTCAAATGTGCATCGGCAATGGCTTTGGAACTTGGAAACTCAACCAACAAAGCATAAACGGATGCGATATGAAGTGTTGGCACCAATTTTTCCAATTCAGGAAATAAAATCGTTACAAGCCTAGAAATGGAAGTTTTTAATTTTGCCCGTTCTTTTACTTTATCAAAACGATAACGAGTGAGTGACTTTAGTTCTTCGTTGTGGTATGATGTATCTGAGTAGGACTTCAAGTTCACATCAGACATGAGCATAGTAGCAATCGTATGGGCATCAACTTTATCCGTTTTCGTCTTTCTAAGGCTTAGACTTTTTCTGTAAAGATTTGTATGTAACGGGTTGATAGTATAGGTGGTTAGACCTTTATCAAGCAGATACCCCAAGATGTTATAACTGTAGTGTCCAGTGGCTTCAAGTCCTACTTTTACTTTGGTTAAATCATCGGAAAGAGATTCTACTCTTTGATAAAGTTCATCAAATCCATCTCGGTTGTTTGTGATGGTAAATGCTTTTGCAAGTATTTCCCCATCAGAGTTGGTCATAAAACAATCGTGCTTATCCTTGGCAACATCAATTCCTACGTAAATCATAAATAAATTTCTCCTTAAAAAGTATTTGATACTGTTTGGAACCACTGGTACTCTTTGCGATTGTAACCTCGTTCTAAATAAACCGTCATGCGGTATCTAACTAATTAACAAATAAACAAAGAGACTGTGGTTGGAGCCTTTATTAAACCATCAAGTGGTAGGAGGAATTCACCAATCCACAGTATCTAAATCAGCGTAGCTTATACCTAGGAAAAGGTAAAGAAAAAGCTATAAATATATAATACGAGGAGGAATTTGCATAATGCCAGTTTATAAAGATGAAAGGTATAACACATGGTTTTCAGCGTTCTATTACAAGAATTGGCAAGGTAAAAATGTCAAGAAAATGAAACGTGGATTTAAAACCAAAAAGGAAGCACAGGAATGGGAAAGGGTATTTCTCCAACAACAGACAAAAGATTTGGACATGAGTTTTTCGGCTTTTTATGAACTGTATAAAAATGACATGAAGTCAAGATTGAAACTCAACACTTGGCTGACTAAGGAAAATATCATAGAAAATAAGATTTTGCCGTACTTCAAAGATAAAAAGATGAATGAAATCAAGCCAACAGATGTAATTGCTTGGCAAAACACCATGATTCAAGCGACAAACTCTAAAGGCAACCACCACAGCAATACCTATAAAAAGACATTGCACAACCAATTATCAGCAGTTTTTAATCATGCTGTAAAATTCTATGATTTGAAGAACAATCCGGCAGCAAAGGTTGGAAATTTCGGTAGTGAGAAAACCAAAGAAATCGACTTTTGGACGCAAGAAGAATATGAGGTTTTCATTGATGCGATGAGAGATAAACCATTATCCTATTATGCGTTTTCCGTCATGTATTGGACAGGGGTTAGAACTGGAGAATTACTTGCCTTGACACCCAGTGACTTCGATTTTGAAAAAGGTACTTTGAGTATCAATAAATCATATCAGCGTTTGCAAGGTAAAGATGTTATCACTGAGCCAAAGACGCCAAAAAGCAATCGCATCATCAAAATAACAGATACTTTGTGCAAGGAAGTGCAAGAGTATATTCGACATCAATACAAGATGAAACCCAAAGACAGGTTATTCCCTACAAATAAAAGCTACTTAACCAACGAAATGCGTCGTGGATGCAAAGAAACTGGTGTGAAAAAGATAACCCTGCACAGTATTCGTCATTCACATTGTAGTTTGCTCATAAATCTAGGCTTTAGTGCAGTAGCCATTGCCGATAGATTGGGGCATGAAAGCATTGATATTACTTATCGATATGCTCACTTATTTCCATCCAAGCAGACGGAAATGGTGGATAGATTGGAGGAATTACAAAATGTCAATAAAAAATCTTGATAAGAAAAATCGCTTTCGTAGCAAGACAGTTGCCTTTAGAGTGTCACCTGAAGAATGGGAGCAGTTTGAAACAGCTGTGAAACTCTCAGGATTAACCAAACAAGATTACCTAATCAACCGCATATCAGAGCGTGATATTGTGGTACAGGGCAATCCACGAGTCTACAAGGCACTTCGTGACCAACTAAATCACGTCTTAGTGGAACTAAGCCGTATTGATGGATTGATAGATGGATTGGATACGGAACTGTTAGAAACAATCAATCTCATTACAATCACATTACATGGCTTAAAACAATGAAAAAAGTCCTTATCAGTGAAACGGCAATTTCAAAGATAAAGACTTTTAGATACCAAAGATAAACTATGGTGTGCATATATGCAAAATAAGTATACCATAGTTTGCTTTTAAAATTCAATAACTTAGATGAAAAAGGAGAATAAATTTGAGTGAACTTAAAATAATCAACATGGAAGATGTGGAGGTCAGAGAGGTGGAATGGCTTTGGTATCCATATATTCCATACGGAAAAATTACCATCATTCAAGGTGATCCAGGTGAAGGCAAAACAACAGCAGTTTTGCAATTATCAGCACTACTTAGCAAGGGTGAAAAACTCCCTTGTGATGACAGAGATATAGAACCAGTAAACATTATTTATCAAACTGCAGAAGATGGCTTGAATGATACTGTGAAACCAAGGCTTGTTGCAGCAAATGCAGATTGTACTAAAATTAAAGTCATTGATGAAACTGATAAAAGCCTTACTATGATTGATGAACACATAGAAGAAGCTATACTGGAAACAGGTGCAAGAGTTGTGATTTTAGACCCTATTCAAGCATATCTAGGTGCAGAAGTCAATATGAATTCTGCCAATGAAATACGAGATGTAACAAAGCAATTAGGACATCTTGCAGACCGTTATAATTGTGCAATTATACTGATAGGTCACATGAATAAAGGTGGTGGAAAAGCATCATATAGAGGTTTGGGTTCTATTGATTTTCAAGCAGTAGCCAGAAGTGTTTTAATCGTTGGTAGATTAAAAGATAATCCAACTATGAGAATTATCGCACAAGGTAAATCAAGCCTTGCTCCTGAGGGTGACAGCATAGCATTTGAACTAAATAAAGATACTGGATTTAGATGGATTGGCAAATGTGAAATGTCGGTAGAAGAACTACTTTCAGGTACTCCAAAGGATAATAAATCACAACTTGCTGAGAGGTTATTAAACGAAATGTTAGAAGATGGAAAAAGACTTCAATCTGATATTTTAGCTAAAGCAAAAGATTGGGATATTTCTAAACGAGTGCTTGACGAAGCTAAGAAAAAGCTAGGTGTGAAGTCTACTAAAACGGCTAACAAATGGTATTGGGAATTACCTCCAAAAGAGTGATTTCCAACATTGCAAGGTTGCGGTATGTCTATACAACAACAATGTTGCAACCTTGCGATGAACCAATGCAACAGGATGTTGCCCTTCGGAGAACGCAGGCGCTATTGATACGTAGTGTCAAAAGTGCTATTGCGTTACTTTTGACAAAAGTAACAAAAGGAGCTGACGCTCTAGTTAGTTAAAGGAGTAGAAAAATGAAAAACGTACAAATAAGCTATGACCTATTTTTAATGCTAGTCAAGTTTCACTTAGGCGGTGACGACCTGTGGCTAGAAGAAATAGAAAACGGTCTGAATCAAAAAGTAGATGCAATCATTGCACGCAACACCTATACAAAATATAAAACTGCTGACAGCAAAGAGGAACAAGAAAAAGCAAGGATTGAATACCTTGATTTAAAGGGATACCATAAAGATTTTAGATGGTGATATTTCACTTTATCAGCAATGAACAGGTGCGTGGCACGCTCCTGTAATCTGTAATTAAGGAGGCGAATTTTATTTGAAACGAACCATCAGTATTGCAAAAGGTAAAGGCTCTATCGGTCATAACAATCGTGATTTTAAAGCTGAAAATGTTGATGCAGATAGAGTGCATTTAAACACTTGTTTTGTAAATGAAGATTTGAAGAAAGTGTATCATAAATTATTTGATGAAGCACTTGAAAACTACAATAACAAGCAAAAAAGAAACGATAGAAAAATCCCTGATTATTATGAAAAAATCAGAACTTCCAAACAGGAAAAGTTGTCTTATGAAATCATCGTTCAAGTCGGTGATTTTGAGGATATGAATGCTAAAAGTGATAATGGTAAACTTGCTGAAGAAATTCTAAAAAAGTATATGGCAGATTTTCAAAAACGAAATCCAACACTGTATGTATTCTCGGCACATCTTCACATGGACGAAGCAACACCACATTTGCATATAGACTTTGTTCCATATACAAGTGGCAATAAGCGTGGCTTAGAAACGAAGAATACGTTAAAAGGCGCATTAAATCAACTAGGTTTTAATGGAGGAACCAAAAGCAGTACAGAGCTTAATCAGTGGCAAGATACAGAGAAAGAAGTTGTTGCAAAAATCATGCTTGAGCATGGCATTGAGTGGGAGAAAAAAGGCACACAGAAAAAGCATTTATCAGTGGAAAACTACAAGGCTGAAAAACGAGCTGAGGAAGTTTTAAAACTTGATAAAGTTATTGAAGAAAAATCAACAGTGATAGAAAATCTTGATTTGAAAAATGAAGAAATAACAGGGGAAATTTCTGAAAAGCAAGAAGATTTGGAGTTGTTATCTGATGAATTTGACAGCAAATCTAAAAAGCTCAAAAAGGTAGAAAATCACCTTGATACAATGCTGAAAGATGTAAAAACCATTGATAATAATATCCATAAATTCGATGAAGATAAGGAGTGGCAGTTGCCTGATCCACCAGTGTTGATTACAGCAAATGCATATAAAGACAAAAAAGCAGCACCATTGGTGTCGGCATTAAAGGAATATATCAAAGGTCTTACCATAAAATTTGTTAGGCTTAAATCTGAATTTGATAAACAGGCAAGACTTATTCAAAATCTGACAAACAGATTGGAACGTGCAGAAGAAAGAGCAATTAAAAATGATAGGTATAATATACTGGAAAAAATCTTAGGTAAAGATAAGATTGATGATTTGATTTCAGATTATCAAAACAATACGAAAAAACCTATTATACAAATGAAGAAACAAAATCATGAAAGGTAGGAAATACAATGGCGAAATCAGATGTTTGGCAAGATTTTATTGATAGCTTAATAGGACAACATTTTGAAAATTATAAAAAGACAAAAGAGAGCATTTTGTGGTCTAATCGTATGGAACATATTGATGAAATGCTAACTACAAATCTCACCCAAGATGAAAAAATAATGGTGGAGGAAGTCCTTTTTGAAACAGGAGAACAGCAAGAACATTATGCAGATATTTTGTATGAGCAAGGCATGAAAGATTGTGTGATGATACTTAAAAATATGGGGGTAATTTAATATGAAAGAGTTAGAAAAAGAAATTTATGATGAAAATAATGGTCTGTGGTACACATTAGCAGATGATGGCTGCTATTATCCAAATTTGGAGTTACCAAAAGAAGATAATACTTGGGTGGGTAAATATGGTCTAATGCGTAAAATATATCTTATAGAGCATAAGAATTGGTATTATATGCACCTTTACTTATCAGGTAAGCTGAATCAGCATTTGGCAGATGTGAACGAACAAGCACAGGCACAGGTGGATCAGATGGTAACACACTGGGCGAAGCTAAATGGAGTTGATGAAAATTTAAAGGCTGCCAATCAAATGGAATGGGTTGGCAGAATGAATAACTATCAGATGATGGCTGAGGAGGTTGTTTTGAGGGAGATTATATTTATATGATAATTATGAAAGGGTGTTGGTATGAAAATCAATACCCTTTCATTGGTTAGATTTAAAACTATGCAATCGCATACATTTAAATTGACATCTAATTGTTTTTATACTATAATTATAGTTGAATAATAGTATATTTATATGAGGTGTAGGGTATGTATGCAAGCTACAATAAACTATGGAAATTGCTAATTGATAAAAATATGAAAAAGAAAGACCTAATGGCAATTACAGGAATCAGCCAAGCTACCATAGGCAAACTGGGTAGAAGTGAAACAGTAAATAGTGATGTATTGATTAGAATTTGTGCAGCACTAAATTGTGATATTGGCGATATTATGGAAGTTATAAAAGAGTGAATTTAAACTGTTTTTAGCAAAATAGAAAGTGATGATTAAATGAAAAATTATAAAAGTATAGATTTATTTGCAGGTATTGGTGGAATTAGATTGGGTTTTGAAAGAGCTTTTGGCGAAAATATCAGCACCAATTTTGTCAGTGAGTGGGATGTTAATGCTCAAAAAACATATCGTGCGAATTTTAAAGATAAATTTGATATAGCTGGGGATATTACACATATAGATGAAAATAAAGTGCCAGAATTTGATATTTGTCTTGCGGGTTTCCCTTGTCAAGCCTTTAGCCTTGCTGGGGCAAGAAAAGGCTTCGATGATGATTATAAAGGTATGTCAAGAGGTACGCTGTTCTCTGATATTGTGAGAATTTGCGACAAACACAATCCAAAAGTTATCTTTTGTGAAAATGTGAAAGGTCTTGAAATTCACGATAAAAAGAAAACATATCAAATCATAAAAAAAGCATTAGAGCAGACCGGAAGATATGGATATAAGGTATTTGAAAAGGTACTTAATAGTAAAGATTTTGGTGTGCCACAAAATCGAGAGAGAATTTATATTGTTGCATTCAGAAATGATATTGCACCAAAAGAATTTAATTTTCCATTTCCTACAGACTCTACTAAAACAATACAACATATTATTGAATCCGAAACGGTATCTGTTAAATACTATTTAAGTACAACATATATCAATACATTAAAAGCTCATAAGGCAAGACATGAGGCTAAAGGCAATGGATTTGGGTATGAGATACGATCTATGGACGGAATCGCTGGTGCTATTGTGTGTGGTGGTATGGGTAGAGAAAGAAATTTAATTATTGATGATAGATTGACCGATTTTACACCAGTAACGCATATTAAAGGCGAAGTAAACCGTGAGGGCATAAGAAAGATGACTCCTCGAGAATGGGCAAGATTACAAGGTTTCCCAGAAGATTATAAATTACCGGTTGCTGATGTTCATTTGTATAAGCAATTTGGCAATAGTGTTACAGTTAATGTCATTGAGGAAATAGCAAAAAAAATAAAAGAAGTATTAGTCAAGGTTGAAGAACAAGAAAAATCATTAAAATCAGAAATATTGCTCGTCAATCAAAATGCAATGATTCGTGAGGTGGTTTAATATGGCTAATAATATAACAGGAAACAAAGGCGAATGGAGTGAAATGTATGTATTACTTCGTTTATTATCACAAGGTAAAATCCACGCAGCAGATGAAAATGTAGAAAAAATCGAAGATATATTTTTCCCTATTTTAAAAATTATGCGTGAAGAATTAAAAACAAATAAGTATGAGTATATAGTGAATGATGATGTTGCTAAAATTCAAATATTTTTAAACGATAGTTTCGTCAAAGAATTTGATAAGCAAACTTTTGAAGAACAAGCAGATTATCTTTATTCTCAAATATTACAAGGTGCAAATAGAGCTTTTCCAGTAGCACAAACAGAAGAATTTATGAAAGAAATTGGTTGCACAAGACTTGCTGCACCTTCTTCAGACAAAACCGATATTACAATGCAGATACATGATATACAGACAGGATTTGCACCTGTTTGTGGATTTAGCATTAAATCAGAGGTCGGTAATCCACCAACACTAATTAACGCTACTGGTGCTACTAATTTTATATATGAAGTTACAGGGTTAACAGATAAACAAATATATGGCATTAATGCAATTGAAACAAAGTCTAAGATTAGAGATAGAATGCAAAGAATATTTACCGAAGCAACATCAGTTGATTTTGTAAAAGTAAATAGTGATTCATTTGCAAGGAATATGATGTTAATTGATAGTAGATTAACCGAATTGGTTGCTCATTCCCTTATTTATCACTATCGTGATGGATTTTCAACTTGTAAAGAAGTAATTGAACAAATGGAAAATGACAACCCAATGAATTACCCTACTGAAGGTTTTTATGAGTATAAGTACAAAAAATTATTATGTTCAGCAGCACTTGGAATGACACCTGCCAAAAAATGGGACGGTATAGATGAAGCCAATGGTGGATACATAATCGTTACTGCAAAAGGTGATGTGCTTGCCTATCATATTTATAATCGTGCGTTCTTCGAGAGCTATTTGTTAAATCAAACCAGATATGAGCGTGGTTCAACAAGTAGACACGGTTTTGCAAGTTTGTATAAAGAAGATGGCAAAGTTTACATAAAACTTAATTTGCAGGTAAGGTTTAGATAAATATGAGGTGAAATTATTTGAACGATAATAAATATAATTTTCAAAAATTGACTCCAAAACAAGATGCAGATATCGCTGTATATGATGAAGCCATTGGTTTTACTTTTGAAAATGATGATGTGAAGAATGTTGCTATTTCTGGCGCATATAGCTCAGGCAAAAGTAGTCTTATTGAATCTTATAAAACCAAGCACCCTGAAAAACAGTTTATACATCTTTCGCTTGCTCATTTTCGTTCCTCAAAACAAGAAGATGATACTAGTGAAGATGATGGAAAAGTTAAAGAATCTGTACTTGAAGGTAAAATATTAAACCAACTAATTCATCAAATCTCAGCTGAGAAAATACCTCAAACGAATTTTAGAGTGAAAAAAGAAGTGGATAAAACTTCTATAGTTTTGATTACGACAGTTATATCGGTATTTGTGAGCTGTGTGTGCTTCTTGATGTTTCATGGCAATATAATTCAGTACACAAGTGTATTACCAAGTGGGTGGATGAAGTCGTTATTAGATGTTTTGATAACCCCATATAGCGTTATAATTGCTGTATTGCTCCTGATAGTATGTGGAATCGTTTTTGTGTTTACCGTGGTTAAAACGCAAAAGAACAAAAATATTTTCCATAAAATAAGTCTGCAGGGCAACGAAATCGAGATATTTGAGAAACAAGATGAATCCTACTTCGATAAATACCTTAATGAAGTTCTTTATTTATTCGAAAATGTAGATGCAGATGTTATTGTTTTCGAAGATATGGATCGCTTTAACGCTAGCAAAATTTTTGAGCGGCTTAGAGAGGTTAATACGCTTGTAAATATCCATCGCAAAAAACAACAAAAAGAAAAGTACAAGCCTTTAAGATTTTTCTATCTTATTAGAGATGATATTTTTATATCAAAAGATCGAACAAAGTTTTTTGATTACATTGTCCCTGTTGTTCCAATAGTTGATAGTTCTAACTCACATGAGCAATTTATAAAACATTTGAAGAAAAGTGGATTGCTGGAAAAATTTAATCAAAGTTTTTTGCAAGGTTTATCCCTGTACATTGATGATATGCGTATCCTTAAAAATATTTATAATGAATTTGTTGTGTACTTTAATCGTTTAAATATAACGGATTTGAATTGTGATAAAATGTTGGCTATGATTGCATATAAGAATATTTTCCCAAGAGATTTTAGCAATTTACAACTAAAACAAGGCTTTGTGAATGAAATATTTGCTCAAAAATCAAATTTTGTTACAACTGAAATAGAATTGTTACAAAATAAAATTAATGCTGTGAATAATCAAATCGACTTAGTAACCAAAGAAAGTTTAATCAATGAAGAGGAAATCGACATTATTTATGATCACAAAATATCATCTTTACCTACGGACTATTATGGTCGTCCAAGAAATTCAAAAGATGTTGATACATATAATGAAGAAAGAGAAAAAAGAAAACAAGTATTAAAGGATAAACTTGGCAATGCTATTGTGAATTTTGAGAAAGAGATGGTTACTTTTGAACTTGAAATTAATAAAGTAGAAAGTAAGTTAATGAAAGATATTATTTCTCGTGAAAATATTGAGGTTATCTTTTCTGCAAAATTTGAAAACGAAATAGGAGCTGTTAATGAATTTACTGAAATTCGAGGTAGCGAATATTTTGATTTACTAAAATATTTGATACGCAATGGGTTTATTGACGAAACCTATTCCGATTATATGACCTATTTCTACGAAGATAGCATTAGTGCAAATGACAAGACATTTTTAAGAAGAATAACTGACAAACGAGGTGCAGAATATACCTATAAGTTAAAAGAACCCATGAAAGTAATTTCTTCGCCGTTGCTAAGACAAGTTGATTTTGAGGAAGAAGAAGTTCTTAATTTTGATTTAGTGCAATGTATACTCGATAATTCCTCGGATAATAAGTATGATAACTATCTAAAAACATTGATTTCGCAGTTAAATGAAAATGGGAAATTTGACTTTGCTTCGCAATACTATAGTAAGGATATTTCGCACGAAACATTTGTTATAAAGATCAATGAATACTGGAATAGTTTTTTCTACACTGTATTGAAAAATGATAAACTTCCAAAGGAACAGATACGAAAATACAGCATTGAAACACTGTATTATTCCGATGATAAAACTGTTAAATTAGTGGATATAGACGAATGCTTGAAAGACTACATATCATATAGCGATGACTATTTGCAAATAAAAGAACCAAATATTCCAAGCTTGATTGCTAGGTTTAAATTGTTGGATATATTATTTGTGACATTTAATTATGATGTATCTAACAAAGACTTGTTTGGACAAGTTTATCAAGAAAATCTTTATGTGATTAATTTTAGCAATTTGAAATTGATGTTGCAAAAAGAATATAGTATAGATAATGAAGATGATATCATACACAAGAATTATACTTTGGTACAATCTGATCCAAATTCGCCTTTGGCTAAGTATATAGCAAATAATTTATACCAATATATTGAGGTGGTTTTATTAAGTTGTGCTGGGGAAATTTATGATGATCTTAACGAAGTGATTTATCTGTTGAATTGTGATGAGATAGAGCAACAGCAAAAAGAAGAGTACATAGATGTGCTGTCGACCACGCTGAATGACATTTCAGCTATTACTGACACGTCCCTGTGGAAGCCCCTTCTCCTTAAAGAATTGATTAAATTTGATGAAGATAATGTATTAGAATACTACAGACAGTTTGGCTTGGTAAGAGAATTGATAGATTATATTAATATCTCGGTTAAACCTCTTGACTTTACCAATGCTAAAGGTGGATTTGGTGAAGAAATATGTAATAAATTCTTTGGTTCTGTGTTTGCAAACAATGAAATTGATACAGATAAATACCAAACTATCCTCCTTGGTTTGGGGTATTATTATAATACATTTACAACAGAAAATATTGAAAATGCGAAAATGACTGTACTTATAGCAGAACAAATTATTCGCATGACTTCTGATAATTTGTTGCATTTAAGAGAACATTACGCTGGTCATGTAAGTGTATTTATTGAAAGAAGTTTAGATAAGTACCTTGAATTGCAGAACACCGAGCTTTTTGTTTTAACTGAGGCATTGCAAGTTATAAAGTTGGACTTTGAGGTTGACAGAAAAATTAAACTTATTTCATTAACATCTGAACCTATATCTATAATAAATAATGCGTATGAGGATGAGGTGTGTGTTCATATTTTAACACATAATTTGGACAGTGAGGATTTAGACAGCTTGTATCAAAATTACTCTAAGTATCAAGAAAGGACGAAAGAGAAAGTCTTCAATTTGGCTATTGAATATATCAGCAATCTAATTGATTCAAAAGCCGAGATTGATGATTTATTGTTATCACTTCTGTTTGAGACAGGTAAAATTGATTTTGGTTATAAAACAAATCTTCTTGATAATATATTGCCTAAATTAAATGAGGAAAGCTGCTGTGCGATATTTGATAAGGTAGGTGTAACTGAGCTGAAGAATATTTTTACAAAAGGAAGTGGTAGGAGAAAATACAATATAACTGATCAAAATATTGAAATATTAGATGTGTTAAAGAAGCATGGGTGGATTTATACATATAATGTTGATGAGCATAACGAGTCAAAATGTTATATTGTTAAAAACAAACCTAAATCTAAAGTAGAATTTTTAGATTAGTATGTCTCACTTAGTCATAGATTTAGAGAAGTTTCATTGATTATTTTGATACTACTGTGATACTAAAAATTTGACTTCTCATAAATAATAGGTATAATGAGGATATAAAGCGAACAAAATAACACCAAATAGATACAAAAGTATCCTAGATTAAATAAAACTTTGCGAGTGGGAATGAAATGAGAAAACCTCGAAAGCCTTGATATTACAGGGTTTTCGAGGATATTTTTTTGTCTAGCGTACTGAAAGCGTACTATTATTTTAAAAGCTCTAACCGTTCCGCTACTTCCCCATGCTTGTTAGGGTAGAGGTGGGAATAGGTCTGTAGGGTGGTTTCTATGTTCTCGTGCCCCAGCCTTTCAGAGATTAGGAGCGGAGAGATGGAATGTCAACACTTTTTTGGACAATTTTTATAAGGTCAGTACCCGATATTCGGCTGGTGTTCTATAATCCAAAGAGCCATGCAAACGTATGTTATTGAACCAATGCACATAGTCTGCAAGTTCTAACTTCAATTGCTCCAAACTGACGAAATTTCGTCCTCGAACAAATTCTGTTTTGAATACCTTGAAATTGGCTTCTGCAACTGCATTATCATAGGGGCAGCCCTTCATGCTGAGGGATCGTTTGATCTGAAACACATCTAACATTTCATCAATGAGATAGTTTTTAAACTCGCTGCCTCGATCCGTATGGAACAACTCGATTTCAGATAAATTCCCTTTGATTGTTGCAAAAGCATCATATACCAACTGAGCATTTTTGTGAAGTCCTGCACTAAATCCAACGATTTCTCGGTTGAATAAATCAATTAAGATACAAACATAGTTCCATTTATAGTTCACTCGAACATACGTCAAATCCCCAACAATTACTGCATTGGGAGGCTGGTTATCAAATTGACGAGCTAGTTCGTTTTTTACTGGCGACTCATTGCATTGTTGCTTTTGTGGTTTGAACTTGGCAACGGTATAGACCGAAATTAGCCCTAAACGTTTCATAATGCGGCAAATTCTGCGTCTAGAAACCTGTTTGCCCAACTTCTTCAGCTCTTTTTTCATTTTACGACTTCCGTAGACTTCTTTATTTTCATAAAAAATCCGTTCAATTTCTTGTTCTAATTCCGTATCATCTTTCTTGGACGAAGCCTCGTAATAGTAGGTACTCCTGCTGATTTCAAGGCATTTACACATGGCTGATATAGAGTATTTGTGTCGATTTGCTCGAATTACAATTACTTTCGTCCGAATATCAGCGCCGCTTGCTTTAGTATGTCATTTTCCATTCGTAGCTGTTGTAGCTCTTTACGAAGTTTGATGAGTTCAGCTTCTTCTGGTGTGCGATTATCAGCTTCTTTTGTAGAACCAGTAGCATTGTAACGCTGTATCCAGCGATTCAGTGCCGATGGTGTTAAATCGTATTCACGATTGATATCTGCTTTCGATTTTCCGTTGTTATATAATTGAACCATCTGCTGTTTAAATTCTTCTGTAAATTCTCTTCGTTGTCGTTTTTTAGTCATGTAATCATCTCCTTATTTTATATTAGTTTTATTTTACATGACCTTATCTTTTCTGTCTAGTTAAGTATAGCCATTCCATGGACGCCAAGGGCAATCTGTATGATGAAGTGCAACGAGTTTCGTTTGAATGTTTGTACCAGCACCACATTTCGCTGTACTTCCGATTAACACTCTAACACTACCTTTACGCACTTTTGCAAAGAGTTCAGCCTTTTGTTGTTCTGTATTCGCATCGTGGATAAATTTAATCTCATCAGGTGGCACACCTTTTTCAATGAGCTTGTTTTTAATATCATCGTACACATTGAAAGTACCATCATAATGTGGGGTAGAGAGGTCACAGAAGACAATTTGTGTACCACTGGTAGGCTTGCTTTCCTCCCAAATATCAAATACATTTTTTACACAAGTGTTAATTTTGCTATCCTCATTATCAGGTAACATATCATTTCCAAGCCTTTGGTCAAGTGCTAGTTTTCGCCCATCAGAAGTGATTTTAAGCATATTGTCAATGTTTGGCTCAACATCTTTATTCCTAACAGCTTCAGCACGATCTGCAAGGTTTTCTACCATCTCTTGTTGAAACTCTGATGGCTTTGTAACTACTGTTTCGTGAATAGCTTTAGGCACAGGAAGATTAAGCATATCAGCAGTTTGAATATCCGACGCTTCTTTCCAAATGTTAATAAGTTCAGGCAAATTAAAGAACTTAGCGAAACGAGTTTTACTTCTAAAACCAGTTCCTTCAGGTGCAAGTTCAATGGCTGTTATTTTCTCACCAAAGTTTGCAGCCCATGCGTCAAAGTGGGTCAAATCAAGCCTTTCAAGAGTATTATACTGCAAGTATCTCATCATGGTGTAGAGTTCCGTCATGCTATTGCTGACAGGTGTGCCAGTGGCAAAAACCACACCTTTCCCACCTGTAAGTTCGTCCATGTATTGGCACTTTGTAAACATATCCGTTGACTTTTGTGCCTCCGATTGTCCAATACCAGCGACGTTGCGCATTTTAGTATGCAAAAACAAGTTTTTGAACAAATGTGCCTCATCTACAAATAGCTTATCAACTCCTAATTCTTCAAATGTGATAACACTATCTTTTCGTTCTTGTGTAGCAAGTTTTTCAAGCCTTGTTTCAAGTGATTTCTTCGTTTTTTCTAGTTGTTTAATGGTGTAGCGTTCTCCATTTTGCGATTTTGCATCGTCAATGGCACGAAGAATGTCACTGACTTGTTTTTTTAGAATAGCTTCTTGCCTTGCAACAGATAGAGGGATTTTCTCGAACTGACTATGCCCAATTACCACAATATCAAAATCACCAGTGGCAATACGTGAGCAGAATGTTTTTCGATTAGCTGGCTCAAAGTCTTTTTTCGTGGCTACCAAAACTTTTGCACCAGGATATAGCTGATAAATATCAGCACCCATCTGCTCGGTCAAATGGTTTGGCACTACAAAGAGTGATTTTTGATTTAAGCCTAATCGTTTACCCTCCATAGCACTTGAAATCATTGTAAATGTTTTACCTGCACCAACACAGTGAGCAAGCAAGGAATTCCCACCATACATAGTTCTTGCAACAGCGTTTTTCTGATGATCGTTTAGAGTAATAAGTGGGGACATACCATCGAATTTAATATGCTCACCATTAAACTCACGAGGACGAGTGGAGTTATAAATTTCATTGTAGACTGCTGATAAATCTTCACGCCTTTGTGGGTCTTTCCATACCCATTCTTTAAAAGCTTCACCGATTTGCTCTTGTTTTTGCTGTGCTATGGTGGTTTCTTTTGCATTTAAAACACGGATTTCTCTGCCTTCATCATCGTATTTTTTATCATAGATACGAGTATCACGCAAGTTTAAGCTATCTTCGATAATAGCATAGGCATTTTTGCGTTTTGTACCAAAAGTCGCAAAACTTTTCGGATTGGCTCTATCTTCGGATTTACCTTTGACATTCCATTCACCACTGTATTTAGAGTAGTTAATATCAATTTTACTGCCTTGTGAATATCGTGGAGTTCCAAGCAGTTCAAACATAAACTGAGCATAGTATTTCGGCTCTATCCAAGTCGCACCTATACGCACATCAATTTCACTGGCTGATAGTTCCTTTGGTTGTACCTTTGTAAGCATTTCAACATTGACGTTGTATTCAGGATAACTTTCAGCAGCTACCTGTGCCATACCAAGTTTTTCACGCACATTACCACTTAAGTATTCATCAGAAGTTAAAAACCTAGCATTTGTATTATCTTCGCCACAATGAAGTGGGTCTTTAAAGATTATACCTTTAAGATTTTCTATCACTTCATCGGTAGTATATTTTTCGCTGAGTAAACTTGACATAAAGCCAAGGTCAACACCAGCTTTTTCTGCAATAGAAATAGCAAGTGCTTCTGACGGAGTGTCAACACTTGCTACTTTAACAGAATTTTTAATTGTCCTTTTTGTGAAAATATCGGCTTTGCCTTTTAAGTTGCGTTCTTCATCTAGTTTTTCAAGGGAGCATAGCAGTGGGTAGCTAACATCATTGGAAAATAGCCTTTTGCTCGTTCTTGAATTGATTAGACCATGTTTTTTATTGTAACTGTCATAAAAGGTATTCAGTTCAGATTGTGCCTTTTGTAACTCTTCATCGGAACATGCATCAAGCTGCATTTCAATAATTTCTCTTGTTTTATCACGGACAGCAAGCAAATCTTTCATTTTTACATTGTCTTTATCCGAAAGCAAAACTTCACTCATTCGGCTATTTTCTCTAAAATACACCTTATCATCTACAAGAGTATAACTGAAATTTCTAACATCAGGAGTAGCACTGATAGAAGTATCCACTTCTTTATCATCAGCTTGCACCTTTTGGTTTAACAGTTCGTTATTCGGCTCTGCAAGGTGGGTAATGGCATTTTGTAATTGCTCTGATAGTGGACTATCTACATTAGGGTTACAAGTGGACTCCATTCCAAATGGTCCACTTACCATAGCCATTTCGCCCATAATCATTTGTGGGTTATCAATGAAATATTGGTTAAGAGAAACACCATCTGCATTTTCAGCAACATTTACCCAAGATGGCAAAGTTTCAGGAGCATGGTCACGCTTTTGGAGGAAGATAATATCAGATGTTACCTCTGTGCCAGCGTTTGCTTTAAATGCTGTGTTTGGAAGTCTAATTGCACCTAGCAAATCGGCTCTCTGTGCTAAATATTCACGCACCGAACTACTTTGTTTATCCAGTGTGCCTTTGCTTGTAATAAAGGCAATAATGCCACCTGTACGCACTTTATCAAGAGTTGCACCAAAGAAATAGTCGTGAATTAAAAATCCTTGTTTATCATACCTTTTATCAGCTATGCCATAGTTACCAAAAGGCACATTACCAATAGCAGTATCAAAGAAATTATCAGGGAAGTTTGTTTTTTCGTATCCTTTGATATGAATATCTGCGTTAGGGTAAAGCTGACTTGCAATTCTACCTGTTAGGCTATCAAGTTCTGCACCATATAGTTTGGTATCTGCCATAGTCCTCGGTAGCATACCAAAAAAGTTACCACTTCCAAGTGCAGGATCTAGCATATTCCCATCGGTAGACACACCCATATTTTCTAAGGCTTCATACATAGAACGAATGACAACAGGCGAGGTATAATGGGCATTTAGAGTGCTTGCCCTTGCTTTTTCGTATTCATCATCAGTAAGCAAGTTTTTAAGCTGTGCATATTCGCTTGACCACGCTGCTTTGCTATTGTCAAAGACTTCTGATAAACCACCAAAACCAACATATTCGTGTAAAATTTCTTGTTCATCAGGTGTTGCACGTCGGTGTTCACTTTCAATGGTTTTGAGTGTTTCAATGGCTTGGATATTTCTTGCAAACTTTTCTTTTGCAGTACCTACACCTAAATCATCATTGGTAATCTTAAAGTTGATTTTAGGCAAGCTGAGCCAGCTTGACCGCATATTTACGTTTAAATTTTCAGAACTATTTAAACTTTCGTCCGCAGATGATAAATTTCGATTATCGGAATACTTTGTTGCGATATTGGATCCAACGTCACGTTGGTCTTTTTGTGGTGGGGTAAATTCCAAAGTACCACCATCGAAGTCAAACGCAACACTGCCTTGTTCAGCTTTCCAAGCCTTAAACTTCTCATAGATTTCAGGTGTCATATTATCGCCTAAAATCTCGCCATAAGGAGTAATAGAGGTGGTTTGTGTGGTATAAACTAAATCGCCACTTTTACCGACTGTGTATTTTACACCATCAGCATTATAGCCTATAACATCTTGGTCATTGTATTTAGAGTAATCAAGAGTAAGGTCGCTGAAGTTATCAAAAAACAAAATATCAGGTGGGGTGGGTGCTTGTTCCATTGTAAGCAAAGTATCAACTGCTTTTTGTGCCTCTTCTTTTGTGGGATAGGCTTGATAAATCAAGTTAGGATATTGGTGCTTTTCCCAACCCTCATAGTTAAACTCATTGTCACGGACAACATAGGAACGGTCAAAGCCTTCTTCTAGCAATTCGATGGTGTAGCGTGGTGCATCCACGATAGTAGCAGTGTCTATCTCCAACTGCATGGTTTGTTGTGGCTCATTTCGTTCTTGTTCTAATACCAAGTCACGAGCGTGGCTGACACTTACCATTTGCATCACTGGTAAGGTACTATGAACATCACGCAAATACACAGTATCGTCTTGATACTGTACTTGCTCAATAGAGAATAATTTACCCTCGTATTGCACCTGAGAGCCAATGGGAATAAATTCACTTGATTTATGTGCTGTTAAGAGTGTATGTTCCTCATTTTTAGCACCTAAGAAACGAAAATCAATTCCTTTTAAGGCTAGTTTTGTACTGGCAATCCGCCAATCCGCCATGTTTGTGCCAGTTATGTAGGAGTTGCCAAGTTCGGAAATATCTCGCTGCAACAATTTGCTCTCAATAATCGGTGCGACTTGTTCAGCATCTTTGCCATAAAATAGCAGTAGTTCTCCAGCCACAACACCAATTACATCATTTGGATATTTTGCCTTGGCTTCTAAAAATGCAATAACACTTTGTTCGCCTTGGACGATTTTTTCTTGTCTTGCAATAGTTTCTTCTTTTGATACTTGTGGATAGAATAACGTGGCTTTTTCTTTAATTTGCTTAATTGCAAGAGGTGGCATATCATTGTCATAAATTTTTACAGTACCATCTTCAGCAATATGAGCAATATTTTTATAATCGTTATTTTCTGTATCGAAGTAATTCCAAACAGTAGTACCATTCCCTAAGTTCCCATAACCTAATACAAATTCTTTGCCATCATCACCAATATATACAATCATTTCTTCATCTTTAAAATGGCTACTTGATTTAACAAATTCACTTGCAAAATCACTATACATAATTGTTCTTGTAGATGGTGTGTTAAGTTTACTTTCGTCCTGTTCTACAAGTTCAACCACCTTATTTGCAAGAACATCAGTAGTAGCATTATCATCAAGTTGCTCTTTCGCATACTCAATAAATTCTTCCGAAACAACTAAGCCTTTATCTTGTAAAATACTTTGAACAGTATTTACTTCCTCTATATCCATAACGCTTTCATCTACTGGCATAGGTGCAGAGAAATCGAGTGTTAATTGCCCATATTCATCAGAATTAAGTGTAGGCTGTCTTTTATTTTCAAGTTTTCGTGCAAGAGAAGTGATGTCATTTCCTTCTACTACTTTTTCGATTTGCGTAACTGGAGTTAGCCTTTTATTTTTTGATGGATAGACTTCATAAGTGCCATTTTTATAGGCTGTCACATTATCAAAAGCCTTTTGCATATCGGAAAAACCACGCTCGTCGGAAAGCGTATTATCGAGGGCGTATGTCATTTGCTCTAAAAGATTATCCACAAAACCATCATTATCAATCTGTTCTGCAATGGCATTGACATTTCCCCAATAGTCATCAATTTTGGAGTCAAAAGGACGCTCCAAGTCCTTTGGTGAGTGATGATAAAAACTTTTTATGGATACAGCAAGTTTTTGCTTTGTAAAGGTAGGAATATATGCCTTTTCGCTATCATTTAAGTAACGATTTTCTTTAATATACCCCTCAATTTTCTTTGCGATTTGCCCATAATTGAGCATTGTTTTCTCATAAGGATTTAAAATTTCACCACGTTTAAACTCAATACCCTTAGCACTTGACATTGTGCTAAGTCCACCAACACTATGACCACCGATACCTTGTTTATCATTTAAAAATCTTGCTTTTTCCTTACTATCCTTGCCACTTTGGAAAAACAGGTAAGCTTCGATTTTTCTATCATTTACACTGCTTTCACGCCCTATGAAATAATAATCCAATTCATCTTGTGTGATAAAACTTTCTTTTATTCTTTCAAACTCATCACGAGCAGGAGGGAAGTTTATAGGCTTATTGTTCATATCCTTAATGATGTTTTGTATATTGTACAAACTTCTTGTTCCACTTTTAAAACGCATAACTCCTTCTTCGCCAGCGTTTTCGTGATCTTGTATCATTTGCTTTATGCCATCATTCATATCAGCAAATTTTTCGCTGTCTTTAAAGTGTTTTGAAATTTCCACAAGACAATCAGGGTAGCCAAAACGGGTAACGATATTATCGAGCTTCTCATTTTTATAGCCATCATCTCTATCACGATACATATATGAGTAAGTGCCAGCGATATGGTGCATATAGCTTTCTTGCGACTGTTCTAAAATCTCATTATTTGCAAATCTGCCATCTTCTAAAAGTCCACGCACTTTTTCAGCCACTTGCTCCCAAGAGAGATTGATTTTATTTCGTGATAGCCTAACCAATGTGCCTTTTGCTATCTGCATACCAGTTTCGTTAAACCAAACAGCATATTTCTGTCCGTCAATATCAAAACCTTTGCCACCAGTCCCATAGTGTTTTTCAAGAAATTTAGAATTATCCTGTAAATCGGTAGTATAGGCAAAATGCCCAGCAATGCGTGGAAGATTAAACTTTGTGAGTTCATTGTTGCCTGATGTTAGAATTTTATCTACCACATTAAGAGGAATTACATTGTTATCCATCACTGGATTTTTTGCAAAAGAAAAAGCAACAGATTTCTCTGTCGCTTTGCTTTCTACTATATGTTCAATTTGCTGCTCAACTGATGGAAAGAGTGAGATTTGCGTTGTTTTTTCGGCTTGTTTTTTTCTAAAAGATGGCAGAACCATATTGTTAGTTAAACCTTGTACCAAATCCCAAGATAGAGTGCTTTCGGCTTTTCTTGATAGGTATGAGCCGTTCCACACAGTAAGTCCATTATCAGTAGCTTTATACCCAAGCCTTATATCTTCGTGCATTATTTCCACAAAAGCATCCCCGAAATTATGTGACATATATTCGGCTCTATCATCATTTGAAAAATGGGCAGAAAAATAAGCTGAAATTTCTTCCAGCTTATTTTTAAAGTGGGTATCATGGCTTAATATTGCTTTTAAATATTCCTCTGATTTTTCATCAGTGGTGACAAAGTCTAGCAGTAAATCAGTTCCCTTAGAACTACTTCCTCTGCCTGTGCTTTGATGTTCGTTACCATCTGCACCCATAACATCTGATTGGTGGCTTTCAGTTCCTCCGTTACGTTCTGCGACTTCATCATTTGCTCCATCATCAAGTCCACTTGTTCCTCTGCTTGATTGTCTATCTCGCACAGATGTGGCCACAAACTCCCGTCTGTCAGCATCCTGCTGTATGTCCCTCGTCTGTGATTTTTCAGATGTGTTTCCCTGAGAAGTCCGTATTTGCCCACTGTATCTGGATAATCCTCCAGTCCTAGCGTCAAGTTCGGAATTTGGTAATCGCCATTCTTTTGATAGGTTAGATTCTCAACTTCCTGAAATTTTGACACTAAATAAAAACAAAACCCAATAAAGTCCAGTAAAATCGGCAAATCTATTGATTTTTCTGGGCTTTTAGTGTATACTATTCTTAGTGGGTATACTCACTAAGAAAGGAGAGCGTATGTACTTTGATTTTACAGTAGAAATACCTGAGAGCAAGGGGAAAATCACAAGGAAAAAGATAAAAGATGTAACGTACATTAATTATGAATATGACCGAATATATAAACCTGAAAAACAATATACGATTCCGAAACGAACTACAATAGGGAGACGATGCGAGGAGGATATTGAAAAAATGTATCCCAATGCAAACTATCTAAAATATTTTCCGGATAAAGAACTACCAGATAAAAAGGATCGTAGTAAAAGAAGTTGTTGTCTTCGGATAGGTTCATATTTGATGATACAGAAGATTATTAAAGACTATGAACTTGATACGATGCTAAAGCGTATCCTTGGTAAAAATGAGGATCTGTTTTTGGATTTAGTTACATACTCTATTATTGCAGAAAATAACGCAGCACAATATTATCCAGACTACGCTTATAACCATCCGCTCTTTACATCTGATATGCATATTTATAGTGATAGTAAAGTATCTGATTTTCTTAGTGAAATCACAATAAATCAAAGTGTTGGATTTCTGAATGAATGGAATGCGTCACGTAATCATAGGGAACAGATTTACATATCGTATGATTCTACTAACATGACCTGTCAGGCAGGTGATATAGATTTGGCAGAGTTTGGACATTCGAAAACGGGGGATGATAAACCGATTATTAATCATGCTATCGCCTACGATAGAACGAATAGAGAGCCTCTGTTTTGTGAGGATTATCCTGGAAGTATAGTTGACATATCTCAACTTCAATACATGCTAGAGAGAGCAAAGGGATATGGATATCGTAAAGTTGGATTTATCTTAGATAGAGGATACTTTAGTAAAGAAAATATTCACTTTATGGATAAGAACAACTATGAGTTTGTAATCATGGTAAAGGGAATGAAGAAGATTGTACAGCCACTTATCCGTCAACATTTAGGTGAGTTTGAAGAAGATAGAAAGACAAGTATTCGAAAATACAAAGTGAATGGAATTACAATAAAAGATTTTTTGTATCCATCTGATGAAAAAGAACGATATTTTCATATTTACTATAGTACTAAGAAACATCTTATGGAAAGAGAACTATTGGAAAACAAAATAGATCAAATGGCACGAACACTGAAAAAGATGGAAGGAAAGCCTGTAACTATAGCAAAGAGTTTCGAGAAATATTTCGATTTAATTTACCACCATCCAGGACAAGAGGATGAACGATTTACAGTAGCAAGAGAAAAAACAGATATAGTCAGTGATGAAATGCGTATGTGTGGGTATTTTTGTATTATTACATCTAAGAAGATGTCAGCGAAAGATGCATTAGAATTATATAAAAGTAGGGATAATTCAGAAAAACTATTTAGTGCTGAGAAGTCATTCCTAGGAAATCGAGGGCTTCGTGTGCAATCGGACGAATCAGCTGAGACGAAGCTTTTCATTGCATTTGTGGCATTAATTATACGTAGCAAGATTTATACTAGCCTCAAAGATGCTGAGGAAGAAAGTGAAACGAAACATAATTTCATGACAGTCCCAGCCGCATTAAAAGAACTGGAAAAGATTGAGATGACAAGGCACTTAGATAATTGCTATCGTCTAGATCACGCAGTAACAAAAACACAAAAAACGATTTTAAAGGCATTTGGAATTGATGCGAATTATATCAAAAGAAAATCAGAAGAAATAGGAGCTGTTTTGGCAGAGTCATAGGAGGATTAGAGAAATGGGAAGACGTAGTATATCGATAGATGAAAAGATAGAACGAGCTAAAGAACATGTATTCAAATGTAAAGATAAATATGATGAAGCACTAGCAGAGTTAGTTGCATTGCAGGAGAAGAAAAGTGATCTGCAAAAACAAGAGTTACTGGAAGCTATGGAGAATAGCACACGAAGTTACGAGGACATTTTGAAGTTTCTTGAAGGTAAATAAACATTAGGTCTGGGACGATTTTGTAAACGTCCTAGACCTATAAATGTTTTAGTGGGTAAATTTCAGGAAGTTGAGAATGATATTTTGGTGAATGAGTACATTGCAAATCAAAATACAGCATGATAATATAAATATAAGAAGCGACAAATAAAAAAGATGTAATGACAAATAAAAAGGAGGCGGATTATGGGGTTTCAGTTACCAAAAGATTTCTTTTTTGGCGCTGCAATGTCTGGACCACAAACAGAGGGTGCATACAATAAAGGTGGCAAAATAAGAAATGTATGGGATTTGTGGTCTGACGAAAGAATTTCTGATTTTCATAATAGAGTGGGCAGTTATGTCGGTAATAATTTTTATGAAAAATACGAAGAAGATTTCAAAAGTTTCAAGGATTTGCAATTGGATTCTGTGAGAACATCCATGCAATGGAGCAGGCTTTTGGATGAAAATGAGAACATCAACATGGAAGGTGTGGAGTTCTACAACAAAGTCATCCAAAGTGCAAAAAACAACAATATTGAATTGTTTATGAATTTATATCACTTTGATATGCCAGAGTATTTATACAAAAAGGGTGGTTGGGAAAACAGAGAAACTGTGGAAGCATTTGCAAATTACGCAAAGGCGGCATTCACCACATTTGGTAAGGAAATTAAATATTGGTTTACATTCAATGAACCAATTGTAGAGCCAGACCAAAGATACAGACATGGCTTGTGGTATCCATTTTTGAAAGATGCCAAACGAGGAATGAATGTACAATACAATATTTCTCTTGCACATTGTCTTGCGGTGGGCGAGTTTTACAAAGCGAAGGAAAAAGGTTTGTTGCATGAAGATGCACAAATTGGTTTGATCAACTGTTTTGCACCTCCATATACAAAAGAAAATCCATCTGCAGAAGATTTGGAAGCTCTTAGGATGGAAGATGGCATCAACAACAGATGGTGGCTTGATATTGCTGCTAATGGAAAGTTGCCAGAAGATGTGTTTGCAACATTGAAAGAGGTGGATATGCTTCCAGAAATGCGTGCGGGAGATTCAGAAATCTTCAAACTAGGCAAGGTGGATTGGTTGGGCTTCAATTATTATCACCCATCCAGAATTCAAGCACCCAAAGAACGGTTTGATGAAAATGGACATTATAAATTTTCTGACACATATGTCTGGAAAGATGCTAAAATGAATGTATATAGGGGATGGGAAATTTATCCAAAAGGTATTTATGATTTTGGTATGAAAATGAAAAATGAATATCCTCATTTGAAATTCTTCATTGCAGAAAATGGTATGGGCGTTGAAAATGAAGGACGATTCAAAAATGAAGATGGGGAAATTCAAGATGATTACAGAATTGAATTTGTCACAGAACATTTAGAATGGATTGCAAAATCCATTGAAGATGGGGCGCAGTGTTTGGGCTATCATTACTGGGGGTTAATTGACAACTGGTCTTGGAGCAACGGATTTAAAAATAGATATGGATTCATTGAAGTGGATTTAACCAATCAATACAAACGTACCTATAAAAAATCGGCACACTGGATCAAAGAGACTATAGAAAACAACAAATCAAATTAAGAGGGGCATGGAAAGGGGAAAGAAATGAAAATCGATTTTGAAAATTCTAAGTTTGTGGAAAAGTTTACAATGCTTGCAGGGAGATTGGGGAACCAAGTCCACCTAAAAACATTGAGAGATGCATTTGCAACCATTATGCCTTTGTATATTTTGGCAGGGATTGCAGTTTTGATCAACAACACTGTTTTGGGTTGGTTGTTTGATGGGGCAACATTGTCTTCTTTGCAATATTGGGGCAACGCAATCGTCAATGGCACATTGAATATCAGTGGTTTGTTGATTGCACCTTTGGCTGGGTATTATATGGCACAAAACAGAGGGTTTGACAATCCTTTGGCAGCAGCAATCTTATCCATGGCAACACTTGTGGTTATGATGCCTGCAACCATTCTTTCTACACCAATCGGTGCAGATGCAGCGGTAGAAATTGGTAGTGTACTTTCTTTCTCCAACATCGGTACAGGCGGTATGTTTGCTGGTGTTATCATTGGTCTTTTGGCAACAGAATTGTTTGTAAAAATTTCCAGCATTGAAAAATTGAAAATCAACCTTGGTGATCAAGTGCCACCAGCAGTTGGCAAATCCTTCAATGTTTTGATTCCAATTATCATTATTGTATCTGTTTTCGCAATCATTTCTGCAGTGTTGTTCAACGTATTTGACACAAACCTTGTATCTATGATTACTTCTTTCATTCAAGAACCTTTGCGTTTGGTGACAACGGGCTTGTGGGGTTGTGTAATTTTGTATACCTTGGGGAACTTGTTGTGGATTTTCGGTATCCACCAATCTGTAATCTATAGCTCCATTTTGGAACCATTGTTGATCATCAACATGACACAAAATATGGCGGCTTATGCTGCTGGCGAAGCAATTCCAAACATCATCAATGTTGCAATGGTACCTACATTTGGTATGATGGGTGGTTCTGGTTCTACAATCTGCTTGTTGATTGCAACCTTCCTCATTAGTAAAAATGCAGCTTCTAAGAGTATTTCCAAAATGTCTTTGGGACCTGGCTTATTCAACATCAATGAACCTGTATTGTTCGGTTATCCAATCGTTTACAACATCGCAATGGCAATTCCATTTGTCCTTGTTCCAGCCCTTGGGATTATCATTTCCTATGTAGCAACAAGCCTTGGTTGGATCAGTTATTGTGTTGTGCAAGTGCCTTGGACAACACCACCACTTTTGAGTGCATATCTTGCAACAGCAGGTGATTTCAGAGCAGTAATTTTGCAAGCAATCATCTTGGTATTGGGTGTTTTGATTTATATGCCATTTGTAAAAATCAATGATAATGTTATGAGTAAAGATGCAGAATAATAGACAAAACTACATAGAAAAGGAGCGATTTGCAATGAAGAATATTTTACTTGTTTGTAATGCGGGAATGTCCACAAGTATGTTGGTGGCAAAAATGCAAAAGGCAGCTGTGGAAATGAATGTGGAAGCTCACATTGAAGCAAAACCTTTGACAGAAGCAAAAATGGGATTGGGCGATGTGGATATTGTGTTGCTTGGACCACAAATCAGATATGAAAAAGCAAATGTGGAAAAAATTGCTGGCTCCATTCCAGTTTTGCCTATTGATATGCGTGATTATGGTACAATGAATGGCAAAAAGGTTTTGGAAACTGCTTTGGCAAAAATGGGGGAATGATGATATGGATGAAGAATTGGCAATGATCTGTTTTGGTATCATTTCAAATAGCGGTAGCGCAAAATCTTGTTATATCGAAGCCATTCAAAAAGCAAAAGAAGGAGATTTTACAGGTGCAGAAACCTTAATGACAGAAGGTGAAAATTGCTTCCATGAAGCACACACTGTGCATTTGGATCTTATTACAAACGAAGCTTCTGGCGATGGTGTTCTCGCTTCTTTGTTGTTGATTCATGCAGAAGATCAAATGGCAAATGCAGAAATGGCGAAAGTTTTTGCGGAGGAAATCATCAGCCTATATAAAAAATTGGCATAAGACATAGTCAAAAAATTGAAAAAATCATTGACACGTTAAGGAGAGGCACTAGGGTGTATACCCCTAGTGCCTTTTGCGGCAAAAAATAGATAGAAAATGGAGAAAAAACAATAAAAACAACAAAAACAACAAAAAGGAGGGCATTATGGATTTGATTTTTTTGGAACCTGTATTAAAACATTACATCTGGGGCGGAACCAAACTGAGAGAAGAGTTTCATTACAATGTGGATGGGGATAACATTGGTGAATGTTGGGGTGTTTCGGCGCACAAAAATGGAGACTGTAATATTTTGGGTATGGAAGGCGAAACACTGAGCAGCCTTTGGAGAAAACGACCAGAATTATTTGGGAAAAGTGCGGAAGAAACAGCGGAAAATGTATTTCCTTTGCTGATTAAAGTCATTGATGCAAAAAATAATTTGAGCATACAAGTTCATCCAGATGATACTTATGCAAAGATACATGAAAATGGTTCTTTGGGCAAAACAGAATGTTGGTATGTTTTGGATTGCGAGGAAAATGCGGAATTGGTTTTGGGGCATACTGCAACCACAAAAGAAGAATTGCAACATATGATTGCAGAAAATAAATGGGAAGAATTGTTGCAGAAGATTCCTGTAAAAAAAGGTGATTTTTTCCAAATTGATCCGGGAACGGTTCATGCCATTGGTGGTGGTATCACCTTATTGGAAACACAACAAAATAGTGATATTACATATCGATTGTATGACTATGGTCGATTGCAGAATGGTTTGCCAAGAGAATTGCATATCGAAAAAAGTGTTGATGTGATTACGGTGCCAGCGGTATCAGGTGCATCTTGTATCATAGATACAAACGGAAAACCAGTCAATGCCCTCAACCTTTTGTATGATTGCCCATATTATAAGGTGTTTGCACTGCAAGTGGAAGGCAAGGCAACAATCCAAAAGGAATATCCATATATGATGATGTCTGTGGTTGAAGGTGAGGGCGAAATCAATGGTGTGTCAATCCAAAAGGGCGAGCATTTTATTTTGACTACAGAGCTGGAAATCGCTGAATTTGTAGGCAATATGACACTTGTTGCATCGGTAGAATAAGGAAAAATGAAGGGTTTTGACATTTTGCGACTGGTAAGGGTGTATTTTTTTTTGCTTTTTTTATGGATATGTATTGAATTTATTATAAAAACAGTGTAACATATAGACAAGATGTAATGACATATCGATTAAATTGCAATGCAAATTAAAATACATGCGTGGTCTAAGATGTTGAAGGAAAGGATTGGTAGACATCGCATGAAAATTGGAGCATTGGAAGCAGGCGGCACAAAAATGGTTTGTGCAATTGGTACAGACCGAGGCGAAATATTAGATAGAATTGAAATCAAAACAGAAACACCAGAAGTCACCATGGCAAAAATTATTGATTATTTCAGACAGTTTGATATTGCGGCTCTGGGCGTTGGTTGCTTTGGTCCCATTGATATCCACAAGGAATCAGAAACATATGGATATATTACAGCAACAACAAAACTTGCGTGGGTCAATTATAATATAGTTGGAACATTGGAAGAAGCCTTGGGTGTGAAAGTTGGGTTTGATACAGATGTCAATGGTTCTGCTTTGGGCGAAGCCACTTGGGGAATTACACAAGGGATTCAAAATAGTATGTATATCACAATTGGAACAGGGATTGGCGCTGGTGTTATTTCAGAAGGACGTTTGTTGCATGGGATGTTGCATCCAGAAACAGGACATATTCAAATGAAACAACATCCAAAAGATATATTTACAGGATGGTGTCCGTATCATGGAACTTGTTTTGAGGGTATGGCAGCGGGGCCAGCTATTGAAAAACGATGGGGAAAAAAGGCTGTAGAATTGAGTGATACTATGGAAGTTTGGGAAATGGAAGCATACTATATTGCCCAAGCTCTTGTCAGCTATACTATGATACTTTCCCCAGAACGCATTGTTTTGGGAGGTGGCGTTATGAAACAAACACAGTTGCTGCCACTCGTTCATGCAGAGTTCAAGCGTCAAATGGCGGGGTACATTCAAACAAAAGAAATTGCAAAAATAGAAGATTTTATTGTATTGGCAAGTTTGCAAGATGACCAAGGGATTTTGGGAGCTGTGCAATTGGGCGTGGAGGCACTTGCTGTGTGAAGTATGCAGAAAGATAAAAAGTAGGTAGAGTGGATATGTTTCGATATGAAGAAATTGCGGAAGATTTGCAAAAGAAAATCAAAGATGGTGTGTATAAGACTTCTGAAAAATTGCCTAAGGAATATGAACTGTGCGATCAATATGAAACCAGTAGAACTACAATTCGAGAAGCTATGCAGTTGCTGGAAAACAGGGGGCTGATTTTCAAGCGCCGAGGCTCTGGTAGTTATGTAAAAAGCATTAGCGAGGAAGAAGAAGTACGCAAAGGTTTCTTACAATCTTCACAATTCAGCGGTTTCACTAAAGATATGGGAGAGCAAAAGGTGTCTTCTCAAATTATAGAGTTTGCTGTGGTAAATCCGCCAAGGGAAATTGCGGCAGCTTTGAAAATGTCCGTTGAGGATTTTGCTTATTATGTTTGTAGAATTCGACTGGTGGATGGTGAACCCTTTGTTGTAGAATATACCTATATGCCCATTCAGGTGATATCTGGCGTAACCAAGGATACGGTGCAAAAATCCATTTATGCACATATCGAAAATGTACTGCGGTTGAAAATTAGAAGCTGTCATCGAATTGCAAAAGCTATGATGCCAACCGAAAAGGAAACAGAATGGTTGGCAATTGATGATGGCAGTGTATGTATTCTGGCTATTGAACAAGTGGCGTATCTGGATGACGGTCGGATTTTTGAATATTCTGTATCTCATCATAGATCTGATAAGTTTGAATTGAAAACCATTACAATTCGATAAATATTGTGGGATTAAATACCTCTTATTAGAACAAGCTAAAAACAGCTTGTCCTCTGATAAGGGGTATTTTTGTATATGGATATATTTTGCAAAGTGAAAGGGAATTTGATTTCTAGTTTTTTATATTACTTAGTCATGGTAGTAGATTATTTTATTTGAGAACACTGGATGTAAATTTAATGTTTAAAGGGTTAAGCTAATCAAAAGCTACAATGTCATAAAGCCAATACTTGAGAGTTGATGATAAAGTTGATAGACAAAATCGTCGTAGGATAAAATGGGGTGGGTGTGATTCTTTGGAAAGGAGTTATAAGTATTTAAAAGTTACGGAATGAAAAAATTTCACTATCTTTATGCAAGTATCTTCTGGGATATTTTAGGAATTTGACAGAACAAAACCCACAGCATAGTTAAAGGTAAGTGTGCTGTGGGTTGGTTTTAAGATTAGGTGAATTTTGTGTGGTGGATTGGGATATGGTATTTTAAAATGAATGCTCAGATTCCCTACATAAGGGTTTTATCGTTTATTATAGTTTCCAAAAGTTATGTGTAGTGGATTGTATTGAACTAAATGTAAGAAGTTTATGGAAATCAAAAGTTTTTGAAATACAACTTAAAAATTCTATTCTACATCTAATTTTTGTTACATATTGGTATAGCTTATACTTCAAACTTCGAGTATTGTGTGTTTACAAAATAGAAAAGGAGATGAACCCAAATGGAAACCAAGAACTTATGTGCTCAAATTCCAATAGACCTACACCAGAAAGTCAGTGATGAGCGAGAGCAAAAAGGTATCACAACAAGCCAATATGTAACAGAAATCTTAGAAGAATTTTATCGAATGAAGGAGGCAAAGCCAATGACAAAAGACACCAGAACACTAGCACTGCAAATCCCAGAGGAACTGTTTGAGAGAATCAAAGACCACTTGCAGAAAACAGGAATGAAGCAAAAAGACTTTATCATCGGCTTGATTTTAGAAGCCTTAGAGGACGAAGAAGTAGCAAACTGAGTAGTAGAAAACTAAATCAGACAAACAACTTGGAGAGTGAAAACTCTCCTTTTTTATTGTAAGGAAGGTGATGGTATCAAAAAAGAAATGACAATGGGTTCACTATTTGATGGGATTGGTGGCTTTCCCTTAGCTGCCATACGAAATGGAATCAAGCCGATTTGGGCATCAGAAATCGAAAAATTTCCAATGGAAGTGACAAAGATACGCTTTCCAGATATGTTGCATCTGGGGGATATTACAAAGCTAGATGGAGCAAAAATACCGCCTGTGGACTTGGTTTGTGGCGGAAGCCCCTGTCAGGATTTAAGCCTTGCAGGAGCCAGAAAGGGTTTGGCTGGTGAGCGTTCAGGATTGTTTATGGAACAAATAAGAGTGATAAAAGAAATGAGGGATGCAGATGAAAAACGAGGAAGTGCAGCTGAATTTATTCGACCAAGATATATGCTCTGGGAAAATGTCATGGGCGTGTTCTCCTCCCAAAGTGGCGAAGATTTCAAGGCGGTCTTGGAAGAAACGTGCAAAATTGCTGACAGCACCATACTTATACCTCGACCTGAGGGAGGGGTATGGAAATCTGCTGGGTGCATTTTGGGAGGAAAATTCAGCGTTGCTTGGCGAGTATTGGATGCGGGGTACTGGGGTGTCCCCCAAAGAAGAAATCGAGTGTTTCTTGTGGCAGATTTTGGAGGACATTCCACATATCCGCAAGAAGGCGGAGCAAAACCGAAGGTTTTGACTTTTGGTTTACCAAAAGTATTGAACAACCCAAAATACTATTTGAGCAAGACAGCTTGCTTGGGGATTTTAAGGAGAGCTGAAAACAGAGGAAAGGAATTGCCAAAGCAGTTGAAAGATGCACTGTTGATTCAATCAGGGCAAGTGACAGAGGTACAAATGGTGGATGATGAATTCAAAAGTTACCACATCAATCAAAGAAATGAGGGGATTGACTTGGATGGATTGTCTGGTGCCTTGCTTGCAACACAGAACATACAGATGCAAACATTTGTGAAAGAACCACTGTATTGTTTGTCCGACCAAGGTGGTGAATGCATGAATGTTACCAAAGATATGGTTGGAACTTTGCGAGCCAGTATGGGTGGTCATTTGCCGATTATCAAACAAGAGTTGTACGAAAATCATGCAAAGGATGCAAGGTACACAGGGCCACTTGATGTAGCACCAACCATATCTGCCATCTATGGAACAGGCGGAAATAATACTCCATTTGTTGCAGAACCAATAGCTTTTGGAATCGAAGCCATCATAAATGAAACAGACACATCTCATACCTTAGATACAGCAAATCCCAATCCAAACAAATCTCAAGGAGGACTTGCCATTGTGCAAGAAAGCTATTGCATTGCAGCCAACACCATCAATAGAGATGTGAAAAATGGTGGCAATGGATTGGGTTGTCAAAGTGATATTGCATACACTTTAACTACCGCAGATGTGCATTCGGTTTACAAACCAGAGCCATACCAAGATGTGGTTGGTGCAATTTGTGCCACCGATGACAAAGGTCCAAACAACCAATATGTGGGTGCAAATAAATGTATCGTAGATCAACAACAGGTGTTTGGACAAAGTTCTTATGGTGGATATGGTGATGAAATCAGCACACTTTGTGCCAGTGGTGGATATTTGGGTGGTGGAAGTGAAAACTTATCGGTCAGCCGAAATTTAGTTCGTAGATTGACACCCTTGGAGTGTGAACGATTACAAGGTTTCCCAGACAACTGGACGAACATTGATGGTGCAGCCGATTCCCCAAGATACAAAGCACTGGGCAATAGCATTGCAATTCCTTGTGCTGAGTACATCATGCAAGGCATTGCGTTGGCACTGGGTGGAGGTGATATATGTGTTTGATTTGGCGGTGGATGGTGTTCTAGATCAATTTTGCGATTGGATTTATGGGAGCATTATCGAATTTTTTGGTGAGTTTTTTACTATGATGAATTTAATGGGTGCAGAATTATTTGAGATGGATTGGATTCAAGGTCTGCTCTTATTTTTTTACCAATTCGCTTGGTGTTTGTTCATTGTGGGCATTGTGGTGGCTGTTTTTGACATGGCAATCGAAGCACAAAAGGGCAAAAATACCATACAAGACTTGGGACTCAATATCCTAAAAGGCTTTTTTGCCGTTAGCTTATTTACAATAATTCCAATCGAGCTGTACACCTTTTCGGTGAATCTTTCTGGGAAACTGATTTATGGCTTGACCAGTTTGACTTCATCACCAGATGATTATGGTGCCATTGGTGAATTGGTTGCAGGCTCATTTCAACTGATTACGGGTGGGATATTCATACAGATTGTCTTGGCATTTATGATTGGCTATGCTGTGGTCAAGGTGTTTTTCGCAAACTTAAAACGTGGTGGCATACTCATTATTTTGATGGGGGTAGGCAGTTTATATATGTTTTCTGTGCCACGAGGATATGGCGATGGCTTTGTCAATTGGTGCAAACAAGTGATTGCTCTTTGCATGACCGCATTCCTACAAACCATCATTTTAATTGCTGGACTTGTGACCTTTAATGCAAATATGTTGTTGGGAATTGGAGTTATGCTATCGGCAACGGAAGTGCCACGAATTGCCAATAACTTTGGCTTAGATACCAGCATGAATGTGAATATGATGAGTGTGATGTATTCTACACAGGCGGTCACTAGATTGATTAAAAAATAAGGAGATGAAGCAAATGTACATTTACCCAAGTAATTTAAAAGAAAAGTCCAAGTTCGCACTGTGGTCATTGAAAGACATTACCATACTGCTCATTGGTGCGATTTTATCCGCTGTGATTTTGGCAGTGATAGACGTGATGTTGCCATTGGTGCTGGTTGCAATCTATGGATTTTTGACCGTTCGTAGTGAAAATGAAGTGACAATCGCAGACTATATCAAGTTTGCATTTCGCTTTTTTATGAAGGAACAGCAGACGTTTGATTGGAGGTTTTGAGAAATGTGGTTCAAAAAAGAAAAGTCCACACGAGATATGGTGGGGATAGCCAATATAAATGAAACGAGCATTGAAACACTAGAGGATGAAACTTTGGTGTTTTTTATTTTGCAACCAGATAACCTTGCAGTGCTTTCAGAAGGAGCAGTGCATACAAAGATACGAAATCTAACTGCAATTTTGAAATCTTTAGATGGCTTGGAGATGGCATGTATCAATTCCAGAGAAAACTTTGATAGCAACAAACATTTTTACAAACAACGCATTTCAGAAGAAAAAAGTTCAAGAGTCCGTGAGATTTTGGAACAGGAATTGACCTATCTGGATCGTGTGCAAGTGCAAATGGCATCGGCAAGGGAGTTCTTGTTGGTGGCAAGGGCAAAGAATAGCCAAGAAGAAGTATTGGCTGTAATTGGCAGAGTGGAAAAGCTGTTGAAAGACAATGGCTTTAATGGACGATTGGCAAGGAAAGAGGATTTGAAGCGAATTTTATCGGTTTATTTCATTCAAAATATCACCCAAGTGTACTTTGACGATATAGATGGAGAGCGATATGTGAAAGAAACTATTCTGTAAAAAAGTGTGTTATATGAAAGAAGGGATGCTATGAAAATCAGTAAAATCAAGAAAAACAAGTTGTTGTTGCCAAAAACAGAAAGAGAAAAAGAAGAAGCTAAGGTCAAAGATTTTTTGGATATGTGTAGTCCATCGGTGTTGCGGTTTTATCACGATTATTATATTTGTGGTAGCAGTTTTCGTTCTGTTTGGGCAATCAGCCATTATCCGTCGGAAACCAATGAACAAGCCATTTTGCAACATTTGGGCGAGCGTTCAGGTGTAACGATTCATATTTACACAAGGCACGTCACATCAGCTGAAGAACGAAAAATCATTCAAAATGCAGCCAACAAAAATCAACTGGAACGTTCTACAGGGGATATGCAAAGCACTGTTGTGGCAGAAAGCAATCTCCAAAGTGTATCCAATCTCATTGCGCAGCTGCACAGGGATCGTGAACCTTTGATTCATTGTGCGGTATATATTGAAATTTCAGCACCATCACTTGAAAAGTTGAAAGAGATGCAATCCGATGTAGAAGCAGAACTGACACGTTCCAAACTTTCCTGTGACAAGCTTTTTTTGCGACAACAAGAAGGTTTTCAATCGGTGAAACCATGTGGACACAACGACTTTCGTGAACAGTATGAACGTGTGTTGCCAGCAACCAGTGTGGCAAATACCTATCCATTCAACTATTCAGGTAAGGCAGATGAAAAGGGTTTTTACATTGGAAACGATAAGTATGGTTCAAATTTATTCATAGATTTTCAGAAACGAAGTGAGGACAAAACCAATGCAAATGTGTTGATTTTGGGAAATTCAGGACAAGGGAAATCCTATCTGATGAAGATTTTGATGACCAATATGCGACTTAGTGGTATGGATATCATTTGCCTAGATGCAGAATCGGAATATGTGGATTTGACAGAAAATCTGGATGGGCAATACTTGGATTTGACCAGTGGAGAATTTATCATCAACGTACTTGAACCAAAGGCTTGGGATGATGGTGAAAACATTTTGCCTCGTCATATTTCATTTTTGCGTGACTTTTTCCGTTCTTATAAGGAGTTCACCACAGCAGAAATTGATGTTTTGGAAATTTTGTTGGAAGAATTGTATGATAATTTTGGTATCAATGAGGATAGATTACTTGGAAATTTGAGTGGCAATGACTTTCCCATTCTTTCAGATTTATACAAACTGGCAGAAGGGAAGTTGAATATCTACCAGAATGACCGAGGAAATATCTACACAAAAGAAACCTTGCGAAACCTGTGCTTGAAAATCAAATCCATTAGTATTGGTGCAGATAGCAAGTTTTTTGATGGACATACCAATATCAAAAATCATAAATTCATTACATTTGGGGTGAAAGGAATCCTTGAAGCTGACGAAAGTATTCGCAATGTTATGCTGTTCAATGTGCTTTCTTATATGTCAGATGCACTGCTATCCAAAGGGAATACAGCAGCATTTTTAGATGAGTTATATCTCTTTTTGTCAAATGTAACAGCCATTGAATATATCAGAAATGCAATGAAACGTGTGCGAAAAAAGGAAAGTGCTGTGATTATCGCAAGTCAAAATGTGGAGGACTTTAACCAGCCAAATATCAAAGAAATGACAAAACCACTTTTTGCTATCCCAACGCATCAATTTTTATTCTTTCCAGGGAATATTTCCAAGAAAGAATATATGGAAATGTTGCAACTGGAAGAATGTTTGTATGACTTGATTGGCTATCCAGCAAGAGGTGTTTGCGTGTTTCGACATGGTGCAGACGTATACCATTTGGTGGTGAAGTGTCAGAAATATAAAGAAAGATTGTTTGGAACTGCAGGTGGTCGCTGATGAAAGTGGCACTTCTCAAAAAAGCCATTGCAACAGCTTTGACCGATGAACGATTAAGAAATGGGGTGCTTTCCTTTGTGGTTGGTGCTATCATTTGCCTGTTATTGCCACTGCTTTTATTGGTTTCTATGGTCAATACAGAAGCAAACTATAGCCGTGAGGTAGCAAGAATTGTGTTCCAACAAGAGGAAATACCAGAGGATTTTCCAGAAGAACACGTTGTATATATCGAAGAAATGCAAGCACAATTTTTGATTTTAGATGAAGTGATAGAGGAATGGATAGAGGGGAATGCAGAGGAAAATACGGAAGGACTTGATGAGTTACAAATCAAGTCTTATTTTTATGTTTTGTATTTTGGCAAAGAAAATTTGGAGTTTGCAGATACATTCTATCAAGAATTTATAGGGGTTTTTGTGGAGAACGAAACGGATTTGGAGATACAGAATGAATTGGAAACATTGCTGAATATGGAGTTTACAGAAGATTTGGCAAATGACCAAAAGGAATTGTATCTTTTTATAAAGTATGGCTATGTAGCAACATCGAACTTCAATGGCATTCCCAGTGAAGCCTTTGATGATGAAACCTTTGCTGCATTGATGAGCGAAGCAACAAAATATATCGGTATGGCTTATGTTTGGGGCGGTAGCTATCCATCAACAGGATTCGATTGTTCAGGCTTTATTTGTTGGAGTTACACCCAATCTGGCGTATATCAACTATCCAGAACAACAGCACAAGGGATTTACAACCAATGCACAAGTGTTGCAAAAGAGGATTTGCAACCAGGGGATTTGGTATTTTTCACAGACACATATACATCAACAACTGATGTAACTCACGTTGGTATTTATGTTGGTGACAACCAGATGTTGCATTGTGGCGATCCCATTGGATATGAAAGTTTGAGCAATTCTTATTGGAAACAACATTTTTATGGCTATGGAAGATTGGCCATGAGATAAACTCATGGAGTGAAAAATGAAAAGTGAATGGTGAAAAGTTAGAGTCAAAAGTACATTGAAAATCAAGTGGAACTAGGAGGAAACAATATGAAAATTTTAAAAGTAGAAGTGGGCAAAGAACCATATATGAAAGAAATTGAATCAGATTTGAAGTTATTGCAAAATGAAGTAGAAGGCTTAATCGAACCCATCTATATGGACGATGGCAACTTAATTATCGTCAATGAAGAAGGCAAAATCAATGGCATGGAACCCAATCGTTGGCTTGGAGATGTGGATATCATCTGTGGACCATTCTTTGTTTGTGGTGACGATGGCGAGGAATTTGTATCATTGTCAGAAGAAAATATCGAAAAATATAAGGAGATGTTTTTAGAAATCCCCACATTTACCATGCAAGAAAAGCAACTAGAACCAAGGGTGGAGATCTATGGTTTCAATCCCAAAGACCTAGATTGGATGTGATGTTTACATGAAGAAAAAGATTGCAGTGGAGTTTGAAAAAGACAAACTGGATGCGTTGGTGTTCTATTTGCAGAAGAAAGAAGAAAAGCTAGAGAAAGAATTGGAAACTGTCATCGAGGAATTATATCAAAAAAGAGTGCCAGCTGTGACGAGGGAGTACTTGGAAAGTAGGATTGTAAGCGAGAGTAAGCCGAAGGATAAGGAGAAGAAAGAGAGAAAGGTAGAAGGTGTAGAGGTGGATTGTACCAAAAAGTTTGATGGATTTTAAAAATATAATGTGATATACTCAAGATGCTAGGATATTGCTTGATGTCTGGCATGCTGAGATAAAAAGATAGAGAGGTGGAGTATTGTGGATTTAGAAACATCAAAAGATTTTAGTCAAGTTATAGAATATATCACCACTGCTCGTGAAAATGCACTGAGAAAAGTCAATGAAGAATTGATTATGCTTTACTGGAATGTTGGTAAATACATTTCTTTTGAGATGGAAAATCAAAATTGGGGCGATGCATATGTCGATGAACTTGCAAAATATATTAGCAAAAACTGCCCAGGTATAAAAGGCTTTAATCGACGTGGACTTTATCGAATGAAGCAATTTTATGAAGCATATAGAGGTAATGAATTTGTGTCACCGCTGGTGACACAAATTAGTTGGACGAATCATATATTGATTTTATCCGCCACCAAAACCATAGAAGAACGAGTGTTTTATATAAATCTTTGTATCAAAGAAAGATATTCCAAACGTGAATTGGAACGACAGCTCGACAGTGCTTACTATGAGAGGTATATGCTTTCAAAAGAAAAATTGGAGCCAATTCAATTGCCAGAAAGTATAAAAAATAATTTTTTAGACAACTATGTTTTGGAGTTTTTGGATCTGCCTGATAAGTTCTCTGAAAGCGATTTCCAAAAAGCAATCACTGCCAATATCAAGAAGTTTGTGCTGGAACTTGGTAAAGACTTCACCTTCATTGGAGAGGAATATCGAGTGCAGGTTGGTGGGCATGATTATTATATTGACCTATTATTTTATCATAGAGGACTTGCTTGCTTGGTTGCATTCGAGTTGAAGATTGGAGCATTCAAACCAGAGTATGTTGGAAAGATAAACTTTTATCTTGAAGCATTGGATAGAGAAGTAAAGAAAGAAAATGAAAATCCAAGTGTAGGTATTATTCTGTGTGCCAGTAAAGATGACGAAGTGGTTGAATTTGCTTTATCAAGAAGTTTGTCTCCAACATTGGTATCTGAGTATACTACACAACTAATTGACAAAAATTTGCTGAAACAAAAATTGCATGAATTTATGCAAATAGCAGAAACATCAGAAGTGATACAAAGCGACGATAAAGAGTGAGTGTGAATCAAAAAATAAAATTTGACAATCAAAAGTAACCTTTTGCAGAGGTTGCTTTTTTGTTTGCGTAAAATGGCAGTGATAGCTGAAACTAGGCGATGTGCCCCCACTGTAGCCACTGTCAGCCATTTTGTTTCCCAAATGGAGCAACTGCCCCAATGAGAGATATAATCCGAAATTTGGGCGAATGGGGACGAAGGGAGAAAAGAAAGCTGGGGTGGTTCTTATGGTTGCAGAACCAGAGCTTTTGGAGAGTTTTTAGGTCTTTTTAAGAGTTGCAGGATAAAAGGAGGTGGTCGGAAATCCTCCTCCTGTCCCACAAACGACGGCAGTGCCGACGTTTTCTGAAAATATATAGGTGGTCGTAAATCAACAATAATTCCACAGAAGTGGTCGTAAACCAAAGGGATGCCCAATTCAAAGGCTTTTCTAGGTGGTCGGCAAGGTGGTCAAAGAGAAATGGAGGTCATTATGGACGAAAATAAAAGAAGAATGGCAGTGTGGATGAGTCCTAAAACATTTGAGGCAATCGACAAGGTGTATGAATCCGATAACTGCAAAAGTCGCAGTGAATTTATAGAAAAGGCTGTGAAATTTTATCATGGATATTTAACAAGCACTGAATCTGCGGAATACCTATCAAAAATTTTAGTATCTTCAATGCAAGCCGCAATTAAAGAATCAGAAAACAAACACTCGGGAAATTTATTTCGCTTAGCAGTGGAAATGAATATTATGATGAATCTATTGGCTGCAAGTATCAATGTGGATGAATCTGACATCAAAAAAATACGAGAACGATGTATGCAAGAGGTGAAAAAGACATATGGAAAAATCAAATTTGAAGATGCAATTGCTTATCAGAGAGGTGATGATGGATGGCAAAGCTGATTTTGAAATTTCCATATCTCAAAGGTGGTGTAACCCATAAGAAAAATACTGTGAAGTATATGGCAACGAGAGATGGTGTTGTAAAAAATCTAGTTGCCGATACATTTTTACATGACAAGAAAGAAAACTATGTTGGCTATATTTCTAAGCGAAAAGGTGTTGAAAAGGTTGCGGAGCATGGTTTGTTTACTTCAGGAAATGCAGAAATTTCTTTGCGAAAAGTTGCAGAAGAAGTTGCAAATCACGAGGGGAATGTCTGGACACCAATCATTTCCCTAAAACGTGAAGATGCTGAACAAACCGGATTCAATCATTTGGAAAAATGGAAAAACACCTTGGAACAATATGCACCCAAGCTTGCGGGAAATATGAAAATCCCTATTGAAGATTTTTGTTGGTATGCAGCCTACCACGATCACGAACAACATCCTCATGTGCATTTGATTTGCTATTCCAAAAATCCAAAGAAAGGGTACGTCACCAAACAAGGTATTGCAAACTGCAAATCAGATTTATCGAAATTGATATTTAAGGACCACTTGCAAGATGTGTATTTTGCAAAGACGGAACGAAGAAAAGAGCTGAAAGAAGAATGCAAAAAAGCCTTTGCTGAAATGGGAAAACATCCGATACAAAATGAAGAAATACAAAAATTGGTTTTGGAATTGCGAGGACAACTCAATCAAACAAAGGGTAAAAAAGTATATGGCTATCTTCCAAAAGATACAAAAAAATTGGTAGATGCAATCGTGGATGAGTTGGAGAAAGAACCATCGGTGCAAGAGGCATATTTGTTATGGCAAGAGATGCAAAATCAAGTGTATGAATTGTATTCGGACAAGGAATATATCTATCCCAAATTATCGGAACAAAAAGAATTTCAATCCATCAAAAACAACATCATACAACAAGTTTTATCCTTGAATCATATAGAAATCCAAAAGCAACAAATGGAAAATATTTCTGTAAACCTTGTGAAGCATCTTTCCAAAATATTCAGGAAATCCGTTGCCAACGAACAAGAAACAGACAAGCTGAAAGTGGAAAGTAAGTTGTTCCAAAAAATGATTGAGAAAAAACGAGATCAAGGGTTGAAATTGTGAAAGGAGTTCTATGGCAAAATTTACGAAGGAGCAAATTGAAAAAGCAAACAGCGTTTCCCTAGAAGAATATCTTATGTGTCATGGCGAAGAGTTGAAACAATCTGGAAATGAGTTCCGTTGGATTTATCGTGACTCACAAGGAGAACACGATAGCGTGTGCATCAAAAATAATCGTTGGTATGATCACAAAAATCAAAAGGGTGGCTATACCATTTCATTCTTGGAAGAATTTTATGGTTTGGATTTCAAAGGGGCAATGGCAGAGTTGTTGGACAATACCACTTTGCAAATGGAAGTGCCATACCATGCAAAATCCAAGCCAGCATTTATCCTTCCAGAAAAATCAAAATACAATTATAAAGTCTATGAATACTTGGTGGGCAAACGATATATTCGCCAAGAATTCGTGGACTTTTTTGTTTCCAAAGGAAAGATTTATCAAGGCTTTCAATTCAACAACATTGTTTTTGTTGGCACGAATCCAAATGGAATACCCAAGTCGGCAAGTATGAAAAGTCCATACAATTCCTTTCGTTCAACTGTAAAAGGTTCTGATATGAATTATGGATTTTGCCATCGTGGAAACAATGAACAGCTGTATGTGTTTGAAAGTGGGGTGGATATGCTGTCCTTTATGACACTGAAAGAAGATTTAGAAAAAGGCAATAGCTACTTGTCACTGGATGGCTTATCTCAAAAGGCAATGCTTAGATTTTTGAAAGAACAGAAAAACATCAAGCACATTCATATTTGTATTGACCATGATGTGGCTGGTATCGAAACCTATGATAAATTTTATGATATGCTGTCTGAAAAAGGGTATGTGGTTAATCGGCTGTTGTCCAAAAATAAAGATTGGAATGAGGATTTAAAGGAACTACATGGGGAAATACCCAAATTAGCGGTTCCACATCCAAAGATAGAACAGTACAAAAAAGTTGCTGAAAAAATGATAGCCATGCGTCATCGTCCATCGGAATACAATACCTTTCGAGATGAGTATGTCGAGAAACACGGATTGCGGTTTTTGGTTCGAGGTGTATGCAGTGAAGTGAAAAAGCTTGAGGAAAATGTGGATGATGATAAAAAAAGAAATCAATCCATTGTGTGGTTGATTGATTTGAGTATCACTGCCATTTGTTTATGCGATGCAGAAAAAACATACGAAATGGTATTGCAAGAATTGATAGCAAAATATAAACCTTATACGGATAAAAACAAACTTCGAAAAAGATTGGTGGCAATTAGTGCTTTGGGAGAAGAATTGTGGCAAGAGTTTCAAACAATGGGTATGTGCAATGTGGAGAAATGGTTGGCGATGGTGGATTTGGAAATTCGGTTGAAGATTTATTTTGATTTGGAATATCCAAAAGAGATGGAACGATTGGAAAAGCTGAAAAGAATGAAAAGTGGGGATTGTAATTTGAGTTGAAAATAAGTTTTTAAGATGGTAAGATTGTAGTAGAAATAAAAAGCGGAATCACGAAATAAGTGTTTTGAATTCAGGTGTTGTATCTTAATAAGGGAAATTTTTTATATTAAACACTTGATTACAATTCAAACATAAAATCTAGCTAGGTTGTAAAATTATCATTTGACAGAAAGTAGGTGTAGGAATGAGCTTAATACTTTGTCCCGAATGTGGAAGTAAAATTTCAGATAAAGCGAAAACTTGCCCGCATTGTGGATACACAAGTGCTGATTGCAATTTGCCTATTAGTACGCAAGACAGATACGAATATATACCAAGTTTTCAATATGATATTGTTGAATGGAAGCCGAATAAAAATAATTTATCTATTATATCTAATGAAGATAATAAAAAATTGATTGGTTACTTTGGGGATTTCAATATTATACAGAAGTCTTTCCCATCATTAGCAAATACAATTCAATCTATGGCGGATAAAGAAACAATATTAGTAGCTAATATGGATAGCTATATAAAAGAAATGATTGAAAAAGGAATATATCGTTTATCAGTTGACAAAAATGGTGAGATATTGCCAACTATTAGAGATGCAACAGGGATTGTTAAGCAAGTTCGTTTAGAGGAAATTGAAATAACTCCAGAGCTTGCTACATCACTAAATCATCTAAATACTCATGCAACAATGGCTCAGATATTAGATGAAATAGAATATGTAGGTGATGCAATTCGAGAAATTCATGTCGAACTGCAAAACGATAGAATTGCAATGGCAGAAAGTGCAAGAGATAAATTATTGCAAGCTAGGAGAATAAAAAATTCTAAATTAAGAGAAATTGCTTTACTAAATGTAATTAGTTCGGCAACAGACGCAAAGCGAATATTGATGAAGAATTTTACACAAAATATTCAGTATATTGAAGAACATTCTCAAAAATCCTTTGGGAAATTGATTATTGATTTTAAAGGGCAGAGGGATATTGATGTAAAGGCGGTTGATAGTTTTCAAGCTCTTATTTCTATTACCAATGCAGTACAGAATGAGTGTGAAGGATATGCTATGCTTGATGAATATGAAGCTGCAAAAGAATGTCTTATTCAATTTAGAGATTTTATTATATTCAATAAAATTGACAATAGAGATATATTGTTAATGCTAAATGGCAATTTAGTTACTAAGCAAATAAAAGTAGTTGATGAGTTTTCTCATATAGCAAGAAGGATCACAGAATTTGATTCAACAAAACAAATAGGTGTAGGAATTCAAAACTTTTTAATAGGTGGGACAGATGAAGAAGAAAAAAATTAAAAATAAAAATAGTGAAGTGAAATATTGCAAAAAATGTGGTTGTGAATTACCTAGTAATAGTAAAATTAATTCTTGCGATCAATGCCGTAGAGAAAGCGCAAAAAAATTTAGAGAGGGTGCGGCCACTGTTGGAACATTAGCCCTAGCGGTTGTAGCGGTTGTTCCAGGAGCAAAACATATTACTAAATTTATAAAGAAGTAAAATTGAAGAGAGAGTTTCTACCAAAAAACAGAATAGTATCAATCACTGCCTCCCTTTTTGGGAGGTTTTTTAATGGAGGTGAGCCAAATCAAAACATCAAATCTTTTACCACTTATCATTCTAGGAGTTGTCTTTATCCTATTTATGATAGTGGTTTTTTTATTGGAACAGAAAAATTCATTGAATATCAAAAGCAAAACAGTTGGGGATGGTCAGTATGGCACTGCTCGTTTTGCAACGGAAAAAGAAATGCAAAAACAGTTTCAGTATGTGGACTTCACACCTGAAAAATGGAGAAAGCATCCACCAAAAGATTTACCACAAGGCTTGATTATCGGCTGCAAGAAGTCAAAACACAAGATGACAGCCATTGTAGACGATGGAGATGTTCATGCGTTGATGATTGGTGCTGCAGGTGTTGGGAAAACAGCAAAGTTCCTCTATCCTAATTTGGAATATTGTTGTGCAGCAGGAATGAGCTTCCTTGTGACAGATACAAAGGGGGACGTGCTTCGTTCTTATGGTCCGATTGCAAAATCGTATGGCTATGACATTTCGGTATTGGATTTGCGTAATCCAACACAATCAGATGGCTTCAATATGCTCAATCTAGTCAATGAATATATGGACAACTTCTTACAGACAGGCTCGCTAGTGGCAAAGGCGAAAGCAGAAAAGTATGCAAAGATTATTGCAAAAACCATTGTGCAAAATGGATTGGAAGGTGGAGCAGGGCAAAACGCGTATTTCTATGATTCTGCAGAGGGACTTGTAACAGCTGTGATTTTGGTGATAGCAGAATTTTGCTCGCCAATGAAATTCGAAATTGAGGGGGAACAAAGGCATATTGTTTCTGTGTTTAAAATGATTCAAGATTTGCTTGCAGTTGAAAAAAACGAACAATCGAAATTCAAAACATTGATGGATAAATTACCAGATGACCATAAAGCAAGATGGCTGAGTGGTGCAGCGCTGAATACGTCGGATCAAGGGATGGCAGCGGTTATGTCTACAGCCTTGTCAAAGCTGAATGCTTTCTTAGATTCGGAAGTGGAACAGTTGCTTTGTTTTGAGTCAAAAGTAGATACAGAAAAATTTGTAAAAGAAAAATCTGCATTGTTTTTGATACTTCCCGAGGAAGATAATACGAAGTTTTTCCTCGTTTCTTTGATTGTGCAACAGCTCTATCGTGAGATGCTGACCATAGCCGACGAGATGGGTGGCAAGCTACCCAATCGAACCATTTTCTTTTTAGACGAATTCGGCACTTTACCAAAAATTGAATCTGCGGAAATGATGTTTTCGGCTTCTAGATCAAGACGAATTTCCTTTGTTCCAATCATCCAATCCCTTGCACAGCTGACGAAAAATTATGGCAAAGAGGGTGGCGAAATCATTATGGATAACTGTCAAATTGGTTTATATGGTGGGTTTGCTCCCAATTCCGAAACAGCAAATGTGTTGTCTAAAAATCTGGGTGAACGAACTGTTTTATCAGGAAGTGCTTCAAAGGGGAAAGAACATTCGAAATCCTATCAGATGGTTGGGCGACCACTTATGTCACCTGATGAAATCAAAGCCATGCCAAAGGACACGTTTATCGTAACACGCACAGGAATCAATCCCATGAAATTGACATTGAAACTATTTTTTGAATGGGGAATTACGTTGAATCAAGTTTATACACCACCAGAACCTGTGGTGCGAAAGGTTGTGTATGCCAATGAAAAAGAGATTCGTCAACGAATTATATTTGGTGGAATTGCAGAAATGTGTAAAGGGCATGGTGTTATGAAAACCGAAAACCCTAAGGTGGATGGCGAGAGTACAATGGATAAATCTGTGAAAGTTAGGAGGTGATGCATTGAGAAATGATAGAAAAATTTATGAGGAAGTGGAGTTGAGCAATCGAGCCAAGCAAGTATATTTATATCTGTGTGACCGAGCTGATGCAGAAGGGCATAGCTTTCCATCACAAAAACGAATTGCAAAGGATTTGAGCATTTCCGTTAGAACCGTGCAACGAGCCATCAAGGATTTGGAGAAGTCCGGACATCTCCAAAAAGAGGATAGGTTTCGTGAGAATGGTGGAAGAAGTAGTTGCTTGTATTGGATTGTGAAGTGAAAAATGATGAGGGGTAAAATGGGGGTAGTCTACTCATTTGGTGGCATATGGGTGGTGTCATCAAGTCGCACCAAGAAGTTATCACTGTAATTTTTGTTACAGAAAAAGGGAATGTATAATAGCAAAACATACAATACTATATCTTCTAAAATTTTTATATGAAAATTCAGATGAGAAGCATCCTATTTCTACAAAACAAATCAAGGTGTATTTGGCAACAGAAGGTTTTACAGCACATAGGATAATGAATCAATTCAGAGATCACTATTATTATTGAAAGCGGAATTGATGTGATCATTGTGCGTTCTTCACCAAACAAATATTTTATTGCATCAAGAACCTTAGGAATGATGGAATGCTTGGATGAACTGCTTCTAGCGGCAAAGGAATATGGCGAACATCACGTTGCCATGTGGGGATTGATTTCTGGTATGGGAATAATGGCGGTGAGTCTGTTGTTGTTTATGTAAAAGATAGAGTGGTTTCTTGTTTCAATACCAAAAAGGCATTTTGTTTCTGACGGAATGTCTTTTTGGTTTCCAGATAAGAAATGTATATTTTTTGTATCAAGGGTTTGGGTTGAAATTCTGTGGAAAGCTATTGACAACAAGTGGATATTGGAATAAAATAACAGTGTTATATAATGCTGTTATAAGGGGGGATTGCAATCAAGAATGGTAATGAAGTAACAAAAGATATTTTGCTCAGTGCAACGAAAGAATTTTCTGAAAAAGGCTTTGAAAAGGCAAGTATGCGAATCATTGCGAAAAATGCAAATGTGACCACAGGCTCCCTTTATGCTAGGTATCCCAATAAAAACGCACTTTTTGGTGCTTTGGTGGAACCTGTTATTACAAGTTTTATGGAAGCCAATGAGGAAGGAAATAAAAAAGGGATTTCTCATATACATTCGGATGGTGCATGGGAAATGTGGTCTAGTACAGAGAGTTCCACCACAAAAATTGTCGATTTGATTTATGCAAACAAAGAGAGTTTTGCATTGCTCATCAATTGCTCCAATGGAAGTAGTTATGAAAATTTCATTGACCAAGTGGTTGCGGTGGAAGAAAAGGAAACTCTAGAGGTTTTGGAAATGCTCAGGAAAAAAGGCTATCCTTGTGCAGATGTGTCGCCACAAATTGTACATATGCTCATCAGCGCTCATTGCTATGCGCTTTTTGAAATTGTAAGACATGATTTGGAAAAGGAAGATGCACTGAAACAGGTGAATCAAATCTATGAATTTTTCATTTGTGGTTGGAATAAAATATTTGGCTTATAAGCCTTTTATTTTATCGGTGGAGTTAGTGAATACTAATTGAAATGGAGGGGTTTTATGAATCCAACAGATATGATGATTATGGTTATTGTTGTAATTGCAGTTGCTTTTGGTGGGTATAGATTGTGGTTGCAAATGAGTGGTAGAAAAACTTGTTGTGGTTGCACAAAGGAGAAAATCAAAAGCAAAAAATTGAAACATAGCATTGGTACCAAAACAGTATATATAGAAGGAATGCACTGCGATAACTGCAAAAATTCTGTCACCAAAGCACTCAATGGATTGGAAGGTGTGTCTGGTAAGGTGGATTTGGGCAAGAAAATAGCCATTGTTTCTTTTGAACGTGAAGTGGCAGATGGAGAAATTACAGAAGCCATTGAAAGTAAAGGTTTTGCGGTGAGTAAGATAGAAAGCAACTGATTTATTTAGTTGAATGTTGGAGAACAAGCATCAATGGTTGTAGTGCATATTTCCGTTGGAATAAAGAAGAAATAGGAGAAGAAACATGACTTTTGGTGCAAAAATACAACCGATTCTGATTTTAGCAGCAGCACTAGTAGGCTTGCTTTTGGGGAAATACACACCACTTGGTAATGTTTCATCAGGCTACATTGAGCTGTTTTTGATGATGCTATTATACATTTTATTTTTGTCAGTGGATTTGGGGCAACTGAGAACTGCCTGCAAAAACATCAAATATACCAATGTGGCTTTGGTCATCAATTTCGTCATTACGCCAGTGATTGCCTATGTTCTGGGGAATGTTTTCTTCGGGGATTCCATTGAAATACGCATAGGGCTTTTGATGCTTTTGGTGACACCTTGCACTGATTGGTATCTGGTGTTTACAGGGCTTGCAAAAGGAAATGTGGAGCTGAATATTTCCATTCTTCCCATCAATTTGATTTTGCAAATTGTGTTGATGCCTGTGTATTTATTTGTATTTTTGGGCAGTGAAATTCAGATGGAAGTATCTCATTTGTTGCAAAGCATTGTATTTGTGTTATTGATTCCATTTGTGTTTGCTCTTGTGACAAACCAAATACTCAAAAAGAAAGAAGTTATCAAAGAATGGGTATCTCAACAAAGCGACAACCTACAAATGCTATTTTTATGTCTTGCGGTGATTGTGATGTTTGCATCCCAAGGGAGCAATTTGTTTGCAAATCCAATGTTACTATGCAGACTTTTTGTACCTTTGTTGATTTTCTTTGCATTGCTCTTTTGCATTGCACAAGGGATTGGAAAGGTATTGCAATTTCCAAAAAGAGATATTGTTGCCCTAAACTTTACAACATTGGCTAGAAATTCACCACTATCTTTGGCGATAGCTGTGGCGGCATTTCCAGACTATCCATTGGTTGCCTTGGCATTGGTCATAGGACCGTTGATTGAGTTGCCTGTGTTGTCTGTTGTATCGAATATTTTATTGAAATGGAATGTAGAAAAGGAAGCGAAGGAGATTCGATGAATGAAATGATATTAGATGGCGTACAAGATACCTTATTGATTCCGATGATGGCTCGCACCCATATTTCCAATACATTTCCAGAATATTTTTATGATGCAAAAGCACTGGAAATTGCAGACAAATTGCCACCCAATCAGATTGTAGAAAAAAGTTCGGAATATGAGATGATTGCTTCCGCTTCTCGTTGTGTTTTGATGGATGATTACACAAGAAAATTCATCAAAAACCATGAACAATCCAATATTGTTTGTATTGGATGCGGTCTGGAAACTATGGCATGGCGATTGTTGGAACATAAGAAACATACACATTTTTACGAAATTGATTTTCCCTCCGTCATTACACTAAGAAAAGAAATTTTGGGTGTATGTGAAAATGAAACTTTGATTTCTGGAGATGTAAACGTCTTGGATTTGACAGAATATATGGACACTTCTTTGCCGACGCTTTTTGTTGTGGCAGGCGTATTTATGTATTTCAAAGAACCAGAAGTCTTATCTTTGATTGGAAAATTGCAAGGTGAATTCGAAAATGCAGAAATGTTGTTTGATGCAGTCAATGATTTTGGGTTGAAATTTGCAAATCGATATGTGGAAAAAACAGGAAACAAAGGTGCGAAAATGTATTTTTGTGTGAAAACAGGTGGGGATTTTGCAAAACGTTCCAATACCAAATTGATAAAACAAGGCATTCTTTTTGGCAAAGTTTCAAAAAAGCTGAAACATAAATTACGATGGAAAACAAAATTATATATGTTTGTAAACGATTGGAAGGAAACTTCTATGTTAGTACATATCAAACTATAAAGATAGTTCAAACAAAAGAAAGGGTGATGTATATGGAACAGAAAAAAGAGAAAAAAGACTCCACAATCAAAAAGCTATTATCACACGGTGGAAAACACAGCAAATTCACCTATATCGGCATGGCACTCTCTGGAGTCAGTGCCATTGTGGTGCTATTCACCATTGTTTATGTTTGGGTGACAGCAAAAGAGGCGCTTCTTGCATATCCAAACATTAGTTTTGAACAGCTTGCGCCAAATGCAATATTGGCACTTTCGGCTGCGATTGTGGGTGCTTTGATTTACATAGCAGCACTGATGTGTACCCATATTTCTGCATTTCGCATTGCAAGAAATTTACGCACCGAGGGTATGAAACATTTGATGAAACTGCCATTGGGATATTTTGATGGAGCTGGCAGTGGGAAATTGCGTAGAACCCTCAGCGAAAACATTGGCGATACCGAAGGCTTTTTGGCACATCAACTGCCAGACATGGTGGGGGCATATGTGACACCCATTGCGGTGATTGTCATGTTGTTTGTTTTCGATTGGCGATTGGGATTGCTTTCCTTTGTTGGCATCATAGCTTGTTTTTTGCCATATGCCATGATGATGGGGAACTCAAGGGACAACATGGAGCTATATATGAAAGCGCTGGATGCAATGAACAACGAAGCCGTTGAATATGTGCGTGGTGTGCCTGTCATAAAAACCTTTGGTGGTAGTATTTTCTCCTTCAAAAAATTCAATGACACCATTGATGAGTATAAAAAACGTGTATCGTTAATTTGTCAAGGGTATCGTTTGCCCATGATTTTATTCCAAGCATTACTTGCAAGTCTATCCTTCTTTATGATTTATGGTGGGATTTTCATGTTGCCAAAGGCAGAAAGCACTTTGGAATTGTTGGTGGATTTGGTGTTCTATATCCTGTTCTTGCCAACTTGTAACACAATGATTATGAAAGTCATGTGGATGAGCGAAGCAACTGGAAAAGCAGAATTATCTTATCAAGCAGTGAAACAGATTTTAGATGCAAAGCCTTTGTCCTATCCAGAAATCACACAAACACCAACCAGTTTTGATATAGAAGCATCAGGTGTCACCTTCCAATATCCAAATGGAAAGGTGAATGCAGTGGAAAATGTCAGCTTCACAGCAAAACAAGGACAAACCATTGCATTTGTTGGAGAATCTGGCGGTGGAAAATCTACCATTGTATCCTTGATTGCAAGTTTTTTCGATGTTGCAGAAGGTAGCATCAAAATCGGTGGAATTGACATTAGAAACATCAGCGAAGCAGATATGATGAAACACATTTCCTTTGTATTCCAAAATACAAAGCTTTACAAGGGCAGTTTGTTGGATAACATTCGAGAAGGCAATCCAAATGCCACAACAGAAGAGGTGGAACGTGCATTGCAACAAGCGAGATGCGAGGATATTGTGGCAAAAATGCCAAATGGTCTGAATACAAAAGTTGGCACAGGCGGTGTATTCTTATCTGGTGGAGAAACACAAAGAATTGCCATCGCTAGGGCGATTTTGAAGGATTCTCCTATCATTTTGTTGGATGAAGCAACTGCTTTTACCGATCCTGAAAATGAACACGAAATCCAGTTGGCAATGGCATCCCTTGCAAAAGATAAAACCGTGATTTTGATTGCACATAGATTGTCCACTGTGAAAAATGCAGATTGCATCCATGTCATTGGTGGTGGGCATATCATAGAAAGTGGCACACACGAGGATTTGATGGCACAAAATGGCGAATATGCAGAAATGTTCCAAGAATATACCGCTGCTTTTGATTGGAAGAAACTTGCGGAAAGAAATCAGGGGGTGATGGCATGACCAAGTATTTGAGAAAAACCTTTGCTTTGAGCGAAACGGGTGCAAAGAATATTTTGAAGGCAAGCTTGTGTAGCGCATTTGCAAATATTGCTGCCATTTCTGTTGCTTGGGTGATGTATGGATTTTTGATGAATACCATTATGCCTGTGCTGAATGGAGAAGCACTTGCATATCAATTGGGGGCATATATCCTGTACACCTTGCTGGTTGTGGCATTGCTGATTGTTGCTTTTTGGATGTCCTATAACGCAAGTTATTTTGCGGCATATGAAGAAAGTGCAGAAAAAAGAATTACCCTAGCAGAAAAATTGCGAAAACTGCCATTGTCCTTCTTTGGACAACGAGATTTATCGGATTTGACCACAACCATTATGACCGATGCAGCAACCTTGGAGCAAGCATTTTCTCATTATATGCCAGCACTTTTTGGTTCAATGGTTTCCATGCCGATTATTATGATTGGTGTTGCGGTTTATAATTGGCGAATGGCACTTGCAACTATGTGGGTGATTCCTGTAGCCTTGTGCTTGGTGCTGTTTACAAAAAACTTCCAGAAAAGTTTTGCGAAAAAAAGCAAGAAAACGGTTTTGGAATATAACGATAAAATTACAGAGTGTGTGGAAAATATTCGTGACATCAAATCCAACAATAGACAAGATGCCCATGTGGCTATGGTTGCGGAACAATTTGCAAAGTATGAAAAACAAGCAATTATGGCAGAAGTTGGTGTTGCAGTTCCCATTAGTTTGGCTACCTTGATTTTGAAAGTTGGCATTGCAACCTCTGTCTTGGCAGGGGTATATCTTCTTGCCAGTGGCACCATTGATATGTTGGTGTTCATTGCATTTATGATGCTTGCAACTCGTATTTTTGAACCAATCGAAGCGGCTTTTATGAATATTGCGGCGATTTTCAGTTCTCAAATTGCCATTGATCGCATGAAAGTGATTGAAGAAACAGAAAGCCAAGAAGGCTCTTTGGATTTCAAACCAAATGGCTATGATGTTGCCTTTGAAAGTGTGCACTTCAGTTATGATACCAGCGAAAAAGTCTTGGAGGGCTTATCTTTCGTAGCAAAACAAGGGGAAGTGACAGCTCTTGTTGGTCCATCTGGCGGTGGCAAATCCACAGCAATGAAGCTATCTGCAAGATTTTGGGATGTGACAGAAGGCATTGTCACCATTGGCGGTGTGGATATTTCCAAAATTGATCCAGAGGAACTCCTCAAAAGTATTTCCATTGTATTCCAAGATGTGACCTTGTTCAACAATAGCGTTCTGGAAAATATCCGAATTGGTAGGAAAGATGCAACGGATGCAGAAGTGATTGCAGTTGCAAAAATGGCGAATTGCGATGAATTTGTAAACAAAATGCCAGAAGGATACCATTCTTTCATTGGCGAAAATGGCTACAACCTATCTGGTGGGGAACGTCAAAGGCTTTCCATTGCCAGAGCATTGCTCAAAGATGCACCTATTATTTTGCTGGATGAAGCCACAAGCTCTTTGGATATCAAAAACGAAAGTTTGGTGCAAGATGCAATTTCTAAGCTCATCAAAGAGAAAACCGTTTTGGTCATTGCCCATAGAATGCGAACCGTTGCTGGAGCGGATAAAATTGTGCTCATCAAAGATGGCAAAGTGGAAGAAGAAGGAACTTATCAAGAACTCATTGCACAAGAGGGATTGTATAAACGAATGGTGGACTTGCAGGCAAAAAGTGCAAGTTGGAATATTGTATAAATAGAATTTTAATACTCAGTAAGCAGGCTTGTGATATAGTCTGCTTATTCTGTTTTTTGGGAGAAAATCCTAGAAATTCAACTTCCGTTGACAAAGGAATTAGAGCTGTGTATAATTAGCTTATGCTAACGCAAGAGAGAGAAAAACCAACAAGAAAGGTGGAGTAAACTTGGCAGCTTCAGAAAGAGTGACAGCCATGTCACGTGAAACGGACGAAGATTATTTGAAAAATATTTTGATATTGCAAATGAATGGTGGATACGCAACGGCGCAACTTCTGCAAGATGCATTAAAGCTTAAAACCTCCACTGTATATGCAGCAATGGTGAAATTGGTAAACAATGGATTCATCAAACCCTATGATAGTGGGAAAAGAGGTAGCGGTGTACAGCTGGAATTTACGGAAGAAGGCTATCGCATTGCTCAAGAAATATTGGCGAAACACGAGCGTATCAAAAAATGGTTGCTTCTTTTGGGTGTGCCAGAAGAAAGTGCAGAAGAAGATGCCTGCCATATGGAGCATAGCATTAGCGATGCAACTTTATCTAAAATTGAAAAGCACGTTTCAATGGCAAGCGGTCTTTTGGGAAGTGATTCCGCTTATCCAGAAAAAATGCAAATGATGCATGAAGCCATGAAAGGCAAGTCCATGCCTATGCCAAAGATGCCAGAAAGCAATACAGATAAGGTGTTGAAGGTTGTTGTGGATTGTGGCGGTGTGGAGCATATTACAGAAGCGACAGAACTGATAAACCGCTTTGGTGGTGCGGAAGAAGTGGAAAAAGGCATGGAGCTTTTGGAAGAAATCGGCGGATATAAAAACATTGCCAGAATCAAAGATATTTTGGCTGAAATGGAAAACTATAAGCAACTGCCATTGGCTTTGGAATTTGCAGCAAAATACAACGATATGGCAGATGTGCAGAGGAAAATGAAGTTGGTGGATTCCTTGGGTGGATTGGATGTTTTGCGTGAAGTGACTCGTGAAACGAAAAAAATGAGAAAGCACACATACACAGCAGAGAGAGCAATCGCATTTTCTAAGATAGAAAAAATCATAAAAAATTTGGAATAAAAGAGAATATGGATGAAAATATAGAAGGGGGTTTTTGCCCTCTTTTTGTTTGTTTAAATATGTAGAAAAATGTAGGTTTATAGAGAAAAGAATGTATTTTCAATATATAGAATTTATAAATTTATAGTTTATTCTATATAAAAAATAAAAAATTAAGAAAATTTTAAAAATATTCTTGACAAAAGTTAATTTATGTATTTTAATGTATGCAAGAGATAGACAAGCCTAACAAAACACAGTTAGGTGCTTATTTTAGCTAGTGAGTTAGCAAAAGCTAACAATCGAAAGACAACAGTAAACTTTGTAGCGTTAGCCTATGCTAACGATTGGGAAGCGTTTGGTTTTGGTCTTAACTCAATGGGGTTTTGATATATTTTGTTACTTAAACTTTATTACTGAATGCCGAAAGGCGAAGAGGAGGAAATACTTATGAAAAAATTAGTTTCAGCAGTACTCGCAGGTGCAATGGTACTTTCTATGTGCGCTTCCGCACTTGCAGCAACAACACATGAAGCAAGTCTTTACAAAGATGGTGAGTTTGATCCAACAAGCCTTAGCTCTAACTTGTCTATGGGTGATGATGCTATCTTGGATGCAGAAGTAGATGGAGACACCATCACTGTGTATCTTCAAGAAGATTTTAGTGCATACTTTACAACTGGAAATTTGAGTGATGTAACTATTAGCGGTAAAACTGTCGAAATGATTGATGGCGATGGAAACGGAAAGTATGATGCGTTCTCATTTACACACACTGAAGATTTAGGTGATTACACAAAGTTTGATGCTGATTTTACAATCAATGTTTCCATTATGCCTATTGCTGCTTCTGGTGACTTGGTAATCTTTGGTTAATAGTTACTAAATAAATTGAGCATACATACTTCAAGTTGTTTTGAGGTATGTATGCTTTGTTGTCATTGTTTGAAGGAGAAGGGAATAGTATATGTGGAAGAAACTGAAAAAACTTTTTGTTTTATATATGGCGATAATAATGGTTTCGGGAGTGTTACCCTCTCAAATAGATGCATATGCCAACGAAGCAAATTTTGTAAAGTCACAAATGGTTACATATGAAAATGATAGAAAAACATCAGAATCGAATGAAGCTATCAATTCAAACAGAAACTCGAGAGAAGTATTAATACAAGATTCGGTGAATGCAATAACAGGTGCAGAAGTAACAACAAATGCGGATGCACCAACAAATCCGGATACACCAACAGATGTGAGCGCACCAATAGATGTGGATAGTATAGAAGGAACGAGTAGTATATATCTCAACTTCCTGAAATTTTGACACTAAATAAAAACAAAACCCAATAAAGTCCAGTAAAATCGGCAAATCTATTGATTTTTCTGGGCTTTTAGTGTATACTATTCTTAGTGGGTATACTCACTAAGAAAGGAGAGCGTATGTACTTTGATTTTACAGTAGAAATACCTGAGAGCAAGGGGAAAATCACAAGGAAAAAGATAAAAGATGTAACGTACATTAATTATGAATATGACCGAATATATAAACCTGAAAAACAATATACGATTCCGAAACGAACTACAATAGGGAGACGATGCGAGGAGGATATTGAAAAAATGTATCCCAATGCAAACTATCTAAAATATTTTCCGGATAAAGAACTACCAGATAAAAAGGATCGTAGTAAAAGAAGTTGTTGTCTTCGGATAGGTTCATATTTGATGATACAGAAGATTATTAAAGACTATGAACTTGATACGATGCTAAAGCGTATCCTTGGTAAAAATGAGGATCTGTTTTTGGATTTAGTTACATACTCTATTATTGCAGAAAATAACGCAGCACAATATTATCCAGACTACGCTTATAACCATCCGCTCTTTACATCTGATATGCATATTTATAGTGATAGTAAAGTATCTGATTTTCTTAGTGAAATCACAATAAATCAAAGTGTTGGATTTCTGAATGAATGGAATGCGTCACGTAATCATAGGGAACAGATTTACATATCGTATGATTCTACTAACATGACCTGTCAGGCAGGTGATATAGATTTGGCAGAGTTTGGACATTCGAAAACGGGGGATGATAAACCGATTATTAATCATGCTATCGCCTACGATAGAACGAATAGAGAGCCTCTGTTTTGTGAGGATTATCCTGGAAGTGGAATGTCAACACTTTTTTGGACAATTTTTATAAGGTCAGTACCCGATATTCGGCTGGTGTTCTATAATCCAAAGAGCCATGCAAACGTATGTTATTGAACCAATGCACATAGTCTGCAAGTTCTAACTTCAATTGCTCCAAACTGACGAAATTTCGTCCTCGAACAAATTCTGTTTTGAATACCTTGAAATTGGCTTCTGCAACTGCATTATCATAGGGGCAGCCCTTCATGCTGAGGGATCGTTTGATCTGAAACACATCTAACATTTCATCAATGAGATAGTTTTTAAACTCGCTGCCGCGATCGGTATGGAACAGCTCGATTTCAGATAAATTCCCTTTGATTGTTGCAAAAGCATCATATACCAACTGAGCATTTTTGTGAAGTCCTGCACTAAATCCAACGATTTCTCGGTTGAATAAATCAATTAAGATACAAACATAGTTCCATTTATAGTTCACTCGAACATACGTCAAATCCCCAACAATTACTGCATTGGGAGGCTGGTTATCAAATTGACGAGCTAGTTCGTTTTTTACTGGCGACTCATTGCATTGTTGCTTTTGTGGTTTGAACTTGGCAACGGTATAGACCGAAATTAGCCCTAAACGTTTCATAATGCGGCAAATTCTGCGTCTAGAAACCTGTTTGCCCAACTTCTTCAGCTCTTTTTTCATTTTACGACTTCCGTAGACTTCTTTATTTTCATAAAAAATCCGTTCAATTTCTTGTTCTAATTCCGTATCATCTTTCTTGGACGAAGCCTCGTAATAGTAGGTACTCCTGCTGATTTCAAGGCATTTACACATGGCTGATATAGAGTATTTGTGTCGATTTGCTCGAATTACAATTACTTTCGTCCGAATATCAGCGCCGCTTGCTTTAGTATGTCATTTTCCATTCGTAGCTGTTGTAGCTCTTTACGAAGTTTGATGAGTTCAGCTTCTTCTGGTGTGCGATTATCAGCTTCTTTTGTAGAACCAGTAGCATTGTAACGCTGTATCCAGCGATTCAGTGCCGATGGTGTTAAATCGTATTCACGATTGATATCTGCTTTCGATTTTCCGTTGTTATATAATTGAACCATCTGCTGTTTAAATTCTTCTGTAAATTCTCTTCGTTGTCGTTTTTTAGTCATGTAATCATCTCCTTATTTTATATTAGTTTTATTTTACATGACCTTATCTTTTCTGTCTAGTTAAGTATAGCCATTCCAAGCTGTTTTGGCAGAGTCATAGGAGGATTAGAGAAATGGGAAGACGTAGTATATCGATAGATGAAAAGATAGAACGAGCTAAAGAACATGTATTCAAATGTAAAGATAAATATGATGAAGCACTAGCAGAGTTAGTTGCATTGCAGGAGAAGAAAAGTGATCTGCAAAAACAAGAGTTACTGGAAGCTATGGAGAATAGCACACGAAGTTACGAGGACATTTTGAAGTTTCTTGAAGGTAAATAAACATTAGGTCTGGGACGATTTTGTAAACGTCCTAGACCTATAAATGTTTTAGTGGGTAAATTTCAGGAAGTTGAGATAGATTGTTCATTTTCAATATCTCCTTTATTATTTCCACTTTCTCGCTTTAAAGTGCTGAATTGAGTATTATTAGTATAATCTATTTCTTTTGATTTTGCAACTTTTTCACGAAGATTTTCTCTATCAATATTCCTCGCAATATCACCGATTTTTAGTAACATTTCACTAGATGTTACATTCAGTGCATTTCCAAGATGGGAGAGGACTTCGGGGGTGTTAAATTCCATAACACTGTGAAAATCTTCATCTTCAAGATAGTCCATAGGATTTAATCCACATCTTGAAAGCACCATATATTGTGTGCTAACTGTAAGTGCGTCTTTAAAGTTTACTTCGATATTTAAATCATCAAGTTCCTCTAAAAAACTATCTTCTAAATCATAGGTGAGGTCGTGCAAAAATTCTCTGTAATGTTCGCCAACACTACGCTCTGCAAATTCCATTAAATTCTCTGCAAAGCCTAGTTGATCTGTTTTACCATATGTTTCAGTCATTGCTTGTAACACAGGCTCATGATAACTTTCTTGAATTTCCCAAAGATAGGGGTATCTTGCATTTTCTACTGCTCGTGTATCATTTATATCAAAAACATATTCAAGTCTTGGCTTCTGCCCTGCATTATGTTTAATGAGGGCAATGCCTTTGCTGCCACTTTTTACCCAACGATTCATTTTCCCATTCCAAAGTTCCATTGTAGCACAAGCCGTGGCATCAGGTTTTTGTGCATGAATGGAAATCTGATCATCGAAGTTATATTTATATAGTCTGCTTGCAGTAGTAAGATAGCCTTGCCAGTTTTCTATATTCCTTGTGACATCATCTTTTGTTTCAGAAAAAAGTTGTGTCATCTGCTGTAATTTATTGCTCATAGGTTTAGTTGCCTCCTTTATTTTTACTGTAAAACGCAAAAAAGCCATTACAAGGTTTTTTAGTCCTCGTAATGGCTTTTAAAGTTTATTTCATTATTTTTTTAATCTATCATACTGAACTTCTGTTTCTCCAGTAGATATATTTATTTTTTCTTTATAGAGTAGGGTATATTTAGGTTGTCGTGATGTATAATCTATGTTTGTTTCATAAAACAGTGAGCGACAAAAGTAATTATCATCTTTTTCATTACTTAAGAAAATATATGTATCACGATTATTAAGTGGTGTAGATAGTAAAAAATCAGCTTTTATAACGGAAAACGTATGTAATTTCTCGTTATATCTAAATACAATTTCGTTTGTATCAAGTAACTTTTCTAAATTACACAAAGGATCAATACGACTTTCTAATTTATCAAAAAAATCACTTTTTTGTATCTGTGCTGCTGTTATTGACTTTCCTAATATTTGATTGAAAATCTTTTTTCGGTTTCCACTTGCTATACCAACTAAATCCGTTAATTTATGCAATCCCAATAAATGATGAAAGTTAGATTCATCAAAGTCTAATACAATTTTGACAGCTTTACCTTTTCTGCCAATTACCATATTATAACGGACGTTCGTAAGTTTTTTATAATTACTTGCACACTCTAATATTTTATCCATTATTATCCTCTCTATCTAAAAAAACCGCCTTGCTTTCACAAGACGGTTTTCAGAGCATTTTCTTTCGGTTTAAACCTACATCGGTTTGAGGTTACTGCTCAACCCCTCGGAAGCTCCGTATAGCAGTGCGTACCGATACACCACTAACTTCCTCGCTTGAACAGACACACCTGTTGCCTGTTAGTACTATTATTATACTCTGAAAACAAAAATATGTCAATACTCTGAAAATTTTTTACCTTTCCACATCTTTGTTTTTTTCTTTCTGCTTATCATTTTGTTTCACTTGCTCTTTAGCTTCACGAAGTTTTGATAAAACAGATGGTCTTTTTTTAGGCAAATCAGCTTTTTTACTTTCTTCTTTTTCTGCCTTAACATCGGCTTGTGCTTGTGCAAGTTCTTCTAAAACATCATCTTTTTCTATATTGTTTATCACTCCATCTATCATATTATAGTTCTGTTCTTCTGATTTTTCAAGTGTTGCAATAGGGTTGTCAATCATGCTGTCAAAATGATCTGTCAAATCATCAAAACCATTGTAGACATCGCTTAACATTAAATGTCCTGTAATATCAACAATCACATTCGGTGCCATATCTCCATGTTCTTCATGTTCAAGCAAGAACGTCCTTGCCATCAATTTTTTCTGTATCCACCACATACCAAGAGCCAATATGCCCATCTACTTTGATATTATCGCTATCAGGTGTAAGTAGCTGTTCATTATTTTCTTTTGGAAACAGTTCAGAGAGGATATAGGTGTTATTATCAAACACAGCAGATCCAAACTCACTACGAGTGATAGAGATAATTTCATCAATGGTGGCACGATTTTCATTGATAGCAGAAGTGGCAAAATCTTTCACTTTTTCAAAAGAAACCTCGTCTACTTTCAACCATACATCGTGGCAGTAGGAGTTTAGTTTTACGACATCTTCAAAACTAAACTCACCCTCCAGTTCCTCTTGCAGATTTGCAATACTGATAGCTTTAGATAGTTCGCTTCTTGCAAATCTGTCAATTAGTAAAACATCTACAAGGCTTTTAGTATCATCTTTTGCAATGCCTACAAGTTCGGGTAAATGCGCCTTTGTGTCCACTTCGTGCATTTGCTCCACAACATTTTCAAACGGAATTTCTTTAAATCCATAGCTATCCACAAAATGATAGGTCACTTCGCCATTTTCTTTTAGGGCAACAACATCACTGACAGATAAACTATGTCCCTCAAAATCAGATGGGTGGTTGATATTAAAGGTTTCCCATAGGTAGTTTAATTTCTCGTTGTTAGATAAATCTTTAATGCTATCATTAAAACTATCCGTGTAGACATTATTGAAATTACTTTTTTCAATGTCAATGTTTTTTCGTTCTAAATGAGTAATCCCCTCAAAGCGAAAATCTCTCGTGTAATCACTGTGTTTAAGCTGATAGATGGAGTAGGAACTTGCCTCATTTTTCTCAAAAGCAAAATCCTTTAATTGTGACTGTGTATGTTCTTGCTCACAGTTGTCTTTTTCCTCCATAAACTCATCAAAATCAAGCATTGTAGCAGTTCGGTTAAGCAAATTATCTTTGCCCACGAATACTTCGCCATCTGAAATACTATTGATTGCTTCGGTAATAGAAATGGTGGTATCATCATAGACACCACCATCAGTTACTACCATATTTTTATCGTAAAAGTTATAATCCCAACCTTCGGTATGTTCTTCTATGGAGAAATATCCGTTGCCCAGTTTGTATGCTGCTTTTTCTTCTTGCATTTCTTTCGCAAGTTTTTCATTAGGGGTTAAATTTTCTATTTGCATATTGTTTTCCTACTTTCTTTTTAATTTTGGACGCAAAAAACACCCAACGACAATGAAGTCAATGGGTGTAATATGTTTACTTTTAACATGGAAATTGTTTTTTGATTTCATCGAAATTGAAAACAGGAGCAAGTTCCCCACTTATGTCAAAACTTGAATGTTCGCAACTTTGATAGCAAATTTTTTCTGGTTTGCATATTAATCTTTGTTCATATTCATGTGCTTTTTCACAAGGGTTCTCACATGGATATAGTAGCTTTTCATAATTTTCTAGCAGAGGTTTTAAATTCCAAACATCCGAATCTTCATCAATTTTACCACAAGGTAACGATAATGTTATTTTTATTGCTACTAACATCTGTTTGCGATATTCTAACATTATCAAAGAAACTTCATTGATATACGCTATTAGTTTTATTGAGTCATCAATCACATAATTCAAATTAGCAAAAGGATGCTCTGGAAATAAATTATCCATATCAGGCTTTAACTTTCCATCAATTTCTCTATGAAAAATATAAGAGTTGGTCGCCTCTAAAGAATGTGTGAATGAATTTCTTAATGTTTCCCGAACTTTTTTGTGTTCTTCTGAACTCAGGTAGGCTAATAATTCCTCAGATTTATCCGCTCCAAGTTTATCCTTATATTCTCTCATAAATTTATAAATACTAATTTTATCATTACGAGGAACGCCACATTTATAATACTCATTTAAAAGTTGTCTAAATACATCCCATAAAACAAGGTTTCTATAAACAGCATCTTCAAGATAATACGAATATGAAGTTTGATTTTCATCTTCGGTAATAGGAGAAATCATTTTTGTCGAATATCCTAAACTTTTTTCAAGAGCGTATTTTATATTTTTTATTGTACGATTAGCACGGATCAACCATTCAATACAATTTCTAAAATGAATAACTTCATCCGATATGTTTAATTGTTCAGAGCGTGATAGTCTGCATTCTTGAACCACATTAATCTCGTTAATCCTTATTGATAGATATTCTATGATTTTATCATCTGTTTCAAATGTATGTATGTCAGTTTTCATAATATACCACTCCTTTACTATCTAACATTATACTACAAAACTCATAAAAATTCCATTCTCAAACTACCCAAAATTTTATTTTTTACCAAACTCCATCTTAAAATTCACATATTTACCACCAGTATCATCAAGCAGTACCGTACAGTCATATTTCTTGCCAGTCTTTTCAGAATAGCACCCAGTCAGCTTTGTTTTACCAGTAGTTAGCAAATCCTTTGCCATCTTTTCTGTAAAGGTCTTTTTCTTTGAAGTGAAAAACTTGTTTTCTTTCCAAAGTGCAAAGACACACTCCTTAGAGGAACAAGCATATCTCTTTTTATTTTCGGTAACATCTGCACCACAGCGAGGACAAGTGCCAATCACTTTGCCTGTGCTTTCTCGTGGGAATAGAGCATCACTACCTTTCGCCATTTCGTAAGTACCTACAAGGGTTTTAACCATACCTTTAATCTCACTTAAAAACTCGTCAGGAGAAATTTCATTAAGTTCAATACACTTTAATTTTTCCTCCCATGTTGCAGTGGTAAGTGGAGAAGCAATGCTTTCAGGTAAAATAGTGATAAGGGCAGTGCCTTTATCTGTTGGTACAAGATGTTTTGTTTTTTTATCGCCTTTACGTTCAATTAACTTGATGTTTACTAGCTTTTCAAGAACTCCGGCACGAGTGGCTGGAGTTCCAATTCCACAAAATTCTTTTTCGATATCTTCATCACGCCCAGCGTTCTCCATAGCAAATAAAATAGTATCCTCGGTAAATTGTTTTGGTGGGGAGGTTTTACCGATTTTAATTTCAGATGAATTTATATCTAAAACTTCGCCCTCTGCCATCAGTGGCAAAGGGTTTTCCTCTTGCTTGTTATCGTTTTTCAAATCAAACATTTTAAAGCCTTGTTCTAAAATAGTTTTACCCTTTGTGCCGAGTTCCACATTGCCACATTTCGCTGAGATAATGGTTTCGCTATACTTGAAATTATCACCTAAAGCAGAAAGAAGTCGTAACATGATTAGCGTCAAAACTTCTTTTTCACCATGTGGTAGGTTGTTTATATCATAACCATTCAAAGTTTTTGTAGGAATAATCGCATGATGATCCGTAACCTTGCTGTTATCAATAACAGTCCTTGTATTGGTTGGTGCAGTAGTGTTTATTTGTAATTTCTCCATTGTAATTGCAACAATTTCAGTCAAACCATGCTCCATATCATCGGTTAAAAACTTGCTGTCGGTACGAGGGTAGGTGCATAACTTCTTTTCATAAAGGCTCTGTGTGTATTCTAGTGTTTGATTAGCTGTAAAACCAAGTTTTCGATTGGCTTCACGCTGTAAGGTGGTAAGGTCATATAGTTTTGGTGGCTTTTCTGATTTGGAATGGCTATACTTAACTAGACAGAAAAGATAAGGTCATGTAAAATAAAACTAATATAAAATAAGGAGATGATTACATGACTAAAAAACGACAACGAAGAGAATTTACAGAAGAATTTAAACAGCAGATGGTTCAATTATATAACAACGGAAAATCGAAAGCAGATATCAATCGTGAATACGATTTAACACCATCGGCACTGAATCGCTGGATACAGCGTTACAATGCTACTGGTTCTACAAAAGAAGCTGATAATCGCACACCAGAAGAAGCTGAACTCATCAAACTTCGTAAAGAGCTACAACAGCTACGAATGGAAAATGACATACTAAAGCAAGCGGCGCTGATATTCGGACGAAAGTAATTGTAATTCGAGCAAATCGACACAAATACTCTATATCAGCCATGTGTAAATGCCTTGAAATCAGCAGGAGTACCTACTATTACGAGGCTTCGTCCAAGAAAGATGATACGGAATTAGAACAAGAAATTGAACGGATTTTTTATGAAAATAAAGAAGTCTACGGAAGTCGTAAAATGAAAAAAGAGCTGAAGAAGTTGGGCAAACAGGTTTCTAGACGCAGAATTTGCCGCATTATGAAACGTTTAGGGCTAATTTCGGTCTATACCGTTGCCAAGTTCAAACCACAAAAGCAACAATGCAATGAGTCGCCAGTAAAAAACGAACTAGCTCGTCAATTTGATAACCAGCCTCCCAATGCAGTAATTGTTGGGGATTTGACGTATGTTCGAGTGAACTATAAATGGAACTATGTTTGTATCTTAATTGATTTATTCAACCGAGAAATCGTTGGATTTAGTGCAGGACTTCACAAAAATGCTCAGTTGGTATATGATGCTTTTGCAACAATCAAAGGGAATTTATCTGAAATCGAGCTGTTCCATACCGATCGCGGCAGCGAGTTTAAAAACTATCTCATTGATGAAATGTTAGATGTGTTTCAGATCAAACGATCCCTCAGCATGAAGGGCTGCCCCTATGATAATGCAGTTGCAGAAGCCAATTTCAAGGTATTCAAAACAGAATTTGTTCGAGGACGAAATTTCGTCAGTTTGGAGCAATTGAAGTTAGAACTTGCAGACTATGTGCATTGGTTCAATAACATACGTTTGCATGGCTCTTTGGATTATAGAACACCAGCCGAATATCGGGTACTGACCTTATAAAAATTGTCCAAAAAAGTGTTGACATTCCATTTTTCCTTGTTTTCTATTTCTGTAATGATAATAGGCTGATTTTCACAAGCCTTTAGCAGTTCATCAGCTTGTGTTTTATCCTTAAACTTTGCAGAAGTAAATGCAACATTGTTTGCAGTTAGCACCACATTGTAAAAAGGCTCGGATTTAAACGCATTTATTTCAGCGTTTCTTTGCACAATCATAGCAAGAGTGGGTGACATGACTCTGCCAACATTTAGTTGCTGATTATATAGGCAAGAAAAAAGCCTTGTGCCATTGATACCAACTAGCCAATCTGCTTGTTGTCGTAACGTAGCTGCTTTATAAAGTAATTCAAAATCATTGCCATCTTTTAAATTATCAAAACCTTGCTTAATTGCACTATCTTCCATAGATGAGATCCAAAGTCTTTTCATAGGTTTCGTAGACTTTGAAAGATTATATACTAATCTGAATATAAGTTCACCCTCACGCCCAGCATCACAAGCATTGACTACATACTCTACATCCTTTCGATTAAGCAGTGAGGACAACACTTTTAGTTGTTTTTCCTTGCCTTTTGATACGGTGTATTTAAACTCAATGGGCATAATAGGTAAATCGTCCAATGCCCATTTTTGATACTTCTCATTGTAACATTCAGTAGGTGCAAGACCTACCAAATGCCCAACACACCAAGAGATAATATATCCATTGCCCTCAGTGTATCCGTCTTTTTTAGCAGTAGCACCAAGTACCTTGCCAATACTCATTGCCACGGATGGTTTTTCTGCAATTACTAAAATCAATTAGACCACCTCCGTATCGTTATCATTATGATAATTATTGTCGTTTTCATCTTCATTTTCTGTTTCATCTCCAAAAGCATCAACTACTTGAAAGGCATTATCATCATCGTCTTCCTCAAAGTCTATGTTGCTTGGAGTAATAGGTTTTCCGTTTTTACCTCGCATAAAGAAGAAGTAGTAAGCACCACCTAAACCACAAAGTCCAAGAACTAATGTAATAATAAGTACCATATTGTTTTTAGGTTTTTCTTCTTCCACTGGCTTTGTATCGGTATTTTCTTCAGGTGGCTCAGGCTCTACTGTTTCAGGTGGAGAAGTAGGGGTTAATGGAACAGTTTCGCCATTGGCAAGTGCTACAAGGTCGGCTTCATCAACCATATTTAGCAAATATACATTTTCACTATCCTTTGTTCTATCAATCACAACATAAAAATAGTTACCGTTTTTAGACTGTGCAATAATAAATTGCTTGTGTTCTTCGTCGGTTACAATGACATCATCAACCATGCTTAAATTACCGTCAGGGGTGAGTGGTACATCTTCATTTTTTTCTTCGATAATTGGAACAACAACTTCTTTAGATGTTGTTTCTGTGTTATCTCCACCGCTTGCAAATGCCACCACGGAAGATGACATTAAAAGAGTGGTAGCCATTAAAGTTGTTACAATAAATTTAGTCAGTTTCATTCGTTTCTACCTCCATTGTCATGGGAATTACATCACCATGTTGTTTATTTAGATTTTCAAGCAAACCTTGTAAATCACTTAGTGAAGTATTATTTTTCTTCAACATATCAATCATCTCCAAGTGTTCAAGGTCTTTACGTTCTTTGTATAGTGATTTTATCTTATTATCAATTTGTAAGCGTTTTTGCTCATATTTTTCAATTTCAGCATTTACCTTATTCAGTTTTGCACTCATAATTTCCTCCGTTTTAATTCATCAGTCCATATCCCATAATGACAGAACTATTTAAGTCATAATCACGCACTTTACAAGCATCGCCACTGTTACCCTCAACAGTGTAAACTCTAGTTCCATCAGTACCGATAACAATGCCTACATGGTCGGAACTTCCATCGCCCTCCCAGTCAAAGAAAATGGCATCTCCTGCGGCGATATGTTCGTATCCACGACTTGCCCATCTACCCATAGATGAATAGTATGGGATACCTTGGCTTTGACAAGCTGCAAATTTAGGTTCGCTGTATCCAACTTGATTAAATGCCCAAGACACAAAGGTCGCACACCATTCCACACGATAATCAAAACCATACCAAGACCAATAAGGCTGTCCACCCACGTTGCCAACTTGCGATATTGCAATATCTACAATGGCTTGATTACCAGCTCGTTCCCCATCTACAAATGGAATGTCAACACTTTTTTGGACAATTTTTATAAGGTCAGTACCCGATATTCGGCTGGTGTTCTATAATCCAAAGAGCCATGCAAACGTATGTTATTGAACCAATGCACATAGTCTGCAAGTTCTAACTTCAATTGCTCCAAACTGACGAAATTTCGTCCTCGAACAAATTCTGTTTTGAATACCTTGAAATTGGCTTCTGCAACTGCATTATCATAGGGGCAGCCCTTCATGCTGAGGGATCGTTTGATCTGAAACACATCTAACATTTCATCAATGAGATAGTTTTTAAACTCGCTGCCGCGATCGGTATGGAACAGCTCGATTTCAGATAAATTCCCTTTGATTGTTGCAAAAGCATCATATACCAACTGAGCATTTTTGTGAAGTCCTGCACTAAATCCAACGATTTCTCGGTTGAATAAATCAATTAAGATACAAACATAGTTCCATTTATAGTTCACTCGAACATACGTCAAATCCCCAACAATTACTGCATTGGGAGGCTGGTTATCAAATTGACGAGCTAGTTCGTTTTTTACTGGCGACTCATTGCATTGTTGCTTTTGTGGTTTGAACTTGGCAACGGTATAGACCGAAATTAGCCCTAAACGTTTCATAATGCGGCAAATTCTGCGTCTAGAAACCTGTTTGCCCAACTTCTTCAGCTCTTTTTTCATTTTACGACTTCCGTAGACTTCTTTATTTTCATAAAAAATCCGTTCAATTTCTTGTTCTAATTCCGTATCATCTTTCTTGGACGAAGCCTCGTAATAGTAGGTACTCCTGCTGATTTCAAGGCATTTACACATGGCTGATATAGAGTATTTGTGTCGATTTGCTCGAATTACAATTACTTTCGTCCGAATATCAGCGCCGCTTGCTTTAGTATGTCATTTTCCATTCGTAGCTGTTGTAGCTCTTTACGAAGTTTGATGAGTTCAGCTTCTTCTGGTGTGCGATTATCAGCTTCTTTTGTAGAACCAGTAGCATTGTAACGCTGTATCCAGCGATTCAGTGCCGATGGTGTTAAATCGTATTCACGATTGATATCTGCTTTCGATTTTCCGTTGTTATATAATTGAACCATCTGCTGTTTAAATTCTTCTGTAAATTCTCTTCGTTGTCGTTTTTTAGTCATGTAATCATCTCCTTATTTTATATTAGTTTTATTTTACATGACCTTATCTTTTCTGTCTAGTTAAGTATAGCCATTCCAGTATCTTCGCCGAAAAGTTCATCATAAGATGTCATTTTGATTTTACTAGCACTTGATTTCATCGTGACACCTCCTCGTGTTCGGATTCAAAGTAGTCACTTAACTCATCAGCTCTATCAAGCATAATTTCTAAGCGTTCAATCAGTGGAATATATGGATTTTTCTTTTCAACAAACTTTTTCCATTTTTCGTTATATACCAGTTGCTCTATTTCATAAGCTACATCTTCATTTCTTCTTATTGCTATGCCTATGCTATCAAGGTCTATATCTTCATCACCGAAAATTTGATACTTTCCATCTATCAATACAATGTTGGATATATACCTATGTTCGTCACCATCTTTATCGTTTTTATAATACTCAATAATATCACCAACTTCATAAGGCATAATGAGCATACCTTTTTTCCATTTGCCTTTGATTTCACTTGCCCATTTAGGAGTATCATAAATATCAGAAAGTATTTCAGTAATAGAATAACCACACTGTGGCTCTAGCTTTCCATCAGCATTTCTGACAATACCATCTAAAATGTTTGCAACATCTCTATCTGCATATTCCTCATATTTACTAATATTTTCAAAAAGATGCTGTGGATTATTAAAAATAACATAGTTGTATCCCAGTGGAGTAAGTGACATTGATAATCGCTTTGAAAGATTTTTTACTCTGCTACATATAATTTGCAATTCTTTGTTATCCATAAAGCACCTCCGATACCATGTTTTCGTAGGCAACAGCTACTTTGCCAGTAGGTGCGTGAGCATAAATGCTTTTGCCCTCAGCACTAATCTCAGAAGCTCTAACCGACAATGGCACAATACTTTCAAAGATATGCAACTTGTCCTTATAGGTGGTTTGCAATAGACTGATGATGTCTTTTGTATAGTTGGTACGCATATCAGCCATAGTGATTAGAATACCACCGATTTCAAGTTTAGGGTTAATCTGTCTGCGTACTTTACCGATGGTCTTAAAAAGTTGCTCCATGCCTTTTACCGATAGGAATTGTGGCTGCACTGGAATAATTAGTTTGTCAGCACACGCAAGGGCATTGATTGTTACCATACCGAGCGATGGGGAGCAGTCCAGTATGCAATAATCATATTTATCTGCTACTAATTTTAAATATTCTTTGAGAACACTTTCTCGACTCATTGTATTTATAAGGGTAACTTCAAGTCCTGATAGTTCTATATTAGCAGGGATAAGGTCAATGTTTTCTTCGTGATGTAAAATTCCCTCGAAAGTGTCTATTTCTTCATCTTCAATGACTTTTTCAAGCAGTGAAGATATTGTAACAGGGATTTTATCTTGTTCTGTAAAACCTAAACTTACAGTAAATGATCCTTGTGGGTCAAGGTCTATTCCAAGAACTTTTTTGCCTTGTCTTGCAAGTCCTATTGCAAGATTTACCGAAGTAACAGTTTTACCAACACCACCTTTTTGATTTACAATAGCGATTATTTTCATAGCAATTACCCCCTTATCCTTACTGTCATACCACTTTTCAGTGGAGGATTGCCATAGCAAGTGATGTAGTATCTATCACTATATTCAACGCTTGCCCACACCCATTCGTGTTCTCCATCATCATCTATCAAGCATTCAATGCCACTGCCACAAGTGTATTCGTGACCGCTTACAGTTTCAAATCTGCCATTGCTATTTTTATGAAGGGTAGTGGTTTGACAAATAGGTCTATTTAGATAGTTAATGCGATGAACCATATCGTCAATTTTTTCTATGATGCTATTTAATTCATGAGCATAAAATACTTGTTCAGCATTATCGTAATCCACCTCAAGGTGGCTCATATCTCCATATTCTTCAAAACCTGTTTGCTTCGCAATTTTCTTAAAATCATAACTTACAGCCTTTAAGTCTTTAAGTGCCTTTTGAATTGTAATCATAAGTAATATACCTCCGTAATTGAATTTTTAAAGTGTAGTTCGTGTATAGCGATTTACCTCCAAAACAGCTATTTTGATATTATTTTTTAGTGCTAATGACACATTAGCTATTTTTCGAGCAAACAATTTCGCTCATTTTTGTCTTAATATTTGTTGGAAAAAGAATAAGACAAACCCTCAAAACCCTTTATATATCAAGGTTTTTCCGATTTGTCTTAATTATACTGTATTCGCATTCGCACTGCTCCCTTTTAATCAATATGGGATTTTCAGCAGTGGCAATCGCAGATAGATTGGGGCACGAAAGCATAGACATTACATATCGATATGCACATTTGTTCCCAACCAAACAGGGAGAAATCGCAGACAAACTGTCAATAGAAAGAGGGTTTTAATATGAGTCAAAAAGCAGTAGACCAGAAAAATAGATGGCGGAGTAAGACTGTTGCATTCAGAGTTTCGCCAGAAGAATGGGAGAAAATCGAAAGACTTGTAAAGCTGAGTGGCATGAGCAAACAAGGGTATATCATGCATCGGTTACAAAATACGGAGATGACAATACAGGCGAGTCCAAGGGTTGTGAAGGCACTGAAGTTAGAATTAAAATGTATTGCTGCACAGCTTGATAATTTAGAATTTAAAGAGGCTTTTGGGGGAGTAGAAAAAATAGAATATTTAGTGAAGAGTATAAAAACATGGTAAGTGTCTAATCGGACACTTACCATTTATCTACATGAAATTGTGTTTGAAAACTGAGAGTTTCGGATGCATTTGTTTTAAGATGTCGGATATTCTTCTTATCTGCAATGGAACGACCAACAAAAGTACAATCGGGAAGAGAACTCCAAGGTTCTATACAAACATAATTGGTATCTTGCGGTTTGTCGGCGGTCCAAAGGGTTACAATGGGAAAATCAGAAAACTCCATAGAAATGCGAATTTTTCCCTTGCCATCTTTCAATGCAACATATTTAGAGTCCAAATGGTCTAAAATGATGCAATCCAAATCAAATGTATTTGGTTTTACAGAAAGCGCATGGTTTTTTAAAGGAAGCTGCTTTTTACTGGGGAGCAGCAACAAGTCTTCGTTCATTTCATAAGGATACACGTCATCCAAATCGTTAAAATAGAAATGGCAATCGTCCATAGTTTCGTCATAAGAAAAACATAAATTGTATGCGTCGTGACCACCCAATTCATAATACATATCCCCGTCTGTATGGTTTGTAATGCAATGTGTTTTACATAATTTTGTGCCATCTAGGGTATAAGTGACCTCTAGGCAAAAGGAAAAAGGGTATATTTTCAGAGTGTGTTCATCGTGTGTGAGAGTAAAGGTGATGCTATTTTCTGTATGGTGTGTAATGGAAAAGTTGGCATCACGAGCAAATCCGTGTTTGGGCATATCATAGGTTACACCTTTGTATGTGTAGCTGTTGTTTTGCAAACGTCCTATGAAAGGAAATAAAAGGGGTGCTTGTCCTGCCCAGATTTGGGGGTTTCCTTGCCAAAGCCATTCACGACCATTTTTATCTAAAATGGAGCGGAGTTCGGCACCTTTGTCAGAAATTTGAATGGTAAGCACTTCATTTTTTATGGTATACATGGTGTTCCTCCTGTTATTTGGCAAGTGATTGTCCGATGGAAATACACTGCAACAAACGATACACAGCAGAATAACAAAGTGTAGGCGCTGTGGCGATGGCTTCGTCTATGTCCATCAATTTATCGGTTGTGGTTATAATGCCATTGATGCCATGTTGATACATATCTTCGTATCCTTTTCCCAAGCCACCAACAATGGCAACACAAGGGATATTTGCTTTTTTGCAAGCGGCGCCAACGCCAAATGCAACCTTGCCAAAAGCCGATTGGTAATCCATTCTGCCTTCCCCTGTAATCACAAGGTCTGCACCCATAAGGTGTGTTTGGAATTGCAAAATATCCAATATGGTTTCCACTCCAGACTGTATTTTTGCATTTGTGAATGCCATGAGTCCTGCGCCAAGACCGCCAGCGGCACCAGCTCCAGAAAGTTTTGCAATGGAGATACCCAGTTTCTGCTCAACCACTCCAATGAAATGCGCCATACCTTCTTCCAAAGTATTCAAATCTTCAGAAGTTGCCCCTTTTTGGGTGCCATATACATAAGTTGCCCCATTTTCGCCAAGAAGTGGATTTTGCACATCGCTCATAATGATGAAATTGACCTCTTTCAGTTTTGGGTGCAAACCAGTCACATCAAAATCTTGAATTTCCATAAAATTTGCAGGGAATGGAGCCACTTCCTGTTGTTGTGCATCTAAAAATTTCACACCCAAAGCAGACAAACATCCCAAACCACAGTCATTTGTTCCACTACCACCAATACCCATATAAATGGTGGTTGCACCTTTTTCCATAGCGGATACAATCACCTGTCCAGTGCCATAAGTATTGGAATGGAAAATATCACGTTGGTGGGAAGGGATGAGAGGCAATCCAGAAGCACTTGCCATCTCCATAATGGCGTTGTTGGATCGGAAGATGCCAAATTGGCTGGTGATGGTTTCGCCAAGTGGATTTTTCACCAAAACAGATATACGTTCCCCGTGGAAGGCATCCAATATGCTTTCCACAGTTCCTTCGCCACCATCTGCCATGGGCAAGCTGATGATTTCGGCATTTGGGAAAATATCCAAAATGGCTTTTCGAGCAATGGTACAAATTTCATTTGCAGACAAAGAACCTTTGAAGGAATCTGGTGCCAATAGGATTTTCATGGGAGTGCTCCTTTCGTAACAATTTGTATGATTGCATTTGATTTATGCAACAGTGGTCAACAATGCAGTTCCTTTTCCAGATAGGGCGAAGGAACGATTTTGTGTTTCGCCGATTTTTTTTGCAGGCAAGAAGAAGCTATCCCCTTTTTTGTAGGACAAAGTTTCTTCTTCTGTAGAAATGGTGCCATTGCCATCCAAAACCAATACATGGACGAAGGTATCGCTGGTGATTTCTTGTGTGTATGGTTTTTCGATATGGATTTGGTCAACGGTGAAATAATCACATTGTGACAAATGGTTTTGAGTACAGTTTGGTTGCATGGTGGGTTTCAAATTGGTCACATCCACTGCTTTTTCAATGTGCAATTCTCTTGTATTGCCAGCAGAATCACGCCTATCGTAATCATATACACGATAGGTGACATTGGAATTTTGTTGGATTTCTGCAATGACAATGCCTTTGCAAATGGCGTGGATGGTGCCAGCTTCGATGAAGAAAACATCTCCTTTTTTCACAGGTACTTTATTGAGCACTTCCAACAACGTGTTGTTTTGAATGCGTTCTTGAAACTCATCTTTGCCGATTTCTTTGGCAAGACCAAAATAGATATAGGAATCTTTTTCGCAATCCACAATATACCAAACTTCTGTTTTGCCATATTGGTTTTCGTATTTTAGAGCATAGTCATCATCTGGATGCACTTGGATGGAAAGATTGTCCTCTGCATCAATGAGTTTGATTAAGATGGGAAAATCATTGAATTTTTCGCAGTTGGTTCCCAGAACCTCCTGTTTGTTTTTTGTAATATATTCACGGAAGCTATTACCTTTTAATTCGCCGTTATCAATGATGCTGGAACCGTCAGGATGTGTGGATAGCTCCCATGTTTCTGCCAATACAGAGCCAGCAGTTTCTTTATGGAATTTGGAAACTAGGTTTTTGCCACCCCAAATATAATCTTTGCACGCTGGTTTGAGTTTCAATAGATTCATAACAAAACCTCCTTAATCGTTTATAAAATGAGTTTTGAAAAGCAATGATTACTCTTTTTATAACACGAAACATAAGGAGAACATGGGTTTTTGAAACTTATCGACAGATGCAAAATAGCAGTGGGTATAAATACACATTACGAGCTTGCTAAATATAAATAAAAAAGAGAAAACGCAAAAATGCGCTTTCTCAAAAAAGGTTCCAAATATTATTGAATGATTTGCCAATATTTTTCTGCCATCATACGAATGAGCAAAATTAAACCACTTTTGTCTGTAATATCATAATTGTCTATGACACGATTTTCACCCCAGAAACAAACTTGTTCTGCACACAATTGGCTCAAAGGGTTTTCTCCAAAGTGGGTGATACAAAAACAGGGTATGTGTGCGGATTTTGCTTTTTTTGCCATATCCACAATGCGTGGTGTTTGCCCAGAAGCGCTGATGAAGAAAATCAAGTCGTTTTTCGTGTATTGTTTGGCGGTATATTCCAAATCGTGAGCTTGGTGATAAAACTCTGTTTTTTTGCCAACCACCTTCAAATATTTGTAGAAAATTTCGCAAAAAGGGACGGAATCGCCTACACCAGCAAATAAAATTCGATCCACAGTGTGCATTTTGGCAACCATACGACCAATTGCTTCTTCATCTATGACATCCAATGTTTTGATGATATTGGAGGGTATTTTCTCCAAAACACGGTGTTCCACAGTTTCGATTTGGTTTGGCGAATTTTCTTTTTGCAAACTGAATTTCAATTCTGCAAATCCGCTATATCCCAATTTTTTTGCAGTACGCATAATGGCATTTGGGGAAATGAATAGAGCTTCTGCGATTTTGTGAATGGAAATATCGTGGATATTTGCTTTGTGTTCTCGTATGTAATCTATGATGCTATCATCTGTGTCATTCAAGTTGAATTCCTTTTCATAAACCCGTTTTTCAAATGTCATACAATCACCCCAGAGTATTTCTTTTAACGTAAATCTACAATACAATGTATCTAATCATTATGGTAGCTTGTTTGTGTTATCTTGTCAAGTTTCCCTAGTGGAATTGTTGTGGGAATACACAAAAACGTAAATGGAAAATGGGAAATGAGCTGATTTCGTGTGTATAAATACAAGGGATTGAAATGGGGATTTTGGTACATATCGGAAATTTGTACACAATTTGAAAAAAATCTTGTGTATTTATGGTGTTTATTTATTTTTCGACAAAACAGATGCTATACTACAGATAAATAAAGGTCTTGCAAGCCAATCAAACAAAACATAAGGATACGACATAGGGATGACTTTATAGAGGATAAGGATGGGATGATATGAATTTATCAGAATTGACAAGTTCCAAGCTTTTTGTTTTAAATGCAGATGTGAATACAAAAGAAGAAGTATTGCAACAATTGGTGAAACGATTGTATGAAGCGGGAAAAATCACCTCAGAAGAAGGGTTTTTGCAAGCGGTTTTGGCAAGAGAGGAGCTTTCTGCAACGGGTATGGAAGGGGGACTTGCAATTCCCCACGGAAAATCCTCTGCTGTCAAACAAGCCTGTTTTGCAGTTATGACAACAAAAAAACCTGTTGTAGGATGGGAAAGTTTGGACCCAGACAATGAAGTGCAACACATTTTCTTGTTGGCAATTCCAGAAAATGCAGCAGGAGATACCCATTTGGAGTTGTTGGCAGAATTGATGACACGAATGGGCGATGCGGAATATATGGAGAAATTGTTTGCCTCCAAAGATGCAAAGGAGTTTTATCACAACTTAGACAATACGGTGGGAAAAGATGACGAAGATGTGGTGTATCACAAAACCATGGTTGCGGTCACAGCCTGTCCAGCAGGAATTGCGCATACATACATGGCGGCAGAGGCTTTGGTGAAAGCGGGCAAAGAGCTGGGTGTGCAGATTTTTGTGGAAAAACAAGGAGCAAATGGCATTGAAGATAGACATACAACGGAACAATTGCAAAATGCAGATGCGGTTATCTTTGCAGTTGGAGTTGCGGTGAAAGAAGTGGAGCGATTTGCACATTTGCCAAGCATCAAAGTCCCTGTGGCACAACCCATCAAAGATGGCATAGGTGTGGTGCAACAAGCCTTGGACAAAGCGGCATCTTCCCAAAAGGGCGAATATGTTGCAACAGGTGATAAGGAAGGCAAAGAAAACCACAAAGATATCATCAAACAATCTGTTTTGACAGGTATTTCCTATATGATTCCATTAATTGTAGCAGGCGGTATGATTGGTGCGTTTGCAGTTTTGATGAATAATATCTTTGGTTTGGGAGAATTGTATAACGATGCAACTTCTTGGCTTGGTTTATTCCGTGGCTTGGGCGGTGGTTTGCTTGGCACCTTGTTGATTCCTGTTCTTTCTGCATACATGGCATATTCCATTGGTGATAAAACAGCGTTGGCAGCGGGTTTTGCAGCAGGATTTGCGGCAAATCAAATCCAAGGTGGATTTTTGGCTGGTATGGCTGGTGGTTTGTTGGCTGGATATACAGTTTTGTTGCTGAAGAAAAAAATTCCTTCCAAAGGTACATTGGCTGGGTTTGTCAGTTTTTGGGTATATCCAGTATTTTCAACGGTTATTGTTGGGATCATGATGTTTTTGGTGATTGGCAAGCCCATTGCATGGTTGAACACCACTTTGGTATATTATTTGCAATCCTTGAGCGGTGCAAATGCAGCATTATTGGGTGCAATTTTGGGCATCATGGTATCCTTTGATTTGGGTGGTCCTGTGAATAAGGCGGCATATACATTTTGTGCAGGTGCCATTGCAGAAGGTTTGATTATGCCATATGCAGTGTTTGCTTCTGTGAAAATGGTTTCTGGATTTGCAGTTACTTTTGCCACTATGGTTGGCAAAAAACAATATAGCAGAGAAGAAATTGAAGTTGGACAATCCACTTGGATTTTGGCTTTGGCAGGCATCACAGAAGGTGCAATTCCATTTATGATGCGAGATCCTTTGCGTGTCATTGCATCTTTGTGTACAGGCTCTGCAATTACAGGTGCAATTGTGGCAGCTTGCAACATTGGTTTGGACGTTCCGGGTGCTGGAATATTCTCCATCTTTATGATGCAATGTGATACAGTGTCTGCAACAATGGCAGCAGCGATTTGGTTGGGTGCAGCAGTGGTTGGCGGTGTGATTTCTGGTGGCTTGTTGATTGCAACTAGAAAAATGAAAGCAAGAAAAGATGACATGAAGGAGGCTATGTAAGTTATGGCGAAGAATGTACATATTGTTCCACACATTCATTGGGATAGAGAATGGTATTTTACAACAGAGGAGTCTCGAATTTTGTTGGTCAACAACATGGAAGAAGTATTGGAAATGTTGGAAACCAATGAAAACTATCCCCATTATGTATTGGATGGTCAAACAGCAGTGTTGGAAGATTATTTTGATGTGAAACCAGAAAATTTTGAACGGGTGAAAAAGCTTGTGGAACAGGGGAAACTCATCATTGGCCCTTGGTATACACAAACAGATGAAATGGTTGTAGGCGGAGAATCCATTGTCCGCAATCTTTTGTATGGGATGAAAGATTGTGCAAAATTGGGACCACCGATGATGATTGGTTATTTGCCAGATTCCTTTGGGCAAAGCGAGAAATTGCCACAAATCTTGAATGGTTTTGATATTGACCGCTGTATGTTTTGGCGTGGTACTTCTGAACGCCATGGGACAGACAAACACAATTTTTATTGGGAAAGTGAATCCAAAGGTCGTGTGTTGACACATTTGCTTCCTTTGGGATATGCAATTGGGAAATATCTTCCAGTGGAAAAAGAAGCCCTTGCAAAGCGTATGAGCAAATATATGCCTGTATTGGAAAAAGGTGCGGTGAATGAGGAGATTTTGGTTTCCAATGGACATGACCAAATGCCTTTACAAAAGGATATTTTTGATGTAATGGATAGCTTATCTGAACTATATCCGGATAAAAAATTCTTCCTGAGTAGGTTTGAACATATTTTCGATGAAATGGAAAAAATGGATAACTTAGATACCATCAAGGGTGAATTGTTGGATGGAAAATATATGCGTGTCCATAGAAGTATTTTCTCATCCCGTGCAGATTTGAAAGCATACAATACAAGGATTGAAAACAAAATTACAAATATTTTGGAACCTCTTGCCTCCCTTGCCTATGGATTGGGTGCGGAATACCATCATGGTTTGATGGAAGCCATTTGGAAGGAATTGATGAAAAACCATGCACACGATTCCATTGGCTGTTGTTGTAGCGATAAAGTACATCGTGCCATTGAAAATAGATTTTTCTTGGCAGAGGATAAGACAGATGAATTGATTCGTTTCTACAAACGTAAACTTGCAGATGCCATTTCCTGCGAAAAGGCGTTGGATAAGGTGGTTGCATTCAATTTGTTGCCTTATGATAGAACATCTGTGGTGGAAACCGAGGTCATCACAAAAATGAAAGCCTTTGTTTTGACAGATGACACGGGAAGAAATGTTCCCTTTGAAATTCTCCATGCAGAAGAAATAGATGCTGGTTTGATCGATCGCCAAATTGTTCATTATGGAAATTACGATCCATTTATGGAATATACTATTGCTTTGTATGATACAATTCCAGCAATGGGATATCAAACATATTTCATTATAGAAGCACATGAAACAGCAAAACAACAACTATCTATGGGTATGGAAAATGAGTTTTATCAAATTGCTGTGGCAGAAAATGGCAGTTTGACCATCTTGGATAAGGAAACAAACAAAACATATACCGATGTATTGTTGTTGGAAGATGGAGCGGATGATGGAGATGGATATGATTATTCTCCTTTGGAAGATGATTTTATTTTAACATCAAAAGATATTGTGGCACAAACAGATGTGGAAACCTATGGAAACAAAACGGTGTGTACCATTGCATATACTATGTGTGTCCCAAAGGATTTGGAGGAAAGAAAGGCAAAAAAAGCAAGTGGTTCTATGGATGTGGAATTGGTGATTACCATGAAAAAAGGTTCACCCATTTTGGAAGTGGTTGCAAATATTGAAAATAGAGTATGTGACCATCGGGTGCGTGTGTGGATTCCAAATGGTGTAAAAACAGCATTTTCTGTATCAGACAACCAATTTGGGCAAATCAAACGACCTGTTTATGATTCTGCAATGGATGTTTGGGAAAAAGAAGGCTGGGATGAACGACCAGATTCCATTTATCCCATGTTGTCCTATGTTGCTTTTGCAGACCAAAAGGGTTTGGCGGTGTTGACCAATTCTGTCAGAGAATTTGAAATCATTGGAGAGGAATTTGACACATTGGCGATTACACTCTTTAGGAGTGTTGGATATTTGGGAAAAGAAGAAATGTATCGTAGACCTGGTCGTCCATCAGGCATCAAAATGCCTACACCAGATTCTCAAATGCTTGGCAGTTTGCAGTTTGATTTTGCCATCGCCAAAAACACAAGGGATTTGGCTACTGTAGCACGAGAATACATCACACCCATTGTATGTTACAATAAAATGCCATACAATGCCATGAAACTCAATCCACCAACCTTTGTAGCACCTGCTGCATATAGCTTTTTGAAGGTGAATCAACCCAATTTTGTATTGTCTGCATTCAAAAAGGCGGAATGTGAGGATGGATATATTTTGCGTGGATACCAAGTGACCGAAGCAAATACAAAGGTACAAGTTGCTGTGTTTGGGGAACAGGCTGTGTCTGCTTTGGTCAACTTAAATGAAAAGAAAGTAGAAAGTTTATTGAAACATCAGGGCATAAATATGGAAAAAAATGTGGTAACATCTATTTATATTGATTGATCAGAGCCTAGAGCAATTGTTTTTTGAAAGTCCTTTACTCTAGAAACACCATTGTTAAGAAAGTTTCGCTCCTTGATAATCATACTTGTCATTGTGTTTTTTATGATGGATTGAAAAATATGTAAATTAGAAATAAACATCCCTCAATAGCCGAGCGTTAGCTTGTCCCTGTTGAGGGGTGTTTTTGTGCGTTGAGGATTTGTAATTGTGTGAAGTTTAATGATTGCGTATTAACAAGTAAATTATTATTTTGTGAGGATGATTTATGATTGGAAGAAAATTAAACGGATAGGAAATATTCTAAAGGGTAAATAATAGGTGGACAAAGCCTGTAAATCTAGTAAATACAGCGAAAACTATGTTTGCTTACTCACGTTATCATAAGATATTCCTGAAAAAATATTGAATAAATAATATAATATGATAACAGAAAAGTATGGTTTAAAGGCGATCAAACATGGCTGTCAGTTATAATAAACTTTGGAAATACTTGATTGAGTAAAATATGTAATTATATTTAGAAATCAACAATTGAGTATTGGTTTAAATAAAAAACTTGGTTAACTATAAATATATTTATAGAAATACTTTAAAATAACTGCTATAATAAAAATAAAAGATTGCGAGGTGTTATTATGCCATCAATAATGGAAATGAATTTGAACTATACATTGGGAACGCAGAAAATAGAAAAAGTCAATCCGAGCAAAGATGCGATTCATTTGTGTAAGGAAATGTCTAAAAAAAATATGAGTGCTAATGAAGCAGTAGAGGCAATTAAGATGAAATATAGAGTAGATAAAGGTGTGTAATATGAGCGATGGATTTAATAAGTATGATGTTTATGTCACCAATGAGTCAATTTATTGTTATAGGGGTACAAATGTACTTAGAAATAAATTCAAAATAAAAGATAATACCACTCTTAAGCAAATTGAAGATGACATTACTACAATTCGTCAATTAGATTTGTTAGATGCAGATATAACAGGTAGATTTACTGCTAGTCATCTTTGTAAAATCCATAAATATATTTTTGGTGATATATATTCTTTTGCAGGGCATTTTAGAAAAGAAAGTATCTCCAAAGGAAATACGGTATTTGAAAATCCAAATACAATAAAAGTTAAATTGGAAAAATTGTTGATTTTATTGAAGAATGAAAACTATTTAAAAAATCTTGATGAAACTGCATTTATAGAACGATTGGCATATTATTTTGCTGAACTGAATTATTTGCATCCGTTCAGAGAAGGTAATGGTAGAGCAACGAGGGAGTTTATTCGTCAACTGTTATGGGTAAATGGTTATGTGGTAGATTGGACTGCTGTAGAGGCAGATTATTTATTAGACATTATGGAGGATTCTGTTTTTGATGTTAAGCCTTTGGTTGTTTTGCTACAAAAATGTATAAAACCAATGAATATCTGAGTGCAGTTTGTTTTAGAAATAAGGCGTAAGTTTTTTATGCACTCGACTTTTAATGATAACATTTTGATAACAAAAACCCATAATAATCCCAATACCAACGATAATATGAAGAAAAACAAGCCCATTTTAAAGCCTTTTTTGACCTAAATCCCGCCATTTTACAATCATCGGCGGCGAGTGGGAGTAATACCAAGAAACCTCACAAACCCAGTAATCATACGGGTTTGTGAGATTATTTTTTTGCTCGTGATATTAAATTGATATTAAATAAAATTTTTATACTACCTTTTAGTTAACCAATTATTAATACTGTCAAGGCTTAATTGTAGCTGACCTTGTCTTCCGTAATACTGTGAAAATCTTGCCTGTATGTCTTTAGAGAATACTGGATTAATCGAACTAACAATAATAGCATTTTCATATAGATTACTTTTACCAATATTAGTATATAATGGCTCAGTTGTCAAGACAAAAAAACAATTCTTTTTTAATGAACTCAATTTAATAAAGGAAAGAGTAACCCCTCCTCTTATGCTGCCATTGGTAACAGTTGCATGGGATAATACATGGATGCTGGTGTCTGGTAGTCCAGCGCCGAATGAAGACGTTCAAAGTTATATGTGTGAATATACTTTGCTATCTCTATTCGAGCCTGCTTAATGGATGTATATTCTGTCAAATATGCTTCTTCGTATTTGAAGCTGCGAAACCATCGTTCAATCATGATGTTATCAGCCCATCGCCCTTTGCCATCCATGCTTTGTTTGATTTTTTGTTCCTTCAAAAAGGCTCTGTATTCATTGCTTGTAAATTGAGAGCCCTGGTCTGAATTCAATATGATAGGTGTTGCTACTTTCAATGCCTTTTTGACCGCATTCATAACCATATGAGTGCTTAATGTATCATCCACTTCCCAACCAACAATGCAACGACTATACCAGTCGATGATGGCTGTTAGATACAGAAATCCGTGTTTTGTTCCAATATAGGTGATGTCGATTGACCACGCCTGATTGGGACGTTCGATAACCGCATTACGCAATAGATAGGGGCATATCTTTGCCTCCTGCATGCGTTTGGAAAGGTTCATCTTTGGATAAATCGGATCAATGGCCATTTCATTCATGTAACGTCTAGCACGCTTGCGACCTACGTTATGGTTGCGTTGTTTCAGTTGTGCTGACATCTGCCTTGCACCCCAAGTGGGATGTTCTGTGTGTAGCTGATCAATGATTCGTTTGCATTCCAATTCCTCAGCGGATATCGCTGGCTTTTCATAGTAGATGCTGGTACGATTCACCGATAACAGCTTTGCACCTGTAGATACAGGTATATCCTTAGTCTTCGAAAGGTTTTGGAGAATACTTCGTTTCGTAGTCTGGTCCAAGAACTTCTTCAGATTTTTTTTTGAGCCAGTCCACTTGCATTGTAAGTTGACCGACTTTTTTGGCATATGCTTCTTTTTCCTTACGCTCTTGTTGTAATTTTTCGTTCGTTTTTTCCATACGAGTATCATCAAATGCAGCAGATGCATTGGATAAAAATTCTTTTTTCCAATTTCTTAACAGGTTAGGCTGGATGCAATTTTCGGTAGCCAATGTGTTTAAATCTTTTTCGCCTTTCAGCAACTCAATCACCAAATCGGCTTTGAATTGAGCGGTGAAACTTCTTCTTGTTCGAGACATGTGTGAGCACCTTCTTTCTGATGTTGTTAGTATAACAAATTCATTAAGAATTGTCTCGAAAATTGTCTTAAATCACGGTACCATTATAGTGCATACTTTAGATGAATATGGTTTTGAAGATAGATTTTATTCATCATTGCTGGCAGAATGCAAAAGTGAAGTATCATATCTTAGAATTGGTGGAAACAAATTGTTTATCTTAGGAAAATGCAGAGTTCGATGGGAAGATTTTGTGGAAAGTATTGTATTTTCTCAGGAGAATTTTGCAATAGATATTTATGATTTGAAAGATTTATTGCAGTCAAAGTATGGAATTATAACATCGGTGTATAAGCTTATGGAATCTACAAAAAATACAAGCATGTACTATGATTCTATTTCAGAAAAAATCTATGCAGACTACGACACATATTATGAGGAGATTTGATTATGAATTTATTGAAAGAAGGAAAGGAACAAAAAAAGGTTATTGCAACACAGTACATCAAACCATTGACGATAGATGGTAATACGCAAGACTATCCAGTGTATGAAATCAAATTGGACCAATTATTTTATAATGACCAAAATGATAGAATTGCTACATGGATAAGTCAATATAAAGAAGAAAATGAAATAGATTCATTTGATATGCGGGATATGGAAAAGTACAATGAGTTAATCGGTGGTTTTGTTACTGAGTCGAAACCAGATAAAATGAAAAACACACAGAATCTTATCTCATTATTTGGTCAAAAAATATCAGGGGTAGTATTAGCTGATGGCAGAATTATTGATGGAAATAGGCGATTTACTTGCCTAAGAAATATTCAGAAAGAGAAGTGTGAAGCTGGCTATTTTGAAGCTGTTATTTTAGATAGGGACATAAATGATAACTCCCTTTTAAGATACGTGTTGCTATACCTGAAACAGCGGGCGACCACATAGGGTCGCCCCTATATTTTGTGGGGTGCACACCGTAGGGGCTGTCCTATGTGGCGGCCCGTGGCAGGTGATTTCCACAGACACACTTATCTTGAAAAGGGACAATGATAATAAAAAAGAGATTAAAATGCTTGAACTTCAATTACAACACGGCGAAGATGATAAGGTGGAGTATGCCGCACTAGAAAGGTTAGTGGGCATATATCATGATTTGGTTGAAACAAAACTCTTAACGTCTGAAGAATATGCTAAGAGTGAAAATAAAAAGGTTAAAGATATAAAACAAGATATTGAAAAGGCTATTTGATGGCAGAATTTTTGGAGTTTATTGATTCACCAAAACAATTTCACATCATAAGAAAGATGAATATTTCGGAAACATTTAAGGAGTGTATCACAATTTTAAATAAGAATAAAGATGAGGATAAGCAGGCTAAAATCAAATTGATTTTCTTTACAAATTTACTGATGTGTTCTACAGATGCAACAAAGTACATGAGGAAAATTAAAAAACCTTTGATGAGTATGGAATTTTAAGAAGAGTATATTCAGGAACAACTGGTTTTTGTAGAAGAATTATGTAACGAAATACAAAAAGTTCCTAAAATGACAAATCAGAAAATTACAGAAATTAAAGGTAATGAAGATTTGAAAAATAAATTATTACGTTCTAACGAAAAATTTAAAACCAAAGCGGATAGCGCTGAAACAAAAGAAGCACCAGACCTGAATGTAGGAGTAGCTTGCGATAAGTTGGAATCGATAGATATTAATATATAAAAAAATTGTCAGATGTACAAAAGGGGAAAATAAAAGAAGAACTAGATAAAATTGATAGGTTGATTGTAGAAATTAGAGGTGTTTTAGATGTTTGATACATTGGATTTAAAGTCTACATATTCGACTAATGAAAATAACATGTGGACGATGAAGAAAGTAAGCAATTTTTCAGTTCCTGGTTCTGGAAAAACTGCTTCTGTACTTGGTGTGTATGCCTATTTATCCAGTAAGGGTTTGGTAGATAAAATAATAATGATTGGACCTAAAAATTCTTTTGGCTCTTGGATGGATGAGTTTCAAATCTGCTTTGCACATAAAAAAGAATTGCGTGTATTTAACATTCAAGATTATGTAGCAAAAGAAAAGAAAGCAGCAGTTTTATATAATACTGGAAATAAAAATTTGTTACTTTTCAATTATGAAGGGTTTGATTCTATCCTAAATGAGGTTTTGAGTATTATAGATGACAAAACTCTTTTAGTGTTTGATGAAGTGCATAAGGTGAAAGCAATTGGCGGGCATTATGCAGAGCAGGCGTTGCGGATTGCGAAGAAGTCATTTTTTACAATAGCGATGACAGGGACTCCAATCCCTAATTCCTATGCAGATATACAAAATATTTTACATATTTTATATCATGATGAGTATAATGATTTTTTTGGTTTTACAGAAAGTATGCTGAAAAATCCATCAAAACAAGATATTGAAATAATCAATGAAAAAATACAACCATTTTTCTGTCGCACAACAAAAGAACAACTCTCGGTGCCATCTGCCAATGAAGATATTTTCCTTGAAACTAAGGCGACAAAAGCAGAAAATCAAATTTTTAGTATATTGTGTATGACTTATGCAAAAAATAAGTTGGCACTTATCATTAGATTGATGCAGCTAGAATCTGATCCCAAAATGTTATTGAAAGCGATAGAAAATAACTTGGAAGATTTTTCGGATGTTTTATACACGCAAGGGAGCATAGATGAAATTGATTACAAAGATTATTCAGGTGATGTCATTGGTCTAATCAATGGAATAGATAAGACGGTGAAATTCAATCGTTGTATCAAGAAAGTTTGTGATTTGATAGCTGAGGGGAAATCGGTGATAATCTGGTGTATTTTTGTCGATTCTATTTTAAATTTAAAATATGAATTAAGAAAAAGAGGAGTAGAATCTGATTGTATATTTGGGAATACAAGTAACGAAGACCGAATAAAGGTGTTGAATCAATTTAGAGAAAAAGAAGTAAAGGTTTTGATAACCAATCCACATACACTTGCAGAGTCGGTTTCATTGCATAGTGTTTGTCATGATGCAATCTATTTTGAGTATAGTTATAATTTGGTTCATTTGTTGCAATCAAAAGATAGAATACATAGATTGGGGTTAAAAGAACAACAATATACACAATATTATTATTTGCAAAATCACTTTATTCAAGAAGATGGATTGTTGTTTTCATTGGATCAAAAAATATATGACCGTTTGTTGGAAAAAGAAATGCTTATGTTGGATGCAATAGAAAATAATAGGCTTGAAACAGTTGTATCAAGTGATGAGGATATCGAAATAGTATTTCGAGATTTGAAGTTATAGCCTAATGAAAACCAAAAGGTAGAGGTTTGAAAATCATCAAATTTGGGCTACATCAGTAGATAATGAAACATAGTAGCAAAAATAGGAATAAATGCTTGCAATCAGCTTGTATTTATTCCTATTTTATATTATAATATTCCTAATATTTGATTTATGAGGTGAATTATAGTATGGGTTATTTAAAAGTATCAGAAATATCAAAAAAATGGGAACTATCTGCTCGACGAGTGCGCATACTGTGTCAAGAAGGACGAATTGAGGGTGTTATTCGTAAGGGTAATCTCTACATGATACCTTCAGATGCAAAAAAACCGGAAGATGGTCGATCGATAGGTAGAAATCGGACTGCGTTAAAAAAATTATTGAAAAATATAGATGCAAACTTGGAAAAGCTTTCTGCTATGCGTCCTTTGACTAGAGGAGAAGTGGAGCGATTGCGAGATGAATTTTTGATTGAGTTCACATATAATTCCAATGCAATCGAGGGCAATACACTGACATTACAGGAAACTGCAATGGTTTTAGAGGGTGTCACAATAGATCAAAAGCCACTCAAAGAGCACTTGGAAATCATAGGACATCGTGATGCGTTTCGATATGTAGAAGCTCTTGTCAGTGACAAAGTGGACTTTTCAGAATACGCAATCAAGAATATCCATTCACTTGTTTTGATGGATAGGCCAGAGGACAAAGGGGTATATAGACGGCTTCCTGTACGAATTATGGGGGCATTCTATGAACCACCACAGCCTTATATGATTGATCCTATGATGAATGAGTTGTTACACATTCATACCCAACGAAAGGAAGATATGCACATTGTAGAGGCGATTGCATTGTTTCATTTGGAATTTGAAGGCATTCATCCATTTATTGATGGCAATGGACGTACAGGAAGATTGTTGATTAACTTGGAGTTGATGCAACATGGTTATCCTGCGATTGATGTGAAATTTGCTGATAGACGTAAATATTATCAGGCTTTTGATGAGTATTATAGAAATCAGAATGAATTGCCAATGGTGGAGATGGTTGCTGGGTATGTAAATGAACGGTTGGAGAGATATTTGGAATTGCTGTCGTAATATAATGTATAAGTATCTTTCTAAAGAGAAATGTATATTCGATTTATCCCTTTTAAGATAAGTGTTGTTAAGCCTAAAACAGCGGGCGGACACACAGGTCACCTACGTGTGCGCCCGTCTCCTGGAATTCCCACAGACACACATATCTTGAAAAGGGACTTCGATTTTAATAAAGCTATCTGATACTATTTTGATACTAAAAATGTAGTATCTGAAAAACATCAAATGGAATACGTATAAAAGTGATGCAATATCATTACAAAATAGATGCAAAAGTATCTATAAATCCATAAAACTTTCCCAGTGGGAATGACGGTTTATGGCTTGTAGGCTGTATAAAAGAGATATTTTAGCATGAAAAAACGCATATATATAGGTATATGCGTAAATTATGCAGATGAGAGATGGGTTTTTACTCTTGTGGCAACGAAATGGCAAAAAAAATTATTTAATATAAAACAGGTAACTGATTTTGAGTCGAAATGACTAAGGCAGTTACCTGTTTTTTTGTTTATTTATAAAAAATATAATTGTGAAAGACCTTGGTATATGGGAGAAAAATTAGTTATCTTCGGGACAGTTTCAAGTTTTGTGTAAACTGAAAATTTAGATGTATGATATATGAATAGTTACATGAAGGGCAGAGTCGATTTTGGTTCTGCCCTTGCTTTGTATTATAGCGTTACTTTTAAAAATGTCAATATAATCTGACTATCAATATCCAGCTTCGTCCAAACGTTCTTCAAAATAAATTTCAAGTTGAGAATGGATTTGACCCCAATCTTGGCGGTGACCTGTCCATTTTTTGGTAATGTCCATAGTGGCTAAATAGAGCATTTTCAAAAGACTATCGTCGGATGGAAAGATAGTCTTACTTTTTGTCACTTTTCGTAACTGACGGTTAAAACCTTCGATGGCATTTGTGGTATAAATAAGCCGTCTAATGGCTTCGGGATACTTGAAATACGTGGATAAGGTAGCCCAATTATCCATCCAAGATTTGTAGATTTTAGGGTATTTCTGATTCCATTTTTCAGCGAATAATTCCAGTTCGTTTAAAGCAATTTCTTCTGTTGCAGCTGCATATACTCGTTTCAAATCTGCCATCAACGCTTTGATATCTTTGTACGATACAAATCTTGTTGAATTGCGGATTTGATGAATAACACAGTGTTGTATTTCGGTCTGTGGGAAAACAGCTTCAATGGCTTGGGGAAAGCCGATTAGTCCATCAATACAGGCAATTAGAATGTCTTGAATACCTCTATTTTTGAGACCATTCATGATAGAAAGCCAGAATTTCGCACTTTCATTTTCGCCTACATACATACCAAGTACATCTTTGCGACCAGACATATCTATACCCAAGGCAATATATACAGCCTTTTTCACAATTCGCCCTTCGCTTCGTACATGGAAATGGATTGCATCCATAAAAACAACGGCATAGACTGATTCCAGCGGGCGCTCCTGCCACTCTTTCACGATAGGAATGATTTTATCTGTAACTCTACTGATTGTACTGTCTGATATTTTGATGTCGTAAAGCTCTCGCATATGTTCTTCAATATCACCAGTGGTCATGCCCTTTGCATACATAGATATGATTTTTTCCTCCATGTCCTGTGTGACTGTATTTTGGTATTTTTTGATGAGTTGTGGCTCGTATTCGCCATTTCGATCTCTAGGAATAGCAAGCTCCATATCGCCATAACTTGTGTGCATGGTTTTGGAAGAATGTCCATTTCTGCTATTTTTTGTGTCTTTGTTTGCGTAATCATACTTAGAATAGCCTAATTCTTCGTCGAGTTCCTCATCCAAGGAGCCTTCGAGAATTACAGACATCATGTCCCTCATAATGGCGTTTACGTCTGCACCATTTTTGACGGATACATCATTGTTTTTTAAATATTCTTTCATCATTTCTCGCATTGCTTGTTTTTGTGGTGTTTCGCTTCTTGTTCTTTTTGCCATAATAAAACCTCCAAACTGATTGTATTTATCATACATCAATTTGGAGGTTTACACAAACTTTGGGATAGTCCCTTATCTTCACTATAATTATCATCGTCATCATTACATTCTTCCCATGGATAATATCCAAAATCTTGAAAAAATTCATTATTCCACTGATTTATATCTTCTTCTGTTTATAATGGTACCGTGATTTAAGACAATTTTCGAGACAATTCTTAATGAATTTGTTATACTAACAACATCAGAAAGAAGGTGCTCACACATGTCTCGAACAAGAAGAAGTTTCACCGCTCAATTCAAAGCCGATTTGGTGATTGAGTTGCTGAAAGGCGAAAAAGATTTAAACACATTGGCTACCGAAAATTGCATCCAGCCTAACCTGTTAAGAAATTGGAAAAAAGAATTTTTATCCAATGCATCTGCTGCATTTGATGATACTCGTATGGAAAAAACGAACGAAAAATTACAACAAGAGCGTAAGGAAAAAGAAGCATATGCCAAAAAAGTCGGTCAACTTACAATGCAAGTGGACTGGCTCAAAAAAAAATCTGAAGAAGTTCTTGGACCAGACTACGAAACGAAGTATTCTCCAAAACCTTTCGAAGACTAAGGATATACCTGTATCTACAGGTGCAAAGCTGTTATCGGTGAATCGTACCAGCATCTACTATGAAAAGCCAGCGATATCCGCTGAGGAATTGGAATGCAAACGAATCATTGATCAGCTACACACAGAACATCCCACTTGGGGTGCAAGGCAGATGTCAGCACAACTGAAACAACGCAACCATAACGTAGGTCGCAAGCGTGCTAGACGTTACATGAATGAAATGGCCATTGATCCGATTTATCCAAAGATGAACCTTTCCAAACGCATGCAGGAGGCAAAGATATGCCCCTATCTATTGCGTAATGCGGTTATCGAACGTCCCAATCAGGCGTGGTCAATCGACATCACCTATATTGGAACAAAACACGGATTTCTGTATCTAACAGCCATCATCGACTGGTATAGTCGTTGCATTGTTGGTTGGGAAGTGGATGATACATTAAGCACTCATATGGTTATGAATGCGGTCAAAAAGGCATTGAAAGTAGCAACACCTATCATATTGAATTCAGACCAGGGCTCTCAATTTACAAGCAATGAATACAGAGCCTTTTTGAAGGAACAAAAAATCAAACAAAGCATGGATGGCAAAGGGCGATGGGCTGATAACATCATGATTGAACGATGGTTTCGCAGCTTCAAATACGAAGAAGCATATTTGACAGAATATACATCCATTAAGCAGGCTCGAATAGAGATAGCAAAGTATATTCACACATATAACTTTGAACGTCTTCATTCGGCGCTGGACTACCAGACACCAGCATCCATGTATTATCCCATGCAACTGTTACCAATGGCAGCATAAGAGGAGGGGTTACTCTTTCCTTTATTAAATTGAGTTCATTAAAAAAGAATTGTTTTTTTGTCTTGACAACTGAGCCATTATAGATTATCAAGAATGAAAATAACAACTAATTATACACTGGATAATATTAACTTTATAAGGCTCGATAGAGCTGTAAGGCAAGTAGTGCAGAAGTAAGAAAATTTATGCCTCTTTAGAGGTTGGCGGGGAAGAGTGGCTTATAGCCACAGAGCAAACCACTCGCTAAGCTGGTGGTACTGATTCAATATGGGTTTTTCAGCAGTGGCAATAGCAGACAGATTGGGACACGAAAGCATAGACATTACATATCAATATGCACACTTGTTCCCTAGCAAACAAGGATTTATCATGCATCGGTTGCAGAATATAGAGATGACAATTTCTTAAGAAAAATGAAATGGTCAATACATATATAATCATGGTACTATTAGTTAGCAAAAGATAACCGCTATATCTATTATAAAAGGATGTATAATATGGAAATTAGACAACTGGAATATTTTGTGACATCGGTCAAAGAAAAAAGTTTTTACAAAGCGTCGCAAAAGCTATTCACATCACAGCCAGCCATCAGTAAATCCATTGGGCTATTGGAAAAGGAAATTGGTGCCAAACTATTTGAACGCACCTCAAAAGGCATCATTGTGACACCAAAGGGAGAACAATTTTATCATTATGCAAATAATGTTTTGAAACAAGTGGAAATCATGCAAAATCTGGATTTTGCCGATAACAATGATATCTTGAATATCGCTTCTTATCCCAGCAAAACAATTTCAAAATTACTCACTTCTTTTTATGGTAAGCGTGAACAGAGCATACATTACCGTGAAGGTTCGGTGCAAGACATCATAGACTTTGTATCCACAGGGATTTGTGAATTTGGGTTGTTATACGTTTCGCCAAAACAAGAGCATTCCTTTGCACATATCATATCCCATAAGCAGTTGGAATTTGTGCCCATTAAGAAGGGTGAACTTTGTGTGTATGTAGGAAAAGAACATGAATTTTATAAGAAAAAGAAGGACATTACCATAGAAGAATTATCGCAGTTGCAATATATCCGTGGTTTGAAGGATTTCTTTTCTGTGGAGCATCATTTCGATTTTGTCAGCTTGAATGAAATCAACACCAGCTATTTTAAAGATAAGGTGCTCACCAATAGCGATCATTTGGTGTCTGAAATGTTAAATGACACAACCCTTTGCTATTTGGGTATTGATTTGGAGATAGAAGTCAATGATAACAAGATTGTCATTGATTCAGATGAAAAATATTTGACATTGGGATATGTAAAAAATCAACTTTTGGAGTTGAATGATATATCCAAAGATTTTTTAGAGCATTTGCAAAGCTTAATTTGAGTTTCCCAATTTAAAATAAGTGTGTCTGTGGAAAACAAGGTGGTCGGGTGCATACATAGGTACGCCCCCCTACGATACATCATCACAATATGTAGGGGGTGGACCTGTGTGTCCACCCGTTCTGTTAGGATTATCTCAACTTCCTGAAATTTTGACACTAAATAAAAACAAAACCCAATAAAGTCCAGTAAAATCGGCAAATCTATTGATTTTTCTGGGCTTTTAGTGTATACTATTCTTAGTGGGTATACTCACTAAGAAAGGAGAGCGTATGTACTTTGATTTTACAGTAGAAATACCTGAGAGCAAGGGGAAAATCACAAGGAAAAAGATAAAAGATGTAACGTACATTAATTATGAATATGACCGAATATATAAACCTGAAAAACAATATACGATTCCGAAACGAACTACAATAGGGAGACGATGCGAGGAGGATATTGAAAAAATGTATCCCAATGCAAACTATCTAAAATATTTTCCGGATAAAGAACTACCAGATAAAAAGGATCGTAGTAAAAGAAGTTGTTGTCTTCGGATAGGTTCATATTTGATGATACAGAAGATTATTAAAGACTATGAACTTGATACGATGCTAAAGCGTATCCTTGGTAAAAATGAGGATCTGTTTTTGGATTTAGTTACATACTCTATTATTGCAGAAAATAACGCAGCACAATATTATCCAGACTACGCTTATAACCATCCGCTCTTTACATCTGATATGCATATTTATAGTGATAGTAAAGTATCTGATTTTCTTAGTGAAATCACAATAAATCAAAGTGTTGGATTTCTGAATGAATGGAATGCGTCACGTAATCATAGGGAACAGATTTACATATCGTATGATTCTACTAACATGACCTGTCAGGCAGGTGATATAGATTTGGCAGAGTTTGGACATTCGAAAACGGGGGATGATAAACCGATTATTAATCATGCTATCGCCTACGATAGAACGAATAGAGAGCCTCTGTTTTGTGAGGATTATCCTGGAAGTGGAATGTCAACACTTTTTTGGACAATTTTTATAAGGTCAGTACCCGATATTCGGCTGGTGTTCTATAATCCAAAGAGCCATGCAAACGTATGTTATTGAACCAATGCACATAGTCTGCAAGTTCTAACTTCAATTGCTCCAAACTGACGAAATTTCGTCCTCGAACAAATTCTGTTTTGAATACCTTGAAATTGGCTTCTGCAACTGCATTATCATAGGGGCAGCCCTTCATGCTGAGGGATCGTTTGATCTGAAACACATCTAACATTTCATCAATGAGATAGTTTTTAAACTCGCTGCCGCGATCGGTATGGAACAGCTCGATTTCAGATAAATTCCCTTTGATTGTTGCAAAAGCATCATATACCAACTGAGCATTTTTGTGAAGTCCTGCACTAAATCCAACGATTTCTCGGTTGAATAAATCAATTAAGATACAAACATAGTTCCATTTATAGTTCACTCGAACATACGTCAAATCCCCAACAATTACTGCATTGGGAGGCTGGTTATCAAATTGACGAGCTAGTTCGTTTTTTACTGGCGACTCATTGCATTGTTGCTTTTGTGGTTTGAACTTGGCAACGGTATAGACCGAAATTAGCCCTAAACGTTTCATAATGCGGCAAATTCTGCGTCTAGAAACCTGTTTGCCCAACTTCTTCAGCTCTTTTTTCATTTTACGACTTCCGTAGACTTCTTTATTTTCATAAAAAATCCGTTCAATTTCTTGTTCTAATTCCGTATCATCTTTCTTGGACGAAGCCTCGTAATAGTAGGTACTCCTGCTGATTTCAAGGCATTTACACATGGCTGATATAGAGTATTTGTGTCGATTTGCTCGAATTACAATTACTTTCGTCCGAATATCAGCGCCGCTTGCTTTAGTATGTCATTTTCCATTCGTAGCTGTTGTAGCTCTTTACGAAGTTTGATGAGTTCAGCTTCTTCTGGTGTGCGATTATCAGCTTCTTTTGTAGAACCAGTAGCATTGTAACGCTGTATCCAGCGATTCAGTGCCGATGGTGTTAAATCGTATTCACGATTGATATCTGCTTTCGATTTTCCGTTGTTATATAATTGAACCATCTGCTGTTTAAATTCTTCTGTAAATTCTCTTCGTTGTCGTTTTTTAGTCATGTAATCATCTCCTTATTTTATATTAGTTTTATTTTACATGACCTTATCTTTTCTGTCTAGTTAAGTATAGCCATTCCAAGCTGTTTTGGCAGAGTCATAGGAGGATTAGAGAAATGGGAAGACGTAGTATATCGATAGATGAAAAGATAGAACGAGCTAAAGAACATGTATTCAAATGTAAAGATAAATATGATGAAGCACTAGCAGAGTTAGTTGCATTGCAGGAGAAGAAAAGTGATCTGCAAAAACAAGAGTTACTGGAAGCTATGGAGAATAGCACACGAAGTTACGAGGACATTTTGAAGTTTCTTGAAGGTAAATAAACATTAGGTCTGGGACGATTTTGTAAACGTCCTAGACCTATAAATGTTTTAGTGGGTAAATTTCAGGAAGTTGAGATTAAAACATGAAATTATTCAAAGAGGAAGTACATAATATTTCCTCTTTTTGTCCACCTAGTTAAACGTTTACCTAAATTTACCTAAAAAGGAGACATATATGAAAAAAACAAAAGTATTAAATTCTGAAATGAGTAGTGTGATTTCTAAAATGGGACATACACAAACTTTAACCATTGGAGATGCAGGACTTCCTATCTACAATGGTGTACAAAGAATTGATTTGGCATTGACACACAACATTCCCACATTTATGCAGACATTGGAAATTGTTTTGGAAGAGTTGTGCGTGGAACGAGTGATTTTAGCAGAAGAAATCAAAACCATAAATCCAATATTGGATGCAGAATTGCAAAAGAAATTTGCAGATATTTCATATGTGCCACATTCTGAATTCAAAGAATTGACAAAATCATCAGAGGCAGTCATTAGAACAGGTGAAACAAAGGCATATGCAAATATTATTTTGTGTGCAGGAGTCGTATTCTAAGATAAGGAGGGACGAAATGATTACAGTATTGGGAAGCATCAATGTGGATATGGTGACAAATGTATTAAAACGTCCCCTTGTTGGTGAAACAATAGAAGGAATTAGTTTCAAACAACATGCTGGTGGCAAAGGTGGAAACCAAGGTGTTGCTGCTGCAAAATTGGGTACAGAAGTTTGTTTTTTGGGGAAAGTTGGAGAAGATTCACCAGGCGAGTTTGTTTTGAAAAATATGCAAACAGCTGGTGTGGATGTATCCTTTGTTGAAAAAGAACCAACTAACACAGGTGTTGCAACCATTTGTGTAGATGGAGAAGGACAAAACAATATTATTGTAATAGCGGGTGCCAATGGTTTGGTGGATAAGGCATATATTCAAAAAAATGCGGATGTCATAGCAAAATCCAAAGCAATTGTAAGTCAATTTGAAACTCCGTTGGAAGCAACCATGGAAGCGTTTCGTATCGCAAAAGAAAATGGTGTTTTGACTGTTTTGAATCCGGCACCAGCCAAGGAATTGCATGCGGATATGATTCAGCTTGTGGATGTTTTGGTACCAAATGAATTTGAATTGGAAACCATTACGGGAATGCCAACAAATACAATTGAAGAAATAGACAAAGCCATTGATTATTTATTTGCATTGCATGTGCAGGTGGTTATTGTGACATTGGGACACAAGGGTGCATATCGAGCAACAAAAGAAGGACGTATGTTGTTCGAAGCTTACAAGGTAAATGCAGTGGATACAACAGCTGCTGGCGATAGTTTTTTGGGCGGATTCATTCATTCCTATATTGCAAATAAGAATATCGACGAAGCAATTTCATTGGGGCAAAAGGTTGCATCTTATGCAGTGCAACATGAAGGTGCACAAAGCTCTATGCCAACTATGGAAGAGTTAGAAACATATAGTGCAAACTTAAAACAATAAAGGAGGGGTGTTTATGTCAGAGTGTGTATTGCAGATGAAAAAAGTCACAAAAGAATTTCCAGGTGTAAAGGCTCTTTCTGATGTAGATTTCAACATTTATAAGGGTGAATGTATGGCGTTGATTGGAGAAAATGGCGCAGGAAAAAGTACTCTTATGAAGGTATTGTCTGGTGTGTACCCCAAATATGAAGGGGAAATTGTCTTTAGAGGAAAAAAAGTAGCGTTTGATACACCAAGACAAGCCAATGAAGCGGGAATTGCTATCATTCATCAAGAGCTGAATATGATTTCCTACATGAAGATATATGAAAACATTTTCTTGGGGCGTGAAATCAAAACCAAGTTTGGAAAGTTGGATAAAAAAGCAATGGTGCAAAAGGCAAAAGAGTTGATGGATGAAATGGAAATTGACTTAGATCCTAACGAAGAAGTTTGCAACTTGTCTTTGGCGAAACAACAAATGGTGGAAATTGCAAAGGCATTGTCCATGAATGCAGACATCATTGTTATGGACGAACCAACAGATGCATTGCCTGAAAGTGATGTGAAAAATTTGTTCCGCATCATCAATGGTTTGCGTGGCAAAGATATTGGTGTGGTATATATTTCTCATAAATTGGGAGAAGTGTTTGAAATTTGTGATCGCATCACTGTTTTGCGAGATGGTCAGTTCATTGCAGAAAATAAAGTGGAAGAGTTGGATGAGGATGCACTCATCAAATTGATGGTTGGACGTACCTTGGAAGAACAATTCCCTCATGTGGAATATGGTGAAAGTGAAACGGTATTTGAAGTGAAAAACCTTTCCAATCAATACATACATGATGTTTCTTTCTCTGCAAAAAAAGGCGAAATTATAGGTGTTTCTGGTTTGGTTGGTGCTGGCAGAACAGAGCTTGCCAAAACAATTTATGGTGCCTATAGAGCAGAAAGTGGACAAATATTCTTGAATGGAAAAGAAATCAAATCCAATAGTCCAAAGGAAGCCATTTCCAATGGGATTTACTATATCTCTGAAGATAGAAAAGGTGATGGCCTAATTTTGGATTTGGATATCAAGAGCAATATCACCATATCTTGTATTGAAAAATTGACAAAAAATACAATCATTCAAAAGAAAAAAGAACTGGAAGTTTGCGGTGGGTACCGAGATAAATTGAATATCAAGACACCAAGCATCCATCAAAAGATTAAAAACTTGTCTGGTGGGAATCAACAAAAGGTTGCCATTGCAAAGGGGCTTATCACAGACCCGCAAGTGCTTTTGATTGATGAGCCTACAAGGGGTGTTGATGTTGGGGCAAAAAAAGAAATTTATGATTTGATTAACCTCTTTAAGATGCAAGGGAAAACCATTATTTTGATATCCTCAGAAATGCCTGAAATTTTGGGGATGAGTGACAAGGTATTGGTTATGCATGAAGGAACCATTAAGGGTGAAGTTGATCGAAAAGATGCCACTGGAGAAGTTATCTTGGAACTTATTTTTGCAAAGAGGGGGTAAATTATGAGAAAAAGTGTGAGTTATTATGTTGAGAAATATAGACCAATTATCATATTGGTTGTGTTTATGATTGCAATTTCCATTATGAGGCCAGAATTTTTACAGCCAAGTAACTTGTCCAATGTTTTGCGACAAACATCTGTAAACGCCATCATTGCAGCAGGGATGTCTTTTGCTATTTTGACTGGTGGAATTGATATTTCTGTTGGTTCTACTCTGGCTTTTTCAGGGGCAGTTTCAGCATATATGGTATTGAATAATTACAATATTATAGTGGTTATTTTGGTTACATTGACAATTGGTGTCATTGCTGGTGCGATGAATGGTTTGTTCATTACCAAATTCAAATTGCAACCATTTATTGTGACACTTGCAACGATGACGATCTTCAGAGGGATGACAACGGTATTTACCCAAGGTAGACCCATTTCATTCAAAAGTGAAGGCACTGGTATCATGTATCGTTTCATCGGGAAAGAATCTTTGTTTGGCATTCCCATTCCAATCATCATCATGGTTGTGGTATATATCTTGGGATATTATCTCCTAAATCACACATCTTTTGGTCGATACATATATGCAATTGGTTGCAACGAAGATGCAGCCCATCTTTCTGGTATCAATACAAAAAAAGTGAAATTTATGGCGTATGTAATCAACGGATGTCTTGCAGCTTTGGCAGCAATCATTGTAACAGCAAGACTTTCTTCTGCACAACCAACAGCTGGAGATGGATATGAATTGGATGCCATTGCAGCGGTTGTTTTGGGTGGTACATCACTTGCTGGTGGACGAGGTAAAATTACAGGTACCATCATTGGTGCCATGATTATTGGTATGTTGAGCAATGCACTCAATCTGATGGATGTTTCATCTTACTACCAAACAATCATCAAAGGGCTAGTGATACTGGTAGCAGTATTGTTAGATAGAGAAAAGTAAAAGCAAGGTAAACGAGGGTAAGTAAAAAAGGAGGAATTTAGTATGAAAAAGTTATTTAGCGTAGTTTTGGCAACAACTCTCATGTTCGCAGCAGTGGGTTGCGGAAGCAGCACAACAAGCGAAGCTCCAGCAGCAGATGCAGGTGCAAGTGAAGAAGTGGCAACAGAAGAAGCAATGACAATTGGGTTGGTTTTGCCAACACTTACAACAGAATTCTTTGTAACCATCAAAGAAACAGCAGAAGCATATGCAGCAGAAACAGGTTTGAACATTGTTATTTTGGATTCCCAAGATGACGCTGTAAAACAATCTTCCAACGTAGAAGATTTGATCACCAAAAAAGTAGATGGTATCTTGCTCATTCCTACAGATTCTGATGCAGTTGCAACAGCTGTTGAAGACCTCAATGCAGCAGGTATTCCTGTAATTACATTGGACCGTTCTGCTAATGGTGGTGAAGTATTGTCCCATATCGCATCCGATAACGTAGCTGGTGGCGTTATGGCTGGTGAATATATCGTAGAATTGCTTGGCGGAGCTGGCAAAGTTGTAGAATTGGAAGGTGTTCCTGGAGCATCTGCTACACGTGAAAGAGGCGAAGGCTTCAACATTGCTATGGATGCAGCTGGTATCGAAGTAGTTGCAAGACAAACAGCAAACTTCAGCAAAGCAGAAGGCTTAACAGTAATGGAAAACATTTTGCAAGCGCAACCAGAAATCGATGCTGTTTTCGCTCATAATGATGAAATGGCTTTGGGCGCTATGGAAGCAATTGATGCAGCTGGACGTTCTGGTGAAATCAAAATCGTTGGTTTCGATGCATCTGCTGATGCTGTGGCAGCTGTAGCTGAAGGCACAATGGCAGCAACTGTTGCACAAAAACCTGACTTGATGACAACAACAGGTATCGAAACACTTTTGCAAGCAATTGCTGGCGAAACAGTACCTGAAAGTGTTCCAGTTGAACTTGCATTGGTGGCTGAATAATATAAAACAAACAGATGGGGGAGTTTTTCTATGAGTAACTTGAAAGTATATGAAGACCAAGAAAAACGTTTGAGATTCAAAAGTTTTTCAAATGACACTGCACTGGAAATTGGGATGCTACTTGTTGAAAAAGCGAAATTGAATCATGCACATGTAGCCATTGACATTACTGTGAATGGCTACCAAGTATTTCGATATGGCTTTGATGGCACCAACAATCACAATGAGATGTGGCTCAATCGTAAAATCAATACGGTCAATACAGTGCACAAAAGTTCTTTGCATGTAGGTGAAATTTTGAAGGAAACCAATGAAGATTTGCAAGAAGATTGGTATTTGGATAAAAATGATTATGCATATCTTGGCGGAGGGTTTCCAATTCATGTAATTGGTACTGGTGTCATTGGCTCCATTTGCGTTTCGGGTTCTCCTCATATGGAAGATCACCAAATCATTGTGGATGTTTTGGAAGAATATTTGGCAGAAAAAGAAGTGAACTATAGAAGTGAAATGATTGGCTTGTTTGGTTATCCTGTGGATGAAAATCCAACTGTTGTCATTATGGAAGCGGCATTTAAGGCTTTGGGCTTGCATTATCGCTATAATACAACATTGGTGGAACCCAAAGATTTGGAAGCAGCAGTGGCAGCATTGCGTGCTTTCCATATGAAAGGAACCCATATCACAATCCCTCATAAAATTGAAGTGTTGCAATATTTGGATAAACTTTCCGATGCAGCAGAGCTTATTGGTGCAGTCAATACTGTGTATTTTGATGGCGATGTTTTGATGGGTGAAAATACAGATGGCAAAGGCTTTATCACATCACTCAAAGATGCAGAAGTGGAAATCAAAGGTAAAAAAGCAATGATTTTGGGTGCTGGTGGCGTTGCTCGTGCAATGTCTGTGGAACTTGCAATGGAAGGCATTCGTGAAATTGTGATTGCCAACATTGTGGAAGCAGAAGGCGAAAATCTTGTAAAATTGATCAATGATAGAACAGATGCAAAAGCAGAATTCATTTTCTGGGACAAAGCATTGGATATTCCAGAAGATGTGGATATTTTGATCAATGGTACTTCTGTTGGTTTGTATCCAGACCCTAACATTCCAAACATCAACTATGACTCTTTGAGATTGGATATGGTGGTTTGTGATGTAATTCCAAATCCTTTACGTACCAAATTTGTGGAAAAAGTGAGCGGTATGGGCATCAAAGCACTTGATGGTTTCTCCATGCTAGTAAACCAAGGGGCAATTAGTTTCAAATTGTGGACTGGAGTAGATGCGCCTATTGAAATTATGAGAGAAGCACTGAAGAAAAGTTCAAATTAAATCATAAATAAAGGAGACTCGATATCTGTTTTGAATGGATATCGAGTTTTTTGTTTGTGATACAAGCAAAGGGTGAAATTGAAAAATCAATCCCACCCTAACATTTGATGAAGAGCCGATACTTTAGACCAGTTATGAGATTTTGCAAATTTTGAAAATACTCCAATAAACGCTTATTTTATCATAGAAGACCTATAGTTTCATTATTTACAAAGAGATTTTCACAATCTTGATGATTTGACTTTTGTTGTAATATGTTGCCACTATAGCAGTCTATTTGCAGCACAGAATTTCACGGGCATGAACATATTTTTGTTTGCTTACAGGTAGTTCCATATCATTTTGTAATACCACTTTATACCGTTGGATGGATTTGACATATAAGGTGTTTACAAGATAACTTTTATGAATACGGTAAAATTGAGGTGGCAATTTATCCTCTTGAGCGGAGAGCAAACCAGAAATTTTCAGAGAACCTTCTTTTGTATAAAGGATTGCATTTTTCAAACTTGCTTCTATATAAAGTATTTCATCTGCAAAAAAATAATGATATATACCAGAGATATCTCGAAAAACAATTTTTTTAGAATCGGTTGAGGTTGCATCCACTGCCATCAAATATTGAAAGAAATTAAAATCAGGAGAAATTTCCACAGGGGCAATATCAACAGAAAGAGGGATATCCTGTGCATTGGATCCATGGATGTGTACCAATTGTGTAAGAGTGCCACGATGTTTCCACACAAGGGTGAAGCGTGTATGTGTTTGCATAATTTTATCTTTTTCTGTGTGGGCAATGAGTTTGCAAGTTCCGCATACCACGGTTGTATATGAATTGCTTGAAACCACAGAAAAGGATTCTTCAAGCATGGTAAATGGTTCTGCTCGTAGTTCAGATTGTATGATATTTAAAAATTGCTCTTTTGTTGTAGTGTATTGAAAATCAAAGGCTCCAATCCACAAAAAATCATCAGCCAATAGATGTATTAGATGATTAATATTTCGACCATAAAAACCATGTAATACATCTTGGCTCAATTGTATAATATTTCGTTGATCTTCATTTTTTCTGCTCATAAGAATCCTTTCTGCAAACAAAACAACACCCAATATATATGAAAATTGTAACGCCAAAAAACAGATAATGCCATATAATTACCATTAATTCTGAATCTATTGACAAAAAATACCACCTATACTATCATCATAATATACCACATAAAGAAAGTAGTAGCAAGGGTTTGAGCATAGAATACCTTGTAGATTTTTAATTGAAAAGAGAAGGTAAAAGTAGGGTTATACTTGGAAAATACAAAGAGCATTTGTGACAATAAAATTTGTTGTTTTGTATAATTTTCCATTTATTGCTACAAGTATATGTTTACATGTCAATGTGTTTGAAATAGGAGGAGATTTATGAAGATAGGATTGCAAAAAACAGCAGCTGTAGTATTGAGTTTTTGTTTGACTTCCCAATGTATGATGGCAACTGGTTTTGCCATAGAACAACTTCCAGCTGCCAACGGATTGGTGGCTGTCAATACCAGCTTTGATTCCCTTGCTTATTGGGATGACGGTAGTTATGATGCCAGTGGTGAATCAACAGGTATCATCCCTGTTACTGGAACTAGTATCCAAGCGAATCTCATGGAATCAGATGATACAACAGAACAAATTATGGGTTATGATGCATATGGACGTGGCATCATTTCTGTCAATACGCCTTTGGTGGAGGAATGGGATGAAGCTGTGCTTATGGAGACCATTGGTACCATTGAACTTGGTACTACATACTCATTTAGCGTGGCATATTCGTATTATAGTGATCAGTATGTTGAGTTTGAGGTGATTGCAGTAGGAGATTATTCTAACATTTGGGTACCCAAAACAGAAATGTCTGATTTTCGTTTGACTACAGAGGAAGCTGAAAAACTGGCAGAAGAATATGATGAAGTCATTTATCCAGCGTTGGTGAAATATTTTGGCGGATTTGAAAATGCAGACAAAGATAAAGATGGAAAGGTCAATATTCTTTGTTATGATATTGATGGTGATGGTGAAAATACGTATGGTTCTTATACAGGGGGATACTTTGATTCAGGTGAGTTGCTCAAAGGATTGGATATTCTCCATGTAGATTCAGCACAAGGAATGCATGATGCCTATGGGGAATATGTGGGTGTATCCCAGACGTATTCCACTGTAGCCCATGAATTACAGCATATGATTGCATATAGTGTGTATATGGTAAAGGATTCCTATCAGCCAACATTTTTGAATGAGGCATTTTCTATGGCAGCAGAGCATTTGATTTATGGAGTACAGGACAGTCGTATCGACTACTACAATGGATCTAGTGCGATTGCGGTAGGCAGTGTGTCCCTTGCATATTGGGGTGATTCTTTGGATGATTATGCGCTGTCTTATCTATTTGGACAATATCTACGGACACAATATGCGCAACAAGATGGTGTGACAAATGGAGATGCTATATATAAAGATTTGTATGAAATTTTATTGTCAGAAAAATATTTTTATAAAGATGTATTGATTCCTTTGACAGAACTGGTGGGGGCTGATTCTACAGAAGAATTATTCTTGAATTTTTATGCTGCGTTGGCAGAAAAAGGTGCAACTGGAGTATATGGATTTAATGGAGAAAATTGGGCAGAAGATATTTACCCTCAATATTTGAATGTAGAAGGACCTATGTCCTTGAAAGAAGGGTGTGCAGTCTATTTTGGTGCTTATGATGCTTTCACACCATCAGAACAAGGGGAACACATCCAGTTCAAAGCATTGGATGTGATTGCTGGTTCAGCGGATATTCCTGTTGTAAAAATTGATTGCCAAAGCCAAGTGGTAGAGAATGACACGATAACTGTGAAAAGGGGAGATACTGTCATCTTAGAAGTGGTTGAAATGGCTGGTTATAAAGGCTCACTTTTCTACAATTGGATAGGTGGAGAAACGGTGAATTACTACACATCTCTTGAGGATTTGAATCATAGAAGTGAAACCTATACAGTGGATACCAGTGAAGCGGGGCAGTGGATGTTTGCTTGCTATGTAGGGTATGGTACTTATGGTTGGATCACAACAATGACACCTATGTTAACAGTTGTCATTGAAGATGCACCCAATGTAAATGCAGAAATTGCAAGTACTACAGCAACCACCACAAAGGTAACTTTAGGACGAGGAGGTTATGATGGATATGCACTTTGTGCCATTTATGATGAGGATGGGAAGTGCTTGGATGTAGCTATGGTAGAAAGTGAGGACAATCAAACATGGCAGACCGACACAGTTACTCTGAATGGGGTTGGGGAAGTTCGTGCTTTTGCAACAAACGAAGCGTATGGTGCACTGTTTTAAAGAGTAATTGAAAAGAGTTGCCTAAAAATGAGGATTTATAGAATCATGTAGCAAAAGAGAAGATACATTTGAAAAACAATCTTGGAAAGGGCGTGTGAAAAGAATGAGAGCAAAAAAATTCATATCTATTGTATTGGCGATGACAATGGCTTCGCAAATGGTGGTCAGAGCGGATGAGCTTTACAATGTAGTGGAAGTGCAACAGGAAATAGGGGTACAAGAAGTAGAAATAGACGTGGTAGAAACAACACAAGAAGAACAAACAGCAGAAATGCAATGGACGTATGATGATTTCATTTGGGGGGATGGTTATGAATTTGATACCAGCACAGGAATCATCTACCCTTATGGAGATGGTGAAGTTACCATACCTGCCACAGTAGAAGGGTATACTGTCACAGGCGTTGAAGACTTTTGGAGTGCATCCACTTTGATTGTGCCAGAAACCGTTTCTTATATCAATCCTTATGATTGCTATAAGCTTGAAAACTACATTGTAGATGCAAATAATCCATATTTTACCAGTATAGATGGTATTTTGTATAATAAGGATTGTACAGAATTGATTCATTATCCTTGGAGAAATGACATAGAGGATTTTGTAATTCCAGATAGCGTTGTTACAGCTACCATTGACAGTCGTTATATGATAACAATGACAATTCCAGCTTCTGTGGAGGAGCTGTATCTATCCAGCTTGTATTATTTGGAAACCTTTATCCTAAGTCCAGACAATACATATTTTAAAATTCAGGATGGTAATTTATTCAATAGCAATGGCGATGTTTTAATCAAAATAATTAGTCCAGATGCATTTGTGGAAATTCCAGAGGGTGTAGAAGTGATTTCGCCAGGTGCAATAGATGAAGGTTGGGAAATCAGTCTGCCTTCTACTTTGTTATATGTGGAAGATATTTACAATTTATTCACACACAATACACAGATGCTTTATGTCAGTGAGGATAACCCTTATTATACTGCTGTGGATGGTGTATTGTTCAACAAAGATATGACCACTTTGATGGTGTATCCATCTGCAAGGGAAGGTTCCACTTATACAGTGCCAGAAAGTGTCACTTCCATTGGTTCCTATGCTTTTTCAGAGTGCGAAAATTTGTCAGCAATCTGCTTTTTGAGCAATGCACCGCAATTGCAAGAGGATTGCTTTGGGGATGATATGCCTACAACATTGAAATTGTATTATGAAGATGGTGCAACTGGATATGACCAAAATGAATGGGTCAAATATGCGTCCCATTTGAGAATCAACACAGGTGTCATCAAAGCGGAATATTGGTCAGAAGTCAAAGCAAGTGCCTTTGCAGGTGGTACAGGCTCCGAAACAGATCCATATATCATTTCCACACCAGAGGAGTTTGCTAGAATTACAGTTGACCCAGAGGGTGGCAATTACTATGAAATTGTGGCAGATATTGATTTGGCAGAGTATAAATGGGAAACCATTTGGTGGTTTATAGGTCACATAAAAGGCAATGGACATACCATTTCCAATGTGGATGTATATGGCATAGGTGAAGATGAATGTGGTATTTTTGGAGGCATTTATAAGTCCACTATTTCAGGTGTTAGGATTCAGGATGTTTCCTTGACTCCGAATTTCAATGGAGATGGAATATGTTATTTTGGTGGTCTTGTTGGTTTTACGCAAAATAGTACCATTGAGGATTGCCATGCTGATTTTGATGAAACATTTGACATTGATGTTGAGTCTTATGAGATAGGTGGTATCACAGGAGAACTTATGAGTGATAGCATAATTTCAAATTGTACATTTTCAGGGAATTTGACTGTTATGCAAGACACAGAAAAAGCTACATATTTGGGAGGAATCACTGGGAATGCTAATGGAGAAATCAGGAATTGTACGGTTGTAGGGAATATTACAGGAGAAACACATACAGGAGGAATTGTAGGAGGCGCAGATGGAATCATATCCGATTGTCGATTTGAAGGAACAGTCACAGGAGAAGGATATGTAGGGGGAATCGCAGGAGATGCAAGTAATAGCACTTATAATTGTGAGTCCAATGGAGATATAATAGGTACAACATGTGTAGGAGGAATAGTAGGGAATGCAGGGTATGCAGATGCGGCTATCACCAATTGTCGATTTGGTGGAACAGTCACAGGAGAAACATATGTAGGAGGAATCGCAGGAGGTGGTAGAGAAATTATCAATTGTGAATCCAGTGGAAGTGTAACAGGTAATGACGATGTAGGAGGAATCGCAGGGGATGGAGATGATATCTTCAATTGTAAATCCAATGGAACAGTCGCAGGAGAAACATATGTAGGAGGAATTGCAGGAAACGTAGATGGAATCATATCCAATTGTCAATTTGATGAAACAGTCACAGGAGAAAAATATGTAGGTGGCATTGCTGGACACGCAATTGAAGATGCAACCTTTACTAACTGCATATCCGATGCCACAGTCACAGGCAAATACCATGTGGGTGGCATTCTTGGGTATACGCTCAATTCGTCGGCTACCATCTCCAATTGCACCTCCAGCGCTACAGTCACGGGAGAAACATCCATAGGCGGCATCGTTGGATATATGTGGAGTTCGTCTGCCGCATACAATTGCACATCTAGTGCTAAAGTCACAGGCAAACGCTATGTGGGTGGCATCGCTGGATTGACACAGTATATTTCCAATTGCACGTCCAGTGCCACGGTCACAGGGGAGACGAATGTAGGTGGTATTGCTGGACATAGTGGTATTACTTCCGGGTGTACCTTTAGTGCCACAGTCACTGGGACGAGTTATGTAGGTGGTATCATTGGAATTGGAGGTACCATTTCTTATTGTATTTGCACAGGTGAAATAATTGTCATAAATGATGAAGAATACCAAGATGTATTATTCTTCAGAGACTACGTAAATACTTACCGAGATTCCTACGTCTGCTCTCTAACAAATTGGAACTCTTATTATAGGGCACAGCTAGAAAATGGTTATTGCTATGATTACGTCTATTTTTATGCAGGCGGCATTGGCGGCTATGTATCAGGTGATATTGAATTCTGCTATTTTTCAGGAACGATTACATCCCCTATTGGTAGCCCCACCTATGACTATCCTGAAACTAATGGTGCATTTGACCGATATTTAAAGGTGCCCGTCACCTGTGTCTGTAAAGTATCCTATATCGATGCTGGAGAGACCGAGTATATGTATAAAACCGTCTCCACAAGTGATTATGCTAGAGTATATATGGGACGTATTGCTGGCTATACAGTTATGACGCCCGATATAACCTCGCCAACGACTCCAGAGAATGGTAAAACAGCCCAAGTAACCATCACTGTGAAAGATCCAAGTGGCAATCCTGTATTAGGAGCAACTGTATCTGTGGATTCCCAAGAAGCGGATACCGATGTAGATGGCATTGCCACCATTTATGATGTGGAATATGGCAACTACAACCTATATGTCAGCCATGATACATATGCAGACGATAGTTGGTATGTGAATATTGGCAGCGAAACATATGAAAAAACAGTGCAATTGGGCAACATCATACAAAGTGCTCGCATCACTGGCGGAAGTATAACCTATAGAGATGTGCTTGGAGATGTGGAATTGACCATAGATGCAGGAGATACCAACACCTATACACTCAGTACAATCATCAATTGGGAAAGTGGCAGTGGCACAGCATACTTGGTGGGGTCCAAAGGAACCAAAAAGGAAATCACAAACAATTCATTGGAAATTGTACTAGGGGAAACGGTCAGAGAAGGGGAAACGCTATCCATTTTGGCTGTGGACAGCAATGGAAGTACAGTGGAAGAACCATTGTCCATCAAAATAACGGATTTGTTGGAAGAATTGAAAGAAGGAATCGAAACTGCTTCTTTGCCAACGGTTACAGGCCCTAGTATTGATTTGGATTTCTTTAACGGTGCTTCCTTAGAGTTTAATACAAAAGAATTGGGCGAAATTAAAATTTATATCGAAAATAGCAAAGTATATGTTGAAATTGCATCAGAAGTGGAATCTAAGGTGCTTCAAAAAGAAGTGATCATTGGTGTTGATGGCAAAATGACCATTCCATTGACCACCTTGGAAAATGGCACTGCCTATTCATTGGAACTACATCTTTCCATGGAGGACATAGAGGTGTTTGAAGGCTATAAAAACATGGTGATTGGAACAGTACCAACGGTGATCCAATTGGGGATTTCAGCATCCCTCAAAACAGATATAGATGTTTCTGCAACGAAAGCTGATTTTTCAGATGCAGTATTCACTGCCAGTATGCCAATTCAAGGGGTATTGAAAATTTCCTTTGGTGTGGGATTCAAAGTCATTAGTGCAGGTCTTTTTGGCATTGGTACCTATGATGGATTGTTGAATTTGGCACCAGATTTGAGTTTGGAATCTACCGTAACTGGTGAATTTGGTATTTATGGTGAATTGGGTACGTTTAGAGGAGAAGCCATTCTCATTACCCTTGTTTATCCAGATGGAGTGCGTACATATTCCTTGCAAAATGGTCAATTGCTAGAAGTGGATGGAACAGATCAAAAATACACTTTAATTGGTAGAGAGTATCTGTCAAAACCTTCTGTTGCAACGCTACAAAATGTGAGCAATATATCCTATATTTTGTCCAATGCTTTTTCTGGATTGTATAGTATGCCACAAGGAGATGCAATATTCTATCATATTGATGATACAACTCGTTCGACAATTAATGGTATGAATTTGACCAAAAACGGTACAGCAATTGATGATGATGGTACCGCAGATGGTTTATTTGATGTGGATGGAAATTATGTGGTTTGGGAAGACAACCGTTCTGAATTGAGCGATACAGCAGATGTAACCGCTTTCTTTGCAGATAAAGAAATTTCTTTCTATGATATGCAAACAGGAACAACATTGTCACTGACAGACAATGCATATATGGATATTGCACCTGTTGTTGCAGAGTATGAAGATGTTGCAGCAGTTGCTTGGATCAGCAACACAGAACAAGATATCAGTGGTGCAACAGGCAACACTTCAATTCACTATGGATTCTATGAAAATGGCAGCATGGGAGATATACAAACCATAGGAGATTTGGGTAGTGTAGGTGCTGTTTCATTGAGCTATGGTGCAGGCGGATGTTATTTGTCCTATGATGCAGATGGTGCAATATATACAAAAGAATTGACCAACAATGGAAGTATAAAAAATATTGCTGATGAAGGATATAGTGCTGTGGGATACACAAATGATGGCATGTCTTATGTGGCATATGCAACCACCGATGCAATTGCAATTGAAACAACAAATGGTACTATAATAGGGAATATTTCTTTGGATGGTCAAGTGTGCAATCAAATCATTCATGTACAAAATAGCACAAAACAAGCTGTTTTGTGGACACAAATCAATGCTGAAGGATATGAAGAATTGTATTGTGCATATTATTTGGATGGTTCTTGGAGATACCCATGCTGTATTCTCAGTGGAAACTATGATGTGAAAAAATTTGCTGCACAAATGGAAGAAGATGGAACTTTGGTTGTGACATACCAAGAGTTGCAAAAAAGCGAAATTGTCAATGGTTCTGTAGTGTATGGTACCTCCAATTTGGCAAAACTCACATTGGAACCCACTTTGGATTTGGCAGTATCCAACTTGGTTGAACAAGAGCAAGCATTGGACAATATGGCAGTCTTTACAGTGGATGTGAAAAATGTTGGTCAGGATATTGTAAATGGATATACCTATTCCCTTTATGAAGGAAATCCCAATTCTGGAGGAACTTTATATTCACAAAATACACATGAAACAACCCTTTATCCTGGTGCTGAAAAAACATTAACTTGTGTATATGCACCAACTACAACAACTGGTAACCAAGTATATGTAGTGGTTTCTCCTTCTGAAGGAACGGATGCTACATCGGAGGATAATACAGTGATTTTCGATGCAACAGAAGGACATATTACATTTGGTTCTGTGTATTTTGAAGACAATGTGGATAGTTACCGCTTGGAAGCTGCCTATACAAATGATGGTTTGATAGACTTGGAAAATGCTATGTTTACTGTCACTTTGGGAGAAACAGAAGTGTATAGCCAAGATGTGGGTACCATTTCCTATGGTGCAACAGGTACATTCCAATATTTGTTGCCTAAAAATGATGTGAATTCCAATTCTCAAATTTACACAGTTACTTTTAGTTCAGGTGATACAGTTGCAACAGACTTTGCTGTATTGAATGTGTCAGATGCACAGATTTCTGGAAATATATCTGATGCTGCAATTGTTTCCAAAGAGTTGATAGATGGAATACTCACAGTTACAGTGGAACATCTGCTACCAGAAAGTCAATATACAGGTGTATTGGCAGTATATGGTCAAGATGGAAAAATGTTGGATGCAGCAGTACAAAATATTGTGGCTTACCAAGACAGTAGTGTGTATGAAGTGCCATGGAATTCGTCATGGGAGGAAACGGCGTATCAGTTGCAATGGCATGTTTGTGATACTGCCAGTGGGTATCAACCTGTAATGCAACAAGTCACCGCTGAATTTATAAATTAGAGTTGCAAAACTTCATAGAAATGTATTTGAACCCATGTTGCCTGTTTGGTGACATGGGTTTTGTATATTCATATAGATAATGATAAACTAAGCATCTCAATTTAGAGTATAGAATCAAAAAGACCACATAACACATTTTACGAGTGATATATGGTCTTAATATTTATCTTTTTATTTATTCCACTGCTGGTAGGTTTCCAATTGCATTTTCTGCATTTGCCAATTGGTTGGAATCTGGATATCCAGAAATGATTTTTTGATAATATTCTCGAGCACTATCTATATAACCATTGGATTCATCAATTTTTCCGAGATAATAGTAGGTATCATCAATGAAATTATCATTTTCTGCATATTTGAGAGATGCTTCCAAATTCAATTGTGCATCATCATAATTGTTGTTCAAAAAGTCGCTTTTTCCTTGTGTGTATAAGGATTCTGCTGCTTTTGGATAGGCAGTTACTTTCACAGAATTGTATTTTGCCAAATCTTCTTCACCAAAACCAAAGGTGTCAATTTTATCCAATGTGGTGACACAAGCTTCATAATCTTCATCAGAAAGTTGAGATACAGCAGTTTGCAAAAGTTCCATATTGGCTTGTTTGGTTTCTTCGCTTCTAAGCAATTTGTTTTCATCTTCCAAAGCAGAAGCAGTAGCACGCAATTCCAAAACTTCCTCTGGTGTCATATTGGTTTCACCAGAATAGATATCCACCTGTGACTGTAGTTCTGCAATCAAATTATCCTTGGATTCGTTGTTGGCAGGTACAATCAAAACCATTAAAACAATAACAGAAATCACCACACCAAGTGCAAAAGCAATGATATCACGTTTTGCCAAAAGACCACTTGTTTTTTCTTTTCTACGATATTTTGGTATGGTAGGAGAACCATCTGTTTTTTTATTGGAAATGATGGTGGAGTTTTCTTTTACAGGTCTTGAACGTTCTACACGTCTATTGGAATTTGATGCATAGGTTGGCAAACCAATGTATTTTGCATAACGCAAAGCAGTAGGGTTGTAGGCATCTTTTTTCAATACAAGATCAATGAAATGTTGTGCTCTTTGTACGTTGTTATCTTCAATGCAACAAAGAATCATCAAATTGTATGCATCCACCAAATCTGGGTTGATATCCAAAGACTTTTTCAATTGGATAATCGCCAAATCATCGCTACCATGTTTCAAATAATAAAGTGCTTGGTTGTAGAGTACAATGGCATCGTTATATTTTTCCATTTCTCTACCATTTTTCTTCAAATAGCTCATGTATCCTGTGGCAGGATTACCCTCTTTGACCACAGAAGAACTGAAAATCCAATGAACCAAAGCATTTGCCATTTTACCCATTTCTGCGTATAGCAAACCCAAAAGATTACGTGCTTGGATATTGTTTTTATCAAATGTGATACTTTGTTCCAAGTCCTCAATGGCACCAGACAAATCCATTTGATATGCTTTTTCCAATGCTTGGTTGTACAAACGAATGGAAAGATTACGTGTTTTTTTAAAAATAAAGGTGTCTATATTGCAATCAGGGCAAATAAACCCTTCTTGGAAGATAGAACCACAATTTGGACATTTCATATTAGTCCTCCTTTGCATCCATTTCCAAGGGGTTGCCACTGTTTTTTGCAATATGATCTAAAATATCTACCAAATCCTTAAGCTGTGAAGATTGTAGAGAGTGTTCGATTTCATCCAATTCAAGCAAAGGTTGGTATCTGGAAAGTTCGTCTTTGAAATTAAACATGGGAAGTACCTCCTCTGTTAGTCGATAATATATATTTACGAATATCTCCAATCAAATATAAAGAACCACAACATAAAATAACGTCATCCTTTGGTGTGATGGAGATGGCTTTGTCTATAGCGTTTTCAATGATTTCTTCTAAAAACATAGGTATTTCAAACTTTTGTGCTACTTCTGCCAAGGAACCAACAGCCAATTTACGGTGACTATGTGGCTCTGTCAAAATGACACGACTTGCATAGGGCAAAATAGAATTTGCCATATCTTCATATTCCTTATCACCTAAAACACCAAGAACCAAGGTGATTTGTTTGTCGGTGAAATAGGTGGCAATGCATTCAGACAAACGATAGATGCCATCACGATTGTGGGCACCATCAATCAACAAAAGTGGCTCTTGTCCAATTATTTCTAGGCGACCAGCCCATTTGGTTTTTGCCAGACCAGAAATCACATGTTCTTGTGTAATGCATAAACCTTTTTCTTGCAAAACAAAACATGTTTCCAAAACAGCAATACAGTTTTGTACTTGGTGTTTGCCCAAAAGGGACAATGTAATTTGTTTATAAGCAAAATCCTTGGTATGCACAGAAAAACAAGTGCCCTCCAATGTTTCTGAATGGATGATAACAGTAGGTTCTTCCACCATATGAAAAGGTGCATCCAATAAAATTGCAGTATTCTGTACTATATTATATACCAATTCCTCTTGTGAATACAAGACCACAGGACAATTTTTCTTAATGATTCCTGCTTTTTCTTTTGCAATTTCACCTAGAGTATTTCCTAGGAAATCTGTATGGTCAATGCTAATGGACATAATTAAGGAAATCAGTGGTGTTTCTACAATGTTTGTTGCATCAAATCTACCACCAAGTCCCACTTCCAAAATAAGAACATCCACTTGTTTTTTTGCAAAATATAAAAAAGCAGCAACTGTCACCACTTCAAAAAGAGTGGGCAAATCCAAATTTTCTGCTTTCATTTCTTCCCAATGTGTGCGTACTTCGGTTATGATTTCAGAAAAGTCATCATCTGTAATTTCTACGCCATCGATGACAAAACGTTCGTTGTAACGTTCCAAATGTGGTGAAGTATAAGCACCAGTTTTGTAGCCTGCTTCTTGCAAAATGGAAGAAAGCATTGCAGTGGCAGAACCTTTTCCATTGGTTCCAGCAACATGGGTGATGGAAAGAGAATTCTGTGGGTTGCCCATACGTTTCAAAAGTTCTGCAACACGTTCCAAACCAGGACAAGAGGCAAAACCGATTTCTGTTTCCAAAAATTGTATACTTTCAATGTAATTCATATATATTCTCCTATTGATATAGAAAGGTGATTTTTGTATGTGTATTCTAAGGGGTTTTTCTAATATATATCTCCTAATCAAGATAACAAGACCTAATAAGTATAAACATTTCTGAATTACGTAGGGAATGCATTGTATGCATTCCGCTTTCGATACGCATACAATGCGTACCCTACAAAATATATAGCACCTTTAATCTTTAATTAGGATATATGTATTATTGTATCGCAAAATCAGAAAATCTGCAATATTCTTAAGAAAAGCGAAATAAACACAAGAAATTTCATACTATTTGAAAATAAGGTTGTGTAGAAAGAAATAAAATTGTATAATATAAGGGATTATGTAGATTTAGGAGGTAAATCATGGACGAGCAAAGAAAATCATCAAGTGATTTGAGTAGCATCAAAAGAGAACCACGTGGTGAATATGGACATACAAGAGAAGAACGGTCTACACCAAGACAAGAATATACAAGAGAAGAGTACTCTACACCAAGACAGGAATATAGACGAGAAGAGTACTCTACACCAAGACAAGAGTATAGACGAGAAGAATATTCTGCACCAAGACAAGAGTATGCAGAAGAGATTAGAAGTGTACGTGCTCCAAGAGCAGAGGGACAATATGTGCCAAGACGTTCTGTTGCAAGAGATGTAGCACATGCAAAACCACAACCAGTGCAACATATGGAATATGATGCATATGAAGAGGAAGAATTTGAGCCACAAACTGACAAAAAGGGCCGATTTGGCAAAGGTAAAAAACGCAAACCTTTGAATCCACATTTGAGACGTTTCCGTTTCTTTATCATTTTAGTGGTACTTTCTTTGATTGCTTGCTATGCATCTTTCATTACCATGTCTGAATTTATGCAAGATTCTGGTAAAGAAACTGTTTTGACTGGTATTGAAGTGGAAATTGTCATTCCAGAAGGTGCATCTACCATTGCAATTGCAGAAATTTTGAAAGAAAATCAATTGATTAACGATACTTGGATATTCCGTATCAAGAGTCGTATTGATGGATATGATGGTACATTCAAACAAGGTACATACCATATTGATACTGGTCTTACTTCAGAAGAAATTATGGAAATGTTGCAAAATGGTGTGGTATACGATGGCGATGTGAAATTCACAATTCCAGAAGGATACAATACATTGCAAATTGCAGAAAAATTGGAATCTGAAGGTATTTGTACCACAGAAGAATTCATTGCTGCTGCCAACGAAGATGTATATGATTATGATTTCTTGGAAGGTTTGCCAGATCGTGACTATCGCTTAGAAGGATATCTATTCCCGAACACCTACTACATCACAGATGATGCAACTGCTTATGATGTGGTAACAGTGATGTTGGATGGATTTGATGCAATGTACAACGAAGCATATCGTGAACTTGTGGCACAAGGGGAATATACCTTGGATGAATATGTGACAATGGCATCTATCATTGAAAAAGAAATTGCAGTGGCAGATGAACGTGCAATTGCTTCTGGTGTTATTCGCAATCGTTTGGAATCTGGAATGCCTTTGCAAATGGATGCAACAGTATTGTATGCAATGGGTATCATCAAAGAAGATGTAACCTATACAGATTTGGAAGTGGATTCCCCATACAATACATACAAAGTGACAGGGCTTCCAATTGGACCAATTTCCAATCCAGGTGCAAGCTCCTTTGAAGCGGCATTGTATCCAGAAGACCACAACTATATTTACTATGTAGTGGAAGCAAAAGGTCAAAGCAACCACTTGTACTTCGAAAATTATGACGATTTCTTAGTTGCGAAAAACAATTACCAAAACAGCTAAGAGACTAGGAGATAGATTATGAATTATGTAACAGATGATACCATGAACACCTTTTTACGTACCATTCAACCAATGTACGATGGTGTTTTGGGTGAAATTCAAAAAGAAGCCATTGCAGCAGATGTGCCAATTGTACCCCATGAGGTGGCAAGATTTCTTTCAGTGTTGCTGTCCATGAAAAAACCAAAACGAATTTTGGAAATTGGTACAGCAGTTGCATTTTCTTCCAGTTTGATGTCACAGTATTTGCAAGAAGATGGTTGTATTCATACCATTGATCGCTTTGAAGTGATGCTCAAAGATGCAAGAAAAAATATAGCACGCATGGGTTTGGAAGATACCATAACCATTTTGGAAGGGGATGCAGCAGATATTTTGCCAACCCTTAAAGAACCATATGATGTGATTTTTATGGATGCAGCAAAGGGGCAATATAGCAATTTCTTGCCACATTGCTTGCGTCTGTTGCCAGTTGGTGGATTGCTCATTGTGGATGATGTATTACAAGGTGGAACCATTGCGCAAACAAGGTTCAGTGTGCCAAGACGTCAAAGAACCATTCACAAACGATTGGGAACTTTTCTATGGGATATTTCCCATCACGAAGCATTGGAAACCAGTATCATTCCCATTGGTGATGGTGTGGCTTTGTGTTACAAAATAAAAGAAACAGCAATGGAAGTGGAAGTTGAAGGAGTAGAACAAAATGAAGAAGATCAATAAACCAGAACTCCTTGCACCAGCAGGTGATTTGGAAAAACTGAAAATAGCTGTGCTCTATGGTGCAGATGCTGTGTATATTGGTGGAGAAGAGTTTGGTTTGCGTGCCAAAGCAAAAAACTTTGATATCGATACCATGGCAGAAGGTGTGAAATTTGCACATGAACATGGTGTAAAGGTATATGTAACAGCCAATATTTTCGCACATAACCAAGATTTTGATGGTATGGCTGAATATTTCAAAGATGTGGAACGAATTGGAGTGGATGCTCTCATTATTTCAGACTTGGGTGTGTTCTCAGTTGCTAGAGAAGTGGTACCCAATATGGAAGTGCATGTTTCCACACAAGCAAACAACACCAACTATCGCAGTGCCAATATGTGGTATGAATTGGGTGCTAGACGTGTGGTGGTTGCAAGGGAATTGTCCTTCACAGAAATCAAAGAGGTACGCAATCAAATTCCAGAAGATATGGAAATTGAAGCCTTTGTACATGGTGCAATGTGCATTTCCTATTCTGGTAGATGTTTGCTCAGCAACTATTTGACTGGTCGTGACGCCAACAAAGGTGCCTGTGCACATCCTTGTAGATGGAAATATCATCTTGTGGAAGAAAATAGACCTGGTGAATATATGCAAGTGGAAGAAAATGAACGTGGCACATATATCTACAACTCCAAAGATTTGTGTATGATTGATGCAATTCCTGATATTTTGGAATCAGGCATTGTCAGTTTGAAAATTGAAGGTAGAATCAAAACACCTTTCTATGTGGGCACTGTAGTGAAAGCATATCGTCAAGCAATTGATGATTATTTTGAAGATCCAGCGTTGTATGAAGCCAATATTCCATATTATATGGAGGAAGTTTCCAAAGCAAGTCATAGAGAATATACATCTGCATTCTACTATGGAAAACCAGATGGTGACCAACAAGTCTATACCAATAATAGCTATATCCGTGGATTTGATTTCATTGGTGTGGTGCAAGAACCATCAGATCCAGAAACAGGAATTGCACTTGTGGAACAAAGAAATAAATTCTCTGTTGGAGAAGAAATTGAAGTTATGCCAGCAAATGGAAAAAGTTTTGCAATGGTGGTGGAAGCAATGTGGGATGCAAAAACAGGTGATCCTGTAGAAGTGGCGCCACATCCACAACAAATGCTCAAAGTGAAATTTGACAAACCAGTTGCAAGTTTTGATATGATGCGAAAAGCAACAAATGAAGAAGCGTAAGGGATTGTAGAGGGAATTAGAGAAAAGGATAAGGGTTAAATTATGGAATTGACACAATGTATCAATTATTTGTTGACAACTGCACAACATGCTGTATTTCAGCATTTGAATGCCAAATTGGCAGAACACGATGTAACACCTTCTCAATATGGAGTTTTAAGCTGTTTGTGGCAAAGAGAATTTGCAACACCCAAACAAATTTCAGAAATTTTGTGTTTGGAAACATCTACAATTTCTGGTGTGTTGGATCGTATGCAGAAAAAAGGGTTGATTGACCGTGTCATCAACAAAGAAGATAGACGTGAAGTGCGTGTGGTACCAACCGAAAAAGGAAAAGCTTTGGAAGAGCCTATCACAAAAATCATTGACGATGTAAATGAAGAAGTTTTGAAATGTTTTACAGAAGAAGAAATTCTTGTTTTGAAAAACAACTTGCGTATCATTGCAGACGCTAAGCATTTTGTATAAGAAAGAACAATAGAAGTGAATCATATGTAGCAGGGCAGTAGCCCTGTTGCAACAAGTGCATATCAATTGGAAAGGGAATCTCTCAATTTTTTGAGGGATTTTTTTTCGATTCTGCTGACAAAAGATCTGGAAATACCCAATATATCTGCAATTTCTTGTTGGGTCAACCTGTCATATGTTCCAAGACCATATCGCAAAACAATGACGGTTTGTTCTCGTTTGGTCAGAACCTTTTGGATGGCAAGTAACATCTTTTTGGATTGGATATTGAAGTCCAAAGCATCTGCAAAATCAGGGGTATTGCTGGTGATGATATCCAACATAACAATTTCGTTGCCATCACGGTCTGAACCAATGGGCTCTTGTAAAGATATGTCATTTTGTGATTTTTTTGTATTTCTCAGCCACATAAGCAATTCGTTTTGAATGCACTTGGCTGCATAGGAAACCAAACGCACATTTTTGGAGGAATCGAAACCATCAACAGCTTTCATCAAACCAACAGTTCCAATAGAAATCAGTTCTTCTGTATCTTTTGTGGCTAGATTGAATTTTTTTGTGATGTGTGCCACCAAACGTAGGTTGTGTAGAATCAATTTCTCTTTGGCAGCTTTTTTTTCATCCAGGGTACCATTTTCCAAAAGTTGAATCCAACGTTCTTCTTCTTCTTTTGTCAGCGGTTTTGGAAAGACTCCAGAACCAGAAAATCCAAAACAAAGAAAAGATAGACTTGCAAGAAATAAAAATGGCAAATTTCCACCTCCAAAAGTGCTATTGATTCAGTCTATGGAGTGGAAAAGTTCTTTGTGCGTGTCTTGTGAAAAAAATAGAAATATCAGTGAAAGAAAAGGGATATATTTGGTCGGTATAGATGTTTGAGGTATATTGTAGGGAACAGTCTTGACTGTTCCGCATCTTAGAGACAGAATTGCATTGGATGGCGGAATGGTCAAGACCATTCCCTACATAATCGTTTCTGGAGTTCTTTATCTGCAATTGAAAGAAATTAAAAAACCCCAAACGTTTGGCATAAGACGCTTGGAGTTTTTTGAAGAGGATGTTTCTAAGGGTATTTTATATATGGGAATTGAGCTTATTTGCTCAAATAACCACCATCAACAGGGATTACAGCACCGCTCAAATAGTCAGAACCAGCAGAAGACAAGAAAACAGTAATACCTTTCATATCATCGCCAGTACCCCAACGTTTTGCAGGGATTCTACCAGTGATTTCAGTATTTCTACCTTCATCAGCCAAAAGAGCTGTGTTCATATCGGTTGCCATATATCCAGGAGCAACAGCATTGACATTGATGCCTTTGCTTGCCCATTCATTGGAAAGTGCTTTTGTCAATTGTGCAACAGCACCTTTGGAAGCAGCATATGCAGGAACAGTGAATCCACCAAAGAAACTCAACATAGAAGCGACATTGATGATTTTACCATAACCATTTTTGATCATTTCACGACCTGCCAATTGGCAAAGCATGAATACTGCGTTCAAGTTTACATCAATAACAGCATCCCAGTCTTCCAAAGTAAAATCTTCACAGAAGTTACGTCTTTGGATACCAGCAGCATTTACAAAAATATCAAGATGATCACCCAAAAGAGCCATTGCATCTGCAAAGCCTTTTTTCAAGTCTTCTCTATCACCCAAATTACAAGCAACACCGTGGCAAACATAACCTTGTGCAGTGTATTCAGCAGCAACTTCCAGAGCTTTTGCAGAAGTACCCATAATTACAACTTCGGCACCAGCTTCCAACAAACCTTCTGCCATACCTTTGCCCAAACCTCTTGTAGAACCTGTTACAATTGCTTTTTTACCTGTCAAATCAAATAAATTCATTGTAAATCTCCTCTCATTGTCAAATCAACTGATCCACCTTTAGAATCAAGCCAATTGCTGTTTTTGCATTGATGTTATGTATGGTGAGTGCTTTTTGCAAAGAAACCTCATCCTCATTGATAATTGCTTCATAAATCATTTTGTGTTCCAAAACACCACTCACATCTTTGTTTTTGGATTGTCTTTTAAAAATAAAGTTGGAGTAGAGGAAAGGATTGATATAGTTGAAAATATCCAACAACTTATGATTGCCAGTACATTTCAGATACAATTCATGGAATTTCAAATCCAAATCATAGTTGCGAATATAATCCTCAACAGGAGATTCTGGACATAGGTTTGTGACCAATTCCAAATGTTCTTCAATATTTGCGTACATTTCTTCTTTTAAATTGTTATTGAAGGTAACGGTCATAATGACTTGTTTCATTTGATATAAGTCTAACATCAAACGAGCGTCAAAGATTTCATCCACCTCTTGTGCAGTGACACCATGGACACGCATACCCTGTCTTGGAAAGTTATCAATGATATTTTCGGAAATCAAACGGTTGAGAGCAAATTTGACAGGTGTTTCACTGACACCAAATTGTTTTGCCAACTCTTTGATGTTGATTTTATCCCCAGGTCTTAAATTATGTTGCGTGATTTCTTCTCTGATTTTAAAATAGATGGTATCTGCCAATGTGGTTTTGATTGTTGTTTTCGCCATAATATATCCTTTCTAAAATAAATTTATATTTGTAACCAAAAAAATCTAATATATCACCTTTTTTTACCAAACTCCTTATAATTTATATATTATATATAGTATAACAGTGAAAATCATGTCTGAAAAGTGAAAAAAGAAAGAAAAACAAAATCTTTTATGATTCAAATAAAATTTATTTCGATTTATAATATATATTAAATGTAAAGAAGAAAATTATTTTTGTCAATATAAGGATTGTATAAGAATGATAATAAATTTTTAGTGAAAAATAAGTAAATTTGAAAATATAGGATAAAACTATGTTTTTTGTGGTATTTTTGCACAAAAATGATGGCAAAATCTTGTCAGTATGCATTATTGACTTGTTTGCATTAAAAACATATAATTTAATTAATAAAATATTTATGTGAATGCAAAAGATTTTTTTTAACCTTTAAAAGATTTTAAGAGAGCGGGGATTACATTATGAAAGCATTGGTTTATACAGGCCCTAAAGTAGCAGAAGTTTTGGATATGCCAGCACCACAACCAAAAGAAGGCGCAGTCAAAGTCAAAATGAAATACTGTGGCATCTGTGGTTCTGATATGGGTATATATGTAGGGACTCATCCAAGAGCAAAAGCTCCTTTGATTCTGGGTCATGAATTTGTAGGTACAGTGGAAGAAGATGGTGCCAAATTCAAAAAAGGCGATAGAGTCGTAGCATATCCATTGATTTCTTGTGATCATTGTTTGGCTTGTAGAAGTGGAAATGCACATGTCTGTAACACATTGGGTCTCATCGGTATTGATGTTGATGGTGGTCTTTGTGAATATGCTTATGTAGATGAAGATCTTATGTTCAAAGTGCCTGATGGTGTTTCTGATAAAGCGGCAGCAGTCATTGAACCGTTGGCAGTAATTGTACGTTCCATTCACCAAGCAAAAATGAAAGCATTGGATGTATGTGCAGTCATTGGAGCAGGTCCAATTGGTATGATCACTGGTATGATGCTTGTGAAAATGGGTGCAGCGAAAGTCTTTATCTCTGATGTAGATGATAAAAAATTGGCTAGAGCAGCGGAATTGGGTATGATTCCTGTAAACGTAAAAAATGAAAGTTTGGAATCTGTTGTCAAAGCTGCTACAGATGGTGAAGGTGCAGATATCACTTTTGAATGTGCTGGTGCTGAAATTGCAGCAATGCAAGTAACCGATATCACAAGAGTCAGTGGTATGATTTGCATGACTTCTGTTCACAAATATCCACATGCTGTCAACTTACAAGGTTTGAACTTCAAAGAACAAACTATGGTTGGTACTCGTGTGTACACAAAAGAAGAATTCAGACAATCTGTTGAATATTCTGCACAAATCAATGATGAATTGGAAAAAATCGTATCTCATGTGGTTTCAATGAAAGAAGCTCCTGGCGTATTTGATATGATTGCAGATGCTTCTAATGGAACTTGTAAAGTATTGGTGGATTGCCAAGACTTTTGAGAATAGTCTATAGTAAGGAAGTAATCTATAAATTGTAGGTGTATGATTGTCGAAGATTGCATTTACAGGGAACATGAAATATTGGGAAATAAATGAAAATTTTGGAGGGGATGTAAATGAAAATATTGGTATTGGAATCCAGTACAACCTCTGCAAAAGCAATGGTATACGATACAGAAACCAATGAATTTCAAGTGGAATCTGTACCATATGTATTTGAACATACGGATGTAACCATCCATGATGCACAAAAGGTATTTGAACAAACTGCTGCATTGGGTAAAAAATTGTGTATGGGTTTGCAAATTGATGCGATTTCCCTTGGTGGAACTTGGCATAGTTTGATGCTTTGCAATGAAAATATGGAGCCACAAACACCTGTATACCTTTGGTCTTTTACAGGTGCGGCAGATATTTGCAAAGAATTACGCAAAGATAAAGAATACACAAATTGGTTTTATCAAAAAACAGGTTGTATGGTCAATGCCATCTATCCTGTGTTTAAAATTAAGCTTTTGCAAAAAATGGGTTATGCAGTAGAAAAATATCGCTTTGTTGGTCAAGGAACATATAATACATATCGTTTGACTGGCGAATGGGTGATTTCCGATTGTGTGGCATCAGGCACAGGTCTTATGAATACACATACAAAGCAATTTGATCCAGAAATATTAGAAGCAAACGGTATTTCCATGGAACAATTGCCAAAAATCATTACCTATCGTGATGCAATGCCTTTGCACAAAGAAGGTGCAGAACTTTTGGGTCTTACAGAAGGAATTCCAGTCATTGCAACCAACTCCGATGGTGGTTTGAACCAAATTGGTTCAGGTGCAATTGAAGAAGGAGTTATGACATTCTCAGTTGGTACCAGTGGAGCTTTGCGTATGACAACAGCAGCACCGGTATTGCCAAAAGAACCAAGTACATGGTGTTATGTTTCACCAAAAGCTTGGCTCAGTGGAGCAGCAACAAGTGGATGTTGCAACTGTATCGATTGGTTTAGAAAAAATTATTTTGAAAACAAGGTTTCCTATGCAGAAATGGAAGCAGGTTGCAAAAATATTGAGGATGTTCCAGTGTTCTTACCATTCTTATTTGGCGAAAGATGTCCAGGTTGGGATGATGATCGTAATGGTGGATTTGTTGGTGTGAAACCACATCATACAATATACGATTCCTATCGTGCAATCCAAGAAGGGATTTTGTTCAATTTGTTCCAATGCTATGAAGAATTGGTTGCACTCAATGGAGAGCCTAAGAAAGTAATGCTTTCTGGTGGAATCATGAGTTCCAAAATTTGGACACAAATGTGTGCAGATATTTTCCAAAAAGAATTGACAGTGGATGAAGTGGAACATAGTTCGCTGATTGGTGGTGTGGCTTTGGGAATGGAGCTTTTGGGTATTCTCCCAGATGCGAAGGACTTCAAGAGCAATTCCACTGAAGTGGTAACACCAAATCCAGAAATGAAAGAGTTTTATCAAAAGAAATACCAAGAATATTTGAAATGGTATCGCATTACAAAGGTTTAATGGTATAATAAACAGATAGTAACGGAGAAATCCGACTATACATAAATGACAACATTTAAGAATCTAGGAGGGAAAAATTATGTTGAAATGGAAAAGAAATTTAGCAATGGCAATGGCATCTGTTATGACAGTTGCAGTGGTAGCAGGTTGTGGAAGCAGCAGTTCTTCCGAAACAGCAGCTCCAGCTGAAAGCGCAGATTCTAGTGCAGCAGTAACAGAAGAAGCAGCTTCTGGTGAAGTTGTAGATATTATCTTCTCTAACGTAACATCTGTATCTGGTAAAGATGCTGGTGTAGTGTTCAAACAAATCGCTGAAGAACAATCTGGCGGCACATTGAACATCGAATTGTTCGATGACAATATGTTGGGCGATGACCGTGTAGTTATCGAAACAACAGTAATGGGTAACATCGATATCGGTGTTTCCTCCACATCTCCTTTGGCTACAATGTATGCTGATTTCTACTTGTTTGATGCTCCATTCTTGTTCATGAATTCCGAAGATGCTTATGCAAAATTGGATGGCGAAGTTGGTCAAAAAATCTTGTCCGATATGGAAAGCATTGGCTTGAAAGGTTTGGCATTCTGGGAAAATGGTTTCCGTAACTTTACAAATGATAAAGTTGCAGCTAAAGTTCCTGCTGACGTTGCTGGCATGAAAGTTCGTGTAATGGAAAATGAAGTACATATGTCTGCTTGGTCTGCATTTGGCGTTAACCCAACTCCAATGGCATTTACAGAAGTATTTACAGCTTTGCAACAAGGTACAATTGACGCTCAAGAAAATCCTTTGGGTATCATCGATGCAAACAAATTCTACGAAGTGCAAGATTACGTTTCCTTGACACAACACGTTTACACACCATACATCGTTTGTATGAACTTGGATAAATTCAACTCTTTGACAGCAGAACAACAAGATGCTATCATGGCTGCTTCCGCTGAATCCACAACATATCAAAGAGAACGCTCTCAAGAATTGGAAGCAGAAATCTTGGAAGGTTTCGCAGCTTCTGGTACTACAGTTGTTGAATTGACAACAGATGAAAAAGCACAATGGCAACAAGCTGCTAACGATGCTGCAGTATTCGATTTGGTAAAAGCTTCCATGGAACATCCAGAATACTTGGACGAAATGTTGGCTCAATAATGCAAATCAATTTTCAATTGAACATGCAATAAAAAGTGATTGAACACAAGGGCTTTGGTGAGGTTGCGACTGAGCCAAAGTCCTTATTGTTTCTATTGGAATGAATTTTATGAGAAATGGGTGAAAAAATGAAGTTTTTGAAACTTTTGGATGAAAAATTTGAAATCACAATATGTTCTTTATTGATGATGACAATGACAATCCTTATCTTTGTACAAGTAATTATGCGTTATGTGTTCCACAGCTCTTTGAGTTGGTCTGAAGAGTTGGCAAGATATGTATTTATTTGGATGATTTATATTGGTATTAGCTACGGCGCTCGAATTATGAAACATATCAAAATCGAAGCATCTTTGGGTCTATTCCCCAAAAAAGTGCGTCCTTTTGTTGTTATATTAGGTGATATATTATTCTTTGTTTTCTCTGTTATTATTGTTTATTTGGCATATGACGTTGTATTGCAACAGGTGAAATTGGGTCAAACATCTCCTGCACTTCGTATTCCTATGTGGTTTATGTATTCTGCACCAATGGTTGGCTTTGCCCTTACAGCAATTCGTCAATTGCAAGTTATTGTAATTCGTATCAAAGCACTTGGTAAAGTAGAAGGAGGCGAAATCTAATGGTAATGTTGGCATTATTCGGGGGTCTTGCATTGTTCTTGATCTTGAATGTACCAGTTGGTATTGGTATTGGTTTTGCATCTTTGTTGAGTATTCAATTTACAAGAGGTTTGTCTCCATCCTACATTCCCCAAGCGTTGTTCACAGGTTGTGATTCCTTCCCAATCATGGCAATTCCATTGTTCATTCTTGCAGGGGAGCTTATGGGTGCTGGTGGTGTATCCAAACGTATCTTGAATGTTTGTAACGTATTCTTCGGTAGAGTAACTGGTGGTTTGGCTATCGTTACTGTAATCGTTTGTATGTTCTTTGCTGCGGTTTCTGGCTCTGGTCCTGCAACTGTTGCTGCTGTAGGTTCTATGGTTGTTCCTACAATGTTGGAAAAAGGTTATAGCAAAAAATTCACATTGGCTTTGGTGGCATGTGCTGGTTCCATCGGTGTTATCATCCCTCCAAGTATTCCAATGGTTATCTATGGTGTGTCCACAAGTACATCTATCTCTAGTTTGTTCTTGGCAGGTTTCTTCCCTGGTTTCTTGATTGGTGGAGCTTTGATGACATTCTGTTACTTCTACTGCAAAAAACAAGGCTGGAAAGGTGACGAAACTGTTTACACAACAAAAGACAAATTGGCTGCTGTTTGGGATGCAAAATGGGCTTTGATTAACCCAGTTATCATCTTGGGTGGTATCTATGCGGGTATCTTCACACCAACTGAAGCTGCTGGTGTTGCTGCTGTTTATGCTTTCGTTTGTGGTGTATTCATCCATAGAGAATTGGATTTCAAAGGTTTGTTTGCAACAGTAGGCAATGCTTGTTCCACAACTGCAACCACAATGATCATCTTGGGTTGTGCTACAGCATTTACAAAAATCCTTACAATCGAACAAATCCCTAACATGATTACAAATGCAATCATCAATGCAACAGATAACAAATACTTGATCTTGTTGTTGATCAACATTTTGTTGCTCTTTGTTGGTTGTTTCATGGATACAACACCTGCTATCATGGTATTGGCTCCAATCCTTTTGCCTGTTGCAACATCCATCGGTATGAATCCTGTTCATTTCGGTTTGCTTATGGTTGTCAACTTGGCTATCGGTTTCATCACACCACCTTTGGGTATCAACTTGTTCGTTGCAGCAAGGGTAGGAGAAGAGCCACTAGAAACGGTGACGAAGGGTATCATACCATTCATTGCAGTAATGATTGTTTGTTTGATGCTCATCACATATATTTCTCCAATTACTTTGTTCTTACCAACTTTCTTCTCATAAGAAATAGAAACCATACATCTATAGGTTTCATATAAAAACGAGAAAAGTTGTTATAAATTCAATCCATTTCAGCACGTTATGCATGGCTCTTGTCAAATCTCGTTTCAAATAGAGTTTTGCAAATTCATGTGTGACGTGCTTTTGGTGTTCAATGTACAATAGATAAAACTATAGGAGGCATAATCATGTCAAAGGTATTGCAAAAATTAATTGACGGTAAAGTAGTGGCAATTGTACGTGGCATTTCTTCCAAAGATATTATTCCAACGGTACAAGCCTTGAAAGATGGCGGTATCACTTGTGTGGAAGTCACTTTCAGCATGAGTAGCGAAGAAAAATCCTTGGATACTTTGAAATCCATTTCTATGATTGCAGAAACATTTGGGGATGAAATCGCTGTTGGTGCTGGCACTGTATTGACACCAGAAAATGTACGTCGAGCAAAAGAAGCTGGTGCAACTTATATCATTTCCCCAAATGTGGATGCAGATGTCATCAAAGAAACAAAAGCATTGGGTATGATTTCCATTCCAGGAGCAGTGACACCATCAGAAGCGTTGGATGCATATAAAGCTGGTGCAGATATTGTCAAATTATTCCCTGCTGCATCTTTGGGCTTGGGCTATGTAAAAGCAGTTATGGGACCTTTGGATGGTATTCCCATTACAGCTGTAGGTGGCATTGATGCTTCCAACTATCAATCCTTTATTGATGCTGGTTGTGTTGGCGTTGGTGTTGGTGGCAACTTGGTGAACAAAAAATTAATTGAAGCAGGCGATTTCGAAGCCATCAAACAATTGGCTTTGGAATATGGCTTGGTATAATTTGGAGGTAAACAAATGAAAAAAGTATTGATTACATCCAGATCTTTTGGCAAAACAAGTCCAAAACCATTTGCAATCTTGGAAGAAGCTGGCATCGAATACACTTTGATGGGTACCGATTTCGATGAAGAAGCTTTTAAAAAAGCAATCCCAGAATACGATGCATTGGTCATTGGTGCACATAAATTCTATCCAGAAGATATGGCAAAATGCCCCAATTTGAAACTCATTGCAAAACATGGAGCAGGTCTTGACAATATCTTCCTAGAAGAAGCAAAAGAATTGGGTATCTGTGTCACAAATGTACCTGCAATGAACGCAAATGCAGTTGCCGACTTGGCATTTGCCCATATGCTCAATATTTCCAGAGGAGTTTCTTTCACCAACAATCAAGTGCATACTGGTGCTTGGAAATCCTTTATTGGAAAAGATGTATACCAAAAAACATTGGGTCTGGTTGGCTTTGGTGCCATTGCAAAAAATGTAGCAAGACGAGCAAAAGGCTTTTCTATGAAGGTTTTGGCATATGACCCGTTTGTAACAGAAGTGCCAGAAGAATTTGCAGAATATGTAACCCTTGCAGACTTGGATACCGTGACAAAACAAAGTGATATCGTTTCCATTCATGTCCCTTTGTTGGATAGTACAAAAAATTTGTTTGACGAAGCAAGAATTATGATGATGCAACCAGAAAGCTACTTGATTAACACAAGTCGTGGTGGTATTATCAATGAAGAAGACCTGTACAAATGTATGTCAGCAGGTCACTTGGGTGGTTGTGCAATTGACGTTGTGGAAGTGGAGCCTATGCAACAAGACAATCCATTGTTGACATTGGACAATTTTGTGGTAACACCCCATATCGGTATGTATTCTTTGGAAGCAATTAGTGCAGTCAGCATTGTGTGTGCTGAAAATGTGGCAAAGGTACTTGCTGGTGAAGAACCAAATTATAAAATCGTATAACCGATATAAAAAAGGAGATAAAATTATGAATATCAACGAAGCAGTAGCAAAACTTAAAGTAGTACCAGTAGTGAAAATCGACAATGTAGAAGATGCAAAACCATTGGCAGAAGCACTCATCGCTGGTGGCTTGCCAATTGCAGAAGTAACATTTAGAACAGCAGCAGCTTATGAAGCAATCAAAGCTATGGCAGAAATCCCAGAAATGATTGTTGGTGCTGGTACAGTTATCAATGTAGAACAAGCAAAAATGGCAATTGAAGCAGGTGCAAAATTCATTGTTTCCCCTGGTTTCAGTGCAAAAGTAGTTGCATATGCACAAGAAAACAACATTCCTATCTTCCCAGGCGTGTGTACACCTTCTGAAGTAATGGCTTGTTTGGAATTTGGTTTGGAAGTTGTGAAATTCTTCCCAGCAGAAAACTATGGTGGTTTGAGCACAGTCAATGCATTGGGTGGTCCATTCCCTCAATTGAAATTCATGCCTACAGGTGGTATTGGTCCAAAAAATATCAAAGAATATCTTGCTAATTCCAAAATCATCGCTTGTGGCGGTAGCTGGATGGTAAAAGATACAATGATCCAAGCAAAACAATTTGATGAAATCACAAAATTGACAGCTGAAGCTATGGCTTTGGTGAATGAATAAGAATAAAATTTAAAATGGTAGGGGCGGACCTGTGTGTTCGCCCATTGTTTTAGTTAGCTATTACAAAAGAGAGGGATGCTTATGAAACAATATGATATCGCAATCTATGGTCTTGGTGTAATGGGCGCAAGTCTTGGTAAAAACTTTATTTCCAAAGGATTTGCAACCGCATTGTATGGAAAATCAGAAGCAGAACGTGAACGTTTCCAAGCCGAAGGAGAGTTCGCAGTTTTCCAAACAGAAGAAGACATGGTGCGTAGTTTGAAAAGCCCTAGAACAATATTTATGATGGTTACAGCTGGTTCTGTAACAGACGAAGTGATGGAACGCTTGATTCCTTTGTTGGATGCAGGGGATATTCTCATCGATGGTGGGAATTCCCATTTCAAAGATACCCAAAGACGTTGTGAACGTATGGCAAAAGAAGGTATGTTATTCCTTGGTGTTGGCGTTTCTGGTGGCGAATTGGGTGCTTTATTGGGTCCTAGTATGATGGCTGGTGGCGACAAATTGGCATGGAACGCTTGTGGTAATATCTTAGAAAAAATTGCTGCAAAAACAGAAGATGGCTATTGTTGCGACTACCTTGGCAAAGAAGGTGCTGGTCATTATGTGAAAATGGTGCACAATGGCATTGAATACGCTATGATTCAAGTCATTGCAGACATGTATTCCATTATGAAAGATGGACTTTCTTTGTCCCAAGAAGAAATCACAAGATTATTTGTAGAATGGCAAAACACAGAAGTGGGTTGCTATTTGGTGGAAATTGCAGGTGCAATCTTAGGTAAAAAGGATGCAGATGGCTTGCCTTTGTTGGATAAAATCTTGGATGTTGCAAAACAAAAGGGTACTGGTAGTTGGACTTTGGAAGAAGGCATTGCAAGAGGTGTCTACATTCCAACTATCACAGAATCTGTATTTGCAAGATATTTTTCAGCAGAAAAAGAAATGCGTAAAACAGGTAGCCAAATTTTGCAAGCCAAAACAGAAACCATTTCCTTGGAGAATCATGGAGAAAAATTGCGTAATGCGTTGTATCTTTCCATGGTTGCTTGCTATGCACAAGGAATTGATTTGATTGCAAAAGCATCAGAAGTCTACAATTGGGAAATCAATTTACCATTAGCAGTGTCTTTATGGAAAGAAGGTTGCATCATTCGTAGCAAAATGTTGCCTGATATCCAAAAAGCATTGGAGAAAAGCAGCAAAAACATTATGTTGTCAGAAGAATTTGCAGTGGTATCCAAATATGAAGCAGATTTACGTGAAATTGCAGTGATTGCAATAAAAGCAGGCATTGCAGTACCAACATATTTGTCTGTACTTTCCTATTATGATAATTGTAGAACAGAAAAAATGAATGTAAATATGGTGCAGGCGCTACGTGATTGTTTTGGTGCTCACACATATGAAAGAATAGATATGGAAGGTAACTTCCACACAGATTGGATTGGAGGAAATGAAAATGAAAATGAGTAATAAAATTTTGGTAACAGCAAGATCCTTTGGCAGTGCAGATGACAAAGCACAAAAATTGTTGGAAGCAAATGGATTTGTAGTGAAAAAATTGGTGGCAGCAGATGGACCAATCTTGGAACAACTCGAAACAGAAATTGTAGATGCATATGGTATCATTGCTGGTTTGGAAGTATATTCTCCAGAACTGATTGCAAAGGGAAAAGAACTCAAAATCATTTCTCGTTATGGTGTTGGATATGATAAAGTGGATTTGGCAGCAGCCAGTGCACAAGGCATTACAGTGACCATTACACCAGGTGCAAATGGCGATTCTGTTGCAGATATGGCAATGGCATTGATGCTTTCAGCAGCTAGAAACGTAGGTTTCATGGATAAATGCATCAAAGATGGCAACCAACAACGTCCTACAGGTGTAGAAATGTTTGAAAAAACTTTGGGTGTTATTGGCGCTGGTAGAATTGGCAAAGGTGTTGCAAGACGTGGTAGAGGTTTCTCTATGAACATCCTTTGCTATGATGTATTCCAAGACGAAGCATTTATTGCAGAAACTGGTGCAAAATATGTGGATTTGGAAACTCTTATCAAAGAATCCGATTTCATCACAATTCATTCTCCTTTGAATGCAGAAACAGAAAATATGTTCAACAAAGAAACCTTTGCAACCATGAAAAGCAAAGCGGTTATTGTCAACACAGCTCGTGGTGGTATCATCAACGAAGACGATTTGTATGATGCACTCAAAGATGGCGTTATTGGTGCAGCTGGCTTGGATGCAACTGTGGAAGAACCTCCATATGGTAGCAAATTGTTGGAACTTCCAAATTGTACAGTAACACCTCATGCTGGTGCAGCAACCTATGAAGCAAGCAGCAAAATGGGTCTTATGGCAGCACAAAACATTTTGGATGTGCACAAAGAAGGTTCTTGTAAATTTGCAGTAAACTAATTGATTTTATAGATTGTAATTTCTTACTTTAAACGAATGAAAAATAGGCAAGGGGAGTATGCTATGGGTGCAGTTCTAACAGTTTTGGATAAGTTGATGATTATGTTCATGTTGCTTGTGACAGGGTATGTTTGTCGCAAAAAGCAAGTGTTGAGCAATGAGTTTATGGATGGTATATCTGGATTTCTAACCAAAATAGTCATTCCATGCTTTATGATCGATGCATTGCAAATTGATTTTACAGCACAATTGTTCCACGATGGAATGGTTGTATTTGTAACTTGTATCATCATGCATTTGATGGGTTTTGTGGTGGGATTGCTGTCTGCAAAAGCATTTTCTTTGTCCAAAAGTGCAAAGGGCATTTGGATTTTCAGTTGTATGTTTGCCAATATCGGCTTTATGGGTGTGCCTGTCATTGCATTGATTTTTGGTGGCAATAGCGTATTCTACTGTGCATTTGCAAGTTTTGCATTCAATATCACAGCCTATACACTTGGTGTTGTAATTTTGAATGGTTGTAGTGAAAAAGAAGATAAGAAAGCAATTGATTTTGCTGGCTTGTTGAAAGCACCCGTCAATTCCATGACCATACTTGGTTTGATTTTATTTGTATTTCGTATCAAACTACCATCTTTCATTGGGGATTCCATGGAAATGGTTGGCAGTATGTTGTCACCTTTGGCAATGATGTATGTGGGTACTGTTTTGGGTAAATTGTCATTCAAAGAAGCAATTACTGAAAAATGGGCTTATGTTTTGAGTGTATTCCGATTGGTGGTTATGCCACTTTTGGCGTATTTGATTTTAAAGCATTTCATCCACGATACATTGATTTTGGGTGTTATTATCATTGGTTTGTCAACACCAGTAGGTGCATTGTGTGCCATCATTGCAGCAGAATACGACGCAGATGTGGAATTGGCTTCTAAGTATATTTTCACAACCACAGTGCTTTGTATTTTCACAATGCCAATGTTCTTCTTATTGTTCTTATAATAATTACATAAAGTAAAAAACGATGGATGACTGTAGCAATGTCATTAAGTTAAGACTTAATGACGACTAATGACTAAGTGTGAAAGGTGAAAGACTAAAAAACCAAGATTAAAATAGTCCTTCACCATTCACTTTTAGCTTTTAGTCGCTATTTAGTTAAGTGTCTTTTTCTTAACTAAATGGCATTGATGACTGTAGGGGTAACCCTATGTGGTTACCCATTGGTTTTGGAATAGAACTATATATCTTTATAAAAAATGACTATTTTAGGGGGTTTTTGAATGTTCCAAAGAAGTCAAGATATCTTGCGTGGGCCTGAATGGGCAAATGTAAGAGCTTTGTACAAAAGTAGTGGATTCACCAGTGGCGAAATGGAAAAACCAATCATTGCAGTGGTCAATGCCTATAATTCTGTATGTCCAGGTCATTTCTTGTTGCGTCAAATTTCTGATCGTGTACGTGAAGGGATTTGTGCAAATGGTGGTATGGCTGTGGAATTTGGCGTCATTGGTGCTTGCGATGGTGTGGCAATGGGTCACAAAGGGATGCGTCATATTTTGCCTGGACGTGAAGTTTTGGCAAATGAAATTGAAACTATGATGGAATCTCATCGTTTGGATGGTATGGTTTTGGTGGGCTCTTGCGATAAAATTGTACCTGGTATGTTGATGGCAGCAGTGCGTCTAAATGTACCAACTGTATTCATCAATGGTGGACCAACTCTACCAGGACGTATGAAAGAAAACAATCCATATGGTGGTGAATACATAGATCATTCCATCATCCAACAATCAGAAGGTGCTTTAAAAGCAGGCATTATCACCCAAGAAGAATTTGATTGGATTGAGGACAATGCAGTGCCAACACCAGGCTCCTGTGCAATGCTTGGAACAGCGAATACCATGTGTTGTTTGGCAGAAGCTATGGGTATGGCTTTGCCAGATGCAGCAGCAATTCCAGCAGTCTATAGCAGACGTTTGGCTATGGCATATGAAACAGGAAAAGCAGTCATGAATTTGGTAGAAAAAGACATCAAACCACGTGATATTCTCACAAAAGAAGCAATTCTCAATGGAGTACAGGTCAATTCTGCAATCGGTGGCTCTACCAATGCAGTTTTGCATTTGTTGGCAATTGCTTATGAAGGTGAAATTGATTTTGATATCTATGAATTTGGCAAATACGCAAAAGGCATTCCCCATTTGGTGCCTATGATTCCAGCTGGTCAATATACGTTGCTTGATTTCTATGAAGCAGGTGGTGTACAAGCCATTATGAAGGAACTTTCTTCTAAATTGGATGTGGAACAAATGACTTGCACAGGCAAAACCATTGCGGAAAACTTGCAATCTGCAAAGAATTACAACAACGATATCATCAGACCATTGGACAATCCAGTACACCATAGAGGTGGCATTGGTATCTTAACAGGCAATTTGGCACCAGATGGTTCTGTCACCAAACCTTCTGCAATTCCAGAAGATGCTTTGTATTTCCAAGGAAAAGCAAAGATTTTTGAAAGTGAAGCAGATGCACTTCGTGGCATTCGTAACCATGAAGTAGAAGCAGGTGAAGTTGTGGTCATTAGAAATGAAGGACCAAAAGGTGGACCTGGTATGCCTGAAATGTACAAAGCTATGAAATTGTTGGTGGGTATGGATTTGGGCAACAAAGTCTGTGTCATTACAGATGGACGTTTCTCAGGTTCCAACAATGGCTGTTTTGTAGGTCATATGTGTCCAGAAGCTGCGGATGATGGCAATATTGCATATTTGGAAGATGGCGATTTGGTTACGGTGGATGTAACTGGAGGAACCATTGATGCAGATGTGGATTTTGCTGCCAGACGTGCAAGTGGATGCAGAGCAAAACAACCAGTGGTCAAAGGATTTTTGTATCAATACAATAAAAATGTACAATCTGCTTCCAAAGGTGCAGTGATTCCAACCAGAGCAGAATAACAAATAGAACCATGTATTACCATTGTGTAGTGCATGGTTTTTATGATGAAATCATGTTGTTTTTATGATATCTTGGCGTGGAAATGTATTGACATCAATCTTGGAGGGGTGTATAGTGAATTTACAGGGTGAAAGAGATTTGAACTACATCAAAACGAAAATATAAGGGTAAAGGATTGTGTTAGGTGGAGGGAAGATTCATATGAGAAATACGTTTAAAGAAAAATTAGAGCAAGGGCAGAAAACAATTGGTACTTTTTTTGAAATGGGTGGTACTTGTGTTGCAGAAGCAGCAGCATATTCCGATTTGGACTATATCATCATTGACAATGAACATGGAAAATATGAAGTAGAAAACATATTAGAGTTGTTTCGAGCAATGGAGATTCATGATGGAACTGCTTTTGTACGTACAAAAGATGCAACCAGAGCATCTGTTTCTAAAATGCTGGACATTGGTGCAAAAGGCTTAGTGGTTCCACAGATTGAAACAGTAGAACAAGTGAAAAAACTTGTAGAATATACCAAATATTACCCACTTGGCAATCGTGGGTTGGCATTTGTGCGTGGAGCTGGTTTTGGATATGCAAAACATGCAAAACAAGATATCAATGGATATTTCAAAGAATGTAATGAAAAAACATTGCTGGTTCCCCAATGTGAAACAAAGGGATGCTTGGAACACATTGAAGAAGTCATGGAAATAGATGGTGTAGATGGTATTTTTGTAGGTCCATTTGATTTGTCTGTAGCAATGGGGATTCCTTTGCAATTCGATAGACCAGAATTCCAAGCAGCATTGGAACGCATTTTGAAAGCAGCAAAAGACGCAGGTAAATTCACTATGATTTTCTGTGCAACTACAGAAGCAGCAAAGAAAAACTTGGCAGATGGCTTTGATAGTGTTGCAGTCAGCATGGATGTCAACCATTATATATCTGCTTTGAACCAAGTGGTTAGCGATTTGAAATAAATATACAGCAATATATAGAGACAGCCCATCCATTGTGGATAGGCTGTTTTTTCTATGAAGGTAAATTGAGAGGGATTCTACCAGAGATTATGCTTATTTTGTGTAGTGGCTGTTTATGACTGGATGTCGGGGACGCCATCCCCTACAAGCATACGCCAACGCACTGTCATTCTGAGGAGAGTTTCGTAGCGACGAAGAATCTTGGTTTTGCGGTCGATTCGTGAATCGCTCCTACATCTGCGTATTTATATTTCGTGGTTATTCATGACGGACACCCACATAGGGGTACCCCTACAGTACATCATATTTATGGTTTTGCTTTTCGTAGGGGCGACCAGTGGTCGCCCGTTCAAAGAACAGAGGTCGATTCGTGAATCGCCCCTACAAGTGTAATGTATTTAAGGTTTTGATTTTTGTAGGGAGCGATGCCCTAATCTCTCCGCAACTACACATTATATAAATATTCCTCAGTTGTCTTCACAGTGGATTTTGTCCCAAAAACCAGCTTTACTGATTTTCTCCAAATTGCGATATGGAATTTGGTCACCTGTTTGGTGTTTGCAAATAGAGCGAAAGCGACAATAAGTGCATGGTGTTTTGGTTCCATTTCGATAAGGTGATGGTGCCATATATCCACTTTTGATATCTGTACCAATTTCAGTTGCTTTTTTGCCTACAAATTCCAAAAGTGATGTAAAATCATCTGCATTTGCCAAGTAAGAAGTGCTAGAAGGTGCTCCTTTTTTGGTGAATCCAACTGGTACAATTTGAGAAGCATTGCCAGCATAATCCTCTAAGAACACATGATCCAAACCTTGGATAACAGCATCGTTTTCCAAAACCAAACCAGACATTTGCATTTTTTTATAAAGCATTTCACCAATTTCTTCGGTTGAAGTGCTTTCGCTTATGGAAACACGAGGGTCTGTGATACGGAAATAGAAAACACCAGCAGGTTGTAATGGTGTTTCTGTTTCTTTGTGGTGTTGTACATAGGCATCCAAATACATCAACAATTGCAATTGCAATCCATAATACACATCTTGGAATTGGAAAGACTTGGAACCAGATTTGTAATCAATGATTTTTACATAACGTTTGCCATTTGTATCCAGAATATCTACACGATCGATTTTTCCAGACAAAATCAATTGACCACCATCAGGCAATTGAAGTTGAATCGGTGGCAAATCCTCTTGGTTTCCAAAACCAACTTCATAACCAATGGGTTTGAAATCACCACTTTGCATATGACGTACCAAAGTCCAAGCAGAACTGGTGGCAATACGCTCCAAACGTTTGATGAGATATTGATTGGAGGAAGATGCCAATAGAATTTCATTGGATAGAGTTGGTGCAACAGTGGCTACAGCATCGTGTACACGGGTTTGTGTGGCATTGTAATCCAATTCTGACCATGACACTTGATCTTGTTGCAACTGCAAGGAGAAGTTCTCCAAAACACTGTGGAAGAGGAGTCCCAAGTCAGGTGCACCCAATTGATACAAACTACGTTCCTTAGCACGCACTCCATATTCCATAAAATAGGAAAATGGGCAGGAGGCAAAACGTTCCAAACGAGAAACACTGGAAAAAATGGTTTTTCCATAGAGTTTTTTTGCGATTTTAGGTGACAAACGCTCTTGTTTGATGTTGGTGACAAATCCTTTTTGCAAAATATCAATTTGTGGATTCCATTTAGGAGAATTTGCAAAGTATCCATATAAATCCATCCAAAATGAATCCAGTGGCAATTCTTGTGTATGTGTACCAATCTTTTGTACCAAATAACGAAATGCTTGCTGTGGCAATGTGGTTTCCAATTGGAATTCTGGTGCAACTTCCATTTGCAATTCAGAATCCATACCCATCAATTTGTGAATCAAAGAAGAAGGCAAAAGTGCTTTTCCTTGGGTATCGCCATTTGCAAATAACAAATACAAACCATGTGATGGCTTTGTCAGACCATAATAAATCAAAAATTGTTCTTCATAAGCCTTTTGTTTGGCAGAAGATGCAAGGGATAAGCCTTTTTGAGACAATAATTCACGTTCTTGTTCTGTAAAAATACCCTGTGCTTGTGCAGGAGCAGGTAAAATACCCTCGTTGACACCAACGACAAATAGGTATTTGATTTCTGGCAAACGAGAACGCTCAATATCGCCAACAAGAACACAATCCAAGGTGGCAGGAATCACACCCATAGTGCATTTGCCAAAACCAGCTTTCAAAATGCCAGATGCTTCCTTCATTTTCATTTTTTCATTTCCTAAAATCCCTTGTGCTTTTTCCAAAACTTCTAGGAAAATAGACCAAATTTGCTTGTGTTCTTCTGCTTTTTCAGGGTGAGCACTTTGACTTGCAAGGTTCATCCAATCTTCCAAGTGCTCAGAAGTGCCAATTTCGGCAAAATGATGGTATAGTGCTTGCAAAAAATCAGAAAGTAAGAAGGATTTCTTTTGCATGGAAATGAGTGGTGCCAGTGGTTCCAAGAAACGTTTCTTCAAGCTGTTGATGAGAAGTAAAGCATCTTCACCTTCTCTTTGCAAACCATATTTCCATTCTTCCATATGCCATTTGTAACCTTTGATGCCATAAGCCAAAACGTAATTTTCCAATAAATCCACTTCTTCCATAGACAGTGGAGATAGCTGTGTTTTCAAATAGGAAAATACACTTTCGTAGGTAAAATCAAACACCAACATATCCAATAACCCTTGGACCATAGTGATAAAAGGATGGTTGGAAATATCCAAACGTTTGTCAATGAAATGTGGAATTTCGTAATGGGATAAGTCACTACGTATGTTTTTTTCATATAAATCAATGTTGTTTGTGACAATTGCAAAATCACGATATCGCAAATTGTTGGCTTTCACTAGATATTGAATCTTTTGTGCGACCATGGCAATTTCTTCTTGTTTTGTGGTACAAGAAATGATGGAAACACCATCTTGTAAAGGGCATTTTTTGTAATATCCTTGGAAATAATATTGCTCCAAATTTTGCAAACCTTCTGTTTTGGAACGCAAATTTTCTTGCAAAAGAATAGGAGAAGCAGTTGCAACACTCAATTCTTCAGCCAATGACAAAAGAGAAGCCTTTGTTTGCATAGATTCAAAAAATGGTGCTGTTGGATGTAAATTTGTAGCAAAATAGCTTTTTTCATCCATAGGTAGTGTAATGGTTACATTTTTGGAACCCATCAAAAGTTGTGCAATGACAGAAACCTCCTGTGGTGTAAACCCATAAAACCCATCCAAATAGAATTCAGTGTCAGCATAATCGAATTTTCTAGCCAAGCCACCAGACAAAAGGTGCAATGTTTCATCATCGGTGATGTAATCTTGGTCTAAAAATTTTGTATATGCTTTGTAAATACAAGATAAGTCATGGATTTTTTCTTGAACACCATGAGGGAGTTGTTCCTTTGACATATATGATTCCAGCTGTTCAGGTGTAATTTCATATTGGAAAAATTCAGTCAAAGTCAAGGAAATCTGTTCTGCAAATCCATGTTTGTCCAATACATGTTGGAAGTAGGAAATATTGTTCTTTTCATCCAACAAAACCTTTTGAATTGCCATAATCTTTCCAATATCACCAAGTGGAGTACCTTTTCCTTGACCATATTTGGAGAAAAACTGATGCGCCAATCTACCAAAACTCAAAACTTCAGCAAATAAAATGGTTTTGTTTGGAGACAAAGAAAGCAAATCACGCTCTGTTTGTGATGTAAATTGTTCTGGAACAATCAAAATTTGCTTGGTATGCATGGATTCCTGTTGTTTTTTGATGATTTCATCCATACAAAGGCGTGTTTTGCCTGTACCAGATCTACCAATGATAAAACGAAGTGCCATAGGAGTACCGCCTTTCTATCGAAATAAATATATTGAAAATCAATCATAGGGTCATGGCTTATTCTGACCATTTGCATGAAAAAATGCATAAATTCACTACATCCATCATACCTGTAACCACCTATTTTATCAAGTGCATTTGCATATATTTTATTCTGTCGCATATAGTGAAAGTAAGGAAAAGACGAGTAGGAGGAAAGGATATGGCAGGTTCAAAATTTATGGTAATCAAACTGAAGGAGCTCATTAGAACTGCAATTTTTGCCATTTTGGGTGTGGTGATTTTGGTTGGTTTGATTTGGTTCTTCTTAGGAATTGGAGACAAGGATACAGCAATGTATCGAGATGGTGTGTACCATACGCAGGTTACACTGGGTGAAGAAAAAGCAATGGTATCTGTGACCATTGAAGAAGGACTCATTGCAGATGTAGCATTGTCAGAATTGACTGAAACAGCAACTGTATTTTATCCCTTGATGGAATCGGCAGCAGAAGAAGTGTGTCGAGAAGTGGTGAAAACACAATCATTGGAAATTTCAGTTTCCAAAGCAAATGCCTATTCAGCACAGGAAGTGTTGCAAGCAGTTGCACAAGGTCTGGAACAAGCAAAAAATTGAATACATATAATATAGTAGAAAATAAGTTGATTATAACTTGTTGTAGGGGAGGATATCATCCTCCCGTTTCTATAAAAAAAGAAGGGACAAGCATCCCTTCAATTGTTTTAATATATATTGTAGGGGCATCCCTGTGTGGATGCCCGAAATGTTACATGTCAATGCAAATTAAATACCGCTATTACCATAGTTGGAAAGTACACGAGCAGAAGGATCGTTTACGTTACAACCTTCCCATTCTTTGTTTGGCATCCAGAAATCACAAACCATTTTGGATTGACCAGCATAGTATTTTTCAAAGATTTCACGGTAGAGCAAGCTTTCTTTTGTGAAAGGTGTTGCGAAATCATACAATTTGATTCTTTCAGCGTATTCAGCGTCTGTGTAAACAGATTCAGCATATTCTTTCAAATCGTCTACCAAAGAGTGACCTACAGCATCACTGAAAGCAGCTTTTTCACGGAACAAGATGTTTTCTGGCAACAAATCACCTTCAAAAGCATGACGAAGCAAATATTTACCCATGTTGTAGCTGTTGCGTTTCATAGATGGGTTGATGGACATAACGTATTTTACAAATGCCAAATCTCCAAAAGGAACACGAGCTTCAATGGAGTTTGCAGAAATACAACGGTCAGCACGCAATACATCATACATATACAATTCGTCTACACGTTTCTTAGATTCTGCTTGGAATGCCTCATCTGTAGGAGCGAAGTCTGTATATTTGTAACCGAACAATTCATCGGAAATTTCTCCAGTCAACAATACACGAACATCAGTGGTTTCATGGATTGCTTTACAAATCAAGTACATACCCATACTAGCACGAATGGTTGTAATGTCATAAGTACCCAAAGTTTGAATAACATAGTCCAAAGCAGCCAAAACATCTTCTTTTGTGATGATGATTTCTGTATGTTCAGATTTGATGTAATCAGCAACTTCTTTAGCGTAATGCAAGTCAATTGCATCTTTCTCCATACCAATTGCAAAGGTTCTGATTGGTTTGTTCATGATTTTGGTAGCAGCAGCACACACAAGGCTACTATCCAAACCACCACTGAGCAAGAAACCAAGTGGAGCATCTGCATCCAATCGTTTTTCAATACCAGCAAGCAACAAGTCTTTGATTTTGCCACATGTGGTTTCCAAATCATCTGTGCTGTATTCAGAAACACTTGTCAAATCACAATATTTTACAAATTCACCATCAGCATAATAATGAGATGGAGGGAAAGGAACCACTTCATCACAAATATCCACCAAGTTTTTGGCTTCACTTGCAAAAGCGATTTCACCATCAGCCATATATCCATAGAACAATGGACGAATACCAATTGGATCACGTGCAGCAATGAATTTATCTTGTTTTGCATCATAAATAATCATTGCAAATTCAGCATCCAACATAGCGAACATATCCAAACCATATTCATAGTACATAGGCAAGATGATTTCGCAGTCAGATTCACTCTTAAAAGTATATTTTTTTGCAAGTTCTTCTTTAATAGGACGGAAGCAGTACAACTCACCGTTACAAACCACAGCATCATCACCATATGTGAAAGGTTGCATACCTTCTGGATGAAGACCCATAATAGCCAAACGATGGAAGAGTAGCATACCTTTGCCAGCATCAATGGTTCTGGACATGTCAGGACCACGAGAAATACTTCTGTTGAAGCTTTCCATCAAAATTTCCATTTCCGCACATTTACTTGTAATACCCATAATTGAACACATAAAAAGCACCTCCGAATGTTAGGGCAATATCGCATGGTTCTAATCGTAAAATTTGAGAAAGTATTTTTTTGTCATAATCGCCAAAAAACGGAGGTGATATCGGGATATCATCAAGTATTTTTGGAGTTTATGACGGAAAAATAAATCACAAAGGTTATGATTCAGAATTGTGCGGTGTTGCCTGAATTATGCAGCTAATTATCCCAATAATATTATAATTATAGGACGAATAAGCTGCCATCCGCGGTGCCACCTAATTTACTGTAAATACAGTCACTTTTCGAATTCAAATAAATTCGTGTCCGATAACGTAGACAGTACGTCTCACCTACTGCTCTATAAAGAGGTTCAGATCGAAGCTAAAAAGTGTTATTCGCTCAAATGCCTGCATAAGGTTCACACTATCCCTTATTCACTGTAGCGGTGTCTTTGAGGTACTTCTCTTTCTCACTGCTTTTTTCATTTGTTCGTATTTTACACTAGGTATAAAAAGATGTCAAATATTTTTTTCGTTGCGTTTTTGTTGTGAAATTGCAGAAAAAAGGGAAATCTGCCAAATTATTTTCATAAATGTAGCAATTGTAGCACTTTATTGCAATACAGTCCTTGGTAAATATAGAGAAGCTGTATAATAATATACACGAAAGGTGGAATTTCAATGTAGAATTTGGTAATATTCATCAAATTTGTGTTCGTGTCAGAAATACATTTGATTTCTTCGTAAAAAAACATGTTGACAGTACATGGATATTGAATCTATAATGACGGTGTAAACAGCAAAGGGGCTGCGATAAGGTTTTTGGGGATTTGTCCGTTTTTATATGAAAAACAGGTCTTCTGAAAACAAAAGGGCAAGTTCCCTTTTTTGGTATAAGTTTTATAAAAGTTGGTTATTTATTGAGGAGGTTGCGGTAATGGTAAAAAACGTTCCAGAATTATTTGGTTCCATGGTATTCAATGAAAGCGTTATGAAAGAAAGATTGCCTAAAGATACATATAAATTGATGTGTCGTGTAATCCAAGAAGGCAAAAGATTGGATAGAGATGTGGCTAATATCGTTGCAAATGCAATGAAAGATTGGGCACTTGAAAAAGGCGCAACACACTTCACACATTGGTTCCAACCAATGACAGGTATTACAGCTGAAAAACACGATAGCTTTATCGCACCAACTGCTGATGGTCATGTTATCATGGAATTCTCTGGCAAAGAGTTGATCCAAGGTGAACCGGATGCATCCAGCTTCCCTAATGGTGGTTTGAGAGCTACATTTGAAGCAAGAGGCTATACAGCTTGGGATCCAACCTCCTTCGCATTCATCAAAGGTGGTACATTGTGTATTCCTACAGCATTCTACTCCTATGGTGGTCAAGCGCTTGATAAAAAAACACCTTTGCTTCGTTCTATGGAAGCAATCAACAAACAAGCAGTAAGAGTATTGCGTTTGTTGGGTGATACAGAAACTAAGAGAATCAACGTAACAGTTGGTCCAGAACAAGAATACTTCTTGATTGATAAAGAAGTATATAGAGAAAGAAAAGATTTGATCTACTGTGGTAGAACATTGTTCGGTGCAAAACCTCCAAAAGGTCAAGAACTTGACGATCACTACTTCGGTACCATCAAACCTCGTGTAAAAGCATTCATGACTGATTTGGATGAAGAACTTTGGAAAATGGGTATCCTTTCCAAAACAGAACACAATGAAGTTGCTCCAGCACAACACGAAATGGCGCCAATCTTTACATCTGTAAACATCTCTTGTGACCATAACCAACTCACAATGGAATTGATGAAAAAAGTTGCTGACAAACACGGTATGGTTTGTTTGTTGCATGAAAAACCATTTGCAGGCGTAAATGGTAGTGGTAAACATGACAACTGGTCTATGTCCACAGACAAAGACTCCAATCTTTTGGAACCAGGCGAATCTCCAGTGGAAAACACAAGATTCTTGCTCTTCTTGACAGCTTTGATCAAAGCAGTTGATGATTACCAAGATATGCTTCGTATTTCTGTTGCATCTGCTGGCAATGATCACCGTTTGGGTGCAAATGAAGCTCCTCCAGCAATCATGTCCATGTTCGTTGGTGAAGAATTGCAAGCAGTTCTTGACAGTATCGAAAGTGGCGTAGAATATGCTGGTAAAGATAGAGAATTGATGAAAGTTGGCGTTCATGTATTGCCACGTTTCTTCAGAGATACAACAGACAGAAACAGAACTTCACCATTTGCTTTCACAGGAAACAAATTTGAATTCCGTATGCTTGGTAGTGCATTGTCTATCGCTTGCCCTAACTTCATTTTGAACACAATTGTTGCAGAATCCTTGTCTCAATTTGCAGATGAATTGGAAGGTGCAACTGATATGGAAGCAGCAATCAATGCTTTGATCAGACGTACTGTAATCGAACACAAACGTATTATCTTCAATGGTAACAACTATTCTGATGAATGGGTTGTGGAAGCTGAAAGCCGTGGTTTGTTGAACCTCAAAACAACAATTGATGCTTTGCCTTGTTACTTGGCAGACAAAAACGTTGCTACATTCACAAAACACAAAGTTTTGACAGCAGAAGAAATGCACTCCAGATATGAAATCTTGATGGAAAACTATGTGAAATGTGTTCACATTGAAGCATTGACAATGCTCAATATGGCTAAGAAAAGCATTTTGCCAGCAGTCAGCAAATATGTAAAAGGTTTGGCTGAAACTGTTGCAGCAAAACGTGCTGTATCTACAGCAATTGATTGTTCTGTAGAAGAAAAATTGGTTGCAAAACTTTCTGGTCTTTGTGCTGATTTCTATGTGAAAATTGACGCTTTGGAAGCTGCTTTGGTTATGGCAGAAGAAAAAGCAGTAGTTGGCATCTTGGATGAAGGTCAATGCTACCAAGCAGTTGTTTTGGCAGCAATGAACGAATTGCGTGAAATCGCTGACGTAATGGAAGAAGAAGTAGATGAAAAAGCATGGCCATTCCCTACATATGGCAGATTGTTGTTCAGCGTACTTTAATTTTAAATCATATAAATCAAAAGAGATGTACTCCATTTTGGGGTACATCTTTTAGATTATGAAGAAAGTGTATACAGAATATTATATTGGTGATTTGCATACTGAAATTTTTTATTCATTTGTAGATAATGGGCTTACGAGACACTTGTAGGGGCAGATTCCATATCTGCCCGTTTGTTTAGGTATATATTTTTTTGATGGTCTAGGTGTACTTTCTCAGGAGTACATCTTTTTTTCTATGATGGAAATTGTGATTTTGTATAAAAATAAATGCAATATACATAAAAAATATGCATAGTCACGAACTTTAATAATCTACTTGACTAAAGCGTTTGAATCGTATAAGATAGGAGTATCAAATATGGAGGTGTCTTATGACAATATCAAAAATGCTATTCAAAAAAGAAGAAGAAGTGATATTTAGCCTGCGTGCTATTTTTGAACAATATGGATACAAAAAATTCAAAATGAGTAAGTTTGAAGAATATGATTTTTATGCAGCAAATAGAAGCTTTTTGGGCAGTGAACATATCTTAACCTTCAACGGTATGGATGGAAAACTGTTGGCTTTGAAACCAGACGTTACTTTGTCCATTGTCAAACATGCAAAGGGTAGCACTGCTCCAGTGCAAAAGGTATATTACAACGAAAATGTATATCGTGGCAAAAAAGGTGCTGGTGAATATAAGGAAATCATGCAAGTTGGTTTGGAATATATCGGTGAAGTGGATGCATATGCAACTTTGGAAGTGTTGCAATTGGCACAAAAAAGTCTTGAAGCCATCAGTGAATCCTACATTATGGACATTTCCCATATGGGATTTGTGACAGGTCTTTTGGAAGATTTGGAGTTGGATTATCAAGACAAAGAACAAGTTTTGCGTATGGTGGCAGATAAAAATACCCATGAAATCACAAGAATTTGTGAACAAAAAGGTGTTTGTGCTGAAGAAATCAAACGTATTGTGGATGCAACTGCCTTGTATGGCGATTTGAAATCTGTATTGCCAAAAGCAAAAGCTCTTTGCAAAAACAAACGTATGGAAGATGCTATGGATGAGTTGGATGCCATCGGTAGCTTCCTAAAATCCAGTGGAGCAGAACAAAGCGTAAATTTGGACTTTTCTGTGGTCAACGATATGGATTATTACAATGGGATTGTGTTCCAAGGCTTTGTCAAAGGTGTACCATCTAGCATTTTGTTGGGTGGTAGATATGACAATTTGGTGCATAAATTGGGCAAAGATACCGATGCAATTGGTTTTGCTTTGTACCTAGATTTGTTGGAAAATTTGGACACACAAAAAGAAGAATATGATGTGGATATCTTGCTTTTGTATGATGAAACCACAGATTTGACAGCACTTATGAATGGGGTGCAAATGCTCACAAGCAATGGTCAAAGTGTGCGTGTACAAAAAGAAGATACTGGCGAATTGAAATACAAACAACTCCTCTGCATCAAAGATAGGGGGCTTGAAATCATTGGATAAGTGGATCAATATTGCACTCCCAAAGGGTCGTTTGGGTGAAAAGGCATATCAAATATTTGAAAGCATTGGCTATGGTTGCCCTTCTATCAAGGAAAACAACCGTAAACTGATTTTTGAAAATGAAGAAAATGGTGTACGCTATTTCTGGGTGAAACCTTCAGATGTTGCAATCTATGTAGAACGTGGCGCAGCAGATGTTGGCGTTGTGGGTAAAGATATTTTACTAGAACAAGATTCTGATGTATATGAGCTTTTGGATCTTGGCATGGGTAAATGTCGTATGGCAGTTGCTGGCGAAAAAGGTGGCAGACCTGATGCAGATAAAACCCTTAGGGTTGCAACGAAATTCCCCAATATTGCAAGAGAATTTTATCGCAAACAAAGTATAGATATCGAAATCATTGAGCTACATGGTTCCATTGAAATTGCACCTATTCTTGGCATGAGCGATGTCATTGTGGATATCGTAGAAACAGGAACCACACTCTTGGAAAACAACTTGGAACCATGGGAAGATATTGTGCCCATCAGTGCAAGATTCATTGCCAATAAAGCAAGCTATAAGTTCATGAATGCACCCATCCAAGAAATGTGTGCTAAAATTGAAGAAATCATCAAAAATAAATAATATTCTTCTTCATACCTCCTCAGAATGACTGATGTGTGTGTCATTCAGAACGTAGTGAAGAATCTTAAAAATACCGAATTATTGTATGAAATTTTGTAGGGGCGTACCTGTGGTCGCCCGTTATATACGAGGTGTACTATGATCAAACAATATACATACGAAACAATCTCCATAGAAGAAATCTTCGCCAGAGAAGAGGATACAACAGATGTTTCTTTGGTGGTTTCAGAAATCATCTTGGATATTCGTAAAAATGGAGATACAGCTTTGAAAGCATATGGCAAGAAATTTGATGGTGCAGATTTGGAAGACTTGGAAGTTTCCGAGGAAGAATGGGATGCAGCTTATGAGAGGGTGGATGCAGAATTTATCGCAATCCTAGAAGAAGCGGCAGACCATATCAAAGGCTATCATCAGAACCAAATTCGTACAGATTTCAAATATGAACCACGAGAAGGCGTTGTTCTTGGTCAAAAAATCATGGCATTGGACAGAGTTGGGATTTATGTACCTGGTGGTACAGCAAGCTATCCTTCTAGTGTACTGATGAATGGTGTTCCAGCCAAATTGGCAGGTGTCAAAGAAGTCATTATGGTCACACCAGCAAAGGGTGGCAAACTCAATGATGATGTGTTGGCAGCAGCTAAAATTGCAGGTGTGGATCGCATTTTCAAAATGGGTGGTGCACAGGCGGTTGCAGCATTGGCATATGGCACAGAATCTGTTTCTAAAGTAGATAAAATCGTTGGTCCTGGCAATGCATTTGTTGCTGAGGCAAAACGTCAAGTATATGGAAAAGTGGCAATTGATATGATTGCTGGTCCTAGTGAAATTTTGGTCATTGCAGATGGTGCTTCAGACCCTGTGGTTGTGGCAGCAGATATGCTTTCCCAAGCAGAACATGACAAAATGGCAAGTGCTGTTTTGGTGACAGAAAGCAAAGAATTGGCAGATGCAGTTTCTTTGGAATTGGAACGTCAAATTCCACTTCTTCCTAGAGAAGAAATTGCCAGATCATCCATTGATGACAATGGGAAAATCATTATAGTTGCAAGCATTGCAGAAGCCATTGCAGTTTCCAATGAAATTGCACCAGAACACTTGGAAGTTTGCGTAGACAATCCATTTGACTACTTGGACGATATCAAACATGCAGGTTCTATCTTCTTAGGTAGAAATGCACCAGAAGCATTGGGCGATTATTTCGCAGGAACAAATCATACCTTGCCAACCAGTGGTACAGCACGTTTTTCAAATCCATTATCCGTGGATGATTTCATCAAAAAATCTTCTTATACTTACTATACAGAAGAAGCTTTGGCAAAAGAAGCAGATAAAATTAATGTATTTGCAAATCGTGAAGGCTTGCAAGCACATGGCAATTCAGCAATTGTCAGAGGTGAAAGGGGAATATCCAAATGAGTCGATTTTTAAGTGAACGTTTTGCAGGATTGGAAGCCTATACACCAGGCGAACAACCCAAAGATCAACAATATATCAAACTGAATACAAACGAATCTCCATATCCACCATCACCAGAGGTGTTTCAGCGTGTTTCAGCAGCAGAAGTGGAGAAACTGAACCTATATCCTGATCCAGAAGGTAAGATTCTAAAAGAAAAATTAGCAGGACTTTATGATGTGGAAGCAAAAAATATCTTCCTATCCAATGGTTCTGATGATATCATCAACTTTGCATTTATGGCATTTTGCGATGCGAACCATGGTGTTATGTATCCATCCATCAGCTATGGTTTCTATCCTGTGTATTCTGATTTGTATCGTGTACCAACAGTGACAGTGCCTCTAAACGCTGATTTCTCCATCAACCACAAAGACTATTGTGGAGTGGATAAAATGGTGGTCATTGCCAATCCAAATGCACCTACAGGTATGGAAATTTCCTTGGAACAAATCAGAGAAATTCTTGCATCCAATCCAAATCAATTGGTTTTGATTGACGAAGCATATGTGGACTTTGGTGGTACATCTGCTGTGGAATTGGTGAAAGAATATGATAATCTTTTGGTATCCATGACCTTCTCAAAATCACGTTCTTTGGCAGGTGCAAGACTTGGATTTGCCATTGCTTCAGAAGGAATTATTGAAGATTTGGAGAAAATCAAATTCTCAACCAATCCATATAACATCAATCGTTTGACATTGGTTGCTGGTGAAGCATCTGTGGATAGCGATGCGTATTACAAAGAAAATGCAAAGAAAATCATTGCCACAAGAGAAAGAACCGTTGCGGAACTTACCAAAATGGACTTTACAGTATTGGATTCCAAAGCAAACTTCATTTTTGTGACACACAAAAGTGTTGGCGGTAATGTGTTCTACACAAAACTCAAAGAAAAAGGTCTTTTGGTACGTTATTTCAACAAACCTTTGATTGACCAATATATGCGTGTCACCATTGGCACAGATGTACAAATGGACGCATTCCTAGAAAAAGTAGCAGAAATTATTGTAGAAGAGGATGGTGCGAAATGAGAAGTCAAACCATAGAAAGAAATACATTGGAAACAAAAATCAATCTTTCCTTGAACCTAGATGGCACAGGTGCCAGCGATATTGCAACAGGCTGTGGCTTCCTTGATCATATGCTTGTTTTATTTGCAAAACACGGTCGTTTTGACTTGACAGTACATTGTGATGGAGATACCTATGTGGATGACCATCATACAGTAGAAGATATTGGCATTGCACTTGGACAAGCTATGAAGGATGCTCTTGGCGATTGTAGAGGCATTGTGCGTTATGGCAATATGATTTTGCCTATGGATGAAACCTTGATTTTGTCAGCTGTGGATATTTCTGGACGTGGTATGCTTGTCTATCACTTGGATATCCCCACAGAAAAGGTTGGTACATTTGATACAGAATTGGTGGAAGAATTCTTCATTGCTTTTGCAAGAAATGCAAATATTACTTTGCACATCAAACAATTGGATGGCAAAAATGCACATCATATCATAGAAGGTGCATTCAAATCTGTGGCAAGAAGTTTGGGACAAGCAACAGCCATAGATGAAGCCTATAAAAATGAAATTCCATCCACAAAAGGAGTGTTGTAATGATAGCGATAGTCGATTATGGAGTGGGAAACTTGTTTTCCTTGCAAAGCTCTTTGCAATTTATTGGAATAGATGTTGTGGTGACAAAGGATGCAAAAGTCTTGGAAGAATGCGATAAAATCATACTTCCAGGTGTTGGTGCATTTTCTGATGCCATGAAAAAATTTAGAGAAAGTGGTTTGGATGAAGTGATTTTGTCTGAATGTAAAAAAGGCAAACCATTATTGGGTATTTGCTTGGGCATGCAAATGCTCTTTGAACGCAGCATGGAATATGGAGAACATAAAGGTCTTGGTTTGATTCAAGGTAGCGTAGACCCAATTGCACCTATGATTACAGAAGGTTTGAAAGTACCTCATATCGGTTGGAATGCTTTGGTTTTCCCAAAAGATAAAGAAATCAGCAAGCTCTATACCTATGTGAAGGAAGGTGATTGCGTGTATTATGTACATTCCTTTGCGGCAACAGGCTGTGAAGTGGATTTGACAGCACAGGCAGAATATGGTGGACTTTTGACAGGCTCTGTGGAACGTAAAAACGTATATGGAACACAATTCCACCCAGAAAAAAGTGGAGAAGTGGGTCTGAATATTTTGAAAGCATTTTGTGAATTGGCATAAATATGGAATATCCAAAACGAAAACCAAATCGGTTGCAAAATTACGATTATAGCGAAAATGGAGCATATTTCATCACGATTTGCACCCAAAACAAACAATGCCTATTTGGCGATGTAGGGGTGGATTCTATATCCACCCGAATGATTGCTAACATTTGGGAACAAACAATGTTGGACTATCAAAATGTGTATTGTGATAAGTATGTAGTAATGCCAAATCATTTTCATGCAATTTTATGTATCAAACGGGCAGATATGGAATCTGCCCCTACAATATCAGATGTACTTCAGAATTTCAAACGCCATACAACTGTGGAATACATAAGATTGGTGAAACAAGGCTTGGTGATGTCTTTTGACAAAAAGCTTTGGCAACGTTCCTATCATGACCACATCATTCGCAATCGGAAGGAATACCTGAAAATCTGGCAATATATAGATACAAATCCCCTTGAGTGGGAGTTGGATTGTTATTACAAAGGGGATTAGTATATCCTTATTTGAAAGACTAACTATATGAAGTCAATAGAAAAATGATAAAAAGTTAGATAAACTTACAAAAGTCAGTTGATTAGAAAAAAGGCATAGCAAACAGAGCAACCATTAGTTGCTCGAAAAAACAAATACAAAAAACTAGTGTTGAGGAATATAGGAACAATTATTCTTTAACAAAGAATGAATCAGTCTAACAAGCTTCTTGCCAGCGTGGCTAATAGCAACATAATAATGCTTACCCTGTGACTGTTTGTGGTTAAGATAGTTTTTAAAAGAAACATCACGCATAGCAACAAGGCGAACAGCTTGCAAAATAGCCCAACGCAAATAAGTGGACCCACGCTTTACCATAGGAGTATTAGAAGCATTAAATTTACCTGATTGATAGGTAGAAGGTTCCATACCGGCAAAAGCTAAAAGCTTAGCAGGATTGGAAAAACGATGGATATCACCAATTTCGGCTAAGATGATAGCACCCAAAGTAAAAGAGATACCAGGGATAGACATAATAGGTGAATCGATTTCTTGCATAACAAGTTTAATCTGAGCATCCAAAGCATCAATTTCAGACTGAACAGACTGAACTAATCGAATAGTTTGTTGCAATTCAAAACAAATAGATCTGCTTGAAGAACCAATAGAATTGGAAGCAACACTTTTAAATGCAATAGCTTTCTCTTTTCCATATTTACCTTTTGAAGCCTTAGAAAGCAGGTTCGTAAGCTTAGTAAGGTGGCAATTAGAGATGTCGACAGGAGAAGGTAATTCTGAAAGCACTGCATAAGAAGAAACCTGATGAATAGACCACACTAAGGTCGGTAGTTCAGGGAAGACAATATCAATTAATCTAGTTATAGATATTTTTAAGCGTGAGCGATAACCAACCATACGATAACGATGTCTAGTTAGTGACTTTAGCTCAGAAATTTGGTATGATACTGGTGAATAGGATTTTGAATCATCAGTAAAAAGCATAGCAGCAATCACTCTAGCATCTGTCTTGTCCGTTTTGGTCTTTCTGAGCGTGTGGGCTTTACGAAAAAGATTAGTAGATAAAGGATTCAAGGTAGTGACTTGAAAACCTTTAGCAAGTAGAAAGTTAGTGATATTAGTGCTGTAATGCCCTGTTGATTCAAGTCCTATTTTTACGTTAGAAATATCTTTAGAGTCTAAGGCTGAATAGATAGATTCAACTAAAGAATCAAAGCCTAGTTTTGAATTTTCAATGCGTAAAGAATCATTGTGAAGAACACCATCAGAATCAATAATACAACAATCATGTTTGCTTTTAGCAACATCAATACCTACAAATAACATAGAAAACAACTCCTTTAAATTTATTTGATACTACGTTCCACGAACTCTATGTTAAATGTATCCTTGCTCTATATAAAACGTCTATGCGTTATCTAACTAATCAACAATTAAACATAGAGCCATGGTTAGAGCCTTTACGAACCAGTCAGCTAAGCTGCTGTAGGAGAAATCACTAATCCATAGCATCTATTTAAATTATAGTAAATAAAAAATCAAATGAAAACTTAGAATTTACTATGTTTTCATTATACAAGGAGAATCAAATGAACTTATTTCCAGCAATAGATGTAATCGAAGGCTGTGCAGTTCGCTTAATCAAAGGGGACTATGCACAAAAAACAATATATAGCACGAATCCTGTGGAAGTGGCAAAGGGATTCCACAAAGCAGGTGCAACATACCTCCATGTAGTGGATTTGGAAGGTGCTAAAAGTGGGGATACACCAAACTTAGAAACCATTCGTAAAATCGTAGCAGAAAGTGGTTTGCTTGTGGAAGTGGGTGGTGGCATTCGTTCAGAAGAAGTCATCAAACGCTATTTGGATGCAGGTGTGTTTCGTGTGATTTTGGGTACAGCAGCAGTCAGTGACCCTGTATTCTTGCAAGAAATGATTGATAAATATGGAGATAAAATTGCAGTTGGTGTAGATGTGAAAGATGGTTTTGTTGCCATCAAAGGTTGGACAGAATTGTCACAGGAAAGCTGTTTCGATTTCTGTCAAAAAGTCCAAAACATGGGTGTCAAAACCATTATTTGTACCGATATTTCCAAAGATGGTCTTTTGGCTGGCACCAACTTGGAACTCTACAAAGAATTGTCTGAAAAATTCTCTGTAGACATCGTAGCATCTGGTGGTGTTACAACCATTGATGATGTAAAAACATTGGCTGAAATGAACCTCTATGGTGCAATCCTTGGAAAAGCACTTTACACAGGGAATATCGACTTGGCAGAAGCGGTTGCGTTGACAAAGGAGGCATAAATATGATTACAAAACGAATCATACCTTGTTTGGATGTGCGTGATGGTAGAGTGGTCAAAGGTATCAATTTTGAAGGCTTATCTGACGTTTCTTCACCTGTTTCCTTGGGAAAATATTATAGCGACAATGGTGCAGATGAATTGGTGTTTTATGATATTACAGCATCAGCAGAAGGACGTGGATTGTTCACAGATATCTTAAAAGAAGTTGCAAGTACCATTTTCATTCCACTGACGGTTGGTGGTGGCATCAATACCTTGGATGATTTTGATCGTGTACTCAAATGTGGTGCAGATAAGGTCAGTGTCAATTCTGGAGCCATTAGAAATCCAGAACTGATCCGTGAAGCAGCACAGAAATATGGTGACCAATGTGTGGTTTTGTCTGTGGATGTGAAGCGTGTAGATGGTAAATTCACAGTGTTTGCCAAAGGTGGACGTGAAAACACTGGCATGGATGCGCTTGAATGGATCAAAAAATGTGTAGACCTTGGTGCTGGTGAAGTGGTGGTCAATAGCATTGATACCGATGGCGTCAAAGAAGGCTTTGATTTGGAAATGCTAGAAGCGGTTTGCAATATTGTTTCTGTGCCTGTCATTGCATCTGGTGGTGCTGGTGGCGTAGAAGATTTCATCACTTTGTTCCATAGTTTACCAAAAGTAGATGCAGGATTGGCAGCTTCCATCTTCCATTTTGGAGAAGTTGCAATTCCAGATTTGAAAGCAAAACTAGCAGAAGAAAACATCATTATGCGAAGATAAAGCGGGCGCTTCGTGAAACGCCCCTACAAAGCGTGGGTAATGAACAATTGTAGGGTGCGCATTGTATGCGTACCGCAACCATAATACATATATCGTAGGGGAGGATATCATCCTCCAGCAAAAAAAGGAGCTTACCATGATACAAATAGAAAATTTGAAATTCGATGAAAAAGGCTTGATTCCGACAATCGTTGTGGACTGCAAAACAAAACAAGTTTTGACTTTAGCATACATGAACAAAGAAAGTCTTGCAATCAGTATGGAAGAAAAAAGAACTTGTTTCTGGTCACGTTCCAGACAAGAACTTTGGAGAAAAGGCGAAACATCTGGCAATGTACAACATATCGTTTCCATTACAGCAGACTGTGATGGGGATGCTTTGACTGTGGAAGTAGATAAAGTAGGACCAGCATGTCATTTGGGTGAAGAATCTTGTTTCCACAACAAAATCTTTCAAAATGATGCAAAACCAGACTTCTCCATGGATGGTTTGATGGACTTGATTTCTGGTAGAAAAACAGACAAACAAGAAGGTTCCTATACTACATATTTGTTTGACAAAGGCTTGGATAAAATCCTTAAAAAAGTGGGCGAAGAATGCACAGAAGTTATCATCGCATCCAAATCCGATGACAAACAAGAAACCATCTATGAAGTGGCAGACCTTGCATACCATGTAATGGTTATGATGGTGGAAATGGGTATTTCATTGAACGATATTCGTGATGAATTGGCATCTCGTCATGTCATTGATCACAAAGTAAAACAGGAGAAGATGACAAAATGATTCCAAAAGCGAATTTTCATACACACACCACATTTTGTGATGGCAAAGAATCTGTAGAAGCAATGGTTTTGGCTGCAATCGATAAGGGATTTACTGCCCTTGGATTCAGTGGACATTCCTATACAGACTTTGACTTGGATTTTTGTATGCAAAAAGAAGGGATTTCTGACTATCTCAAAGAAGTGGAAGCCATGAAAGACAAATACAAAGATCAAATCACAATTTATGCTGGTGTGGAACAAGATATTTTTGCAGGAAACGTACCAGAAGACTTTGCATATTCCATAGGTTCTGTCCATTACATTCAAAAAGATGGACAGTATCTTTGTGTGGATTGGTCAGAAGAAATTTCTGTAAATCATATCCAAAATCACTTTGCAGGTGATGCATATGCTTTTGCAGAAGCCTATTTTGCAACTGTGGCAAGTGTTTTGGAAGTAACAGGAGCTGATATCATAGGTCATTTTGACTTGGTGGCGAAATTCAATGAACATCAGGCTTTATTTGATACAACTCATCCAAGGTATAAGAAAGCAGCCTGTGATGCCATTAATGCACTTTTGCCATATGGTAAGCCATTTGAAATCAATACAGGAGCCATTTATCGTGGACTTCGTACAGAACCATATCCATCTATAGATTTATTGGAAGAAATATACAAAAAAGGTGGCAATATTTTATTGTCCAGCGATAGCCATAATGGTGATTCCATTGGATTTTACTTTGCTGAAGTGGTGGAGATGGTGAAACAAATTGGATTTACACATGCTTTGGTTTGGTCACCAGAAGGTTTTGTTGCAATAGAATTGTAAATAGATGGGTATACAAAAGAGGAGTGTGTAGAAGAAAAGCTGCATAGAGGGGTAAAAAAATGAATCAAGAAAAAGTAAAGGGTTTACTTGCATGTATACTTGCAGTCAGCATTTGGGGTGGAGTGTTTGCCATCAAAGGATATTTGGTGAACTATTTATCGGCATTCCAAATCAATTTTTTCAATGCGTTGATTACAGTAACGATATATGGATTGATTTGCTTGGTACAAAAGACCAGTTTGAAGGTTTCGCTACCAATGGCAAAGAGAATGCTCATTGCAGGCATTGTAGGCATCATGGGTTCCAGACTGACATGTGATACAGGAATCAAGCTGGTGGGAAGCGTTACAGCATCTGTATTTGTGTCTGTCATTCCAGTTATGTGTGTGATTTATGACATGGTGTTTTATAAGAAAAAGATGAACAAAAGAACCATAGTGGGTGCTTTGGTATCCATTTTGGGTGTTTACATCATTGTATCATCAGGAGAAGCACAAAGCTTTAGCATAGTGGGAATGGGAAGCCTATTTTTATCTAATTTGGCTTGGATTTTCTATAGCTATATTTGTGCAGATGCAAGCAAATTGCCAAAAAGTCGCATTGTAATGCTGTTTTATCAGTTCTTAGGCAGTTTGATGGTATTGTCAACCATTGTGTTTACAGTAGATCCTATTCCAACACAAGCGTTTACGAATGTGGGTGTAGTAGCAGGTATACTATTCTTAGGGGTATTCAATGGTGTGATAGCATATATCTGTTTTGCATATGCAACAAAGGTATTGGGTGTCATCACAACAAATGGAATCAATAATTGTATTCCCATTATGACAATGATATTCAGTGTGTTATTCTTTGGCGCCAGTGTTTCGGGAATGCAAGCATTTGGCGTACTATTGACAGTTGGAGCAATTACAGTTGTTGCAATTTCACAAATGGAGAAGATACCCAAATCATAAAAGAAAGTCAACATAAAGAAAACCACCAAAGCATGTATATCTGCAATGGTGGTTATTTTTATCATCAATCATCTAAAAATTCATCAGGATGTTTTTCGTAATATTCTGTTGCCATATCTGCCAAAGTTGTGTTGTCTACAACTTCATGGATTGCATCTTTGATGCGACCCCATAAGGATAAAGAAACACACAAATCGGCATGTGGACAATCGTAGCTGTCTACACAATCTACAGGAGACAAAGTACCTTCCAAAATCTCCAAAACTTCACCAACAGTAATGTCTTTTGGAGAACGTGCCAACTTGTATCCACCTTGTGCACCACGATAGCTTTTAACAATACCACTTTTGGTCAAAGGACCAATGATTTGTTCTAAGTATTTTTCGGAAATGTTTTGTTCTCTTGCAATTGTTTTCAAAGAAGTGGTGCCTTTTTCATAGTTGAATACCAAACAAAGCAACATACGAATACCGTATCTGCCTTTTGTAGAAATTTTCATACATTTGCCTCCTCTACATCTTCCCATCCCTTACAAATATCAATCCATTCAATACACTGTCCATAATGGAATAATTCATCACAAGTGAGCTCTATAGCAGAATTACTGCTTCCAGCTGCTGGAAATACAGTATCAAAACGTTTCATAGAAATGTCCGCATATGCCTTGGTTTCTTTAGGCAAAGCAAAAGGACAAACACCGCCAATTGCGTGATTGGTGGCTTCTAAGGTTTCTTCAGGAGTCAGCATTTTTGCTTTGGTTCCAAAAGTGGATTTGAACTTTTTGTTGTCTATTTTGGTATCCCCTGCTACAGCCACCACAATAGGACCATCTTTTGACATCAAACAAAGTGTTTTTGTAATACGTGCAGGAATTACACCAGCGGCTTCTGCTGCCAATTCCACAGTAGCACTTGAAGTTTCAAATTCAATAATTTCTTTTGGGCAATTCACTAATTTTAAGTACGCCCGCACCAACTCTATTGCCATCCCATAAAACCCCTTATCTTTTTATATTTGTACTAAGAATAGCAGAAAAACAAGGAATTTGCAACAAAAGTATTAAATTTCAGCTGCATTTCGAAATAATTTGTAAAATATTGTAACATATGTCCGTGTGTAGTGGAATGATATGTATTTATTTTAGTACAATTTGAATGCGAATACTATAAAATCATAGTGGCTTGACGAAAAATAAGCAAAATGCTATACTCAAAATGAAAGAAATACAGGGAAATGAGGCGAAAATTATGATACGTAATATCTTGGAATATTTAGAGGAAACAACAAAGCAGATGCCTGGTAAAAATGCATTTTGTGGCAAAGATAGTGCTTTGACATTTTTGGAGTTGCAACAAAAGGCAAAAGAGATTGGTTCTTTTTTGGTAGGATACAAAAAACGTAACACACCCATAGCGGTGATGATGGAAAAAACACCTATGTGCATTGCTGCATTTTTGGGTTGTGTGTATAGTGGCAATTTCTACACACCCATTGATTCCACAATGCCAAAGGAAAGAATTCTTTCTATTTTGGATACCTTGCAACCAGAAGTGCTTTTGATTGATGAAAAGAGCAAGAAACTTGCAAACAACTTGGGCTATACAGGTGAAATGGCAGTGGTAGAAGAAATTCTTGGTTGTGATATCCAAGAAGATGCTTTGGCAAACATTCGTAAAACCTTTATTGATGCAGACCCTCTTTACGCAGTGTTTACATCTGGTTCTACAGGAGTGCCAAAAGGGGTTGTGATTCCACACCATGCAACCATCAATTTGATTGAGTGGTATACAGAAACCTTTTCTATCACAGAAAAAGAAATCATTGGCAACCAAGCACCATTTTATTTTGATTCATCAGTAAAAGATATTTATGTTGTTCTAAAAACAGGTGCCACTATGGAAATCATTCCAAAACAATTGGGTTCTTTTCCAATCAAACTTATGGAATATGTGGCAGAACGTCAAATCAATTATGTGGATTGGGTACCATCTTCTTTGTGTATGGTGGCAAATTCAGGCACATTGGAATTGTGTGCACCAGAATGTTTGCAAAAGATTATGTTTGTGGGTGAAGTGATGCCAACAAAACAATTCAATATGTGGAAAGCCAAATATCCCAATGCTATGTTTGCCAATATCTATGGACCAACAGAAGCAACTGTGGATTGCACCTATTATATTGTAGACCGAGAATTTGCAGATGATGAACCACTTCCAATTGGTTATCCATGTGAAAATACAGATATCTTTATTTTGAATGGTGATCGTTTGGCAGAAGCTGATGAAAGTGGTGAATTGTGCATTCGTGGACGTTGTCTTGCTTTTGGATATTACAACAATCCAGAAAAAACAGAGGAAGCCTTCATCCAAAATCCTTTAAATCCCCATTATCCAGAAAAAATTTATAAAACTGGAGATATTGCAAAGTATAACGAATATGGTGAAATCATTTTCATGGCAAGAAAAGACCATCAAATCAAACATATGGGTCATCGTATTGAATTGGGTGAAATTGAAACAGCAGTCAACTCCATTGATTTGGTGGAAACAGGTGCTTGTATCTACGATGAAGAATCTCAAAGGATTGTATTGTTCTATTGTGGAGCAGAAGCTACACAAGCCTATATTCTCAAAAAATTGCGTGATAAAGTGCCAAAATATATGTTCCCAAATGTGATGATGTTGCTGGAAGAAATGCCACATTCCCTCAATGGTAAAATAGACCGTTTGGTGCTAAAGGAGTATTATGAAAACCGTGAATGATATGAATTTGTATCCAATCATAAAAGGGCAAATTGCAAAGGGGATGCGAACCAATTTCTTTTTATCAGAAGAAGAATTGATGGAATACATCCAAAATGGGATGTGTCAACAACTTTCATTTGCAGATGGAACCTATCTATTCTTAGAAGACAATGAAAAAATCAGATTTTTCTACTGTTTGGAAAAAGAAGGTAGCATAAACCCATTGCCAGAAGTTGCAAAACCCATTATACTAGAAGAGGTGCATTTGGCGACCAAAGAAAAAACACCTTCAGAAGCAGATTGGATGTCAGTTGGCTTTGTTCCATATCTGGTGCGTAAACGTTTGCGTTTTTTGCAGAAGAATTGGCAACCAGAAGAATGTCAAATCGAATTTGCAACCATTGCAGATACCACAACCATTATGGAATTGATGTCAGAAAGCTTTGAACCCTATACATCTGCATTGCCTAGTGTTTTGGAGTTGGAAAGAGATATACTTGCAAAACGTGTGTTGGTTGCAAAAGACGAGGATAATCTGCTTGGATTTTTACGATTTGGCTTAGAAAAGAAAAATACTGTCCTTTGGCAAATTGCAGTTGCAAAAGAGGGTAGAGGTCAAGGTGTTGGTGGTAGATTGGTACAGGATTGGATGTTTGCAAACCAAGAAAGCAGACAGTTTTTGCTTTGGGTACGTACCGATAATCCATCAGCACTGAAAATGTATGAAAATTTAGGATTTCAATCAGATGGCAGATTAGCCACTGTGATGATAAAAAATGAAAAAACGGGCGCACACATAGGTACGCCCCTATAATGTAATTGCACTTGTAGGGAACGGTCTTGACCGTTCCGATATCGAATGTTGTACGGACAAATGAATTAATTAGGAGGAATTATAATGGATGAATTGATGGCAATTTTAACAGAACTCAGACCAGACGTAGAATTTGAAGGCAACACAGAACTCATTGATGCAGGGGAATTGGATTCTTTTGATATTGTATCTTTGGTAGGCGAATTGTGTGATACATTTGACATTGAAATTGGTGCAGAAGAAATTGTACCAGAAAACTTCAATTCCGTGGAAGCAATGTTGGCTTTGGTGGAACGTTTGCAAGAAGACTAATTCGTATAAATAAGGGAGCGTAATCATGTCATTTACATCAGTAGAATTTATTATATTTTTGATTCTTGTGATGATGGTTTATTTCCTGACACCGAAGCGTTACCGTTGGGTAGCGCTTTTTGTTGCAAACTATGTATTTTATTATTTTGCAGGTGGTGGATACTTCTTGTATCTCATTTTGACCACCCTTTCCATCTATGGGGCAACCATGGTTTTGGATCAAATGATTGGGCAGAATAAAAGAGCATTTGCACAGGTGAAGGATGAACTTGACCGAGAACAAAAGAAATTGTGGAAAGCAAATTTCACAAAGAAAAAGAAAAAAGTTTTGTTGGCAGCAGTGCTGTTCAATTTTGGTATTTTGGCAGTCCTAAAATATTCAGGGTTTGTAGGTAGCAATATCAATGCAGTGTTTAGCGGACTATCTTTAGGCATTTCTGTGCCTACATATGACTTTTTGTTGCCACTGGGTATTTCCTTCTATACCTTCCAATCCATTGGGTATTTGATTGACGTATATCGTGAAAAACAAGTGCCAGAGCGCAATCTTGCAAAGGTGGCTTTGTTCCTATCCTTCTTCCCACAAATGGTACAAGGGCCTATTAGTCGCTTTAGCCAGTTGGCAGAACAATTGTATCGACCAAATGCTTTTTCTTATGATAGAGCAAAATTTGGTGTGCAATTGATGGTTTGGGGTGCTTTCAAGAAATTGGTCATTGCAGATCGAGCAAGAGTCATTGTAGATGCGATTTTTGGATTCCCAGAAACCTTTACAGGGACTTATGTGGCTGTAGGTGCTTTGGTGTATTGCGTGCAACTTTATGGCGATTTTTCAGGTGGTATCGATATTGCAACTGGTGCTGCTCAAATTCTTGGCATAGATCTAGAAAAGAACTTTGAACGTCCATATCTTGCAACTTCAATACCAGATTTCTGGAGAAGATGGCACATCACCTTGGGTGCTTGGTTCCGTGATTATGTGTTCTATCCATTGTCATTGTCCAAATTCTCTACAAAAATGGGTAAAAAAGCAAGAAAAGTATTTGGAAACTACGTTGGAAAGCTATTTCCAGTGCTCATACCACAATTCATCATTTTCTTCTTGATTGGTGTGTGGCATGGTGCAGAATGGAAATACATTGCTTTTGGTTTCTACAATGGCACCTTGATTGTATTGGGAATTCTGCTGGAACAACCACTTTCACAGTTGGCAGACAAGTTGGGTATCAAACGTCAATGTTTCAGTTGGCATTTGTGGCAAATTTTGCGTACTTTGGCATTGGTTGCTGTGGGTAAAATCATCACAAGAGCAGCTGGAATTGGACAATCTGTTTCTATGCTCAAAAGTATGGTAGAAAGTTGGGATACCAGCATCTTATTTGGAGATGGTTTGTTGCAATTTGGCTTGGATGTACAGGATATGTGGGTGTTGACCATTGCAATTCTTGTACTTTTGGCAGTGAGCATCATGCAAGAAACTGGCATTTCCATACGTACCACCCTGGCAAAGCAAAACATCCTGTTCCGTTGGGTGATTTACTTGATTGCCATTTTTACACTGTTTATTTTTGGCGTGTATGGTTTGGAATATGACGCCTCCGACTTTATTTATAGGGGGTTCTGATATGAAAGAAAAAACAATTAACTTTTTGAAAATTGCAGTGCGTTGGGTGCTGTTCTTTGCCATTTTTGCTATGATATTCACCTATTGTTCCGATATGGTGCGTAGACAAGATGATGAAGTGGATGCCATCTATGGTTTTTATGGTGAAGAAGAAAATACCATAGATGCGTTATTTATGGGAAGTAGCCCATATCTTAGAGGGATTTCACCAAACACAATGGAGGCTAATGGATTCACCAGCTATGTGCGTGCATCTGCATTGCAACCACCAAGTGTCACCTATCATTTGCTTGCAGAATCTTTGGAATATCAATCACCAGAGTTGGTGGTGCTATTTCCAGATAATATCTTCACAGAATATGATTATGTGGAACGTGAAGGAGATCTGAGACGTGCTTTGGATGGTATGAAAATATCTAGTCACAAAATCAAAGCGGTATCTGTCATCACAGAAGCGGATGAACGTCAAAGTATGTTATCTTATCTATTTCCATTGTTCCGCTACCACGATCGTTGGAAAGAGGTGGAATGGGGTGTTACGGAACCAGAACCATTGCCAGTGATATCTGAAACCGATGGGAATGTACCTTTGCCTGATACTGCACCACAAGAATATCCAGAAAACTTTATGGAAGATATGGGGGAAGCATTGCCAGAGTTGGATGCTGAATCTGCGTATTACTTTGCAAAAATCATTGATTTGTGTGCAGAAAATGACATCGAAGTTTTGTTGTTGCATTTGCCCAAAATGTCATGGAGTTATGCACAAAGCGAAGCCATTGCAAATTTTGCAGAAGAAATGGGTATAGACTATTTGGATATGGATGTGGAAGAAATACGCAACCAATTGAACTTAGACCCTCAAGTGGATTATTATGACCAAGGACATATGAATACCACAGGTTCCATCAAAATATCAGAATGGCTTGGAGAATATTTGACAAGTGCGTATCAATTGCATGAAAAATAAACGAAGAACTACACCTGAATGGGTGTGGTTTTTTTGTTTGTCTGGAATGTAGAAGTGAAGTATAGCAATTTATTAGGTCTCATTATCTTGGATTGGGATGGAAATAAATAAAAGAGTTGTTGTAGAGCGGGGTTGTTGAGGCAACCTTGCTTTTTTTTGTCAAAAAACCATATGCAAACACAAAGATTTGTTGGAAATATACAAATATTATGCAAATAATACTATAAACAGATAGGAAATAAGGGGATAAAAATAAAATAGAAGTAGTGAACAGATAGAAATGGTATGAAATGTATGAAAAGTGGTATAAAAAGACGTATTTAACCATTGAAAATGTGGTAATATAGTGATATAATTCAAAATCATACCAATTTGATATTGTTTGTATAGTGAATATAAAATTCGGAAATGAAAAAGGTCAAATAAAAAAATATACAGATAATATTATTTTTTTGTGCATAGAACGTAACCTTGCTTTGTCAGGGTTCATTTGTAAAATTAAGGAAATTCATGGAAAAATTCAAAAGTGGAAAAGAAACGAGAGGTACAAATGCAGCTAACAACGACAACAGATTATGGAACAAAAATTATTTGCTATCTGGCACAAAACAAAGGTATGGTCAGTGCAACGATACTATCTTCTAAATTAGGCATACCTATGAATTATATTTTCAAAGTGACCAAGCTATTGAAAAGTGCGAATCTCATTCAGTCTATTGATGGACAAAAGGGTGGATATGCGCTTGCTAAGGCTGCAAATGAAATTACAGTATTGGATATTACAATGGCAACTGAAAAAACAATGCATCTCATTCATTGCTTAGGTGATGATAAGTATTGCTCTAGTGATGAAAAAAAACATTGTAAAATTCGATTGTTCTATGAAGAGTTGGAATCCATAGTATACGATAAAATGTCAATTACCATAGAGGATTTGATGATAAAAGAATGAAAGCTAAAAACCATATGCGTAATTTAGTGTATGGTTTTCAGTATATACTCCTAATTTTTAGTGGCGCTATTGAGCTGGAAGAATATGAGAAAGTAGGTGATTGTGACAAGAGTAAAATGTTGTAAAAGGCATTGGGTGACGCCAATGTAATAAAGGGGGAATGAGCCCATGAATTTCCTGGAATTTAATGTAATCAGAACAAAGTGGTGGATTAGGAGGCTTGCATGAAAAATGCATATAAAAAGTCAATACATAAATTGGTATCGTATATATTGACTTTATCAATGATTTGTACAATGGTACCAACAACTGTTTTTGCAGAAGAAGATGTAGAAAATGTGGTGGAATATTCTGAAACAGTTGAAAAGAATGACGTCGATGTAGAAACAGATGTGGATACGGAAACAGATGTGGATACGGAAACAGATGTGGATACAGAAACAGATGTGGATACAGAAACAGATGTGGATACAGAAACAGATGTAGATGTAGAAACAGATGTAGACACAGAAACAGATGTAGACACAGAAACAGACACAGACGTAGACGCAGACACAGACGTAGACGCAGACACAGACGTAGACACAGAAACAGATGTAGACACAGAAACAGACGTAGATACAGAAACAGATGTAGATACAGAAACAGAAGAAGAAATTGATGAAGAAGTGGCAGAAATTTTTGAAGAAGTATTGGAAATTGCAGATACTGCTTTATTGGGCTCAGGTACAGAAGAAGATCCATTTCTCATTTACACAGCAAATGACTTTTATTTGATTGGGTTAATAGAGGCTGACAATACAACGGAAACAACGTATTATTTTGAACAAATGGACGATTTGGACATGGATGATATGACAGAAGGATTGGATTCTTATTATTATGTTGAGGAAACTTTCCATGGTGTATATGACGGTGGTGGAAATACCATCTTCAATATGACCAAACCATTGTTCCATACCATTAGTGGTGCAAGTTTAATCGGTGATGTAGATACTACAGTATTGGATTTCTATGATCCAGAATCAGAAGATCCATTTGATATTGTAACAGCAGGGGTTATAGATTTGCAGATTCAAGATGCTTGCATCGAAAATATTCCAAGCAATTATTCATCAGGTAATATCGGTACCATTGCACTCAATGCATATGATGCGGTGATTCAAGATGTACATTTGACAAATGTATCCATTTCAAGCTACCAAGGTACATTGTCGGGGTTGGTTGCAGAAGCCAATAGACACATTATTGTAGAATCTTGTAGCTTTAGTAACGTGGATATTGAGAGCAAAGGTGCATCCAGCGTTGTCTTTGTATTCAATGGTTCATGGGGACAAGGTATGATTTATGATGTGACCATAGACGCTGACTGTTCATTGCGTACCAAAGTAAATGGTGGTGCATATTATGGTGCAATTATGGGTTCTACAAATTGTACCAGTATCATCAATTGTCGCAACTCAGCTACCATTACATCCCAAGGCACCAGTGGCATTGGGGGTATGTTCTACAGCTATGGTAGAATTGAAAACTGTGTAGTTGATGGTAAAATTGAATTGGTAGACGCAGACGCAGAAGCATGGATTGGTGGTATTTTGCGTAAAACCAACAGCTCAAATGTAAAAATTATCGATTGTGATGTCAGCGATTTGGAATTGCCAACACCATATCCAAGCAATAAGCAATATATTGCACGTTTGGTGTGTCATCCACAAAATACAGGTCTTAGTAGCTATGACTTTAGTACAGATGGCGTTTTGGGGGATTATGCCTATGTGGATTTGGGTACCAATACATTGTCTGGTGTGGTGACAGAAACGCTTACAGTAAACGAAGGAGCATCTGTTGTCATTGGTGAAGATTGTGAAATCGACAATATTGTATTTACAACCACTGGTACTGTTAGAAATTATAGCAATTATCCAATAACATCAATTAAAGCAAATGGGAACTTGACAGTAACCGAAACCAATAGTGATATTGGTAGCTTAGAATCGGAAATTGGTAGTGTTACCATTGGTAGTACAGCAGGAACATACACAGGTACCAATGGAAAAGAAATTGGTTCCATTGATGCAGGTACATCCGTTACCATTTACCGAAACACAGGTGTCATTGGAGATGTGACAGCTGGAACATCTATTACGGTTGGACACTCTACAACAACAGAAAGCATTAGAGAATTCAATGTGAATAGTGGTACAATTGGTAGCTTGCATGCAGGCACAGATGTAGCTATCTATACAACAGATGAAAATGGTACAGTCGCTATGGGCGATGGAGAATCTATTTCTCTTGGAAGTAGTTTGAAAATCGGTCAAAGCATGGATTATCCAAATGGAAATACCATTGGTCATGTAGCTACACCAACATCTGGTACAGGAAGTGCTACCATTTACAATGCTGGAGCCATTGGAAATATTTCTTTCAATTCCACATCTAGTATTACAGTTACCTATAACGAAGGAACCATTGGAAACATGAGCAATACAGGTGCGATTGTTGTAAATCGTAATACAGAAGATGCAACCATTGGCAATATGACAACCACAACCGGTAATATTACCATTGGTGCAAGCAATCAAACAAGTACAGCTACAACACCTTCCATTGGTAACGAAGGCACAATGGGCAACTTGAATTCTGGTGCAGCAGTAACAATTTATCGTAATGCCAACAAGATTGGATGGATCAATGCAGGCACAAGTGTCACAATTGGTCAAGGTAGTGATGCCTATGTTGAATACAATGGCAATAGTGGTATCATTGGAGCTATCACTGCTGGAACAAGCTTTACAGCATATGCAATTAGCGAAGAAGGTGTAATTGCAGCTGGTGCTGAAGAATCCGTTGCAATTGGAACTTCTGCTAGAATTGGATATTCAGCAGTCTATCCAAATGGAAATGACATTGGTAGTGTAACCAACACCACAACAGCAGATGTGGACTTCCATGTGTATAATGGTACAGGAACCATTGGGGATTTGTACAACAACACAGAAGCTACAGCAGCAGAAACCAAAGTCTTCTGTAATGCTGGCGTCATTGGCAATGTTACATCAAAGGGTAGCTATGTTATGGTTGGGGTTTCAAACCAAACAGGAACAATTGCGAACAATGCAAATGATGGAACACTTGGCAAATTGACTTCTGGAACATATACCACTGTATATCGCAATACAGATACCATTGGCAATATTACAGCAGGTACCTATGTAACCATTGGTCAAGATAGTGCAACATATGCAGATTTCCAACAAAACACTGGAACCATTGGTACAATTTCTGCACAAACTGTGGCAAATGTATTCAGCATGGGTGCAGGTTCTATTGGTGCCATTACATCCCAAGGAACAGCAGTGATTGGTTCTACCAACGTAACAAATGAAAATACAATTACATCTGTTACATCTGTTGGAGCTGCGTCAGGATATTCTTCTGTTTGGTTCCCAGTAACAGCATCTATGAACAAAATCATCTTTGATGTTGTAGGTGGTGATACAGAATCCACAGTAGAAACTTACAAACATACAACAGGTGGCACACTTACATTTACAAAAAATGAAGATGCAACAGTAACATTGACAGATGGAGATGGTACAACACTGCATACATTTGCATCTGATAAAACAATCAATTTGAGTGTAATGACCACAGCAGTTACTGGTATCACAGTGAATGAAGGTGTTACAATTGGAGAAATTTCAGCAATTGTCAATGTAACAGGCATTACAAACGAAGGAACCATCAATTCCATTTCTGGTACAACCATAACAGTTGCATCCAATACAGGAATGATTGGAACCATTGGTGGTAGCTCTACTATTACAGTGACAGCGAATAGTGGAACCATTGGCGATATTACAGGTACATATACCATTACAATTACTTCCAATACAGGTAGCATTGAAAATATCACTTCCACCAATACATCTACACAAGGCATTACTGTGAAAAACTATGATGCAGGTGTCATCACAGGAACCATCTCCAAAGTGGGTGGTACAAGTACAATGTCTATTGCAAACTATGGTACAGTGGCTTTGGCTTGTGATATCGTAAACAACACAGGTTTGTTGACGTTGACAGGACCAACCTCCACACCAGTGACTTCCAAACAATTCACTGGCACAATTTCTACAAATGGCAACTTGAAACTTGTAGATTATATGGGTACAAATGATGTAAACGATGCTTTGGAAGTGACATTGCAAGATGGAGCAACCATTACAGCAGTAGCAGGCGATGTATTTTACTTAAAAGTGTTGGGTGATGCGAAAACAATCTATCTCAATGCAACTGCAACAGAAGAAAATACAAATACCATTGATTTCAGCAATTTGGATACAGAACTTTCTGTGTCTGGTAGTATTTTGGCAGGTACAACTGTAATTATGCCAGAAGGTGCTGGTGATGTGGATACTTCTGCTGGAATTGTAGCAGGAACCAGCATCACAGAATCCATTTCTGGTAACATTTCCATTAGTGGAACAAGTGTGTACATTCCAGAAGGTGTTACAGTCAGTGCAAATGCTTTGGCATCCTTGAGCTACACTGGTGGGACAGCCATTAGTGTCTTGAACAAAGGTACCATTGGTGATTTGTCTGCAACTACAACAGGTGCATTGAACATCTATAACTTTGGTACCATTGGTGATGTAACTGCAAGTGGTGCAATCAGTATTTACACCAATACTGGCACAATTGGCAATGTAACCAGTGCAAAAGGTGCAATTACAGTACAAGGTGCAGTTACAGATGAAAATGTTGAAAATGCAACCATTGTAGGACAAACAGGAATCAGCTATGAATATGGCAATAACAAAGGTGCAACCATTGGCGATATCACTGCATATTCTTCAGCAGTAGTTTATCGTAATTTGGGTACTGTAGGCAATGTGACATCTACAACAAGTGGCATCACAATTGGATATAGCAGCACAACAGCCACCATTCTTGCAGCAGGTTTGGCAATCAATGATGGAACCATTGGCAATTTGACAGCAGTGGGTACTGTAGCAGTCAATACATTTGCTGGAGAAGGCAGTATTGGTTCTATCACTACAGAAGGAGCCATTACCATTGGTAAATCGGGATACAATAACAACAATGATATAGGCAAAATCCAAAAAACAGGTAGTGACGATAAAGATATTACAATCTATAATGCAACTGGTGTTTTGGGTGATGTAATCACTGAAACTGTGGCTGGTACCATTACAGTGGGATACAATGCTGGAAATATTGGTACAATGACAAGTGTTGGCAATGTGGCAATCACATACAATTCTGGAACCATTACATCCATAACCAGCGAAGGTTCTTCTATTTCAGTGGGTTCTGATAGCAAATCTGAAGGCGATTATGGTAATATTGGTACAATTGGAGATATCCAAGCGTATACTGGAATTGCAATCAAACGAAATACAAATGAAATTGGCAATTTGACATCTGAAACCAGTTCCATTACATTGGGACAAAAAACAGATACAAATGGATATGTTTTGTTCAATAACAATACTGGTAGTATTGGCAACATGGATGCTGCGACAACTGTTATTTTATACACAGAAAGTGCAGAAGGCTCTGTAGGCACCATCAAAGCAGGAACTTCTGTAACAGTGGGATATTCTTCTACCATTACAAATGGAAATGATGTAGGAAATATCTTTGCAAGTGGCACAGTCACTGTGTATAACAACGAAGCTACAATTGGAATCATCCAAAGTACAGGTGAAGGTAATATTTCCATATCTACATCAAATGGTACTATTGGAGGTATTACAAATGCAAATGGTAGCATTACTGTAACATATAATGGTCCAGAAGGTATCATTGGCGATTTGACCAGTACCAATAGTAGCATCACTGTAGGTTCTAAAGATAAATCCACAGGCGACTATGGAAATCTTGGTGTCATTGGCAATTTGGATGCAGGTACATCTGTAACCATCTATAGAAATACAGGTATCATTGGGAATGTCAATGCAGATACAAGCATCACAATTGGACAAAATTCTGCAACATACATTGCATTCAATACCAATAGCGGAACCATTGGCTCTTTGGATGCAGGAACAACCATTGCCATTTATGCAGTGGATACAAATGGTACAATTGCAGTGGATGAAGCAAGTAAATATTCCATTGCAAGCCTATTCAGTACAGAAAAATATGTACAAGCGGGTACAGGTATTACAATTGGTATGTCCACATATCCAAATGGCAATACCATTGGAGATATCACACAGATTGATACAAGTTCTTCTACAATTGCTATTTACAACGGAGAAGCTACCTTGGGTGATATTACAAGTACATCCACAGGTGCAGTAACCATCTACACCAATAGTGGTATCATTGGAACTGTGACAAATGCAGCTGCAATTGCAGTCACATACAATGGAGAAGGTGCAGAAATTGGCGATTTGACCAGTGATACATCTACCATTACAGTTGGTTCTGCTGGTAAAACAGAGGGCGACTATGGAAATGAAGGAACCATTGGTGATATTTTGGCTGGTACAATTGCTTATGTATACCGCAATACAGGCGTTGTTGGCGATGTGACAGGTACAAGCATTTACATCGGTCAAGATGATGCAAGTTATGTAAGCTTTAACTACAACAGTGGTGAAATTGGAACCATTTCTTCTTTGGTGACAGGTACACTTTGTATTGTAGATAATGGCGGTACTTATGAAAGTGTTCCAAGTTTGACAGGCAGTGCAATATTCAAATTGCGTTTGGTGGATGAGGATGCAATCTTCAATATTTCTGTAGGTACAGGTTCCACATATATCTACAACTATAGTGAAGGCGAACCAAAAGTAACAGTATCCACAAATGGAAGCATCTATAACTATGCAAATACAGAAAGTGAATATGCAATTGTCAATGCAAAAATCGAAGTGGCAGAAGGTCAAAAAGCAACTTTCTCTGGTAACTTTGAAAGTATGACACTTTTGGGTTCTGGTACTGTATATAGCACATCTACAGCAAATGTAATTGGTACATTGATCAAATCCACAACAGGTGAATACTATGTGAATGGTGTCATTGATACAGATGTGGAAGTGGATGATGAAGATTTGATTTTGACATTGAGTATTGTTTCTGGAACAGATGGAAGTGCAAAGATTTATTTGGTTTCTTATCCAGATGCATTTATTGGAGATGTATCCATTACAACAACAAATGGAGACTTGAAATCAGAACTTGTTACTTTAACAGGCACAGGTACAGTACAATACCTGACAGATGTTACATTTGATACAGTAGGCACACACAACTTTACCGTTACAGCTTCTTGCACAGAAGAAGGTGATACAGAAGCCATTTCTGCAACTACAAATGGCAGTGTAACCATTGTAGAATTGGTACAAAATGTAGAAACCATCTTCATTGCAAACCAAGATGCATACGATGCTTTGGATGCAACGTATGGTTGGACAGAAGCAAGCATTTCAGAACCAACAGAATTCCCTGTAATTGCAGTTCTTTGGTCATCTGATGTGGCGGTAGCTGTAAATGGTACAGAATCTACAGATGGTGTTATTTTTGTAGCAGCAACAGCAGACTCTGAAGGTGATGTAACAGAAATTACAATTGTAGCAGTAGATGGTACATTGGAATATTCTCAAAATCATAACTACACAGTTACAACGGAAGATTATGCAACAGTCAATCCAGAAGTATATTATATGGTAACATTGAAATATATGGATGGTTTGACAAACAGCACTACACATGCAATTGAAAAAGAAGATTCCATCACATTGCCAAGTGCAACACGTACTGGCTATACTTTGATGGGGTGGACTGATGGTACTACAACATATGATGTTGGAACAGTGTATACACCAACAAGCGACGTGGAATTCTCAATTGTTTGGGCTAGCAATATAACTGTTTCAACTTTGTATATGGATACTATTGTTGGTGGTAAAATCTACAATGTAGTAGAGGGTGTCAACCATGATATTACAAGTGGAACTGTATTCACAAAAGGAGCAGAAATCACATTGACAATGGAAGAATATGCAAATTATAACTTCGACTATTGGACAATTGATGGCGAAAACTATAGCACAGAAACAACCATTACATTGACATTGGATGCAGATGTGACTGTAGGTGCAAGTTTGACAAGAATCTCTACTGGAACTTCTTCTGGTTCTTCCAGTACAAATTCCACAAATAGCAAATACGCAATCAATGTAAGCAGTAGTGATGCAGGTGAGGTAACACTTTCTACAGAAAAAGCAACAGAAGGCACAATAGTAGAAATTAGTGTAAATCCTGCAAATGGCTATAGCACTCAATATGTTGTTGTTTACGATCAAAACAACAATAAAATTGCAATTACAGAGATAGATGATGATACCTATACATTTACAATGCCATCTGGTCAAGTGGTTGTCATCGTAACTTATCAAGGATTGGAATATTCTTCTGCTAACGGCAATACAAATGACGGATTTGTGGATGTGGCAACAAATGCATACTACTACAATTCTGTTATGTGGGCAGTGGAAAATGGCATTACATCAGGCACATCTGAAATTACATTCAGTCCAGATGCGATTTGCACAAGAGCGCAAGCAGTGACTTTGCTATGGAAAGCATTTGGCAGTCCAACAGCAAGTGTTGCAAATCCATTTGTGGATGTAAATGCTAGTGATTACTATTACGATGCAGTTCTTTGGGCAGTGGAGAATGGTATCACATCAGGTACATCTGAAAACACATTTGGACCAGATGCAACTTGTACAAGAGGTCAAATTGTGACATTCTTGTGGAATGCAAGTGGCAAAATGACTGTAGCATCTATGAATCCATTTGTGGATGTAACAGAAGAAGATTATTATTACAAAGCAATCCTTTGGGCAGTGGAAAACGGTATCACATCTGGTACTGGTGAAGACACATTTGCACCAAATGATTTGTGTACAAGAGCACAGATTGTAACATTCTTGTATCGTACAATGGACAAATAATCTGAAATAAAGTGAAACAAATTGAGGTGGTAACGAGCATACGCTGGTTGCCATCTTTTTTTGTGTTTTTATGCAAAATAATCTTGATTTCAGTATAAAATACAGTGAAAAACAGGAAAAATCTTGTGTTTATAGAACTGAAATGCTATGATAAAAGTGGAGTATATTGGATTGTTTGAAAGAATGGTGACACATATGTTGCAAATAAAAGGATTGAAAAAACAATATCAAAATCATATCGTATTACAAGATGTTTCTTTGCATTTGGAAAAAGGAGAACGTCTAGGCATTTTGGGTGACAATGGTTCTGGGAAGTCTACCTTAATGTCTATTTTGGCAGGTGTACAAACAGCAGATGCAGGCGAAATCCTGTTTTGTGGTGCACCCATTACAAGGGAAACGAGGCGTAAAATTTCCTACATTCCACAAGAAGCGGAACTGTTGGAAGATTTGACAGTCAAAGACAATTTGCAGTTATGGATTGGCATTTATGGCTTGCAAAATCCAAAGAAAGTGATACAGGAGATACCAGCATTTTTAAACATAGAACCTATGTTGCATCAAAAAATCAAAAATTTGTCTGGTGGTATGAAAAAGAAAGTCAGCATTGCCATTGCCATTATGAACCATCCAGAAATGATTATTATGGATGAAGCATTGTCTGCATTGGATGCAAAAACAGTGGAAGCGGTGTTGTCGTATCTAAAACAAGAAAAAAGTATCACTTTATTTTATTGTAGCCACAATTTTGTAGAGGTGGAAGCCATTTGCAATCGCTTGGTGGTGCTACAAGATGGTGTAATTGCTTATGAAACCACAGATGTTTCAGAGAATAGCAAAAAAGGAATAGAACAATTGTATCTAAATGGTAGATAAACTTTAGGAGGTTAAATCAATGAAATGTAAATATTGTGGGTATGAAGGCGATGCAAATGCAAAGTTTTGTGGTAGTTGTGGCAAAGCATTGGAAACAGAAGCAACTGTAATTGCAAAAGAAAATAAAATAGAAGAAATCGAAACAACAGAAGTGAATGAAGCAATAGAAGAAAGTGCCATTATAGAAATGCCAGAAGAAAAGAAAAAAGGTGGTATATCCAAAAAAGTGATTATTGTAGCGGTGGTGGTTTTGATTGTAGCAGTGGCAGGGGTTTTTGCAAAATCAATGGTTTCTGCATCACCAGAAGTGGTTGTGGCAAAAGCATTTCTTGCTACAGGAGATGCAATTACCACAGAAGTGGATGAAATCAAAGAAGCAATGCCAATTGTAGCACTTTTGGAGGATTTCGCAACAGGACAATACACCATTGCAGGTACATATGAAGGGTATGATTTTGGACTGACTGTGGATATGGCAATGGACAATGAAGCGGGTCTTTTGCAGATGACACCAAGTATATTGGGCTTTAGTGGCGATATTTTGATTTCCAAAGAATATATGACATTGGAAATGCCTTTGTTGGATGATGTTTATGGTGTGAATTTGGAAACATTAGAAGAAGATATGAAAGCACGTGGACTTTTGGATGAAACATCACCAGTAGGTATTTTGGATACATCTGCTGAAGAATTTTTGGCAGAACAAGATGCAGCAATTGATGGTATTACCGATATCATAAATGGTGTATTACCAGAAATGATAACCATTTGTTCTGTAGAAGAATTGGATGCTGAAACCATTGAAATTGGAGATAATAGCATTGATACAGATGTTTATGGAATTACAGTGAATACAGAAAACTTGAAATCCATTTTGGAAACAGTGTGTGCAGAAATTCTTGCTGATGAAGCGGTTGTAACATATCTCAATCGTCAATTGGTGAATTATGCTTTGACAGAAGGTGCATATATTGGGGATTTGGGCATCACAGATTTGCAAGATACTGTATTGTTGGAAGGGTTATTTGCAGAAATCATGTTGGGATTTGACTCCATTTCTGGCAATTTGGAAGCAATGAACTTTGTTGTCAATATCTATAACGATAAGATTGCTCGTATGTATATAGAAAATAGTGGCAATACATGGGAATTGCAATTGGGTGTAGAAGGTAAAGTTTTGGAATGTGTAACTTCTATTAGAACATTTGCAACAGGTGAAGTATTGGAAGATACTTATGCGTTGGTTTTGGATGGGGATGTTATCTTTGCAGAAATGGACTTGAATGGTGAAATGTATAGTTTGGTATATGACATTGCAGGAAATAACGATAATTTTGTACTCAATGTAGTTGATGAAATCATTACATTGACTGTGGATTCCACCCAAGAAAATGCAGTGGAAATTGCGTATGAAGAAGGATATGAATCCATTACAATTCTGATTGAAAAAGCAGAACTTGCAGATGGTTGGTTTGTACAAAAAACAGACTTTGTCAATGCTTTGGATTTGACAGAAGAAGAAGTACAAAGCATCATCATGAAACTATTGTTCTCAGGTATGTTCTAAAATAAAAATGTAATATATCAAAAATATCAGTAGGGTTGATTCATGAATCAACCGCTATTATACGAAAATCAATATTTTAATTGTAGGGCAGGGGTTTGCTCCTGCCGGTATACCAAAAATATCAAAATACAAGCAAAAGGAGTCAGCAATATGTACTTTCAAATTGCATGGAAACAGATCAAACATAGAATATTGCTTTTGATGCTGATTTTGACAATGGCATTGGTGTTTTGTCAAGCAGTGGCTTTTTTTGCAGAACAAAAATTGGAACAAGATGCATTTCGTATTCCCATTGTGGTGGAGAACCAAGACACAAAGGAAGAAATGGAAAGTTTGTTGCGTATGGTGTTGAGCAACAATGAAATTCAGGCACAATTTGATGTGGAACGTGTGTTTACAGAAGCAGATGGCTTTGCAAAATTAGATGGAAATGAAGCATTGGCATATATTGTATTTCCAGATGGATTTATGGAAAGTGTCATGTATGGTAGCAACTTATCGCCATTGGTGTATGTAACAGATACAGGTTTTCTGGAACAACGAGTTCTGGAAGTTTTGGTGGATACCCTAGAAAAAACCATGCAACAAACCCAAAGTGGAATTTATACAGCAATGGATATCATACGTTTGGAAGCGGGTGAAGATACAGATTTGGTGATGGATGCCAATTGGGCTTATATCAGGGTTTTGTTGAATCGCAACGATATGTATGTAGAAGAAACCTTGGACTATGTGCCAGATCTTTCTTTGCAGGAACACTACATACTTTCTTTTGGCATATTTTTCTTGTTCTTGACAACAACGTTATTTTATCCAGAGTTGAATTTACAAACACATAAAAAAATTGTGGCACACATCAAAGCAGTGGATTTCAAGTATAGGCTGTTTTATATAAGCCAGCTGTTACTGTTGGCATTGTTATATGGATTGTTATTTGCGGGAATGTTGTTTGTTTTGGGTGGCAGTTTCAGCATCCAATTGACGTTGTCTATTGTGGTTGCAGCATTGTTTTTTGTATTGTTGCAATGTGCTTGGTTCACCAAAATCAATCATCAAATTCCAGTGATGCAATTGAACTTTGTGTTCTATACCATTTGTTTGTTTATGGCAGGTGGTGTGATTCCAACCCTTTGGATTCCAGAAATCATTACAAAAATCGCTTGGTTTACACCATTGGTTCAAATGCGTGAACTTTTGTCAGTTGGACTGGTTGGTGGAAAGACAGTGTTGTATTCTTATGGGTTTGTGGGGCTTGGAATCCTTCTGTTGTTTGGGTATTTGTGGAAGTATATGGATACTGTGGATAAGGAGTAAACGATGGGTAGTGGACTTACGTTTTTTCAAATTTTTTCACGAGAATATATGAAAACAAAGGTGGTATGGTTGAGTTTTTTACTGCTACCTGTTTTGGTATGTGGAATTTTGGCACTATCCAGTGATTCCATAGAAGATAACACCATTTCTGTGGGTATGTATTTCGCAGAAAATGGAGTGTATGAACAACAACTAACAGAAATCTTATCAGAAATAGAAGACTTTTCATTTGTGGTTGTGGCATCAGAAGAAGAGTTGATTGCAGATGTAATCGATGGCACTTTGTTGCAAGGATATGTGGTGGATGCTGCGTTTTCCAATGCTATTTTGGAAGTGGATATGAAGAAAACAATGCACCTGATTCAGTTGCCAGATAATATATTTGCAACCCAAATCAATGAAGTGGTTGCTGGTGCAGTGTTCCAATTGCTGACACCTGTTATTGCAGAAGGAATTGTGGAAAGTAGAGATATTGTAGCAGATGGCGATGCAATCAAAGAACGGATTGCAGAACATTTGATTGCAGAAGATGCATTTGGTATTGACTTGATTTATGGCACAAATACAGGAGAAACAACTCAAACAAATGGACAATGGATGCAAGTGATTCGTGGCATCATATGTGTATTTCTGTTGATTTTGGTGTGTACCAGCACTGTATTTTCCATGAAAAATCAAAAAGCAATCCAACAATTTGTACCATATCTGGGGCGTTTCAAAGCAAACCTCCATTTTGTTTTACCTATCTATGTATATGGATTTTTGGCAGCAGGTATCAGTCTATTATTGGCGATGATTCTTGGAAATATGGAAGTTGCATTTGCAATAGAAATGTTGAAAATATTGTTGTTGTTGATTGCATTGGTTTTGTGTTTTGCAGCAATTGCAGCATGGGTACCAATTGGAATTTTTGTGGCATTGATTCCATTTTTATTGGTGGGCACTTGTATCACACATCCAATATTGTTTGATTTCACTTTGTTTTATCCAAAAGCAAGAATGGTGTTGCAATTTTTACCAACCTATCAATATTTGACATTTGGTGCAAATACACCATTGTATTGGGCAATCAGTGGAATCATTTATGTTTTGTTGATTTATTTGAGTAAGTTCAAAATAGGTATAAGAAACCGTCAAAATACAAAGAAAAAGGTGATGAAAATGAACTTTTGTGAACAATGCGGAAATAAACTCAAAGAAGGGGAAGCGTTTTGTTCTATGTGTGGTGCAGATTTGAAAGGGAAAATGAGAAAACCACCTGCAAATCGAACACCAGTATATATTGCACTTGTAGTGATTATGATAGCGATGGTCATTGTAGTAAAAATCAATCAAAAAAATGAAATTGTAGCTGACGATACCAAAGAACTTGTAGGGGAGGATATCATCCTCCAGCAAGAAATAGTGGAAATGGATGCAGAAGAAAACACTGCAGAAACCACCTTGGAACAAATCATAAATGTAGGGGAGGATAGTATCCTCCAGGAAGATATCGATGTAGCAGACGATACCATCCTCCAGCAAGAAAACGCTGAACTTGTAGGGGAAGATAGTATCTTCCCGCAAGAAGAAATAGAAGAACCCATTGACGAACCGGAAGTCGTAGTCAGTTTATCACCAACAGAGGTTTTGGATTCTGTCATTGGTGTTTGGGACCCTGTAACCAATGCAATGCAAATTTCAGAAGCATCTGTCAGTGCCATCTACAAAGACGGAAGCACCTATTGCTATTTGGCAGGTTCCTTGGCATATGAATGTTATTCAGGTACTTTGGATTTGGATTCTGTGGAAGTGGTAGAAGGTAGTGTGTATCAAGTTGGTGTAAGTGGAAATGAATTGATCCAAGTAATTTATTTTGATATTTCAGAAGTAAATCAAGGTGTGTTGTATATTGGTATGACACCTGGAAATTGGATTCCGTGTACCTTTGTCAGCAGCAACTACGAAACAGGCATAGAAACCATGAAAACACTATATTTGTCATAAAGAATAGACCATAAAAATCGTTTGTCTTAATACAAGGCAGACGTTTTTTTATTCTACAAAAAAGGTTGGAATTTCATTGCGGATACGTCATACAAACACAAAATTCCCTTTGTCGTGGATTGACAATTTTTTCAAGTTTGTGTTAGAATAAGCTGATTATGTATTTTTATAAATCTTAATATTGGGGAAAGGGGGATTTGCGTGATATCAAAGGAAGATTCAAATGAAGCGGTGTATAGAAGTTTCTTGGCAGGAAATGAAGATGCATTTGCTGTTTTGATGGAACGATTGGGGAATCCTCTAACCTTATACATATATGGGTATACCAAAGATTTTGGAGAAGCAGAAGACTTGATGATTGAAGCATTTGCATACCTTGTGATGAAAAGACCACATGTGCGTGACAATGGTTTGAAGGCATATTTGTATAAAGCAGCTAGACATATGGCAATTCGCAGCTTGCAAAAAAAGAAACGTACATTTTCTGTTTTGTTGGATGAATTGCATGACTTGTCAGATGAAAAAACTTTGGTGGATTCCATTGTGGATACCAAAGAAAAATACGAAACCCTACACCAGTGTATGGAAAATTTGTCACCAGACTATAGAGAAGTGGTCTATTTGGTGTATTTTGAAGGTATGAGCCATAAAGAAGCGGCTCAAATTATGGGCAAAAGAGAAAAGCAAGTTGCTGATTTGATTTATCGTAGCAAAAAATCACTGAAAATCAAATTGGAGCAGGAGGGAATTACCAATGCGTAGTACAGATGAACGTGTGAAGGCTGTGTTTCAAGAAGCAAAAATCATGAAACAACGCCAACAAAAAAAACAGATTTATGGAGTGATGGCAGCCAGTTGCGGTCTTTGTTTTTGTGCAACAATAGTGCGTTCACTTGTAATTCCAACTATGATTGTGGATTATTCCTATGTTTCCAGTACAGTTGGATTTTCTGCCAGTATCTTTGCAAATCCACATTTTTTGAGCTATGTAATCATAGGCATCATTTCGGCATTGTTGGGTGCATCTGTCACAATACTTTGTGTGTTGTTGCACAATAGAGCCAGACAATTGGAGGAAGAAAATTATGACAATTGAACTGACAACAAATACACTTCAGATGTGTGTTTGTCTGGTTTCTGCTATTTGGATGACAATATTGGCAGTGCAATCTGCACGCCCAGTACATATCCTTATGGCTGGATTTTCTGATACATTTGCGCTTGGAACAATGTATTGGACAACGCATCAACTCATGACCACCCAAATACCAGATGCTTTCTATTTGGCAGAGGTTTCGTTTATGGCGGCACCTTTGTTTTTGCTTTGTATAGAATTCTATAGTGGAAAACAAATATTTGATGGAAATTTCTATCCTGTTGCAATACCAATTTATGTTGTGGCATGTGGTCTTTGGATTTTTTTTACCATAGATGGCGGAGATGGCATTGCAAATGCCATGTACATGAGTGCTACTGCAATTTGTTTTGCCAAAGCAGTTCAAAATTTGCGGTTTGGAAATCCATATGGTCGAAGCTTGCACCTATACTGCATTTGCTTTGTCTTGGTAGAATGGATGTTATGGTTTACTGAGTGTATTTGGAGTGGAGATACTTGGGCAAACCCGTATTATTGGGTGGATAATTCTTTGACACTTACCATTGCTCTCATAATTCCTGCGGTAAAGGGGGCTTGGGATTATGATTTACCTTGAAAATATTTATTTTTGTTTGGTTGCACCTTTTTTGGTTGCATGTGTTTGTGCCCATAAAGAACAACGACTGTCTTTGATTTTTGTGGTGTATGGTATGACTGCTTGCTTGTTGTCTGCCTATATCAATCTGTTTTTTGCACAAGTATATCAGACCAGTATCCTTGTAGCAACAATGGAAATTGCACCGTTGATTGAAGAATTGATGAAGTTGTTCCCTATTTTGTACTATCTTCTGGTGTTTGAGCCAAAAAACAAAGCAGTTTTGTCAGCAATGCTTATGGTGGCAATTGGGTTTGCAACCTTTGAAAATATTTGCTATTTGGTGGAACATGGAACAGATAACCTGCAATATCTTTTGATGCGTGGTTTTGGAACAGGGGCTATGCACATTGTCTGTGGTACCATTATGGGGTATGGTTTGATGTTTGCTTGGAAGTACAATTGGCTGAAGATTATGGGAACCATTGGTGTGCTTTGTATCGCTGTTACCTATCATGCAGAATACAATTTGCTCATGAGTGTAGAAGGGATTTGGCAGGTGGTTGGTACAATGATGCCACTACTCACCATTGTGATAGCTTTGATTTTGAAAAAAGTAAAATTAAAATAAAAGTCCCAATTAAAGATACAAGGGCTTTTATATCTTGTAGGGTACGCATTGTATGCGTACCGAAAGTGGAATGCATACAATGCATTCCCTACATAATTAAGATATGTTCACATATATTAGGTCTCGTTAAGTTTAATTGGTATAAATAAAATAGAGTGAAACAAAATGAGAGTGATTGCATAGTCACTCTTTTTATTATGCCTCAAATTCACTGTAGGGGATGGGTTTCCCATCCTGAAAACGAAAAAACAACCTATTTCCTACAAAACCCATATCAAAACAAAAAATATAAAACTTTTTTTCAAATCCACTGCGTAGTTTTCGCTTTTTTTGTACCTAAACAGTAGAAGGTGAATTCTAAAGAAAGGGGAGATGTCATGTACGATACACAAACGAGAATTGACATGGTCAAAGTATCAGCAAGAAAAATGAAAGAAAAACAACGCAATGCATGGATTACAAGACTCAGTGTTTTGTGTTGTGTATTGGTAGGACAAGAGATGTATCTCATCTCCTATCTTGGAAGCGGAGGACAATATCATAGTGAAGAAAGTTGGATGTTTGGTGCTACGATGTTGTTTACTGACGCAGGTGGATATGTACTGGTGGCAGTACTGACCTTTGTTTTGGCAGCCATACTAACGGGCTTATGTATGCGTAGTCAAGAAAAAAAGCAATTAAAGAAGGGGCTTAGGGAACAAAAGGAGGAGGATGAAAGATGAAGAAAAGACTATTCACAGTGTTCTTGGCGTGTAGCATGGTATTGAGCCTATTGCCAAGTACAATTGCCTTTGCAGATACGGAATACAGCGAAGAAGTAACAACAACCAGTTCATTTTTGAATTTGGAAAGCACAGTACCAGATGGGTTTGATGCAGATTCCACAGAAAATCCATATTCTAGCAATACAAACAGTTTTATGATGTCTGCGGAACATGAGCTTTTGATTTATTCCAATGGCGGAGATGATGCAGGCGTAAATATTTATGAAGATTATTCCTACAATGCAAATGGTGGAAGTGACGTACTCAATGGTATGTCCACAGTTTCAGGTATCAATTCAGTTTCCACAAAATCCTATGACTATGTACAAGGGATTGCAGGGAATTTCATTGGTGGAACGGATAATGGACGTGACAATTATGTTGCATATGTTGGTTTTGAAATGGATAGCGATGACTACATCAAACCTATGTTGTGGGTGCAAGAAGCCTACACTGGTTCTTGGTGTGCAGAAGTAGAGCTAAACTATCGTGAACTGGATTTCAAAGATTTGGATAAATACGAAGCCAGTGGTATGTTGAGCATTACAGCGGGGGATTTCAATGGCGATGGCACAGATACCATCGTTGTATATGCAGCTGGTTATAATTATCCTGTTGCTGAATATAAACTGACCAGAGATACCACTGGACGATATGATTTGACATGGCAACAAAGTATTTATGGCGATGATATACATCCATTTACTACTTATAATATTGACATGGCAAAAAACTTTGAAACAAGTGATGCTTGGTATGAATATCATAGAGATATTACAAATGCCATTTCTGGTGATTTGATTGCAGGGGATTTTGATAACGATGGCAAAGACGAACTTGCCATTGTTGCCAGCACAAATGTAGCAGAAGTGCCATCGGCATATATGTCTTGGCATGGAACTTATTTATCTGTTTGGGAAAACGACAATGGTTTTGGTCGTACATATTATGAAGCAGTGCAAGATTTTGCTACAGCAACAGATGGACACAATGGATATAACTTAATCTATGCACCAGGCATTACATCAGGGGATGTGGATGGCAATGGAACAGAAGACCTTGTCATTGCAGGTATCTGGAGTGAACCAAGAACCAAAGATGAAAGCAATCAATATTCTATGCCTTCGGAAACTGAATATTACAACAATGTAGATTCGTTGAGTAATGATTATTGGGGTGTTTGCGTAGTCACAAATCCAGGTATACAAGGTGCATATAGCAGAACCTCATTGCAAAGTGTGGAAATGAATGAATTCCATAAATATGGAATTGATGAAGAGGAAGATATGCAGCCCAAAACATCTGTTGCATGTGTTGCCCTTGAGGGTGTAGGTTTTGGGGAATATGTATTCCTAGGTGGCTCTTTGTATTCGGTATCAGGTGGGGCTTTGTCAACAACAGCAGTATATACACCTGATTACTTTGAAAGTTCTGATGAGGGGGTTAGTTCGCATTTAATCAATGCAGGGTTTATTGATTCTATGGCAGTGGGTACCTTTATTGGGGATAATGGATTGGCAAGGGAACAGATTATCTTTACCGTTGCTTTGAAAACGACGAGTACGGATAATTATTCGTATAAAATGGGTATTGTTACTGCTGATTTTGAGGATGAGGTACTCAGTGGGTATAGTTCTCTAGACATTGATGATTCGCCATATTTCCATGTGAATCAAAGTGCTGAATGGCAAAAAGGTTTGGCGTATATTCCAATTGCAGTGGATATGGACAATGATGGTGTAGAAGCAAGACTCAATAACATCAGTTGGATTTATTCTGACCCTACTGTCAAAGCAGTTTTGCAAGCAGCACCATACTTTGGTGAATTGGGTACCCATAGTGATTACGATGGTGGTTCCACAAGCTATGGCATCACAACAGGATATGAATTTAGCACATCTTCCAGTGACACTGTTTCCTTTGGTGTCGGTGGTAATTTAGAAGCTGCAGTTCCAGGTGCAAAGGTTGCGTATGAATTGGGGTATAATCTTGAGTGGAGTCAATCCTTTGAAGAAAGTTTGGGTGTGGAATATAGTACAACCTTCACAGCACAGGCTTATGATACAGTGGCTTTGATGCGTACTTTGATTTATCTTTATGAATATGACATTAAGAATGAAGATGGCACATGGGCAACGGAACAATATTGTGTTTCTATTCCACAAGATCCTACATACATTCAACTTTCACAAGCAGAATACAATGCTTTTGTAACAGAGTACAATGCGTTATTGGATGCAGGAGCAAGTGAAGATAATCCGGTAGATACAAATAGCTATTTGCAACCAATTTCAGATTCGGATTTGCCAGCAGATAACGAAGGCAATCCATACGCATATTACAGCTCTGTTCTTGAAGGAGGTACAGGTGGAACACGCTTATCACAATCAACAAATGCTTTGGATAAAACAGGAGCTGTTACTGAAGTTTCTTGGTCTGAAACATCTGCTTCTACAGAAAGTGAAGAAACCTCTCAAGGATTCTACTATAGCATAACCATTATGGGTGGCGGTAGCATTGGTGTAGCAGAAGCATGGGGTGGTGGCACTGTCAGCTTGGACTACATGAGTGGTTCTGGTAGCTCCACTACAACCATCAATGGCAGTTCTGCAGCAGCATCTGTTGCAGGCATTGACAAAGAAAGTTTGATGGAAATGGGTGTTCCAACAGATGTTGTGGATGCCTATGGGTTCAATTGGGACTTTATGACATGGGAAAGAACTTTGTGTAACAATATGGATGATGTACCATTCTATGGATATTATCTGACCAATTTGACTTCACCACCACCACCAGTCAGCGATTTGACAGTGGAGGAAGTGGAAGAAGCATCTGTAGTACTTTCTTGGGATGCACCAACCAATGGTGAAAATGGACGTGATTACGATGATTATATCATTTGGATGATAGATGAAGATGGTGCATACATCAATTTGAATGACGCAACAACAGATGGTATTGGTATCTACACCTATGATGCAGAAACAGAGGAATACACCAAATTGACAAATGGAGATGCAATTGACCCAGATGTCAATCAAGTGATGGTCAAAGGTCTCAAAAGCAACACAGACTATACCTTTGCGGTCAGCACAAAATATACCAGCGGTGTATCCGCTACAGCAGCTACATATAGTTTGTATTCCAATACAGTGGAATGCACCACAACAAAAGCAAACTATGAGTTTGTTTTGAGTGATTCACCTGTGGGCACCGTCACATCATCTGCAATCTATGATGTCAATCAAGATGCAATCAGTGGCAGAAGCTATGTAGAAGATACAGAATTTACCATCACTGCAAAAGCAAACACTGGCTATATGATTACAGGATATGAAATTACTGGTGTTCTGGAATACATTGACGAAGATACCAATCAATTGGTTGCAGAAGAAACAAAAACAACTTCAACGGATGTACCATATACAACAGAATTGACCATTGAAAAAACTTCTGTTGGCAATACAGACTATAAATTCATCACTGCACCTTTGGAAGATGCTGTGAAATTTAAGGTCAATGATGAAGATATGGGTTCTATTTCTGCATCTGTAGCAGGATACAACTTGAATTCTGGCGAAGTGACCTCAGGAGATGTAACCTTTGTTGCAGTGGCAGAATCTGGCTATTATTTGGAAAGCTGGACAGTACAACCTTTGGATGAATATGAAACTGTAATTCCAGAAAGTGAATATACAGTGGATGTGAATGGTAGCACCTTTGTGTATACACCAACAGGAGCAGTGACTGTTACAGCAAACTTCAAAGCTTTGACAGCTGATACAACCCACACAATTACAGTGGAAACAGGCACCAAATGTGATGTGACCATTACAAATGAATCGGGTGAAACCTTGTGGTTGGATGCAGAAAATCAAATCAAAGACGTTGCAAATGGCACAAAACTGACATTTACAGCAACCGTTGCAGATGGATATACATTTATGTATTGGAATGAAGCATTGAAAGATACTGCTGGTAATACGAATCCTTATACAATGACAATTGTAAGTGATGTAATATTGAAACCAGTATATTCTTCATTGATCCAAAGAACCGTAACATATGATGAATATAATGCAATCACAGGCAATCAAGATGATACAGTTGGTACTGTTTCTGTCACACAAAACGGAAATTACATTACAAGAGGCGAAATTTTGTCACCAGCAGATGGCAATGTGATTTTTTCTGCAACACCAGCAGATGGCTATGCTTTGTATCAATGGACAATCAATGGCAATGTTTCTGATGAAACAGGAACCATGATGATTATTTCCAGTATGGATGAAAGCTATGATGTAAAAGCATACTTTGTGAAATTGCCCAATATTTCCACAGATACATTGCCTGATGGCGAACAAAATGTAGGATATAGCGAAACTTTGGCAGATACAAGACCTGATAATACCTATACTTGGACTGTAATCAGTGGCGAACTTCCAAATGGAATCACTTTGGATGCAAATACAGGTGCAATCACAGGTACACCAACAACCGCAGGCAAATATGAATTTGTGGTACAACTTTCCAGCACTACATGGGGATATTCTGTACAACAACAATACAATTTGATTGTAAAAGCACCATTTGTACCAGTAACAGATATCGTGTATACAGGTTCTCAAACAGTATCTAGTTTGAGTGATGTTGTAGAAGCGGGTTATGTATTGCCTTTGGATGCAACCATGCAAGAAATTGAATGGAGTTTGAGTGGAATTACATTGACGGGAACAGTGGTTGGTGGTAAAGCAGATGGTTCTGATTTTACAGATACTTTTACAATCACAGTTTCTGAAGTATTTGTTCCAGTAACCAATATCAGTGGCATTCCAACTTATGTGGAAGCTGTTGGTGGTATTTTGGATGTGATTGTTTTGGATGATGAAGCAGATGTAGAACCATCCAATGCAACCAACTCTAATATTACTTGGGACACCGTAACACCATTTACAAAACTTGGTATCATTGGAAGCAATAGCAATGACCAATTGAATGCAAGCAATTTGACAGAAACCACCATTGAAACAGCAGTGGTAAAAGCAACCATTACAGATGGTTTGGGTTCTGGCGTGAATTATGTACAATACTTCACCATTACAGCAGCAGTATTGGTAGACGATCCAACAACAACTTGGGATTCTACAGTGGATAACTTCGATCAATCAGTAGATGCAGGTAATACTTTGGAACTTCCAAAAGCAACTACAATTTATGAAACAACACAAGCTGTAACAGCAGAATTGGCTGTTTTGGAAGAAGTTATAGAAGAAGAATCTCTAATTGAGGATGAACCTGCAATTGAAGATGAACCTACAGCAGAAGAACCTGAAATAGACGAAAACTCTGTAGTGGATGAATCACCCATCCAGCAAGAAGAACCAAAAGAAGAACCTACAACAGACGAACCTGTAATGGATGAAGACACTGTAGGGGATGGGTCACCCATCCCGGATGAACCTAACACAGTAACACCAGATGAAGTTGTTGCAGAACTTGCAAGAGCAAGCAATGAAAACACAGCGGAATCTCAAGTTGTTTGGGAAATCATAAGTGATGGTGGAACAGGTGCAACTTTGAGCATTGATACAAGTGGTGTATATCATTTGACTGCATTGCAAGCTGGTACAGTGAAACTCAAAGCAACCGTTTTGAATGGATATTCTGATGGTACAAACATTACACACAAAGAATTTACATTTGATGTGGCAGTAGCAGGTTCTGTCAACTGTATCACTGACATTGGTGTGACAGGAGCAACTGCTTGGTCAAGTGCATTCTCAACAGCAATCACAGACTATACAGTAACAGTATCTGCAACACAAATAGCAGCAGTTGTAACAGCAGAAGCGCTTGGAAACTATACCATTTCTGCTGGAACTAAAACAGCAAGCAATACAGGTCTTACTGTAGATTTACCTAATGATACACCTGTAGATGTTATTGTAACAGATGCAGATGGTACAGCATACACAGTCACAATCACAAGACCAGTGGTACGTGTTGCAAATATCTATTTGGCAGGAGAAAGCACAATCAATCTTGCTGATGCACCATTTACAATAGCTGATTTGGACGCAATTGTTGCACCAACCAATGCAACGTACAAAACAATTACTTGGAGTTTGTCAGATGTAGGTACAGCAGGTGCAAGTTTGACAGGAACCAAAATCAACGTAACAAATGCAGGTGCATTCACCTTAACTGCATCAGTGGCAAAAGGTACTGATGATGCAACTGCATATACAAAAGATTTCGTAATCACAATTTATGAAACAACAGCTGTTTTCGTAGAAGCACCAGTGGCAACACCAGCAGGTGGTATCTATGATGCAAACCAAAGCGTTGTTTTGACAGCACAATCTGGAGCAACCATCTACTATACAACAGATGGAACAGCACCAAGTGTAGGCAGTGCAACAACATCTGAATACTTGGGTGCAATCTATGCAGATAATGGCACTCGTATTCGTGCAATTGCAATGAAAGATAGTGTATCTTCTGCTATGATGGAAGAAATTTATACCGTAACAGAAGGAAGCTCTGTTATCATCAAAGCAACAGCAGGCGATAATGGTAGTATCACACCAGCAGGTTATACTTATGTAGCAGTTGGCGATGATCAAAGATTTGATATTGTACCTGATATTGGATATGAAATCCTTTGTGTTTGGGTAGATGGCGAAGAAATGGGTGTACTCAATACATATACATTTACAGATGTAACAGAAGCCCATACAATTGAAGCGAAGTTCATTCAAACTGGACTCGCAAATGAATACACCATTACAGCATCAGCAGGTGTAGGTGGTAGTATTTCACCAAGCGGAGAAGTTTCTGTTATGTATGATGCAGACCAAACCTTTACAATTACACCATCTTCTGGTTATTCATTGACTGATGTTCAGGTAAATGATCAAAGTGTTGGTGCAGTCAGAACATATACATTTGAACATGTGATGGCAGATGCTAAAATTGAAGCAACCTTTACCAAATCTTCCTCTGGAAACGGAGGAGGTGGTGGTGGCGGTGGCGGTTCTTCTAGTTCTGATGATGAAGAAGACGTAACCGAAGATACTACTGATGATGTAACCGAAGAAACAACAGTAATTGAAACACCATTTACAGACGTGGATGATACCGATGAAAATGCAGAAGGTATTGCTTATGTATACGAAAATGGTATCATGGCAGGTATTTCTGATACTGAATTTGGTGGCGAATTGTCCATCACACGTGCAATGATTGCAGCAATTCTCTATCGTTTGAATGGTAGCGAACCTGTGGATGCAGAAATGACATTTACAGATGTTACAGCTGGTCAATACTATGAAGAAGCAGTTCGATGGGGTCAATTGGTAGGTGTGGTTGCAGGCTATAGTGCAGAAGAATTTGTACCAAATCAAGCAATTACCTATGAACAATTTGCAGCATTCCTATATCGTTACGCAACCTTCTTAGGTATGGATATTACCGTAAGTGAAGATACAAACCTAAATGGCTATGCAGATGTAGACCAAATCACACCATATGCATACAATGCAATGCTTTGGGCAGTGGACAAAGGAATCCTTGGAAACAAAGATTTGTTGACTCCAACAGAAGAAGCACTTCGAGAAGAAGTTGCAACTGCTTTGATGCATTTTATGGAATTGCGTAAAGAAGATGAAGAAGCATAAAATCAAATACGTTGTGAGTGTAACAAAACATATGTAACACAGCTACAAAAGCAGGACAGGGGTTTTTCCTCTGTCTTGTTTTTGTGTTGTAAAGATACATCTGAATTGTAGGGATATGCTTATGTATGAATGCCTGAATCTGAAAATATATGAAGGTACCTATTATGAATACTTGAATCTGCTATTTGTAGGGGCGTACCTATGTGTGCGCCCGTATCATCAACATTGTTATTCCAAACTAACTTTGTCTACATTTCACATTGACAAAATACCCTGTGGGGGTATATAATCGTTGTGAAAAGAGGTGTTTTATGAAAACAGAAGTTTACAATATAGAAGGTATGCATTGTGCTGCCTGTTCCAGTGCAATTGAACGTGTCACCAGAAAACTAAATGGTGTAGAAACCAGTGAAGTCAACCTACCAATGAATCGTATGACCATTGTGTATGATGAAGCTGTGGTTACAGAAGAAATGATTTGCAACAAAATCAAAAAAGCAGGTTTTTCTGCACATTTGCGTACAGAAACAGAAGAACCCAAACAAGTGGATACATCAGAAGCTTTGCGCAATGAAAAAATGACGTTGATTGCATCCATTGCACTATCTGCGATTTTGATGTATATTTCTATGGGTCAAATGTGGTTTGCAAATTTACCAATACCAGAAATTTTTTCTATGAACGCACATCCAGTGAACTTTGCAATCATCCAATTGTTCATTACAATGGTGGTCATATTCTTGGAAAAACGTTTCTTCATCAGTGGGTTTACATCTTTATTCCATGGAAATCCCAATATGGATACTTTGGTTGCTATCAGTGCTTCCACATCTTTTATCTATAGCTTTGTGATGACCTTGTTCATTGACACAAAACCACATGCAGTTCATGGTTTGTATTATGAATCTGCTGCAATGGTTTTGGCTTTGGTTTCTGTAGGTAAATATATGGAAGGTAAAAACAAAGATAAAACCAAGGGTGCTATTGAAAAACTCATGCAACTCACACCAGATACTGCAATTTTGGTAGACGACAATGGGCAATGGGAAGTACCAACAGATAAACTCCAAGTGGGTGATGTGGTTTTGGTGCAAGCAGGTAAAAGTGTTCCTTTGGATGGTGTTGTAATCAAAGGTTCTGGTAGCATCAACGAAGCAATGCTCACAGGTGAAAGTTTGCCAGTGGAAAAACAAGAAAAAAGCGAAGTCATTGGCGGTAGTATCTCCGTCAGTGGTGCATTATATGTGCAAGTGACCAGAAAAGGTGAAGATACAACTTTGGCAAAAATTGTTCGTTTTGTGGAGGATGCCCAAGGTAAAAAAGCACCCATTTCCAAATTGGCAGATCGTGTAGCAGGTGTGTTTGTGCCAGTGGTCATTGGTATTGCATCTGTTTCAGCCATCATTTGGTTGGTTTTGGGTAGTGAATTGTCCTTTGCACTGAAAATATTCACATCCATTTTGGTGATCGCTTGTCCATGTTCTTTGGGGCTTGCAACACCAACTTCTATTATAGTAGGAACTGGTTTGGGTGCCAGCAATGGTATCCTCATCAGAAGTGGTGAAGCATTGGAAAATACACATAAAGTGAATGTTGCAATTTTCGACAAAACAGGAACCATCACTTGTGGAACACCAACTGTCACAGATGTCGCATCCAAAACCATGTCAGAAGATGAATTCCTAAGTCTTGTGATTTCAGTAGAAAAGCTATCCAGTCACCCATTGGCAAAAGCAATTTGTGAAGAAGAAACAAACCGCAATCTGTCCATAGATGCATTTGATGGAACATTTGAAAACCTAGATGGCTTGGGTATTGTTGCAACATTGGAAAGTGGACAATCCTTGGCAATTGGCAATAGAAGATTGATGGAACAAGTGGGGGCAAACATTTCAGCAGAAGAAACAGATGCTTTGAGTGATGCAGGAAAAACTGTGATGTATGCTGCAATAGAAGATACATTGATTGGATACATTGCAGTTGTGGATCAGGTAAAAGATACAGCAAAAGAAGCCATTGCAACTTTGCGTAAAATGAACATTAAGACCATTATGCTCACAGGAGACAATGCACATACAGCCAATTGCATTGCAAAAGAAGTGGGTGTGGATGAAGTCATTGCAGAAGTTTTGCCAACAGACAAAGCTGCAGTGGTACAAAAATACCAAGATGCAAACCATACAGTCATGATGGTTGGAGATGGTATCAACGATGCACCAGCATTGGCACAAGCAAATATTGGATGCGCAGTAGGTGGTGGTAGCGATATTGCAATTGAATCTGCACAAATTATTTTGATGAAAGACAATTTGATGGATGTACCAAAAGCAATCAATTTGAGTCGTAAAACCATGGAAAACATCAAGCAAAACTTGTTCTGGGCATTTTGTTACAATTGTTTGTGTATTCCAGTGGCAGCCGGTGTGTTGTTTGTACCATTTGGGATATTGTTATCTCCAATGATTGGTGGATTTGCCATGAGCATGAGTTCTCTATTTGTAGTGGGAAATGCACTTCGTTTGAAAGGAAAGAAAATATGAGTGATTGTTGCAACAAAACAAAACATAGAACAGATGTAGAATACAAACGATTGGATAACCGCTTGAAACGTATTGAAGGTCAAGTGCGTGGTGTCCAAAGAATGTTGGCAGATGATGCCTATTGCACCGATATTCTCACACAAGTTTCTGCAATTCAATCAGCACTTCATGCATTCAATGAAGAATTGCTGGTGAATCACATCCAAACTTGCGTGGTGGAGGATATACAAAATGGCAATGACGAGGTTGTGGTAGACCTTGTGAAAACAATCAAAAAGCTAATGAAATGAGGAGAAGAGCGTATGAAAACATTGAAAGTGGCGGACATGCACTGTGAAATGTGTGTCAAAAGAATCAGCAATGCATTGACAGAAGCAAAGATTGCATTTGAGGTGGATTTGGCAAATCAGACAGTTTCTGTAGAAGAAAGCAAAGTGGCAGAAGCAGTGGAAGAGTTGGATGATTTGGGGTTTGAAGCAGTTTTATAAAATATCAATAAAAAAATACATCCATATGCCTGCAATTTAAGGCTATGGGTGTATTTTATATAGATATTACAGTTTATATTCTTATTTTTATGTCAAAACAAAACTCACTACCCTATAGGGGATAGGTCTCCTATCCCGAAATACGAAACCACAAAACTGCACTCAAATAAAAACACACTTCCATACAATACCCTTGCATTTTTTGCCATAATATAGTATGGTAAATAGGAAATGAGGTGAGCTAGTGTTTCAAAAATTAAACAAAGAACAATTTGAACTGGTATACCCTATTTTGGAAGATTCTTTTCCTGTAGAGGAGTTGCGTACCAAAGAAAATCAACGCAGTTTGTTGGACAAGCCAGAGTATACACTTTGTGCCATCAAAGGAGAAAATGGTGTGGTGCAAGGGGTTGCTGCCTATTGGGAGTTGGATGATTTCTTGTATATAGATCATCTTGCAATCAAGAAAGAAGCCAGAAATGGTGGCATTGGTGGCAAACGATTTATGGAGTTGATTGCACAAATTGGAAAGCCTGTTGTTTTGGAAGTGGAATTGCCAGAAGGTGAGCTGGAACAACGTCGTATTGCATTTTATGAACGTTTGGGATTTTTCTATAACGACTATCCTTATCTACAGCCACCCATGCGAGAAGGAGACGAAATGTTTCCTTTGCGATATATGACATATCCAGATAAAATTGACGAAATCACATATGAACGCTACAAAAGGAACATCTACAAAGTTGCATATGGTTACGAGGAGTGAAAAGATGGGTTACGCATTTGGAATTGATATTGGTGGTACCACTGTGAAAATGGGTTTCTTCCAAAAAGAAGAAGGTTTGTTGGAAAAGTGGGAAATTGCCACACAAAAAGGAAATGATCCAACTGTGGTGTTGGAAGATATCAAAGTGGCAATCTATGCTTGCTTAGAAAGACATCATGTATCCAAAGAAGATGTGGAAGGTATTGGTATGGCAGCACCAGGTCCTGTAACAGAAGGCGGTTTGTTGCGTGGCACCGTCAACATTGGTTGGGGTGATGTTTATCTTGGCAAAGAAGGAGAACGCATTTTTGATATATCTCCTGTGTATATCGCAAATGATGCACGTGTTGCTGCATTGGGTGAAGCCATTTATGGTGCTGGAGTAGGTGAAAAGAGCATGATGCTTTTGACACTTGGAACTGGTATTGGTGGTGGCGTTGTCTTCGATGGAACCATTCATGTAGGTTCTACAGGTGTTGCAGGTGAAATTGGTCATTGTACTGTAGACCCCTATGAAACAGCTCCTTGTAGTTGTGGGAAATATGGTTGTTTGGAGCAATATGCTTCTGCCACTGGAATGGTGCGTGTTGCAAAACGTTTCTTGGCAGAAGAGGACATGCCTTCTGTATTGCGAGACAAAGAAAACTTGACTGCAAAGGATTTGTGGGATGGTGTTACAGCTGGAGATCCATTGTCTTTGATGATTGGCAAACATGTCAGTCGCTTGCTTGGCATTACCATTGCAAATGCTTGTTATGTTGTGGATCCAGATTTGGTGGTCATTGGTGGTGGTGTATCTGCTGCTGGTGAAGTGCTTTTGGATATGGTTATTGCAGAATACAAACCACAAGTATTTCCACATAGTAGAGGTAAGAAGTTTGCGTTGGCAAAATTACGCAACGAAGCAGGTATTTATGGAGCAGCAGCCCTTGTATTTACAGTATAAAAAGAAATTGTGCAATATCCACAATTGGGGGCTTTGGCAGTATGTACTTAATTTGCTTCTGGTCAGAACAATTGGATTTGTGCAAATAAGCAAAAAGAAGAAATTATCAAAAAAAGATGGAATTTTAAAAGGGATTTATCTTCTTTCGTAGAATTAGTAATAATAAGAAATTCAATAAGAAAACTTTTCAAATCGTTGAGAGATAAATCACCAGGATAAAGGGGGAGATTGAAATGGTTCAAATTCTTGCAGGTGAAAAAGGTGAAGGAAAAACCAAGAGATTAATCGGTATGGCGAATGATGCCAGCAAAACAGCAAATGGTTGTATCGTTTTTGTAGATGATGACAATAGCCATATGTATGACTTACATTATAGTGTACGTTTCGTAGATACACCAAAATTTATTATGGAATGCCCAGACGTGTTTAGAGGATTTTTGTGTGGTATTCTCTCACAAAATAACGATATTGAAAAATTATATATTGATGGTTTGAACAATATTGTAAACTCTGTTGATGATGAAAAATTCATGAATTTCATCGAAGAATTGGAAAAAACATCAGAAGAATCTGAGACAGATTTCATTTTGATTATCAGCAGACAACAAGAATTGCTTCCTGATGGAGTGCAAAAATATTTGATCAGCTAAAAGTATAACGTGAGAAGCACCGTAGGATTCGTTCTACGGTGTTTTTGTGCATAGTTTTGGAGGTGGAAGTATGAAGGTAACAGCACTTGTGGAAAATATTTCCCATTGTGAACTGCGAGCAATTCATGGATTGTCTTTGCTTGTGGAAACAGAAAAACACATGATGTTATTCGATGTGGCAGAAGATGGGGCTCTTTTGGAAAATGCAAAAACACGTAACATTGATTTATCAAAGGTGGATACGGTGATTTTATCACATGCACACAATGATCATACAGGTTCTTTGGCTGATTTTTTGTCCATCAACAAAACTGCAAAGGTCTATATCCAAAAAGCGGCTTTTGATCCATGCTACTACAAAGAAGATGATGGAAGCATGAGACCAATTGGCATTGATGTGAAATTCATGAATCATCCACAAATTGTACTTGTAGAAGGTGATTTGCAAATTGATGAGGAGTTATTCCTATTCCAAGCAGATTCCATAGAGCGATATCACTCTACAGCAAACGATAGACTTTATGATCAAAATGGATTGGATACCTTCAAACACGAACAAAACTTGTTGATTTCAGAAACAACAGAAAACAATTTGATTGCTGGATGTTGTCACTCAGGAATTGTCAATATTATGGACAAAATTGGCAAATACAATCCAAAAACATGTATTGCAGGCTTCCATTTGGTGAATCCAAGTAACCATAAAACAGTGGAAACAGAAATTTTAGATGGTATTGCATCTGAATTGTCAAAATATGATATAATGTTCTATACTTGTCATTGTACAGGCGAAGAAGCATTTACATATTTGTCAGGTAAAATGAAAAACATTCAATATCTTTCTTGTGGGGAGATTTTAGAAAGATAGGAACTAGAGAAAGGTGGATTTTATGATTCGATATGGTGTAGTGGGGACTGGTTGGCGTTCAGAATTCTATATTCGTATTGCAAAAAACTGTCCAGATTTGTTTTCAGTAGAAAAACTATATACACGTACAGAAGAAAAAGCAGCAATGTTGCAAGAAAAATTTCAAATAGAAGCAGTCACAGATTTTGATGCTTTGGTTGGTTTGGATTTTGTGGTCATCAGCGTAATTAGAGGTGCATTTACACCTTATGTAAAGGCGTGTATGGAACGCAACATTCCAATTTTATGCGAAACACCACCAGCTGAAACAGTGGAAGATTTGAAAGCGTTTTATGAAATGGTGAAGGGGTATCCCATTCAATTTGTGGAGCAATACGTGGAACAACCTTTGTACAATGGTATTTTGAAATTGCTTGCTGAAAACAAAATTGGTGAAGTTTCTTCCATCAATCTTTCTGCTCTTCATGGATATCATGGAGCATCCATTATCAAAAAAGTGTTGCAAACAGAAGGTATGCCATATACCATCACAGGTGAAACGGTTTTGGAAAGGGTAATAGAAACGAAAGATCGTGGTGGCGATGTTTTGGGTGGTGAAATCCAAGAATACGAACGCCAAAGAGCAACCATCACCTTTGCAAATGGCAAAAGAGCCTACTATGACTTTGCATTTCCACAATACAACTCCTATTTGCGTACACGTCACTTGAACATTCGTGGCACAATGGGTGAAATTGATGATTTGACAGTGCGTTATATCAATAAAAATGGTATTCCTTGTGAAGTGGATATGAAACGTAGCCAACTTGGGGTGTATGACAACAAAGGTATTTCTTTGCGTGGTATTTATTTGGGCGAAGAAGTTCTTTTTGAAAATCGTTTTGCAAAATATCCTATGAATGATGATGAAATCGCTTTGGCAACTTTGCTTTGGAAAATGAAAGATTTCATTGCAACAGGTGTACCAATGTATTCTTTGGTGGATATTATGGAAGATACACACATGGCAATTCTCTTGGAACAAGCCTGTAGAATAGATGAAAAAATATCAGTAGATGTAGTGGAGTGGAATTAAAGGGGGTTATACAAATGAAAAATATTCTTTGTTTTGGAGATTCAAACACATTTGGTGAAATACCAGAAGGTGGCAGATATGCAAGAAATGAACGTTGGACAGGTCTTTTGCAACAAAAACTAGGTGATGAGTATTATGTCATTGAAGAAGCTATGAATGGACGTACCACAGTGTGGGAAGATCCGATTCAAGAAGATAGATGTGGCATCAAGAGTTTGCCACTTTGCTTGCATTGCCACAAACCATTGGATTTGGTGATTTTGTTCTTGGGTACCAACGATGTGAAAAATTACTATCCTGTGATACCAGAAATGATTGGACGTTCTATGGAGCGTTTGATTGAAGTGACACAAGGGTTCCCATATGGTGATAAATACATGACAGCACCACCTAAAATTTTGGTGGTTTCACCTACATATGTTGGAGAAGATGTGGAAAAAGGAACTATGCCACAATTTGACAACCAAGCCAGAGAAAAATCCATGCGTTTGGCACCAATTTATGAAGCAGTTGCAACAAAACACAATTGCTATTTCTTAGATGCTGCAAAATATGCAGATACAGGTGCAGACTATGTGCATTTGAAAAAAGAAGGACATGTTGCGTTGGCAGAAGCCTTTGCAGAAAAGATTACAGATATCTTTAAGGATTGAAAAAAATACATCCCACTCATGATTTTGCCTGTGAGTGGGTATCTTTTTGTAAACATGCTGAAATTTTCTTTACGATTCCTAAATTTATATGATAATATGTATAAATAAACCGTGTATTTTGCTTGCGAAAGGAAGATTGTATGAATCAATATCAAGAAATGTATTTGGAAAAGAAAAAAACAGCTGCAGAATTGGCGATGTATGTGAAATCTGGAGATATTTGTGCTTGTCCAACAGGTCAAGAACAACCAGTGAGTATTTGTAATGCTGTAGGGGATAGAGCCAGAAATGGTGAATTGGAGAATGTTGTGCATCACCATACTTTGTGTGTATCTGGTGGTCCATTTACAGATCCTGCTTTGAAAGGGAAGTATGACTATGTTTCTTGGTTCACAGGCGGTTCCTGTCGTAAAGTGATTCAAGATGGAACATATTCCTATGTGCCAAATAACTATAGCACAATTCCAAGATATTGGCGTGAAGTAATGCCTAGATTGGATATCTTCTATGTGCAAGTATCTCCAATGGATAGTCATGGATATTTCAGTTGTGGGATTGCAGCAGCAGAAGTACCAGCAATGATGGAAAGAGCAGCAGTGGTGTTGTTGGAAGTCAATGACCAAATGCCACGTGTAATGGGGGATAACTTCATTCATATCACACAAGTAACAGGACTTTGTGAAGTATCTGTTCCAATGTCTGAGTTGCCAAATGCACCTTTGTCTGAAACAGATCGTATCATTGGTGGTATGATTGCAGCAGAAGTGCCAAATGGAGCAACTTTGCAATTGGGTATCGGTGGTGTGCCAAATGCGGTTGGTATTTTGTTGCAAGAAAAATCTGACTTGGGTATCCACACAGAAATGTTCACAGATAGTATGGTGGACTTGATCCAATGTGGTGCAGCAACCAATATGATGAAACCAATTCATAAAGGTAAATCCATTGCGACTTTTGCTTGGGGTACACAAAAGATGTACGATTTCATGGATAGCAACCCTGCTTTTGAATTGCATCCAGTGGACTATACAAACAATCCATATATCATTGGACAACATGATAACTTTGTTTCTGTAAACTCTTGTATCGAAATCGATTTGTTTGGTCAAGTGTGCTCAGAATCCATTGGTACAACACCATTTAGTGGTTCTGGCGGTCAAGTGGACTTTGTGCGTGGTGCAAACCTTTCCAAGGGTGGTAAAGGGTTCATTGCAATGCTTTCCACAACAAAAGGTGGTACCATTTCCAAAATCAAACCAACCTTAACACCAGGGTCTATTGTAACCACAACCAAAAATGAAGTAGATTTCTTGGTAACAGAAAATGGTATTGTGCGTCTCAAAGGTCAAACTGCAAGGGATAGAGCAAAGATGATTATTTCCTTGGCAGCACCTGAATTCCGTGATGAGTTGGAATTCGAAGCAAAGAAAATGCACTTAATTTAAGAGCTAACTCGAAATCAGGATTTCGAGTTGTAGACATAGGTGGAAAAGACGATTTTGGAATGGCTATACTTAACTAGACAGAAAAGATAAGGTCATGTAAAATAAAACTAATATAAAATAAGGAGATGATTACATGACTAAAAAACGACAACGAAGAGAATTTACAGAAGAATTTAAACAGCAGATGGTTCAATTATATAACAACGGAAAATCGAAAGCAGATATCAATCGTGAATACGATTTAACACCATCGGCACTGAATCGCTGGATACAGCGTTACAATGCTACTGGTTCTACAAAAGAAGCTGATAATCGCACACCAGAAGAAGCTGAACTCATCAAACTTCGTAAAGAGCTACAACAGCTACGAATGGAAAATGACATACTAAAGCAAGCGGCGCTGATATTCGGACGAAAGTAATTGTAATTCGAGCAAATCGACACAAATACTCTATATCAGCCATGTGTAAATGCCTTGAAATCAGCAGGAGTACCTACTATTACGAGGCTTCGTCCAAGAAAGATGATACGGAATTAGAACAAGAAATTGAACGGATTTTTTATGAAAATAAAGAAGTCTACGGAAGTCGTAAAATGAAAAAAGAGCTGAAGAAGTTGGGCAAACAGGTTTCTAGACGCAGAATTTGCCGCATTATGAAACGTTTAGGGCTAATTTCGGTCTATACCGTTGCCAAGTTCAAACCACAAAAGCAACAATGCAATGAGTCGCCAGTAAAAAACGAACTAGCTCGTCAATTTGATAACCAGCCTCCCAATGCAGTAATTGTTGGGGATTTGACGTATGTTCGAGTGAACTATAAATGGAACTATGTTTGTATCTTAATTGATTTATTCAACCGAGAAATCGTTGGATTTAGTGCAGGACTTCACAAAAATGCTCAGTTGGTATATGATGCTTTTGCAACAATCAAAGGGAATTTATCTGAAATCGAGTTGTTCCATACGGATCGAGGCAGCGAGTTTAAAAACTATCTCATTGATGAAATGTTAGATGTGTTTCAGATCAAACGATCCCTCAGCATGAAGGGCTGCCCCTATGATAATGCAGTTGCAGAAGCCAATTTCAAGGTATTCAAAACAGAATTTGTTCGAGGACGAAATTTCGTCAGTTTGGAGCAATTGAAGTTAGAACTTGCAGACTATGTGCATTGGTTCAATAACATACGTTTGCATGGCTCTTTGGATTATAGAACACCAGCCGAATATCGGGTACTGACCTTATAAAAATTGTCCAAAAAAGTGTTGACATTCCATTTCCTCGTGCAAGTGCTTTTACAAAGCACCTAGAAATCGCTTTTGTCCTCGACGGAAGTGAATTCCGTCTGCGGATTAAAGTCTGCGACGCTAAAAGATAAGGCAGTAGGACCCTGTTCATCACTTTGCAAGCAAAGACGACTTTGCTGTCTGCCCCTTCTTTGGCGGTGAAGGAGTGCACCCAAACTTTATATTAAAAGATGAAAAATTAAGGACAGCGTATGCTGTCCTTTTGGTTTTGTGTGAATTAAATTTTTATTATGTAGCATTATTGTTTTTTGGTTTTGAATAAAGTTTAGATTGAACCTTTTCAAAGGTTCATGGGGTAGTGGGGCAAAGTCCCACGGTTTAAATTTTTTGACCTTGATTTTGAATTACATTGCAGCTACTACAGCATTTGCAAATTCTTCAGTTGTAGCAGTACCACCTAAGTCTTGTGTGCGTACTTTGCCTTCTGCAAGAACCTTTGCAACAGCTTGTTCTACTTGAGCAGAAGCTTTTGCTTCTCCGAGGTGTGCAAGCATCAAAGATGCAGATAAGATACAAGCAGTAGGATTGATTTTGTTTTGACCAGCAATATCAGGCGCAGAACCATGGATTGGTTCGAAAATAGCACCATCTACACCAATATTGGCACTAGGACCCATACCCAAACCGCCAACCAAACCTGCACAAAGATCAGAAACAATATCGCCATAAAGATTAGGGCAGAGAAGTACATCATATTTTTCAGGGAACATTACCAAACGCATGCACATTGCATCTACAATGCTATCGTCAAATTCAATAGTTGGATAGTCCTTAGCAATTTCACGTGCAATATCAAGGAACATACCATCTGTACATTTCATGATGTTGGCTTTGTGCACACAAGTCACTTTTTTTCTACCTTCACGCACTGCGAAATCAAAAGCAAATCTTGTGATGCGTTCGCAACCTTTTCTGGTGAAGAGTTTGATACTTTCAGCAGTATCTTCATCTACCATACGTTCAATACCAGCATACAAATCCTCGGTATTTTCACGTACAACCACCAAATCAATGCCAGAGAACTTACCGTCAACACCAGCATATGTTTTTACAGGTCTCATATTTGCATACAAATCAAATGTTTTACGCATTTCCACGTTGACACTTCTAAAACCAGTACCAATTGGCGTTGCTATAGGCCCTTTCAAAGCAATACCAGTTTTTCTGATGGATGCTTTTGTTTCTTCAGGTAGTGGAGCACCATATTTTTCAATCATTGCAGCACCAGCTTCTGCCACTTGCCAGTCAATTGCAACACCAGTTGCTTCAACCACTTTTCTTGCAGCAGCAACCACTTCTGGACCGCTACCATCACCATAAATCAAAGTTACAGGATATGCCATTTCTTTGTCCTCCTTATGCATTGCATTCTTTTGTATAGTTCAACAAACCGCCAGTAAGAAGAATATCTTTTTGACGTTCGGAAATATTGAGACGAGTTGGAATTTCTTGTTTGGTGCGATCCAAAATCACAGTCACATTTTGACCTTCAACAGCACCAGCAATTTGGTCAGCTGCATATTTGATGGAGAAAGTATCGCCAATTTGCACTGTATCGTAATCCCATTCGTTTACAAATACCAAAGGCAAAATACCATTGTTGATGAGGTTCGCCATATGGATACGAGCGAAGGATTTTGCAATAACACCTTTGATACCCAATTGGAGTGGTGCCAAAGCAGCATGTTCACGGCTACTACCTTGACCATAGTTTTGACCAGCAATGATGAAACCGCCACCAGCAGCTTTTGCACGAGCAGGGAACTTAGGATCACATGGTGTCAAACAATGATCAGCCAAATAAGGCACATTGGAACGATATGGCAACAATTTTGCATTAGAAGGCATAATATGGTCTGTTGTGATATTATCTTCCACTTTGATGAGTGCATCGCCAGTGATATCTTTGCTCACTTTTGTGTTTTTAGGGAATGGTTGAATATTTGGACCTCTGACAACAGTAACTTTTTCACCTTCTGGAGCAGGATCGATCACCAAGTTATCGTTGATCATAAAGGATTCTGGCATCGCAACTTGTGGAGCATCACCCAATTCAGATGGGTTTGTCAATTTACCAGACAAAGCACTAGCAACTGCTGTTTCAGGGCTTACAATATATACTTGTGCAGATTTGGTACCGCTTCTACCTTCAAAGTTACGGTTGACTGTACGCAAAGAAACTGCATTGGTACATGGAGATTGACCCATACCGATACAAGGGCCACAACCACATTCCAAAATTCTAGCACCAGCAGAAATGATATCTGCCAAAGCACCATTTGCAGCAAGCATGTTCATAACTTGTTTGGAACCAGGAGCAATTACCAAGCTGACATCAGGATCAACTGTTTTGCCTTTGAGGAGTTTCGCAACAGTCATCATATCTGTGTAAGAAGAATTGGTACAACTACCAATTGCAACTTGGTCAATTGTCAAATCCTTGATTTCGCCAACACGTTTGATGTTATCAGGGCTATGAGGACAAGCCACCAAAGGTGTGATGGTTGCCAAATCAATTGTAATTTCTTCATCATATGTAGCGTCAGCGTCTGCTTCCAAGAAAATCCAATCTTCTGCACGATCTTGTGCCATAAGGAATGCTTTTGTCACTTCATCACTAGGGAAAACAGAAGTAGTAGCACCCAATTCAGCACCCATGTTTGTTATGGTTGCTCTTTGTGGTACGCTCAAAGTTTTGACACCTTCACCACAATATTCCATAACTTTGCCAACGCCACCTTTTACAGAAAGGATACGCAATACTTCAAGAATTACGTCTTTTGCAGTAACCCAAGGTTGCAAAGCGCCAACAAGTTCAATTTTACATACTTTAGGCATAGCAAGGTAATATGCGCCACCGCCCATAGCAACAGCAACATCCAAACCACCAGCACCAATTGCAAGCATACCAATACCGCCACCAGTTGGTGTATGACTATCGGAACCAAGAAGTGTTTTGCCAGGTTTGCCAAAACGTTCCAAATGTACTTGGTGACAAATACCATTGCCAGGTTTGGAGAAGTAGATACCATGTTTTTTGGCTACTGTTTGGATATATTTGTGGTCATCAGCGTTTTCAAAACCAGTTTGCAAAGTGTTGTGATCAATATAAGCAACAGATTTTTCAGTTTTGACTCTAGGAATGCCCATAGCTTCAAATTGCAAATAAGCCATAGTACCAGTGGAGTCTTGTGTCAATGTTTGGTCGATTTTGATGGAAATTTCTTTTCCAGCAATCATTTCGCCAGAAACCAAATGAGATTGAATGAGTTTTTCTGTTAAATTCATAATGTCCTCCAAAATATTGATATGATGTTAATATATTTATGATTGTAGGGGATGGTCTTGACCATACCGTTGTATCCTACGAGTAAACTTTACAAAAATCAAATGTCTTATTTACATAAATGAGGTGTTAATTTTTGTACTGCAACCATCAATTCTTCTTCACTGATGAAGGTAACACGACCTTGTTCATACAAGCCATCTACCCATTCTTTGAGAATCGTTGCTTCTGGAGAATTTTTGGTCAATTCGCCTGTGTGAATCAATTCGCTATTGTGATTCAACCAGTAAGCAATACCAGCAGAACCAGAATTTTTATTAATTTCCACACCAATAGGACGATTCAAAAGCTTTTCCGTATTGAAGATGTTGTAGATTTCCTCATCTTTGGCCATACCATCGGCATGAATACCAGCTCTGGTAACGTTGAAATCTCTACCAACGAAAGGCATTCTTGCAGGGATTTTATGATTCAGTTCTTTTTCAAAGTATTCAGCAATTTCAGTGATCACAGTGGTATCCATACCATCCAATGTACCACGCATTTGTGCATATTCAATGACCATCGCTTCCAAAGGTGTGTTGCCAGTTCTTTCACCAATACCCAACAAAGAGCAGTTGATGGAAGCAGCACCATACAACCAAGCAGTGGTACCATTTACAACTGCTTTATAGAAGTCATTGTGTCCATGCCATTCAATGAGTTCACTTGGGAAGTTCGCAAAGTGATTGATACCATAAATGATACCAGCAACGCTTCGAGGTAGAGTAGCACCAGGATAAGGAACACCATAACCCATGGTATCACAGAAACGAATTTTAATTGGAATTTGATATTCTTCCATGAGTTTTTGGATTTCTGTTGCAAAAGGAACCACAAAGCCATAGTAATCAGCTCGTGTAATGTCTTCAAAGTGACAACGTGGTCGAATGCCCAAATCCAAAGCGGAACGAATGATTTCCAAATAACCATCCAAAACTTCACGTCTTGTTTTTCTCAATTTGTGGAAGATGTGGTAATCAGAACAACTGGTTAAGATACCACATTCTTTCAAGTTCATTTCTTTTGCCAATAGGAAATCGCTTTTGGTTGCACGAATCCAACCTGTAATTTCAGGGAATTCCAGTCCCATTTCTTGACAGGCACGCACAGCAGCACGATCTGTTTCACTATAAAGGAAGAACTCTGATTGTTTGATTTTGCCTTTTGGACCACCAAGTCTATGGAGCATTTCAAATAGAGTGGTGATTTGCTCTACAGTATATGGAGCACGAGATTGTTGTCCATCACGAAAAGTGGTATCTGTCATCCAAATTTCAGCGGGCGGATTCATAGGCACCAAACGTCTATTAAAGGTGCATTTTGGTATTTCATCATAATTGAAATTGTCACGATATAGATTTGGTTCGGTTGTATCTTGCAATTCGTATTGGTATTGATTCAATTCGAGCAAGTTGGAACGTTCGTTGAAACTAAGCATGTGGTCACCTCTTTTATATAGTTTAGAATTACTTATTCAATATATCAATTAATTAGAAGAAAGTCAATGTATGTAAATGTAAAATAATATCATGGGAATTGGCAAAAACTTGTAAAATTGACGAAAATTCATAAAATACATAAATTATACGCATAATTTAAAGTATAAAAAAGAATGGAAATGGATGAATGAATAGAAAGTATTAAAAAATTACATATATCGAAAAGTGAATTTTATATTTGTATTTGAAAATTTCATAAATAAAAAACCACAACCATCGGATGTCCAATGATTGTGGTAAATGTGTAATTTAAAATCAGTGTTTTTTCATATGAGCTCTCAAATCAGCGCCAACAGGTTCGCAAATGTGTTGTTTTTGCATTCTTCTCATTGCGTTGAATCTTGGTCTGCCAGTTCTGTTTTCCAAAATCCAGTTTTCTGCAAAAGTACCATCTTGGATATCTGTCAAAATACCTTTCATGTGTGCTTTTACTTCAGGAGTTACCACTCTAGGGCCAGCTGTATAATCGCCATATTCAGCAGTATCGCTGATTGCATTTCTCATGGAGCTGAAACCATCAGCAACAACCAAGTCGATGATCAATTTCATTTCATGGATACATTCGAAGTAAGCATTTTCTGGTTGGTAACCAGCTTCTACCAAAGTTTCGTAACCAGCTTTCATCAAAGCAACAACACCACCACATAAAACAGCTTGTTCACCAAACAAGTCAGTTTCTGTTTCATCTTGGAATGTAGTTTCCAATACACCAGCTCTTGTAGCACCAATTGCATCAGCATATGCCAAAGCAGTTTCTTTTGCAGTACCAGTAGCATCTTGGTAAATTGCAATCAAAGCAGGAACACCAAAATCTTCCAAGTATGTAGTTCTAACAACAGGACCAGGACCTTTAGGAGCAATCATGATAACGTCAACATCAGCTGGAGGAATGATTTGACCAAAGTGAATGTTGAAACCATGAGCGAAAGCCAATGTAGAACCAGATTTCAAGTAAGGTTTGATATCTGTTGCATACATAGCTGCTTGTGTTTCGTCATTTACCAAAATCATAACAAGGTCAGCAATTTTAACAGCATCAGCAGTGAGCATTACAGGCAAACCGTCTGCTTCAGCTCTTTCTTTGCTTTTGGAGCCTTCGTACAATGCAACTGTAACATCAGCGCCACTATCTTTCAAGTTTTGTGCATGTGCATGACCTTGAGCACCATAACCTACGATAACAACTTTTTTACCAAGAAGTGCTTGTTTGTTTACATCATTTTCATAATACATCTTTGCCATAGTCTTAATCTCCTTTTTCCTGTTCTGTAGTTGTAAGATACTAAAATACAAAAAGGCTATACAGCGAATTAGCCGTATAGCCTTCAAATGGATACATCAACACATACATCCTACCATTTGAGTTCAGTTTCAGCAATTCCCTTTTTGTCTATCAAAATTAGCCTCATTCAATAGGTCAATGAGGAGGTTACTAATTCGAAGGACGTATAGGCGATTTGTTGTTTGGTCAAATGTTTTCATGTCAATTCTCCTTTTCTTGCAAATGTTATGTATGTAAGTTTATACACTAATTGTATTTTTGTCAATACATTTTTTTTGAAAATTTAACTTCTTTTGCAAAAGCAGGGTAAAACGCTACAAAAGGAAAGTTTAAAAGGTGTATTTTCATTGATTTTTGTATGCAATATGTACAAAAAAACCTCCCAAGCCAGAAACTTGAGAGGTTTTGCATATCAAATTATAATGTTATTACAGTGTATATTTTTGGTATTAGGAGATAGCCATACCAAAGATCATACCAGCAACCAAGATACAAACGATTGCGATAGGAGCAACATATTTTACCATTACAACCCAAATTGGAGCCAATTTGAATTCATATTTACCATCAGATGTAGCTTCTTTGATTGCATTGTCTGTTCCCCAAATCCAACCAACGAATACAGTGGTAACAAGAGCACCCAAAGGCAAAAGCAAACGGTCTGTAAGGTATTCCATAAAGTCCCCAAGGATAGGGAATTGTATACCATCAATGCTCCACCAAACACCATGGATATCCATGTATGCTTGAGACAATGTGTAGAATACACCGATCACAAAGAGAACAACGGATACAGACAAAACAACTTTTTTACGTTCCATACCTTTTTCTTCTACCAAGAATGCAACGGTACCTTCCATAATAGAAACGGAGGAAGTAAGTGCTGCAAAGAAGAGCAAAGCGTAGAACAACGTACCAAAGATTGTACCACCAGGAATTGCCATAAATACACCAGCCAAAGTAGCAAAAGCAAAGCCACCGCCCATACCAGGTTCAATACCTGTAGCGAATACAGCAGGAATAATCATGAAACCAGCAAACAAAGCAACCAATGTATCAAGAACACAAATGATACCAGTGTTTGCAACCAAGTTTTCGTCTTTGCTCAAGTAGGAAGAGTATGTAATCATAACGCCCATACCAAGAGAAAGAGAGAAGAATGCTTGACCCAAAGCAACCAAGAAAGTGTTGAAATTAACTGTAGAGAAATCCACATTGAACATATAAGCCAAACCATCGCTTGCACCAGGAAGTGTACAAGAACGAATCATCAAACCAACCAAAAGGATGAACAACAAAGGCATAAGAACAGAACTTAATTTTTCAATACCTTCTGAAACACCACGACTGATAACAAAAGATGTCAAAGCCAAGAAAATGAGAGGGAAAATGATAGCACCTTTGAGAGGGAAACCATTCACACCCAACATATCCAAGAAATAAGCCATAGGATCTGCATATACAACAGAAGATTCAGTGATATAGCCAACGATATAATTGATTGTCCAACCACCAACTTGACAGTAGTAGCATAAAATGATGAAACCTGTCAAAACACCAAGCCCACCAATCCAAGCATATTTTGCATTCAATTCACGAAGTGCACCAATTGCATTTTTTTGTGTTTTACGACCAATTACAAATTCTGCGAGCATTACAGTAGTTCCAATCAAAGCAATCAAAAGGATGTAGATGAGCAAGAAAGCACCGCCACCATTTGCATACGCTTTGCCAGGGAATTTCCAAATGTTACCAAGACCTACTGCGGAACCTGCTGCAGCCAAAACGAATCCTAACTTGGAACCAAATTGACCACGATTTTCAACTGAAGTTGACATAAAAACCCCTCCTTACAAATTATAATAGAATAATAAATAGCCCTTGTTTCTTCAAATCTACCAAACCCAATTTTCCCTCAAAAAATTTGTACAATTTGAAAATGAAACAAGTAATGAATCTGTAATTATGAAGATGTCTAAAATCATATGTAAACAACTGAAATCTTATACAATTTTCATATTTACAAAATTATTATACAATACTTTTTGCATAAAAACAATGCAAAAATGTAATGCAATCGATAAAAAAATAAAAAAATAAAAAAATAACGCAAAAAACTAGTGAAAATCACTACTGGTACGAAAAAAACAACAATCTAAAAAGGTTTTTTGCATACAAAAAATAATTGTAACTGGTTACATAAGTGTAAAACTAGTAAATATAACAAAAACCGACAATGTTTGTTTCTTTAAAAGAAATGAAATATTCTGAAAAAAAGCCACGAATCATCGTGGCAAAGTGTTATTCTATATGAATTTCATCAGGGATATCGTTATTTTCTGTGATGCCATCTGGTGCAATGGTTAATTCAGAGGAAACTTCTGTGGTATCTGTTGTAATTTCTTCAATATACAGGATTTCTTCCTCATACATTAGTTCTTCTTCAGGAGATTCTTCTATATAATTGGAATCAACAGGCATATCTATCTCATCTTCAGAATCCACTGTGTCAGAAGTGGTATTTTCTTCCAAAATATTTTCTTCCAAATGAGTTTCTTCTATTATAATATCTTCATCTGTAGTGATAGGCATTTCTTCAATTGGCTCTTCAGGTTCCAACACAATCGCTTCTTCAGGAATATATACCTCTTCTACAACTGGTTCTGCAATAGGAATCGGTTCTGGTATAATATCCAAATCATCTACAGCATCAATGACTTCATCAGTGGTTTTATAGTGCTGCCAAGATAAGAAGAAATTCAATTCTTCCAAAGCAGCTTCTGGCATTCTGGAAGAATAAGTTCCATCTGCTTCCATATAAATGTTCTTTGTTGCAATGGGTAAGCTACCCAAAAGGTCATAAGCATAATCAAAATATGGTGAAAGTCCATCCAGTTGCAACACTTCTGTCAGTAGTGGCGTCAAATAATGGGCACTGATGATACCATCTTCTGGAAGATTGCTATTTTCTGCATTTTCTTTGATGTTTGCCAATTCCATAGCAGCGTCATTGCTCCATACCACAAAAGGCACTTCATACATAGCCAATTGTTCGGTATAGTTGCCATTTGGATCAATGGGATAGTCCAAAATATCAAAGAATTCTTTACCATTGGTGAAACATGGCAAATGATCTCCATAATATACAATGACAACAGGTTCCTCCAATTCAGCAACATAGTCACGAAGTCTAGCCAATTGCAAATCAGCATCTGTAATACCCTTGGAGTATTGATTCAACAAATCATACTCAAAGCTGGTCAAATTCACATCAGATGTAAACAACTCATCAATAGGGCCAAATCGACTTTCATATGGGCCATGATTTTGGATGGTAACGGTAAAGGAAAAGAGCGGTGCATCTGTTGTAGCCAAATGTTCCTCAAAGGTTTCAATGATTTTATCCATTGTGGCAGTTTCATTGACATATCCACCAATACCCTGTGTTGCCAAATCAAAGGAATCTTCCAAAAAATAAGCAGCTTCAAATCCCAAACGAGGATAAGCAAGATTTCTGTCATAAAACCATTCATAACCTGGATGGATTGCAAGGGTATCATAACCAATTGCTTGTAATCTGCGGGGTAAAGCATCTGTCGGTGTTTCGATATATTCATAGGATGCCAATGGTCGATTCAATAAGCTTGTAGAAAAACCAGTCAAAACATCAAATTCTGTGTTTGCAGTGCCGCCACCATAACCAGGAACCACAATCTTACCACCAAATCCATTGTCACTTGTTTGCATTGCTTTGAATTCTTGGAGTGGATCACGTGTATTGGAATAATCCAAGTGAGGGTTGTCTGTCAAATCAGAAAAAGCTTCACCCATAATCATAATGATATGTGGCAATTCTTGTTCAGAATCAATTTGAGGCAGTGCATCCAAACTAGAAAAAGTGGGCAAATCATAAGTTTCAGGAATCAATGTATTTTCTACAAACAGTTGATGGAAGAAGGAATATACCAAACCTCTTGCATCATATTGTTGGTTGATACCAGAGGTGATTGTATTAATGGGAAAAGAATCGTATAAATCTTCGTCTTTGTATAAGGATTTACTGCAAGAAAACACCAAAATCATCAATAGGCAACAGATACCACGCAACCAAATCGGCAATCGTTTTTCTTTGCAACCACGATATATGAAAACCAAAAGCACAAGAAGCACAACCAAACCAACACCAATCAATACCAATAGATATTTTGGATATGTTTTTACAATGGTAATGGCTTCGTTGACCAAAGAAGTATCTGTTGGCAACAGGGGTTCGTTTCGCAATGTCATTTTCACCACATGGATTGCAGCAGCAACAGCAAACAGAAGTGCTGTCAACAAACAAGCAAAAACACGCTTTCCACCAATACAGTATAAAACAAACATAGTGGTGATAATGGGTAGCGTATTCAAAAATCCAACCATTGCAAATGATTTGTAGTTGGAAATTAAGGTGGTGGCATCGGTTGGAATGAAGTTCATCAAAATTCCAGAAATGGCATAAGATGCAATGACAACAAAAAGAATGGACACCAAAAGATGACCCAATACAAGCGTTGGCTTGTTGGTATTTGTTGTTTCTTGCATTGGTTCTTGGATGACTTCTTCGTTTTCTTCCATATCAATACCTCCTAATGTGATACACAGTAACTTTTATTATAACCAAAAATAAAATCCATGTAAAGGAAATGTAAAGTATAATGAAAGAATTTTTGTTGAAACTGTGATTATTATGCGTTTAATTGGTGTTTTAAGTCCTTAGAAAAAATTAACATTTCTTTAATTTTGCAGATAATGACAATTTTCTATTGTAAGGTAAATTAACTTTTGGTATAATCTACTGTGACCTTGTATGATACAATGGATAAGTATGTTATTTAACATAAGGAGATTCAAATGTCAAATAAAGATGAACAGCGTTCCAAATGGGATGGTCAACGCAGACCAAGACAAAACCATGAAAAACGTTATAAAGAAAATAGAAAACAAGATGTGAAACGAACACGAAGACATAGAGAAGAAAAACAAGAACTGGAATATTATCATAGACCAGAAAAGGAACAACGTGAATATAGACCAGAATTTGACGCAATGCAACGCAATAGAAGAATTCGTAGAAAAAAAGAAGCAAAGAAAAAGAAACAAAATTTGCGTATTGTCATTTGGCTTGTGGTTTTGGCAATTTTCTTTGGTGTTGTATATGCTGGCTCCAAAGCAATGGTGACCATCAAAACTTGGGAAAGCAAAGCAGAAGTTTCTGATTTCCAAGCAGTGAATTTCACAGTTTCTTCATCAGCACCAGTGAAAACATCAGACCAAATGGTGAATATTGCTGTGTTTGCAACAGATGAAGATGGATATAGAGCAGATGTCAATTTCCTAGTGAATTTCAATATGGATACTATGGCAATCAATTTGATTTCTGTTCCAAGGGATACAAGAGTTACCATGACACCAGATATGACTTCCTATTTGGAAAGTTTGGATCGATATGTACCAGAACAAAATGGTGTATATGGTCAATGTAAGCTGACAGAAGTACATGCATATGCTGGTTCTGGCAATCGCAATACATTTTCTGTTGCAATGATGGAAAAGATATTGGATGTGGAAATAGATTACTATGTGAAGGTCAATATAGATGGATTTATTGACATTGTAGATGCAATTGGTGGCGTGGATATGTATGTACCAATGGATATGTACTGGGATATGTCTGATACAGGTGGTCCAATCATTGATTTGCAAGAAGGATATCAACATCTAAATGGAGAAGCAGCAGAACAATTGGTTCGTTTTAGAGAAGGATATGCTGCAAAAGATTTGGCACGTATTGAAACCCAACAAGCGTTTATGACAGCGTTTATGGAAAAAATCATGAGTACAGAATCTTTGTTGAATAATATGGATAATTTGGTAAAAGTGGCTTTGGACAATACAGAAAGCAATGTAACCTTGGCAGATGCTTTGGGTTATTTGCAATACTTACCACAAATCGACTTATCAAAGGTAACTATGGTCACCATACCAGGTGAAGGTGGTTCTTACTTTGATCATGATGTGGAAGGAACCAAAGAATTGATTGACGAATTGGTTTATGGTAAAGTGGAAGTAACTGCACCAATTGATGTAACAGAAGATGAGGTTGCATAAAGATCTGCAAATTCGATGAAAGATATAGGTGGACTAAAATGAGATTAAAGCAAAAAAGCAAGAAACCCAAGAAAACAAAAAAAACCAAAAGAAGTACAAGTTCAGGGAACAAAGGACGTTTGGTGACATTGTTTTGCAAAACTGTTTGTGCAATTGTTTTGGCTTTTGTAATTTTGGCAGGTGGCGGATGCTTTGCCTACTATAAAGTAACTGGACAAATGCCCTTTGCAGATGAGGAAATCACAGAAAATGGTGTTTTGAGTACAAATGCATCTGATGCCAGTTTCTTGGACGCACTCCTAAAGAAAAATATCAAAATGAATGTGGCAATCTTTGGTGTTGATGTGGATACAGGTAGTGAACGTTCTGATACTTGTATGGTGGTGCATTTTGAAAGTGCAACTGGCGAAATCAGCATTTTGTCTATTCCAAGGGACACTAGAATCACCTTCTGTGATGAAGTACGTCAATACTATAGTGCAAATGGTAGAGGATATGACTATGTAGGCAAATTCAATTCTGTGTATGCATATGGTGGCAAAGACTATGGTGCCCAAGGTGCAGTGATGCAAATTGAAGATTTGCTTGGTATTTCCATTGACCATTATGTGAAGGTAGACTTGGAAGCATTCACTGCAATTGTAGATGCCATTGGTGGCGTAGAATTCTATGTTGCTGAAGATATGTATAAAGATATGTCTGATACAGGGGATATCGTAATCGACTTAGAAGAAGGGTATCAACTTTTGGATGGTGCAGCAGCACAGGCTTTGGTGCGTTATCGTGGTTATGACAATGCAGATATTGGACGTGTGGCAGTGCAACAAGACTTTATTGCAGCTTTGGCAGATAAAATTGTCAGCACAGAAACCATATTGAAAAATTTACCAGATTTGATTTCTGTTTTGTATGAATATGTGGATACAGATGTCACATTGACAGATGCATTGAAATACATCAACTATGTGGATACCATTGATATGGATAAAATGGAGGCATATACTTTGCCTGGTTATGGTCAATACATTGGTGGTGTTTCCTATTACTTGCATTATGTAGACGAAACCAAAGAATTGGTAGACGAAATCTTCTATAGCGTAACACCAGTAACCACTTTGTTGCCAACTTCTGCCATTGAGGATGAAGAGGTAGAAGTGGAAGAGGAAGTTGAAATTGTAGATACAAAAGATTTGATCATTGAGGTTTCCAATGGTGGTAGTGTCAGTGGTTTGGCTGGCAACAAGAGCACAATGTTGGAAGATGCTGGCTACCAAATGGCAGAACCAACCACTTATGGTGGCGACCGCAATTCCTATACCAGAATCCAAGTCCAAGAAGATGGAATTGGTGAAGATTTGTTGCAATATTTTAACGATGCAAAAATTGAAGTAGCACCAGACGCAGTGCCAGATGGTGTGGATATTCGAATTATTTTAGGTACAAACGAAACATTAGATTAAGTTGGAGGGATTTTATGGAAGATATCATGGTCATTGGTATTGCAGGTGGAACAGGTAGCGGTAAAACCACATTTACCAATAGTTTGAAGGAAAAATTTGGTGCAGATGTGACAGTGGTATACCACGATAATTATTACAAACGTCATGACGAAATGCCATATGAAGATAGATGTCTTTTGAATTATGATCATCCAAATGCATTTGAAACAGAGTTGATGATTGACCATTTGGAACAATTGCGTTCTGGCAAATCCATCACATGCCCAATATATGATTTTTCTGTCCACAATAGATCCAACGATACAATGGAAATATTCCCAACAAAGGTTATTGTCATTGAAGGGATTTTGATTTTTGAAAACAAAGCATTGCGTGACTTGATGGATATTAAAGTCTTTGTGGATACAGATGCAGATGAACGTATTTTGCGTCGTATTTTACGAGATGTAAAGGAACGTGGCAGAAGTTTGGATTCTGTTGTATCTCAATATTTGACAACAGTAAAACCTATGCATGAACAATTTGTGGAACCAAGTAAAAAAATGGCAGATATCATTGTTTTGGAAGGTGGTAATAATTTGGTTGCATTGGATATTTTGATGCAACGTGTACACAATCACTTAGTAGGAACAACAATGTAAATGTCATTCAGAGGAATGAAATGACGAAGAATCTTAAAATATAAAAATTGGTAGGGGTAGATTCTATATCCACTCATAGTTTGTAGAAAAATATATTTATCAATTTGTGTTTGAAATAAGATGTTTTTGAATAAAGTTTACGTCCACGCTTTTCAAAGGGTGGTGGTTGTTAAGGCAACGCCTTAAGGTCTTAAATATTTTAAAAGAGCGTTTTTGAAGGGGTTGGGGAACTTTTCGCAATAGAAAAAAGTTCTTCAAGGTCTTGCTTTTGTATAATTTTATAATGAAATGAATTTTTTGACAGTCTGTAGGGGTGGATTCTATATCCACCCGTATTTTTTCAAAAAAATTAGAAATTCTAAAGAAAAAGGGTGGTGAAATAGATGCAAGAACAAGAAAACAAACAACGTCAATTGGAGCTGGTCAAAAAAGCAAAAGCAGGAGATATGCTGGCTTTTGAAGATTTGATTGTACAATATGAAAAAATGATTTATAACGTGGCACTTAGGATGATGAATCATTCAGAAGATGCCTATGATATGGCACAGGAAGTGTTTATCAAAGCCTATCGTTATTTGGATAAATTTGATGAACGATCAGCATTTTCTACGTGGTTGTATCGCATTGCAGTAAACACTTGTATTGATGAAATGCGAAAACGTAAGGGCAAACAAACACAATCTTTGGACAATGAGTTGCAAAATGAAGATGGTAGCTGGAAACAAGAAATTGCAGATCCAGATGCAACACCAGAAGAAGCGGTTTTGCAAAAGGAAGAACAAAGTGAAATTATGCAGGCTTTGGATACCCTATCTGAAGAACACAAAACCATAGTGGTATTGCGGGATATACGAGGATTGTCCTATGAAGAAATTGCAGAAATTACAGAAACCAGTTTGGGTACTGTAAAATCAAGGCTTTCCAGAGGGCGAAAGCAATTGCAACAGGAAATTTTGAAAATATGGGAACAAAATGGAAAAACATACGTCATAAACAAAGAAAGGAGGGGTAGAACATGAATTGTGATACATGCAAGGAATTGATGTGGTTTTATTTAGAAGAAACAGTGACATCAGAAGAAAAAACAGCAATGGCTGATCATATAGCACACTGTGAAGGGTGTCAAAGGGAATTGGAAGCAATCAAACAAATGAAGAACATGTTGGGAACCCTTCCAGAAGTGGATGTGCCTGATGATTTCCATGAAACTTTGATGGAAAAATTCAATCAAGAAGCAAAGAAAGAAACAAAAGTGATTTCTTTTGCAGAACATAAAAAAGATAAGTTCAAATGGAGAAATATGGGGCTTGTTGCAGCAGCAGTTTGTTTGGTGGTGGTTGGTAGCACAACAGGAAATTTCTTTAATATGGGATCGGATTCTGCATCCAGTTCTTCTGCACCAATGGCAGAAGCTAGGGTTATGGATGCACCAATGGAAACAGCTGAAATGGAAGAATCTGCAGTTGAGTATACAGAAGAAATGACTACAACAACAGAGTCTATGGATGAAATGGCAGTGTCAACAGCAAGTGGTGTGTCAGAAGCTTTGGCATATCAAGAAAGTTGGCAGGTTGTAGCAACAGATATGAATGCATTTTTCTTGGAAATGGAAGAAATGGTAGCAGAAGTAGATGGTATGATTATGTTAATGGATATGGATGCAGTAGAGGTATCCATTGCAGTTGACCAAAAAGATGTATTGTTGCAATTATTGGAAGAATCTTATGATGTGGCAGTTTCAACTTTGGAATCACCAGAATCTGATGTGATGTTTATTCGCATTGGATGTATAGAAGAATAAAAAAGAAACCGAGGTGCCAATATAAAGCACTTCGGTTTTTGTTGTTACAGACCATGTTTGATGGTTTCGATGATATTATGCAACATCATTGCAGTCAAACCCCAAATAGAGTGACCTTTGTATTCATAAAAATAACAGGGCATACGATAAGAGGTAAATGTATAATCTTTACCACCAACAATGCGATGGAAAGGAAAATCATCTTGTACAATGGTATCCATCACAAAAGGATGTACTTCAGGAGTTGTTTCCATTAAATGAGAAAGGGGTATGGTAAAAATTTCAGCAACTTCACTACAATTGGGCAAAGAATCGTGTAACACTTCATAGGGTACATAACCAATGAAAGGCTGCAAATATCGTTGCATAGACAACAAATAATCACTTTTGGCAATGAAGGTAATGGCATCCCTTGGAATACCCAATTCTTCTTCTGTTTCTCTAAGAGCGGTTTCCCATAGGCTTTCACTTTCTTCTTGGCGACCACCAGGGAAACAAATATCACCACCTTGGCGAATGTGTGGAGCACGCTTGTTGAGCACAAAGGAAAGTTCACCATTGCGTTCTGTCAGCAGTGCCATAATGCCAAAATAGCGTACCTTCATAATGGGTTTTACTTCTTTGTTTTCATATGTGGACTTGATATGTGTCAAAAGATTCTTTTCATCCATAGATTAATCCTTTCGTAGTTTGATTTTGGTGGAAGCACGTCGTCTTTGTGCATCTTCAATTTCAGCATAGTGCTTTTTGGTGGTGTTGACATCAGAATGTCCCAAAGCATCTGCAACCAAATAAATATCGCCTGTTTCATGGTATAAATTGGTGCCATAGGTACTACGTAGTTTATGTGGGGATATCTTCTTTGATGTTACACCTTGTGTATATTTCTTCACTAGTTTTTGTACAGAACGTACTTGAATACGTTTTCCTTGTGAAGATAAAAATAGGGCTTCTTCATTTTCTTCTTTGGTCACTGCTTGCAAACGTTGCTCCAAATAAGCACGCAAAGCGGTTTCTACCTCATCGCCAAAATAGATGAACACTTCGTCTCCACCTTTTCTGATGATGCGAATTGCATTGTTGCGAAAATCAATGTCTTTGATGTTGATACCAACACATTCAGAAACACGAATCCCAGTACCCAAAAGTAGGGTAGTCAAAGCCAAATCACGTACTTTGTAACGTTCATGATGTACCTTTTCACGTTCGGTTAGATGATTGCCAAATTCTACAGAATCCAAAAAATCAGCCATTTCATTGACATCCAAACGCACAATTTGCTTTTCATGGTGCTTAGGTGTATCCACAATTGCAGCAGGATTTGCAGGAATTTTCTTTTTCTTGTAAAAATAATTGAACATGGAACGAATTGCAGCCAGTTTTCTGGATTTACCTTTGTTTTCATTGTGACGTTCTGTTGCATTTTCAGGATTTTCGTAATCAGGTGCTATATAATAGGATAGATATTCCAAAAAATAATCAATATCTTCAGATTCAATGGATTCCAAAGATGAAACCGTCAAATCTTTTCTTTCAACACCACCCAAAACACGATGTTCTTCAAATAAATAACGGAAGAACACACGCAAGTCATATGCATAGGCAAGTCTTGTTTTTGGAGAAGTTGTCTGGGCAATCCCAACGAAAAAAACACGCAAAAAATCAGGCAATTCCTGTTGAATTTCCCTAAGACGCTGAATATCACGTTCTTTGCTTTCTGCTTGGTAGTTGCTCATAAAATCATCCTCTTACAATTCACCATTCCAACCCTTTAAATTGGAGCGTTTGATGGCACCAAAGACTTTTTCTTGCAAATTATCATAGTCTTTTCCCAAAATTTCCAATAAATCCTTTGTTTCTTGACGTTTCGTATTACCATCCACAAGACATGGATTTTTTACAATATCAATACCACTTTTTACAATAAAACTTTTTGCTTCCCATTCAGGTACATACATCAATGGACGAATGGAGTACAAATCCATACGATCCAAATAGCTGACTGGTGCAAAACAGTTGATTCGACCTTCATAGAATAGAGACATAAAGAAGGTTTCTACAACATCATCTTTATTGTGACCCAAAGCGATTTTGTTACAACCCAATTCTTTGGCTTTGTCATTCAAAGCACCTTTACGCATTTTTGCACATAGGGAACATGGATTTTTTTCTTTTCTTTCATAAAAAATAATATTGCCAATTTCTGTATTCACCACATGATATGATACACCGATTTCTGCACACAATGCTGCAATGCCATCAAAACTGGCACCAGGCAATCCCAAGGAAACGGTGATGGCTTCCAATTCAAATTTCTTTGGATAAAAACGTTGCAAATTTTTCAATGCCAACAATAGACAAAGGCTATCTTTGCCACCAGATACGCCAATTGCAATTTTGTCACCTTCTTGTATCATATCATAATCATCCACTGCACGACGCACATAGCTCAAAAGTTTCTGTAATTTCATTGTATTCTCCTAATTTCAGTTATAAATTTCCATAGATAATTACATTATATCGAAAAATCAGAGGATTGTAAAATGAAAAGAGTTGGTTTTTTGAATTGTAGGATTTTTGTAAAGAAATATACCACCATCATAGAAATAAAATCCTTTTCCAAATCCCAAAAACAAGGTATAATTAGAATATCTTGTTTTGTTTGATTGACTGATTGATTGTAGATTATTTATATAATATGTAGTGTAATGTAATGTAGGGGATGGCGTCCTCGACATCCCGTCATAAATTGCCACAAACTCAATCATGCAGTGTAGGGTTGATTCACGAATCAACCGTCATCCTACAGATTATAAGCATTTGATATAATATATCACTAAAGTAGAAACAAAAAGGAGCAAATATGAAAAACAATAAATGGATTTTATTACCTCTGATGGCAACATTGGCATTCAGTGGATGTAGCAAAACGTCAGAAGCAGAAGCAACAGAAGATGTGATTCCAGAAGTAACTGCAGAAGCAATTATGGAAAATACAGAACTCACCTTAGAAGAACAAGTTTCAGCTTTGATGGACACCATGACCATTGAAGAAAAAATTGGACAACTCTTAATGTGTGATTTTCGTACCAATGCAGATGGCACACCTATGACAGAATTGTCAGAAACAGCAGCAGAAGCCATTGCCAACTACAACTTGGGTGGTGTGGTTTTATTTGCAGAAAATCTGGATACAGCAGAGCAAACCAAAACTTTGATTTCAGATATCAAAGCATTGTCTGATATTCCCATGTTTATTGGTGTAGATGAAGAAGGTGGCTTGGTTTCCAGACTCAACAAAAGTGAAATTCCACATGAAGTGATTCCAGATGCAGCAACTTTAGGCACTGTAGAAGAAGTATCACGTGTGGGAACTGTCATTGGTGAAACTTTATTTGATTTGGGTTTTAATGTGGACTTTGCACCTGTTGCAGACGTCAATACCAATCCAGAAAATACAGTTATTGGCACACGTGCTTACTCTTCTGATCCATTCTTTGCAGCAGATATGGTAGGCGCATTTGTAGAAGCCATCCAAGAAACAGGGGTATATGGTTGTGTGAAACATTTCCCGGGACATGGTGATACAGCTGGAGATAGCCATGATGGTTCTGTATATGTAGACCATGATTTGGAAAGATTGGAATTGGTGGAATTTTTACCATTTAAAGAAGGGATTGCAGCAGGCGTCAAATTTGTTATGGTGGGACACATTCAAACACCAAATGCAACTTCTGATCATTTGCCAGCAACTTTATCCAAAGAATCTGTGGATTTGTTGCGTAACAACCTTGGATATGATGGCATTGTCATTACAGATGCTATGAATATGCAAGCCATTGTCCAATATTACGGTGCTGGAGAAGCATGTGTTATGTCCATTTTAGCAGGTGTGGATATTGTATTGATGCCAGAAGACTACCATGAGGCATATGCTGCTTTGTTGGAAGCGTATGATACAGGTAGATTGACAGAAGAAAGAGTGGATGAAAGTCTTGTGCGAATTTTATCAGAAAAAATGACGATAGATTTGTAAAAAATGTTGTAAATCCATCCAAATTACTTGAAAAAACTTTGTGAAAGCAGTATAATAAATCTTACAGTTTCATTATAAAATAAAAAAAGGGGGTGAATGATATGACAGTAGAGGAACAATTGTACCAAGAGTTGATTGCAAAAATTCAAAAGTACCATCCATCTAAAGATTTTGCATGGATTGAAAAGGCATATCATTTGGCTGTAGATGCACATAAGGATCAAAAGAGAAAATCTGGAGAGCCATATATCATTCATCCACTCAAAGTGGCTTATATTTTGGCAGAGTTGGAATTGGATATGGAATCCATTGTTGCAGGGATTTTGCATGATGTCATTGAAGATACAGTGTATACCTATGAGGATATCACCAACCTATTCAGTGAAGAAATTGCAATTCTTGTGGATGGTGTTACCAAATTGGGTAAACTTTCCTACTCTACAAAGGAAGAAATGCAAGCAGAAAACTATAGAAAAATGTTCTTGGCAATGGCAAAGGATATTCGTGTTATTTTGATCAAATTGGCGGATAGACTCCATAATATGCGTACCTTGAACTATATGACTTTGGCAAAACAAAGAGAAAAAGCCCAAGAAACATTGGATATTTACGCTCCTATTGCACATCGTTTGGGGATTTCCAAAATTCGTATTGAAATGGAAGATCTTTGTTTCAAGTACTTGGAATCAGAAGCCTATTTTGACTTGGCAACCAAAATTGAAAAGAAACGTGTGGAACGTGAAGCATTCGTTAACAATATTGTGGATGAAGTCAGAGCCAAAATGGAAGAAGCTGGTATCAAAGGCAAAATTGAAGGTAGAAGTAAGCATTTCTTTAGTATTCATAAAAAAATGCGTAACCAAAATAAAACAATTGACCAGATTTATGACTTGTTTGCAGTGCGTGCCATTGTAGACGATGTCAAAGATTGTTATGCAGTTTTGGGGATTGTACATACCATGTATACCCCTATGATTGGTCGTTTCAAAGATTATATTGCAATGCCAAAACAAAATATGTATCAATCTTTGCACAACACATTGATTGGTCCCAATGGACAACCATTTGAAATTCAAATTCGTTCTTGGGATATGCACAGAACCAGTGAATATGGTATCGCAGCCCATTGGAAATACAAAGAAGGTCATGCAGGACAAGATGCCACACAAAATGAAGAAGCAAAACTCGTTTGGTTGCGTCAAATCTTGGAATGGCAAAAGGATATGTCTGATAATACAGAATATCTTTCTGCAATCAAAGGCGATTTGAATGTATATACTTCTCAAGTATATGCTTTTACACCACAAGGTAAGGTTGTGCAATTGCCAAAAGATTCCACACCAATTGACTTTGCGTATATGGTGCATTCAGCTGTTGGCAATAAGATGGTTGGAGCTCGTGTCAATAGCAAAATGGTTACCATTGATTATAAAGTGCAAAATGGCGATATTGTGGAAATTATGACTTCCCAAAATTCAAAAGGTCCAAGTCGTGACTGGTTGAAATTGGTGAAGAGTACACAAGCCAGAAATAAAATCAAACAATGGTTCAAAAAAGAAGAAAAAGAAGACAATATCCTACGTGGTAAAGAGTTGTTGCTTGCAGAAATTAAGAAAAAAGGATATGTGGCATCAGATCTTTTGAGACCTGAATGGATGGATATTGCAAAAGATAAATACGATTTCAAAACTTGGGATTCTATGATGGCTGCCATTGGTTTTGGTGGGATCAAAGAAGGTCAAGTTGCCAATCGTTTGATTGATGAATTTGAAAAAGAAAAGAAAAAATTGCAACCACCAGAAAATCCAGAAGAAGTTTTGGGAAAATTGGTGGATACCAAACCACAAATCAAACGCAAAAAAAGTAAAAGTGGCATTGTGGTGGAAGGTGTTGGCGATGTTGCGGTTCGTTTCTCAAAATGTTGCAGTCCAGTTCCAGGAGATGAAATCATTGGTTTTGTCACTCGTGGACGTGGTGTGACCATCCATAGAACCGACTGTGTCAATGTGATGAACTTGAGTGAAGACGAACGTGGTCGTTTGATTGGTGCTGAATGGGATTCTCATTACACCAAGGGTGAAATTTTAAGTGCAGCCTATGCAGCTGAAATTTGCGTGGTTTCTAGGGATAGAACAGGACTTTTGTTTGAGGTCAGTCGATTAATTGCAGATGAAGACATTCCAGTCAAAGGCTTCAACATCAGAACCACAAAGGATTTCTTGGCGATTTTCAATATCACAATGGAAATTCGTACCAAGGAACAATTGGAACGTGTCACAAAACGTATTTTGGGTGTCAAAGGCGTATTGGAAATCACACGTGTAACTGGATAAAATAAAATCTAAATCGTTTTGTCATTTTAAAGGATGAAATGACTAGGGTGTAAATTGAACTGTCATTCAGAGGAATGAAATGACGAAGAATCTTATAGATTGGTAGCAGGAGGAAATATGAGAGCAGTTTTACAAAGAATTACAGAAGCAAACGTTGTTGTAGAAGGTGAAATGATTGGTGCAGCAGGCAAAGGCATTATGGTGCTTGTGGGTATGCTTGGCACTGACACCGACAAAACAATGGATTATATGTTGGATAAAATCATCAATTTGCGTATTTTTGAAGATGAAAATGGCAAAATGAATCTTTCTCTTTTGGATATTGCAGGAGAACTTCTCATTGTGCCAAACTTCACATTGTATGGAGATTGCAGAAAAGGTAGAAGACCAGGATATTCTTCTGGTGCAGCACCTGATGTGGCAGCGGAGTTGTTTGCAAAATTCTGTGAAAAAGCAAAAGCATTGCCTGTGAAAAAAGTGGCAACAGGTCAATTCCAAGCAGATATGAAAGTAAGCTTGGTAAATGATGGTCCTGTTACATTGCTTTTGGATAGCGAAAAACTATTCTAATCGTAGTATATATTGAAAAGATGTAGGGATGAGCATTGCTCATCCGTAAATAATAAGGAAATATAAAATGATATCATATCAATTGAAAGGTCATAGCTTGCAAAATGATGTGCAAACTATGGTACAAGTGTTTTACGCAAATGAACATTACGCTTTGGTGGAAGATGTTGCAACAGAAGGTATTACCGTCAAAAGCATATTAGAAAATGGCACAGCGGAAGCGGTGCTTTTTCTTGATGGAACCAAACAAAGAGCCTGGTCAATGGAATATTTGGAACCACTGACTCCAAAAGAATCCAGAAGACTGGTGAAACGTACTATTTATGAACTTCTCAAAGCTGAACTTAGAATTAGACCACAATGGGGGCTTTTGACTGGTGTGAGACCAGCGAAAATTGTCAGCACATTGTTGGCAGATGGTGCATCCGATGCAGAATGCTTCCGTTATTTGACAGAAGATTATTTGGTGATGCCCAACAAAGCAGAATTGACCATAAAAGTGGCAAAAGCAGAACAACGTATTTTGGAAGGAAACTCAGATGGAGATTTGAGCCTATACATTGGCATTCCTTTCTGTCCAACTAGATGCATTTATTGCTCTTTTACAGCATATCCGCTGAAACAATATGAAAAACGAGTGGATGAATATTTGGATGCTATGTGCAAAGAATTGGACTTCATTGGTGACTATGCCAAGGACTTCCAAATGAAAAATATCTACATTGGCGGTGGTACACCAACTTCTTTGAACGAAGTCCAATTGGAGCGTTTGCTCAAAAAGATAGAAGAATTGTTTGATACTTCAGACATGGAATATACTGTGGAAGCAGGCAGACCAGATACCATCACAAAGGAAAAACTTCGCTTGATGAAGGCATATGGTGTGAATCGTATTTCCATCAACCCACAGACTATGAATGAAGATACCCTAAAAGCAATCGGTAGAAAACATAGTGTAGAGGATATCAAACGTGTATTCCACGAAGCACGTGAATTGGGTCACGAAAACATCAATATGGACTTGATTTTGGGATTACCAGATGAAACAGTGGAGCATGTGGAACGTACTTTTGCTGAAATCATGAAATTACAACCAGATAATGTGACAGTGCATACATTGGCTGTGAAACGTGCTTCTCGTTTGAAAGAAGAATTTGACCAACATCAAATGACCACAGCAGAAATCTTAGACAAAATGCTTGTGGTAGCAGAAGACTATGCTAAGAAACTGCATATGGAACCATATTATATGTATCGTCAAAAAAATATGGTGGGTAATTTTGAAAATGTGGGATATTGCACTGTTGGCAAAGAGGGTGCGTATAACATTCAAATTATGGAAGAAAAACAAACGATTTTGGCAGTGGGTTGCGGTGGCAGCACCAAAACATACGATGCCAAAACAGATAAATTGGAACGTATTTTCAATGTAAAAGGTGTAGAAGAATACATTGCACGTATAGATGAAATGATTGATCGCAAACGAATCGGTTTAGGAGGACTCAAATGATACAATTGGTAAAAGGAACAAAAGATATTATGGGTGCTGAAGTGAAACTTTGGCAGGATATAGAAAAAAGAATGCGTACCATTTGCGAAACATTTGGTATTGGCGAAATTCGTACACCAGCATTTGAGTTTACAGAATTGTTTGTGCGTGGTGTTGGCGAAACAACAGATATCGTGCAAAAAGAAATGTACACCTTCACAGATGATGGCAATAGAAGCTTGACTTTGCGTCCAGAAGGAACAGCAGGTGTGGCTCGTGCTTATATCGAACACGGTATGCACAACCAAGCACAACCTACAAAATTGTACTACATTTCTCCAACCTTTCGCTGTGAAAATACACAGGCAGGTCGTCAACGTCAATTCCATCAATTTGGTGTGGAAATCCTTGGCTCCTATAGTGCAGCACAAGATGCAGAATCCATTTCTGTTGCAACCGCTTTGTTGGATGAAATGGGTATCGAAGGTGTGGAACTTCGCATCAATAGTTTGGGATGTCCAGACTGTAGAGCAGAGTACAATAGAACTTTGAAAGAATTCATTGGTGCAAATTTGGATAAACTTTGTCCAACTTGCAAAGAACGTTTTGAAAAAAATCCATTGCGTGTATTGGATTGCAAAGAAACTGGTTGTCAAGCGATCATTGCAAATGCACCTTCTGTTTTGGATTGTTTGGATGAAGAATGTACTGCTCATTTCCAAAAAGTACAAGATATTTTGACAGAAATGGAAATTCCATTTACAGTAGACCCCAAAATCGTTCGTGGTTTAGATTATTACACCAGAACTGTATTTGAATTTGTTGCAAATGGTTTGACCGTTTGTGGTGGTGGTCGATACGATAAATTGATTGAAGAATGTGGTGGCAAACCTACAGGAGCTGTTGGCTTTGGCTTGGGTATCGAACGTTTGGTTATGATTTTGGAACGTCAAAACGGTGCAATTGTCAATGAACCAAAACGTGATATTTACATCGGTTCTATGGGACAAGCTGGTCACATCAAAGCACAAGGTATGACTTTGGCACTTCGTAAACAAGGTATTCTTGCAGATTGCGATACAGTAGAACGTGGTGTGAAAGCACAAATGAAATATGCAAATAAAATTGGAGCAAGATATTCTGCAATTATTGGCGATGGGGAATTGGAAAGTGGCATCATTTCCCTCAAAGAAATGGAATCTGGTGAAAAAGAAGATGTTTCCTTGACAGATTTCGTTGCAATTGTAGCAGAAAAGTGCAAATAAAGTGAAATGCAGCAGCAAGCCACTAACCTACAATAAGTATGTGTAGGGGCGAACCTATGTGTTCGCCCGTAAATATAACCTAGGAGGAATTCACATGGCAATGGCATATTTGAAATCACCATCTACAGATCCAGCTTTCAATTTGGCATTGGAGCAATATGTTTTTGACAAAATGGATCGCAGCAAAGAATATTTTATGCTTTGGCAAAACGCAAATACAGTTGTGGTAGGCAAAAACCAAAACACTTTTGGTGAAGTGAATCCAAAAATCATCGAAGAAAAAGGCGTTACGGTTGTGCGTAGACTTTCTGGTGGTGGTGCAGTGTATCATGATATGGGGAATTTGAATTTCACTTTTATTATGGATGCAAAGGAAGTAGGCGATTTGGATATCAAATTGTTCTGCAAACCAGTGGAATCCTTGTTACAAGAATTGGGTGTAGATGCAAAAGTCAATGGTAGAAATGATATCACCATTGGCGAAAAGAAATTTTCTGGCAATTCCCAATATCTTAAAGAAGGTAGAATTATGCATCATGGTACTTTGATGTTTGATTCAGACTTGGAGTTGGTGGCAGCAGTGCTCAATGTGGCTGGTGATAAATTCCAATCCAAAGCAATCAAATCTGTAAAAAGTCGCGTCACCAATATCAAACCTTTCTTGCAAGAAGATATTACATTGGCTGATTTTGAAAATTTGCTTGTGAAACATATCCTTGGTGATGGTGCAATTGAAGAAATTACTTTGACAGAAGCTCAAATTGCAGAAGTCGAAGCAATCAAAGCAGAACGTTATGACAAATGGGAATGGAACTATGGTAGATCCCCAGAATATACAGCAATCAAAGAACGTAGAATTGATGGTTGTGGCAAAATTGAAGCACATATGAACACAAAAGAAGGTAAAATTGTAGAAATCCAATTCTTTGGCGACTTCTTTGGTATTTTGGATACTTCTGGAATGGAAGATATTCTTGTAGGTGTGGAATTGAAACGAGAAACATTGGAAGAAGCATTGGCAGATGTGGAAGTGGAGAAGTATTTCCATGGCTTGGCAAAAGAAACCTTGATTGATATTATGCTATAAAAAAGAACCCCAAAAGGGGCTCAAATGACGGTGGAGAAATCCATCGTCTTTTTTGCATATAAGTTAACATAGGGAATCCCAAACATGCACAAAATTTGTAGGGCAGTGGCTTGCTGCTGCCGTATATCTATTGAAAATGATTATCCTCTATACTGAATCGCCAAACCTTTCAAGAAGTTTCTAGCAAATTTATCGCCACATTCTTTGTAATTTTTGTGACCTTCTTTGCGGAACAATGCACCCAATTCACCCTTAGAAACAGTGATGCCAGCAGCTTTGAACACTTCCAACATATCTTCACTGGAGAAATTTAATGCAATTTTTACTTTCTTGAGCAATAAATTATTACAGTTCTTTTGGTTCATTACATAGGCAGGTGCTTGTGGTGTTTGACCTTCTTTTGGTTCTTGTTTGCCACGTTTGTAGATAATGAATCCATTCAAAAAGCTTTCCAAATTTTTGAAGGAACACAGCAAAAACTTATCTGGATTTTCCATATCTTCATCCAAAATAGAGTTTTGGCTCACCAACATTTTCTGTAAATCTTCATTATTAATTGTAACATCACCAAGTGCAAAAATTTCCATCATCACATCATCTTTGATATCAAAAGCATAACGCAAACGCACCAAAATATCATTATTATACATACAAAAGTCTCCTCATCATTCAATTCTTCACATGTTAAAGGGGTGGGAATTGAACCGAATGGGTTCAACTCCCGCCACCTTAAGGATACAGCATACCATATTATTCTTAGGTATGCAAGATATATGGAGCATATAGAGGATTATTTAAATTCAATACAAATGTGATGAACATGTGACGTAGCTTCCTTTTTTTGGAAGGTAAAACGTATTGACTCTAAAGATATTATCTGATACTATTACAATAAATTCAATACAAAAGATTAACGTTTCTAAGGGGTGAATGGATATGCAAATTGCAATTTGTGACGATTTATCAGCAGACAGAAGATTTCTTATAAAAAGTGTAAAAGAATATGGGAAAAGAAAAGGCGTTTTATGTACTACAGTGGCATATGCAAGTGGAGAAGAGCTTCTTGTAGCAATGTCAGAAAATCTGGTGTTTGATTTGATTTTTTTGGATATTTGTATGGATGGAAAAAATGGCATTGAAGTTGCAAAGGAAATACGAAAAAGGAATAAATCCATACCAATTATTTTTCTAACACTATCAGATGAGTTTGCATTGGATGCATTTTCAGTTCATGCATTTAATTATTTACTAAAGCCATTAGAAGTGGAAAAATTCAATGAAGTCATGGAAGAATTTTGTGAATACAAAATGCAACAGTCGGAAAAACTCTTTGTGATTGCAACAGAAAATGGAAATGAACGCATTGATTTAAATGATTTGATGTACTGTGAATCACAAGGGAATTATCAGTATTTGCACATGAAAAGTGGTGCTGTGTGCAAAGTTAGAACTACAATGAAATTTATTAAGGAACAGTTGGCATCTGAATCTGCGTTTGTTCCTTGTGGAAAGGCCTATATTGTAGGGTTGCAACATGTCAAAATGATGAATCGAAAATATATAATTCTAACAAACGATGTGGAAATTCCAATTCCTAGAGGAGCATATAGTTCTTTACAGCAAAAGTATTTTGGTTTTTATTAAATAAAATCAAAGCTGTGCTTCAAATTGGGATTTAAGGAGAACAATATGTTAATAATGTCAAGTTTAATTATAGTCTATCTATGTCATTCAATAGCCTTTTATACCATTAGTGAAAGGAAATATTCCACCAAAACTTCCATATGTATTTGGAGTGCCACCTGCTTGCTGTCGGTGGCTTTTGGTTTGTATGCGAGTGTTATTTTTTCAGAATCAGCAATTAAAATTTTGTACTTTAGCACTTTCTTACTATATTTTCTGATATACCTGCTGACAAACACTGGTGCAATGGGAAAGAACATATTCATTGGTATTGCTTATAGCATGGTCTTTATAATGATACTCATTGTCATTGTTTTGGGACAAAGGTATTTCACTATTTTCCCTTGGGGGCTTATAGCATATTTGGGTCTATATGGGACACTGATATATTTATATGGTCGAAGATATAGAAGAAAATTTATGCGAATCTTTGCTTATGTAGAAAAAGGTTGGTTTTCCATCAATGTCATTGCAATGATGATGTTTGTTCTGTTTTCCAATTATTGTGTAGACTTCATCAAAAGCGATTCTGAAAACATAGGTGCATTGATACATATTCTTTACTTATTTATTATGAATGCATTTGTCATTTCTGGCTTGTATAGAATGGTTGTCTTTATGAGCGAAAAAGCAAGATCCAGAGAAATGATTTTGCAAACACAATTGCTGAAAGTTCAAATTGAGCAATTGGAAGAAATTAAGACAACATATCAAAGATATCGTCATGATGAAAGACATCATAACTTGTTGATTTCAGAATTTGCAAAAAATGGACAAATAGAACAATTGCTGGAGTATGTTGGGAATTTGGAAGAAGAACAGGAAAAATGGCGTTTCGAAGAATTGTGTAATGATGATACCATCAATAGTGTTCTTGTTATCTACAAGGGGAAAGCAAGCAAACAAAACATTTTATTTCAGTCATTTGCAGTATTGCCAGCTGAATCACAATTTGCAACCATAGATTTGGCAGTCATCATTTCCAATATGTTGGAGAATGCATATCACGCAAGTTTGGTGTGTAAATCACCATTTATTACATTCCATATGCAGGAAAAGTATGGTAAATTGGTCATAGAATGTAAAAATAGTTGTAGTGAAAGTGTGGAATTCCATAATGGGATGCCAAAAGCAATAGCGGGACATGGAATTGGCACCCATAGCATGGTGAGTTATGTAAAAAAATACAATGGTGAAATTCAATTTTCCGAAGAAAAAAAGGTGTTCCAAGTCAAGATTGTGATAAATATGTAAAAAACATATAGGGATAGCGGATGCCAATTCAAAAATTTTTTATCTAAACCTAAACCTAAAACAGAGCGTTTGTTGTAATTGCAAAACGAATATATGAATTCAATCATTTAGAATGATAGGGCAGTCTGTGTGGCTGCTCTTATTTTTTTAGATAAAATTTTTAATAGTAAAATAGCCAACTGTAGGGGCTTACCTATGTGGAGCCTACATATCATACAAATCATATCACAATAAAAAAACCGCCCATAATGAGCGGTAAAAAATTAATATTAAAGTGCTGTATATTTTTTACAGTAAGCAAGACCAACCAAAAGAGGACCACCATGAGAACCCATGCAAAGACCCAATTGCACAGGAGCGTCACCAGCAACTTCATAGCCATCATCAACAAGTTCTTGCATAAATTGTTTTGCAGCATCTAATTTTTGAGAACTGGTGTAAATAACTTGCACTTGGTAATCGGATTTGTTTCCACCAACAACAGTATCTAAGTCGTTTTTCATAAATGCGAATACTTTTTTTGTACTACGCACTTTTGCAGCAGGATGCACAACACCATCGACAAGTGTCAAAATCGCTTTGATATTCAAAATATTGGAAGCCAAACCGGCAGCTTTTCCAATGCGTCCACCTTTTACCATATGATCCAAATTGTCCATGGAGAAGAACAATTTACAGTGGTTATGAGCAATGTTTTCCAATTTTTCTGCTGCCTCTACAAGAGGAACACCAGCATCACGCATAGCAATTGCTTGATGAGCAACCAAATGTTCGGAACCAGTTGCTTGCAAAGTATCCACAACACAAATTTTTGCTTCTGGATGTGCTTCTTCTAACATATTTTTTGCATTGAAAGCACTTTGATAAGAACCGCTTACGCCAGATGTCAAACAAACACAAAGGATATCATTGCCTGCTTTGATGATAGGTTCAAATACGTCCAAATAGTGTTGAATGGTTGGTTGAGAAGTCTTTGGAAATGCCGCTTCATGAATCACTTTTTCATAAAATTCATCTGTGGTCAAATCTTTGTGTTCTGTGTAAACAGTAGAACTGTCAAAGGTAACAGAGAAAGGAACCAGCTTGACATGCAAAGCTTCTGCCTGTGCCATTGTAAAATCTGTTGCACTATCTGCAACTATTTGATATGTACGCATAATAAACCTCCATATTTATAACAATAAGTAGTAGTATTGAAAACTATGTGTATATTTTATATGAAAAAGTGAGAAATGTCAATGATATTAGGAGATAGAAAGTTTGCTTTACAAGAAAAATAATGATATAATGCAACTTGTAGGGGCGGATTCCATATCCGCCCGTAAATATGTAAAAAATTGATTGATGAATTGAGGTGAAAAAATGGGTAAAATTTTGATTATAGCAGAAAAACCATCTGTGGCACGTGACATTGCAAAAACAGTTGGTGCCAACCAAAAAGGCGATGGTTGCTTGATGGGTGAAAAATACGTGGTTTCTTGGGCAATTGGTCATTTGGTGACTTTGAAAGAACCGGAAGAATATGATGAAAAATTCAAAAAATGGAATGTTGCAACTTTACCCATTTTACCAGATACAATGGAATTGAAAGCCATTGCAAAAACAAGAAGTCAATTGAAAATCCTACACAAATGGATGAATAGTAGTGAAGTGGATTCTTTGATATGTGCAACAGATAGTGGACGTGAAGGGGAGTTGATTTTCAGATATATCTATGAAATCACCAAGTGCAAGAAGCCATTTCAACGTCTTTGGATTTCCAGTATGACAGAACAAGCCATCAAAGAAGGTTTTGCAAAGTTAAAAGATGGTAAAGAATATGATTTGTTGTATCGGTCAGCAAAATGTAGGTCAGAAGCAGACTGGCTTGTGGGTATGAATGCCACTAGAGCCTATACATTACGTTATAACGTACTTCTCAGCATTGGGCGTGTGCAAACACCGACACTTGCTTTGATTGTAGAAAAACAAAAGGAAATCAATGCTTTTGTACCACAGGAATATTTTGAAGTCCAAGGAGATTTGGATGGATTCACAGCCATGTGGATTGACAAGGAAGAACAAACAAAAATTGAGAAAAAAGAAGTTGCACAGGAGATTGCAAAACGTACCAAAGGGGAAAAGGCAGTTTGTTCACGTGTGGAACAAGAAGAAAAACGTACTTTACCACCACTTCTTTATGATTTGACAGAATTGCAAAGGGAATGCAACACCAAATTTGGATATTCTGCAAAGAAAACATTGGACATTGCACAGGCGCTTTATGAAAAACGCAAAATGATTACATATCCAAGAACAGATAGTAGATATCTCAGTGATGATATGAAGGGTAAAGTACAGAAAACCATGAATTTGATGGGGAATATGGAAGCCTTCAGCAAATACATTGCTCCATTGCAATCAAAGGGTAATTTAACATTTACCAAACGTTTGGTGGACAATGGCAAAGTGACAGACCACCACGCAATCATACCGACAGATGGCAGATGGAAATTGGATTCTGTGTCAGAAGAAGAACGCAACGTATTCTTATTGGTGGCAGCCAGATTCATTGGTGTATTTTATCCTGCTTATCAATATGAAGTGACAAAAGCGTATTTTACAGTGCAAGAAGATACATTCCTATCCAAAGGGACAGTTGTGACAAATGAAGGTTGGAAAGGTGTAGAAAAAGCATTGATTCCAGCAAAACCATCGAAGAAGAAAGCACAAGAAGAACAAAAATTACCACCAATTGCAAAGAATCAACTCTTTGATATGGTGAAAACAGAAGTATTGCAAAAGAAAACTACAGCACCGAAACCATATACAGAAAGTAGTTTGTTGTCTGCAATGGAAAATGCAGGACGCTTTGTGGAAGATGAAACCTTGAAGGAACAAATGAAAGATAGCGGACTTGGCACACCAGCAACGAGAGCTGCCATTATAGAACGTTTGCTTTCTGTTGGATATTTGACTAGAAAAGGCAAAACTTTGATTCCTACAGAAAAAGGTATGGCTTTGATAGCAGTGGTTCCAAAGGAATTGTCATCACCACAAACCACAGGCAAATGGGAAAAAGGACTTTCTTCCATTGCAAAAGGAACTATGGAAGATGAGAAATTTATGGGAAGCATCAGTCGCTATGTCAGTTTTTTGGTGGGAGATGCCAAGAGTCGCAAAACGGATGTCACCTTCCCAGAAGAAAAAAGAGGTGGCAAAGGAAAACGAACACCTCAAAATACATTGGGCAAATGCCCAGTATGTAAAAAGGGTGATGTTTTGGAGCATTCCAAAGGATTTTATTGTAGCCAGTGGAAAAGTGGTTGCAAATTTACAGCTTGGAAAGATAGCCTCAAAACCAATGGTTTGGAACTGAATGAAACCATGATGAAAGAATTGTTGGAAAAAGGAGAAATTCCCAATATGGATGTGGCATTGTCACAAACAGGAGAACGTGGAACAGCAAAATTGGTATTTGCCACTGATGGCAGTGGTCGTATAGAAATCAAAGATTTTATGAGAAACTAGTAGGTAGGGGCTTGCACCTGTCGTTTCATAGATAGAAGGAGAAGATAAAAATGGGTAATATGTATCAAGAAATGGGAATTTGCAAAGAAGTAGAAGATTTTTGTCAAGATATTGCAAAGGATTTGGCGGAACGTTTTACAGAAATTGATCGAATTGCAGAACAAAATCAAATGAAAGTCATCCATGCAATGCAAAAAGAAAGAGTGGATGCAACTTGTTTTGCTGGCACCACAGGTTATGGGTATAACGATATGGGACGTGACACCTTGGAAAAGGTATATGCATCTTGTTTCCATACAGAAGCGGCTTTGGTGCGTCCACAAATCACTTGTGGTACACATGCTTTGGCAATTGCATTGTCTGCAAACTTGTTGCCAGGAGATGAACTGTTATCTCCAGTAGGCAAACCTTATGATACATTGGAGCGTATCATTGGTATCACAGAATCACCTTGTTCTTTGGCAGAATATGGCGTTTCTTATCGTCAAGTGGATTTGCTTTTGGATGGCACTTTTGATTATGATAACATTGCAAAAGCCATTACAGATAAAACAAAATTGGTCACCATTCAACGTTCCAAAGGATACCAAATGCGACCTACATTTTCGGTAAAACAAATTGGTGAACTGATTGCTTTCATCAAAAAAATCAAACCATCTGTCATTTGTATGGTGGATAATTGTTATGGTGAATTTGTAGAAGAAATGGAACCATCTGATGTAGGAGCAGATATGATGGTAGGCTCTTTGATTAAAAATCCAGGTGGCGGTTTGGCACCCATTGGCGGATATATTTGTGGTATTCAAGCTTGTATCGATCGTTGTGCATATCGTTTGTCTGCACCAGGTTTGGGTCAAGAAGTAGGTGCCAGCTTAGATGTGATGCGTTCTTTGTACCAAGGATATTTCCTTGCTCCCAATGTGGTTTCTGGAGCAATCAAAGGCGCTATTTTTGCAGCCAATATTTATGAAAAACTAGGATTTAAGGTGATTCCAAATAGCACAGAATCCAGACACGATATCATCCAAGCAGTGGAATTGGGGACTGCTGAAGGGGTCATTGCATTTTGTGAAGGTATTCAAAAAGCAGCACCTGTGGATAGCTATGTGACTCCAGAACCTTATGCAATGCCAGGATATGTTTCAGATGTCATTATGGCAGCTGGTGCTTTCATCCAAGGTTCATCCATTGAACTCAGTGCAGATGCTCCCATTAGAGAACCATATGCAGTCTTTTTCCAAGGCGGTTTGACTTGGTATCACGCAAAATTGGGGATTATGATGTCTTTGCAAAGATTGTATGAAAAAGGCTTGGTGGAGCTTGTATGATGCAACTACAAGTATTGCAACAAGAATTTGCAGTGTGTAAAGTAGAAGATTTATCTCTTGTGGATATGACAGATACGTTTTGTTTCATTGGCAAAACAGATGCAGAGATTTCTTTGGTTTGTGATGTAAGAAAAGTACCATCCAATACAATAGAAGTGGATTCTGGTTGGAAATGTTTGCGTATCCAAGGTGTTTTGGATTTTGGATTGGTTGGAATTTTGGCAAAGATTGCAATGGTTTTGGCTGAAGTAGAGGTGCCTATTTTTGCAGTCTCCACCTTTAATACAGATTATGTATTGACCAAAACAGAACATTTCCAAAAAGCAATTGTAACTTTGCAACAAAATGGATATGAAATTGTATAATCAATCAAATAGATAAAACAAAGGCGTATACTCGTTTGCATGGAGTATACGCCTTTTATACTATATGTTTGCCTTTTGTAGGGGGGATTCTATATCCACCCGCTGTCTATGCATTATTTTTGGTGAATCACAGCTTTTCGAATCAAATCCACAGGAATCATAGTAGCAGCCAAAACAAAGACCACAACCCATCCTTGGATTCCAAATGGAACACAACTGAACATTGCACCAATCCATTGACAAACCACAAATGGAACAGCAGCAGCATTGACAATCAACGCTTGGATTGCAATGATACCGATGAATACTTGCATAAATCCGGGATTGTCACCTAAATTGCGGAAGATACCAAAACCGTCATCACGCACATTGAACCCATTGAACAAAGCACCTACAATGAACAAAACGAAATATGCAGTCAAATGTTGTGCTTCATTTGCAAAGAAATTGGCAAAGAAGGGTAGTTTCAAGAAAGCAAAGCTAACCAAAATCATCCAAGCACCCATAGTGAGAATTTGCATCAACATTTCTTTACTGATGATACCATCGTTTTTATTTCGTGGTTTTTCATCCATATATTTTTCCAAAGCAGGTTCGTTACCAAGCATAATGGCACCCAAACCATCCATAACCAAGTTGACAAAGAGCAAATGGGTTACTTTGAGTGGTTCACCAACTCCAAGGAAAGGTGCAATGGCACTGACTACAACAGCCACAACATTGATCACCAATTGGAACTTGCAGAATTTCAAAATATTATGATAAATGGTTCTACCATACCAAATGGCATTTCTAATGGATGCAAAGTTATCATCCAAAATAACGATTTTACCAGCTTCTTTTGCTGCTTCGGTACCGCTACCCATTGCAAAACCAACATCAGCACGTTTCAGAGCTGGAGAATCGTTGACACCATCACCTGTCATACCCACCACAAGGTTCATTTCTTGACACAAACGTACCATACGAGATTTATCCGTTGGCAATGCACGAGCAATGACACGAATACGTGGTATGATGGCTTTGACTTCTTCATCGGTCATTTCGCCAAGCATAGCAGAGGATAGGGTTACGTCAGTGTCACTGGTTACAAGACCAGCATCCTTTGCAATGGCAACAGCTGTTTCCAAACGGTCACCTGTAATCATAACCACTTGTACACCAGCATCTTGTACATCAATAATGGCGTCTCTTGCTTCTGCACGCACATCATCACGAATCCCAACCAAACCAATGATAACGATATTTTCATGGATTTTATCTTTTTCCATAGTTTGTTCTACATATCCAAAGGACAACACACGCATTGCTTTTGTAGCCAAACCATCAATTTTGGCATTGAGAACTGCAAAATCTACAGGTTGGATGTTGCCATCTTTGTCCATATATTTGCAATTTTCTTTCAAAAGACGTTCAGGAGCCCCTTTGTAGTATGTTCTACCAGCAATTTCTGCTTGGCTAAACTTATTTGCAGAATTGAAACTTTGGGAAGCAGAAACCACAATGCTTGTGTCTGTTTTCATTTTGTTGTAAGTTTCTTCACCAATGAATTTCATAAGTGCTTGGTCTGTTGGATTGCCACCAATGACCATATGTCGATCATCAAACATAGATTGTGTGTTTTTTGCAATTGCCAAAGTAAGAGGTGTATTCAAAACATCACAAGATTGGATGTCTACATTTTCACCATCAGCAGTGAAGAACTCAACCACTTCCAACATACCTTTTGTGATGGTACCCGTTTTGTCACTGAACAAGATATTCAAAGCACCAGCAGTTTCAATGCCTTCTGCTTTACGTACAAGAACGTTGTGATCCAACATTTTGCTTGTATTTTGCATCAAAACCAAAGAAATCATCAGTGGCAAACCTTCTGGAACTGCACATACAATAATGACAACAGCCAAAGCCACAGCATCTACAAAATCAGTCAAGATGATAGGGATTTCTTGGGCAAAGTAAATGGAAGGACCACCAGCCATCATAATGAAATGAATCACATACAAAGCAGCAATTGCAATGGCACCAATATATCCAAAGGTGGAAATTTGATGTGCCAATTTAGCCATTTTGATTTTGAGAGGGGAATCTGGCTCTGCATCTTGCATTTCTTCTGCCATTTTACCCATCATGGTTTGCAAACCAACACGTCGAACATCCAAAACACCCTCACCATCAAAGACAACAGTTCCTCTAAACAAGGAATGGGCATCCACAAAAGTATCACCAGATAGCTTTTCTGCCATTTGGAAGGAATCATCAGCTGGTGTTTTTTTACATTCTTCTGTTTCGCCATTGAGAGCAGAATTGTCGATGGTAAAACCACCAGAAATCATAACACCATCTGCTGGCACTTTATCGCCTGATTGCAACAAAACTTGATCCCCAACTACAACAGCATCCACATCAATAACAGTGATTTGACCATTGCGATATACCTTACATTGGTCTTTTTTGGCATCGTTTTTCAATTGTCTATACTTGGTATCACTGGCAACGCCTGTTTTTGCAGTGACAAAAGCCACAATCAAAATTGCAAGAGCAGTACCAGCTGGTTCATAAATTTCAGAATAGCCAAAGAAGAACATGACCATCATCAAAATAGCAATCACCAACAATACACGAATCATTGGATCGCCAAAGGTTTTCTTAAATTCTTGCAAAAACGTAGTAGGTTCTGATTCCGGAATTGCATTGGAGCCGTTTTGCTTTCGTGAAAGTTCCACTTCTGGATCTGTTAAACCGTTAATTTTCATTATATTCTCCTTCAATTGGCTTCTTATCGCATTTCTATTCTTTCCATAAATTACATCACATATTCATTACATTATACTCCATTCAAAACGAATGTCAATGATATTCCTATTGATGTGTATCTTGCAAAAATGTCTGAAAAGGTTGATATTGCGTGGTTTTTGAGGTTTTGGGTAATTCTTTCAGTATTCTTAAGCTATCAAATGGATAAAGAAAACATCCCCAACCATTGTGAGGATGTTAGAAAGCCAAAAAAACTCATTATCTTTTCAGCGTCGCAGACTTTAATCCGCAGACGGAATCCTGATTTCAAGTTAGTATATTATGCCTTTTGTTCTTTTGGAACTAGGGATGCAACATATAAATTACCGAGTGATAAGAATGCTGCAAAGAAGAATACCCATTGTGGACCAAATTGCACCCAGATGAAACCACTGATTTGTGCTGCAACAATGGAAACCAAGTGATCCAAACTCAAACCGGTGGACAATGCACCAGTTACATCTTCTGGTTGTACTGCAACGCTACGCAAATACACAGATTTGATGATACCCACTTGCATAGACAAACGATCCAAAACGAATAGGGTATATACCACAAGAGCAGCCCATTTTGCATCAGGGAACCAGTTGTCAGAAATGCTCCAAACCACAAAACCATATAAGCTATATACAAAAATAAAGCTCAAAGCATCCAGATACATCATAAAACGAATCCCTTTGGTATCAATCCATTTTCCAACATAGCGGAAGAAGAACATACCTAAGAAACCAGCCAAAATAATCAACAGTGACATGGTATCGGCACCTTTTGCCAACAAATCAATGACAACCCAAGAGCCAAATACATAAGCAATTTGTTTTTGTACACCATTTAAAATGGTAAGAATGTAATATAATTTATATTCTTTACGCAATACAAAAGAGAATTTTTTCTTTGTGGAGGACTTCAAAGTGCCTTTTGTTTCTTGCAATAAATGATAAGCTACAATGGTTGCACCAACAAAAGCAATACAAGCCAACAGAAATACCCATTTGATATCTGATTGGAAAGAAAGCCAATTCATACGAAATCCAATAAACGCAACCAAACCTGAAACAAAAGTAAAAGCAGTTTTTGTACTACCATATTGACCAACACGTTTGCCTACATGTTCAGGTTCTGCCAAAGACATACCAATGGAGTCAGACAATGGCATAAACAAATGCATCCCCAAAGAGTAGATGAATAAAAAAATCAACATAATGGTAAAAGATGGTGTAAAGATACCCAAAATCAAAAGACCAATACTTGCCAAAACTTGTGCAATCAATGCGATACGCATATCACCCAAAAAGGAAAGCAAGGCGATTACAACGACACAAAGCATCCCTGGTAATTCACGGGGAAACTCAATAAAAGCACGTTGTATTGCATCTACAAAATACACTTCTTTGTAATAATTGGACAAAACAGCATCACACAAACCATTACCAAAGGCAACAAATGCCACCAATAAAATAAACAATGCAATTTTACGATTGCCAAAATATTTCACCAATATCCCCACAGAAAATCTCCTCTCAAAAAAGAACCCCTTGTTATATACTATATGTTTATGGCTCATACATAGTTCGTTTTGTATGGAAACAGATACAACCTATTGCGTTATATCGTACTATCAAATTCCACAAAAGTCAACAATTTATGCCATAATAGCCCAACGCATTTTTGTAGATCTTGCACGTGGATTACGGTTGCATTCTGTAGCAGATGGACGTACAACATCCTTTGCCACTTCCAAGTAAATTCCTTGTTTCTCCAATTCCTTGAAGGACTTTTTGACAAGTCGGTCTTCACCTGAATGGAAGGTTAGAATAGCAACACGTCCATTTTTTGCCAAAATCAAAGGCAATTTTTCAAGGAAGGTGTGAAGTACTTCAAATTCTTGGTTAACATCAATACGCAATGCTTGAAAAGTACGTTGACAGGATTTTTTAATTGCTTCTTTGCGTTCTTTTTCTGGGATGAAGAATAGAGCACCTTCAATGGCTTCTTTCAAAGCAGTTGTGGTTTCTATTTTCTTGCCTTTTTTCAAAGTGGAAATGATTTTTCTGGCAATTTGTTCTGCATAAGGTTCATCTGCATTTTCAATGAGCATTCCAGTCAATTCTTCTAAGTCGATATTTTGCAAACGTTCGGCTGCTGAAATGCCTCTTTGTGGGTTCAAACGCAAATCCAATGGACCTTCTACTTTGAAGGAAAATCCACGTTCAGGATTATCAATTTGCATGGATGAAACACCAAGGTCTGCCAAGATGTAATCGAATTTGCCTGTTGTTTCAATTAAAGTTTCGATTTCTGCAAAGTTCATGTGATGGATGGTCAAAATTTCTTCTCCATAACCCAAATCTAACAAACGTTTTTTTGTTTTTTCAATTTCGATGGGGTCAATGTCCAAAGCATGGTGATGACCTTTACCATGTAAACATTTCATCATTTCTAAGGTGTGTCCACCAAAACCGAGGGTAGCATCCAAACCAATTTGACCTTCTTGAATCTGCAAGAAATCCAAAATTTCATTGACCATAATGGAAATGTGTGTACCAGCAGGGGTACTGCCTTTGGAAATCACTTTTTCTACCACATCTTTGTATTTTTCTGGTTGGTGTTCTTTGTATTTTTCACTGAATTTTTTTGGATGTGTACCGCTGTATCGTACACGGCGCTTGTGTTCTTTCTTTTCTTCCATGGGGAACCTCTTTCTTTATATATTTTGAATTTTTTCTAGTATGCTTGTTTTGTATAGTAACGTCTGCTATTTTGTAGGGGTGACGTTTCGTCATCCGTTGTTACAATTAGAAATTAATGTTTTGTGGCATTTCATGGAGAGATGTCGAGGACGCCATCCCCTACAAAAGCATACGCCAACGCACTGTCATTCAGAGGAGCATAGCGACGAAGAATCTTGGTTTCGATTGATCCGTGAATCAATCCTACAAATGCATATTTCATTTGAAACACTTCAAAATCTTCACTATTCACTCTTAGTTCTTCACTATATTGTATATCTTATTGATTTTACAACAAAAAATGTGATTTTACAATGATGTTTTCTGTGATATAATAAATCTATTGTAACTTTAGTAAAATGAGAGTGCAACCATACACTTGGTTGATATATTCAAGGAGGGTTTATATGTTACGTTCTATTGTTTGGTATGGTAAGTTTATCATAGACTTGGTGGTAATTACACCGAAACTGAAAAAAAGTGCCACAATATTGGAAAAAGAAGGACAACAAGCCTATGATGACTTTGTATTTCCAGTGGTTGAAAAATGGGCAGCTGGACGTTTGGTGGATTCTGGTGCAGATATTGTAATTCACAATCCAGAGCGTATTCCACAGGACATCAATGTGTTGTTTGTCAGCAATCACCAAGGAAACTTCGACATTCCTATTTTTATTGCTAAAATTCCAAAACGAGTGGGCTTTGTTGCAAAAATCGAAACCACAAAACTACCACTGATTCGTGACTGGATGAAAGCAATTCGCTGTGTGTTCCTTGATAGAAACGATATGAAACAATCCATGAAAACCATTATAGAAGCCATTGGTATTCTAAAAGAAGGATATTCCATGGTGGTATTTCCAGAAGGTACCAGAGCAAAAGGTGGACCTATGGGTGAATTTAAGGCAGGTAGCTTCAAGTTGGCAACCAAATCCAATGTACCCATTGTACCAGTGACCATTTGTGGTTCTTACAAATTGATGGAATCCAATAATAATAAAATCAAACCAGCACATGTGGATGTGTATATCCATGAACCAATTGTGGTTGCTGGTATGAGTCGTGAAGAACAAAATGCTTTACACACAAGGGTAGAAGCAATTGTTAAAAGTAAATTAACAGAAGCATAATTGCATTTAGATACAAAAAATCCCATCTACCAAATCACTGGCAGACGGGATTTTCATATTCATAGAATCAATTGAATGCAACTTTGTTGAATGTAACAATGCTTGCAACGATAATGACACCACCAATTAAACTACCAAGATTTGGAACTTCACCCAAAAGAATAAAGCCCATAATGGTAGATAAGAGTGGAGTTACAAACATAAAGTTGGTGACATCACTGGTTTTTTCTGCATAGGACAATGCTTTGCCCCATAAGAAGAATGCCATCGCACTTGGAACCATTGCCAAAAAGACAAGAGCACCAATTTCACTTACATTTGCAGTAGAAAGTTCTGCAAAACCAGCAGGAGCTGCATAACTACACATCAAAGCACCAAAGAAGATGCTATATGTAGTGATTTCCAATGAAGTATACCCACGTTGTAATAATTTACGGCTAACAAGATGATATGCACTGAACACAAAAGCTGCAAATAATGTCAGTAAAGTTCCGATATTCAATGAAAGAATACCATCCCAAAGCAAAAGTACCAAAACCCCAATGAAAGCAGAAGCTATGGCAACCCAACCCAAAGGTTTGATTTTTTCTTTATATACAACAGTACCAACAGCAGCTGTAATGATGGGTGTGATTGCAATGATGATACTAGAGGTTGCAGCAGTGATGGTCAGAAGACCTGTGTTGAATGCAATCATGTATACACCAAATCCACCAGCACCTGTCATTAAGAAAAGAGGAATATCTTTCTTTTTGGGTATTTTGATTTTATTGATGAATCCAGCAATCAACAATACTGTAGACGCTACAGTGCAACGTACAAAAGCCAATGGTATAGGGGTAAAGTGCGCTTGTGCAACTTTAGTCATGGGGAATGCAGATGCCCAGAACAATACAGTGATGCAAGCACAAAGTAACATTTTTGATTTTTTTGACATAATATGCCTCCTTTTCTAATATTCATACCAGTGTACAACTTTTTGTATAAAAAAACAATATATTTTATTAAAATAGCAAATGTTATTAGGAAAGTGTTTTTATTGCATTTTTCTTGTGAAAATGGTATAATTATTCTGTTATATAAGGAAGGAATTCAGTGTGCTTTCTTCGCTTTATAATGGGCTGATGTGGCTCAAAGGCAGAGCATCTCACTCGTAATGAGAAGGTTGTGAGTTCGATTCTCATCATCAGCTGTAAAGCTTTCACTTTTGTGGAGGCTTTTTTTGATGTTTGCAAATGTAACATTAAAATAATCTTAAAATTTAACGAGGAATATTTATGCTATACTGATTGTATATCATGAATATAGAGTTGATTTTGTGTCAAAAAGGAGGATATTTATGCTGGAAATCGGTGTTTTGTTCGTATATATGTTTCTATTTACCACATTGCAGGTGTTTTTGGTGGGAACCAATATCAAAAGAATTCAATCCTACCATATTGGTGTTTGGTTGAGTATATTGATTGCATCGCCAACTTTGGGTGCACTTTGGGAAATGCAGGAACTGGTGTATATCATATTGCCAGAGCATTTTTGGATTATATTTAAAATTGCTATGATTGTTATGTCTGTTGTATGTTTCATACAATGGCAGATACACAATCATAAAAAATGTGGAATACTTCTTGGCTTTTTGGGCGGATTGGGAGCTGTTTTGATGGCGATGATGAATTCACTCATACAATATCCATTTTATCAATACATACCACAAGAAAAATGGTCTACGATAACTTTTTATGTATGGGTGGTATTTTGTATCATACAAGTTGTTTTATGTCAAAAGAAAGTGGCAACTATATTTCGATGGATTTTACCAGCACAGTTGATGTTTGCTTCTGTAAATATGCTGTTTTGTTGTGGTATGATATATGGTGAATGGGTGACACACCCTGTATCAAATACAGGTGCTACGTCAGGAGGGCTTGCAAGTATGGACGCTTCTCCAAGCATCGTTATTATGATACTATTGGTATACTTTTGGTATTTTTGGATACCAGGATGTTTCACAATGATTTATGGGTTGAGGAGTCTTAAAAAAGTAAAGAAACGAATATGGGTTAATCCAAAAGAAAAGGACTATTTGGCAGTTTCCAAAAAGAAAACAGTAGTGGTGGCTTTGGGCGTTGTGGTGATGTCTTTGAGTTTATTTCGTGGTGATTTGACTTTATTTTTGGCTCGTGATTATCAGTTGGAAGGATATACTGTGATTGCCTACAATGGCGATGGTGGCAGCATCAAAATTCCAAAAGGTGTTACACATATCAAAAATGGGGTATTTGATGGCAAAAACATTGAGAAGGTATCTTTTCCAAACACATTGACCTATATTGGAGCTGGTGCATTCCAAAATAATCAAATTACAGAAATCAAACTGCAAGATTCCATAGAAATTATAGAAGAAAATGCATTTCGCAATAATGAGATTGTGTCTGTAAAGGTATCGGATGAGAATGTTTATATAGAAGGAAGTGCATTCTTGGGAAATCCTTGCAGTGTAGAAATAGAAAATGATGCACCTATGTATGCCTATACCACAGAACTGGTAGAAGTTTCTGAAGATTTAGAGGAAGCATTACCAGAAAATACAGAAATTGTAAATGATGTTTTTTTGGTACAGGATGGAACAATTTTATTGGAATATTTGGGTAAAGATCCTGTGGTGGAAATTCCATATGGCATTACAGAAATTGGAAAAGAAGCATTTGCATATATTCCATTGGACACGGTTTTGATTCCAAACACCGTGAAAATTATTGGTGAGTGGGCATTTAATCAAACATGGCTGACAGAAATTGAAATTCCAGAAGGTGTTGAGGTCATTGAGATGAATGCGTTTAGTGGATGTGATTTCACAGAACTTGTGTTGCCAGATTCTCTTTTGGAGATTGGAGATGATGCATTTTCATATATGGATTTGGAAAAAATTCACTTTGGCAATCAACTGCGTGTCATTGGAGCTTCTGCATTTAAGGGGGCTTTTGAAGGAGTTACATCCATCACATTACCAGATTCCATAGAAGAAATTGGCAATTGGTCATTTGCACAAAATCCACTTATAGAAGTGATTTTGCCAGAGAAAGATATTGCACTATCTGCAACTATATTTGCAGAAACTCCTTGGTATGATGAAATGACAGAAGAATTTGCTATAGTTGGCGATGGTATTCTCATTAAATACAATGGTACAGATCAGAAGATTACAATCCCAGATGGTGTTCGATGTGTAGGAGGGCGTGTCTTTAAGATGCATGAATTGACAGAGGTGATTTTGCCGAGTACCTTGGAGCATATTGGCGAACAGGCATTTTCGGACAACGAATTGGAGGAAGTGATATTCCCAGAAGGACTTCTGACCATTGGTTATGGTGCATTTTTTGAGAATCACATACAAAAACTAGACCTTCCAGATACGGTCACAGAAATCGGGAATTCTGCTTTTTCGTATAATCAAATCACTACAGTCCAATTGCCTAGTACATTGGATCAAATTGCCGATGATGCATTTTTTAGAAATTCTATAGAGGAATTGGAATTACCAGACACCATTCAATCCATTGGAGAAAGTGCTTTTGCTGAAAACAAAATTGTACATTTGGCATTGCCAGATTTCGTGGAAACCATTGGAGAATCTGCTTTTCGAGATAATCAAATCACACAATTGCAGTTGTCAGAAAATTTGCAAAAAATTGAGAGAAAAGCTTTTGCAAACAATCAGATACTACAACTTATGATACCAGATTCGGTGGGATGCATTGATGAATACGCTTTTGCATACAATCAAATTGCAAAAGTACAATTACCAGAAGGCTTGCAAGAGATCGGTAACTATGCTTTTGCAAATAATCAAATTGCAGAGTTTACTTTGCCTGATGGTATACAAAATTTAGGAATGGAAATCTTGTCAGAAAACCCTTGGGAAATCAATCAGAAAAGTGAATTTGTTGTATTGGGAGATGGGATTTTATATCAGTATCTGGGGAATGATAAAATGGTGGTGGTTCCAGAAGGCATCAAAAAAATAGGGAAATATGCTTTTGCTGAAATAGAAGAATCGTATTCTGTGGTGTTGCCAGATTCAGTTACAGTTATTGACGGAAATGCCTTTTTTGCAAGTGGACTTACCAATATCCATATGTCAAAAAATATCAAAGAAATTGGAGCATTCGCATTTTACAATACAAACTTAAGATTTTTGACTTTGTACTATGATATTGAAATGGTTGATGATAATATTTGGCTGAATTGTCCGGATGGGGGAACTGTGGTCATCCAATATACAGCAGATAACCAAACAATCAAAGAACAATTTGTCACTTTACACGAACGATATGAACATATACCTTTGTATTTGGAAAAGGTAGAAGAGGTTTTTTGATAAATATCTACTGGTATGATATGAGGATTGGTGCATTCAGAAATGAAGATTATTTATATTCTAACACCTACTTGTTATAAGGTTTCACAGACTATCTTAAAATGCTATATTACCTTTGAAAACACTTGATTTTACTTATATTTCTTCAAAGGCACATACTGCAAGGCGAGTTACTTGTTATATCGTTTCACTAGCTTTTGTGGGAATGATAAGGGAAAAATCAAGGGCAGAATTTAAGAGAAAAGACAAAGAAATTGCTTGATGTGAAAATCTTAAATTGAAAGAGGTAACGAATATGAATTTAACTTATAGCAAAAATGGAGATTACTTTATCCCTAATATTAAACTGGATAATGAAAACTATAAACAACTTGGCAAGTACGGACGAATGAGAAAAGCATGGCTGATGGAACAACATAGTCCATTGTTTAATCATTTACTACTTAGTGAAAAGCTGGTACCACATTTGAATGAAATTGATAAACAGGCACAGCATTTGTTAGATACAATGATACCTACGCTAAAAGCTGAACAAGGTGTAACCGATGAACTCAAAATGTCAAATCAGCTTGAATGGGTAGGTCGAATGAATAATATTATGGCACAGGTTGAGGAAGTTATTTTTTCTGATATAGTTTACGCATAAAAGTAAAACAGCTAACCGACAATCAAGTCAGTTAGCTGTTTTGCATTAATTTTATAGCTTTTTCAAGTTCTTCTGTCCTTTTTGGAACAGAATTTTTAATGTATTGCGTTCCATATTCGTTAATTTATGTAATTCAACACCAAAGATAACTGGGATAAGCTGTAACATCATTTCGTCCTTGTTGCCTTGCAGACCACTTAATTTATTCAGTAGGTTTGATAAAATGGTTATGCCTGCATTTTCATCATTGGCGACACTTGTATCTTTCTTGTTGCTTTTATGGGATTTGCGTATATCGTCAGCGATCAAGTCAACATCTTCGTGTATCAGTGAGTGAAAATACCTATCTTCTTTGATTTTTGCACATTCAAGGGAGTGTAAAATATATTCCTTGTCACTTGGATTGTATTCGCCTTTGATTTTGTCCTTAGCTGTTTGTGCTACCGAATTTATGGAACTAATCTGCATTGATATAACACTGTCAACGTACAGTTCAATATCAGCCATTAAATCAGAAAAATGTGGGTGTTCTATTATTTCAGAGAGCAAACGTAAGTTGATATATTCTGATTTTAGAACATCTATTGCAGTGTCGCTAAGTCCTAAATTGCTACATGCTGTATTCAAGTGCTTTTCAACACTGGATAATCCTAACAGCCAGTCCATAGACACATCATAGAACTTTGCAAGGGTAGTTAGATTATAATAGCCTACATCTTGATTTTTATCGTCATTTTCATAGTCGTTGAGAGTTGTTTTAGGAATATTTACAGCTTTTGCAAGGTCATCAGTGTTCTTAAAGCCTTTTGCAAGCCTTAAATCTTTGAGTTTTTCGCCTAAAGTAAGTTCTGTTAGCATAGTTTCACTTCCGTTCTTTTTCTTACAGTATACCATATTCACGTCAATAATCAACAGCGTTATATTAATAGCATTCTATTGACAGTATGCTATTAATATGTTATACTATCTTAGTAAGTAAATTTATTATGAAGGAAGAAAGGAGAAATTATGGAATATAATAATAACTTTTTACATTGGTTTAAGCAAATTGGAGAGATGATCGAAAAAAATGGAAATTCAAAATTAAAAGATTTTGGTCTTACATTATCACAATGTCATATTTTGGTGTACTTAAGACATAAAGAAGAATTTCAAGCATCTTATAAAGAAATAGAAACTATTTCAAAAGTTGCCCAATCCAGTGCCGCTAGTATGATTTCACGTCTTGAGGCTCGAGGCTTTGTGAAAACATTTACTGCTAAGACGGATAAAAGAATAAAATTACTTGAGTTAACAGAGCTTGGAAAATCTTGTGTAGAAGCTACTGCCAAATATATAGACGAGCTTGAGAACGAATTGTTTGAAAAGCTTACAGAAGAAGAAAAACAAACACTGTTTGTTTTACTTATCAAGATAACCAATTAGCAAGTTAGGAGAACAAAATGTCTAGAGTATTTAAAAGTTTTACAAAAAAAGAATGGATCTTTTTAGCAGTAACCATAGTGTTTGTAATCATTCAAGTGTTGTTGGATTTGAAAATCCCAGAATACATGAGCGAAGTTACAACTTTAGTGCAAACGGAGGGCAGTGAAATAGCAGAAATTTTAACTGTCGGTGGTTACATGTTGCTTTGTTCGTTTTCCAGTTTAGCAATTACGTTCTTAACAGGATTTTGTGCAGCAAAAGTAGCAACCAAAGTATGTATGCGAATGAGAAACGATGTCTATACAAAAGTAAGTTCATTTTCCATGGCAGATATTACTAACTTTTCAACTGCAAGTTTAATAACACGTACAACGAACGATATTACTCAAATTCAAACTACTCTTTGTATGGGGTTTGTAATATTTATTAGAGCTCCATTTATGTGCATATTTGCACTTAGCAAAATTTCCACCAACAACCCATCGTTTTCTTTAATTACGATTATTGCATCCATTACATTTTTGTGTGTTATATCAATCCTTTTAACGCTAACAGTTCCAAAATCAAAAAGATTGCAAAAGATAATTGATAGACTTAACACGGTTACGAATGAACACCTAACAGGCGTTAGAGTGGTACGAGCTTACAACGCGGAAAGTTATCATGAAGACAAGTTTGAAGCAACAAACCAAGATGTAGCAAAAACAAACTCATTTGTAAACGCTACAATGGCATTTTTAAGTCCATTTTTATCAAGTTTAATGTCAGGAATTACACTTGCGGTCTACTGGGTAGGTGCTGCTTTAATTAGTTCATCAAATAGTCCAGATGCGGCACTGGCTATTTTTTCTGATATGGTGGTTTTTTCATCTTATTCTATTATGATTATTTTATCATTTATGGTACTTACAATAATTTTTATGATGATGCCTCGTACTCTTGTTGCACTTTCTCGTATCAATGAAGTGATTAATTTTGAAAATAACATTCATGATGGTTCAAAGAAGAATGGGGATACTACTTTCCCTGTAGCCCTTGAATTCAAAAATGTATCATTTTCCTATGGAGAAAGCGATGAGAATGTATTGGAAAATGTTTCGTTTAAGGTCAAAAAAGGCGAAACTGTAGCCTTTATCGGTGCAACAGGCAGTGGTAAAAGCACAATTACTAAACTAATTTTGCGTAATTACGACGTTACGAAAGGCGAAATTTTGATTAATGGCATTAATGTTAAAGAATATACACAGCACGCACTGCGTGAAAAACTTGGTTATGTTTCTCAAACTGCTGTATTATTTAATGGGGATATCACTTCAAATATTGCTTTTGGTATAGAAGAAAATATATCAACAGATAGATTAAATAAAGCTGTAGAAATAGCTCAAGCGAAAGATTTCGTAGATAAAATCGGCTTTGCTGGCAAAGTATCTCAAGGTGGTCTTAATCTTTCGGGTGGACAAAAACAAAGAGTTTCAATTGCTCGTGCTTTATATAAAAACGCTGAAATATATATGTTTGACGACTGTTTCTCAGCACTTGATTATAGAACAGATAGAGTGCTTAGAGAAAAACTTAAATCAGAAACAGAAGGCGCAACAAAATTATTTATTGCACAAAGAATTAGCACAGTCAAAGATGCTGACCAAATTATTGTGATAGATCAAGGCCGAGTAGCAGGAATTGGAAAACATAGAGATTTGTTATCGCAGAATGAACTATATCGTGAAATTGCGGAATCTCAACTTTCTAAGGAGGAATTAAATCATGCATAGTCAAGAAAATAAAACACGAGGCGCAGGACCAAATTTAGGCGGTCCTCCTGGTGCAGGTGGACGTCCTGGAGATAAGGCGAAAGACTTTACAGGCAGCCTAAAAAAATTATTTAAATATTGTGGAAAACACGCAGTCTTTATGGTGATTGCGATTGTCCTAGCAATCTCATCAGCTATATTATCTCTTATGGGACCTAGCAAGCTAGCTGAAATTACAAATCTAATTTTAGCAGGCATGTCAGACGGTATTGATTTAGAAGCAGTATCAAGTATTGGTATTTTACTAGTTATTTTTTACGGATTAAGCCTTATTTTTGGATACCTACAAGGTGGTATCATGGCTGTTGTTTCTCAAAAAATTTGTAAAAAACTACGTACCGAAATGACAAGTAAAATAAATCGTTTACCACTTGCTTATTTTGATGGTAACCCTTATGGCGACACATTAAGTCGTTTTGTAAACGACATTGACACAATAGGAACAAGTTTAAACCAAAGTATGTCCACAATTTTTAGTGGTGTTTTAAACTTTAGTGGAGCATTAATTCTTATGCTATACACAAACTGGGTTATGGGAGTATCGGGTCTGCTTTCTACATTGCTTGGATTTTCACTTATCGGAATTATTATTAGTAAATCTCAAAAATATTTTATTCAACAGCAAGGTAGATTAGGTAACTTAAATGGACACGTTGAAGAAACTTACACAGGGCACTCAATTGTAAAGGCATATAACAAAGAAGAGTTTGTAGAAAAGCACTTTCAAGAAAAAAATGAAAAACTATACCAATCAGCATGGAAAGCACAATTTTTGTCTGGTATGATGATGCCTATTATGAATTTCACAGGTGATTTTGCGTATGTTGTTGTGTGTGTTGTTGGTGCGTTATTGGTGATTAACGGAAGCATTTCCTTTGGCATAATTGTAGCATTTATGTTATATATTCGCATATTTACTCAACCACTTGCAACCCTTGGACAATCGCTCACAACACTACAATCAGCTGCGGCGGCAAGTGAGCGTGTGTTTGAATTTTTGGAAGAACAGGAACTTTCACAAGAAACAAATCACACTGTAAATATTAAAAATATTAAAGGTGATGTTAGCTTTAAAAATGTAGCATTTGGATATAAACCAGAAAAAATGATTATCACAGACTTTAGCGCAGAGATAAAGGCTGGTGAGAAAGTTGCAATTGTAGGGCCTACAGGTGCAGGTAAAACAACAATGGTGAATCTGCTTATGCGTTTCTATGAAGTTAGTAGTGGTGTAATTGCCATTGATGGCATTCCAATTAGCTCGATAACAAGGGAAAGTTTACACAATGCCTTCTCAATGGTTTTACAGGATACTTGGATGTTTGAAGGTAGTATCATAGAAAACATTGCGTATAATCAAGATGTTTCCGAAGATGAAATTATTGAGGCATGCAAGTCTGTTGGTATTCATCACACTATTAAGACAATGCCAAAAGGATATAACACAATTATGAGCAATGCTACATTGTCAACAGGTGAAAAACAATTACTCACAATTGCTCGTGCTATGGTTAAAAAATCCGAGCTGATTATTTTAGACGAAGCTACAAGCTCGGTTGATACAAGAACAGAACTGTTAATTGGAAAGGCGATGGATAAATTATCGCAAGGTAAAACTTCATTTATCATCGCTCACAGATTATCCACTATTAAAAATGCAGATGTAATTTTGGTTATGAAAGATGGAAATATTATAGAGAGTGGAAGTCATAATGAACTTTTAGATAAAAAGGGTTTTTATGCTGAACTTTACAATAGCCAATTTGAAGAAAGTGATATTGCAAGTTAACCTAATCCAAAAATCATTATACACAAAATAAACCCAACGAAGCACTTATTGATTCAAAGTCAATAGGTGCTTTTTTCACGTCCATTTTACAACTAAATATTGATTTCAAGGCACAAATCTGAGATTTTCGAGTAAAAACGAAATTTCGGATTTTTTTGCGTTTTGAAGAAAAATCCGAGTTATCGGACATACGGGAAACAGCCTAAAATTTCGCTACAATTATAAACATAAACCAACGTTGATTTATAAAATTACAATTTAATGACTGTCTGATACAACTACCATTTCGGGGAAGTAGGCGAAGATACGAGCCTACCAAGTATGGAAATACGAGAAAGTGCCACGCAAGGTAACCTCTTAGGAAACTGTATCGGGTGAAACAGCGAAAAACTATTAAAATTTGAAAGGACACATCTTATGAATAAACAAATAAAATTACTCACTATCCGTCAAGCTGCAAGGCTCATTGATGGATTTACTATAGATACGCAGACTTGTGAAAAGTGGAGCATTACCACATCTAAAGTCTGGAAACAGAGTTTTAATCGAGGAACAAGTTATCTTTGATTACATTACTAATTCACAAAATACGGAGGTAAATGCCTATGAATAACACAGAGAAACAACCTATCCCACCACTTGAAATTATCAACGCTAACACATTGCTATCTACTGATTATCCACCCTTACAGTTTGCTATTGATAAGTTATTGCCACAAGGTATTTTTATCCTTGCAGGTAGTGGAAAAATTGGTAAATCGTGGTTAAGCCTTGATATGTGTGTTGCAGTGGCTACTGGTGGCAAGCTATGGGATTTTAACGCTACTATGGGGCAATGTTTGTATATGGCTTTGGAAGATACACACCCACGATTAAAGGAGCGTTTAGAACGCATACAAGATGAAAATATCGACCTTGAAAGGCTTAATCTTACAGTCACTTCACTTGGTATTACAGATGGACTCGTGGAGCAGATAAAGGCTTTTATTTCAGCCAATCCAACAACAAGGCTCATCGTCATTGATACCTTAGAACGTATCAGAAATGGCGAGCAGGACAAGAGTATGTATTCTTGTGACTATCGAGATATTAACAAATTGCGTGAAGCCTTAGAGGGTAATAATGTCACTCTCTTACTCGTTCATCACACACGCAAAATGTACGACCCCGACCCTCTCAATACCCTTAGTGGTAGCACTGGTTTAGTTGGTGCTGTCGATGGTGTTTGGGTACTGGAAAAAGAGAAACGAACAGAGGGCAAAGGCAAGCTGACTATCGCTAATCGTGATACAGAGGGATATTGCTTTAAGGTGGAATTTAACAAGGCAGAATGTCGTTGGAACTTCTTAGGCAGTGAAGAAGAACTTGCAGAGAATGAAGATGATGTGTTCTGTGATTTGGTAGCAGAATTTGTGACTTCCACCTTTAGTGGCACAGCTACCGAACTTGTAGAGGGAATGAAAAAGTTAGATGAAAACTTTGCAATTTCCTCTCGTGCAGTTGCTAAGAAATTAGGCAATCTGCAAGGCTTACTCAAAGAAAAATATGGTATCAAATACCTTTGGGAACGCAGTAACAAAGGTAGAGTGATCACCTTGTTTCGTGAGTGAGTATCGGGGACACAGGCTCTGTGTGACGATGACGATGTAGTTATACACACCCCCTCTAGCTCATTATCGACACAAGAGGGGTATGTATAAATAAGCGTCATATCGTCATTAGCGACAACTTGCTTGGAGGACAAAAGCGTGTCTGGGCACTAGACCCCACGACATCTTTCGAGCTTGCTTGAAAGTGTCATAGTGGGTTACACACTTTGAAAAAGTGTTAGTCTTATCGCTTCGCTTCCCTACAATAGCAACTTTAAAAGGAGAAAATGCCTATGGCAAGGAATGACGGTAAAGACCGTACCGTTGCAAGAAACGGTGATTATACACGCTCACAGATTGGCAATATCGAAAGACACAATGAGCGTAAAAATGAAAGCTACCAAAACGCAGATATTCAGCCCCAACAATCTGATAAAAATATATATTTCAAAAAGCCACAAGGTGGATATATAGATACCTTTGACAAAATGTGTGAAGATGGAACGATTAGCACCAAAGGGTTAAAAGATGGTGCAGTCCATTTCAATGAACTTCTCTTTGATGTGAATACCACCTATTTTGAGGAACGTGGTGGCTATGAATATGCAAAAGAATTTTTCTCAAAAGCATACGATTATGCAGTACAAAAAGTCGGTGGCGAACAATATATTTTATCGGCGGTTATGCACGCAGATGAACGTAATTCGGCAGTATCGGAACAGCTTGGAAAAGATGTTTACCACTATCACTTGCACGTTATCTATGTACCAGTGGTGCAAAAAGAAGTTAAGTGGTCAAAGCGTTGCAAAGATAAGTCACTGGTCAGCACTGTTAAGGAAGTAATTACGCAAGTGAGCCACTCAAAAAAATGGGCTTCACATAAAGAGATTGGTGAAGATGGAAAACCACATCTAGTGAAATCTTATTCCATACTTCAAGATGAATTTTTTAACTATATGTGTGATTGTGGCTACAAAGATATTGAACGTGGTGAAAAGGGTTCTACCGATAAAAATATTACGACTACAGAACTAAAGGTGCAAAAGGAAAAATCACGATTGCAGAATACTGTCGCAGAGGTACAAAAGGTAGAACATATTTTGCACGATCAGACGGAAGTTATCGAGCAAAATCAGCAGACCATTACAGGACAGCGAAGCAAAATTTCACAAGGTAACGCACAGCTTGAAAAGGTGGCAAATAAAAAAGCTAAAGTGAAAGATATTGATAGTGTTGAAACAAAATCAGCAATGTTTTCTAATGGGAAAATCATAATTGATGAAGCAGAGTTTGAGAATATCAAGACCTTAGCACAAAAGCAAGTTGTATCGGTAACAAATGAACGTAAATTATCAGCTGACAATAAACAACTAAGGCGAGAAAATCAAACCTTGCGACAAACCAACGCACAGCAACATCAAGAGCTATCGGAGTTCAAATCTGTACGGAATAAATTGGGTGCTAATAAAGATGTAATGCGTGTTGCAGAACTTGAAAAATTCTATGATGTTGTAATGAGATTTTTAGAGAAATTCAAGTTGCGAGAACAATTTGAACGATTTAGCAAAATGAGGTCAACAAAGATAAGTGAGGTGGATCGATGAGCATATTTGAAACGATAAAACAGAGTCTTAACCTCATTGATGTAGCTAGGTTTTATGGTATTGAAGTCAGTCGAAATGGTTTCACCTCTTGCCTATTTCATAACGAGCGTACACCCTCATTAAAGCTGTATAGCGACCATTTCTACTGCTATGGTTGTGGTAAAAGTGGCGATGTAATTGCACTGATTGCAGAGCGTTTGAATGTATCACAGTTTGAGAGTGCAAAAATCATTATGAATGACTTTCACCTATCCAGTGATGAAATGCGTGTTACTGCAACACCACAAGTTAAGATGTCATATTCGGAATGGGAGCGACAAACGATAAGGCTACTGAACCAATATCTTAATTACTTAAAATTTTTTGAACGTACTTATGCACCTAAAGATGAAAACGAACCAGTAAATGATATTTGGGTGGAAAGCATACACATGATATCAATGGTTGAGTATTACCTTGATATCCTTATCTTTGAACCATTGGAAGTGCGACAAGAATTTTTACAACAATACACACAGCAACTAGAGAAAATAGAAACACAGCTTGATGACTATAAAAGAAATTTTAGATTAGAAAGGAACTAGCCTATGAAAGAAAACAAAATCAATTTACAAAACAAGTTTGGACTAACAGTTGATGAAGCAGCACTTTACACAGGTGTTGGCAGAAACACCTTGCGTTCACTAATTAAAAATCAGAAACTACCTGCACTACTTATCGGCAGAAAAAATGTAATTCGTACAGACGTACTGGAAGAATTTCTAACGATTAATCAAGGAATTAATCTTTTGGATGTTGAAAATGTAAAAGCTGTTAGCTAAGACATTAAAAAATTTACAAGTGATAGTGGAAATCTGCTTGATGAACATGGTATAATATTATTATCACATCAAGCAGTTCTTCTTTGCCGAAGAAAAGGAGATTAAAATTATGGCAAAAGGATCTGTTAGAAAGAAAGGCAAGAAGTGGTATTTTAGATTTTATGTAGAGGACGAAAGTGGCAATCGCATCCAAAAAGAAATGGCTGGCACTGAAAGTAAATCAGAAACAGAAAGTATGCTCCGTAAAGCGATGGAAGAATACGAAAATCAAAAGTTTGTGGCAAAAGCTCAAAATGTAACATTAGCTGATATGCTTGATATGTGGATGAACGAAGAATTATATCCAAGCAAGCGAAGTAATGGTACTGCTAGGTCGTACATCAACACAGCTAGCCGAGTGAAGAAACACGCTATTGGTAAACGTAAACTGAAATCTATTACAGCAGAGCATTTACAAAAGTTCTTTGATGCACTTTCTAGTCCACAGAAGTTATCTGATGGTACAATGTCAAAAGGTTTATGCAGTGGTAGTCTTAACGTATATGCTGCTGTGATGCGTGGTGCATTTCGATTTGCTGTGTTTCCAAAACAGTTGATTACATTTAATTCGATGCAGTATGTTGTGTTAAGAGGACAAAGTGATGATTATGAAACGTTTTCTACAAACGAGGATAAATCATATGACAGTACAGTAATTACGCCAGAGCAATATACAGAACTAACCAAATATCTAATTGATACGAATAACCCAACCATACTTCCAGTACAAATAGCTTATTATACTGGACTTAGAATTGGCGAAGTTTGTGGACTTGATTGGAACGACATTAATATCGAGGAACAGTATTTAGTTGTTAGAAGAAGCATAACTTACAGCAATATTAGAAAAGGTACTGTTATCGGACCAACAAAACGTAAAAAAATTCGTACAGTTTATTTCGGAGAAACATTAACTAAAATACTTACAGATGCGAAAGCAAAACAAGAAACAGAAAAATCACAATATGACGGACTATATCATAAAAGTTATTGTATCAAGGCAAAAGAAAATAACAGAATTTTTTATGATGTATATTGTGTAAATGTGAATGAAGTTGAGCAACAAGATAGTATGCCGTTAGAGTTTGTTTGTAAAAGGCAAGATGGTTCCTATTTAAAACCAGAAAGTGTGAGGAATTTATGCACTACCCTAGCAAAAAGGTTTGGTTGGCTCGATAACTTTCATTTTCATAAACTTCGTCACGCATTTACCACAAGGCTCATTTCAAGTGGAGCAAAGCCTAAAGATGTTCAAGAGTTGTTAGGACACTCGGATATTAATACCACAATGAACATCTACGCACATGGTTCCAGTGAGTCTAAGAAAAATGCAGTTATGCTACTAGATGAAGTGGCAATTTAAAAAGAAAAACAAAACTTGCCCTTGTAAAATCCCAATAAGGGAAAAAACAAGGGCAATAAGGGTAAATATATAGCTAAAACCTAAGAAATAGCAGTGTTTTCGAGGGTTTTAGGATAGTTAGTGAGATTATTTATATAATGTGTAGTTGCGGAGCGATGAGGGCATCGCTCCCTACAAAAATCAAAACCTTAAATACATTACACTTGTAGGGGTGATTCACGAATCGACCGCAAAACCAAGGATTCTTCATTGCATTCAGAATGACAACTTATATAAGTTGATTTATTTGTAGGGGAGGATATTATCCTCCAGTAAATTGTGTGTAATAATTTTAGGTAGGAATTTATTCACAAACATCCTAAAACAGGTGACGAAACGTCACCCCTACAAAGCAAACCTTACTACAGATTATAAGCATAATGAACAATAAATATGTTACAAATACGTATCCTAAACTGGAAGACAAATATAGTAGAAACACCTGAAATCAAAATGGTTTTGGGTGTTTTTCTTTTGTATTTCATGTGAACTGTAGACTTTATTTATAGGGGTAGATTTCATATTTGCCTGAACCCATGCAAAACGTCATGTAAATACAACTTTACAAAGGAAATTTTTATATTACATAGATTTAACATAGCTTTGCTTACACACTTAACATTGAAGTACTATCATATTACCTGTGAAGCAGACGAGATACTTCACTCAACTTAAAAAATTATGTTATACAATAAAGAGGAGAATTGGTATGAAAAAGAAATTAGTAAGTGCTTTGATGGCAACAACAATGATCGCTATGATGGCAGGTTGTGGTTCTTCTACAGCTTCTACATCTACAGAAGCAGCTCCAGCAGAAACAGCAGTAGCTACAGAAGAAGTAGCAGCTCCAGCAGTGGAAGAAGTTGCAACAGCTTCTGGTTTGATTACAGTTTTGACTCGTGAAGATGGTTCTGGTACAAGAGGTGCTTTCACAGAAATCACAGGTGTTCACGATGGTGACAACGACAATACAACAGTAGAAGCATCTGTACAAAACAGCACAGGTAAAGTTATGACAGCAGTAGCAGCTGACCCACAAGCAATCGGTTACATCTCTTTGGGTTCTTTGGATGATACAGTAAAAGCTGTAACAGTAGAAGGTATTGAAGCTACACCAGAAAACATCTTGGATGGTTCTTACTTGGTAGCAAGACCTTTCAACATTGCAACTTTGACAGGTGCTGATTTGAGTCCTGTTGCAGTAGAATTGCTTGAATTTGTATTCACACAAGAAATGCAAGATGTTGCTGAAGAAGAAGGTTTCATTCCTGTACCTGTAACAACAGATAGCTTCGAATCTGCACAACCTTCTGGTACAATCACTGTTGGTGGCTCCACATCCGTATATCCTTTGATGGAAGTAATGGTAGAAGCATACTTGGAACTTAACCCTAATGCTACAATCAATATCGAAGGTGTTGGTTCTTCCTCTGGTATGAACGGTGCTGCTGATGGTACATTTGATATTGGTATGGCTTCTCGTGAAATGAAAGATTCAGAAAAAGAAGTTTTGACAGGATATGTTTTGGCACAAGATGGTATCGCAGTTGTTGTAAACAATGAAAACCCTCTTGAAAACGTAACAATCGAACAAATCAAAGCTATCTACACAGGTGAAGTTACAGATTACTCTGAATTGTACTAATAAGCGTGTTGCTCACACGCTCACTTGAAATCAGGATTTCAAGTGGTAAATAGAGGTGAAAAAGCAATTTCCTCGTACAAGTGCATCTACGAAGCACCTAGAAATCGCTTTTGTCCTCAACGAAAGTAAATTCCGTCTGCGGATTGAAAGTCTGCGACGCTAAAACCAAAACGAATTGGTTTGTCATTAATCTGAGGGGCTTCCAAGGGGAGCCCTTCTTTGCAGTTTATCAGGAGGAACCGAATGTTAAGAGAAAAAGGAAAAGAACGTATTTATGAAATATTCTTTTTATTGATTGCATCACTTTCCATTGTTTGTGTACTTGTAATATGTGTATTTTTGTTTGGCCAAGGGATTCCAGCAATGCAAAAGATTGGTTTGTTTGATTTTTTAACAGGCACAACATGGAACCCAGCCAATGAATCAAATCCATCTTTTGGTATTTTTCCAATGATTCTTGGTAGTATTTACATCACTGCTGGTGCAATCATTGTAGGTGTACCCATTGGTGTTTTGACAGCAATTTTTATGACAAAGTACTGTCCAGATCATTTTTATAAATTCTTAAAACCCGTTGTAGACCTTATGGCAGGGATTCCTTCCATTATCTATGGTTTCTTTGGTATGACTGTAATGGTTCCATTTATTCGTGATTTCTTCAATGGATTTGGAATCAAAGCATTGCAAACAAATGGTTTGAGTATTTTTACAGCATCTTTGTTGCTTGGGTTTATGATTTTGCCTACAGTCATCAACTTGAGTGAAAGTGCAATCAGAGCAGTACCAGACTTCTATTATGAAGGGTCCAGAGCTTTGGGTGCAACACATGAAAAAGCGGTATTCCAAGTGGTTTTGCCAGCAGCAAAATCCGGTGTTTTGGCATCTGTTGTATTGGGTATTGGACGTGCAATCGGTGAAACAATGGCAGTCATCATGGTTGCTGGTAACCAAGCTCGTATTACAACCAATATTCTTTCGGGTATCAGAACTTTGACAGCAAACGTAGTAATCGAAATGGCATATGCCGCAGATTTACATAAAGAAGCATTGATTGCAACTGGTGTAGTTCTCTTCGTATTTATTTTGATTATAAATCTTTGTTTTTCCATTGTAAAAAGAAAGGTTGGGAACTAAATGAAGAAATTAAATCCATTGAAATTTTTGGTGTATGCAGCAGCATTTTTCACAATTGCAGTTGTAGTATACATCATTGGATATATCTTATATAAAGGTGCTCCACAAATCGTAACAGAAATTTCCAACTACATGCAAGGGGAATATTCCTTGTTCGATTACAAATATAGCTCCAAAAATGTTTCCCTTGTGCCATCTGTCATCAATACCTTAATTATGATTGTCATTTCCCTTGGTATTTCCACAGTCTTGGGTGTGTCCACAGCAATCTACTTGGTGGAATATGCAAAAACTGGTAACAAATTTGTAGAAATCATCCGTATCACATCAGAAACACTTTCTGGTATTCCTTCCATTATTTATGGTTTGTTTGGTATGATTTTCTTCGTTACATATGTTGGTTTGGGATTCTCATTGATTTCTGGTATTTTGACGGTAGCCATTATGATTTTACCTTTGATTATCAGATCCACAGAAGAAGCATTGAAAGCAGTTCCTATGAGTTATCGTGAAGCAAGTTTTGGTTTGGGGGCAGCAAAGCTTAGAACCATTTGGGTGATTATTTTACCATCTGCAATGAACGGTGTTTTGGCAGGTATTATTCTTGCAATTGGTCGTGTCATTGGGGAAACAGCAGCTTTGTTGTATACTTCTGGAACCACCACACAAGTTGCAACAAACTTTATGGAAAGTGGTGGTAGAACCTTGTCAGTTCATATGTATATGTTGACCAGTGAAGGAACTCATTTTGAACAAGCATATGCAACAGCAGCAATCTTGTTATTGGTGGTTGTTTTGATCAACGCACTTTCCTATGTACTTGCAAAAAGACTCACGAAAGGGAGATAAAAATGGATAATAAAATCAAATTTGAAATGAAGGATGTAAATCTATATTATGGTGATTTTCATGCCCTCAAAAATGTCAATCTTGCAGTGCCAGAAAAAGAAATTACAGCATTCATTGGTCCTTCTGGTTGTGGAAAATCCACATTGCTCAAAAGTCTCAACCGTATGAATGACTTGGTAGAAGGATGTAAAATCACAGGCGATTTTTTGTTGGATGGTGAAGATATCTATGACAAACGTATGGATATCAACAAATTACGTAAACGTGTGGGTATGGTATTCCAAAAACCAAATCCTTTCCCAATGAGCATCTACGATAACATTGCTTATGGACCAAGAACACACGGCATCAAAAACAAAACAGAATTGGATGGCATTGTAGAAGAAGCGCTGAAAAATGCAGCAATCTGGGATGAATGCAAAGATAGACTGAAAAAATCTGCACTCGGTATGAGTGGTGGTCAACAACAAAGACTTTGCATTGCAAGAGCGTTGGCAGTGCAACCAGAAATCTTGTTGATGGATGAACCAACATCTGCTTTGGATCCAATTTCCACATCCAAAATTGAAGATTTGGCAATTGAACTCAAAGAAAAATATACAATCGTAATCGTTACCCATAATATGCAACAAGCAACTCGTATTTCTGATCAAACAGCATTCTTCCTTTTGGGTGAAGTTGTGGAAATGAATCAAACAGAAAAATTGTTCTCTATGCCACAGGATAAGAGAACAGAGGACTATATTACAGGGAGGTTCGGTTGATTTATGCGTACAAGATATAATGAACAACTCAACAAATTACATTTGCAAATTGTTACCATGGGTACTATGTGTGAACAAGCCATTTCCAAAGCAACAAAAGCCCTTACAGAAGGGGATATGGTTTTGGCAGGAGAAGTTGTTGCAGGTGATGCAGCAGTCAACCAACAAGAAAGAGATGTGGAAGCGCTTTGCTTGAAATTGTTGTTGCAGCAACAACCAGTGGCAAGCGATTTGCGTAAAATTTCTTCTATTCTCAAAATGTTGACAGACTTGGAACGTATTGGCGATCAAGCAGCAGATATTGCTGAAATTGTAAAGAAAAATAATTTGAAATTACCAGAAAAATACCTTCATGTTTGTAAAATGGGTGTTGCAGCAGTCGGGATGGTTTCAGATGCCATTGCAGCTTATGTGAATAACGATTTGGAGCTTGCAAAAGAGGTTATAGCAAGAGATGACGAAGTGGATGAATTGTTTACAAAAGTAAGAACAGAACTTTTGAATGACCTTGCAAAAGATAACCATACAGAAGGTGAAATTCTTCTCAACTTGTTTATGGTCATCAAATATTATGAACGTATTGGCGACCATGCAACCAATGTAGCGGAATGGGTTGCATACGCTTTGACAGGCGAAAAGGCATAACAATTCTTCTATAAAGAGTCCAATCATTTCGGTGGTTGGGCTTTTTTGTATGTTTGACGATAATATTTCTACTGTGGTATACTGAATCATAAGTTGTCACAAAATATAAATTTGTAGTTGTAGGGTTGATTCATGAATCAACTGTTATAAATTACCACAAAATTCAAATATGACACACTTGTAGAGGATGGATTTCCCATCCTGTCATTGAATCACCACGCAAACCACGTAGGCGTCATTCCGAGTTATCGAGGAATCCGAATCACAAACCAAAGATTCTTCGTCATTGCATTCCTCTGAATGACAATGCATTGGTGTACGTTTGTAGGGGAGTACCATTGGTCGCCCGTAGGTTTGCATTTTATTATTCACGATTCATTCTTCACCATTCACTTCATCTCATTACATGAGATTATAGGCGTAATACAACATTAAAACAGAAATCATGAAAGGAGGAACCTTATGGACTGGAAATCACCAGTTGCTATGCTCAAAGGCATTGGAGAACAAAGAGAAAAGAAGTTGAATCGTTTGGGGATTTTCACCATAGAAGATCTCTTAACCCATTTTCCTAGAGAATACAAAGATAGAAGCCAAATGACCCATATTGGGGATTTGGAATTGAATGAAGAAAGTACATTTTTGGCACAAGTCAAATTCCAAGGGGATAATATTCGTTTGGGACGTTTTTTGTTGACACGCATTATGGTTGGTGACGAAACAGGTGTGGTTGGTGCTTTGTGGTACAACCAACCCTATTTGAAAAATACTTTAATTGTAGGAAACTGGTATCTCATCACAGGTAAACTGCAAAAAAAATATGGCAAAAATGAAGTGGTGGTCAGTGATTTTGAAAAAGTAGGCGACAACTTTGCAGGAGGTAGAATTCTGCCTATTTATCCAAGTGTAGAAGGACTTTCTCAGAAGATGTTGCGTAATTTGATGGAAGAAGCATTGGAGCAAGTGGGTTCCAATTTACAGGAATATTTGCCTGTGGACATCCGTAAAAAATGCCACTTGGCAGAACGTAATTTTGCAATAGAAGAAATCCATTTTCCAAAAACAGAGGAAAGTTTCCATGATGCCAGAAGACGATTGGTATTTGAAGAATTTTTTGTATTACAAGGTGCTTTGTTGACTTTGAAATCACAATTGACGGATATTGGAACAGGAATCCAATTCAAAAATCCAGATGCAATGACTGCATTTCAAAAGACATTACCCTTTGATTTGACGGGTGCACAAAAACGTGTTTTGGGTGAAATGCAAGCTGAAATCTTAGATGGCAAACGTATGAATCGTTTGGTGCAAGGGGATGTAGGTAGTGGGAAAACAGCAGTTGCAATGACCATAGCCTATTGGGCAATTCAAAATGGGTACCAAGTTGCAATGATGGCGCCAACAGAGGTTTTGGCAAACCAACATATGCAATCCTTTTCAGAAAGTTTCAGCAAATTGGGTATTGAAACGGTGTTATTGACTGGAGCACTGAAGGCTAAAGAAAAACGAGAAGCCTTGGCAAAAGTGGCAAATGGTGAAGCCAAAATGATTGTAGGTACCCATGCTGTTATGCAAAAAGGTGTGGAATATCATAATCTTGCATTGGCAATTACAGATGAACAGCATCGTTTTGGCGTACGTCAAAGAGGTGCACTCACAGAAAAAGGCGATGAACCGCATACTTTGATTATGACAGCAACACCCATTCCAAGAACCTTGGCTTTGATTTTATATGGGGATTTGGATATTTCCATTTTGGATGAATTGCCACCTGGCAGACAAAAAATCGATACCATGGCAGTGGATAGTAGATACCATGAGCGGATTTATACATTCTTGGAACGTGAAGTGGCAAAAGGTAGACAGGGGTATGTGATTTGTCCTATGATTGCAGAAAATGAGAAAATTGAAGTACAAAATGTACTGGATTATACAGAAGAATTGCGTGCACGTCTCAAAAATTGTAGAGTTGCTTGTGTTCATGGGAAGCAAAAACCAAAAGAAAAGCAAGAAACTATGGAATTATTTGCAGAAGGTGAGTTGGATATTTTGGTGTCTACAACGGTTATAGAGGTTGGAATCAATGTACCCAATTCCACAATCATGCTCATTGAAAATGCAGAACGTTTTGGCTTGGCACAACTCCATCAGTTGCGTGGTCGTGTAGGACGTGGAGGAGAAAAATCATATTGTATCTTGGTCAGTGATTCCAAATCCAAATTGTCCAAAGAACGCCTCAAAACTTTGGTGGATTCTGATGATGGGTTTGTGATTTCGGAAACGGATTTGAAACTGCGTGGTACTGGTGAATTCTTTGGCACCAGACAACATGGTTTACCAGAGCTTAAAATTGCAAATATGTATACAGACATGCCTATTTTATTGGAAGCACAAAAAGCTGCCATTTCTTGGCTTGCAGATGAATTTGCTTGCACAGAAGATGAAAATGAGAAATTATGCCAACATTTTGGAGAATTATTACAAGGGAAAACCTTATATATTTGATGGTAGAACCGTTGTTTTTCTGTATAAAAATGTGATGAATTGTGAAAAAAATTGCAATTATCATATCTTTAAGCGTTTTTTTATTGTATTTTTCTTGAATTTTTGTTATAGTAACGATATATGCAAAAAAGAAAGTTAGGAGATATGATATGCGTGTTATCGCAGGTAGTGCAAAAGGAAGAAAATTACAAACCATCGAAGGTTTGAATACCAGACCCACAACAGACAGAATTAAAGAAACCTTGTTCAACATTATGGCGTTTGATATGCCAAGAAAACAGTTTTTGGATTTGTTTTCTGGAAGCGGTGCCATTGGTATTGAAGCTTTGAGCAGAGGAGCAGAACAAGCTGTTTTTGTGGAACAAAGTGCAGAATGTGTCAACATCATCAAATCCAATTTGGAACATACTTTGCTTGCAGAAAATGGACGAGTTTTGCAAATGTCTGTTTTGGATGGATTGGACAAGTTGGCATCAGAAGGTGCAACCTTTGATATTATCTTTATGGATCCTCCTTATGCAGCTGGTTTATCAGAAGCTACACTAGAGGCAATTGTTGCCAAGGGTTTATTGGAAAAAGATGGATATATTGTTTTGGAACGTTCTGCTGAAATACCGTTACCTGAAGTGGATGGGTTATCTGTGTTGCGTGAGAAAAAATATAAAACAACGGTATTATCCTTTTTGGGTTTTGCAGATTTGGAGGAAGAAGAATCATGAGAAAAGCAATATATGGTGGTAGTTTTGATCCTGTTACATTGGGTCATTTGGATATCATCAGACGTGCAGCAAAGATGTTTGATGTTTTGGTGGTTGCGGTTTTGGAAAATCCTAACAAAAAAACATTGTTTACTGTAGCTGAAAGAAAATCTCATTTGGAATTGGTTTTGAAAGATATGCCAAATGTAGAAGTGGATTCTTTCGAAGGACTTTTGGCAGAATATGCAAAAAATATTGGTGCTGGTTTTGCAGTTAGGGGCTTGCGTAATGCAGTTGACTTTGCTTCAGAATATCAAATGCACTTAATTAATCGCAAATTGGCAGAAGATTTGGAAACTGTTTTCTTGGCTGCTGATGAAGAACATATCAGTTTGAGTTCCACCAATGTCAAAGAAGTTGCAACCTTTGGTGGCGATATTGATTTTATGATACCTTTGGAAATTAAGCCATATATTACAGAAAAATATAAGAAATGAGGGAATAAAGTATGGATTCTATTATGAATTTGTTGGAAGAAATGGAAGAAATTTTGGATTCTAGTCGTGCAGTGCCATTTAGCAACAAGGTGTCTGTAAATAAAGAAGAAATTTACGATATCATCAGCGACATTCGTGCAAAATTGCCCAATGAATTGAAACAATCCAAATGGGTGATCGAAGAAAGAAATAAAATCTTGATTGATGCACAAAGAGAAGCAGATGAAATCTTGAGAAATGCTGAAGATCGTATGAATCGTTTGGTGGATGCTAGTGAAGTAACCAAACGTGCACAAGACCAAGCAAGTGTCATTGTGGAAAATGCAAAACGTGCAGCAAAAGATATGCGTATCGGTGCCATTGAATATGCAGAAAATGTATTGGCAGATACAGAAGGCAAAATCAAAGAATTGAAAACCATTGTTTATGGTGAAAGCATTAAGACAGATGATTATTTTGCACAAATTTTGAATGTAGTAGGAGAAAACATCCAAGAATTGAAGTTGAGCAAATAAAATCAGTGGTTTTTAAAATGATGGTAAAGTGCCCATAGTAGTGCAAATAGGCAAAAAAACCAAGGCAATACAAAAGTGAATTTTGGTGAAAAAGCAATTTCTGTGAACATATGGGTGACAGGAATTGCTTTTTTTGTATGTGGCAAAACAATTGGATATAAAAATGCAAAGCAAATAGAGCTAAAGATACCATTAAAAATTTTAGATAGAACATATCTTTTCTTGGAAATGGGTATATCGCCAAGAATGCCAAAGCTTTGCCCTAAAATGGAACATCCACCAAAAGATAGCAAAAAACAAACACCAATTAGTTGTATAAATAACGAGTCAATAGATGCGGAAAGGGCATAAGCACCAGTGGTCATTTCCAAAATGCCACCTAGCATACCAGCAAAGTATGCACTTGAAACAAAAGGTGTAAATGGCTTTTCCAAAATTGTGAAAATACCATATACTGTGAATAGTTCTACCAAAATCGAGAACAAAAGGATATATCCACCAATTTGTCCAATGGTGTATAAAGAATTGGCAATGGAACGTGGCAACAAACCAGTGATATCCTTTGATTGTATGGTTTTGGCTGTAAAATTGGAAATTTGAGAAGGGTATATCATTCTATAAAGAATACCAGTCAAAATAGCACCCAAAATCCCACAAAGCAATAATAAATATCCCAAAAGTGGCTCGCCAAAAAATCCAGTTGCAACAGTGCCAACTACAAAAAGTGGACCTGCATTGTTGGAAAAAGAAAGAATGTGTTGTGCTTCTGCCAAGGAGATTTTATCTTCTTCGTATAAAGTAGCAGTGATTTTGGCACCCATAGGATACCCTGATAAAAGACCAAGAAATAATGGCAAAGCTGCAATACCAGAAAGTTTAAATATGGGTTGCATCAAAGGTTGCAAATAAATGCCAATTTTTTCTGCAAAACCTGTTTCCATCAAAATTTGACAACCAACCATAAAAGGAAATAGAGAAGGTAGAACACGCTCCAACCAAAGATAACAAGCATTTTGACCAGCCATTAGAATTGCTTGTGGTTGACACAGTAACGCAAATATGAAGAAGCAGGCACAAATCCCCAATAGATTGTTTTTTCTCATAAAATCACACTCTTTTTGATTATTTTATGCATAAAAAAAACGAATATGCTAAGACAAATTCGCTTGTGATATATTTATATTCATAAGGAGTATGCCTATTTTGTGTAGTGGCTGTTGATGACGGCAGGAGCAAGCCCCTGCCCTACAGTTGTGGCATATTTGAACTTTGTGGCTGTTTATGACGGGATGTCGGGGACGCCATCTCCTACAAACATACGTCAACGCACTGTCATTCAGAGGAGCACAGCGACGAAGAATCCTTGGTTTTGCGGTCGATTCGTGAATCGCCCCTACAAGTGTAATGTATTTTAGGTTTTGATTTTTGTAGGGAGCGATGCCCTCATCGCTCCGCAACTACACATTATATAAATACCCTTCTACATCTTAAGTCAAATATTGGAAAATCAAAGGCTTGTCCAAATCACTCAAATCCAAAGAACCACGATCTTCTGTTGGAATATTTGGCACAATTTCAGAAAGATAACGGATTTTTTGATCCATACGGTCAATGTTACCCAAATACACCTGAACACCATTGGTATATGCAACAATGTTATTTGCATCAGAAACATCCACTTCCAAAATCAAATCCAACAACTCATATTTTTCCATAAGTTTTGAAATTTGCAACATAACCGTCAATGCTTCTTGGTTTTGTACAGGCAACAATTCGCCCAATTGAAAAGAAGTAAATTGCAACCCATTGACAATGGGCAGAGGGTCAGAATAACTGCTTTGTGTTTCCAAAACTCTTCCTTCCATATCTATGTAGAGATACGCACCCATATAAGGTACATATCCACGTGTCAGACGCTCTGTTAGTGTGATGGTCATGGTACTAGGCAATTTCAAAGAAATGTCAGCTGTCGCAATATAAGGGTCTGTTAACAAGGTTTTTTCTGCTTTGGAACGATTGTATAACACCAAATTGTCACCAGTATGGAAGGAGATGGTATCACAAATTTCGTCCAAAGAATAACGTTCACATCCTTCTAGGTAGATGTATTTTGTTGTAAAAAGTGGTGAAAATAGAAGCCCAATCAACAAGCAAAGAACAACCAAACAACCAATCAAAACTTTTTGGCGTATGGGTTCTTTCTTAGGGCGTTTTCTACGAGAAGGCGCAGAAGGATAGTCCAATTCATCACGCATTTGTATATTATAAATTAGGTCATAATCGTTTTCATTTTGATTCATGGCAAGACTCCAAAAGTTGTATTTGTCCACCCAAAGAGGTAAACATTCCGGTAATATCTTCATATCCACGTTCCACAAATTCTGCACCGTGGATGGTAGTGGTGCCTTCTGCTGCAAATCCAGCCAAAATCAAGGCAGCAGTACCACGCAAATCTGTTCCATACACTTCAGTTCCCATCAAATGTGCATTGCCATATATCTTGGCACGTTGTCCATTTATGTCAATCTGTGCACCCATTTTACAAAGTTCTTTGCAATGACGGAATCGTTGTTCAAAAACAGTTTCAATAATCATACAAGTTCCTTCTGCCAATGTCAAGAGGCTTGCAAAAAACGGTTGTGCATCTGTTGGAAATAATGGAAATGGACCTGTTTTTATGGTCAAATTGGAATACAATTGTTTGGGTGGTTCCATGGTCAGCCAATTTCCCTTTTGTTGCCAAATACAACCTATTTTTTCAAATACATCCAGTGTTGCTGACATATGGGATATTTCAACACCTGCAAGGGCGATATCTCCACCTGTCATTGCAGATGCACAAAGCAAGGTTGTGGCTTCGATACGATCAAAGGGAAAGCAGAAATTGGTGCCATGTAATTTGGTCACACCTTCTATGAAAATGGTGGAAGTACCAGCACCATAAATTTCACCACCACATCTCCGTAAAAATTCAGCCAAAGCAACAATTTCAGGCTCTTGTGCTGCATTGTGAATGACTGTGGCACCTTCAGCTTTCACTGCCAATAGTAGGATGTTTTCTGTAGCACCCACACTGGGATATGGCAAATAAATGTGATATCCCAAGATGTGTGATGTGGAACAATGTAAAAAACCATCTTCTTCTTCAATACAAATTCCCATTTTTTCAAAGGAATTCAAATGTAGGTCAATGGGTCTTTTGCCAATGGTGCAACCACCTGGATATCCAAGAATTGCTTTTTTGGTGCGTCCCAATAATGCGCCCAAAAACAAAATGGATGAACGCATTTTCTGTACCGTTTCTTCTTTGATTTCCACAGAGTCGATTTTGGAAGTATCAATGGTATAGGTTCTGTTTTCTTGGGTGATGGTACATCCCAAACGCTCCAAAATAGCAATGGTTTGGTTGAAATCAGAAATATTGGGGCAATTTTCCAAAACCACCTCATCTTCTGCCAAAAGAGTTGCTGCCAAAATAGGCAAACATGCATTTTTACTACCATGAACTGTAAATTCTCCTGATATTTTATGACCACCTTCAACAACATAATGTCCCATATGGTATCCTCCATAAGTGTCTTAACTTCATAATAGAAGAAGTTTGGAATCTTGTGCTTTTCCAATAGGGGTATTGTGTATGAATTTTCTGATTTGCACATATACATATGAAAAAGCGTGGAGGGATTTTATGCAGAATCCGCAAATCAAATATGTAAGAGGTAGCAATGGCTTGTTGTTTATATTTTATCTGGAAAACCAAAGTATCTACATGGAATTGTGCTATGGGAAGCAACCCATACCCAGACAAATGGTTGGTGAAAATGTAGTCCAACTGTTTTCTTTGTGCCAATACCAAGACATGGTATATCTTTTATATGCAACCAACGAAGGAACCTTGATTTTGGCATCTTCAAAGGACTTTACCAATTGGAAATATCGTGTCATTATGGAAGAAGTGCCACATGGAGGACGTACCAAATTTTTCATGGTACCAATGGAAGATGCATTTCATATTGTGTACCATATGCCGACAGAATCAACAGGTGTACATTCTTTGGTCTATACAGTGTTTCGGGGTGGAGAATGGGAAAAACCATATCAAATAGATCGTTTTTTATATGGAGAACAAGTACCATTTTTTGCTCGTAGATTGGGTAGAGAGCACATTGTTTTATATTATAGAACAGCTAGAACTACTTGGAGTGCAAGAGAAATGTTGCTATCACCATATACAATTGGAAGCTTAACTCCTTTGATCCAAACACCAACACCATGTACAGATATTTCGGTTGTCAATGATGAAGAACGGATTCATGTATTGTATATTGTGCGTAATCTATTTCGCACACAGGTGGTGTATCAATACAAACAACGTCTGTCCATTAGTACACCAAAGGTCATATGGGAAGATACCAATTGTGACAATTGTTCAGTGGTCATTGCAGGAGAAAAGGTAATTTTGATGTGGACAGTCAATCAACAACCTATGCGTTGCATTTCAGAAAACAATGGAACCAATTTTGGCTTGGTGGAACGCTATACAGGTGATTTCCCAACAAGATGTTTCAAAGGGGAATTGATTACCAGCTTGCAAACGCAGATAGAAGAAACAGAAATTTATGGTGACTATCAACGAAGAACCACACCATATTTGCATTTCCCAGAAGAACAGTTATATAAAAAAGGGGATATGCGACAAAATAGCACATTCACAGAAAAAGAATTGGATGTTACACCAAAACACCAAGAGGAAACACTACACAAAGAAGAACAGCAGATGATGCAAATGAAAGAATCACACAAAAAAGAGATGGAAGCACTATCTACAGTATTGTCCCAAAGAAATGATGAAATTGCAGAAGTCAATGCCAGATGGCAAAACCAAGTGACAAGAATGGAGCAAGAAATTCAAAAGTTGCGACAAGAAAATATAGTACTGCAACAAATTGAAGAGTCAGACTAAACATATCAATTGCATAGTTCGATGTAGGGGTGGATTCCATATCCACCCGCTTGTATCATATATCATGTTTTTAAAGCAATGATTTCCTCCAAAATATCACACAATTCACATATGAAATCTTGACAAGTTTCAAATTGCAGTGTAAGCTTACAACATTCCAAACAGTGCCAACGAGATTGTATTTCATAAAAGAGCAAAAGACTCTTTTGTTGGGCATCTTTTTCAGGGAATAACATACCCAAAACCATAACAGCACCAACAATTGCACTGCATGTACCACCGATACAAAAACCAGCTTGGATGGCATTGCAGCTGTCTAATGTGGATTTTGAAAGGGTAAAACCATATGTTTTGGCAGCACCCAGCAAAATGGAACGTGAACAAGATTCACCTTGGTTCAAATATTCTAACGTATGTTTTTTCATAGAAAACACCTCTTCATTAGAATATGAAATTTTCCAAAGTTGGTGCCAAATTCCGCAAAATATGATAAACTGGTGATGTTTCCAAAGTGGTATATGAAGATAACGAAAAAATGTATTAAAATTTCAAAAAAAATTATGAAATATTCATATTTGCTATGGTAATTTTGGGTAGTTTCGTGTATAATGAGTATTATTATGTAATTTTGACTATAGTAGGAGGGGATTGTTTTGCTCGAGATTGATATCCCAAAGAGCAGCATGGCACAGATAAAGGTAATTGGCGTTGGCGGCGGAGGTAACAACGCTGTTGATAGAATGATCGAAGATGGGTTGGATGGCGTAAGCTTTATTTCCATCAATACAGATGGACAAGCTTTGGCAAAAGCAAGATCTTCTGTAAAAATTCAAATTGGTGAAAAACTCACAAAAGGTCTTGGTGCAGGCGGTAACCCTGACGTAGGTCAACATTCTGTTGATGAAACCCAAGATGAAATTGCGCAAGCTTTGCGTGGTGCTGATATGGTCTTCATTACAGCTGGTATGGGTGGTGGCACTGGTACTGGTGCAGCTCCAAGAATTGCTGAAATCTCCAAAGAACTTGGAATTTTGACAGTTGGTGTTGTTACAAAACCTTTCAACTTTGAAGGTAAAAAAAGAATGGGCAATGCAGAACGTGGTATTGCTGAACTCAAAAAACATGTAGACACTTTGGTTATCATTCCAAATCAAAGATTGCTCAACATCATTGACAAAAAAACACCACTTACAGAAGCATTCCGTAAAGCGGATGAAGTGTTGCGTCAAGGTGTACAAGGTATTGCTGATTTGATTTCCAAACCAGGTGTGATCAACTTGGACTTTGCAGATGTACGTACCATTATGGCAGACAAAGGTATTGCTCATATGGGTATTGGCCAAGCAAAAGGTGAAAACAAAGCAGAAGTTGCTGCAAAAATGGCAATTCAAAGTCCTTTGTTGGAAACAACCATCGAAGGTGCAAAGAGCGTTCTTATCAATTTCAGTGGTGGTTACGATCTTGGCTTGTGGGAAACAGAAGAAGCTGCTGATTTGATTGGTAGTGCAATCGATCCAAATGCAGAAATCATCTTCGGTACCACAATCAATGAAGAATTGGAAGACGAAGTTATTGTTACTGTAATCGCAACTGGTTTGGATGATGCAGATGCTGTTGAAGTGGAACCAGAAAAACCATCTCGTGCTGCAAGAGTGGCATCAGAGCCTGTTCGTGTAACAGACAGAGTTGTAGACGATTATCGCAATGATGGCTACAGAGAACCACGTGATGACTATTACAGAGAACCACGTGAATATGATGATGAAAGACCTTCTACTTCTGGCAAACGTTTTATGGAAGTGGATGACTATGATAGAGAAATCGTAATTCCTGATTTCTTGACTCGTAAAAAATTCTAATACAAAAATAGACAATCAGTAGGCATATGCTTGCTGGTTGTTTTTTTATTTCCAAAATATCAATAACCCAGAATTTCAAAATACCAATACAATTGTAGGGGAGGATACCATCCTCCAGTTGCATATGATTACAAAAAGCGAATAGATATGTCTATTTATAATAAAAAGCAAGAAAAATAGGGTTTTACACAGATTTAACAATGTAGAACTTTTGTATTTAACATGTAAGCCCTATAATCATCTATAAGAAATGATATTTTAGGTCAAATTATTTTTGTGCAGGCAGATGGAATCCAAAAACTCCTGATTCTTTCCTTTACCCTTCCCTTAACGTGATTAACCTTCCATAGGTACTGCATGAAAATAATTTGATCTATCACATAGGAATAAAATGGAAATGATAAGATGCAGGCGGGTTCTAAGGATACCGTCATTTTTTGCTAAAAATATAAGTTGACTGGTATAAAACTACAAAAGATAGGGGTGAATTGTAATTGGGAAAAAATAGATTTGAGTTGCAATTGGATGAACTACATGTGGAAATGATCAAAATGGGTGCACTTTGCGAAGAAGCCATTACATATGCGATACAAATGTTTTTTGAAAACGATGCAAAAACACTGGAAATTGTACGCAATAAAGAAATTGAAATTGATCGAAAAGAACAAGAAATCGAAAGTCTATGTATGCGATTATTATTGAAACAACAACCAGTGGCAAGGGATTTGCGTATCATTTCATCCACATTGCGTATCATTTCAGATATGGAACGAATTGGAGATCAGGCATTGGACATTGCAGAAATCACAGGCTTGCCAACATATCTCATAGAAAATAATCGCTTACACATTCAGGAAATGGCAAAAGAAACCATCCAAATGGTAACCAAAAGTATCGATGCTTTTGTAAAAAACGATTTGACATTGATAGAAGAAGTCAAAGAAAATGATGATGTGTTGGATGAGTTGTTCCGTCAAATCAAAAATGAATTGATTGCATTGATTGGTGAAGACAAATACCAAGGTGAATTTTATTTGGATATGTTGATGATTGCAAAATATTTGGAACGAATTGGAGATCATGCAACCAATATTGTGGAATGGGTGGAGTATTCTATTTTGGGTCATAGAGGAAAGGGCATATAAGGCGTATCTGAAAAAAATCTTGTAATTTTAGGAAGAACACAGTATCATGAAAATTGTAAAGTCATAAAAATGAATGTTAAAATCATGTAAAATGATGAAAATACCAAGAGGAGTGTATAAATTGATATATTTAGTTGAAGACGATAATAGCATACGAGAATTGGTTGCATATACCTTGCAAAGTTCTGGATTTGTGGCAGAGGGATTTGAAAAACCTTCTTTGTTTTGGGAAGCAATGGAACGTGAATTGCCAACTTTGATTCTGTTGGATATCATGTTGCCTGAAGAGGATGGTATTTCTATTTTGAAGAAAATCAGAGCATCTTCCAAAACCAAAAAAATTCCAGTGATTTTGTTGACAGCAAGAGGCAGTGAATACGATAAAGTTATGGGACTGGATAGTGGTGCTGATGATTATGTTGCAAAACCATTTGGTATGATGGAATTGTTGGCACGTGTCAAAGCTTTGTTGCGTCGTTCAGAAGGAGAACAAGAAATTGCAGAATATATGATTGGAGATTTGCGTGTCAGTCAATCTCGTCATGAAGTTTTTGTCAAAGGTGAAGAAGTGGTTTTGACTTTGAAAGAATTTGAATTGTTGAGCTTCCTTTTGAGCAACAAAGGTAGAGTTATGACAAGAGATCAACTCCTCAATGGTATTTGGGGTTATGGTTTTGATGGCGAAAATAGAACTGTAGATGTACATATTAGAACTTTGCGTCAAAAACTTGGCGATTGTGGTCAATATATTGAAACTGTACGTGGTATTGGCTATAAGATTGGAGGAAATCTGTGACAAGACGTATTTTTCGTTCTATGATGTCAGTGGTTACCGTTATCATTCTTTTGGTGGTTGGGCTGATTTTTGGAACTATGTATGACAACTATGCAGAAGAAAGGAAAAATGATTTGCATAGCTATGCACTTTTGGTACGAACTGGTGTAGAAGAAATTGGTATGTCCTATTTGGAAGCATTGCCAGAAACAGACCATCGTGTGACGTGGGTGGATGCAGATGGCATTGTTTTGTTTGACAATCAGGCAGACCCAGAAACAATGGATAACCATAGCACAAGAGCAGAAATTTTAGAAGCAGAAGCAGGTGGTGAAGGATATAGTCAACGTTTTTCAGATACACTTTCAGACCAGACTATGTACTATGCGTTGCATTTGAATAACGATACCTATATTCGTGTTTCCACATCTATGGAAACGGTGTTTGCAGTGTTTACAACCATAGCAAGTCCCATGGTTGGTGTTTTGATATTTGCGTTGATTTTATCTTTGATTGTGGCGTATTATATATCAAAAATCATCATAAAACCCATCAACGAAATTGACTTGGAACATCCAGAAAATTTGAGTGTATATGAGGAATTGACACCTCTTTTATATCGTATTTCTGCGCAGAACAAGCAATTGCAGAAACAAATGGATGATTTGCAAAGACAAAAGCAAGAATTCGATATGATTACAGCCAATATGCAAGAAGGATTGTTGGTTTTGGATAGCAAAGGTGGAGTATTCTCATACAATGAAGGTGTTTTGCATTTGATGAACATTGATCCACCCAAAAAACGTGAAAGCGTATTTGTACTGAATCGTAGTGAAGGATTCCGTCAGTGTGTGGAAAAAGCACTGGATGGAAAACATTGGGAAGAACGTGTTATGATTGGTGATCGTATGTGCCAATTGTTTGCAAATCCTGTCATTCAATATGGTGTTGTGGCAGGGGTCATCTTACTTTTGTTTGATATTACAGAAAAAGAAGAACGTGAAATATTGCGACGTGAATTTACAGCCAATGTATCTCATGAATTGAAAACACCACTGACTTCCATTTCTGGTTTTGCTGAAATCATGAAAAATGGTATGGTGAGACCTGATGATGTACCTCATTTTTCGGGGAAAATTTATGATGAAGCACAAAGACTCATCCAATTGGTACAAGATATCATCAAACTTTCTCGTTTGGATGAAAAGCAAACGATTATGGAGAAAGAAATGGTGGATATTGCAGCTTTGGCAATGGATGTGGGTAGAAGATTGGAACCTATTGCAGCAAAGAAATCTGTGGAGATTGCAGTGGAAACAGAACCAGTTTCTATGATGTGTGTGTCTCAAGTCATGCAAGAAATGGTGTACAACCTTTGCGATAATGCCATCAGATACAACAAAGATGGTGGCAAAGTATGCTTGGATGTTAAAAAATCAGGAAATGCAATGATTTTATCTGTGAAAGATACGGGTATTGGTATCGCTCCAGAAAATCAAAAACGTGTATTTGAACGTTTTTATCGTGAATCTGCAAGTAGATCCAAAGAAACAGATGGCACTGGATTAGGGCTTTCTATTGTGAAACATGGAGCCATTATCCACAATGCAAAAATAGACTTAAAAAGCAAACTTGGAGAAGGAACCGAAATCACAATTCGTTTCCCAATCAAAAATCAATAAACACAAATCAATCAACACAAACAGCGTTTTTGTCATAATGATGAAGATGCTGTTTTTTTATTGCTTTGTCTTTGCATCATCAAATGAAAATGGCGATATTTGCACCCTTTCAATGGGTATGAATTTTTCATACAAAGGGAATATTGAATGTAGAACAATATTTCTTTTGGGAGGGATTGGATTGGCTTATTATCATAAGGTGGAAATCAGCGGAATCAATACAGCAACTTTGCCAACACTCAATGGTGCACAGGCGAAACAGTTGTTTTTACAATATAGAGATGGAGATGAAGCGGCTCGAGAAAAACTCATTGAAGGGAATTTACGTCTGGTGCTGAGTATCATCAAACGTTTTGAAAATCGAAACGAAAATTTAGACGATTTGTTTCAAGTTGGTGTTGTGGGCTTGATCAAAGCAATTGATAATTTTGATGTGGATATGAATGTAATGCCATCAACCTATTGTTGTCCAATGATCATTGGTGAAATCAGACGTTATCTGCGTGACAACAATTCCATACGTGTCAGTCGTTCATTGAGAGATACAGCCTATAAAGCATTGCAAGTAAAGGAAAGACTCATTGCAGAAAAGGAAAAAGAGCCATCTATAGCTGAAATTGCAAAAGAATTGGGTATGCCAAGGGAAAGTGTTGTTTTGGCATTGGATGCAATTCAAGATCCAATTTCTTTGTTTGAACCTGTGTATAATGATGGTGGAGATACCTTATATGTCATGGATCAAGTCAGCGATGGAACTACTGGAGACAAAGTGTGGTTGGAAAATCTATCCCTTGGAGAAGCATTGGAACATTTGTCTGAACGTGAGAAAAAGATTGTTTCTTTGCGATTCTTTGAAGGAAAAACACAAACAGAAGTCAGTACAGAAATTGGAATCAGTCAAGCACAAGTCAGTCGCTTAGAAAAAAGTGCTTTGAAACAAATGCGAAAATACGTGTAGGTGCTATACAAAAATAATACCTGCATGGTATGGTTTTATTCTTATCGAATACGAAGATATCAAATTTTCCACATACTGTAGGGGATGGGTCACTCATCCTGAAATATATATCCAAAGACACACCAAATCTTGCAATAAATTCTTAGGAATTAGTTGGCATTCCTCACTAGACAAGTAGGAAAAAATCATGTAAAATAAAGAGAAAAACGACTTGATTTCAGGAGGATTCGACATGAGAGTAAATGCAGAAGATACAATGGCAATTATCATAGATTTTCAAGAAAAATTGCTTCCCGTTATGGACCAAAAAGAAGCATTGATTCAAAAAGCAGCAACCTTTGCACAAGGTTTGGTGGAATTGGAAGTTCCATTTGTGGTTTCCCAACAATATACAAGAGGTTTGGGTGAAACTGTATCCGAACTCAAAGATGTAATTGCAGATGGTACCTATTTGGAAAAAAACACATTCAGCTGTATGGGATGTGAAGAAATCAAAAATTGGGTGGTTGCACAAGGTAAGAAAAATGTACTCATCAGTGGTATTGAAGCACATATCTGTGTGATGCAAACTGTTGTAGACTTGTTGGAAATGGGATACAATGTGACTGTTGTTGCAGATTGTGTTGGTTCCAGATCTCAATATGATAAAGAAATCGGATTGGAACGTATGAAAGCAGAAGGTGCAAAAGTTGCAACCTGTGAATCCATTTTGTTTGAATTGACTGTTGGAGCAAAAAATCCACACTTCAAAACCATTTCTAAATTGGTAAAATAAGAAATTGATTGGGAAGCGGTGCAGATGAGAGCTGTACCGCTTCTGCGTGTCGAAAAAGTCGACACGCTAACTCGAAATCAGGATTTCGAGTTGTAGACAGAGGTAAAAAAGACGATTTCCTCATACAAGTGCTTCTATGAAGCACCTAGAAATCGCTTTTGTCCTCGTCAGGAGTGAATCCTGTCTACGGATAAAAGTCTGCGACGCTAAAAGAAAAAAGACTTTTGGTTTTTTGACGGTTTGAAGCGGTGCAGGGTAGAACTGCACCGCTTTTTCAGGGATAGAGGTGACATAATGGATTTTGCAGGACATTTTCATACAGTTTTGCACCATAAAAAATTGGTGATGCAAAATTGCTTTGCAGTTGGTTTGTTTTGGCAAGGAATCACACACGATTTATCAAAATTTTCACCGACAGAATTTTTGATAGGAGCAAAGTATTACCAAGGAACCCGTAGTCCAAACAATGCAGAACGTGAAGATAGAGGTTATTCTTCTGCGTGGTTGCATCACAAAGGTCGCAACAAACACCATTTTGAATATTGGATTGATTATAACCCCAAAAGAGAACCATTGCTCATTGGTATGGAAATGCCAGTGAAATATGTGGTGGAAATGTTTATGGATCGCATTGCAGCATGTAAAACCTATCAAAAAGAGGAGTATACCACTGCAAGTCCTTGGGAATACCATCAAAAAGGTGCAGCAGTCAAGGTGATGGTACATCCAAATAGTTTGGCATTGCTGGAAGAATTGTTGCAAATGTTGGCAAAAGATGGAGAGAAAAAAACCTTTGCATATGTACGTAGAATGTTGCGAAAAGAAAGATGGAAACACTGTTTTTTACATAAATAATTGGCAAATGCATGAATGACACCATAGGAGGAAAAGCTAATGAAAATCGTTTTTTTAGAACCACTTGGAATTGCACAGGAAAATTTGCAAAATAGAGTTGAAAGCGTAGTAGAAGCTGGTCATGAAATCGTATATTACAACAATCGCAAAGAAGATGTAGCAACTTTGATTGAACGCAGCAAAGATGCTGATGTTGTGGTATTCTCCAATTTCAAATATCCAAAAGAAGTCATTTCTGCTTGCAAAAATTTGAAAATGATTTGTGTTGCATTTACTGGTGTGGATCATGTGGATGTGGCATATTGCAAAGAATGTGGCATCACTGTTTGTAACTGCGCTGGATATTCCACAGTGGCTGTTGCAGATGTTGTTTTTGGTATGGTCATTTCTTTGGCTAGAAACTTTGTTGCTTGTAATGAGGTATGTAGAAAAGAAGGTACAAAAGACGGTTTGGTTGGATTTGAGCTAGAAGGTAAAAAGTTCGGTATCATTGGTGCTGGTGCAATTGGTTTACGTGTTGCTAACATTGCAAAAGCCTTTGGTTGCGAAGTATATGCATACAGTAGAACTCAAAAAGATGTAGAAGGTGTACAATTTGTCAGCAAAGAAGAATTGCTTTCCACTTGTGATATCGTTTCTTTGCATGTACCACAAAATGCAGAAACATTGGCTTTGATTGGCGAAGCAGAGCTTGATTTGATGAAACCAACAGCAATGCTCATCAATACAGCAAGAGGGCCGGTTGTGGATAGTGAAGCACTTGCAAAAGCACTTCATTCAGGCAAAATTGCAGCAGCAGGTGTTGATGTATTTGAAATAGAACCACCAATTGCATCCACACATCCTTTGTTTGGTGCACCAAATGTTTTGGTAACACCTCATATTGCATTTGCAACACACCAAGCATTTGAAAAAAGAGCAGATATTGTAGGAGATAACATCCAAAAATGGTTGGAATACACCCCGATTAATGTGATTGTTTAGAAATATATAGGAAGGCGAAAAAATGGAAAAAGAAAAAGTAATAGTAGGTATGTCAGGTGGTGTGGATAGCACTGTTGCAGCATATCTTTTGAAGGAACAAGGATATGAAGTCATTGGTGTGACCATGTATCTTTGGGCAGGAAAAGAAGCAGAAATAGCCATTGCAGATGCCAAACGTGTGGCAGACCAATTGGGAATCGAGCACATTGTATTGGATTTTAGAGATTCTTTCCGCAAAGAAGTGGTGGATGATTTCATTGGCAGATATGCAGAAGGTTTGACACCAAATCCATGCGTTATGTGCAATCGTATGATCAAAGGAGAAGCTCTTTTGCAAAAAGCACATGAGTTGGGTGCAAAATATATGGCAACAGGTCATTATGCTCGTGTAGAAAAGCATCCTGTAACAGGTAGATATTCTATTCGCAATTCTTCTACAGCAGAAAAGGATCAGACATATGCATTGTATCGTTTGACGCAGGAACAGTTGCAAGCAATGTTGTTGCCAATTGGGGAATACACCAAAGCAGAAGTACGTCAATTTGCAGAAAAAGTAGATGGTTTCATTGCCAAAAAGGGTGATAGCCAGGATATTTGTTTCATTCCTGATGGGGACTATGCAAAATTCATTTTGGAACAAGGTGGCGATGTAGGAACTGCTGGTAGCTTTGTCAATATGTCTGGTGATGTATTGGGTCAGCATAAGGGACTCATCCATTATACAGTGGGTCAAAGAAAAGGTTTGGGTATTGCATTTGGAAAGCCAATGTATGTGCATTCTTTGGACACCAAAAACAATCGTGTTCTGCTTTGTGAAAATGAAGAGCTGTTTCGTACCACAATGTATGTAGGGCAAGTGGCACATATGTCTGTTGCAGAGTTTACAGATGGTATGCGTTTGCAAGGTAAAATTCGCTATGCACATAAGGCTGCTTGGTGTACTGTGCGTATGGTTGGAGAAGATAAATTGGAGTGCGTTTTCGATGAGCCACAACGAGCAATGACACCTGGACAATCTTTGGTTTTGTATGATGGAGATTTTGTCGCAGGTGGCGGAATTGCATTAGCAGAATAAGCAGTTTTCTAATGTAAAATTTAATGTTAAATCTTTGTAAAATCAAGGGCATAAACTGCATAAAAAAACACAAATTACCACGCATTTTACGTGGTTTTTTGTTTGATTTAACAAAAGTTTAGAAATGTTAAATTTGCCATTGCAGACATGTTTTTCCTGTGTTAAGATGATTTCGGTTCTGTTTGTTGTATCTTGTTGAAAACTTACAGAATATGGAAAAATATGTTATTGAAATGTTGGAAGTGCTTTGATTATATGACAATCTAAAAAGACACTTAACAGGAGGAATTTATGAATTACACAGACATTATCATACCATTTATTGGCGGGCTTGCCATGTTTATTTTTGGTATGGGCTACATGGCACAAGGTTTGCAAAATGCAGCAGGCGCAAAAATGAAATCCATTTTGGAAGCGTTGACACATAACAAGTTTATGGGTGTTGCTTTGGGGGCTTTTGTAACAGCAATCGTGCAAAGCTCATCTGCAACAACAGTTATGGTTGTTGGGTTTGTAAATGCAAGTCTTATGAATTTGACACAGGCTATGAGTGTCATCATGGGTGCTAATATTGGTACAACTGTAACAGGTTGGTTGGTATCCAGCTCTGAATGGATGGATATTTTCAGTCCAACTAAAATGGCACCAATTATCATTATGATTGGTGTAATTATGCAAATTACAAGTAAAAAAATGAAACAAAAAGAAGTGGCATCCATTATCATTGGTTTTGGTTTGCTTTTCATTGGTATGGATACCATGTCATCTGGTGTAAAACCATTGCGTGAATCTGAAGTATTCGTCAATGCTTTTGTATCTATGGGTCAAAATCCAATTCTTGGCGTTTTGGCAGGTGCTGTGGTAACAGCAATCATCCAAAGTTCTTCTGCATCCCAAGGGATTTTGCTTTCCTTGGCAGCAACTGGATTGGTTCCATTCAATGCAGCAGTCTATATCATTATGGGTCAAAATATTGGTACTTGTGTCACTGCAATGCTTAGTGGTATTGGTGCAAATAAAAATGCGAAATGCGTTGGTTTCATGCATTTGACCTTCAACTTGATTGGTACATTAATCTTCAGTACAGCAGCAGTTTTGTTCTTTAGTGTAGTCAATCCAACAATGGGTAGTTCTATCATTGGTTTGACAGAAATCAGTTTCATACATACATCCTTCAATGTGATTACAACATTGCTTTTGTTCCCATTTGCAAAATATATCATCCAGATTTCCAAAAAAGTGGTTGGAATCGAAGAAGTGGAAGAAGACAAATCCAGAGTATACTTGGATGAACGTATGTTGCAAACACCATCTCTTGCTTTGGAAGGTGCTAGACAAGAAACCATTCGTTTGGGTACCATTGCAAGAAAGAATTTGGTACGTTCTTTGGAAGTTTTGAAAAAATATGATGAAGAAAAAGCTGGTAAAATCAAAGGTCGTGAAGAAAAAGTCGATCATGTGTGTGAAGGAATCAATGCATATCTCATTCGTCTTTGTTCCTATCCTTTGAGTGAAGCAGAAAGTAGAGAAGCAACTTCGTTGATGAATACACTCAGCGATGTGGAACGTATTGGTGACCATGCAGAAAACATTGCAGAAGTGGCAGAAGAAATGGTTGAAGAAAAAGTGAAATTTACAGAGTCTGCATTGGCAGAGTTGCAAGAAATGGCAGATGCTGTTTTGGCAAGTTATGACAATGCTCTCAAAGCTTTGGAACACAGTGATATTTCTGCAGCTGTAAAAACAGCAGTATATGAAGACCAAGTGGATGCATTTGAAAAGAAATTGCGTATGGGTCATATCGATCGTTTGAGTAACGCAGAATGTACTGTAAGCGCTGGCATTCATTTCTTGGAAATTTTGACAAACTTGGAACGTGTTTCTGACCATGCTATGAATATTTCAGAAGTGATTTTACATGAACATAGATACGATAAACATTTTGATGAAGAACCAACAAATGCATAAGAAATAAACAATTTGAACCGATGGGAAACCGTCGGTTTTTTTGTATAGAAATGTCAAATCATAAAAAAAGCACTCCATTTGGAATGCTTATAGTTGCTGCTATTCTGTCATTCAGAGGAATGCAATGACGAAGAATCTTTGGTTTACTTGGTTATTTATATCAATGACAATTGTTCTGCTTTGCCATCTTGCAAGAAATGTCCTGTAGATGGTATTTTTTTTGTACGATAATAATCCATATCCTCAACACCAAACGCTTCTGGTTTGCAAACCATTGTCACAGAACTGTTTTTCTTAAGTGTAAATACTTGGACACCACCAGAACTTTTGGAAGCGTTTAAAGGAATCAAAGCAGTGGAAACCAAAGTTGCTTTGTCTTGGTTACGCAAAAGAATGAAATCTGCATCTTCTTGGATGTGTTCCAAATACACAAGTGGAGAACGAGCAGAGTATGCATTCACCAATTTTTTACGATTTGCTTTTGTGGCATATGCAGAAAGTGGCACTTTACCAGCTTTACCATTGGCAAAGAAGAACACCATATTACCAGAATAGTCATTGGTTGCAGTCATATAAACGATCTTTTCATCTGGGTCTAATCCCAAAATATTAGGCAAATATTCACCCAATAAACTTGCTTTGGTATCTGGCAAATCGTTGGCTTTCATTTTATAAACATTGTATTGATTGGAGAAGAAGATCACATCCATACGGTTGGTACCTTCCATCTCAAATGCCAAAACATCTTCTTCCTTCAACTTTTGCTCGCCAGCAGAACGCAAAGAAGAGAGTGGTATTTTTTTGAAGTAGTTTTCTTTTGTCAAGAACAGTTTCAAACCATAATCATCAATCAAATCTTCTTTGGAAATGGTGATGACTTCTTCTTCTTGGACAATTTCTGTTTTTCTAGCAATGCCATATTTCTTTTGGACTGCTTTCAATTGTTTGCAAATGATATTACGCACTTTGGTATTGCTATCCAAAATACTTTGCAATTCCTTCATTTCATCAGCAAGTGTTTTGAGTTCCTCAATACGTCTGATGATATATTCTTTATTGATGTTACGCAATTTGATTTCAGCAATGTATTCCCCTTGTATTTCATCAATGTCAAATCCAGCCATCAAATTGGGTACAACCATACTTTCTTGTTCTGTGTGACGGATGATTGCAATGGCTTTGTCAATATCAGCAAGAATTTGAGCCAAACCTTCCAAAAGATGGTATTTTTCTGTTTTCTTTTGCAAGTCATAAGCCAATTGTTTGCGTATAGAATCCACACGAAACTCCACCCAATGTCCCAAAATGTCACGCACACCCAAGGTCATAGGTCTACCATGAATCAACACATTGAAGTTACAACTGAAACTGTCAGATAGGGTAGTCAAACGATACAATTTGTGCATCAAAAGCTCTACATCTGTGTTTCGCTTCACATCAATGGCAATTTTCAAACCTTTCAAGTCGGTTTCATCACGTACATCGGTAATTTCACGCAACTTACCACCTTTGACAAGAGTAAAGATTTTATCGATGATACTTTCAATATTGGTGGTATAAGGAATTTCTGTAATTTCGATACAGCTGTTTTTCTTATCATAAGAATACTTTGCGTGTACCTTAAAGGAACCTCTACCTGTTTGGTAAATTTGTTCCATATCTTTGCGACTGTATACCAAAGCGCCACCAGTTGAAAAATCAGGTGCTGGCATAAACTCCAACAAATCCACTTCACGATTTTTGATGAATTGCACAGTTGCTTCACATAATTCACTTAAGTTGAAACTACAAATGGAACTTGCCATACCAACAGCAATACCAAGATTTGGATTTGCCAAAATATTAGGGAAAGTGGTGGGCAATAACATAGGTTCTTGCATACTACCATCGTAATTATCAATGAATTCTACAGTGTTTTTTTCAATATCACTGAAAATTTCAGTACAAATAGAGCCCAATTTGACTTCTGTATAACGTGGTGCAGCATAAGCCATATCACGGGAATATTGCTTCCCAAAGTTACCTTTAGAATCCACAAGAGGCGCCAACAAAGCACCATTTCCTTCTGTCAAACGCACTAGGGTTTCATAGATGGCAGCATCCCCATGAGGATTCAATTTCATGGTTTGTCCAACCACATTGGAGGATTTGGTTCTGTCACCTTTGAGCAAACCCATAGAATACATGGTGTAGAGTAGCTTTCTATGAGAAGGCTTAAATCCATCAATTTCAGGGATAGCACGTGATACAATGACACTCATGGCATAAGGCATATAGTTCAGTTCCAAGGTTTCGGTAATGGACTGTTCAGATATGAAATTGTCTTTGATTTCTGTTGGTGTTACCTTTTTTCTAGCCATATCTTCACCTCTTAACTAATGTCTGTAAAATCAATGTATTCATGACCTTTTTCTGCAATGAATTCTTTTCTACCAGCCAAATTTTCACCCAGCAACAACTCAAATACTTGTTGTGTACGTTCTGCTTCGTCTGGAGTTACCAAAACCAAACGTCTGGAAGCAGGATTCATTGTGGTTTCCCACATCATTTCTGGTTGATTTTCACCAAGACCTTTGGATCTGCTGATTTTGACTTTGCCTTTTTTTTGAGACAAATCTGCAACCAATTGGTTCTTTTCGTTATCAGAATATGCAAAATGTGTTTCTTTTCCTTGTGTGATTTCATACAAAGGAGATTCTGCAATGTAAATTTTCTTTTCATAAATCAAAGTAGGCACCAAACGATAGAGCATAGTCAAAAGCAGTGTACGAATTTGGAACCCATCCACATCAGCATCGGTACAAAGAATGACTTTGTTCCAACGCAATTGGCTCAAATCAAAGGAATTCAAATCAGAATTGTGTTTGGATTGAATCTCCACACCACAACCAAGAACTTTCAACAAATCTGTGATGATATCATTTGCGAAAATTTTATTGTAATCTGCTTTCAAACAGTTGAGAATCTTACCACGAATGGGAATAATTGCTTGGAATTCGGCATCTCTACCCAATTTACAAGCACCCAAAGCAGAATCACCTTCCACGATGTAGATTTCACGTCTGTCAACGTCTTTGGTTCTGCAATTGACAAATTTTTCTACACGATTGTTCATATCCAAAGAACCGGTCAACTTTTTACGGATGCTGACCCTTGTTTTTTCAGCAGTTTCACGACTTCTTTTGTTTGCCAAGATTTGATTTGCAATTTTATCTGCTTCCATCTTATTTTCAATGAAATAAATCTCCAATTGACTACGGAAAAACTCAGTCATAGCATCTTGGATAAATTTATTGGTGATGGATTTTTTTGTTTGATTTTCGTAGCTTGTGACAGTGGAGAAGGAGTTGATGACCAAAACCAAACTATCTTCAATATCGGTAAAAAGAATTTTCTTTTCATCTTTTTTGTATAAGTTATTACCTTTTAAATACTTATCAATGGCAAATACAAATGCGTTACGCACAGCTTTGTCAGGAGAACCACCATATTCCAAGAAACTGGAGTTGTGGTAGTATTCCAAAAGATTTACATGGTTGTGGAATGCAAAAGCAGTTTCAAACTTCAATTTGTATTCTGGTTTGTCTTCACGATCACGTCCTCTGGTTTCTGTCTGCAAATAATGTACATCTGTCACAGAGTTATCGCCAACCAATTCTTGCAAATAATCTTCAATGCCTTTTTCATAGCAATACAAGAAGGTTTCTTTGCTTTCTTCGTCATAGAGTTGGAAGGTCAAACCAGCATTGACAATGGCTTGCTTTTTGAGCACATCTTGGAAATAAGATAAAGGGATTGCAATATCGGTGAATACATCTCGGTCTGGTTTCCATTTGATGAGTGTACCTGTTTTGTGTTTTTTGGCTTCTTTCATCAAACCGCCAACATTTTCACCTTTTTCAAAATGCAATCCATAACAAAAACCATCACGATAAATGGTTGCATCCATATATTCAGAAGCGTATTGTGTGGCACAAGAACCCAAACCATTGAGCCCCAAGCTATATTCATAGTTTTCACCAGTGTTGTTTTGATATTTGCCACCTGCATATAACTCACAAAAAACAAGTTCCCAGTTGAAACGATCTTCTTTGGCATTGTAATCCACAGGAATACCACGTCCAAAATCCTTGACAGAAATGGAGTGGTCTTTGTATCTGATGACTTCAATACGATTGCCATGACCTTCACGAGCTTCGTCAATGGAATTGGAAAGAATTTCAAAGACTGCATGTTCGCAACCATCCAAACCATCAGAACCAAAAATAACCCCTGGTCTCAAGCGCACACGATCTGCACCCTTCAAAGAGGTAATACTTTCATTATTATATGTTGTTACATTGTTTTTTGCATTCATCAAAACACCCACTTTTATGATTTTTGTTTCACTTTATTTAAGAAGGTATCCATATTTGCTTGTGATACCCTAGATTTTAAATTTGTATGTGATGGATTTTCCATCCTTATATATTTGCTATGCTCTGGGTTGAAAAATTCATTTTCTAAGCAGAACACCAATTCGCCTATATTAATTTACCGCTTTTTGAGGCTTGTGTCAAGGAAAATCCCATATCTTGGGGATTCTCTTGCAAATTTGATGTATTTGGTATGCTATTTCTAAGGGTAAATACCCATATCTGCCTGCAACGACTTTAAGACATCACTATTTGTAGGGGAAACCCTATGTGGTTGCCCGTTTTCAACCCGCAACACTTTATATAAGGATAGAAAAACATTGCAAATTGAAAACATACTTGTTATAATAAATACGAAATATTCTGTCTGGAGATATACCCAAGTGGCTGAAGGGTTCGGATTCGAAATCCGATAGGTCGATTTTGTCGGCGCCAGGGTTCAAATCCCTGTATCTCCGCTTAAGAAACGAGTTCCTAGTTTGGGGGCTCGTTTTTTATATGAATAACTAAATGAAATTAATACAATTCTGCAACCAAAGTATGTTCTCGTTTCATCACACAACGATAATATACAACACACAAAATGATTTGCACGAATGTAGAAGAAGGTGTTGCCAAACCGATGACAAACATATTGGTACCTTCCAAAGTGCTAAACAAATAAGCAAGTGGAATACGAATGCAAAATGCACCCAAAATGGATTCGATCATAACAAAAGTGGTTTTGCCGCAACCATTGAAGAAACCAGCATAGGAAAACATAATGGCAACCAAAATACAATCAATGGAGTAGGAGCGTAAATACAACAATGCATGTGTGGTGATTTCAGCATCAGAAGTAAAGAGTTTTGTGAAAATAGTACCATGGAAAGCAGAAATAAAAGCTGTCATAACACCAAATACAAGGGATAGGGTAATGCTATAGAATAACCCTTTTTTGGCACGATCAATTTCCTTTGCACCAAGATTTTGTGCAGTGAAGGCAGCAAGTGCTTGCGCAAAGGCTTGTGGCACCACCATAACAAGATTGGTAATTTTTTCTACAATGCCAACAGCAGCAGATTGTGCAACACCAAACACATTGATGATGGCGGTAACAGACAAAAATGATATGGTCACCAAAACACCTTGCATGGCAACAGGTATACCAAGTGAAAGAATATTTTTGATATAGAATCCATCAAAACAAATATCTTTTCTGGAAAGGGAAAATGCCAATTTGCGTTTTCTAATGATGAGGATGGATAAAACTACGCTAGATGCTTGTGCAATGACAGTAGCCAGAGCAGCACCAGAAGAACCCATATTGCATTTTGCAACAAATAACAAATCCAACACAATGTTGATGATACAAGCAATTGCAACAGACAACAAAGGTGTTTTGGAATCTCCAAGACCACGGAAAATACTACCCAAAAGGTTATAAGAAACAATGAATATGGTGCCAGCACCACAAATATACAAATAGGATTTTGTATTGCTGATGGATTCTGTTGGTGTTTGCATGATATTGGTCAAAAAATCATTTCCAAGAAGTAAAAAAGCAGTGAATACAAGAGCAAGTAAAGCAAATAAGAAGATGCTAACACCAACTACACGTGAACTTTTATCACCTTGACCAGAACCAATATATCTTGCAATTAAGATGGTGGTACCCATAGAAAGACCAGTGAAACAAGACGTGATTGCCAACATAATCATACTACCAATGGTAACACCAGAAACATCTGCAACATTGGCAAATTGACCCACAATCAACAAATCAGCGGTGCCATATGTGGTTTGCAGAAGTATGGATAGCAGAATTGGATATGTAAATTGCAATAAAACAGGCAAAAGTCTACCCTTTGTCAAATCTAAATTTTGTGACATAATTTCCTCCTAAAAAAAGCTGCATAACACAATAGGAACGCCTATCATATTATTCAGCTCAAACAAACCCTTCAATGAGACAAAAATACTGTATCACAAGAGGTATCATTTGTCAATTATGAGGGATTTCAACAAGTATATAATGGTTGTCAACAATATTTAGAAGTGGTATACTGTCAGATAGAATTCCCAGAATATGGTGATGATGATTTGTAATAAGTATGGAACAAAAAGGAGTTGTGAATTGTGGCAAAAATTGGCGATATGACAATAAAGGATTTTGCAAATTGGATAATTAAAACACATGGCTTGCGCAATTCATTGCAAAAACAAGGCATTACAATTGGTGCATTTGATGCATTGGTTTATATTGTATCAAAATTATTGGATCCTGCTGTAGGGGAATTCCTCTATTCTAGTTATGTGATACACTCTGGATATGGAAGCAGTACCATTTCATCTAATTTTATTATAGCAATTGGTGGCACAGAACGAGATGATAATCAGGGAAGCCCTAAAAGAAGACTTCAAACGCTTCAGATTTCAGAAGCTATATCCAAACTGACAAAAAAAGATCAAGCAGACCAGATAAAAAATATATTTGCAGATACATTTATCAATGAGCTATACAAAAACCTTTCTGTTACAATTCCAGATTCTACAAAAACAAGATTCAAAAACAATTTATTGCGTATTTTTGACCTAGAAGTATTAGATTCCTATATTTCACAATCCACAAACGATTTCTGTCCAACGCCAGAACAATTGACTGTGTTGTTGCAACAAAACAAGCAAATCATTCTAAAAGGACCACCAGGCACAGGGAAAACACGTCTTGCAAAATTGGTGGCAGAAGAAATAATTTCAAATACACCTTCAGCAATGGGTTCTCCTAGTTCAGATCAAATCCAGCTGATACAATTTCATCCTTCTTATGCATATGAAGATTTTATTATGGGGCTAGAGGTAGGTGCAGATTACCAGGGGAATATTCGCTATGAAATGAAAAGTCGTGGATTGAAAGCCTTTGCAGATAAGGCTTCTGAACCTCAAAATAAGCATCTTAATTTTGTTTTGATTATTGATGAAATCAATCGTGCACAGGTATCTTCGGTATTTGGAGAGCTTATGTATGCCCTTGAATATAGAGGGCAATCCATCACACTTTCTGCAAAGGAAACTATGACAATACCTGACAATCTATATATTATTGGTACAATGAATACTGCTGATCGATCCATTGCAGAATTGGACTATGCTATGCAACGTCGGTTTGCATTTCAGTATATTCCACCAACTAAGCCTGAGGATAAGGAGTTACCTTTAGGAAAAGTCTTCTTGGTAAATCTGTACAATAAAGTACAAGGTATATTCAAAAAAGAAAATGTTATGGCAGGAATTGATCCAGATGACATTAGAATTGGTACAAGTTATTTTATTTGCAATGCAGACTCCAATGTTTTGAAGAACCCAGATGTAAAACATTTTGGCTATAAAATCAATTATGAATTGATTCCGCTTCTTACAGAATATTATAAAGATGGTATGTTCCGAAAGAAGCAAGCAATGTTTGCGGGTGATACAAAAACCTTCCAAGACTACTTACAAGGGGATAAAAGTGAATTGAAAAGAAAATTGGAGGGATTGAAATGAGTGATGCAATCTATCTAAGAGGTGAGGATTATTCACCCATTGCAATTACAGATATGGATGTTGGATTTTTAGAAGATATACCTTCATATTTTCAGTTCAATCAAAAATCTACACCTGAAAACTTAGGGTTGTTCTATGAGAAAAATAAAGGAGAGCTAAAAGCTTCCCGTTATGCAGGTGTTATGCCTTTGGTGGGTGAGCATATGCCTGATGGGTCTTTTATCACTGTGACACCTCGTTTTGGAGCAAATGCAACGAATATGTTGTTATATATAATGCAAAGCGATGATTTTTACCAGAATCATTGTCAAGGCAAAAATGTAATTACCTTTGCAAGTCATACAACAGCAGAGTGGAACAAAATGAATTTTCAAAATAGAAATGACAGTGTATTATTTGGTACATATCGTGATGCAAAGAAATTTACACCTGGTACAGCAACCTCTAATGAAAAAGATATTAACTTTGGTGCATTACAAGGTGTATTTGAAATTATGGAATTTCTACCTGCTTGTCAACATGTTTGTCAGGCAATGCTCAAACAACAGTCCATTCGTCGTGAAGAAAACTTGGTTGGTAAGATGAAAGGGAAGTTAAACTTAAATAAGCAAATCAAACACAATATAGTAACTGGACGTATGGATCGAAACTATTGCAGTTACAATCAAATGAGCATAGACAATAAAGAAAATAGAATCTTGAAATATGCCCTTTATTTGGTGGGACAGGTGAAAAGTGAATATCCATCTTTGTTGGAAGAAGAATTTGCATTTTGCCAACGAGCACTTGCATCAGTAAAATTAACACCATGTGGCACATCTGATTTCAATGGACTCAAAAATAATGGTGTATTTCAATATTACACACCTGCTTTGGAGAGTGCAAAAAAGATTATTTCACGTATTTCAGTTACATTTGACAAAAGTGGAAATGAAAAAAGCAGCATAAATAAAGCAGTCACACCATTTTTCATTCAGATGGATTTGCTGTTTGAGTTGTTTTGTCGTGCAGTAATTGGAAATGCATTGAAAAGTATCAATAATGAAACACAAAGTCAGTACCATCTTTTGCCATATCAAGAAGGATTGAAGCTTTTTGGAAATAGTCCTACACCAGATGGATTTGCCAATACGCATATTCCAGATTTGGCCATTTTAGACCAAGAAAATCAGGTGGTGGCTGTAATTGATGCAAAATATTCGTGGTTGCATAATGATGGTAGAAATCGTACCTTTCAAATTATGGCATATATGTTGCGTTTGAACTGTAAAAAAGGTGGATTCATTTCCCCATATAATCCTGATGATAAAATGCAATTATACGAAAAAAATGATATGAACATAGGATTGCCTGAGCAGCAAAATCAGAATATAGATAGACACATTGGATTTCATTTGCCAATAGATGTTACAGTGCAATCAGAAATTTGGGAAATGAAAATAAAAGAGAATTTGTTGGATTTACTGAAATAATGGAGGTGTAAAATGAGTTTATCAAAAGCAAATGAAGCATTTGAAATTTTTAAGAATGGTTATAATAAACAGGTGATTTTCTATGGACCTCCTGGCACAAGCAAAACCTATACATCAACAATTTTAGCAGCAAAAACCTTGGCAATGCATGATGCGTTTGCACCCAAATTGGATACATATGAAGCGGCACAAGAATATTTGGATGGTCACCAAGATTGCTATAAAATTGTGCAATTCCATCCATCTTACACCTATGAAGATTTTATTCGTGGGATTACAATGGACATGGTAAAAGATGCTAACGGAAACAATCAAATCAACTATAAAGTAGTGGATAAGGTGTTTGGAGAAATTGCAGTTTTGGCAGAAAATGACCCTAACAATGCATATGTTTTGATTATTGATGAAATCAATCGTGCTCCCTTGGCATCGGTACTTGGTGAATTGATTTATGGGTTGGAGTACCGTGGTGATGCATTTTCTACACCATATAGCAAAGATGATGGAAGTGGGCATAAGGACAATACCCTCAAAGTACCAGACAATCTATACATCATTGGTACTATGAATACTGCAGATCGTTCCATTGGTTCCATGGACTATGCAGTTCGTCGTCGTTTTGCATTTGTTTCTTTGCCATCTGAGGTGGAAGTGGTCAAAGCCAGTTGGGATGCTTTTGCAAAAGCAACTCCAGAAGCAAAGGTCTTTGTAGATTCTATTGAAAAACTGTATCAGTTGGTTATGGAGTGTTTTGTGGCAGATACTATTGCAGATCCATCCATAGACCCAGAAGATATTAAGCTGGGACATACATATTTCTTGTATAGTAAAGAAAAGTGTTTGGATGAAAATAATGTTGTTACAATTGAGAAAGCAAAAAGTTATATGGAGTATCGTTTGAACTACCAAATCAAACCGATTTTATTGGAGTATATCAAAGATGGTTTGCTTAAGGATACATTGAAAGAACGGATTAAAACATTAAGTATTTAAAATAATATGGAATAAAAGAAGGTTTCCTTTGCCCAATAGCATCCAGGAGATCTTTTTTATTTGATTGAATTAATAGTGATTTTTGAAATAAAAAAAGACAAGTACAATAGACTTGTCTTAAGTGCGGATGGTGGGACTTGAACCCACACGAGGTCACCCCCGCCAGATTTTGAGTCTGGTGCGTCTGCCATTCCGCCACATCCGCATGAATGACTGCTTGACTATAATATCACATAGAACATCATTCGTCAAGCAGAAATTTTAGAAATTCTTAAGATTTTTTTGGTTCTGGATATTCCACACCAAAAGTATCAACAGTTACACTAGCCATCACTTGAGGAACAACTGGTTTGTCACCACGAGCAGTAGGAGTTACTGCAATTGTATCCACAACTTCGATACCTTCGATTACTTTACCAAAAGCAGCATATTGTCCATCCAAATGAGGGGATTTTTCGTGCATAACGAAGAATTGAGAACCAGCACTATGAGGATTCATAGAACGAGCCATGGAAAGTACACCTTTGTCGTGTTTCAAAGGATTTTTGAAGCCTGTCATGTCAAATTCGCCAGCGATTTGGTAATCAGGACCACCAGTACCAATACCTTGAGGACAACCACCTTGGATCATGAAACCACGAATGACACGGTGGAAGATCAAACCATTGTAATATCCTTTTTGTACCAAAGAGATGAAGTTGTTGACTGTGTTTGGTGCGATTTCTGGGTAGAGTTCAGCTTTGAACACGCTACCATCTTGCATTTCAAAAGTTACGATTGGATTAGCCATTTTGTATCAACCTTTCTGTAGTTGTATTTTCTTTGTTTGTGAAGTTTATTATACCATAGAAAAGTAGATATCAGCAATACCTATATTGTATTTGTAGGGGAGGGTTTCCATGCCCTCCTAAATGTTCAATACCATATTCTCTACTTACATTCCTTGCATTTGTTGTGTGACAATCATTACAACACCAAGAGTTGCCAAAACAGTGCCAGTAGTACGGTTGAGAATTTTGGGTTGTGCTTTGTTTGCAAATCTTGCTCCATAATAAGCAAAGAACAATGTGGAAAGTACACAGGTTCCAAAAATCAAAGGGTCTGGAAATGCACCTTGTAACGTAAAGTGAGAAGTGGCACCAAACAAAGCGGTAAATGTCATAATGAATACACTGGTTCCTACAGCTGTTTTGAGTTCATATCCCAAAACAGTAGTCAAAAGAATCAGCATCATAATACCACCACCAGCACCAATGAATCCACAAACAAAACCAACGGAACAACCACAAAGAATGGGCATAAGTGTCTTGAGTTTGCCAGTAAATTCTTTGTGTTCTTTTGGTTTTTCTTCTACAAAAGATTTTTTGAGGAAATTGATACCCATGAGCAAAGAGCCAAATACACTCAAATTTCCCATTGTAGTTGTAGGCACTTGGTGTGCAATAAAAGCACCAATTCCAGTGAAAATCAATACACTAATAAACATAGATTTACTGCGTTTCAAATCAATATTTTTGTTCTTTCCATAGGTATAAGCAGATATGGCACTTGCCAAAACGTCTGATGCCAAAGCAATACCGATGGCTTCAAATGGGTTGACACCCAAAAAAGTGATGAGCATAGGGGATATGACTACCGCTGCACTCATGCCAGCAAAGCCAGTTCCAAGACCAGCACCCATACCAGCCAAAATACATATAAATATTGTTTCCATAAAGTTTATTCCTCCGTTAAATTACTTTCTATTTTCATAAGTACAGTTTGGAATGTATCCAATTCTTCTTTTGTTATGCCTCGAAAAGCGGTTTTTTGATAGTTTTTGATACAGATTTCTTGTTGCATAAGTGCATACTCGCTTTTTTCCAATAAACGCAAATAAAATACTTTTTTGTTGTTTGGAGCTGGTTCTTTTGCCAAATATCCCTTGTCTATGAGATTGGAAATTGCTGATGAAATGTGCGATTTTGCGTATCCCTTGGATTTTATGATTTCGGTAAAGGTATTGCGATTGGGTTCGTGATTCAAAAAATCCAATACTTCCAATTCCATAAAATTCAAATCCAATTCTTCCAATAAATCATCAAAATAGAACTTTCGTTTCAAACTGATGGTATGGAATAGTTCTTTCATATCCATAATGAGTTCCTCCTTTTTGTTCTCTAGTGAACAATTATAGTTCTCTACAGAACAATTGTCAAGTAAAATAAAAAAGGCTTGTGAATAAGCCTTTAGTGTATTGTAAAATGAGAGTCATTTTTAAGTGAAAAATATCAAATATCCAATGGTATTCATAGCAAAATTGGCAAAAGAATGACAAAACCATGAGGCATAGATATTTCTGTGTTTTTCATTCAGATAGTTGAAAATGGTGCCACCAACAAAGAGTCCAAGGAGAGTCAAAAGCAAAATTCCAAAACCAAACATACCATCCATAATAGCAATGTGATAGACGGCAAAACTCAAAGAACTGACGAGATATGCAGCTTTGCGTGATGTTTTTCTAAATCCATGGAACACAAATCCACGGAAAAACCATTCCTCTAAAAAGGAGTTGCAAATGGAAACATATAACCCTATGTAAATCAAATTGTTTTTGTTGATACCCAGATTGTTTTCCAAAGAAATCTTGACACCGCTTAAGTCCGCAAAAGAACTGGCAATCAAATAAAATCCCAAAACAATGATATAAATGCCAATGCCTAATAAAAATGCAAAAAGCAAACCATCTTTTTTGGGCTTCAAAAACGCAAATGGTTTGAAATCTTTATAGAAAATAGAGTAGAGGATTGGAACTAGGAAAAATATAGGTGCTTTCACAGCTGTTTTTATGAAATAGGATGGACGCACCACCAAATCCACATAGGATATGATGGCAATGCATACCAAAATAACAACACATACCATAAAGTTGTGTTTGGTTACAAATTTATTTTTATTGGTTACTGATTTCATAAAATCTCCTTATGATGTGTGGTCATTGCTGTTTTTCATTTGTTGGAAACTTCAGAATGGCAAGTATGAAATTCCCAACTGCCACTATAATCTGTAAGTATGGAATTTCGGATTTGTCTTTTTGATAGTCTTTGTATGCAACACATCCCCAAAGGATAGAACAGATGAGGTATAAGCCACTTGAAAGCATTGATAATTTTTTCATGTTTTAATCTCCAATCTGATTGTTATAAAGTGTTTTGTATGATTATGCTATATATTGTTCGAGCTGTACCATCAGTTCATTAGGATTCACAATGCTATGTCCGCCACTTGAAGCGTCTTCGTATACGATATTCAAATCCCCTAATAAAATATGGAGCGGTTTGCCATCATATGTGCCATTCAACTCATATTTTACTTTGCTATGAGGGTAGGGTGCAAAGTTTGTGGTATGTAGTTCACAATCGTATTGTACAAGGGTTTCTTCGACTTTATCGATATTCACAGAACTTGTAATATCAGACCTGTCGCCATTTTCGGTATACAAAGAAATGCTGTAAATTTCTAAATAATCTATATTTTTGGCAATTGGAATGACTGCACGATAATAAAATGTGAGCAGGATGGCACAAATCAAGAAAAGTATAAAGATTACATACTTTTTCTTTTTCATATGAATTAGATCTCCTTTTTTAGTTGTCTTGTTAGTGACAAAATTTTATGTATTATATTCCAATGTATACAACGTATTGCAATCTACATCATAAATTGCAAGCGTGAAATTGAAAGAATGGCGATTGAGTAAATCCTTGTCATCATACACAGTTTCACTTTCACTATGTCTATCATAAAAATAATAATATCCATTTGTAATTTCAGGAATAGGCAGTGTACTGTCATATGGTTGATAAATAAATGTTTGCAAATTATTGGATAGCGGCAGTGTATGCCAGTGTTTTGCTTTCTGCATTTTGGTAACCAAAGCACCGTTTTCTTGGAACTCCATTGTAGCAAAAGCATAGCCATCTCCCATCCAACCAAGTGTGTCTACTTCGGATACAATCTTTCCTTTGCTGAAATCTATACCAAATTTCTTGAGATATGGAAGGGAAGGCAGGTGCATTACAAAAGTGATGGAAAGAACCAATAGAGCCATAGAAACTGAAATCAATATTCTTTTTCGATTTGCATTCATGGAAAGTCCCCATTTCTTAGAGTGGAAATAAGTTACTTTTTCTTTTTCCATACAAAATCTCCACCGATGGCAATAAATGCACAAAAAATTATCAACCAAATGTTAGGATGCACATCATTTCCTCCTTTACATTTCTTCTGCTTCCAACGTCACAACCACAATTTCTGGTCGATTGCCAAAGCGAATTGGAAACGTACTATTGCCCAAACCACGACTGACATACATGGTTGTATCGTTGATTTCATAAGCACCACTGGTATATTCAGGGAAGAAACCTTGGTTGGGTGCAAACAATCCGCCTACAAATGGCAAACGAATTTGACCACCATGTGCATGACCTGTGAAAGCCAAATCAATTGGATATTCTGCGTAGGATTCAAACAATTCTGGTCTATGAGAAAGCAAAATAGTCAAACCATTTGGGTTCATTCCTTGGGTCAATGTGGATAGTGCTTCTGCATAATATGGATTGACACGTTTGTCTGCAAGTCCAATCAATGTAATAATTTCGTTATTGTATTCGATGATGGATTTGCCATTGTCCAAAATGGTTACATCAGCTTCTATCAACAAATCAGAAAGTTCTTCCCAGACACCAGATTGATGCTCATGGTTGCCTGTTACAAAATAAATAGGAGCAATTTTTCTAGCACCTGCAATAAAAGTCATGGATGCTTCGATATCTGTGTGGTTTCGGTCAATCAAATCACCTGTGATGACAATGATATTTGGATTTGTTTGGGCAACTTTTTCCAAGAGACTATTTTGGTCAGCACCAAAGGATTTACTTTGCAAATCAGAAACCTGTGTTATGGTAAAACCATCCAAATCTTCTGGAATATTGGTTGTATAGGTATGTTTGGTCACTTGGATATGATTGTTTTGCCAGTAACAAAAGCCAAAAGCAAAGGCACCCAAAACCATGCAATGTGTCATTAATTTTTTATAATTCATGGAAAAACCTCCTTATGTTTCCTTTATTATAGAAAGAAGTGGAGTAGAATGCAATGAATTTTTCTTTAAGATTTGAATTGTCCTAACGGTTTTACGTAGGGGAGGATAGTATCCTCCAGAAAAATAGCTGTTTCAATTTATTTTGTCAAAATACACATCTTGAATCGAAAATATGTTCGTGTTATACTGGTGTCAAGATAACGGTATAGTCAAGACTATACCCTTCAAAAAGTGTGTCACAACTTGGATGTCATTCTGAGGAGAGCTTCGTAGCGACGAATAATCTAAGGTTTTAGATTCCTTATTACATTCGAAATGGCAATATGTTCAACGATATAATTGTAGGGGAGGATTCCATATCCTCCCACCAAAGGAGGTGATTTTATGCCAAGAACCATTTTTCATATTGATGTCAACAATGCTTTTTTGAGTTGGACAGCTGTGGAGCGTCTCAAACAAGGGGAAGAATTGGATTTGCGAACCATTCCATCTGCAATTTCAGGTGCTGACAATGACAGGCGTGGTATCATTTTGGCAAAAAGCACACCTGCAAAAGCATTTGGAATCACAACAGGAGAACCCACTGGTATGGCACTGCAAAAATGCAAAGACCTTGTGTTTGCACCACCAGATTTTGCTCTGTATTCCAAGGTGTCCAAAGAAATGTTTGCAATTTTGGAGCAATATTCCGATAGACTGGAACAATTCAGCATTGATGAAGGGTTTTTGGAGTATACAGGCATGGAAAAGCTCTTTGGTGAACCACTTGTGGCTGCAACAAGGATTCAAAAGCATATTTTTGATGAATTGGGATTCACTGTGAATATAGGCATCAGTTCCAATAAGTTGCTTGCAAAAATGGCAGGGGAATTGGAAAAGCCAAATAAAATATTGACCTTATACCCAGAAGAATTGGAAGCAAAATTTTGGGTACAACCTGTAGAAAATTTGTTTATGGTAGGCAGAAGAACAGCACCCAAATTGAAACAAATGGGTATCAAAACCATAGGCGAATTGGCAAAATATCCATTACCACTATTGGAACGTGAATTCAAAAGCTTTGGCTATACTTTGCATGCCTATGCAAATGGAATTGATGATAGCCCTGTAGCAGAAGCCATCGAAAAAGAAACCATGAAAAGCATTGGCAATAGCACCACCATAGCACACAATGTCACAACCAAAGAAGAAGCCTATAAAATCTTATTGGCTTTATCAGAAACGGTTTCTATGCGTTTGCGTTGCAGTGGATGTGCAACCCTAGAAGTGGCAGTCACATTGAAAGACACCGAGTTTCATTCCTATACCCACCAGAAAAAGGTGTTCAATGCCATAGATTGCACCAATGCAGTGTATCAAGAAGCAAAAGCTTGTTTTGATGCTGCTTGGAAGGGGGAACCACTTAGGCTTTTGGGTGTAAGAGCGGGACAGCTTTGTGGAAACGATACCACACAACTTTCTTTGACAGATGTAGATTGGTCAAAAGAAGGCAAAGCAGATGCAGCAATGGATGCAATACGCTTGAAATATGGTAAAAAGACAGTGGTGCGTTCTACCTTTGCAGATGGGGATGAAAATGCTTATGAAGGTGGCAAATTGAAAATCAATAATAAAATATTCAAATAAAAGATGGGCTATCACAGGTCACCCCTACAACACTATTTTGTAGGGGATGGGTTTCCCATCCTGTTTTGCACCAAAACAGACCAACCTCCATATACTAAATTGAGTGAACAAACTCTTCATTCTTCACTCTTAACCATTCACTGTTTTTTTGGAGGTGAAACCATGCCTAGTGTATATTTAAGTCCATCTTTACAAGAATTCAATCCATATATCAATGGAGGAACAGAAGAAGAATATGCCAATTTGATTGTGGATGCAATGGAACCATATCTTTTGGCATCTGGCATAGATTTTGGCAGAAATGATCCAGATATGACCCTATCAGAAGCAATAGCAGATTCCAATGCAGGTGATTACGATTTTCATTTTTCAATACACACCAATGCAGGACCACCATCTTTTGCGGGCAAACTACAAGGTCCAGATGTATATTATTATGCAACCAGTTACTATGGAAAAGAAATGGCAGAAATTGTGGCAGATAATCTGGCTCTCATTTATCCATATCCAGAAAAATCCAATACAGTTCCAACCACAACTTTGGCAGAACTGAGAAGAACAAAAGTACCTTCTGTTTTGGTAGAAGTGGCATACCATGACAATTTGGAAGATGCCCAGTGGATCAAAGATAATGTAGAACCCATTGCTTATGAACTATCCAAATCCATAGCAGAATATTTTGGAATACCCTTTGTAGAACCTTCTTTGTATATGGATTGATGAGAATATCATTATTTCCAAAATATAGGAAGAAAAATTATGTAAGATTCTTGTGAAAACCACCAATTTCAATCTGGCTTATGGTGGTTTTTTCTTGTTGGTTTTGTATAATTCGACGAATTGAAAAAAGTTAATTGGAATTAAAAGGGTATTTTTTACAAATGAAGAACTATAAATATTAGAACGGTTGTTCAAATGGCAATAAAACACACATACATTGACAAATGCCAGAATATACGAATTGGAGGTTAGGTTTATGAAAAATTATGCTGCAGAGAAGGTAAGAAACGTAGTTCTATTGGGTCACAGCGGTTCCGGCAAAACAACTTTTGCTGAGTCTGCTCTATTCCGCTCAGGCGCAACAAAACGCTTTGGTAAAGTGGAAGATGGCAATACCGTGAGTGACTATGAAGCAGAAGAAATTCGTCGTAAAGTTTCCATCAATACATCAGTTCTTCCAGTTGAGTGGAGGGATACAAAAATCAATTTATTGGATACTCCAGGGTATTTCGATTTCGTGGCAGAAGCAAAAATGGCAATGAGTGTTGCAGATACCGCTTTGATTATGGTTTCCGCAAAATCAGGCGTAGAAGTAGGTACAGAAAAAGCTTGGGAATATGCAGAAGCAATGCAAATTCCTAGATTGTTCTTTGTAAACCAAATTGATGATGAAAATGCTGACTTTGAAAAAACATTGGCTGATTTGAGAGCAAAATTCGGTAAAGCGGTTGCTCCAGTCCAAATTGCATATACAGATGACCACGGTAAATTCGTTGGGTTCATTAACTTGATCAAAAGAGATGCTAGAAAAACAGTAGATGGCGAATTGGTTCAATGCGAAATGCCAGCAGATAAAGTAGATCAAGTAGAAGTTTTGCGTTCTATGTTGATTGAAGTTGCTGCTGATAGTAGTGATGAATTGATGGAAAAATTCTTCAATGACGAAGAATTGACAGAAGAAGAAATCTACGATGGTTTGTTGGTTGGTATCGAAAACCATACAATCGCACCTGTTCTTTGTGGTTCCACAGCAATGGGTCATGGTGTTCGTTTGACACTTTCCACATTGATGCGTTTCACCCCTCCAGCTTGCGAAGTGAAAAAAGATTTCCATGCCTTCAATGAAAATGCAGAAGCAGTTCTTTGTAGTGCAACTGATCCTGATTTTTCTGCATTTGTATTCAAAACCATTTCTGACCCATATATTGGTCGTTTGAGTTTGTTTAGAGTTATGTCTGGTAAAATTGATACTTCCACACAACTTTACAACCCAGAAAAAGATTCCTATGAAAAAGTAGGTCGTTTGTTTGTGGTTCGTGGTAAAGAACAAATTGAAGTAGAAGAACTCAATGTTGGTGATATTGGTGCTTTGGCAAAACTTTCCAATACTGGCACACAAGATACATTGACTGTGAAAGATCACGTTGTGGTACTTCCAAAAATCAATTTGCCAAGTTCTGTTTTGACAATGGCAATCAAACCAAAGGGCAAAGGTGATGAAGATAAACTTTCTGCTGCTCTTGCAAAAATCAGAGAAGAAGATCCAACCATCAAAATGGAAGTGAATAAAGAAACAAAACAAACTTTGGTTTCTGGTATTGGCGAACAACAATTGGATGTTATGGTCAATAAACTCAAAGCAAAATACAAAATTGATGTGGATTTGTTTGATCCAATCATTCCTTTCCGTGAAACAGTTAAGAGCAAATCTTCTGTTCGTGGACGTTACAAAAAACAATCTGGTGGACATGGTCAATTTGGTGATGTTGTAATTGAATTTGAACCAAGTGGCGATATGTCACAAGCACTTGTATTTGAAGAAAAAGTATTCGGTGGTTCTGTACCAAAACAATACTTCCCAGCTGTTGAAAAAGGTTTGCAAGAATCTGTTCTTTCAGGTGTTTTGGCTGGATATCCAGTGGTTGGCCTCAAAGCAACTTTGATGGATGGTTCCTATCACCCTGTAGATTCTTCTGAAATGGCATTTAAAATGGCTGCATCCACAGCTTATAAAGAAGGCGTTCCTCAAGCAAAACCTACCATTTTGGAACCAGTAGAATACGTAGAAGTTATTGTTCCTGATCGTTACATGGGTGACATCATGGGCGATATCAACAAACGTCGTGGTCGTATCTTGAATATGGACGCTGTTGGCAACAAAAAAATGATTTGCGCAGAAGTTCCTACATCCGAAATGCACAAATATGCTACAGATTTACGTTCTATGACACAAAGTCGTGGTGAATATAAACATAGCTTTGCTCGTTACGAAGAAATGCCTATGGAATTGCAAAAGAAAGTCATTGCAGCAGCAGAAGCAGCAAAATAATAGGAAAATTGTAATATGAAATCAACTGACAAATCTCATTATTTGTGATACTCTAGGAGTATAAAAGGGATTTGCCTAAAATGAAGATAAGTCCCTTTGTAGATGCTTGCAAGGGGACTTTTTGTATCCTAGGAAGGTGACGTACATGAAATGCCCATATTGTAATCAGGAAATGGAAAAAGGATATGTACAAAGTAGTCATGGAGTTTTCTGGAGTAAGAAGAAACACAAAGCTATGTTTCAGCCGAATACTGGAAAAGATGAATTTTTCATTGCACACCCAACTATGTGCGGTGCATATAAAGAAGCAGATTATTGTCCAAATTGTGAGAAAATTATTTTGAGTTTTTGATATAAAAGAGGTTGTGCGGGTTATTTATATTTTACGTAGTACCACAAAACACAAGTATGCAGTTGTAGGGTTGATTCACAAATCAACCGAAACCCAAGATTCTTCATTGCATTCAGAATAACAACTTATATAAGTTGATTTATTTGTAGGGGAAGATAGTATCTTCCAGTAAATTGTGTGTGGTAATTTTAGGTTTTAATTTTTTCAAATATTAGAGATTAAAAACTTAATACCGTACCTTTTGACACCAAAAGGTACCCCAAAAGTGCCACTCTTTGCGAAGGCGTGGAGCCACGCTTCAAGAGGGTCTATCCCGACCCTCTTGAAAATCACCCTGATAGACGGATGTATAGAAAATTAAATCCTACGATTAGACCGTGAGTGACAAGCCCCTCACCTCTTGATTACTGGCTCAAAACCAAAGTAAGTAGTGAACAAATGACTTTTGATTTCCACTCAGCCTTTGCTTGCAAAGCGGAATCCTCTAAATTGTTATTTGTAGGAATTTCAATAAGCATCTCTAGCCATGAAGGAAGTATGCTCGAATATAAATTATTTCTCTAGCCAATTGGATTCCACCTTGCAAAGGAGTTTCGAGGAGTCGCAGCCTCCTTGAACCGTGCTCCACGCTTCGGAAGTAGTGGCACTTTTTGTTACTTTTTGGTGTCAAAAAGTAAGGTCTGAATGCTTTAAAACGTGAATAAATTCCTACCTAATATTAATTCACAAACATTCCAACGGGTGACGAAACGTCACCCCTACAAAACAAACATCACTACAGATTATAAGCATAATAGGAAGTGAATAACATCCAACAAAACACGTAGGGGAAGATATCATCTTCCCGCATATAAAGGAGGAAGCCATATGATAGACGTAGCAATCATCGGTGGAGGTCCAGCAGCTTTATCCGCAGGACTCAACTGTAGACAACGAAACGCAAGTGTATGTATTTTTGGTAGAAGCATTGATAGTTCTTTGCTTTATGCAGCAGAAGAAGTGGACAACTACCTAGGTATGCCCAATATGACAGGTGAAGATATGACCAATGCCTTCTTCAAACATGCTATGAAAAATGGTGTGGAATTCAAAGAATGTAGAGTGTCACAAATCATTCCTATGGGGGAATATTTCCTCATCAATGCAGAAAATGAGTTCCATGAAGCAAAAGCAATCATTCTTTGTACTGGCATCAACAAAAGCCACACCATAACAGGTGAACGTGACCTTTTGGGTAAAGGTGTCAGCTATTGTGCAACTTGTGACGGTATGTTGTATCGTGGCAAAAAAGTAGTGGTTGTGGCAGAAAATCCAGAAGGGGAAGAAGAAGCGAATTTTCTTGCAGATGTATGTGAATCGGTAACCTATATCCCAAAATACAAAGAGGTTTCTCATTTGAAAGAAAATATCATTGTCAAAACAGGTAAAGTCAAAGCTGTTTTGGAAGCAGATGGCAAAGTTTCAGGCATCCAATTGGATGAAGAAGTGATTCCTTGTGATGGTGCATTCTTTGCAAAAAATAGCACACCACCAGATAGTCTTGTTGTAGGTCTTTCTATAGAAGGAAATGCAATTGTGGTGAACCGTAAAATGGAAACCAATATTCCTATGGTGTATGCAGCAGGGGATTGTACAGGTGTACCTTATCAAATTGCAAAAGCAGTTGGTGAAGGTTTGATTGCAGCTTTGTCTGCTGTTGCTGAAGTGAAAAAATAAAATAATCAAAAAAACACTTGCATATTTTTGGAAAAATGATACTATAGTATTAGAGTTAGCACTCAAAGTGTATGAGTGCTAACAAAACAATATTCAGGAGGTAAATACATTATGAAATTAGCACCACTGGGAGATAAAGTCGTTTTGCAACAAGTAGCGGCAGAAGAAACAACAAAATCTGGTTTGATTTTGACATCAACAGCAAAAGAAAAACCACAAGAAGCAATTGTAGTTGCAGTTGGTCCAGGTGGATTGATTGGCGATGTGAATGTGGAAATGGTAGTCAAAGTAGGTGACCATGTGTTGTATTCCAAATATGGCGCAATGGAAATCAAATTTGAAGGCGAAGAATATCTGGTAATGCGTCAAAATGATATTTTGGCAATCGTTCAAGATTAATTTTAGGAGGAAACAAAAATGGCAAAGGAAATTAAGTATGGAGCAGATGCAAGAGTTGCAATGGCTGCTGGTGTAGATAAATTGGCTAATACTGTAAAAGTGACTTTGGGACCAAAAGGAAGAAATGTGGTTTTGGACCGTAAATTTACAGCACCTCTAATCACAAATGATGGTGTGACCATTGCAAAAGACATTGAATTGGAAGATCCATATGAAAACATGGGTGCACAATTGGTGAAAGAAGTGGCAACCAAAACAAATGATGTGGCTGGTGATGGTACCACAACAGCAACGGTTTTGGCACAAGCAATGATCCAAGAAGGTCTTAAAAACATTGCAGCTGGTGCAAATGCAATCATTTTGCGTAAAGGGATGCAAAAAGCAACGGAAGCAGCAGTGGCAGAAATCAAAGAAATGAGCCAAGCGGTTGCAACCAAAACACATATCTCCAATGTAGCAGCAATTTCTGCTGGAGATGAAGAAGTTGGCGCTATGGTTGCAGATGCAATGGAAAAAGTGACAAACGATGGTGTCATTACAATTGAAGAATCCAAAACCATGAACACAGAATTGGAATTGGTAGAAGGGATGCAATTTGATCGTGGCTATCTTTCTTCCTATATGTCCACAGATTTGGAAAAAATGGTTGCTGTTTTGGATGATGCATACATCTTGATTACAGATAAAAAAATCTCCAACATCCAAGAATTGGTGCCTATTTTGGAACAAATCATCCAAGTTGCTGGCAAACTTCTCATCATTGCAGAAGACATTGAAGGAGAAGCACTTGCAACATTGGTTGTCAACAAATTGCGTGGCACTTTCAACTGTGTGGCTGTCAAAGCACCTGGTTTTGGCGAAAGAAGAAAAGCTATGGTTACAGATATTGCAATTTTGACTGGTGGTCAAGTGATTTCTGAAGAACTTGGTTTGGAACTCAAAGATACTACATTGGATATGCTTGGACGTGCAAAAACAGTACGTGTAGAAAAAGAAGTAACCATCATTGCAAATGGTGCTGGTTCCAAAGATGCAATTGTATCTCGTGTGAACCAAATCAAAAGTGCAATTGTGGAAACAACTTCTGATTATGAAAGAGAAAAATTGCAAGAACGACTTGCAAAACTTTCAGGAGGTGTTGCAGTGATCAAAGTGGGTGCTGCAACAGAAACAGAGATGAAAGAAAAGAAATTGCGTATGGAAGATGCGTTGGCTGCAACAAGAGCAGCTGTAGAAGAAGGTATCGTTGCAGGTGGCGGTACAGCTCTCATTCATACCATTTCCAAAGTAAAAGCAGCTTGTGCAGACCTTGTGGGTGATGAAAAGACTGGTGCAGCAATTGTCATCAAGGCTTTGGAAGCGCCACTTCGTCAAATCGTAGCAAATGCAGGCTTGGAAGGTTCCATTGTTGTCAATAAAGTTATGGAATCTGAAGCAGGCATTGGTTTCGATGCGTTGAAAGAAGAATATGTGGAAATGATTGATGCTGGTATTTTGGATCCAGCTAAGGTAACAAGAAGTGCTTTGCAAAATGCAACTTCTGTAGCATCCACATTCTTGACAACTGAAGCTGTAGTTGCGGAATTGCCATCTAAAATGCCTCCAGCAATGCCAGACCCTAATATGGGCGGTATGGGCGGTTATATGTAATCATATCATTGGATTGAAAGGAAAACCCACGGACTTGTCTGTGGGTTTTTTTGTGTATTATAGCAAATTGGGTTTGTTATTGCTTGGGTAATGAGAGATGTTACTAAGGTGAAATTTTGTGAAGTGGATGCTGAATTTACAAGGAAATCAAGTGATATTGTATGGATGAGAATACAATGTTTTTGTTGATGAAATCAAAGGATTTTCACTGAAAAACAAAGAAAATCACATTGCAAAAAGAAAAATTAGAGTTTTTTGGTCATATTTTTGATAAATTAGTGTCAAAACTGAAAAAAATTAAACTCATTGCTCATATAAACGCATAAAAAACATATGGCTATAATGTGCAAAAATTATAAAATGTTTCTATAAAAAGTTTCTAGAATGACAAAAAAGTCTTCACTACAAGGACAAATGTAGAATAAGTTTACTGATGTGTCTATGTATGGTAAACTTTGTCGATTTTATATATTGACTTTGACGAAAAAAAACAGATATAATAGTGTTAAGATAAGAAATGAATATATCATAGAAATTTAGAAAACGAATGAACCAAAGTTCAGTGAATTTGACAAAGGAGGGTTTTACGTGTTACAAGTGTTTGATATTATTGGACCTATTATGATAGGACCTTCCAGCTCCCATACGGCTGGAGCAGTGCGCATTGGAAAATATGCAAGATCTATTTTAGGAACAGAGCCAAAAGAAGCAATTATTTATTTCAGTGGTTCTTTCTCTAAAACATATAAAGGACATGGTACCGACAAAGCAGTGATTGCTGGTATTTTGGGTATGGAAACAGATGATGAACGCATACCAATTAGTATGGAAATTGCAACAGAAATGGGAGTTACCTTCTCATTTGTAGAAAAAGAAATTGATGGAGCACATCCAAACACAGCAGAAATCGTGTTGAAAGATGCAAAAGGAAACCAAGCAGTGGTTCAAGGTGCTTCTGTAGGTGGTGGTAACATTGTCATCAACCAAATCAATGGAACAGAAGTTTCCATTTCTGGTAAATCAGATACTTTGATCATTCCACATAAAGACGAACCAGGTATGATTGCAGCAGTATCCAATATCTTGGCTTGGAATGGTGTCAACATCCATGGTTTCTCACTTTGTAGAGATCAAAAAGGTGGCACAGCAGTAATGACCATTGAAATTGATGGTGGTATTGAAGAAAAAGTAAATCAAGTGATTTTGGCACATCCTCATATTTTGGGTTGTACCATACTGAAAGCAATCTAAAGATGGTTGCAATTGAAAAAAATGTAACTGTAGGTGTGTACCCATGTGTACACCCGTAAATATAAATTTGAGGTGATGGATTTGAAATATGATTCGATAGCAGAATTGGTTTTGATGGCAGAAAAACAAAAAACCTCCATTGGTGCATTGGTTTTAAAAGACCAAGCAAAAATTGCAGAAACAGAAGAATCTGTTTTATTTGCAACAATGGCACGTTCTTTGGAAGTCATGAAAGATTCTGTAGAAAAAGGTTTGGATAAAGATAAGCGCTCTGCAAGTGGTTTGACTGGTGGAGATGCCTATAAAATGAAAGTATCTGTAGACGCTGGAAAGAATATTTGTGGCAAAATATTTGGACAAGCTATGGTAAAAGCTTTGGCAGTATCACAGACAAATGCTTGTATGGGTAGAATTGTAGCAGCACCAACTGCTGGTAGTTGTGGTATTTTACCATCTGCATTGTTGACCATTGCAGAAGATAGAGGTTTGTCTGATGATGAATTGACAATGGCACTCTTTACAGCATCGGCAATTGGTATGGTTGTTGCAAATCAAGCTAGTATTGCAGGTGCAGAAGGTGGATGTCAAGCAGAGTGTGGTGCAGCAAGTGCAATGGCAGCAGCAGCTTTGGTTGAAGTCTGTGGTGGTACCCCAAAACAAAGTGAACATGCATGTGCAATCGCTTTGAAAAATATATTGGGACTTGTGTGTGATCCAGTTGCAGGTCTTGTAGAAATCCCTTGTATCAAGAGAAATGCAGCAGGTGTTGCAAATGCTTTTGTGGCAGCAGAATTGGCTTTGGCAGGGATAGAAAGTGCAATTCCAGCAGATGAAGTCATCTGGGCAATGAAAAAAATTGGAGATGCAATGTCATCTTCATTAAAAGAAACAGCTGAAGGTGGTTTGGCAATCACACCAACAGGCAAAAAGCTTTGTGAACAAGTATTTGGCTGTTCAAAATAAATGAAATTAGTAACAAATGGCTTTGCAATTAGCGTGTTCGTACAACAGGTAAATTGGACTATTATTTATGTATAGGAGAGAAAAAAATGGGTAACGTATTTCAAAAATGGAATAGTATTAGCTTAGTAAAACGTATTATTGGCGGTTTGATCTTGGGTGCTATCATTGGTGTAGTGGCTCCAAGTGCAACTGTAATTGGTATTTTTGGTGATTTGTTTGTAGGTGCATTGAAGGGTGTTGCACCAGTACTTGTATTCTTCTTGGTTATGAGTTCTTTGGCAAACCACAAACAAGGTGCTAAAACAAACATGGGTAGAGTAGTGGTATTGTACTTGGTGGGTACATTTGCAGCAGCTTTGGTAGCTGTAATTGCAAGTTTCTTGTTCCCACTTACACTCACATTGCCAGAAGCAGCAACAGGCACAACTCCTCCAGATGGTGTTGGCACAGTTATTTTGACATTGCTTATGAGCATTGTACAAAATCCTTTGCAATCCATCTCTACAGCAAACTACATTGGTATTTTGGCTTGGGCAGTTGTATTTGGTTTGGCTTTGAAAAATGCTTCCGAAACAACAAAAACTTTCTTGAACAATGTGGCAGACGCAGTTTCCCAAGCAGTACGTTGGGTAATTAGTTTTGCACCATTTGGTATCATGGGTCTTGTGTATAGCACAGTATCTACAAGTGGTTTGTCTATCTTCTCTGATTATGGCAAATTGTTGCTTGTATTGGTAGGATGTATGGTAACAATTGCTTTGATTGTAAATCCAATCATTGTTTTTGTAAACATTGGCAAAAATCCATATCCATTGGTATTCAAATGTTTGAGAGAAAGCTTCATCACTGCATTCTTCACAAGAAGTTCTGCAGCTAATATCCCTGTAAACATGGCACTTTGTGAATCCCTTGGCTTGGATGAAGATAACTACTCTGTATCCATTCCTTTGGGTGCAACCATCAACATGGCAGGTGCTGCAATCACAATCACAGTTATGACATTGGCAGCAGTAAACACATTGGGTTATAACGTAGACTTCGGTACAGCAATCGTTTTGAGTATCGTTGCAGCAGTATCCGCTTGTGGTGCTTCTGGTGTTGCTGGTGGTTCTTTGCTCCTCATTCCTTTGGCATGTTCCTTGTTCGGTATCTCCAACGATATTGCAATGCAAGTTGTAGGTGTTGGTTTCATCATTGGTGTGGTACAAGATTCCTTCGAAACAGGTTTGAATTCTTCCACAGATGCATTGTTTACAGCAGCTTCTGAATTTGCACAATGGAGAAAAGAAGGCAAAGAAATCAAATGGTAATATTTGAAAGTTGAAATTATGTAATATAGCAGCAAAATGGTTGTACGAGCCAAAAATATAGATATAACATAGCACTCAGAGATGGGTGCTATTGTTTTACCCATTTTTCCATATAAATTGTATATTTATATGGTGTGAATCTTAATTTTTGTATAAATATAGGATAAAAAACTTGATATTTACATAAAAATTTTCTATAATGAATGGAATGGTTGAAGTGCTTTTTGGCAAAGGAGGAATAGGTATGGCTGAACAAACTGCATTATATCGAAAAAGATACGTACCTGCGGAAATAATTCATTTGAAAGATGATGAAATATTATTGCAAACAGAAGATATTCTCATCACTAAATGGAAGGTTCTCAAGCCAAAGGCAAACTTTGACAATGGATATTCCTGCTATTTTTTGAAAGAAGGATATAAAGTTAGCAAATTTTTGCAAAAAGATACATTGCTTTTTTACTATTGTGATATCATAGATACTGAGTTCCAGACAGAAACCAATTCTTATATTTTTACAGATTTATTGGTGGATGTAATTGTTCATGAAGATGGTAAAACAGAAATTTTGGATATGACAGAATTGGCAGATGCATTGTCAGAAGGTATCATCACACCAAAAGTGGTGGAAATGGCTTTGCGTCAAATGGACCAATTGTTGCAAGTGATTTATGCAGGAAAGTTTTCAGATTTGATACAAAATTTTGAAGGTAGGTAAGTTGTATGGCAACTGTACATGATGGACATAGAGAACGTATGCGACAACGATTTTTGGCAGAAGGTGGTTCTAATTTCCAAGACCACGAATTGCTGGAAATGCTGTTGTATTATGTGGTGACTAGAGCAAACACAAATGAACAAGCACATAAGATGATTCAGGAATTTGGCAGTCTTTCTATGTTGATGGAAGCAGATCCTTATGATATTTCTAGGTTGTGCAATGTCAAATTACCAACAGCAATTTTAATGTCATTGCAAAGAGAAATTTCCATACGTTGTGCACAAGAGAAATTAAAAGTACGTCCAGTGTTGGATTCTGTACAAAAATCAAAGGAATATTGCACCATTTTATTGAATGGTAGATTGACAGAAAATTTTTATGTGGTATGCTTGGATGCACGTAAGCGTGTGACCCATTTTGCAAAAATTGCAGAAGGCACCATTCAGCAAGCAGTGGTACATCCAAGAATGGTTATGGAAGCTGTTATCAAATATAGAGCAGCATCTGTCATTTTGGCACATAATCATCCAGATGGCACCTGTAGACCTTCTTTTTCAGATATAGAATTGACCAATGATTTGCGTAATCTACTGAAACAAATTGATGTAGATGTGGTGGATCATCTCATTGTTGCAGAAAACGAAGCATATAGTTTTGTGGAAAATGGATTTTTGAAAGAATAAAATCTTTGCAGCAATTCAAAAATACAACATATTGTGAGGTGCAATCATGAACATATTGGTTTTAAATGGTAGCCCAAAAGGAAATAGAAGCGTCACATATCAAACCATAAAGTTTATGGAAGTTCAGAACAAAGAACATGTTTTTGATGTGTGCAATGTGGGTGTTACCATTAAAATATAGAAAAAAATGCAAATGGTGCACTGGATCAAGTGAAAGAACAGTTGCAAAAAGCCAATTTGATTATATTTGCATATCCTGTGTATACATTTATGGCACCATATCAGCTCCATAGATTTATTGAGTTGATGAAGGAAATGGATATAGACTTTAGTACAAAATTTGCAGCACAAGTTAGTACTTCCATGCATTTTTATGATACAACTGCACATAGATTCATCAAAGAAAATTGTTTGGATATGCAGTTCAAATATGCTGGTGGTTTGTCTGCAAAAATGGAAGATTTACTGGAAAAACAAGGACAAAAAGAAGCATTGGATTTCTTCAAAAAATTGATGTTTGATGTCAAACACAATATTTATCAGCAAGAAAAAGTTCCAGTTACTATAAAAAAAGAAAGCATCTATGAAAAATCTTTACCCATAAGAGCAAAAAAAGCAAACAAACAAGTAACTGTCATTACAAATGTAGCAGCAGATGATTTGAACTTACGCAATATGATAGATGATTTTGTATCTGCAATGGCGTATGAAGTAAAAGTATTCAATGTACGTGAATTTGCATTTACTGGTGGATGTATCAGCTGTTTTCGTTGTACAATAGATGGAACTTGTATTTATAAGGATGGGTTCCAAGAAGTTTTGAGAAATGAAATTTGCACATCTGATGCAATTGTATACGCATATACCATAGAAAATCATTTTACACATTCTAGTATGAAGTGTTATGATGATAGACAGTTCTGTAATGGACATAGACCCGTCAACAGAGGAAAATGTACAGGTTATATCATCAGTGGCAGCTATAGCCAAGAAAGCAATTTGCGTGTCATATGTGAAGCAAGAGCTGAAGTCAGTGGTATGTATAATGCTGGTGTGGCAACAGATGAGTTGGATACAGCTTTGTCCATTAACCAATTGGCAAAATCACTTTCTTATTCTTTGGATCACAATATCAAAGCACCAGCAAACTTCTATGGTGTTGGTGGTATGAAAGTATTTCGAGATTTAATCTATGTGATGAAAGGTTTTATGAAAGAAGATCATAGATTCTATAAATCAGAGGGAATGTACGATTTCCCACAAAAAGAAACAAAGAAAATAGCACAGATGTATCTGGTTGGAGCTGCAATGGCAATTCCATCTATCCAGAAAAAGATAATGAGCAATATGAACGAATATACGATAGAACCATATCGTCGGTTGATTGCATCAGCAGAACAAAGAAATAAGGATAAAATAGAGTAGGAGGGAAGTATATGGAAAAACGTTTGTATCGCTCCAGCACAAATGTAAAAATATCAGGCGTATGTGGTGGTATTGGAGAATTCTTCAATATCGATCCAACATTGATTCGCTTGCTTTGGATATTGGTATCTTTGATGACAGGTGTTGTTATAGGAGCAATTGCATATGCCATTTGCGTTTATGTGATTCCTGTGGACACAGGCATGATTGATGGCAAGTATACAGAAAAATAACAAAAATCATATATTATTGGGAGTTGAAAGGAGAAACACATGGCAGAGGATAAAAAAAGGATTTTCAGTGGAATGCAACCATCTGGTTTGATTACACTTGGCAACTATTTGGGAGCACTCAACAACTGGACAAAATTGCAAGATGATTACGATTGTTTGTATTGTATCGTAGATATGCATGCAATTACAGTGCGTCAAGATCCAGCAAAACTCAGAAAACAATCCAGAGATTTGTTGACACAATATTTGGCAGTTGGTTTGGATCCAGAAAAAAATACAATTTACTACCAATCTCATGTGTCTCAACATGCGGAGCTTGGTTGGATTTTGAACTGTTTTACTTATATGGGTGAGCTGAATCGTATGACACAATTCAAAGACAAATGTGCAAAACATGCAGATAACATCAATGCAGGCTTGTACACATATCCTTCTTTGATGGCAGCAGATATTTTGTTGTACCAAGCAGACCTTGTACCAGTTGGTGAAGACCAAAGACAACATTTGGAATTGACACGTGACATTGCACAACGTTTCAATGGTGTATATGGTGATGTGTTCACAGTGCCAGAGGGTTACATCAGTAAAGTTGGTGCAAAAATCATGGCTTTGCAAGAACCAGAACGCAAAATGTCCAAATCTGATGAAAATAAAAACAATACCATTCTTTTGATGGATGAACCAGCTGTCATTATGAACAAAATGAAACGTGCTATGACAGATTCTGAAAATGAAGTGCGTTTTGCACCAGAAAAACCAGGTATCTCCAATTTGTTGGGTATTTACTGTGCAGTGACAGATACAAAAATGGCAGATGCAGAACGTGAATTTGCAAATGTAGGTTATGGTACTTTCAAAACAGCTGTTGGAGAAGCGGTTGTGGCACAATTGGAACCAATCCAAAAACGTGTTCATGAAATTGAAGCAGATAAAGCATATTTGGATGCAGTCATCAAAAATGGTGCAGAAAAAGCAAATTACATTGCAACCAGAACCTTGTCCAAAGTGCAGAAAAAAGTCGGATTCCCACCAAGAATTCGTTAAAATATAGTAGTTTTGTGTGAAAAATTGGTCTTTTTTACGCAAATAAAGATATTTTTTGTATACAGGAAGTTAATTGTTTATTTATGTCACGTTCATACTTTGTTCAAAACAGTGATGTATAATTGATATAATTCAAACAATGACTGGAGGAATGCATATGAATGAATTTGAAGAAAATGAAGTGATGCAAAATGATGCAGAATCAAAAGAAAGTACAAATATAGAAGTGGTAAAAGAAAATGAAACAGTTCAAGAGGTAAAAGTAGTTGAAGTTGAAGAAATTAAAGCTGAAGAAATCAAAGTCGAAGAGTTTGTACAAGAACCAATTGTAGAAACTTATCCGGAAGAAAAGTATGAAATGCCAACAAAAGTGGCAGATACAGCTCATGAAGTGGAACCAAAGTTTTTACAACAAAAGGTGGATTTTTCTGAAAATCAAGTGATTACAGAAGAAATCAAAGAACAAAAAGCGGAACAAGAAGTGGTTGCAGCAACAAAACCAGAAGCTGGAAAATCTGAAACCTATGCAGAAAAAGCAAAAGAATACTACTATGAAGAAAAGGTGAAAAAAGCACCCAAAAAGTCCAGAAGTTGGGGCAAATTTATTGTAGGATGTTTGTTGGTCAGCTTGGTTGGTGGTACCAGTATTGGTGCTGGTTATGGCTTGGTGCAATCGGTTATGAAGGAACAACCTTCTGTGACCATTACACAAGCTCCTGTAGCGGTGGAAGCAACATCTGATGGAAGTGCAAGCATGTCTTCTGTGGACATTGTCAAAAGCATCAAACCATCGGTTGTAAGTATCTCTACAACTATTGTTTCTACAGCTCCTTATTTTGGATCTTTTTCCATTCCATATGAAGCAACAGGTGCTGGTAGCGGTGTTATTTTCTATGGTGATGAAGAAAAAATTGCAATTGCAACCAACAACCATGTAATCGAAGGTGCAACTACAATTTACGTATCCATTACAGATGATGAAACAGGCGATGTGCTTTCTGTACCAGCTAAGGTTGTGGGTACAAAAGCAGAATCTGACTTGGCAGTGATCACAGTTTCTTGGGAAGATTTGCAAACAGCAGGTATCTCAAATATAACAGTGGCACAATTTGGTGATTCCAGTCAATTGGAAGTTGGCGAATTTGTCATCGCCATTGGAAATGCTATGGGTATGGGACTTTCCGCAACAGATGGTATGATCAGTATGACAGAACAAACCATTGTAGTAGATGACATTGAGTTGGAAGTGATCCAAACCAGTGCTGCAATCAACAGTGGCAATAGTGGTGGCGCTTTGGTCAATAGCAAAGGTGAAGTCATTGGTATCAATACAGCAAAATTCAATTCTTCTATGGCAGAAGGTATGGGATATGCAATTCCATCTGATGTGATTGCTCCAATTGTAGAAGAATTGTTGGAAAATGGAACTGCACCACAACCATTCATTGGTATTGTTGGTACAGGGATTACAGAAGACAATGCTACTTTGTATCGTTTGCCAGTAGGCGCTTTGATTATGGAAGTGACTGAAGGTGGACCAGCAGAAGAAGCAGGTGTTTTGGTTGGTGATGTGGTTACAGAATTTGATGGCAAAACCATTATGGATATGAGCGCTTTGGCAGATGCTGTGGCAGAAGCAGAAGTTGGCTCTAAAGTTAACATACATGTGATTCGTGATACAGACCAGTCCATTGACTTAACCATTGTCATTGGCGATAAAAATGAATAATTAGTAATCAAAATGAGGCGGTGTACTTGGTGCATCGCCTTTTGTGTACAAAATTCTACAAAACTTTTATAAGATGGTAGAATCATATTGTAGTTTGGATGGAAAAATGGTAGGATATACTATAGGGCATAATAGGGAAATTGTATTTATAGGAGGGGAAATAATGTATAGCAATTTGAATATTTTGGTTTGTGATGATGATCATGAAATTGTAGATGCAATTGAAATATATTTGAAACAAGATGGATTCAATGTAATCAAAGCTTATAATGGTGTAGAAGCATTGGAGGTATTGGAACACAATGAAATTCATTTGATCCTATTGGATATTATGATGCCACAAATGGATGGTTTGAATGCAACAGTTCGCATTCGTGAAACTTCCAATATTCCAATTATCATTTTGTCTGCAAAATCAGAAGACACCGACAAAGTTTTGGGTCTTAATTTTGGTGCAGATGATTACATTGTAAAACCATTCAATCCATTGGAATTGTCTGCTCGTGTCAAAAGCCAAATGCGTCGTTATACAGCTCTTGGTAGCATTGCAGAAAAAAGCAATGTCATTCGTATTGGCGATTTGGAATTGGACAAAGATGGAAAAGAAGTGCGTGTAGGTGGAGAACCTGTCAAATTGACTGCAACAGAATATGGTATTTTGCAACTCTTAATGGAAAATGCAGGTAAAGTATATTCCATTGATCAAATTTATGAAAAAGTTTGGAATGAATTATCATTTGCACCAGAAAACACGGTATCTGTACACATCAGAAGAATTCGAGAAAAAATAGAAATCAATCCAAAAGAACCAAGATACTTGAAGGTGGTGTGGGGTATTGGCTACAAAATCGAAAAAATTTAAGCGAAAATGGAAGATATTTGCCATAATTATCCTATTCGCATGTTCCATTGCAGATTTTCTTTGTGCTATGACAGCGGTAAACATTGCAAAAAGTTGGAGCAAAGATATCATCGAAGTAACATCCTATTATGAAACAACAGAATTTAAGGATATATTCAGTGAATATATTGACGTTTTGTTGCAAACAGAATTGTTTTTTCAGTCAGAAGAAGAAATTACAGCTGGTAATGTTGTAGATGATGCAGAATTATTGGATAGTTTCAAAAAATATTATGGCATTGTTGATGGCATCATCACAAATAATACTATCATCAATGAAACTTACGATGGTATTATCATCAGTGGAGATATCCCTGAATATTTAGAAGATAATTTTGAGGAATATGAGGTTTTGGTGGAAACACGATTGCCATTGTATCGCAAAATGTATATTCAAAACCAAGTAGATCAATTTCGTGCATATGAGCGTATTTTGGATGATGCACACAATTTTTTATATTATATTGAAAATGGCTCTGGAGAAATTGTGGCAAGCAATGCAACCTTGGGGGATGTGTCTGGCTTAGAAAATGGACTGATTGTATCGTCTGGTTTCCTCAGTGGTTCTCTTGCAGGCGAAGAATTTGCTTTTGCTGAAAAATTTATGGACAATCGTGAATGCAAAGTGTATGTTGGTATGGCAGATACTTTGGAAACTGGTGATGATTTCTACGATTTGTGGCAGGAATATGTCTTTGCAAAAACCAGTATGCCATATTTATTTGGAGTTGCGACCCTTGCATCTTTTGTGGCATTGTATTGTGTCATTTATTTGCTTCGTGTAGCGGGTCAGGAACGCAAAGGTGGAGAAATTCAATATTATTGGATGGATAAAATTTACAACGAGGTACATTTTGCCCTTGTATTTGTATACCTGTTTTGTGGAACATTCTTTGGTGCAGGCATTTTACAATATATTTTAGAAGAACCAACATTCTTTTGGGTTTATATTTTGACTACAGTTCTAGCGTTAATTTATCTATTTGGTGTGGGAATTGTACTCAGCTATTTGTTGTCCATTATGCGACAAATCAAAGGACGTTGCTTCTTCTACAATACATGGATTGGTTCTTCAATAAGAAGAATTACAGACTTGTTTACAGGCAAAACCTTCCGTGGTTGGATGGTATTCACTATGCTTTGTTATGGGCTCATCAATTGCGTTTTGATGGGTGGTGCTGTTTTAGCAGCTCATGATGGACTTTTGCGAACAAGCTTTTTGTTGGTATTTGCAATTTTGGCATTCAATACAATGTGCATTTATTTGTTTATTCGAGGACTTCGTTCTTTGAAAAAAATCATGATATCTGCAAAGGAAACTTCAAAAGGGAATTTTGAATACCAGTTGGATTTGGATGAAATATCACCATCATTTTTAAATTTTGCAACAGATGTAGCACACATTCAAGATGGTTTGAAAAATGCAGTGGAAGAAGCCATCAAAGGTGAACGTATGAAATCAGAATTGATTACAAATGTGTCCCATGACTTGAAAACACCACTGACATCCATTATTTCTTATGTGGATTTGTTGCGTAACGAAGAAATTGAAAATGAAACTGCTGAAAAGTATATTTCTGTTTTGTATGACAAATCCTATCGTTTGAAACAATTGATTGAAGATTTGATTGAAGCCAGCAAAGTTTCTTCTGGTAATGTTGCGGTGGATAAAACAAAGATAGAGTGTCGTCAATTGATGCACCAAGCTTTGGCAGAAATGGAAGAACGATTGGAAGCATCGGCACTCACCACAAAATTCACTTGTGCAGAGCCTGTATTTGTGGAAGCAGATGGTGGTCACTTGTGGCGTATTTTGGAAAACTTGCTTTCCAATGTAGTAAAATATGCAATGCCCAATTCTAGGGTATATGTTGAAATTTTTGAAGAAGGCGATATGGGTGTCATCATCATCAAAAATGTTTCTGCAACACCAGTGGAGTTTGATGAATCTGCATTGACAGAACGATTTGTTCGAGGAGATGCTTCTAGGACAACAGAAGGATCTGGCTTGGGACTTTCCATTGTTTTGAGTTTGGTTATGGTACAAGATGGTACATTTGAAATCAATGTAGATGGTGATTTGTTCAAAACCATTGTATGTATGCCACTTTGGAAAGAAATGGAAGAAGATACAGAGGATGATGCAGAAGAGGATTAAGCGATATTTGGTAATATATGGAATTTTCTGCAAAATTTTTTGTGAAATATTTTATAAAAATAGAATAAAATTATACTGACAAATTGCAAAAAATAAGGTATGATTATGAAAAAAAGAAAGATTAGTATTTTGGAGGATAAATAAATGGACGAAAATAAAGTATTGGAAATCATTGCAGAGCAATTGAGTGTTGAAATTGGCGTTTTGAGTGTGGAAACTGTATTTGCTGATTTGGGAGCAGACTCCTTGGATTTGTTCCAAATTATTTCTGCTTTGGAAGAAGAATTTGATATGGAATTTGAAAATGAAGATGCAGAAAACATCAAAACCATTGGTGATGCAATTGCACATATTCAAAAAGCGGTGGAAGCATAATTATGAATGCATTGCAATTGGAAAAATTAGAAGAAAAAATAGGATATGTATTTACGGATAAAGATCTTTTGACTTTGGCGTTGACACATAGCTCATATGCCAATGAAATCAAAAAAAGAAGTCATGCCAATAACGAACGCTTGGAATTTTTGGGCGATGCTGTTTTGGATATGATTGTCAGTGAGTATATGTTTGTGCATTTTCCTGAAATGCCAGAAGGTGAATTGACAAAGCTTAGAGCAGCAATTGTGTGTGAATCTTCTTTGGCTGTTTTGGCACGTAAATTTGATTTGGGTCATTTTTTACGCTTAGGAAAAGGTGAAGAAACCACTGGTGGTCGTGGACGTGACTCCATTTTGGCAGATGCATTTGAAGCAGTGATTGGTGCAGTTTGCTTGGATGGTGGAATGGAAGCAGTACGTGTCTATATCCTTGGTTTCATGGTGAAACAAATTGAGCACACCAAAAGCACATTCAAAAACTTGGATTGTAAAACACATTTGCAAGAAGTGATTCAAAAAATCAGTAAGGTTCCTTTGCAATATAAAATTGTAGATGAACAAGGTCCTGATCATAACAAAATGTTTGTATCAGTTGTGGAACATGATGGCAAAGTTTTGGGTAGAGGAACTGGCAAAAGTAAAAAAGAAGCAGAACAAAGTGCAGCCAATAATGCATTGGAACAAATGAATGGTTGATTTTCAAAAAGGACCTGTTTTCGGGTTCTTTTTTGATGGAGATATCAAGTTGACACCAATCCATTTCCATCATATTCCCAAAGTGAAAAATATGTGAAATATGGGTGAAAGTCTTTCTTTTGCGTTCTATATGTGATAAAATGGGAACAAAAGTTCGTTTAGGAGGTGCAAAATGTCAAAATTTGAAGTGGTCAGTCCATATCAACCAACAGGAGATCAACCACAAGCCATAGAGTTATTGGCAAATGGTTTTATAGAAGGTAAAAAGTTTCAAACCCTACTTGGTGTCACAGGTTCTGGTAAAACCTTTACCATGGCAAATATCATAGAAAAAATACAAAAACCAACATTGGTGATTGCCCATAACAAAACATTGGCAGCACAGTTGTATAACGAATTGAAGGAATTCTTTCCAAATAATGCGGTAGAATACTTTGTATCCTATTACGATTATTACCAACCAGAAGCTTATGTACCTAGTACCGATACCTATATCGAAAAGGATTCTTCTGTCAATGATGAAATTGATAAACTGCGACATTCTGCAACAGCAGCCCTTGTAGAACGTGAAGATGTTATTGTTGTGGCAAGTGTTTCCTGTATCTATGGTTTGGGTGACCCTGAAGAATACTACGGTATGATGCTTTCTTTGCGTCCAGGCATGGAAAAAGATCGTGATGATGTCCTTAGAAAACTCATTGAAATGCAATATGATCGCAACGATATGGCATTTGAACGTGGTACCTTTCGTGTGCGTGGTGATGTGGTGGAGATATTCCCAATTGGTTCGTCAGAACATGCAGTGCGTGTAGAATTCTTTGGTGATGAAATTGATCGCATTACAGAAATTGATATTTTAACAGGTGAAATTCTTGGTACCAGAAATCATATTTCCATATTCCCAGCATCTCATTATGTGACTTCAAGGGATAAACTTTTGATTTCCATTGAACGTATTGAAGAGGAACTTATGGAACGTTTGGCAGAACTGAAACGTGATGATAAATTGTTGGAAGCACAGAGATTGGAACAACGCACCAATTACGATTTGGAAATGATGAAAGAAATGGGTTTTTGTACAGGAATTGAAAACTATTCACGTCATTTATCTTTGCGTGAAGCAGGAAGCACACCATTTACATTGATCGACTTCTTTCCCAAAGATTTCTTGATGATTGCAGATGAATCCCATGTTTCCATTCCTCAAATTAGAGGTATGTATGAAGGTGATAAATCCAGAAAAACCACATTGGTGGACTTTGGTTTTCGTTTGCCATCAGCACTAGACAATAGACCCCTTAAATTTGCAGAATATGAAGAAAAGCTCAATCAATTACTTTTTGTATCTGCAACACCATCTGTCTATGAAAAGGAACATCAAGAACAAATTGCAGAACAAATCATTAGACCAACAGGGCTATTAGATCCAGAAATTTCAGTGCGTCCAGTGGAAGGTCAAATTGATGATTTGCTTTCGGAAGCGAAGAATACAGTGGACGCTGGTAGTAAAGTTCTTGTTACCACATTGACCAAGAAAATGGCAGAACGTTTGACAGAATATATGCGTGAAGCTGGTGTTCGAGTGCGATATTTGCATTCTGATATTGATACGTTGGAACGTTTGGAAATCATTCGTGATTTGCGTTTGAATGTGTTTGATGTTTTGGTGGGTATCAATCTTCTTAGAGAAGGTTTGGACATTCCAGAAGTGAGCTTGGTTGCTATCTTGGATGCAGATAAAGAAGGTTTCTTGCGTTCAGAAACATCCCTAATTCAAACCATTGGACGAGCTGCAAGAAATTCAGATGGTAGAGTCATTATGTATGCCGGTAATATCACGAGAAGCATGGATTTGGCAATTTCAGAAACCAATAGACGTCGTGCCATCCAAGAAGCATATAACGAAGAACATGGTATCATACCGCAAACGATCCAAAAGAAAGTCCATGATATCATCCAAATTTCCAAAACAGCAACAGAAAAGCAAAAATTTGGCTTGGAAAAAGACCCAGAGTCCATGAACCAAAAGGAATTAAAGGAATTGCTGAAAAAACTAGAAAAAGAAATGAAAACAGCTGCAATGGAACTGCAATTTGAACGAGCAGCAGAATTGAGAGATAAGATATTGGAATTGAAAGGGCTTTTGGAGTAGCTAGATAAAAATAAAAGGGATATAAGAATATTTATATTTCACGAATATGTGATATAAAGCGGGCGCCCACATAGGGACGCCCCTACAAGTACAGCAAATCAGAATTGTAGGGCAAGGGTTCTACTCTTGCCATTATAAATTGCCACAAAACTCAAGTATGCAGTTGTAGGGTTGATTCACGAATCAACCGTTATATTACAGATTATAGGAATAATTAGAAGTAAATACTATTATTAGAACAAAGGTTTCCAAGGTTTGGAGCAGAGCATCAAAGTCTTATTCTTTTGATCTTAGGAGGAAATATGAAAGATAAAATTGTCATCAAAGGTGCCAGAGAGCACAATTTGAAAAATATAGATTTGACCATACCACGTGACAAATTGGTGGTGTTTACAGGTGTCAGTGGTTCAGGGAAAAGCTCCCTTGCATTTGATACTTTATATGCAGAAGGTCAAAGACGTTATGTGGAGTCATTGTCCTCATATGCACGTCAATTTTTGGGTCAAATGGACAAGCCAGATGTTGACTTGATTGAAGGTTTGTCACCAGCAATTTCCATTGACCAAAAAACCACTAGCCACAACCCACGTTCAACTGTGGGTACAGTCACAGAAATTTACGATTATTTGCGTTTGTTGTTTGCTCGTGTGGGGATTCCACACTGTCCAAAATGTGGCAAAGAAATCCAAAAACAAACCATAGATCAGATTGTGGATAGAATTCTGGAATTGCCAGAACGCACAAAAATCCAACTTCTTGCACCAGTGGTACGTGCCAGAAAAGGGGAACATGTTAAGTTATTGGAAGATGCTAAGAAAAGTGGCTATGTACGTGTTAGAGTGGATGGAATCTTGTACGATTTGTCAGAAACCATCCAATTAGAAAAAAATAAGAAACATACCATTGAAATTGTGGTAGACCGACTTGTGGTCAAAGAAGGTATGCAAAAACGTTTGACCGAATCCATAGAAATGGTTTCTACTTTGACTGGTGGTTTACTGGTTGTGGATGTGAACCAAGGAGAAGATGAATTGACCTTTAGCCAAAACTTCTCTTGTCCAGATTGTGGAATTGATTTGACAGAAGTGGAACCACGCTTATTTTCCTTCAATAATCCAGCAGGTGCTTGTCCTGTGTGTTCAGGTCTTGGTATGCAGATGAAATTTGACGAAGAGCTCATTGTACCAAATGACACATTGAGCATCCTAGAAGGAGCAATTATAGCACCAGGTTACAAGTCAATTGGTGCCACCAAAGATGGTATGACTCGTGTATTGTTTGATGCATTGGCAGAAAAATATGGTTTTTCTTTGGAAGTACCATTTAGAGATTTGCCAGATAAAGTCAAAGATATGATTTTCTATGGTACAGGTGGTGAAAAAGTAAAAATCACCTATACCAACTTTAGGGGTACAGGCACATATGACTACGATTTTGAAGGTCTGATACCCAATTTGCAACGCAGATATAATGAAACATCTGAATCCATGCGTGGTGAATACGATGAGTTTATGACCAATATCACTTGTCCAACATGCAAGGGTCATCGCTTGCGTCCAGAAGTTTTGGCAATTACCGTTGGTGGAAAGAATATTTCCCAAGTGACAGAAATGTCAGTGCAGAAAATTCAAAAATTCTTCTTGGATTTGGAACTCACTGGCAGAGAATTGATGATTGCAGAACGTATTTTGAAGGAAATTCATGCCAGAGTCGGTTTCTTGGTGGATGTTGGTTTGGAATATTTGACTTTATCACGTGCAGCAGGAACTCTTTCTGGTGGTGAAGCACAAAGAATCCGTTTGGCAACTCAAATTGGTTCTGGTTTGGTGGGTGTTGTCTACATTTTAGATGAACCTAGCATTGGTTTGCACCAACGTGACAATGATAAACTTCTCAAAACATTGCAACATTTGCGTGATATTGGCAATTCTTTGATTGTTGTGGAACACGATGAAGATACCATGTATGCAGCAGATTGTATTGTGGATATTGGTGTGGGTGCTGGTAAAAATGGTGGCGAAGTCATTTGCGTTGGTGATGTAGAGGAAATTAAGGCTTGTGAAGCATCCATTACAGGTCAATATTTGAGTGGACGTAAGAAAATCGAAGTACCTAAAGAACGTAGAGTGGTGGAAGCAGAAAATTTATTGCAAATTGTAGGCGCTACAGAAAATAACTTAAAAAATATCAACGTAAACATTCCTTTGGGTGTATTCACATGTGTCACTGGTGTCAGCGGTTCTGGTAAAAGTTCTTTGGTCAATGAAATTTTATACAAACGTTTGGCTCGTGATTTGAATAGAGGAAAAATGAAGTCAGGTCAGCACAAAGACATGCTTGGACAAGAAAAATTGGATAAAGTCATCAATATTGACCAGTCTCCAATTGGTAGAACACCTAGAAGCAATCCAGCAACTTATACAGGTGTGTTTGATATGATTCGAGATGTATTTGCACAAACCACAGAATCCAAAATGCGTGGTTATCAAAAAGGTAGATTTAGTTTCAATGTCAAAGGTGGCAGATGTGAAGCATGTAGTGGTGATGGTATCATCAAAATTGAAATGCATTTCTTACCTGATATCTATGTTCCATGTGAAATCTGTGGTGGCAAACGATACAATAGAGAAACACTAGAAGTCAAATACAAAGGTAAAACTATTTCAGATGTGTTGGAAATGACGGTAGAAGAAGCTTTGGTGTTCTTTGAAAACATTCCAAGAATCAAATCCAAGTTACAAACATTGTATGATGTGGGTTTATCCTATGTACAATTGGGTCAATCTTCCACAACACTTTCTGGTGGAGAAGCACAACGTGTGAAGTTGGCAACAGAGCTTTCCAAAAAGAGCACAGGACGCACCATGTATATTTTGGATGAACCAACAACAGGTTTGCATACAGCAGATGTCCATAAATTGGTGGACATTTTACAACGTTTGACCGACGGTGGTAATACAGTTGTGGTCATTGAACACAATTTGGATGTCATAAAAACTGCTGATTATTTGGTGGATTTGGGTCCAGAAGGTGGCGATGGTGGTGGTAAAATCGTTGGATTTGGTACACCAGAGGAAATTATGAAAATAAAATCTTCTTATACAGGGAAATATTTGGTGAATGTGTTGCAAAATACATGAATTTTATGTAAAATATAAATTAGAGATTATAGCGGAAATGTGTGACTATAATGGGTCGTTGAAAATTGAAATGTATTTTATATGCATTTTATCATAAAGCATGTATATTTGGAGGTCAGTATGGCAAGAAATAGAAGTCCTGTTCGTGATTATGTAGATACCACTGGAAGATTGGCAAAATACTTTGGTTATCAAGAAGATATTTTTATCAAACCTATGTTAGATGTGGAATGGGCAATCCGCAAACAGGAAGAATTTTATTTCCTTTGCTATTGGGACGCAAATGGAAAGAAAACAGAAGCAATGATTGTCAAAAGAGCTGGAGAACCACTTTGGTATCAAAAAAATCAAGACCATATGGTGGTTGCAATAGATTGTGTAAAAATTGGGTATATCTTTTCAAATGCAAAATTCATAGGGGAAAAGTAAATTTGCATTTGATTTCATAGGGGAAGTGAAGAGATATACTTCTAAAAAAAATTTTTTGGCGTAAGCTAGACTATAGCCAAAGTGTCAAATTTTGACCAGAAAAAGGGGTGTTTGGGGTGTTTGATGAAGATGTGCAAGAAAGCAATGTTGTGACCGTCACTGGAAAAGTAGTTGAGGAATGTGTATTTAGTCATAATATCTATGGAGAAGGGTTTTATGCATTTAAGATATCATCCAAACGCTTAAGCGATCAATATGATATTTTGCCAATTACCATTTCAGAAAGATTGGTGGATAAAGGTTCATTGTGTGTGGATACACTTGTAAAAATCACAGGACAGCTGAGAAGCTATAACAATTACAATAATAGCAAAGCAAGTCGCTTGGTTTTGACCATTTTTGCAAGGGAAATAAATTTGTTGCCAGAAGAACCTGAACACGCTGAGAATACAATTTTGCTCAATGGGTATATTTGTAAAAATCCAATTTATCGAAAAACACCTTTTGGAAGGGAGATTTCAGATGTATTGGTTGCAGTCAATAGAGCGTATCACAAATCCGATTACATTCCTTGTATTGCATGGGGTAGAAATGCTAGATACATGCAAAACTTAGAGGTTGGAGCTGAAATCTCCATTCAAGGACGTGTACAAAGTCGGTTCTATCAAAAAAAGATAGATGAAGTTATAGAAGAACGTGTTGCATATGAAGTTTCTGTTTCTAAAATTGAAGTGCATTGTAACAAAAATAACGTTTCTGAAGAAGAAACAACGGAGTTGGAAATAGGAGTGGATTGATTTTGAAAAATGGACAAATCGTAGTATACTATGGAGAAGGACGAGGGAAAACAAGTGTAGCCATTGGACGTGGCATTCGTGCACTTGGCGAAGAATTACGTGTTGTGATGATTCAATTTTTGGAATATCGCAACAACAAAGAAACAGATCTTTTGAAACACTTTGAGCCTGAGTTTCGTCTATTTCGATTTGAAAAAGAACGTGAATTTGATACAGTAGACGATGCTGCAAAAGAAGTGGCAATTGAATTGAAAAATGCTCTTTATTTTGCAAATAAGATTATGGATACTGGTGAATGTGAAGTCTTTTTGTTGGATGGTATTTTAGAATGTGTCAACAAAGGATATTTGACAATGGATGCTTTGGCAGAATTGTTGAAAAAACGACCATTGAGTATGAATGTAATTTTGACAGGAGATTCTTTGACAGAAGGCTTGTTGGAAATTGCAGATGCTGTTTATGAAATTCGTGTAGAAAAATAAGATGTAAAGGGTTTCTTTTGAAACTCTTTTTTTCTTGACGTTGGGTACAAAATAGAGTACCATAAAATGGATGTAGAATTTCAAACAAAAGACAAAGGAGAACATATGAAAAATTCATTTGAAACAAAGAACATGGTTTATGCAGGTCTTTTTGTTGCTTTGGCAATGGTGTTGCCATTTTTTACAGGAAATATTCCCCAAATTGGCAAAATGCTATGTCCAATGCACATTCCAATTCTATTTTGTGGGATGATGTGTGGTGCCAAATATGGTGCAATGGCTGGCTTTGTGTCACCATTGTTGCGTTCTGCTGTTTTTCATGCACCAGTTATGTATCCATCAGCAGTTGCAATGGCAGTGGAATTGATGGTATATGGTTTGGTTGCTGGATTTTTATATGAACATTTGGATAAAACAGTTCGCAACTTGTATAGTAGCTTGATTTCTGCAATGATAGCTGGTAGACTGGTTTGGGGTATTGTCATGTTTGCTATGATGATTGGAAGTGGAGAAGGTTTCACTGTTGCAGCATTCTTGTCAGCTACTTTTTTCTCATCTATTCCAGGGATTGTATTGCAAATCATCTTGATTCCAACAGTGATGTTGGCAATTCGTAGAGCAGAGTATGGCTTTGGAACCAATAAAGCAAAAGAAATCAAATAAGTTAGAAACTATAGGGTGTTCTTTGGAACATCCTTTTTCGTAGATAGAGGTGTTGTATGAATCAACAAACAATAGATAGATTGTTGCAGTGGTATGCAAGAGAAAAGCGTGATTTACCTTGGCGTAGATCCAAAAATCCATATCACATTTGGTTGTCAGAAATTATGTTGCAACAAACAAGAGTGGAAGCAGTCAAGCCATATTACCATAAATTTTTAGAAGAATTGCCAACCATTGAAGACTTGGCAAATGTAGATGAAGATGTTTTAATGAAATTATGGGAAGGTTTGGGCTATTATTCCAGAGTACGCAACTTGCAAAGTGCAGCAAAACAAATTGTTGCAGACTATGGTGGTAGTTTGCCAGCAGATTACAAAGAATTATTGAAACTCAAAGGAATTGGAACTTATACAGCTGGCGCAATTGCATCCATTGCGTTTGGATTGCCACAGGTTGCAGTTGATGGAAATGTATTGCGTGTATGTGCTAGATTTTACGGAGATGAAAGGGATATTGCTTTGTCACAAACCAAAAAAGAAGTGGAATTGGAGTGGATTTCTGTTTTACCAAAGGAAGCAGCCAGTGCATTCAATCAGGCAATAATGGAAATTGGAGCAATGGTTTGCATTCCAAATGGAGCACCAAAATGTGAAGTCTGTCCATTGTCACCAGAATGTGTGGCTAGAATCCAAAATAAGCAATATCTATATCCAGTGAAATCGCCAAAACCAGAACGTAGATTGGAAGAATTGTCTGTATTCTTTATGGTGTATAATGGAAAAATTGCAGTTCATAAGCGAACAGAAAAGGGTTTGCTTTCTGGTCTGTGGCAGTTACCCAATTGCAACAAAGAAGTATCAACCATTGCACAATTGCAAGAATGGGGTATTATGGAAGCAGAAATCACAAACTTGAAGGGGTATCATCATTTGTTTACCCATATCAAATGGCAGATGGATGTCTATTTTGTGGAAGTCAAGGAATTGGTAGAAAATGAATTCACTTGGCTTACAAAAGAAGGCATGGAACAGGAATTTGCATTACCATCAGCCTTCAAAAAAGCTTGGATTGCAGGTTGTAATCGTATAAAATGATGTGTTTTGGTAAATATGTTGCAAAAAATGAAAATTTTAAGAAAACTTTAGTAATAATAATTATTATCTATCATTGACTTTATGACATATGCCATGTAAGATAAGTATATAAAACTAATATGAATTGTATTGGGAAGTAGAGATGTGTCTATGGGTAATCAAATTGTAGTGCGACAAGCCAAATTATCAGATAAAACTGAATTTATGAGACTTTGGGAAACCTGTTTTCATGACAGTCAATCCTTTATGGATTGGATGTTTGGAGAACGCTTTTATCCTGAACATGCAGTTTGCTTGCTAGAAGGTGTAGAAATGTGTAGCACTATGCAAGCAATTCCATATGATATAGTTGTACGAGGTAAATCCATTAAAGGTGTTATGCTTTGTGGCGTTGCTACAGATCCAAAACATCAGAGGCGTGGGTTTATGGGACAAATCTTTCGTAAAGAAATGCAAATGCTACGTGAACAAGGGTTTGTGTTGGCAGTGCATACACCAGCTGTTTTGCAAAGTTATTTTGGTTATGGACATTATCCAGTTGCCAATGCTTTGTATGTAACAGGCAGTGCACCATCAGATGAAATACAGGAATACGTATTTTTACAAAAACCTGAAATCAAGAATTTATATCCATTGTATCAAATGGAAATGTACCAATATAGTGGTTCCATTTTGCGAAGTGAAGCAGAATTCATTAGAAAATATGATGATTATGCTGCCGATGGTGGCAAATGTATCGTTATAACAGAAGGAAATCAAATTCTTGGCTATGCTATGTTTTATGAAACAGAAACTGAGGTCATTTCAGTGGAAAACATTGCAATTGCAGGTGCTTATCCAAAGTTGATTTTGGCTCTTTTGGACATTGCAAAAGGAAGGAAGATACTCGTGAAATTACCACCAGCAGCAGTGCAACAAACAGAATTGCCAGAAGGTCTGGTGTTAGAAGAAAAACAAAAGGGTGTTGCAGGCATTTGTAACATACAAAAATTATTGGAACAGTTGAAACTAGATTGTCCATATACTGTAGAAGTATATGGTGATGTGATCATAGAAAATAATGGTGTTTTTGATTTTACAGGAAAGAAATCCAAACAACCACCTGTTTTGAAAATAGAAGCAGGAAAATTCTTAGGAGTTTTGATGGGATATGTTACATTGGATGAAATTCTTGCAGATTGCACAGTTTATAAATTAGAGAATGTAACAAAAATTTCAAAAATACTTCCAAAAGATAAATGCTATATTATAGATGAATATTAAGAAAAATGGAGGCTATTGTATGCCAAAAGTAGAATGTATGTGTAAAACAATTGTAACTGTATCAAATTTTGAATTCAAACCATTCCATATAGACGCAAAACCATTGATTGATTCCTATACAAAACCATGGGAAGCAGAATGTTCAGATTTGTCTTTTGCAAACTTGTTTATTTGGGGAACAGAAGGCAAAATGGAGTATGCTGAAAAGGATAATATGCTATTTATTCGTTTGCGTTTTGCAGGTGTACCCATGTTCTTTTGGGCACCAATTCCAAAATTTGGAGTAAAAGTGGATTATAGAAAAGGCGTTTATGAAGCCATTGCCTACATGAGGTTGATGGGGGTAGAACCAACCTTTAGATCTGTAGCAAAACCTTTTTATGATATGATGCAAGAAGCGTGTCCAGAACTTTATATTTTGCCTACAGATGTTGCTTGGGATTATGTCTATGAGAAAGAGCAAATGAAAACCCTAGCGGGCAAAAAACTCCATGGCAAACGCAATCATATCAACAAATTCTTGTCTTTGTATCCTGAGTATGAGTACCGCAAATTGGATGCAAGTATGATTGATGATTGTATGTCTTTATATGAATTTTGGATTTCAGAAAAGGAACAACCAGCCATTGAATTGATGGATGAAAAGAAATCAGTGCAATTGGCATTGGATCACATGGAAGCACTTGGACTTGTGGGTGGTGCAATTTATGTAGAAAATAAGTTGATTGCATTTACACTTGGTGAACGTTTGCAGAAACATATGCAATTGATTCACATTGAAAAGGCAGATTATCGTTATGATGGTATTTTTCCAATGATCAACCAACAATATGTTTTGCATGAATGTGATGATGTGGAGCTCATCAATCGTGAAGAGGATATGGGTATTGAAGGTATGCGTAGAGCAAAACGTTCCTACAATCCAACAAAAATGATTGAAAAATTTGTGTTTAGTGTGAAAGATTTGACGGGCATGGATATTTGGAAAGAAGAAATGGAATAATGAAAAGCGATTTGCAGATAAAAATTTATCTACAAATCGCTTTTTTTGAATCAATTCACTTTTCTACCGCATTTTGGGCAGTAAATATGTTCTGAATCCAAGCGATATCCACAATCAGGACAAACAGATGCTTGTGCATAACCCAAATCCACAAAATGCAAATCATCATGGGTCAAATCTACACGTTCACCACGTTCAATGGCTTGACCCAATTCTTTATCAATGGAGAAGGGTGTTTGGCAGCAAGAAGAAACAGCATAATACTGTTTATTCCACTTGAAAATAGGAATGAAAAAGAAACTAAAATACATATATGTAGCAAAAACAGAGATACTACTCAAACGACCACAACGCTTGCAAACAATGGTTTGTAGAAAATCCAAGTCTTTTCTGCCTTGGGAAATACCAGCAATGAAAAACATATGACACAACCTTTCTAAAATGATTTACAGATGTCCAATTCCATGATAAAATATTCTTATCAAAATAGCAAGTAATTTCGATGGGAGGGCATACAAATGAAAATTTCACGTTTGGTCGTTAGCGCTGTGTCTTTGGCTGTATCTGCTGCACTTTTGACACTGTCTATTATTGACATGTTCCAAAATGATGAGTATTGAGGCGAAAAAGCTGTAAAAACGCTGATTTTTGCACAAAAATTCTTTGGATTACCTTTACGTATTGGCGGTTTTTTTTGTAGGAAATCTATTGTTTTTTTGAATGAAATTGGTTATAATTAATGAAACGGCTTTGCCGAATGTAAGTCGTAGTAAACAATTTGAGGAGGAAATTTTTATGGTAAAGATTGGTATTAATGGTTTTGGACGTATCGGTAGATTGGTATTCCGTGCTGCAGTAGATCGTCCAGACGCACAAGTAGTAGCAGTAAACGATCCTTTCATCGACGTTGAGTACATGATGTATATGTTGAAATACGATACAGCTCATGGCCGTTTCAATGGCACAATGGAAGAAAAAGATGGCAAATTGGTTGTAAACGGTAAAGAAATCACTGTTTTCAACTGCATGAAAGCAAACGAAATTCCTTGGGCTGAAGCTGGTGCAGAATACGTTTTGGAATCCACAGGTTTGTTCACAACAACAGAAGCTGCTTCTGCTCACTTTGAAGGTGGCGCTAAAAAAGTTATCATCTCCGCTCCATCTGCAGACGCTCCTATGTTCGTAATGGGCGTTAACAACAACACATATACAAGCGATATGAAAGTAATTTCCAACGCTTCTTGTACAACAAACTGTTTGGCTCCTTTGTCCAAAGTAATCAACGACAACTTTGGTATCGTTGAAGGTTTGATGACAACAGTTCACTCCATCACAGCTACTCAAAAAACTGTAGATGGTCCTTCCAGAAAAGACTGGAGAGGTGGACGTGCTGCTGCTCACAACATTATCCCTTCTTCCACAGGTGCTGCTAAAGCAGTAGGTAAAGTTATTCCTGAACTCAATGGCAAATTGACAGGTATGTCCTTCCGTGTTCCTACAGTAGACGTATCCGTAGTTGATTTGACATGCCGTTTGGAAAAACCTGCAACTTACGAAGAAATCAAAGCTGCAATCAAAAAAGCTTCTGAAAATGAATTGGCTGGTATCTTGGCATACACAGAAGACGAAGTTGTTTCTTCTGACTTCTTGCATGATTCCCACACATCCATCTTCGATGCAAAAGCTGGTATTGCTTTGAACGATAACTTCGTAAAATTGGTATCTTGGTATGACAATGAATGGGGCTACTCCAACAAAGCTCTTGACTTGATTATCCACGCTTACACCGTAGATAACAAATAATTATCAGTTTAACTGATTTAAGGGTATTCACATTTGTGGATACCCTTTTTGTATTATGCTATTATGTCAATGTTACTATGCGTTGCTTGTGGCAACGAGCAAATATCTGTTATACTTGAAACACAAGCAAAGGAGGTATTTGTTATGTTACATGAAAATATTAAAATCATCAGAAAATCAAAAGGTCTATCACAAGAAGAACTTGCAGTCAAACTGAATGTTGTGAGACAAACCATTTCAAAATGGGAAAATGGGTTGTCAGTTCCTGATTCTGAAATGTTGGTAATTATGTCAGAGGTTTTTGAAATACCTGTAAGTACATTACTTGGTGAAATCATCGCCACCGAAAAGGAAGATGAGCTTAAAATAATTTCACAAAAACTAGAGATTATTAACTTGCAGTTATTGCAAAGTAGCATAAAAAAGCGAAAACGAATTCACTGGATATTTATTTCTGCATGTGTAATTATTGTAGCAATTTTTATTATATTGTTTTTATTAAAGAGTCCTTATCTAGTGTGGGATTACAGTGACCCTGAAACAGCAGTTCTTGGAGTGGCTTTACATTCATTGGAATGGTTGTTTGTAAGATTAGCTCCAATTGCTTTGGTAGGAATAATAATTGGTATCATTCTAACACGCAAAAAATCATAGATAGTAAAAAAGTTAACGAATTTGGTACAATAAAATAACACCCCTAACAATGAATATGAACATTAGGAGTGTTATTTTTTTGAAATATTTTAATATCCATACTGTTTTTGCTTGTTTTTATAGAAATATAGTGCCAAGCCAAAAGCCAATAACTCTGCCAGTGGAACAGCAAGCCAAACTCCATTCAATTCCAATACCATTGGCAACAAGATAAGAGAACCAATCAAGAATACCAAAGTTCTGGAAAGAGATAAGATTGCAGAAATCTTACCATTGGATAGTGCTGTAAACATAGAAGAAATAAACACATTTAAACCCATAAAAAGATATGCAATAGAGAACAAACGCAAACCTTGTTTTGCCATGGAAAAGGTTTCACTTTCCTTGGAGATGAAAATACCAATTGCAAAATCATCAAACAACAATGAGAAAGAAATGATTAAAATAGAAACAGCAGCAGTGAAGTAGACACTGATTTTTATTACTTCTTGCAATTGTTTTGTATCACCAGCACCATATTTGTAGCTAATGATAGGAGCAACACCAACTGAATATCCCAAATACAAAGCAGTTTGTATCATTTGAATGTACAAAATAACGCTGATGGATGCAACACCTGATTTGCCAGCAATCTCCAATAAAATGATATTGAACAAAAGGGTTGTAACAGCAGTGGAAAGTTGGCTGACCAACTCACTCATACCATTGAATACACTTTGGAAGAAGGTTTTTCCATGCCAGATTGGTTTTGCAAAATACAAACTTCCTTTTCGATTCACTAGGAAGTAGATACCACCAGCAATTGCAGGAACTGAATTTCCAATGCCTGTAGCCAAACCAGCACCAATAATACCCAAGCCCATAAAATTTGGAGAAATGAGTACATAATCCAAAATCATATTTGTAACTCCACCCAAAAGGCAAAGAAGAAAACCAAGCGTGGGTTTACCAGCCAAAACAAAGAAGGATTGTACAAACATTTGCAATATGAATGGAATACTGAAATAGGAGAGTGCAATTAAATATTCTTTGGAATAGTCAAATAAATCACCTTTACCACCCAATATGCCAATAATTTCTTCTGGAAATAGAATAAAAACCATTGTGATTACCAAACCAATGGCTATGGCTACAAGGTAGACAACGCTTAAAAAGGAACGAGCTTCAAAGTCTTTTCCTTGTCCCATCAATTTTCCCATAACAGCAGTGGCACCTGTTGCAAACATCAAACCGATTGCCATGACGAGATTCAGAGTTGGCATAACAATATTGACAGCAGATAGAGCATCTTCACCAATCAAATGTGCAACAAAAAGTCCATCTATAATGGTATACGTTGACATAAATATCATCATCAATATGGTTGGAAGTACATATTTGAGTAATGATTTTGTGTTGAATTGACTTGCTAGAATGTTCATGTTTCACCTCGTTGTGTTTCATTTAATAGTATTGTAGAGATTTCATCCATCATGGTACAAAATAGATGGACGTCTTTTTCTGAATGTATACTGGAAAGCTTTTGTATGATTTCATTATCGGTTTTTTCTAAAGTTTTGTAATATGAATTAGTAAAACTTTCTGGGTTGATGTACAAATAGTAGATGCGTTTATCCTCTTTGCTTTGCTTTTTCAAAATATACCCACGTTTTTCCAATTCATTGATTTTTTGTGTGACTGCTGGTCTTGAAACATAAAGCATATCTGCAATTTTACTGGCAGTATATTCTCCTGAATGGGCTTCAATTAAGTGTAAATACAAAATATCATTGTAGGTCAAGTCAAAAGTAGTTGTATTGGTGTTTTGTAAACGCAATTCAGCTATTGTCATATCATGGAAAAATTTTTTGATGGTATTTTCAAGTTTTCTATTCATAAGTCCTCCTCAATAGTTACTATAACTTAATTATATAGATATTATAGATTAATAAAAAAGAAATTACAAGCACAAAATTCTTAAAAATTTCATACAAAAAAAGACGGAAGTTACCCTCCGTCAAAATTATGTATTCAATTACTCTGCAAAATAAAGCTTATATCCACATACAATCAATTCTACAGCTTTTTTGACACCCATTTTGGATGTATCAATACAAAGATCATAGTTGTTCATATCAAACCATTCTTGACCAGTGGTGAAAGAGTGGTATTTCGCTCTTTGTTTGTCCACAGCAAGTATTTGCTTTTCCATTTTCTTTCTAGGCATATCTTGGTCAGCAGGAACCTTTACATAACAGCGTTCAATTCTAGTATCCATATCAGAAGCATAAATGAAAACCTTAAAAGCAGTATCTTCTAAAATGCTATTTGCACATCTACCTACAATAATACAATCTTCTTTTTCTGCAATTTCTTTGATGAATTCCGTTTGTGCAATTTGAATGGTATCTGCTGGTGAAAGCAAATTAGAAGCAAATGTATTGGCAAACACAAGTGGTTGAAAATTCATAGTTTCAGACGCTTCGGCAATAAATTCAGGAGAAAAACTGGTTTTTTCAGCAATTTGATTGATGAGAGCCTTATCATAATAAGCGATTTGTAATACATCAGCCAATCTTTTTGCAATTTCACGACCACCGCTACCAAATTGTCTATTGATGGTTATAATTTTTTTCATAAAAATACCCCCTTTTCCAATATATACATAGTATACCATAAAAAAGGAGGTATGTCAGTTATTTCATAGTGATTGGTTGCGAAATGTTTTCAAGAAAGCATATTGAAATCAAATCTCATCCAAATTATAAGGTGTTTCTTGGTAAACGTGATAGTTCAACCAGTTGGCAAATAACAAGTTGCCATGACCTCTCCAACGCACAACCGGTGTTTGATTTGGGTCATCGTTAGGGAAGTAGTTTCTTGGAATTTCAATATCCATTCCTTTGTTTACATCACGCCAGTATTCGTTTTTCAAACCTTCAGGATCGTATTCAGAATGTCCAGTGACAAAAATGAAACGTTGGTCTTTGCTCACCATGAGATATGCACCGATATCATCAGATTCTGCCAAAATTTCCAAATCATCTACTTTTTTGATTTCTTCTGTTAAGCAAGTTGTGTGACGAGAATGTGGTGCAAAGAATACATCATCAAAACCACGTACAATGGGTCTGCGATTCAAAATTTTGTGTTCATAAACACCAAAGATTTTTTGATCCAAAACCACTTTTGGAACACCATAATAGTGATACAAAGCTGCTTGTGCACCCCAACAAATAAACATTGTGGAGAAAACATTGGTTTTACAGAAGTCAAGTAGAGGAGTCAATTCTTCCCAATAATTTACTTCTTCAAAATCCATAGTTTCCACAGGAGCACCTGTTACAATCATACCATCATAATGGTTGTTTTTGATTTCATCAAAGGTTTTATAAAAGGCTTTCATATGTTCCAAAGAAGTATTTTTGCTGACATGGCTATCCATATGAATCAAATCCACTTCAACTTGCAAAGAAGTATTCCCAATCAATCGCAAAAGTTGTGTTTCTGTTACAATTTTTGTAGGCATTAAATTGACGATACCAAGACGCAAAGGTCGAATATCTTGAGATTTTGCTCGTGTTTCATGCATCACAAAGACATTTTCACTTGCTAATATCTCGGTTGCTGGTAATCCTTCTGGTATAATAACTGGCATAATTTATGTTTCCTTTCTCATTTAATTTGGTTTATATATCCCAAAATCTTTTGTAGGGGCTACCAGTGGTTGCCCGTTTGATTTTATACGTTTGCCAATGCTTGTTCCAAATCTGCTTTGATATCTTCAAAGTTTTCAATACCAACAGACAAACGGATGAGATCAGGGGATACACCACAAGTAATTTGTTGTTCTTCGCTCAATTGTCTATGAGTAGAAGTAGCTGGATGCAAAACGTGTGTACGAAGGTCGCCAACATGAATTACAAGGGATGCCAAATCTACACTATCAATGAATGTTTTGCCAGCACTAGCACCACCTTTGACACCAAAAGCAATGATACCGCTTCCACCTTCAGGAAGATATTTTTGAGCCAAATCATATGTTTTACTGGATTTCAAAAGAGGATATTTTACCCAAGATACTTTTGGGTGATTTTCTAAATATTCAGCCAAAGCCAAAGAATTTTCACTGTGTTTTTTCATACGCAAAGCCAATGTTTCCAAACCAAGATTTGTAAGGAATGCATTGAATGGAGCCATTGTGGAGCCCAAGTCACGCAAAAGGGTTACTCTTACTTTTGTGATATAAGCAGCAGCACCAAATTTTTCTGTATAAATGACACCGTGATAGGTTTCATCTGGTTGTGTGAGTTCAGGGAATTTACCGTTGTTCCAATCGAATTTACCACTATCTACAATAACACCACCAACACTGGTTGCATGTCCATCAAAGTACTTTGTTGTGGAGTGGGTTACAATATCTGCACCATGTTCAAAAGGTCTGCACAAAACAGGAGTTGCAAATGTGCTATCTACAATCAAAGGAATGCCAGCATCATGAGCAAGAGTAGCAGCTTTTTCAAAGTCCAAAACATCTACACCAGGGTTACCAATGGTTTCACCAAAGACAGCTCTTGTATTTTCTTGAATATATCCTTTGAGTTCTTCCAAAGACAAAGATGGATCAACGAAAGTCACATCGATGCCAAAGTTTTTGAATGTAGGTCCAAATAAGTTATGAGTACCACCATAAAGGTTGCTCATAGCCAAAACATGTTGACCTGCTTTACAAATATTGAGAATTGCAAGCATATTTGCTGCTTGACCAGAGGAAGTCATCATTGCACCAACGCCACCTTCAAGAAGTGCAATTTTTTCTTCCAAAACTGCTAAAGTTGGATTGCTGATACGAGAATACATGTGACCATCTGCTTCCAAGTCAAACAATTTACAAACATCATCTGTTTTGTCGTATTTATATGTAGTGGATTGCACGATTGGCATAACACGAGGTTCACCATTTTCTGGTGCATAGCCACCTTGTACACATTGGGTTTCGTAATGAGCTTGTTTCAAATCCATAATTGTTCCTCCTTAAAATTAAATGTTTGTAGTTACCAATCAATAACGAAAAAAAACCACCTAGATAAAGGCGGTCTATGTACTCAAAAAGTAGTAAGGTTGACTTTATCTTTCAGACATATTGTCTGCTGGAATTGGCACATTGCAAAAATGCTGTTGCCGGGCTTCATCGGGCCAGTCCCTCCACCACTCTGGATAAATTCGTTATTTAGTTGTTAGATATACTATACACTATGGACAAATGGTTGTAAAGTGTGAATTTATTAGATTTTTTTTGAAAAAATTGAGATTAGTTGTGCAATTTAACAAAATAAGAGAAAATAAAGCAAAATGAAAGAAGTATTATAAAAGTATGTAGGAATTCTTGAACTTATATCAAAAAAGATATATACTTGAAAATAAAGAGGGAATCATAGTTTTGGCTAAATAGAGGAGTTTTCTATGAGAGATTGGGATGCAAAAAAGTACTGTCCACTACTGAAAAAAGAAATATATGTTGGAGGATGTATTGAAGTACAAGAAGTTAGAGATGACAGTATGGATATGGAATTGTTTTATGACGAGCCATTTGATTTCAATGAAGCACAGTTTATTTGCGAAAAATGTAGATGGTATTTAGAAAGACAGGAGAGTTATGATTAAATGTCCATTGGTTCAAAATCAAAAAATAAAAGAGATAGAATGTTTAGAAAATATAGATATTGCTGATGGAATGATAAAAGAAACATCTCTACCAGATCGGTTTAAAGTTGAGGATTGGCGTGAAATATGTTTGAACTGTCCCAATCACAGAGAGGATTAATTAACGAGGTGAGGAAGTTATGAGGATGGAGTGTCCGGTGTTAAAAAAGATAGTTGAAGATATAATTTGCTTCGACATTCAAATGGTTGCAGAAAGGATTGCACCAGAAAGAACCGCACCAAAGGAAGCGATTTTGGTTGAGAATTTTAGAGAAATATGTTTGGAATGTCCAAATCATGATGAGTAAACCACTTAACAAATTGTGAGGTGGTTTTTTATTGCAACCAGAAAGAAAGAGATTTCTATCTACAAATCACTGTAGAATAAGAGGTTTTACTCTTACTACAATATCACAACAAAATCAATAGGATAAGTTCCACTACAGGAGAGTTTTCCATGAAAAACATTTCACAAAAAATTTCTTTATGAAAATTACCACTTGACCTTCCACCAAGCGTAAGTGGTATAAATAAATCATACAGCCTATATAATGGATATTTATAGGTGGTGATGTTGTAGTTTGCTACGGAATCATGATGAGAAAGGATGGGGAATTATGGATTTTTCATTGACCAAAGAACAAGAAATGCTCAAAAAAGTAGCGGCACAGTTTGCTGAAGCGGAATTGGAGCCAGCTGCAGAAGAAATGGATCGTGAACACGTCTTCCCAGTAGAGAATTTCAAGAAAATGGTAAAAGTTGGTTTTACAGGTATTGGTGTTCCTAGAGAATACGGTGGTGTAGGCGGTGGCGCTTTGGAAAAAGTAATCGCTGTATCTGAATTTGGTAAAAAATGTATGACTTCTGCATCTATTTTGTCCATTCACTTGATTGCACCTCAAAATATCAATAAATATGGTACTCCAGAACAAAAAGAAAAATTCCTTCCAAGATTAACTTCTGGTGGTGAATTGGGTGCTTTTGCTTTGACAGAACCCAATGCTGGTTCTGATGCAGGTGCTGTCAAAACAACAGCAATTTTGGACAAAGAAACAAATGAATACGTTTTGAATGGTACAAAATGTTTCATCACAGGTGGTGCTAGAGCTGGAATCTTGGTTGTATTTGCTTTGACAGATCCTAAAAAAGGCTTGAAGGGTATGTCTGCTTTGATTGTAGAAAAAGGTACTCCTGGCTTCACAGGTGGTAAAATCGAATCCAAAATGGGTATTGCTGGTTCTGAAACAGCTGAACTTATTTTTGAAGATTGTAGAATTCCTGCAAGCAACTTACTTGGTAAAGAAGGTCAAGGTTTCAAAATTGCAATGCAAGCTTTGGATGGTGCTAGAATCGGTGTTGGTGCACAAGCAATTGGTATCGCAGAAGGTGCATTGGATTTGGCAATCAAATATTCCAAAGAAAGAATCCAATTTGGCAAACCAATTGGAACTTTGCAAGGTATCCAATGGTATATTGCAGACATGGCAACCAGAACAATGGCAGCTAGAAGCTTGGTGGAACGTGCTGCTGCTTTGGAAGATGCAGGCAAACCATACTCCAAAGAATCTGCAATGTGTAAATTGTTTGCAGCAGAAAATGCTCGTTTTGTAACCAATTTGGCATTGCAAATCCACGGTGGTTATGGATATATGAAAGACTATCCATTGGAAAGAATGTACAGAGATGCGAAGATTACAGAAATCTATGAAGGTACCTCTGAAATTCATAAAGTTGTCATCGCACGTGCAGTAATGGGTTGAGAAAAGGAGAGTGTAATCAAATGAGAATTTATGTTTGTGTAAAACAAGTTCCTGATACTTCAGGTAAAGTTGCAGTCAACCCAGACGGTACATTGAACCGTGCTTCTATGGCAGCGATTGTCAATCCAGACGATATGGCAGCAATGGAACAAGCGTTGATTTTGAAAGATAATACAGGTTGTCAAGTAACTGTAGTCACAATGGGACCTCCTCCAGCAGAAGGAATGCTTCGTGAGTTAATGGCTATGGGTGCTGATGATGCAGTTTTGATTTCTGCTCGTGAATTTGGTGGTTCCGATACTTTCGCAACATCTCAAATCATTGCAGCAGCAATCACAAATCTTGGTTTAAATGCTGAAGATATGATTTTCTGTGGTAGACAAGCGATTGATGGCGATACAGCGCAAGTTGGTCCTCAAATTGCTGAAAAATTGGACATTCCTCAAGTAACTTATGCTTCCACAATTACAAAAGTAGATAACCAAGTGGTTGTCAAACGTATGTTGGAAGATGGATATATGATGGTAGAAGTAGAAACACCTTGTTTGGTGACTTGTGTGAAAGAAAAAGAACTCGTTCCTCGTTATATGACTTTGAATGGCATCAACGATTGCTATGCAAAACCATTTACACTTTTGGACTATGAAGCACTCAAAGATGAACCTCTTATTGAATTGGATACCATTGGTTTGAAAGGTTCTCCAACCAACATCTTCAAATCCTTTACACCTCCACAAAAAGGTGCAGGTATTATGTTGGAAGGTGCAGACAAAGACACTGTAGCGGATTTGGTGAAGAGATTGAGCGATCGTCACGCTATTTAATAGAAGGGAGCGAAAAACATGAGTTTCAATAGTTCAGATATTGGTGCGTTTCAAGATATTTGGGTATTCTGCGAACAACGTGAAGGTAAATTGATGAATACTGACTTGGAATTGGTTTCTGAAGGTCGTAAATTGGCTGATGAACGTGGTTCCAAATTGATTGGTATTTTGCTTGGACATAATGTAGAAGGCATTGCAAAAGAATTGGGTGGTTATGGTGCAGATAAAGTCATTGTTTGTGATGATCCTGCATTGGAAGTTTATACAACAGATGCGTATACAAAAGTATTGTGTGACGTGGCAATGGAAGAAAAACCAGAAATCATTTTGATTGGTGCTACAAACATCGGTCGTGACTTGGGTCCACGTTGTGCAGCTCGTTTGCGTACAGGTTTGACTGCTGACTGTACACACCTTGATATTGATATGAATAAATATGTAGAATTCTTGACTGAATCCTCCACATTGGATGTTGCAAATACTACATTTAAAATGGAAGATATGAACCTCAAAATGACACGTCCAGCTTTTGGAGGTCACTTGATGGCAACCATCATTTGTCCTAGATTCCGTCCTTGTATGTCTACAGTGCGTCCAGGGGTTATGAAAAAAGGCGAATACAGCCAAGAAAAAGCAGATGCTTGTGAAATTCAAATGTATCCTGTTTCCATTTCTCCAGAAGATTTGAAAACAAAAGTAACAGACGTAGTCAAAGAAACCAAAAAATTGGTGGATTTGATTGGTGCTGAAATCGTTGTTTCTGTTGGTCGTGGTATCAGCAAAAACGTAGAAGAAGGTATTGGGCTTGCTGAACAATTGGCAGACGCTTTTGGCAATGCTGTTGTTGGTGGTTCTCGTGCGGTTATCGACTCTGGTTGGTTGCCAGCTGACCATCAAGTAGGGCAAACAGGTAAAACCGTACATCCTAGAATCTATGTGGCTTTGGGTATTTCTGGAGCAATCCAACACAAAGCGGGTATGCAAGATTCTGAATTGATCATTGCTGTTAATAAAGATGAAACAGCACCTATCTTTGACTGTGCTGACTATGGTATTGCAGGGGACTTGTTCAAAGTGGTACCTATGATGATTGAAGCAATCAAAGCAGAAAACGCTAACAAATAAAACCAAAACCTAAGACCTTGGAGCTCTGCTCCAAACCTCGCAAGGGACTTGTCCCTTGACCCATTGCAAAATATATTTTTATACATAAACGGCTTGCAAGAATATGCTATAAGTCATAAAATATTTAATTTTCAAAAAATAAGGTCAAGGGGATTATCCCCTTGCAGGGTGGTGGGACAGAGTCCCACGGTCTTTCATCTTTTAGGAGGAAATTAACATGAGAAAACCTTTAGAAGGCTTGAAGGTAGTAGACTTGACAACAGCACTCAATGGTCCATTTTGTACTATGATTTTGGGCGATTATGGTGCAGATGTATTGAAAATCGAACCACTTGGTGGCGAACAGTGTAGAACTTGGGGTCCAATTGAAGAAGGTAGCGGTGAAAGTGGTTTCTTCAACTATGTAAACCGTAATAAAAAAGGCGCAACACTCAATTTGAAGTCTGAAAAAGGCTTGGAAATGTTCTATGAATTGGTAAAAGATGCTGATATTTTGGTAGAAAACTACCGTGGTGGTGTTACCAAAAAACTCAAAATCGATTATGATGTGATCAAAGAAATCAATCCAAAAATTATCTATGCTTCTGGTTCTGGGTTTGGTCAATATGGCCCAATTACCCATAGACCATGCTACGATATCGTTGCACAAGCAATGGGTGGTATGATCAACTTGACAGGTTTCAAAGAAACAAGCCCTGTAAAAGTAGGTCCTTCTGTAGCGGATCACGTTGCTGGTATTTACTTGGCAGTGGGTGTTTTGATGGCACTTCACAACCGTGATGTAACAGGTGAAGGTCAACAAGTAGATGTGGCTATGTTCGATACCATCTTCTCTTTGTTGGAAAATGCACTTGTAAACTATACAATTGGCGGATTTGTGCCAGAGCGTAATGGCAATGTAGACCCATCTATTGCTCCATTTGATGTATTTGAATGCCAAGATGGTTTTGTTGCTTTGGGTGTTGGTAACGATCGCTTGTTCCAAACATTCTGTAGAGCAATTGGACATGAAGAACTCATTGAAGACCCAAGATATTTGTCCAATGACTTGCGTTGCAACAACTACATCCCTGATTTGCAAGGTTTGATTCGTGAATGGTGTGCTGAACATACCAAAGGCGAAATTGAAGGTATCATGGATGAAGCAGGCATTCCATGTGGTCCTGTTTTGGATGTGAAAGAAGCAATTGAACACCCTCATATCAAAGCACGTGAAATGATGGTACATTGTGAACATCCAACTGCTGGCGATCAATATTTCCAAGGTTGTGTTGTGAAAATGTCAGAAACACCAGGTTCTGTAGACTTTGCATCACCACTTTTGGGTCAACACAATGCAGAAATCTTTGGCATCAGCGAAGACGAAGTAGAACAACTCAAACTTGAAGGTGTTATGTAACACTTTGATTCATAAATAAAATACTGTAGGGGCGTACCTATGTGTATGCCCATTACGATACATTAAATATATAGGGGGTAAACAAAATGAGAAAAGTTTCCGTTTTAAGCTACAATATGACCACATCCGATGGCGCAAATCAAGATGGTTTGATTCCAGTTGGTAGACAATTTGACTTCATTGGCGATGTGGAAACAGAAGAAATGATTTTGGTAGATGGCGATGAATCTCTTTGCTTGGGCTATGAAAATGTAAAATGCCACAAAGATGTATTTGTAGGCGATATGGTAGATTTCAAAGCTACTTTGACAAACGTTGGTAACTCTTCCAGAGATTGTAGAGTAGAAGTATTCAAATTGGCTACACCTGCTTTTCGTGAAGGTAAAACAGAATGCAAACCTGGCGATATGGTTTGGTTTGACGAACCTGTTCTTTGTTCTGAAGGTAATGTACGTTTGGTTGTCAAAAAACACTTGCAACGTGGCGAACAACCTGATGGTGCTGTACAAGATCCTTGGAGAGAACTTTCTGATTTTGAACAACTTGGCTTGGCTCCAGAAGAAAAAGATACAGTGAAATATCGTTATAGAATGTCTGATCGTGACGTATTCTATGGCGGTGGCGTTGTCAATGGTGCTAGAAGTATCACACTTGCAAACGATACAGCTAACCGTATGATGGCAAAAACTTTCCAAAATACAGGTCACTGTGTAGAAGTGAAAAAAGTGCGTTTGTATGAACCATGTTTCGCTGGTGATTACATGGAATTTGTAGCACGTGTATTGGAATCTGATGGCAAACGTGCTCTTATTGAAGTGCGTTCCTTCAAAATTATCGAAGTGCCTGAAAACCCACCATTCCCAAGCTCTATCGATGTATTGCCTGAACCTCCACTTTCCACAGTAGTGCAATTCATTTACGAAACATATTAATTGTCTATGGATACCATTACTTGTATCAAAACCAGACGCAGTGTTCGTAAGTTTTTAGACAAAAAAGTGGAACGTGAAGTGGTGGAACAAATGGTGGAATTGGCAAAATGGGCACCTTCTTGGAACAATTGCAAAGCAGTGCGCTATACTGTTGTAGATCAAGAAGAAAATTTAAAAAAATTGGCAAAAAATTGGATGGCACCAGAGAATATTCATATTGTAGATAATGCACCTTTGGTATTTGTTGTGTCCAATGTAAAAAAACGTTCTGGATATGAACGTGATGGCTATACTTGTACAGACAAAGGCGATGCATGGGAAATGTTCGATGCAGGAACCGCTTGTCAAACTTTGTGCTTGGCTGCAAATGAAATGGGTCTTGGAACTGTTATCATGGGGACTTTTGATGAAGAAGGCGTATCCTTATGGTTGGATTTACCTGAAAATGAAACCATCATTGCAATGGTTGCTTGTGGATATCCAGAAGTGATTCCAAATTCTCCAAGAAGAAAAGAAGTATCTGAAATTTTAAGATATCAAGCATAAATGTTATGGAAAAAGAAACCGCTGTAGGGATAATCCTTATAGCGGTTTTGTGTATGTAAATGAATTTAAATTCAAATTATTTGGTTTTCACAACTGGTACAATAACTTTGGTGACATGTTCTTCTGTGTTGGTCACATCCAAAGGTGAAATGATAAATTCTTCTGAAATAGGACCACATACTTTATATTGATTTTGATTGATCCATTGGATGAGACGTATATGAGTTTGCATAATATCTGCATAGTCACCAATGTGAATTGCAGTTGCGGCTGTAAATCCACCATAAGTACGACAGTTTTCATTGTCAGAATCTGTTGTAATTGGTGTTGCAAATTCAATATCTGTGTCAGAATATAAAAATTGTTCCAATGGGTTGGAGTAATAAGTTACAATAATGTTCCCTTTGCTTTTGTATTCCAAAGAGTCACACAAATCCAGAATTTCAACCCAACGTTTTAAAGAAACTTCCGCATTGGCATAATTTTTCATAGTTTTTCTGGTGTACACCAGGGTAGAAGTAGGGATTTCTACAATGGAAATGGGATCTGTATTGATCAAGTCTTTGACATTTAATATATCTACACCCATTTTCAAACGATCTAAAAAAGAACGGATATCTGCATATTTTTTTTGCAATTCATGGATTTCATTTTGCACTTCATTGAGTTTGGTTTCGAAACCAAGTTCCAATTTTTCAGCATTGTTTCCATCCAAAATGTTATGAATTTCCTTCAAACCAAAACCCAAAGAACGTAATTTACGTACAATGCAAAGGGTAACCATTTGTTGTTTGCTGTAATAACGATATCTGTTAACATCATCACGGAATTCAGGTACAACCAATTGAATTTCATCATAATAACGAAGGGTTTTGCTAGGGATACTGCATATTTCCGCTACTTCACGTATAGAATATTTTATTTCAGTGGACATATCAATACCTCCTTAATGGATTTTATTACCAAAATGCGAACAAAAATAGTATAGCACATTCAAAGTAAGATTACAATTTTTTTATCAAAATTAATCAAAAAACGATATAACAACAAAAAAATAACGTTTTGCAGAAATACATTTGTTTTTTTCTAAAATAAGAAAATAATAGTTAAAAAAAGTTAATATTTTAAAATTTTCATATGTAAGTAGCACAAAAGATAGAAAAAACTTTAAGTACATGTAAAGTTTTTGCATATGAAACAGTTAAAATTATGATATATTTCTTAAGAAATTCTTGACTCTCCACTAGGTGGATGTTGTATAACTATAGTAGTGGTAGTGAATTTGCATAGAATTTATGTAAATTAAAGAAATAACTATAAAAAATAAATAAAAAACGATTTATTTATCCGTTGAAAGTAAGGTTGTATGGTGCTTTTTTTCAATTACTTGGAAGAATATCATAATTTTTTTATGTAACATTTAGTTTCTTTTTTATAAACTCTCAAGATTTCAGAAGTATATATTTTTGTTTGGTTACATATGTAAGTGTAAATTATAGAAATGAATATATGACTTTTTTAGTACATTTTGCAATTGATATGGATAGTGTATTGAATGCAATATACATGTTGTATAAAAATACAAACATTCTTTTGTATAGCATTACAATATTTGTCAAAATAATGTCAAAGGATTTACTTTTGTGATGATTTGTATTAAAATAATATCAATGAGCAAAGACAAATGTCTTTGTATGAGCGTTAAACAAGAACGAAACATTTTAAAAGATCCAAGAAACATATGATACATGGTTTGAATGTTATTTTTAAAATAACTCAAATATACGAGAATTTTTTCTCGCCTCAAATACAGTTTATAACAACGAATGGGAGGGTTTAGTATGCAATTTGTGATTAAAAATGGAACAATTGTTTCCGCAACAGAAATGTATCAAGCTGATGTAGCAGTTGCTGATGGCAAAATTGTTGCAATTGGTAAAGATTTATCCTTGGAAGGATATGATGTAGTAGATGCAGCTGGCAAATTGGTTTTGCCTGGTGCTTTGGATGTACATACTCACTTGGCAATGCCTTTTGGTGGAACAATCTCTTCTGACGATTATTTCGCAGGTACAAGAGCTGCAGCTTGTGGTGGTACAACAACAGTATTCGACTTCATCTTGCAAGATTTTGATGAAAAGATGGTAGACGCTGTCAAACGTAGAGATGCACTTTGTGCTCCTGATGCAGCAGTTGACTATGCTTTCCATGTTGGTGTAAAAGACGTAAGTGGCGATTTGTTGGATTCTATGGAAGAAGCAGTAGAATTTGGTGTTCCTACTTTCAAAGTGTTTATGGTTTATGATTTCGGTGTTTCCGATGGCGTTTTCTATAAAGTGTTGCAAAAATCCAAAGAAATTGGTGCTAGAATCAGTGTTCATGCTGAAAACAACGAAATGGTAAATATGTTGGTTGAAAAATATATTTCCGAAGGCAAAACAAGTGCTTGGTATCACTACATGAGTAGACCAGAATTTGTTGAAAAAGAAGCTGATGAAAGAGCTATTTCTTGGGCGAAAGAACTCAATGCTCCTTTGTACATTGTTCACCTTGCTAATAAAGGTGGGGTAGAAGCAGTGACAAAAGCGAAAGATGAAGGCTATGAAATCTATGCTGAAACTTGTCCACAATATTTGCACTTCACAAATGAAGTTTACAAACGTGAAGATGGTAGAAACTTTGTTTGTTCTCCTCCAATGAAGGGTCAAGAAAGCCAAGATGCTATCTGGGATGCTATCATTCGTGGCGATATCGATACAGTTGCTACTGATCACTGTCCTTTCCAATCTTATGAAAAAGACTGGGGAAAAGATGACTTCAGAAAAATCCCTAATGGTTGTGCTGGTGTAGAAAACATGTATCCTTACATGCTTTCCATGGCAAACAAAGGCAAAATCAGCTTCCAAAAAGCAGTTGAACTTTGTTCTGAAAATCCAGCTCGTCTCTTTGGTTGTAAAGACAAAGGTAGTCTTTCCGTTGGTAAAGATGCTGACATCGTTATCTACGATAAAGACAAAGAATTTACAATTAGCGTTGACAACATGCATTCTGATTGTGACCATACAATTTGGGAAGGTGCTGAACTCAAAGGCTATCCAGTGCAAACATATTCCAAAGGACGTTTGGTATTTGACAATGGCGAATTCCTTGGCGAACGTGGTTGGGGTAAATTTGTAAAGAGATCTTTGAAATAAGTTTTTTAATGTAAGTTTTATTTGAAATAAATCACTTTGAAACAAATGGAGTTGTATTCTAAGGGGGATACAACTCCAGTAATGAAGGCAACAATGCAATAATACATATATGTTACTTGTTACTATTCACAAATTGTTAGGAGGGTTTTTTATGAGTAAAGTTACGCAACAAGAACGTAATGGTTTGTTTGAGTTGACTCCTCAAGCAACAGAAGCGTTGAAATCTTCAGCTTATTACAACGAAGATTTGGCACCAACCTCAGTAGAACAAAGAAACTGGAACACAACATCTATCTGTAACCTTTGGATTGGGATGTCCATCTGTATTCCATCCTTGTCCCTTGCATCTGCATTGGTATCCTTGGGGATTTCTCCATTGCTTGCAATCATCAACGTAATCTTGGGTAACTTGATTGTTTTGATTCCAATTCAATTGAATTCCAAAATTGGTACACAATATGGTATTCCATTCCCAATCTTTGGTCGTTTGACATTCGGACCAAAAGGTTCTCAAATTCCTACCTTATCCCGTTCCATCGTAGCTTGTGGTTGGACAGCTGTACAAAGCTGGGTAGGTGGTGGCGCTGTAGCTGCTTTGCTCGGTGTGGCAATTTCTATGTTTGCTGACCAAAACTATACAATGGCTTTGCCTGGTAATGATAGCGTAGTTGTTGGTCAATTGATTGGTTTCTTCATCTTTATGATCTTCATCTTCTTTGTAGCTTACAAAGGTATGGATCAAATCAAATGGGTACAAAACATTGGTGGTCCTATCCTTGTTATCGTTATGGTTGCTTTGTTCGCATGGTGTCTTTCTACACTTGCTTCTTGCGGTCAATCTCTTGGTACTGTATTGTCTGCTGGCAATGACGAAGCTCTTCTTGCAGCTGGTGGTGGTTTCACATACCTCTACTTGGCTGGTTTGACAGGTAATATCGCATTCTGGGCTACAATGGCATTGTCCATTCCTGACTTCTCCAGATATGCAAAAAGCCAAAAAGACCAATTCATGGGTCAAATGCTTGGTATGCCTGCTCCAATGGCACTTTGTGCTTTCGTTGGTGCTGTATTTGCACAAACATCTAAATTCGCTTATGGCGAAACAATGTTCGACCCTACTGGTGTATTCTACTATGTAGACAACAAACTTTTGGTAGTTATCGCTTCCATCGGTGTTATCATGGCTACTGTAACAACTTGTGTTGCTGCTAACGTTGTTGCTCCTGCAAATGGTTTCTCCAATATTGCTCCATCCAAAATTTCCTACAAAAAAGGCGTTGTTATCACTTGTTTGGTAGCTACATTCGTAACACAACCTTGGTGGATCTATGGTTCAGGCGCAGCTTACATCTTCACATGGTTGAACAACTATGGAACAATCTTGGCTCCAATCGCTGCTATCTTGGTAGCTGACTACTTGGTAGTGAAAAAACAACGTATCGACGTTGCTGGCTTGTACGAAGGTGCTGGCGGTAGATATTGGTATGACAATGGTTGGAACAAAAATGCGTTCATCGCTTGGGTTGTTTCCTTCATCATTCCTTTGTTGGGTAACACAATGTTCCTTTACAACCCAGCAGTAAGTGCTTCTCCAAACTTTATCCAATGGCTTGCTGCTAATGGTTACATCGTTTCCTTCGCACTTGGTTACTTCGTATACATCGCTTTGATGAAAAAAGAAATCGGCAGAACTGGTTACGGTTTCGTGGAAGAAGCAGAATACAACGAAATTACTGGCTAATTGAATTTACAAATCTGTAAAGGTTTCAGTTTGAAAAGTTAAAATGAAATAGAACTAGGAGAAGATAGTATCTTTTCGCATAAATCTCCACCTAGGCGATGGCGAAGGATACTATCTTTTTGCTAAAATACAAATAATTTTCAATATAATAAAGGAGCGAATAATATGTATAAAGCAGATTTGGCAAGAATGAGTGAAAAAATCCATACCTTTGCAACCTTTGGCGATGCAGGTCATGGCGGTATCACAAGATACTCTTTGTCTCCAGAAGCACAACAAGCAAGAGCATACTTCCAAAAAAGAATGGAATCAATTGGTGCTACAATTGAAACTGATGACTTTGCATGTATGTATGCAACCATTCCTGGTTCTGATCCAGATGCAAAACGCATTGTAATGGCATCTCACTGTGACTCCGTTAAAAACGGTGGTAACTACGATGGTATCTTGGGTGTTATTGGGGCTATGGAAGTTTTGGAAGCAGTTGTTGCTGATGGTATCCCTCACAAACATCCTTTGACAGCTATGATCTGGACAAATGAAGAAGGTTCCTTGTATCCTCCTGCTTTGTTGGGTTCTGGTGCTATCTGTAATCCATATTTGCCAGAAGCAATTGGCAAAAACTTTAAAGAAGAAGATATGTTGGCATCCAAAAGCGTTTTGGACAAAACAACTACTTTTGCAGAAGCTTTGGAAGCTAGTGGCTACAAAGGTGCTAGAGAAAACAGAATCAACCCTGATCAATACAAAGCTATGTTTGAAATTCATATTGAACAAGGTCCTATCTTGGAAGAAGCTGGATTGGATGTTGGTGTAGTTTCCTGTGTACTTGGTATGTTCAATGTTCGTGTAAGATTCTATGGTCAAGCTGCTCATGCTGGTACATTCCCAATGGCTTATCGTCAAGATGCTCTTTATGCTGCATCCAAAGCTTTGATTTATTTGCATGATGAAATCGACAAATTGGATAGACCTGAATTGGTTTACACAACTGGTGAAGTTTCCATTCATCCATGTGTACATACAGTAATCCCTGATTATGTAGATTTCTCTTTGGACGTACGTCACGAAGATCCAGAACTTTTGGCAGAAGTACTCAAAATTGTAAATAGCTTAGCTGATCAAGAATGGGCTAAATGTCGTTGTGAAATTGCTCCACAATGGAACAGAGACACAGTTTACTTCGACAAAACTTTGGTTGGATATGTAAAAGAAGCTGCTGAAGAATTGGGTTGCAAACACCAATACATCAACAGTGGTGCTGGTCATGATGCACAATTCGCTGCATATATGTTGCCAACAACAATGATCTTTGCTTCCTCTGAAAAAGGTTTGTCCCACTGTGAACCAGAACATACTTCTGATGAAACATGTACAGAAGCTGTTAGTGTTATGTTGAACGCAGTTTTGAAATGTGACGCTGAATAAGAATTTAATATTTTTAGGGGTGGATTTTGTGTCCACCCTTATTTTTATGTTCTATTATTACAATTTTGCTAAGAAATAAAAGGTTCCATTTCCAAATTCAAAAAAAGCTGGTATACTAGCTCATAGAAAGAATTTGGAGGATGATTATGAAACGTAATTTTAAAATATTGGTTATTGGTTGTTTGATTTGTTTGTTGGGTGTTGTATTGGGCATCAAAACACAGATTTTGGATGAAGATATGGCAATATTCCATATGTTTGGATTTGAAGAAGAAGTGGAAATAGACCCCATTATCATTGTGTTGGACAGTGGTCATAGTCGTGTGGATGGTGGAGCAGTTGGAATTGTCAATGAAGAATGGATTACAGAAGAAACAACAGAAAACTTGCGTGAACTTTTGGAAGCAGATGAACGTTTTGCGGTGGTTTTGACCCATACATACGATACATATGTAAGCATCACAGAACGTAGAGAGCGTGCAGAAGCTGCAAATGCAGATTTGTTTATTAGTATACACTGCAATGCAAATGAGCAGAGTGCAGATATCAGTGGCTTTGAGGTGTATCCACAATTGCCAGAAAATCCTATGTGGTCAGAAAGTTATTATTTTGCAAATATGATTGTAGATGGTTTTTTGGAAGCTGGACATACACCTAGAAAAGAAAGTGGCATTTTTTATGTGCATTACGAAGAAAACAGCGATGGTACCAGTACAAAATATACCTTGACAGAAGCAGAAGAAGATTTATATGATTTTACAGGTGAAACACTTGGGGTTTTGAAAAGTGAACAATTCCCATCTATTTTGATTGAACAAGGGTATGTTACTTGTCCAAATGATGTGGAAAATTGGATGAGTACAGAAGGTTGCCAAAAAGCAGCTGAATTGTATTACAATGCCATATGCCAGTATTTTGAAGAAAAAGCAGCTGAACTGGAAGAGATAGAAGCAGTGTAATTATGGAATAGGGGTGTAGATTTGAACTATTTGGGGTGTATTGTGGGGCTTGCTACATTTTTGATCATTGGAATGTTTCATCCAATTGTCATCAAAACAGAATATTATATCGGTAAGAAAGCTTGGCCAGTTTTTTTGATAGTAGGAGTGGTGTTCATCATCGGTTCATGGTTTGTTACATCTATTTCCATAAGTACAATTTTAGGGGTTTTGGGATTTACTTGTTTTTGGAGCATCAAAGAGTTAAAAGAACAAGAAGAGCGTGTTGCAAAGGGTTGGTTTCCTAAAAATCCAAATAAAGAATGAGTATTTGATATATATTCAAGATATTTTTTGCAAAGAAAAAGGTGGCATCTACCACCTTTTTTTCGTACATCAATCATTTAATAAATATTCTTCCACAATGCGTGCAGCATCTTCCATGCAACCATCACAAGTACGCAACATAATACCAGTGCCAACGCCTTTGAGTTCACGACATTCAGTAGACTGATTTTTTTCTTTGAATGCATTTAGCATATTGGTGGCAATTTTATAACAGACAGCTTTGCTTTTTGGCTTGTCCAAATTCACATCAGATAATTTCAAACCTACCAAATACGTCATGGCAGAAACAGCACCACAAGTGGTCATAGCACCCATTCCACGACCAAAAGCTTCCATAGCACGAAAGGCTTCTGCTTCGCCAACATGGTACAAATCTGCATAAGCACAGGCAACTGCTTGGGCACAGTTATATCCTTTGTCATGATTCACTAAAACTTGATCAACTCTATCGTTCATAATAGTTCCTCCTTTTGAAATGATTGAAATAGAAAAAAAGGACACTCCAATAGAGTATCCTTTGATGTTTCAATTACAAGCTGTTTACCAATCTTGTCAATGTAGATTTTTTTCTAGCTACAGCGTTTTTGTGGTAAATGCCTTTCATGTATGCTCTATCGATAGCAGAGATTGCATTTTTCAAAGCTACAGCAGCAACTTCTTTGTCACCAGCATTTACAGCAACGATAACTTTTTTGATGGAAGTTTTTACAGCAGATTTGATCATTTTGTTTCTCAATGTTTTTTTGTTGATTACTTTAATTCTTTTCTTAGCAGATTTGATATTTGCCATTTTTTTGTCCTCCTAAAGGTTCTACAGTTTCAGTGATTTTCGATATTTCTTGAATATCGCTTTTTCTACTACATATCAACCACTTTTCCAAACGTATGAAGCTGTTTGAGTGAGAGTGCTTTCACAAAAGAACTCCGTGGTTAATTCAACAAAATATATTTTACATGATGAAAGGGAATAAGTCAATGAATATATTCGAATTCTATGGAAAAAATATAAGAAATCTCATTTGGAGGGTAAAAAACCATGAAAAATACAAAAAATATTCAAAAATCAATCATAAAATCCGATCTTGCAATTGAAGCTGCTGAAATTGCAAATGAATCCATTGACGAAAATTCGCACCTAGAAGGCATCACCATTACAGAAAAAGAAGGTTCTGATTTTTTACTAACCCATGTACGAGTAGAAAATAAAACGGGTAGCATTGCAGTAGGAAAACCCATTGGAACTTATATTACCATAGAATCCCCATTTTTGAAAGACAATGATTTGGAACATCAAGAAAAAATGATTGGAATTTTGGCATCTGAATTGCAAGCCCTATCCAAAGTCAAAGAAAATGACAAAGTGCTTGTGGTTGGTCTGGGCAATTGGAACATTACACCAGATGCACTTGGACCACAGGTGATTTCTAAAGTGTTTGTAACACGTCATTTGGAAGGTTGTTTGCCAGAAGAAGTAGAAGGAAAGCTTTGTTCTGTTGCAGCAATGAGCACTGGAGTTATGGGCATCACAGGGATTGAATCAGGTGAAATCATCAAAGGATTGGTGGAACGCATACACCCATCATTTGTCATTGCAGTGGATGCTTTGGCTGCCAGACGTGCCAGTAGAATCAATGCAACCATTCAAATGTCAGATACCGGTGTTGCACCAGGAGCAGGTGTTGGCAATCCTAGAATGGTACTCAACGAAGAAAGTCTTGGTGTACCTGTCATTGCCATTGGTGTACCAACAGTTGTAGATGCCGCTACACTGGTCAATGATACCATGAGCAAAATATTAGAAGAAATGATTGCGCAAACAGATGAAGGGTCTGAATTCTACCAAACATTAATCAATTTAGAAGAAGTGGAGCGTTATCAAATGATTTCTGAATTGTTGGATCCATACACAGAAAATATGTTTGTGACACCAAAGGAAGTGGATTCTGTCATTGAGCGTTTGTCTTATATCATTGCAAATGGCATCAATATAGGTTTGCACAAAGGGATTACAATGGAAGATATTGGCAGATTGTCTTAATTATGTAAGGACACAGCTTTCACTATGCCCCAAAAATCAGTTGCAACCACAGTCATTGCAGCCACAATTGCAATTGCAACTACATCCACAACTATGATCGTGACTACAACCACAGTCATGATGAGATGTTACTTGACAATTTGGAGAACCATATGTTGTGCCATATCCACAACAGGAACGTGGTTCTGTAACAGGAGAAAATGCATCCAATGGAAATGCCAATGAATCGAAGTTTGCACAAGGATCACAAGCGTTTCCAATGGAGGTACATGTTTCTGGAACACATCTACCAAGAGATTCTACAATCATATTGACGGTTCTAAACATTTTCACGATGGTAAACAAGCCAATGGTTACATTGACAGCAACAGGTGCACCCATTGTCACATCGCCAGCGTTTGTGCCACAACAACAAGAATTGCAGCCACAACCATAACTTGCACAAGGGTATTTCAAATCTGCACCCAATGCAATGGCTTTGCCTTCTGCGATGACATAAGGGCCACCACTGGTATTGCCACCAAGTGGATACAGGTCATTTGTTGTTGTCACATTGGATTCTGTATCACCAAACAAGGTAACACGAAGAATATAGGCATTGGTAGCATCGATACAGCCGATGATACAGCCATCAGCACGTCTAAATTCAAGGGTGTAATCAAAAACATATTTCAATTCCACATCCCAACAGCCATCTTGCAATGTGTTTTCTGTTTTACGCAAAATTTCAATTCTGCTGAGTTTCAAGTGTTTCATGGTCACATCAGATGCATTACAAGGTGGTACAATGATATCACCTTCACAAAGCATTTCGTTACAATTGGGTAGTGCATTGCTTGCAGCCCTTGCAGGCCCCAAAATATCACTGGTCAAACATTTTTGGATACGACATTGATCAAAAATCTTTTGGGCAATGATACATACTTCGCCACTACCATTGTTTGTTTCTTCATTGGAACAACAGCAGTTTCTTGCACAAAGGTCATTTCTGACATCAAATTCAAAAGCTCCCATAAAGATTGCCTCCTTTATAAATAAAATATGGTTCTTTATATACTATGAAAGAGGTGCAAATGGGTGCTATAAAATAAATGGAATATTTCAGTTCTTTCTTGGAAAATCCTAATTATTTCGTAAAATAGCAAGAAAAATCTCCAAAAGTGGTGAAAGTATGGTATGATAGATATGTAAAGATATGTTATTGATAAATTGAGGTAATCTTATGAAAATACTAGCAGATATCCATACACATACGGTAGCAAGTGGACATGCGTATAGTACATTGGATGAAAATTTGAGATATGCAGCAGAAATTGGCTTAGAAATGATGGCAATGACAGATCATGCGCCAGCTTTGCGGAACACAACCAGTGCAACCTACTTTGCAAATTTAGGTATTTTACCAGAAACACTACATGGTGTGCGTTTGCTTAAGGGTGTGGAATTGAACATCATCAATCCATCTGGTGAAATTGATTTGCCTGTGGAATTTTTAGAAAAAATGGATATCGCTTTGGCAAGTTTGCATATTCCAACATTTCCACCAGCAACCAGAGCAGAAAACACCAGTGCTTATTTGAAAGCAATGGAAAACCCGCTTGTGGACATTATTGGGCATCCAGGTGACCCTAGATATGATGTGGATTACAAAGAAGTTTTTCGTGTTGCAAAGGAAACAGGAACCCTTTTGGAGTTCAACAATGCATCTTTGGTGCCAGGTGGTTTTCGTCAAGGTGGAGATGCCATTATATTGGAAATTATGAAAATGGCAATGGAAGATGGTATTCCTGTTGTTGTGGGTAGTGATGCTCATTTTTATACCAGCATCGGAAATGTTTCTTATGTAGAAACTATGATGAAATCCATTGGTTTCCCAGAAGAATTGGTTTTGAATACCAATCCAGAACTTCTGTTGGCAAGCCTAAAACGCAGAAAATGCAAATGATTTTTGTTAAGTTATTGGTAAAAGTCTTTACTTTAGCACTTTAACATGGTACAATAGTAAAAAAGGAAGTCTAGTAAATGGATTTTCGATGAATATACCAAAATATAAGAGTTTGAAGTAAAGAGGTGTTTTCTGTGAATAAAAAAATTAGAACGGACTTGACAGATAAATTATTTCGAAGCATCTTGGCAATGGAAACGCTAGAAGAATGCTACCAATTGTTTGAAGATTTGTGTACTGTCAATGAATTGCAGGCAATTGCACAAAGAATGGAAGTTGCTGCAATGCTCAATCGCAAATGTACCTATGTGGAAATTGCTGAAAAAACAGGTGCATCTACAGCAACCATAAGTCGTGTCAATCGTTGTTTGCACTATGGTGTAGATGGTTATAAACTGGCTATAGATCGTTTGAAAGAAATAGAAGATAGAGAAAAAGAAGAACTATCGTAAGTTGAAAACAAGGGATATGGGGCTGATCCAAGTGGTCAGTCTTTTTATCGCCTTTTGGTATTGGTGTTACATGGATAAAAAGGATAGGGGAATTGCAATGATCGGTTTTGCACAATTAAATGAAATGCAACAAAAAGCAGTTTTACAACAAGATGGACCCGTTTTGGTTTTGGCAGGTGCTGGAAGTGGAAAAACAGGTGCATTGACTGTTAGAATTGCTCATATGTTGGAAACGGGAGTTAAGCCTTGGAATATTTTGGCGATTACCTTCACCAACAAAGCAGCAAAAGAAATGCGAGACCGTGTTGAGAAATTGGTTGGTGATGGTGTACGTGACATTTGGATCAGCACCTTCCATTCTACGTGTGTACGTATTTTGCGTAGAGAAATTGGTCATTTAGATTATGACAATCAATTTTCTATTTTTGATGCAGATGATCAAGAAAAATTGATGAAAGATGTATTCAAACAATTGAGCTATAGCATTACAGACAAAACATTTCCTGTGAAGTCTGCAATTGCGCAAATCAGCAAATTGAAAGAAGAAATGATTCCTTGGGAAGAATATGCAAGAACTGTAGATAGAGCAGATCTCAAAGGGATGCGTATTTCTAAGGTGTACCATATTTATCAACAAAAACTCAAAGAAAACAATGCTCTTGATTTTGATGATTTGATTTACAAAACAGTTTTGTTGTTCCGCACACATCCAGAAGTTTTGGCAAAATATCAAGATCGTTTCCAATATATCATGGTGGATGAATACCAAGATACCAATACATCTCAATATGAATTGGTGCATATGTTGGCAGAAAAAAATAAAAACCTTTGCGTTGTAGGTGATGATGACCAAAGTATCTATGGTTGGAGGGGTGCAAATATTCGCAATATTTTGGATTTTGAAAAAGACTTCCCCAATACTGTTGTCATCAAATTGGAGCAAAACTATCGTTCTACAAAGAAAATTTTGGAAGCAGCAAATTCTGTTATCCACAACAACCAAATTCGTAAAGATAAAACCCTTTGGACAGAAAACGATAGTGGTAATATCCTTCATATTTACAAAAGCGATAATGAATATGATGAAACACGTTTTATTTCAGAACGTATGCAAGAATTGGCTGATAACGGAATTGGCTATAGCAATATGGCTGTTTTGTATCGAACCAATGCACAATCACGTACAGTGGAAGATCAATTGGTGCGTAAAGGTATCCCATATCGTTTGTTTGGTGGTACTCGGTTCTATGAACGTAAAGAAATTAGAGACATTTTGTCTTATTTGAAGGTTTTGGCAAATCCTGCTGATACCATTGCTTTGCGTAGAATCATCAATGTTCCAAAAAGAGGTATTGGTGAAGCATCCATTGATAAGGTTGTTACCTTTGCAGCAGCACACGATCTTTCTTTATTTGGTGCATTGTCTCGTTTGGATGAAATTGTGGAATTGAAAACAAGAGCGTCCAAATTTAGAGATTTCTACCAATTATTTGTTTCCTTGCAAGAAGATGCAAAAACACTTTCTGCTGGGGAATTGATTGATGTGGTTGTAAAACGTTCTGGTTATTGGCAAGATTTGATGAACGAAGGCACAGAAGATGCATTGTCTCGTTTGGAAAATATAGATGAATTCATCAATAAAGCAGTAGAATACGATAAAAGCAATGAAGACAGTAGTTTAGCTGGTTTCCTAGAAGAAGTGGCACTTGTTGCAGATATTGACAATTACCAAGAAGGGGAAGAAGCAGTTGTTTTGATGACTTTGCATAGTGCAAAAGGTTTGGAATTCCCATATGTGTTTATGATTGGTATGGAAGAAGGTGTTTTCCCAAGCTATAGAGCTGTTATGTATGGTGGCGAGAAAGAAATGGAAGAAGAACGTCGTTTGTGTTATGTAGGGATCACAAGAGCACGTGAAGAATTGTTCTTAACACATGCAAAAACACGTATGCAACATGGTATTACACAATACAATCCGGCTTCAAGGTTCTTGAAAGAAATCCCTGCAGATTTGGTAGATTTTCCTGTTCGTCAAGTTTCTGACATGGCAAAGAAATACGCTATGCGTAACAATATGAAGATGTCCCCTATCACATCCATTGCACAACAGCAAAAGGTTGGAGCTATGGGAAAACAAGCCTTTTCCAGACAAGTAGCAGGCGATAGAGATATGCCAATACCAAAAGATGTAACTTTATCATATGCAGTTGGCGATAAAGTAAGAGCTCCAAAATATGGAATTGGTACCGTCAAATCCATTGCAAATGGTGGCGCAGATTTCGAAGTGGAAGTATCCTTTGGCGAAAAAGGAACCAAAAAATTTATGGCTGGACTTTCCAAATTGATTAAAGTCAGCGAATAATGTAAATACGCATATAATCATCAAACAGTAGGGGCGACTAGTAGTCGCCCGTTTGTATATAAAAAATAAATTTGAAATAGAATTGGAGTGTTTTTTCATGATGACACGTATGAAAGAATTGATTGTAACATTAAACCAAGCATCAGCAGCATATTACCAAGAGGATACAGAATTGATGACCAATTTGGAATACGATGCATTGTATGATGAGTTGGTTGCATTAGAAGAGAAATCTGGTGTGATTTTAGGGAATAGTCCAACGCAAAATGTTGGGTATACCATTTTAAGTAATTTGCAAAAAGTGCGTCACGAAAGCCAAATTCTTTCTTTGGACAAAACCAAGGAAGTGGGTAAATTGCAAAGTTTTTTAAGTGGCAATAAAGGGATTCTTTCTTGGAAATTGGATGGTCTGACCATTGTGTTGCAATACGCAGAAGGAAAATTGGTGCAAGCCATCACACGTGGCAATGGTGAAATTGGAGAAGATGTCACCCACAATGCAAAGGTATTTGCAAATTTACCACTACAAATTCCATTTATGGGGCAATTGGTGTTGCGTGGTGAAGGTGTCATTTCCTATTCAGAATTTGAACGCATCAATGAAGGTTTGCCAGCAGAAGAACAATACAAAAATCCACGTAACTTGTGTAGTGGAACTGTGCGTCAACTCAATAGTGAAATTGCAGCCAAAAGACGTGCACAATTCTTTGCATTTACATTGGTGAGTGCAGAAGGAAAAGAAATTTCTAATAGCAAATCAGAAAATATGAAATGGCTTGGAGAATTGGGCTTTTCTGTAGTGGAACATGAAGTGGTGACTGGTGACACGGTTGCAGAAACGGTAGAAGACTTCCGCAATCGCATTGCTGATAATGACATTGCTTCAGATGGACTTGTATTGACTTTGGATGATATTCCTTTGAGCATTAGCTTGGGTAGAACTGCAAAATTCCCAAAAGATTCCATTGCTTTCAAATGGGCAGATGAAATGGCAGAAACCACTTTACGTGAAATGGAGTGGAATACATCCAGAACTGGACTTATGAATCCCATTGCTATTTTTGATTCTGTGGAATTGGAAGGTTCAACGGTTTCACGTGCCAGTGTCCATAATTTGAGTATCATTTCAGAATTGCAACTTGGCTTGGGTGATACCATCAAGGTATACAAAGCCAATATGATCATTCCACAAATTTCAGAAAATCTAACAAAATCCAATACACTGGAAATTCCAAAGAAATGCTTTGTTTGTGATGGAGATACAGAAATACGCAAACAAAACGATGGTGAATTTTTATATTGTACCAATCCAGATTGCAAAGCAAAACAATTGCAACGACTTTCTCACTTTGTATCACGTGATGCTATGAACATAGAAGGTTTGTCTGAAGAAAGCCTTAGAAAATTTGTAGAAGTGGATTTGGTCAGTGAATATCCAGATATATTTAGACTGGAACTTCATGGCAATACCATCAAATCTATGGAAGGTTTTGGAGAAAAATCTTATCAAAAATTGGTGGATTCCATTGAAAAAGCAAAAGATGTGGATTTGGCAAACTTCATTTATGCTTTGGGCATTGATCAAGTGGGCTTGCGCAATGCAAAATTGTTGTGTAAACACTTCAATTGGAATTTGGAAAGTATTGTTTTGGCAACAACAGAAGATTTATTGGCAATTGATGGATTTGGTGAAGTCATTGCAAGAAGCGTTGTTTCCTATTTCCAAAAAGAATCCCATAAAGAAATGCTTTTGGATGTACAAAACTATTTGCAATTCAAAGAAATGGAAGTACCAGCAGAAGGAATAAAATTATTGGATGGTTTGACTTTTGTAGTCACAGGTGATTTGGAACAATTTACAAACCGTAAAGAATTATCCAATCTAATTGAAACATTGGGTGGCAAAGTAACAGGCAGTGTCACAAAAAAATCCAATTATCTCATCAACAATGATGTGTTTTCTGCTTCTTCCAAAAATAAAAAAGCAAATGAGTTGGGAATTCCAATTTTAAGTGAACAAGATTTTATAGAACAGTTCAAAATAATTCTATAGAAAAATATAATATATAAAAAAAGAAAAGAAACGAAATCCATGTATAATATAAAACTAAAATTTTTGTTTGATGATAATTATTATAAATTAAATATTGATTTTATCAAATTTTAAGTGAAATTTTGAAATCCTTTATGAAAATATGGTTATTTTGTTCAATAATTAGTCGGAATACTCATTTTTTTATTCATTGTGACAAAAATAAAAAAAAGCTATAGATTCCCTAAAAAGTTTGCTATAATAGAAGAAACGATGATTTTTGACAAAAAAGGTGGGAATCAAAATGAACTTAAACCAATTGCATTATTTTAAGACTCTTGCAGAATTGGAACATTATACAAAAGCAGCAGAACAATTGGGTATTTCGCAGCCAACATTGAGTCATTCTATCGCAGCAATGGAAAAAGAATTGGGTGCTGAGTTATTTGAAAAACAAGGTAGAAACGTTGCATTGACAAAATATGGACGTATTTATATGTTCTATGTGGAAAATGCATTGACACAATTGGAACTTGGTAAAAATCAAATAGAACGTTTGATTTCTGTTGGTAGTGGTCACGTTGGTTTGGCATATATGACTTCTGTGGGTACCAGCTTTGTACCTAGTATGATTGCAGATTTCTTGAATCATCCACAAAATAAAAACATTTCTTTTTCTTGCTATGAAGGCAGTACAAAGGATTTGATTTACAATTTGAAACGTGAAAAATACGATTTGGTATTTTGTTCTATGATGGAAAATGAAAGTGAAGTAGAGTTTATTCCTGTGTTTGAACAAGGTCTTGTGGTGATTGTGCCAGAAGAACATGCACTTGCAAATAGAGATAAGGTTACAATTCAAGATATTTGTCCATATCCACTCATTTGCTACACCAAAGAAAGCGGTATGCGTCGCATCATTGATGATTTGTACAACAAAGCACAAATTATGCCAAATATTTTATGTCAATTTGAAGATGTCAATTCCATGGCAGGTTTGGTGGCTGCAAATCAAGGGATTGCAATTGTAACAGACAATCCAAGTATCCAAAACTATCGTGTCAAAAAATTGGAATTGGATACAGTCTATTCCAAACGTATGGTATATTTGGCGTTTGTACTCAATCGTTATTTGCCACCAGCAGTGGAAAAATTCAAAGATTTTATCATTGCAAATACAAGAAAGTAATGATACAAAACCATTGACAAGTAAAATCAATGGTCATATAATAAACAAAGGGAATGAAGTTCTCCCTTGGATGATTCCAAAACCGCTATTATGCTGATGACTTCTGTGATATTTCACAGGACTTGTCAGCTTTTTTTATGGAAATAGGAGGAAAATAGAATGTTACTCAGTTTGGCTTTGATTTTTATAGTAGGAATGTTATTGGGTGGAGTTTGTAACCATTTGCGACTTCCAGCACTTTTGGGTATGCTCATTTCAGGTATGATTTTAGGACCTTATGCAATGGATTTGTTGGATGGAAATTTGCTTGCCATTTCAGCTGATATTAGAAAAATCGCTTTGATTATCATTTTGACAAGAGTTGGATTCAATTTGGATGTTGGTGATTTGAAACGCATTGGATTGCCAGCTGTTTTGATGTGTTTTGTGCCAGCATGTGCAGAAATTACAGCTATGATTTTGATTGCACCTCGACTATTTGATATTACCATCATTGATGCTGCCATTATGGGTTCAGTTGTAGCAGCTGTGTCACCAGCGGTTATTGTACCAAAGATGTTAAACTTAATTGATTTGGAGTATGGAAAAGATAAAGGTATTCCACAAATGATTATGGCAGGTGCTTCTGTGGATGATGTGTTTGTCATTGTGTTATTTTCTTCGTTCTTAACATTGGGTGAAGGTGGAGAAGTGAATTATGCCAGCTTCCTACATATACCAATTTCTATCATCTTAGGTATTGCAGTAGGTGCTGTTGTAGGATATGTGTTGCATGTTTTCTTTATGAAAAAGCATATGCGTGATAGTGCAAAAGTAATTTTGGTGCTTGGTATTTCTATGTTATTGACGGTACAAGAGGATTTCATCACAGGAATCGTTGGTTTTTCAGGTCTCATTGCCATTATGAGCATGGGACTTATGATGCAACTGAAAAAACCAGATTTGGCAAAACGATTGTCTGCTAAATACAACAAACTTTGGGTATGTGCAGAAATTTTACTCTTTACTTTGGTGGGAGCCACTGTGGATTTGTCCTATGCTTTGAAGTTTGGAGCAGTGGCGGCAGTGCTGATTTTGGCAGTTCTGGTATTCCGTATGTTGGCAGTGTATTTCTGTTTATGGAAAACCAATTTCAACTCCAAAGAAAAGGTGTTTTGTATGATTGGCTATTGTCCAAAAGCAACTGTGCAAGCTGCAATTGGTTCCATACCCCTTGCAATGGGACTTGCTTGTGGTGAATTGGTTTTGACAGTGGCAGTGCTTTCTATTTTGATTACAGCACCCATTGGTGCATTTGCAATTGACTTGACACATAAAAAGTTGCTGAAACAAGGATAATTCTGAAGAGAGTTTCGCAGCGACGAAGAATCTGTGGTTTCGGTCGATTCGTGAATCGCCCCTACAATTCCAGAATATTTATGTTTTGGTTTTGTAGGGGTGACGTTTCGTCACCCGTTGTTACAATTACAAATTGATATTTGTGGCAATTTATGACGGCAAGAGTAGAGATCATCATTTTGCAAGCAAAATCACACTGCGTGTGACCGCCATGTCTTTGGCGGTGAGTCCTTGTCCTACAAGTGCAATATAGTTTAGATTTTGCTTTTTGTAGGGAGCGATGACTCATCGCTCCGTTATCCCTGATTTTCTTGTTTGTAATACACATAAGACATAATTGTTGGGATCAATACAGCAAGCAAAATAGCAACCAGCATCAAATAACCAGCAGCTGGTAACAAAGCAGATATAAAGGAGCAAATTCCAGCAAACATAAAGGAATATCCAGCGATGCGATGTGTCTTATACCACACCAATTCTGAAGATAGTGTCCAAGGTGTTTTGATACCAAAAGTGAACGTTTGCTTTGTTTTTGGCAAATAATTCCCAATGAATATGAATAAACAACCCAAAAGAATTGGTGTTACTTTGCTGACAGTTGGCACATTGTCAAAAATACATTGCAACATAGTCAAACCGATGATGATATCCATAAATACAACCATAAACACTTGGAATTTCCCGTAAAATGGCAAAAATTTATCATAATTTTGCATTTTGGGATCAATTCTTGGTGCAACAGCAAATACAATTGTGATGAAAAATGGAAGCAATGTCAAAAACAAATAACTTCCACGACTGGTATATCCTGTCACTTCTCCAGAAAAAGAAAAGCTAGAAGGAATTTGAGATGGTAGCAGTGGATAGAACATAAAGTACAACAAAATAGGAATGCAGCTCAGTAGCAATGAAATAAAAAATGGTTTTTCAATCTTCTTCATAATCGTCACCTCGTAATGATTGGAGCCACACCAGAATTTCTTCAATGACACTGGTATTTAGCTCATAAGTAATGTATTTACCTTTTTTCTCATCCATAACCAAATCTGCTTGCTTCAAAATAGATAGATGATGGGAAATACTGGCATTGGTCATATCAAAAGCTTGTACAATTTCACCAGCAGTCAAAGGCTGTTTTCTAAGCATATTCAAAATTTCACGCCTAGTAGGGTCAGATATGGCTTTCATGATATCTTGTAAACTCATAAGTCTCCCTTCTTTCATTTAGATATTTAGATAAACGTCTAAATAAAGTATAGTTGTTTTATTCAGCGTTGTCAATTGTTTTTGTATTCTGAATTAACATTGCTGCAAATGATTCAAAATCCATTGCAACAAATCAGCATAAACAACATCTCGATCCAATTCATTCAAAATTTCATGTCTATCTTCAGGATATAACTTCAATTCCACATTTTGCAATCCATGTTTCAAATAAGATTGATATACCTTATTCGGTGATTTACCCCAATCGCCAACAGGATCACATCCACCAGAAGTAATCAAAATCGGCATATCTTTTGGAATTTGTTCCAAGTCAATTTCATAAATACAGTGGTGAATCATACGAAACAAATCTTCATATGCACGCAAAGTAAAGGTAAAGGTACAAAATGGAGTTGCCAAATACTTCTTTGTCATTTCCTCATCCCTAGAAATCCAATCTACGGATGTTTTTGGTTTGGAAATCCCTTTCATATATTGGAAAAATACAAATTTGCTGATGAGTTGGCTACGATAACGTTCACCTTTGAGACGAATATACAAACCAATGCCTTTGGTTGCAAAATTGGTCAACAACTTCGCTGGATGTCCAGTTCCCATAATGATGGCACCAGAAAATAAGTCCGCATGTTTGGTTAGATACATACGTGTACAAAAAGAACCCATACTATGCCCAAGAATAAAAATGGGTGTTTCTGGGTATGTTTCTTTGATATTCTTGGTTACGGTATATGTATCTTCCACCAAATATTCTGCACCATATTTTGTATGAAAGAATCCAAAATCATCAGATGTTTTTGCAGTTTCACCATGACCCAAATGATCATGACCCACAACAGAAATGTTATGGCTACACAAGAACCTTGCAAAATCATCATAACGCTCAATGAATTCTGTCATACCATGAACAATTTGTAACAGAGCAACTGGTTTTTCTGCTTGCCAATGGACGCAATGTATTTTGTTGATTCCATCTTTTGATGGTAGATTGTATTGATGTCGATTCATAAAATCACCTTTTCAACAATAGAACTAAAATTTTAAGATTTCTGTAAACAATTGAAAAACCCTGATATTACAAGGGATTTCAGTGTTATTTGAGTCTATTGTATCACAAATCCTTGTAAAATGTTTGTATATTTTTAGAATCAAATTGACAAAAGGGCACTCTTGTCTTAATATAAGTTGAATCCATATGATTATAGAATCATTAGAGTTATAGTAATTTAGAAATTAGAGGTTAATCGAAAATGAAAGAAATTTTGCAAAAATATTTGCGAGACTTTTCGCCAATGAAGGCGATTTTATACGGTTATTGCACCATGATTGTTGTAGGAACCATTTTATTGTATCAACCTTTTGCATTGAAAACAGGTGCTACACCCAATTGGATGACTGCATTTTTTACAGCAACTTCAGCAACTTGTGTCACAGGACTTGTGGTGGTGGATACGTACACCCATTGGTCTGGTTTGGGGCAATTGATTATCCTATGCTTGATTCAAATTGGTGGCATTGGATTTATGACAGTTTGTATTTCAGCAGTATCCCTAACCAAAAAGAAGATCGGTTTTGTTTCCAGAAGTTTGATGCAAAACTCCATTTCAGCACCACAATTGGGTGGTATTGTGCGTATGTCACACTTTGTGTTTTGGGGTGCTTTGTTTGTAGAAACCATTGGTGCATTTCTTTTGGCAGTGGAATATGTGCCCAAATATGGAGCAGTACAAGGTGCTTGGTATTCCATATTCCATAGTATTTCTGCTTTTTGCAATGCAGGCTTTGATTTGATGGGACAAGAAGTGGTGTACTCTTCCATGACTGCATCTGTAGGCAATGTATATATCAATGTTATTTTAATGCTGTTGATTGTCATTGGTGGTTTGGGCTTCTTTGTTTGGCAAGATATCATAGAAGCAAAGCTGAAGTTTTCACAAATGCATTTGCATACAAAATTGGTTGTATTTGTCAGTGTTGTTTTGATTTTGGGTGGTGCAATTGGCATCCATATCACACAATTTGCAACTCCACAATATCAAGAAATGTCAACTGGCACCAGAGTATTGTCATCTATTTTTCAATCTGTCACAGCCAGAACAGCAGGTTTCAACACCTTGGATTTGGATCAGTTTACAGAAGCTGGTTTGTTTTGTATGATGATTTTAATGCTCATTGGCGGTTCAGCAGGATCCACAGCAGGTGGTATGAAAACAACAACCTTTGCAGTTCTTTGTTTGAGTGTCATCACCACATTTGACCACAGAAAATCCATTGAAGTCTTTGGTAGACGTTTGGAAGAGGGCATCACTAGAAAAGCATCTTGTATTTTCATGATGTATTTATTTGTTATGTGTATTGGTGCAATGGCAATCAGTCAAATAGAAGGCATTTCCATGCTACACGCATCTTTTGAGTGTGTTTCAGCTGTGGCAACTGTTGGTTTGACCACTGGTATCACAGGGAATTTGAGCAATGCCTCCTTAATCATTTTGGCAATTCTCATGATTTTTGGTAGAGCAGGTTCATTGACTATGTTGCTTGCATTTGCATCCAAAAAAGCACCAGCAATTTCAAAATTACCTTTGGAGAAAATCCAAATTGGTTGATATAGTTTAGAAAGAGTTTAATTTTTAGGAGGAAACAAAGATGAAATCCATTCTCATTGTAGGATTGGGACGTTTTGGTAGACATATGGCACATAAATTTGTGGAACAGGGTCATTCTGTTTTGGCAATTGAAAAATCAGAAGAACGTGCAGACAATGCCATTAAAATTGTACCAAATATTCAAATTGGCGATGCTGCCAACGAAGATTTTGCAGAATCATTGGGTGTTCGTAATTTTGATTTGTGTGTCATTGCGATTGGCGATAACTTCCAAGCATCCTTGGAAATTACTGTTTTGTTCAAAGATTTGGGTGCTAAATTCATTTTGGCTAGAGCAAGTCGAGATGTTCATAGAAAGCTTTTGTTGCGAAATGGTGCAGACCATGTGGTATATGCAGAACGTGAAATGGCAGAACGTTTGGCTGTCAAATATGGTTCCAAAAACTTGTTTGACTATGTGGAATTGATTGGAACCGATTCTGCAATTTATGAAATGCGTGTACCTGAAAATTGGTATGGAAAAAGTATCATTGAAAAATCAATACGTACACGTTATCATATTAGTATCTTGGCTACCAAAAAGAATGGTAAAATTTATCCATTGCCACAACCAGATCATATTTTCACACCAGATGAAACATTGATTGTTTTGGGTGGAAAAGATGCTGCAAAAGCATTGTTGAAATAAAAGTCCCAATTGTAGATAAAGGGACTTAATGAATGTATTGTAGGATATATCAATGACATTGAAGGAGGCAGACATTGTGAGTATGAGAAAATCGGCATTTATATTTTGGGGTATATCACTCTTAAGTCTTTGTGTGGGCATTGCTGTAGTTGCCTATGAGTGGGGATACTTGCAAAGCATTATAGATCATGGAACACCCACATTTAGTGCTCCTGCTTATGTATCTATTGTATCAGGGATACCGTTTATCATTGTAACATTAGTATTTGCAGTCATTGCGATAATAGTGACCAAGAGAAATAGGCGTTAGGTCTCGTTAAGTACAATTGGGACAAATAAAATTAGACAAAGGTGTAGGAGGGTCATATGAAACAATTCAAAAAAATGTATGTGGAAATTACAAATGTTTGCAATTTGTCTTGTTCTTTTTGTCCACCTACAAAACGCAAATCCAAAACCATGTCAGTTGCAGAATTTACAGAAATTGCTGAAAAAATAAGACCTTTTGGTTCTTATCTATATTTGCATATCAAAGGGGAACCATTGATGCATAAAGATTTGCAAGAAATTCTTGCTGTTTGCGAAAGGTTGGAGTTTCAAGTGTGTATCACAACCAATGGAACGCTTTTGAAACAACAAAAAGAGGTTTTGCTAAAGTCCAAAGCAGTTCACAGACTACATATTTCTTTGCATAGCTTTGAAGCAAATGCCATTTCTTTGACACTAGAGGAGTACTTAGAAGAAATTGTAGACATCATCAAACAAGCAGACTTCCTAATCATTTTACGTTTATGGAATGGCGGTGGTATGGAAGCACTCAATAATCGGATTTTGACAATGCTCAAAGCAAATTTTGATTTTTTACGAGAAGATAAGGTCAATGAAAAGACATATCTACAAATGGGTGATCAATTTGAATGGGCTGATATGGAACGTGAATCCCAAAAGGAAACAGGTTTTTGTTATGCACTTAGAGACCAAATTGGAATTTTGGTGGATGGAACAGTGGTTCCATGTTGCTTAGACAACAATGGTGATATTGCACTTGGAAATATATTTGAGCAATCTTTAGATGATATATATATGGGAAATAGGGCACAGAATTTGTATAATGGTTTTTCCAACCGCAAGTTTGCAGAAAAGCTGTGTAGAACTTGTGGCTTCATCAATCGATTTTAAAAAAAGAGCAGTTATCTGCTCTTCCAGACTGTCAAAGAACCCTATTCCGCACCTTGGAATAGGGTTCTTTCGTATAAATAACGCATATTCTACAAACAACATATACTGCTTACTACTCCATGTTGCCAGTTTTTTTAAGTTCATTGCAGCGAATTTAAGCTTCACCCATTTTGAAACCTGAGCCAAGCCTTTATGATATGTATATCGCATTGCGTGCTTCTCCTTTGCGTCTGCAAAAACCCGTTCTATGGTTTGGCTCCTCAACGCATAGGTGTCTTTTCCTAATGGAGAATGCCGCACATCCTCTGCCTTTTCTAAATATTTCCACCAGATGTGCTTGGTGACTACCTTTCTGTGGTCTTTGCTTTCGGTACACCTTGAAAGATTTTCACATTTTTCGCAAATATAACTGTAACTTTTAAATTCTCTATAGCCATCTCGATTGGTGGTTGTATATGGTAAAACGTGATATTCTGGGCAAATGATGCAGTTGTAGTATTCATCAAAAACATACTCATACCATGGTGAATTTCCTTTTTTCGTCACTGGTCTTTTGTAAGGCAAAGAGGGTATTCTTCCATCATCAAATATTTGCTTGCAAATCCATGGGGTTTTGTATCCTGCATCAGCTGTAATCACTTGTATTTCTGGATATTTTTCTGTCACTTTATGATAAACCTCATCAAATACAACACTATCATGGATGTTTCCAGGTGTTACAACGGTTTCTAATACAAAGTTATTTTTATCGCAAACGGTATGTGCACCATATGCAAAGCACTTTTTATGTTCGCCCTTATGGAACAAACCGCTGTCTGGATCTGTTGTAGAAGTGGTGATTGTTTTTGTTCTTGGAGGGTCATTTTTATCATCAAAAGGCTTTTTTCCATTATCTTCTCTGTCTTTATTGATTTCTTCAAAAAGTTGCTTTTCATACTTTTTAGCTGCAACAGGTATTTCTTTTTTGATGTTTTTCTTTAAATTTGCATTTGCCTTGATATGCGTTGCATCTATAAACACAACTTCTGGACGTAAATATCCTTTTTTCTCAACTTCACCTAAAATCCAAGCGAAAATTTTTTCTACCACTGTTTCTTTAAATCTATTGTTGAAGTTATAACTAATGGTAGCAAAGTGCGGAATACTATCATTGAGGGTATAGCCCAAAAACCAGCGATAGGCAATATTCATTTCAATTTCTTTTACCGTTTGGCGTAAAGAGCGAATTCCATACAAATGTTGGATAAACACCATTTTAAAGAGAACAACAGGGTCAACGCTAGGTCTGCCGTTGTTTGAGCAGTACAAATCTTCCACAAATGAATAAATTTCATTAAAATCTACGGCTTTATCTATTTTTCTTAATAAATGATTTTCTGGAACGAGCATATCTATGTTTATGATTTCTACTGATGTTCTTTTGATTTCTTCTTTACTCAACATTTGTCATCACCTCAACCTCATTATACCAAAAAAAGCCAGCTTATGCTGACTTTTTTGACAGTCTGAAAGAGCAGTTATCTGCTCTTCTTTTATTTGCTTATTCAGTTTCTTTTTCTTGTAAACTTTTCAAAAATGCTGCCACATCTTCATCTGTCAGTGGTGCCAACTCTTCTGGTGCAATCCATCTAACCCAGATTCTGCCTGCCATTGCAGAAATATCCAGTGGCATATCAATTTGGTCTTTGTCAATTGGAATGGTAGTGCCACCATCTCCATCAAACATAATTTCAAAGTATTGTACTTTCCCATCTAGGAAAACAAACATTTGTGTGCTATAAAAATTCAAATATCCAGCTTCGCTCAACAAATATTCTTCAACTTTTTCTTTATTTAGGAAAGAAATGACATACCAGTTGCCATCTGTGTCAGAATAATCAAACAATTGGTATCCACAAAGCTCAATTTCTTCTGCTCCAGTGGTACCTTTGTCATCGTTGGCAATTCCTTTCAAAATCAAAGGTTTTCCTTCTTTGCCATCCATTACAATTTCAGTTCCTGCCAAAAAAATCTCTACAAATCCATTGATTTCTTTGTCACGAAACGCATTTTGCACCATACGATAATCACCATTATCATAAGCAATTGTAGCCAAATCAAAAAGAAATTCTTTTATTGTTGTAATCATAACATACCCTCCAAAAGTTCAAATTCATATCATATATATTTAATCTTATTTTTTTCTATCTGTCAATATCAATCTGAAAACACCAAATGATTTTCAGGTACTTTACCACCAATAATGGTATCCACCAGCATAATATTACGTTCCATTGCAATAGTTTCTTGGTACAATGGGTTGACCACTTTGAATTCCATATGTAGGGTAATCCACAATTTGTAATGAAGTTGATTGATGCCAGCAGATTCAAAAGCAGTTTCATAATCAGAAGAAACAGAACCAGATGGCAATAATGTAAACAATATTTCAGGTCCCAAATTGGAAAACATACTGATATCGGTAATGGCACCAATGGGGATATACACTTCAATTTCAGCCAAATCATATAGGTCTTCATTGATGTTTTGACACAATTGACTGCAAAATAAGTTGATGGCAGCAGTATTGGCAGAATAATTGGTGTAATCACCTTGAGACACCAAAAGAAATTCTGTGGTGTTCCACTCATTTTCCAATAAAATTTCTTGTAAACCATCATCAATCATTGTATTAGCCAGAACTTTTGATTCCATGTAAGATATTTCTTGTAAAGTGGGTAACATTTTCTGCTCGAAAATATACAGAAATATAAAAAATGAAAGCACCACAACCAAAACAGAAAAAATAACGAAGGGTGCTGTATATTTTTGTTTATATGGTTTTCTTTTTTTCATAGCACACCTCCTTTTAGGATAAGATATGATAGAACTGTGAAAACAGTACCAAATCAGTACTTATGACAATAAAAGATAAACCCTCTTAATACAATTGTAAAGAAATTGTTCTTTTCCTTCTGGGTGATTTCTGGTATAATAATGATAATTATGTGCAATTATGTGAATAAAATTAATATTTGTATGTAAATGACGTATTGATTTTGTAAAAAATGGAATAATTGGAAAAACCCACAAATTGTGGTTGTTGATACCAAGGAGGTAAATGCAATGGAAGAAAGGCAACAAAGAAGACGCCCAAGAGAAGGTGCCTATGAGCAAGAAGGAAATGCATCTTCTGGCAGAAATTTATCTGCAAAAGGAACGTCTAAAAAAGCGCCAAAAGGCAAAAAGAAGAAAAAGAAAAAAAGCAGAGCAAGACGCATCATTGGTGCATTCTTTAAGTTTTTGTTTGCTTTGATTGTAATTCTAGGTTTTGCTGTTGCAGGTGCAGGTCTTGGAATTGTATATGGTATTTTAGAAGGAACTGATGTGCTCAATACTTCTGATGTATTGCCAGAATCCTACACTTCATTGATTTATGATGACAATGGTATTGAAATCGATAAATTGCATGGAGAAGAAAATAGGGAATATGCCCAATTGGATTATATTTCTGAATACATCCAACTTGCTGTGGTTTCCATAGAAGATGTTCGTTTCTATGAACACAATGGTATTGACTACAAGGGGGTAGCACGTGCAATTGTAGAAAATATCAAAGCAATGGATTTGAGCCAAGGTGCTAGTACCATTACCCAACAGCTCATCAAAAATGAAGTTTTGTCCAATGAAAAGACTTTCCAAAGAAAAATTAAGGAACAATACCTTGCAATTTCCTTGGAACAATCCTTGGAGAAACAATTGGGTTCCAAAGAAGCAGCAAAGGACTATATTTTGGAATTGTATTTGAATACCATTTCTTTGAGTCATGGTCTCAATGGTGTAGAAGCGGCATCTCAATATTACTTTGGTAAAAATGCATCTGATGTTACCTTGGCAGAAGCGGCTATGATTGCGGGTATTACCAAAAATCCAAGTCTTTATGCACCAGATATGAATGCAGAAGAAAGTAGAAATCGTCAATTGACTGTATTGTACAGTATGTTGACTTCAGAAAATATTACCCAAGCAGAATATGATGCAGCAGTGGAAGAAGATGTGTTTGCAAATCTTGTCAGTGGATATGCCATTGAAGAAACTGGTACTTCCACACATAGTTACTTTGTAGAAGCGTTGATTGCACAAGTTGCAACTGATTTGGTGGAAGAAAAGAACTTTACCAGTGCACAGGCATACAATTTAATTTATAGTGGTGGTTTGGAAATTTATTCTACAGTGGATATGACCATGCAAGGTCAATTGGAAGCAGCATTTTTAAATGATGACTTATTCCCAGAAAGTGACAACACATATGATGTCACCTATTTGATTTCTGTTATGGATACAGAATCAGAAGATTCCAGCCAGTCCCATTATGAGCGTAACACAACAGTTGATAGTGAAGATGATGTGGAAGCTTTTGTAGAATCTGTAAAAGCAGAATTGTTGGATGATACCCATGTTTTGGTTTTGGATAATGTAACGGTATCTCGTTCTTTGCAAGCTGCAATGGTGATTATGGATCATTACACAGGTGAAATCAAAGCCATTGTTGGTGGTCGTGGTGAAAAACCAGGGGATTCTGTTTTGAATCGTGCAACACAATCTTTGCGTCAACAAGGTTCCACAATGAAGGTTTTGGCATCCTATGCACCAGCAATTGACTTAGGACTTTTGATGCCTGGTTCCATTATCGTGGATGAACCATATCAACAAGGTAGTTGGAAACCACAAAACTGGACATTGCGTTTTGATGGACCTTCTACAGTTCGTGAAGGTATTTACAATTCTATGAATATTTTGGCAATCAAAGCATATTTGATGGTAGGTGCAGAAACTTCCTATCAATATTTACTTGATTTTGGCTTGACAACCATCACAGAAGAAGATAAAAATGCTGCAACTGCAATTGGTGGTTTGCACAATGGTGTTTCCACTTTGGAACAAACAGCAGCATATGCAACCATTGCCAATGGTGGTGTATATATGGAACCACATTATTACTCTGTTGTTTATGATCACAATGGTGATGTTTTACTAGACAATACCCAACCAGAAGGCACAAGAGTTTTGAAAGAAACCACTGCTTATTTGTTGACAGATATGATGGAAGATGTTATCACACGTGGTACTGGTGGCAAAGCAGCTTTGAGCGGTATTACAGTTGCTGGTAAAACTGGTACAACAAATGATTCCATTGACTTGACCTTCTATGGATATACTCCATATTACACAGCTGGAATTTGGATGGGTTATGATATTCCAAAAGAAATTACAACCAGCTCTTCAGCCCATTTGACCATTTGGCAAACGGTAATGAATCAAGTTCATGAAGGATTGGAAAATGCAGCACTTATGGAAAAACCTGATGGCATCATCACACAGACTTATTGTTCTGCATCTGGAGATATTCCTTGTGAATTATGTGGTATGGATTACTACGGTATGACCACACATTCTGATATTGCAGCAGTGGATTCACAAACATTACAAGAAGTGTGTACAGTTCACCAAACAGTGACCATTTGTACAGAATCTGGTATGTTGGTTTCGGATACTTGTCCTGAAAATTGCCATATGGAAGTGGTTATTGCAATGGATGAAGGATTGGTCAATAATGGTGGTCAATATGATACGGAAACACGCTGCTTGAGTGAGCCCTCCTATATTTCAGATGGATATATTGACATGGATTTGAGTCAAACTTGTGATTTGGATCATGGTGAATTGGAAACAGGAGTACCGGGGTATTCTTCACCACTTTGGTATATTGATGAAGATGGATATATTGTTTTTATGGATGAAGATGTGTATTCTGATAGCACCTATGAAGACTCTGATGTAGAATCAGATTCAGAATCTGATCCTACTTACTACGATGATGCATGGGCATATGAGCAATTGTTAGGTTTTGATGATGAAGACGATAGCCCAGAAGATGAGGGATCATCTAGTGGTTTTGGTATCAATTAAATAAGTAGTATAAACCCTATCATGAATGAAAATTTTGTGATAGGGTTTTTTGTAAAACCAGTATAGGCTTTTCTATAAAAACTATGTTAATTTTCACCAAAATATTATAATTCATGTTGCTTTCCATTTGAAATGTGTTAAAATGATGATGTAAAGAAATGTCTAAATGTAGCGTAACTACAAAAAAGGAGGATTTTTTATGAGAGTTGGAAAAAGAGCAATTTCATTGGGTCTCACTACAGCAATGGTGCTTGGTTTGACTGTTCCTGTTATGGCTAGTGATATGGATGGTAAATTGGTGATTTTGCATACCAATGACATTCATGGTAATTTTGGTACAACAGAAGAAGGAATTGGCGCTGCTGGTGCTAAAAGTTTGAAAGAGTACTATGAAGCACAAGGTGCAGAAGTTCTTTTGGTGGATGCGGGTGACTATTCTCAAGGCAATACATTGGTAAACTATACACAAGGTATCAGTGCTGCTGAATTCTTGGTTGCAGCTGACTACGATGTGGTTACACTTGGCAATCATGAATTTGACTTTAGTTTTGATAAACTCAAAGAAGGCGTTTCCATTATGGAAGAAGGCGGTATCCAAGTTGTTTGTGCAAACATCATGGACAAAGAAACAGGTGTATCTTACTTCACAGAAAATACAATTTTTGAATTGGATGGTATGACTGTTGGCTTCTTTGGTTTGGATACAGCTGAAACACTCACAAAAGCAAGCCCTACAAATGTAGCAGATGTTAGCTTTGTAGATGGTGAAGAAATGTATGCAATTGCACAAGAGCAAGCTGACTTCTTGGCAGAAGCTGGTTGTGATTATATTGTTGCTATGACACATTTGGGCGTTGATGCAGAAAGCGTTGGCAGACGTTCCATTGATGTTGCGGAAGCAATTACAGGCGTTGATTTGATCATTGATGGACATAGCCATACAGAAATGGATGGCGGTGAAATGGTTGGAGAAGCTTTGATTGTAAGTGCTGGTTCCTATATGGCAAATATCGGTGTTGTAGAAATCGACAAAGCAACTGGTGAAACAGATGCACATTTGTTGAGTGCTGCAACATATGCTGAAACAATTGGTTTGTATGATGCAGAAGTAACTGCTTTTGTTGCAGAAAAGCAAGCAGAAGTAGATGCGGTGTATGATGGCATTTTTGCTGAAACTTTGGTGGATTTGAATGGTGAAAGAGAACCTGGTGTTCGTACAGAAGAAACCAATCTTGGTGATTTTGCTGCTGATGCATATCTTTATGTTGCAAAGCAATATGCAGAAGAAAAAGAATTGGATTTGAGTGTTGATGTTGCTTTGGCAAATGGTGGTGGCATTCGTGCTTCCATCCCAACAGGTGAAATTTCTATGAACACACTTTACACAGTATTCCCTTATGGCAATACAATCGCTTTGGTTACATTGACTGGCGAACAACTTTTGGAAGTTATGGAAGCATCCACATTCTGTAATCCTGAATCTTTGGGTGGTTTCCCTCAAGTTGCTGGTATGGAATTCACATTGGATACAACTGTAGAATATGCTTATGGTGAACAATATCCAGATTCCACATACTTTGCTCCAGCTGATCCTGGTAGTCGTGTAACAATTGATAGTATCGGTGGTGAAGCATTCGATTTGAATGGTGAATATACAGTTGTTGTCAATGCATTCCAAGCATCTGGTGGTGACACATACTTTGTTTTGACAGAAGGCGAAATGATTGACACAGAAATCATCGATGCTGAAGGTTTGATTATGTATGTCGCATCTATGGATGGCATTATTGGTGAAGAATATGCTGAACCACAAGGCAGAATCACAATCATCTCCGATGAATCTGCTGTAGTAGTGGAAGAAGAAGTTGTAGAAGAAGAAGTAATTGAAGAAGTGGTTGAAGCAGAAGTTGTGGAAGAGGTTGTAGTAGAAGAAGTTATTGTTTTGGATGGCTCTTATGTTGTAGTAGCTGGCGACAACCTTTGGAAAATCGCATCTAAAGTTTTGGGTGATGGCAACAAATGGTCCGCAATTTATGAAGCAAACAAAGATGTCATTGCAGATCCAAATATGATTTATGTTGGTCAACAATTGATCGTTTGATTTGTATAATTCTTTAAACGTTAGAGGGGCACAGTATGAGCTGTGTCCTTTTTTCATGTAAAAATTTGCAGCTACCAATAAAAATTTAAACTCTATTTTAGGATTTTCTCATATACTCATATCATAATAGGAATGAATGGAACGTTAGATCAACTCAAAGGAGATGTGTATATGATAGATAGCGAAGAATATAGAAATGCAGAAGAAATTGTAGAAATTCCAAAAAATGAATTTAGAGAATTTACAGAATATCAACCACAAAGAAGACCTAGATATCGTAAAAAACGCAAACGTAAAATAGGACGTATTCTAATTTCTTTTGCGTGTTGTGTTGCAATTGTAGGAACTGGTTGTTATGTTGGAGCAAATCATTTGGATGTAAATTCTGTTTTCACATCTGTGTATGAAACAGTGGCAAATCAAACAGCAGAAGCCACATCGGTATCTACATTAAGCTCCGTTTCAGGCAAAGAAATGACTCCAACTGAATTGTATGCAGAAAATGTAGGTGCATGTGTCGGGATTACAGTGTCCAATGTTTCCACAAATGTATTTGGTCAAGCCTCCACAACAGCATCTTCAGGTTCTGGCTTTGTGATTACATCTGATGGCTATGTTGTGACCAATTATCACGTCATTGCTGATGCAGCAGATAGCACTTCATTGACCATTGATGTTTCTTTCTACGATGGAAGCAGCTATCCAGCAACTTTGGTTGGCTATGAAGAAGACAATGATGTTGCAGTGCTGAAAATCAGTGGTTTCAATTTCCAAAATATTAGCTTGGGTGACAGTAGCGAATTGGAAGTTGGTGAAACCATTTATGCAATTGGCAATCCACTTGGTGAATTGACATTTTCTTTGACAGATGGCTTGGTTTCTGCTTTGGATCGTTTGGTTTCCACTAGCGAAACTGTAACAATGAATATGTTCCAAACCAATACAGCAATCAATCCAGGAAATTCAGGTGGTCCATTGTTCAATGCTTCTGGTGATGTCATTGGTATCGCAACAGCAAAATATTCTTCTTCCAGTGCTGGAACAACAGTAGAGGGATTGGGGTTTGCAATTCCAATCAATGACGTGGTCAATATCTTAGCAGATTTGATGGAATATGGATATGTAACAGGCAAACCATACTTAGGTGTCCAAGTAACCAATGCACAAACATATGGTGCAACTGCTGGTGCTGCAGTTTCTTATGTGGCAGATGGCAGTGCAGCTGAATCAGCAGGCTTGCAAGTAGGAGATATCATTGTTGCTTTGGATGATACTTCCATTGATACAGCATCTGCTTTGACAGCAGCCATTACAGCATATTCAGCTGGTGATAGTGCAACATTGACCATCAATAGAGATGGAAGTACAAAAACACTAACAGTGGTATTTGATGAAAAGAACGCTGAAAGTGAAGCTGCAAATCAATTGGTTGTGGAACAAGAAACACAGCAAACCATGCCACAAATTCCAAATGCAAGACCATAATCAAGATAAGTATGTTTGAGGGAAACCCCTATGGTGTACATTTAACAAGTTGTAGGGGCAATCCTGTGTGATTGCCCGCTATTTCTGGTGTTACAACACATATCTTAAAAGGGAGATTACAATAAAAAATCCTTAGTTACCATCAATAGGTGACTAAGGATTTGTTTTTGTTTATAGAATCAAATGGTTGCAATATACTTTCTCCAACCACCAAATGCGCTGATTTCTTTCATTCCAACTACCAATTCTGGCTCTCCAAGAACACCAAGAACCACTTCACCAGAGTCCAATTTGACTTTTCCAATGGACAAACCAGCAGGCTCATTGAGGAGTATATCTGCCAAACCTTCTTTTGGCACAGACCAAACTTCCAAATCAACAGAAATTGCTGTTGTATCTTCTTTTGCTACACGAATCATAGCAGGATGTATGTCATTGATTGACCAAAGACGATATGTCTTTTCTGTTTTGGCTTCTTTTTGGAAAATGGCTTTTGCTGCAATCATATTGGGTTCCAATTCCAAACCACGCATCAAAGTTCCATTGACAGCCAATAAAACATATTGTTCAGCACAACTCATAAAATCCACCTTCCTATGTAGAATCTAAAATCAACGTAAAGATAAAGAGAGCGTTTTGTCAGAAGCATTGGTAAAGATAAAACCGTCACTTTCAGCAAAGGTTACATCTGTAAAACCAGTTAAATCTGCAATGGAATAATAAAGCATACTTCCATTTTTGTAATAAGAAACTGTATTTGTAATGGTATTGTGGAAGATGGAAACTTCACCACCAGCTGCATCGCCAACCAAATCATTTGGAAGCAAAAGCGGAGTACCCAAAAGCCCCCAAATCAGTCTGGCATTGCTGGAGTTCAAACCATAAAAATCACCTTTATGATATACAGTCACATTTTTTGTGAATCCAAGTATCGGCAAAGTGGTTTCAATCAATTCTTCTTCAGCAAATTCAACACCCATAACACTTTCACCACTCCAGGGATTTTCTGGGTCTGGATCGGTTGGATCCCAACCAGAATTGACGCTATCCCCATCAATGATTTGTGGCGTTTCAGGTATCAATGGCTCTACTTCATCACTATAATACATGGTAACAGCAGTACCGATAGGACAGTTGTCATAAATCCATTTGACATCTTCAACCGTCAAACGTACACAACCCATTGAAGCAGAAGTACCTAATTTATTGTATTCCCACCACTCTAAGGTTGATTTATCTTGTTCCAAATATGGCACTGAATGGAATAAAATGCTACCTGTGATTCTGGTTGCATATTGACCATACACATTTCCAAATAATGGTCTCCATTCATATTTACTAGAAGTATAAAAGGTTCCAGAAGGTGTTTCTGGACCGACAGAACATACAAAAGCTTGTTCTGCTATTGTATATTCACCATCAGCATCTTTGCTGTAGACAGTAACAATATTTTGTGTCAAATTTACATCTATCGCATATGGTTTTTCAGCAGCTTGCACAGGAAATGCAAAAATAGAGCATAGCAAAACCAATATCAATCCAATCATATATTGTTTTTTCATAAAGTCCTCCTAATATGTACATAGTATCTTTACTAGTATACTTGTATTTTGTGATGAATAAAAGATATATTAGAAGAATTTAATAAACTTGTAAAGATTGGGAAGTAGAATAATGATAAAATTTGTAACATGATTGTCATTTGCAATTTACATCAAATTGTGATATGATAAGAAACGAACAAAACTCCAAGGAACAATAATGCTAGGAGGTACTATGGCAAAAGGAAAAGGTACAAAGCTCATTGCACAAAATAAAAAAGCATATCATGAGTATTTCATTGAAGAAACCTTCCAAGCGGGGATTTCTTTGGTTGGTACAGAAGTGAAAAGTATGCGTGCAGGCAAATGTAGTTTGAAAGAAAGTTTTATTCGTATTGAAAACGAAGAAGCTTTTATCTACAATATGCATGTGAGCCCATACGAACAAGGGAACATTTTCAATACAGATCCTTTGCGTGTGCGTCGTTTGCTTTTGCACAAAAGCCAAATTAGAAAGATTGCCCAAGAAAGTCAAGTGGCTGGGTATACCATTGTTCCTGTTAAAGTGTACTTTGACCGTAGTTTGGTAAAAGTAGACATTGCTTTGGCACGTGGGAAGAAGCTTTATGATAAGCGTAATACCATTGCCAAAAATGACCAACGTCGTCAAGCAGAAAAAGAGTTTAAGATTCGCAATATTACAATGTAATTGTCGCATTGTACCCACCATTACGGGGATGTAATGGTCTCGACGGGGATTTTGAAGCTAGGGATAGCCATCCGCAGACCAGTGAACTGCGTCATCAAGCTGGAAACTTTTTAAATTAAAAGACAATAATAAATTAATCGCTGCCTAATGGCAGCCGTCGGCCTCTGATCACTCGCTGTTAGAGAAAACCGGCGTCGACTTAGCGAGGCACTTTTTCACCTAAGCTTTGCGGTGTAAAAAGAATCATGAAGCTACTAAGGTGTACAGCCTGTTCTTTGGCGTTGCACTGAGGGAATGTTAAAAAAAGAACTGTGATGGGAGAAATCTTTACGGATGGGTTTTCGGACAGGGGTTCAATTCCCCTCATCTCCATTCAAAGGAAAAGGCAGCTAAGAGTGTGAATTCATTCTTAACTGCCTTTTTTATATGTATTTCAATTATTTAAAATCAACCAAACAAATCACCAAAAGCATTAAATGAAGTATACCCACTATTGGTTGTAGTATCTGTAGTTGAAGTATTACTACTTGTAGTAGTTGTTGTTGCTTTGGTATCAATTTGAATGGTGCTTGTACTAGAATCCCAAGCAATATCAAAGCCCAATGCATCACCCAAATCTCTTAATTTATAGTATCCATAGCCATCAATTCCATACGTAATGAATTTTTTTTGATTCCCATTGATATACAAATTAATACTAGACTTAGTTGCAGTTTTTTGTGTTCCATCACCCAAAAGAAGTTCTGTACCAGAGCTGGCATAATTTTCACCACTGGTCAAAGTAGTAGAACGTGTTGTGCTATCATATCCTACAGAAAATTTACAATCTGTTTCACTTAAAGCTTTTGCAACATCTCTTAATTTGAAATAGTTGTTGCCATCAATGGTGTATGCTTCAAATGCAATTGTGCTTCCATCTACTTGAACCTTTGCACTGGTTGGACTGACTGTTATAGTAGCAGAGCTTTCGCTACTGATATCAGTTGTAGCAGTTGGTTCAACAACTTCTTCGATGACTTCTTCAATAACTTCTTCTTTTGGCTCTTCGTATGTATAATCAGATTCCAAAATTGGATTGCGGATTAGGGATACATCTGAACCAATTGTAACCACAGCAGTTCCTTCTTGGAATTCCTCAAAATCAGTAAACTTAACATCACAGGTAGTTACAGATTGCCCATCTAACCCAATATACATAGAATAGCTACCAGAAACGATACTTGCTACATTTTCGGTATAGCTTTCGCATCCACGGGAAAGATTCAAATCTACAACTACTTTTCCTGTGGTGTCGATATAACCATAGTATGCCATGGCATGATTGCTTACCAAAGCTCTACCACATGAAAAATCGTAACCGTTAATATACATACAAGGTGTGATTTCATTACCTTTCATGTCGATGTATCCATATTTTTTTGTGCCATCCACCATTTGGGAAACCAAAGCAATTCCTTCAGAAACATTACCGGCAGAAGTATAAATGAAATCAGAAACTTCTTTACCAGTTTTATCGATATATCCCCAATAACCATTTTTCACCACAGCGCAGTAACCATTTGTAAATCTAGGATCACTATCCACAGCACCAGCAAAACTATCATAAATAGCAGAAACAACAAGTTTATTGCTGGTATTGATGAATCCAGTTTTGCCATTGATTTGTACTTTTGCAAGTCCTTCAGAAAAGCTATTTGCACTTTCATACATACTTTCAATTACTTTGTTCCCTTTGGTGTCTATATATCCATATGTATTTTCAGTATAAGGACAATCGGTATTGAGTGCCAATCCTTCGCTAAAACCAGAGATTACATTGTATGAAGAAAATGGAATTACAATGGTTCCGCTTTCATTGACATAAGCAACACCAGTAGTACCAGATTTACGCACAGGATACAAACCATCGCTACCTTGTCCCAAAAAACTATAAATTGGCTGTACCAAGGTTTTGCCGCTTCCATTTACAAGCCCATATGTATAGGTTCCATTTTCATCTGTTAGAACAGAAAAACGATCTTCACCTACATTTTGAATGTCTGAATATTGTGGCTTAATTACAATTTTTCCATCAATATTCATAAGTCCGTAAATAGGAGAAGACGATGTGATGGTTTCCCCATTGTATACAATCTCTTTCTTTACCAGTTCTGCAATAATCACGATATCTCCATATCTTTCAACGTAATCGTACTCACTTGTCAACTCTTTTACCAACAAATCATCAATGGAGTATACGCTTTTGGCATAGGTTGTGGTACTAAGCCCCAATACCAATGAAACACCAATGGATGCTACAACAATTTTTTGCAATAATTTTTTCATAATACCATTCGCCCCTTATCATTATACATACTATTATAACCATTTTTTAATCTTATCACAATTAAAGGCTTCAAGCAATAAAAGTCAAAAATAAATGAGAGACTCATTTCAAAAACAGCTTAAGTAAGTACATTCCATATTTTTGATATGGTTGATATCTCATAGGCAAATCCATCCAATTGTATCGTTTGAGCATTCCTTTTTCGTGGGAGAAGGTATCAAAGCTATATTTTCCATGATATTTTCCCATGCCACTGGCACCCACACCACCAAAAGGCATTCTGGAAGTAGCCAGATGGACAATGCAATCGTTGATACAACCACCACCAAATATCATATGGTGCATGAAATATTTTTGACGTTTTACATCATTGGAAAACAAATATGCAGCCAATGGATGTTCGAATGATTTGATGATGTTTTCTGCTTCTCTGAAGGTATCAAATGTAATAACTGGCAAAATGGGACCAAAGATTTCTTCTTGCATAACGGCATCGTCCAAAGAGACATTGTTCAATATGGTAGGTTCTATTTTCAAGGCATCTGCATCGCTTTTGCCGCCAAATATCACTTTCTTTTCATCTATCAAACCAAGCAAACGTTCAAAATGCTTTTGATTGATGATTTTACCAAAGTTTGGATTTTTGAGAGGTTTTTTGCCATATGTTTTTGTAATTTCTAATTGCAAAGCGGAAACAAAGGTATCTTTCACTTGTTTGTGTACCAAAATGTAATCAGGTGCCACACAAGTTTGGCCGCAGTTGAGTAGTTTGCCAAAGACAATCCGTTTGGCAGCCACTTTGACATTTGCTGTTTCATCTACAATGCAAGGGCTTTTGCCACCCAATTCCAAGGTGAATGGAGTCATATATTTTGCAGCTTTTTCCATAACTGTTTTGCCCACAGAAACGCTACCTGTGAAGAAGATGTAATCAAATTTTGTGTTGAGGAGTGCTTCATTTTCTTTTCTGCCACCAGAAATAACTGCAACATATTCCTCTGGAAATACTTCTTCAATGATTTTTTTGATCACCAAAGATGTATTTGGAGAATAGGCAGATGGTTTCACCACGCAACAATTCCCAGCAGAAATGGCACCAAACAAAGGTTCCATGGTCAACATAAAAGGATAATTCCATGGTGACATAATGAGTACCACACCAAGAGGATTTTTCACTTTGAAACTTTTTGCATGGAATTGTGCCAAATCTGTTTTGACTTTTTGGGGTTTTGCCCATTTTTCTGTATGCTTTATGATGTAGGAAAGTTCCGACAAACACAGACCAATTTCACACATATAGCCTTCATAATGGGATTTGCCCAAGTCCTCATACAAAGCTTGTGCAATTTCAGATTCGTATGTTTGAATGGTTTTATATAATTTACGCAAATACGATATACGTGTGGCAACAGGTAGAGTGGCACCTGTTTCAAAATATGCACGCTGTTTGTTTACAATTTCCATTTCAGCACCTCATTTCATAAATTTATGTATCATAGTGGCAAGTTTATCTTTGTCCATAAGCACAGGCACTGGATACAAGGGATTCGCTTCTTTATCTGCATAATACACCAATTTTGGAATGTCCTCAACTTGTATTTCTTCCAATGTATCAGGAATGTGCAATTGTTTGTTCATATCCCATACCCAACTACGAAAAGCATTGGCTTTTGTATGAATATCCAATGAAGTATCACACAAAGAAATGACATCTGCAAGTTTTGCCAATTTCTCATCAATAACAGCTCCATATTCATCCAAGAAATAGGGGAGTATACAAGCATTTGCAAGTCCATGTAATGTATGATAACGACCACTCAACGCATGACTTATGGCATGGACATAACCAACATATGACCTAGAAAAAGCGACACCCGCTTTATATGCCGCAATCTGCATAGATTTTCTTGCTTCTATATTATGAGGCTCCAAATATGCAGTCAACAAATGATTTTTCACCAAAACCACAGCATCTTCTGCCATTTCACGAGTGTGTTTTGTTGTGGTATTACCGATGTATGATTCAACTGCATGGGTCAAAACGTCCATACCCGTTGTACTTGTGATGAAATCTGGCAAATCAAAGGTCAATGTATAATCCAAAACAGCATAATCAGGAATCAAAGGAAAATCATTGATGGTATACTTTTGCTTTGTCACTTCGTCTGTAATCACACTGGTAATTGTCACTTCACTACCAGTTCCAGCTGTTGTGGGTACTGCAAAAAACAATGGAGTTTTTTTCATGATTTTTAAAATGCCATTCATTTTAGGAATAGAAAGATTTGGTCTTGCAATAGATGCACCCACACATTTGGCACAATCCATGGCAGAACCACCTCCAAATCCAATGATGGCAGAGCAGTGATTGTCTAAATATATTTTTTTGGCTTCCAAAACATTGGTGATGGTTGGATTTTGCACAGTATCTTCATATATGTGGAATTGAATTTGATTATCTTTCAATGAATCTTCCAAACGCTTGCTCAATTCCAATCGTCTAATGTTTTTATCAATGACCATCAAGACGGTATTGACGTTGTTTTTTGTAAGAATATCTGCAATTTTTTCTACATCATCCAAAATATCAGGCTCTCTATATGGCAAAATGGGAAGTGCAATTTTAAAACAAGTTTGAAACGTTCTGCAATAGATTTGTTTGAAAATATTCATTTTATACCTCAATTATATATTCTAGTATGTATATTGATACAATTTATCTTTGCTAGTATAAACCCATTTGATATTGAAATCAAGACAAATCAAATAAAAATATCATAAATACTTCACAAGTTTTTCAATTGCAAAAATCTAATCTTCCTCACATTGACAAAGAAAAAAATTAAACGTATTCTAATATAAGAATATTTCTAATGATGATTAAGAATCTAGGAGGATACATATATGGAATTGTCCACAAAAGAAGTGGTTGCAAAAATGTTAGATGAAACAGAAAAAATTATGATAGGAAAACGAGAGCAAATCACATTGATATTGTTGTCTATTTTGTCTGGTGGTCATGTACTTTTGGAGGATATGCCTGGTCTTGGAAAAACCACATTGATTAAGACCCTTTCCATTGTATTGGGCTGTGATTTCAAAAGAATTCAATTCACACCAGATTTGCTTCCATCTGACATTGTTGGTATGAATATATACAATCGTAAAACAGGCGAATTCCAAATGATGTATGGACCTGTTATGACCAATATTTTGTTGGCAGATGAAATCAATCGTGCAATTCCAAGAACACAATCTGCTTTGCTGGAATGTATGGAAGAACAACAAGTGACCATTGATGGCAAAACACACAAATTGCCAACACCATTTGCAGTTATGGCAACACAAAACCCTGTGGAAAGTGAAAGTACTTTCAAATTGCCAGCAGCACAAATGGATCGTTTTTTGATTCGTATTTCTCTAGGATATCCAACCATGCAAGAAGAATTGTCTATGCTCAAAGTTTTGGGTGATGCAATTCCTTTTGATACTGTAAATCCAGTGGTTTCACCAGAATTGATTCAGGAAATGCAAAAACAAATTGAAACCATTCATGTTGCAGATGAAGTAGCAGAGTATATGATTGCTTTGGTACAAAAAACAAGAGAAAATACCATGTTAAAAGCTGGTGCAAGTCCTAGAGCTTCCAGAGCTTTGTACAAAATGGGTAAAGCATATGCAGCAATACAAGGACGTAATTTTGTGACTCCTGATGATATCCAACACATTGCAATTCCAGTTTTGGCACATAGAGTGACTCTTTCTGGTGAAGCACGCATTGCAAAGAAAACAGAAGTATCTGTTATTTATGATATTTTGGAACATACACCAGTACCACAAATCAGTCAACTTTGATACAAATGAGGTATTGTTATGAACAATGAAAATTATAAAGTTTCTAGTTACATTGCATCACCCATTTTTATGGGAATTGCCTTTGTGCTTTGTTGTGCTTGTGCTTATGGTGGCTATATTGTATTGAGTGGATATCTGTTTTTCTTATTTCTCTTGAGTGTGATTACCTTCTTATGGGGTCGTTTTTCTGAACATGGAATTTCTGTGGACATCAAAGCAGATTCTTATCATGCGTATCCAGACCAAGAAATTGCAATGGATTTTACTTTACAAAATGACAAAAGCCTACCATTGGTGTGGTTGGAATGGATTCAAGAATATCCAACCAACAACTGTTTATCCATACCAGATGATTTCGAAGTTTGTGATGTGACCAATCCACAAGCAGAAGAAGTGATGAAACCTATGTTGTGCAAACGTTTTTCGTTCATTCGTTGGTATGAAACCATAACTTGGACATCCAAATTCCAAGCCAAACAAAGAGGGGTATATCTGCCAAAACAAGTAGAAATTCATACAGGCGATGGATTTGGTCTTTGTGTACGCAAAAAGCAATTTCAACTATTGAATCCACCTATTTTTGTGATTTATCCAAAACGAATACCTGTTGCAACGAATATATTCTTTAAAAATGCTTGGAGTGCCACTACAGGTTCCCAAGGTATCATTGAAGATGTAACTGTTTTGCGTGGTACAAGAGAGTACCAAGAACAAGATTCCTTTAAACGTATCAATTGGAGATTGGCTGCTCGTGGTGATGAATTGCGTGTCAACCAATATGAAACCATTGCGCCAAAATCTGTATATTTCTTTGTGGATACTGCCAGCTTCTTTGGTGTATCACAGGATAATGCAGAATTTGAAGATACGTTATCTGTTGTAGGTTCTTTGATCGAAGAATTGTTTGCTATGGGTATGTCAGTTGGGGTGTATTTACCTAGTGGTACTGATGAGGAAATGCCATATACAGAAAGCACCAATTTATCGGACTGCTTGCTTTTGTTGTCCTATGCAAATTGTAATCTTCAAGATGCAAAATTCAATCAAGAACGTGTAGCAAACTTATATGCAACCCAATCAGGCAACATCTATTATGTCTGTTATGATGGCAATACAACCAAAGCAGATTCTTTGTTTGATGATGTAGGCATTGCAACCTATTCTGTGCTTGCCTACAAAGAACCAGAAGAAAATGATGTTTCAGAACAACAAATACACTTGCTTTCCACATTGAAAAGGATATGACTATGAATCCAAAAATTTCATTACATTCAATATTTGCAGTTTATATCACACAAGTAACCGCCTTATGCAATCTATATTTGTTTTTCAGTGCAACAAGAAGTGCCAACAATCCCATGATACCAATGGTTCCTTGGCTTTTCTTGGCAATACTCAACTTTGGGGTTGTGTATCTTTTTTTGCGTAAAGAAAGAGCATTTGCACATTTGGTGTATTTGGGTGTTTTTTGTTATGTAATTTTAACTGTGATTATGAGTCTATTCTTCGTGAAAACCACAGGCATTATTTCTTGGTTTATCATTTGGTGTTTTCTAGCAATACCCTCAGCAATGGCATGTACTTTGAATCTATCAGGTGTCAAACCACAAACAGTTCTTTTGTGTTGTGAATGTCCTGCAATGGGTTTGGCATTGTTGCTATTTATGGGTACAGGTGGTGTTTTTGCATTTCCAGCAGAGAATGCCATTTGTACAGGCTTTGCATTGTTATTTTCCTTTATCTCTTTGACTATGCATAAATTAGAAGGTAAAAAAGAAATCAGTGATGGTAAGAAAAAACAAGCCATTGCAACTATAATTTCCTGTTTTATTGGTTTGGGTCTATTGTCTGCTGCTTTCGTTTCCTTTGCATTGGATGGTACTGCAAAAGTAGTCAACACCACTACAAATTGGGTAATAACAGCAATCACATGGATTTTATTCCAGCTCAATCGTTTTGTAGAGTGGTTCTTTTCTTTATTTCCAACACCAGAAGCAGAGGTTTTGGAGATTTCACCACCAGAAAGTAATGGAATTGCAACAGCAGAAGAAGTGATGTTAGAAGGGGACTATTCCATTATAGGTATTATCCTGATTGTTGCATTATGTGTGTTGATTATTTGTTTGTTGGTTTGGGTGTTGCGACGTTTTGGCAAAAACAAACTTGAGAAAACCATGAAAACATCTCGCTATCATAGACCAAAGATAAAAGTAAAAAAGGAATCCTTTTGGCATAAAATCATCGCTTTTCTAAAGAAAAAATATGAAAATCTGAAATTTGAAATTCGATTGTTGCATATGCGAAACACACCAAAAGGTACCATGCTTATGCTGATAAAAATTGGTAAGACAAAGGGATATCACATAGAAATGGGTGAAAGTTATCGCAGTTACCTATTGCGTTTGCAACAACATTGTATAGAATCGGATGAATCCGTTAAATCAACATTTTTTATATTGGCTGATGTTTTGGATCACACCTTATATGCACCAGAGCCAGTAAGTCATAGTTTAACCAAAAGAGATTACAAGAAAATGCGTATTGCCATAAGTCATTTGCAACCATTGAAACTAAAAAAAGATACGCAATAGGTCTGTAATTTGCAAAATCATATGGTATTCTGAGCCAATCTAGTGTATAGTAAAGATAGAACAAAATGAAACGATACTCAACAAAGAGGTTATGCAATGAATATAAAAAAAACACTGCTTTTTCCTTTGATGGCAGCTTTGCTACTGGCGGGCTGTTCTGAAAAAAGAGAAGAAGCACAAAAACAATTGGCAATGCAAAAGGAAGAAAATCTCCATGAAGTCACCACATTTGCAATGGATACTGTGATGATGTTTCATATTTATCATGAAGATGGAGATGCTATTTTAATAGAAGTGGAACAAGAGATCAGACGTTTGGAAGCACTGTTTTCCATTACTGTTTCTGATAGCGAAATTGCACAGCTGAATGCCAATGCAGGCATACAAGCAGTTGACATTTCACCAGATACCAATGGAATTTTAACCAGAGGTTTGGAATTTGCAAGTTTGACAGACGAAGCCTATAATATGAACATATCACCCATTGTCAGTGCTTGGGGATTTGCAACAGATGAAGGAAATCGAGTACCTTCTTTAGAAGAACTGGAATCTGTTTTGCCATTGACAACACCTGATGGTTTGGTTTTGGAGGAAGATACAGCCTACTTGCAAGAAGCGGGTATGTCTGTAGATTTGGGTGGTATTGCAAAGGGATATACCGCTGATTTGGTGGTGGATTTGCTCCATGAAAAAGGTGTGACCAATGGTTGGGTTTCCTTAGGTGGCAATTTATCCATGTTGGGTACCAAAACAGATGGTTCTATGTGGGAATTGGCAGTCCAAAATCCAATTGATGCATCTGATTATGTGGGTATGATATCTGCAACTGATCAATCAGTGGTTACTTCTGGTGGGTACCAACGATATTTTGAAGAAGATGGTGTCATTTATCATCATATCATTGATGGCAAAACAGGCTATCCAGCAGATAGCGGTTTGATTTCTGTCACCATCGTCAGTGAAGATAGCACCAAAGCAGATGCACTTTCCACAGCATTGTTTGTCATGGGTCTGGAAGAAAGTTTGGATTTGTGGCGTATGGAACAAGATTTTGAAGCTATTTTTGTGACAGAAGATGGTAGAGTTGTGGCAACAGAAGGCATTGCAGATCGTTTTGTTTTTGAAGGTAGAGATAATGATTTTGTATATGAAGTAGTAGACAAATAAGGAGGAACTAAAATGAAGAAAATGGTAGAGTATTACAAAAATTGCGTTTTGGAAATGGATATGAAGGATGTGGCATTGTTCAAATTGTGCTTGATTTCCTTTGGTATGATGCTTGGAATTTCCCTTCCATGCACAAAGAAAAAACCAATCTTCTGGATCAGCTTAGTGTTATTCATTGGAACAGCAATTTCATTGTTTGCAGGCTTGTTTGGATTTGAATGTCCATTCTGTCCTAATGACGAAGACGATTTCGATTATGATGATGAGTATGATGAATACGACGAAATGTATGACGAATATTTTGATGACGAAGACGATGACGATTACAACGAAGACAGTGAAGGCTTTGTTATGAAAATCGTTGCAGAAGAAGAATAATCATACGATGCTATGTAGGGGTGACCATTGGTCACCCGTTTTTATTGTAATTATTACTTGAATTCACAGTGTTTTTAGTGATTGTCTGTTAAGGTTGATGAAAATTGTTATGTTCCAAAAAGAGTAATTGCATAGTGGTTATAGCTGTGATAGAATACATAAGGCAACACCGCATAACTCTAGATTATAACCTTTGTGGTTTATTGTTCCGTCAGAATCAGCAAAAATACTCGACGATATTTCCGATATCGCCTCCGTTTTTTGATAATTGTGACGAAAAAATCTTCTCACAAATTTTACAACCAGTGTTATACAGTATTGCCATAAATGTGTGAAAAGAGATAATCAAATGAATGAATGATAAATAAATGTTATATGAATGGAGTAAATTATGAAGCAATCAGTTGAAAATATTAGAAATGTCGCAATCATTGCCCATGTTGACCATGGTAAAACTACATTGGTGGATCAACTTCTTCGTCAAAGTGGTACATTCCGTACAAACCAAGTGGTACAAGAACGTGTTATGGATAGTGGTGACATTGAGCGTGAACGTGGTATTACAATTCTTTCCAAAAATACAGCAGTAAACTATGGCGATACAAAAATCAATATCATCGATACACCAGGACATGCTGACTTCGGCGGCGAAGTAGAACGTGTACTTAAAATGGTAGATGGTGTTGTTTTGGTTGTAGATGCATTTGAAGGTCCTATGCCACAAACAAAATTCGTTTTGCGTAAAGCATTGGAACTCAATCACCCAGTAGTGGTTTGTGTCAACAAAGTGGATAGACCAGAAGCAAGACCACAAGAAGTCATTGATGAAGTTTTGGAATTGTTTATGGAATTGGATGCAAATGACGAACAATTGGATTCTCCATTTGTATTTGCTTCTGCACGTGGTGGTTTCTCTTCTTTGGACCCAGAAGCACGTGAAGGAGATATGGTTCCTTTGTTTGAAACCATCATCAACCATGTTCCATGTCCTACAGGTGACATGGATGCACCTTTGCAAGCGTTGATTTCTACAATTGACTACAGTGAATATGTAGGTCGTATTGGTATTGGTAAAATTGAAAACGGTACACTTCATGTCAACGATGAAGTAGTGGTTGTAAATATGCATGACGAAGCATCCCAAAAGAAAGTACGTATCACAAAATTGTACTTATTTGAAGGTTTGCAACGTGTGGAAGTCAAAGAAGCAAGTGTTGGTACAATGGTAGCTCTTAGCGGTATCGAAAGCATTATGATTGGAGATACCATCTGTTCTCCAGAAAAACCAGAACCATTGCCATTTGTTAAAATTTCTGAACCAACATTGTCCATGAATTTCTCTGTAAATGATGGTCCATTTGCTGGTCTTGAAGGTAAATTTGTAACTTCTCGTCAAATCAGAGAAAGATTGTACAAAGAACTCAATACAGACGTTAGTTTGCGTGTAGAAGATACAGATTCTACAGATGCTTTTAAGGTTTCTGGTCGTGGTGAATTGCATCTTTCTATCTTGATTGAAACACTTCGTCGTGAAGGTTATGAATTCTTGGTTTCCAAACCAGAAGTTTTGTTCACAGAAGTTGATGGTGTCAAATCCGAACCTATGGAAGCAGTTACAATTGACGTTCCAGAAGAATTTGTTGGTAGTGTCATTGAAAAACTCGGTTCCAGAAAAGGTGAAATGCAAAACATGTATCCATCCAAAGGTGGTTACACTAGATTGGAATTCATCATTCCTGCTCGTGGTTTGATTGGATATAGAAATGAATTTATGACAGATACAAAAGGTAATGGTATCTTGAACTCCATCTTTGAAGGCTATGCTCCATACAAAGGTGAAATCCCTATGCGTGCACAAGGTTCTTTGGTTGCATTTGAAACTGGCGAAGCAATCACTTACGGTTTGTTCAACGCACAAGAACGTGGTAACTTGTTCATTGGTGCTGGTATCAAAGTATATGAAGGTATGATCGTTGGTAGAAATGCAAGAGCAGATGATATGGATATCAATGTTTGTAAGAAAAAACAATTAACCAATACACGTTCTTCTGGCTCTGATGATGCACTTCGTTTGGTGCCACCAATCAATATGTCTTTGGAGCAATGTATGGAATTCATCAGCGATGATGAATTGGTTGAAATTACACCACAAAACTTGCGTATGCGTAAAAAAATCTTGGATAACAACTTGAGAAGAAAATCCAGAAACAACAAGTAAGTTGCAATAGAATCACAATAAATTTTAGCGGAGAAATGAGAGCCAAAGGTTTCCATTTGTCCGCTTTTGTGTTATGATAAATGCGACACAAAAGGATAGAAAAATCAGCTATTGATTTTCAAATAGTAGGAGGCAACCATGGCAGAAGAAACCAAAAAGAAAGGTTCATTTGTAAAGCAAGCTGCAATATTGGCGTTTGCTGGTCTTTTGGTGCGTTTTTTAGGTTTTGTATATCGTGTTCCTCTCACCAATATGATTGGTGATGAAGGCAATGGTATCTATAGTGCAGGGTATTATATCTATACCTTCTTATTGATTTTATCATCTGCTGGATTGCCAGCTGCCATATCAAAAATGGTTTCAGAACGTATTGCAACCAAAGAATATCGCAATGCACATAGGGTTTTCCAATCAGCAATGGTGGTTTCTGGTGGTATGGGATTGTTGTTTGCCATTATTTTGTTTGTATTTGGTCAAGAAATTGCAAACTTTGCCAACACACCAGAAAGCTATTATTGTATCTTAACATTGGCACCAACTTTGTTTATTGTGGCAATTATGTCTGTATTTCGTGGATATTTCCAAGGTATGAATACCATGGTGCCAACTGCAATTTCCCAAATCATTGAGCAAATTTTCAATGCTTTCTTTAGTGTTTATTTGGCTTATTTATTCTTAAGCGTTGGTGTTGCTGCTGGTGAAAAAAACATCCAAATGGGTGCTGCTGGTGGTACTGCTGGTACTGGCGTTGGTGCTTTGGCTGGTTTGTTGGTGGTATTATTTTCCTATTCATTGATTCGAAAAGACATTTTGAAACGTAAAAGTAGATGCAAGCAAAAATTTGAAGAAAGTCATATAGATGTTGCGAAAATCTTGATTCATATAGCTGTGCCAATCATTGCAGGTACAGCGGTTTTCAGTATCACCAATTTGGTGGATATGAATATGGTTATTGTATTATTGGAAAAAGGTGGGTATACCCATACAGAAGCAGTGTCTTTATATGGTCAGTTGTCTGGTAAGTATGTAACTCTAACCACATTGCCAGTAGCCATTTCTACAGCACTTGCAACAGCAGTTTTGCCAAGTTTGGCATCTTCCATGAAGAAAAAAGAACGCAGTCAGGTGCGTAGAAAAATCAAATTGACTTATCGTATTTCTATGATCATTTCCATGCCAGCAGCAGTGGGCATTGGTGTTTTGGGAACACAAATCATTGAAATGCTATTCCCATATGCAAGTGATGGCGGTATGCTTTTGACTGTTGGTGCAGCTTCTATTTTATTTTTGGCACTTTGTCAAACAGCAACAGGCATTTTACAAGGAACTGGACACATACAAATACCAGTCATTGGTGCTATTTTAGGTGCCATTACAAAAATTGTTTTGAATTATATTTTGATTCCCATACCAGAGCTCAATGTTTTGGGTGCTATTTTGGCAACAACAGGATGCTATTTGGTTGCATCTGCATTTGATGTGACAATGGTCAGTCGTGTAACAGGTGTTCCATTTGCTTGGTTGCGTTCCTTCTTCTTGCCTTTGTTGGGTGCTTCTGCAATGGGTATTGGTGCATATGGTATTTACCATGGGTTATACTATGCATCTCAGAACAATACAATAGCAACGCTGGTGGCTATCGTCATTGCAATGGGGATTTATGGAGTTGTTATGTTGCTCATTGGTGGCATTCGTAAAGAAGACATTTCGGTATTGCCGAAAAGCGACTTAATTATTGGTATTTTACAAAAATGCCATTTGTTATAACCAGAAGTAGAGAATTGAGTTTATCTTGATTCTCTTTTTTATTTCTGAACTTCACCACATTTTTCAATGATAAATTGGAAATATGTGGAATTTGTATCATAATTCCACATTAAATCTGTGTTTATTTGTTGAAAACTCTATTTTTTTGTTGAAAAATAACCATTGTTGACGTACAATTAAAAGATACACATTGTGGAACTGGACAAAAAGAAAGAAGTTGTGCTATGGATGATCGAACAAGAAAAAGCATATCAAAAATCGCAGACTGGATAATTGAACAATTTGACATTCAAATTCCCATTACGGATATGGATGCAGCTGTTGCAAAATTAGGTGGACGTATTGAAGAATTGGAAGGTGCAAGGGTTTCTGATTGCGTACGCAAAGGTGCAATAGATGAAGAGGCTTTTGTCATATCCATCTCAAAATATGACTCTGTTGCAAGACGAAACTTTGCTGTTGCCCATGAAATAGGTCATTTATTTTTGCACATGGGCTATATGAGCAATTATGAAATTTGGGATGCTTATGATTCGCAAACATATCGAATTGGTACAACACACAGAGAGTTTGAAGCCCATGAGTTTGCATCTGCATTTTTGATGCCACAAAAAGAATTTTTCGATTGTGTATATGCCAATAAAGTAGACAATGCTGTCTCTACAGATATACTTGCTTCATATTTTAATGTATCATCAGGTGAAATTGTCAACCGTGGAAAATGGTTAGGGGTGTTGTTATGGAGATGAGATCTTTTCCAATTCACAATGATTTGGCGTTCTTGGTAGAAAAACTCCAAGCACAAACGATACAAAAACAAGAAAATACTCAAGAAAATATAATTTTATTTTTCTCATTTGATATCGTAAACTCTACAAGCTATAAAGCAACCAATAAAGAAAATTGGATGGATGCCATCAGCGAAATCATTCGTCATATCATCAGCGGTTTTTCTAATTCTTCCCTAGGTGGATTTCGGTTTTGGAAAACACTTGGAGATGAAATCATATATACAAAAGAAGTATTTCAGCCAGAAGATATTGTGGATACATTGGAAACCATTTATGCAAATCTTTGTCGTTTGAATCAAGAAATTGCTAGTGGATTGCTTTGTGATGTAGAGTCTGCTAAGGTTCTTGGTATTAAGGCTACTGCTTGGGTTGCACATACATCAACTTCTGGAAACGTTGGTGATAATATTTTTACAGAATATCTTATCAATGACAATCGTCGTCAGACAGAATATATTGGTCCCGATATTGATATTGGTTTTCGTGTTGCAAGTTATAGTATTTGCAACCATTTGGTGGTTTCCTTTGATTTGGCAGCGTTGTTATTGCGTTTTGATACCGCTCAGAAAAAACGTGTTCATATTTTTGGATACAAACAATTGAAAGGTGTTTGGGAAGGTCGCTTATATCCCATCATTATGTTCAACGGAGATTGTAATGCAAATATCATTTGTGAATTGGAAAAAGAACATGCTTCCAAAAAAGCAACTCACCATGGTTTTTTGCAAAATTTAAAAGATTGGACAGCATCAAACACACTACCACAATAAGAAACCTTTGCAAAAATTGCAGAAGAAATGGGACTTGTTGCTAAAATCGATCATATGGTTGATGTGATTTCCCTAAAACGAGTGATTCCACGTCATGGAATGAAACCGTTTATCAAAGTGCATTATACCGCAATTTGCTATCATGAAAATAATGGTGAATTCCAAATTTTCATTGCCAAAAAGAAACATGAGCGTAAATGGCGTTTTGGCGGTAGCATTATGTATCATACATATTCCTATATAGGAACGATAAAACAACATTATCAAGATACTTTTGCATTGGATATTGATATCATAAACGACAAGCAATTCAACAACCCAACACCATTGATTCTTACTACTTACACATACTATGAAACAAATGATACTCCGAGAAAAGGTACAGCTTTGTTAGCAGAAATCAAAGCTGATTTGGAAAATATCCAATGTCCTGAAGATTGGGATATTCGCTTGTTGACTTTAGAGGAACTCATCCATTTCAACGAACCCTGTATCAAAGGATTCAAGCGTCTTTTGAAAAATGTACTCGATATCTTGGAACACAAATACAGCGAATGACCATTGATAATAAAAAAATTTATGTGGAGAAGAGAAATCTTCTCCATTTTTCTGTTTTTTGATATATAATAGTGAAGAACTCATTGATTAAGAAAGAAGGTGACAATATGTTTGACATTCCAGAAGAATTGAAAAAATTACCACAAACACCAGGTGTATACTTGATGAAAAATAAAAAAAATGAAATCATTTATGTAGGCAAAGCAATCAATCTGAAAAATAGAGTGCGCCAATACTTCCAAAGTGCCAGAAACCAGACTGCCAAAACACGTGCAATGGTTCCACAAATCAAAGAATTTGAATATATTGTAACCGATTCTGAAATGGAAGCCTTGATTTTGGAATGCACACTCATCAAACAATATTCTCCATACTATAATATCATGTTAAAAGATGATAAATCCTATCCATATATCAAAATCACAACACAGGAGGATTATCCTAGAATCTTTGTAACCAGACGTGTGGATAAAGATAAATCCAAATATTATGGTCCATATACCGATGCATTGGCAGTGAAAGAAATGGTGGAAACCATACACAAAATATTTCCAATTCGCAAATGTAAAAAGGTATTTCCAAGGGATATTGGTAAAGAAAGACCTTGTTTGAATCATCACATTGGACAATGTTTGGCACCTTGTACTGGTCAAGTTTCTAAAGAAGTATACAATGCATATATCAAGCAATCCATGGATTTTTTAGAAGGAAAACAAGAATCCATTGGAAAGCAAATGGAAGCGGAAATGATGGCTGCGTCAGAAGCAATGGAATTTGAAAAAGCAGCAGCTCTACGTGATAAAATCAAAGCAATTGCAAGCATTTCAGAACGTCAAAAGATGGCAAATCTACCTCTTGGTGATGCAGATGTTGTGGCAATGGTGAGAGCCTTTCATGAATGTCTGGTACAAGTGTTTTTCATTCGTGGAGGCAAAGTTATGGGACGTGAAAACTTCACCATGACAGCACCAGAAGAGCAAAGTAGAAATGAGATTCTAACTGCGTTCGTGGCACAATTTTATAATGGTACTGCTTATATTCCAAAGGAAATCATTTTGCAAGAATCTTTGGTGGAAGAAGAAGCAGAAGTCTTAACAGAGTACTTATCTCAAAAAAGAGGTAGTAAAGTACAAATCACAGTTCCCATCAAAGGTGAAAAACACAAATTGGTGCAACTTGCCTATCAAAATGCAGCTGTTGTCTTTTCCCAATTTGGTGAAAAACTAAAGCGTGAAGAACAGCGTACCAAAGGTGCTATGGCAGAAATCAAAACTGCTTTGGAGCTATCTAAGCCACTTGTACGTGTAGAAGCATATGATATCTCCAATACACAAGGATTCGCTTCTGTAGGGGCTATGGTGGTGTTTGTAGATGGCAAACCAAAGAATTCAGACTATCGTAAATTCAAAATTAAGACCATTGTAGGTGCCAATGATTATGGTTCTATGAAGGAAGTTCTCATACGTAGGTTGAATCATGCCATCAAAGAGAAAACAGAACAGAAGGAAACCAGTTTCTCTAAATTACCAGATCTAATTTTGATGGATGGTGGTAAAATTCAAGTTTCGGCAGCAGAAGAAGTGTTATTTTCCTTTGGTTTGGACATTCCAGTTTGTGGTATGGTCAAAGATGACAAACATCGTACACGTGGATTGTTGTACCAAAATCAAGAGATACAAATGCCATTGACTTCAGAAGGGTTTCGTTTGATTACCAGAATTCAAGATGAAGTCCATCGGTTTGCCATAACCTATCATAGAAAATTGCACGAAACCAATACACTCCATTCTGTTTTGGATGACATCAAGGGAATTGGTGCCAAACGTAGAAAAGCATTGATGCAACACTTTGGTTCTGTGGAAAAAATTGCAGAAGCAGAAGTGGCAGATTTATTGGAAGTAGATGGTATGACGATCCCTTCAGCAGAAGGGGTATACGCATTTTTCCATATCAAAGAATAGAATTTCTTTGCATTTTTCTCATCTGCATACTAGAATGAATTGCAAAAATTCCATCTTTCAGGTATGATAGAGTTATAGGGAAAAGGAAAAGAAAGAAGGGTTGCTTATGTTTACAAACTACTCTGCGGAGTTGACAAAAATTGTAAGGGTATTCCAATTGGAAAACATTTTACCTGATTTGGATTTAAAAGGTAGAGTCATCACTCGTAAAGAAATCAATAGACCAGCTTTGCAATTGGCAGGATATTATTATAGGTTTGATAACGATCGTGTACAAGTCATTGGACGTGTAGAGCATGGATATTTGGAATCTTTGGAACCAGAAGAACGTAGACTTGCAATTTGTCATTTATTTGAAAATCACATTCCATGTATTGTCATCTGCAAAAACCTTGAGGTATTTCCAGAAATGATACAATATGGAATGAAATATAATGTTCCTGTTTTTCGTACCAAAAACACAACTACTGACTTCACAGCAGAAATGATTTTTTGGTTGCGTAGTGAATTGGCAGAACGTATTATGTTACATGGTGTTTTGGTGGATATTTATGGTGAAGGTGTTTTGATCACAGGTTCTAGTGGCATTGGTAAAAGTGAAGCGGCTTTGGAGCTGATCAAACGTGGTCACAGGCTTATTGCTGATGATGCTGTAGAAATCAAGAAAATTGCTGACCAAACTTTGGTGGGTACTTGTCCTGAATTGATTCGTTATATGATTGAATTGCGTGGTATTGGTATCATCAATGTAAAAGATCTGTTCGGTGTCAGCTCTGTCAAACAAAGCAAAACCATTGATTTGGTGGTCAAATTGGAAAGTTGGGATGGAACTGCTTGCACCTATGACAGACTTGGTTTGGGTGAAGATTATATGGAGATTTTGGGCAACAAAGTCTTGTGCAATACCATTCCAGTTAGACCAGGTAGAAATCTTGCTGTCATTTGTGAATCTGCTGCCATCAACAATAGACAGAAAAAAATGGGTCAGCACACTGCAAGAGAAATGGAAGAAAAATTAAGAAATCAACTAGACAAATAATTGTCTTATAAATATATTACATGAGGTGAATCTATTGGAAGATACAATACAAATCTTACAAGAGAAACTTGGTGCAGACGTACTGAAATTAAAAGAAGAAATGAAATTACACACCACTTTTCGAACAGGTGGTTTTGCAGATGCCTTTTTCACACCAAGAAATGAAGCAGAATTGGTAAAAGGGTTGCAATGGATACAAGAACTTGAAATTCCATATTTTGTTTTGGGAAATGGTAGCAATTTGCTTGTTTCTGATTTAGGAATTGATGGTGTTGTCATTTATATTGGCAAAAATATGTCTCAAATCAGTGTAGAAAACAATGTTTTGACAACCCAAGCCGGCACAATGTTATCCGCTGTATCTGGTGTTGCATTACAAAATGCTTTGACAGGTTTGGAATTTGCTTCTGGCATACCAGGAACTGTTGGTGGTGCAGTTTCCATGAATGCAGGTGCATATGGTGGTGAAATAAAAGACACTTTGGTTTCTGTACGTGTGTTGACAAAAAACTTGGAAGTATTAGAGCTGTCTGCTGATGCATTGGATTTGTCTTATCGTCATAGCAGTTTGCAAAAAAATGAATATATTCTTTTGTCTGCAACCTTTTCTTTGCAAAATGGAAATGCAGATGAAATGAAAACATATATGAATCAATTGTCTGAACAAAGACGTGAAAAACAACCCTTACAATATCCAAGTGCTGGCAGTACCTTCAAGCGACCAGAAGGATATTTTGCTGGTAAATTGGTGCAGGATGCAGGTCTCAAAGGGAAAACAATTGGTGGTGCACAGGTATCTGAAAAACATGCTGGATTTTTGATCAATACTGGAAATGCCACCACAACAGACATTTTGGATTTGATTGCCCATTGTCAAAAGACAGTAAAAGAGCAATTTGACGTAGATTTGGAAACAGAAGTGAAATTTATTGGACGAAACTAAGGAACACCTCATTGTGCGGTGTTACCTTAATAGTTGGAGGTGGTTGTATGCGTTTCGTAATTGTAACAGGAATGTCAGGTGCTGGTAAAACATCTGTTTTGAAATTTTTGGAAGATATCAACTTTTTCTGCGTAGACAATTTGCCACCAGCGTTGATTCCAAAATTTGCAGATTTGTGTTCCCAACAAAATGGTGAAATTGAGCGTGTTGCTATGGGTATTGATATTCGTGGTGGCAAGCTTTTCGATGATTTGTTCCAAGTTTTGGAAGAATTGGATGAAATAGGGTATCCTTATGAAATTCTATTTTTGGATGCAGAAGATAAAACCCTTATGAAACGGTACAAAGAAACCAGACGTGCACACCCTATGTCAAAGAAAGGTTCAATTGAAGATGGTATTTATTTGGAACGTAAAAAATTGGAAGAAGTGCGTACAAAAGCCACCTATATCTTAAATACATCTAGCTTTTTGGCTAGGGAATTGAAGGAACAAATCAATCGTTTGTTTGTAGAAAATAAAGCTTTTGATAGTTTGATGGTAAAGGTATGTTCCTTTGGTTTCAAATATGGGATTCCTGTGGATAGTGACTTAGTCTTTGATGTTCGTTTCTTGCCAAATCCATTTTATATTCAGGAATTGAAGGAATTGACTGGAAATGATGCACCTGTCAGCGATTATGTGATGAGTTTCCAAGAAAGCAAAGATTTTTTAACAAAATTGGTGGATATGGTGGAGTTTTTGCTTCCACAATATACCAAAGAAGGTAAAAACAATTTGGTCATCAGCATTGGTTGCACAGGTGGTAAACACAGATCTGTTACATTGGCAAATGCTTTGTACCAAGTTTTAGCCACACAAGAGAGAATGGTGTTGCTGAAACACAACGATATTGAAAAAGATGCAAAAAATAAAGGAAAATAATGGAATTATAATGAGTTGTGATGTAAATATCAGGAAATTATACGAAAAAAAAGAAAAGTGGTGACTTGTCATAAATTTGTCATTTTCATATAAGGTTAAGGCTGAGTTAAGTACACAATTTGGAAATGCACGCCATTGCAATCTGTCTGAATTGTCTGCTTTTATAAATATATGTGGAGAAATTCTCCAAGAAACGAATTATTTTTGTGTAAAAATACAATCAGAAAATTTACTCGTTATGAAAAAATGCTTTACATTATTGCAAAATACTTTTAATATAAACAGTGAGATAACTGAAACTACAAATGGCAGTGGTAGAAAAGCAAAATCTTTTATTTTATGGATTAAAAACCCAAGTGATGTAGAGAAAGTTTTACATGCGACTGGTATTTGGACAGAAGTCAATCAGCATCCCAAAATACAAAATAAAATGTATGCACCTGTGGTTAGCTCCATATGTTGTAGACGTGCTTATGTGCGTGGTGCTTTCCTATGTGCAGGTTCTGTAAACAATCCAGAGAAAAACTATCATTTGGAATTTGTGGTGTCTTCAGAGCAATTGGCAGAACAGCTGAAGGATTTGATCAATACCTTTGAATTGGATTCTAAGGTTGTGGCAAGAAAAGATCATTTTGTTGTATACTTAAAAGAAGGTGAACAAATCGTAAATTTGCTCAACGTCATGGAAGCACATGTTGCTTTGATGGACTTGGAAAATGTACGCATTGTAAAAGAAGTGAGAAATGATGTCAACCGTAGAGTCAATTGCGAAACAGCAAATTTGAACAAAATTGTACATGCAGCAGTGAAACAAGAGGAGGATATTCTACTAATTCAAAATACAATTGGATTGGAAAAATTGCCACCACAATTGATTGAAATTGCAATGTTGCGATTGGAATATTCAGATATCAGTTTAAAAGAATTAGGAGCTTTGCTTCAAGAACCAGTTGGGAAATCTGGGGTAAATCATAGGTTAAAGAAAATCAGTCTAATAGCGGAATCATTGAGAGAGGGCAAAGGTGAAGGATTATGACACAAAAGGACGTAACAATTAAAAATTCTTTGGATGCAAGACAAGCTGCATTCTTTGTGCAAACAGCAAGCAAATTCAATGCCGAAGTACAAGTGAGTATTGAAGAAAGAAAAATCAACGCAAAAAGCATCATGGGTACCATTGCATTGAATATGCAAGAAGGTCAAGTTGCTACTATCTTGGCTGATGGTGCTGAAGAAGAATTGGCTGTTGCTGAATTGGCAGCTATCTTGGCATAATTTGTAACTGAACCCTTGATGATTCGAGGGTTTTTTTATTTCTAAAGTTGGAGTGCATTGGATTAAAGAAGGGGTGGCATATATGGCTTTATTTCAAAAAATAATCAAACATACAACTGGTGTAGATTTAGAAAAAATTATACCTATTCCAAAACCTATTGATCCTAATAAACCGCTGATAGATTTGACACCACGATCTATAAAGGTAAAACAACGAGCAGCACAAAGGGAAAAACAGAAAAAAACAGAAGAAATTTTGAACGATTGGGTGTCTGGCTCTGGAGATATGCTCCATAAATTGAACCAAAAAAATAATCAAAAAGAGGATGCAGAAACAAAAGCGAATGATAATTTCAATAATGTTTTGCGTTCCATTCCAATTGCAATCAGTGAACACTTTGTGGATAATAAAACACCCAATATTGGAGATCATTTACTTGTATCTCGTACAGGATATACACATCATGGAATCTATATTGGTGGAGAAGAAGTTATCCATTATTTGTTGGATTGTGTAACCAGAAGTTCTCTTTCTGAATTTGCAAATGGATCAAAAATCAGAATTTTGCGTGATTTTGATAGTCCTGCATCCTATGCTCCTGATGAAATTGTATCTCGGGCAAAGAGCCGATTGTATGAAGATAGCTATAGTGTATTCAGTAATAATTGTGAACATTTTGCCAGATGGTGCAGATGCAATGAGTTTGATTCTGAATCATAATTTCAACTTACATATGAGCATCTATTGTTTCTACAATGGGTGCTTTTTCTATGCAAAAATTTGATTCTACAGAACCACTTCACCTTCATATACTACTCATAAGGGAATTGAGTCAAAATGAATAGGAGGCAGTGTATGAGTGTAGGAATTGGCATCACAAGAGATGAAATAGAAAGGTTACAAGATCCTATTATAGAACGTGAAGTTGCAGAAACAGTGCTACAAGACCTAAACAAAGCAGAATTGTACAACTTGGATAACTTACAAGATTTGAAGCTGTATTTTGTGGATAGCAATGATGGAGAAAGAGCTGTTGTGGTCTTGGATTTTGGTCAGGAAAACAACTTGGTTGCAATTTATACCGAAGAAGGCAATGTATACGAATATGTAACAGAGTTGGATTTGTTTTATCAAGTCAACGACATTCAATTTTTACCAATCACAACACAAAATAAGAATGCAATTATCGTCAATGAATACATCAACCAAGGTTTGGGTGCCTATGAATTTTCAGAATTGATTCGTGGATATGTTTTGGAAGATGGTGTGTATCGTCAAGTTTTGAATGTAGAAGTAGATGTGGAGTCCTATTGGAATCGTGGATGGGAAAATCCAGATGAAGAAACTCCTGATCAATGGGAAGAAGTGCGTCAAACAACAATTCCAAAATGGAATATTGATGCAAAAGGAAATCCTATATTACATCTGACCAAAGAACAATCTTTCTGGGAAGCAAAAGGAAATGAAAGCAAAACAGTTCCTTTGAAAGAAGAATTTACCCAAACAGAAAGCAGAACCATTCAAGAAGAATATTTCTGGTCTGATGATTGGATGCGTTTTATTCTAGGAGAAGCAATTGACAAAACAACACAAGAAGTGGTGGCAATCATTGAAATTAGAGATAATTCACCATATGCTTTGGCTGGATTTGTAGACAATACCTTTGTTGTAGTAAATGATGCTGGAGAAGAATATCTGATAGAAGGCAACAATTTGCTACAAATTCAAAGAACAATAGAACACTAACCACAAAAAAGGACGCTGACTCACAAAACCAACGTCCTTTCATTATGCATCAAACACCGTTATCAACAATTTGACAAAAATCAACGGTTACATATAAATTATTTGATTTTTTAACTGCACCAACGCCCATTGTATCTACAGAAACATCTGTGAACACAGTGTATTTCGCAGCAGTACGAATCCACTCTTGATAGGTTTGTACCACATCACCACGTTGACCAGAAACCAATTCAGAAGCATAGGTGAATGCTACACCAGCAGCAGCCATTCTTTGGAAAGGAGTTTCTCCTTTGATGTTGGTATAATCCACGTATTCCTTCGACGCCATTTCTTCACTATGTGTATGGGCAGAAGATTGTAAATTTTCATTGATATCCAAAATTTCCAACCCTAAAATGGCACGCTTTGCATTGATGATATCACAGAATTCTTGTTCCAATGATTGTTGCAAAGGTAGAGTATAGCTCGCTCTATAGGTAGGAATATTTGCAAAATCTGTGGTTTGCAACAACAATCCAGCAATATTACCTTGATAATCCAACGGAATTTTTGCTTCAGTATTGGAACTGGAAATAATTCCACTATGATACAAAGAACTGATATAATCCAAATTTCGAATATCACCAGAAGTGCCATCACCACTGGTTCCTAAATAATCATAGTTTTGAGATACCGTAAAGATTTCACCAATCTTATTGTCTCCATCAAAGGTAACAAAGAAGTAATCTTCATAATCATTGATATACACATAGCGTGTGTACTCATGGATGGTGGTATCAATGCGATCTGGTTCACCCCAAACAGAAATCAAATCACTAGCAGAATCCAACAATTGGATTTCTTTGCCTGAAATCGTCATCACATCATATTCCAAGTCACTATCATCAATAGTAGTAGAAGTAGATGTTGTTTCTTCAGATACATCAGAATCATCCAAATCTAGTTCATCTGTTGCATCTGTTGTGGTTTCTGGAATCACAATAGCAGGAGAAAGCAAGTTTTCTTCTGTATAGGTGTAGGCTTTCCAAAGAGCACTGACAGCTTCTTGCACTGTCAATTGACGATGTGGATAAAACATACCATCACCATCACCAGATAAAATACCACTACCATATAACTTGTTGATTGCCTTTTGGGATGTTGCATATAGGGTTACTGTATCTGCAAAATCGTTGTACTTGGCAACAGAAGTCAAATCCAATCCGCAATAGGAAATGGCACGCACCAACATAATAGCCAGTTGTTCACGTGTCAATGTGTTATCTGGAGCAAAAATACCTTCTTCCAAACCACCAACAATTCCCATTTCAAATGCAGCAATGACATTAGAATCATCTGTATCAGAAAAGGGACTTTCCTTGTGTGTTGTAATTTCTGTATCCGAAAGTTCTTCACAGAAAGAAACAATCATTTCACAAAACTGTGCTCTTGTAATTTGAGACTGTGCACTTTGTAAATACACATCTGAAATCAATTCTTCTGCATACGCCTGTTCCATTGAAGAAACAGCCCAACTAGATGCATTTGTTGCAACATCTGCAAATACAACCATTCCTGTGCAAACACATAAAAAAGTTGTCAACAGACAAGTTACAAACCGCTTCATATCATCATCCTTTCTTGTATATAAGATTTTGAAATTGCAAAGCTCGCTTCTTTTACTATACCACAGTTTCTATGATTTGCCAAATTTTTCAGATATATTCCCAATAAATTCAACGAAAATCTTTCAAAAACCAACAATATAGTAGGGTTATTTGAGTAACGCTTCCACTTCTGGTAGAAGATGCTTCCAAAGTAATTCATATCCCAAATCACTCAAATGTACATCATCTTGTTGGAACATGCTTTCATAATGTTCCTTAGAAACTTTGTTTTCTGCATCCAAAATTGAAAAGAAATCCAAACAATTGCAATGATACTTTTGTGCTACAGATTTTGTGATTTTCGCATATTCCACCAAACGGTCATTGGTATTAATGGGATAGAAATCGCTATCTATCATAGGTGGTGGCGTAATCAAGAGAATTTCTGATTTTTTATTTGCGCTATGCTCCAGATTCAAAATACCTTCTACAATAGCAGAAAGATTTTGTTCAAATTCAATTGGAGTGCGATATCCTTCACCAAAACAGCTATCATTGGAACCAAACCAAACAACGACAAGATTGGGTCGCAAACTCAGCACATCTTCTTCCAAACGCGCTAAGCCACCTCTGGTACAATCCCCATTGATACCACGATTACGAATGTTGTATTTTGGATATACCTTCCGCAAACGAGCAGGATAAGAAACCAAAACACCATAACCATATGTCAAACTATCGCCAAAAGCAACAATTGTCACCTTTTTCATAAAAACACTCCTTTGTTTTAGTTTTACATTCAGTATACCTTATGTACTGTAAATTTGTAAAGATTGTATCTGTTGGAATACAAGTCCAATTTGTTTCGAATTTTATGTATGTTCTGGTACTTTGCTTCATAAGATGAAAAGGACAAGAAGTCAATACAAAAAAATCAATACAAAAGAAGGTGTGATACAATGATCGAATTTTTGAAAACCTATATTCCAAACAGCATTTGGGATGCCATAGAACGAGATTCCAGATTCACCAAAGATGAAGTACAAGAAGTACGTCTACGCATCCACAAACCCATTGCAATCAAATATAACAAAAAACAATATTTTCTCAATCACGATGATGTTACACCAAAAGAAATGTCTGAAATTGTAGCAAAACTCAGTCAATATTCCTTATACGCTTTTGCTGAAGAATTGGGTCAAGGATATTTGACACTTGCTGGTGGTCACAGAGTTGGATTTTGTGGCAAAGCAGTGTATCGCAATGGACAAATGGATGGTTTGCGACAAATCAGTAGCATCAACATACGTATTGCAAAGGAAATTCAAGGTTGTGGAACGCAATGGATTCCCTATCTATTTGATGAAGATCAATTGTGTCATGTGATTTTGGTTTCTCCACCAGCATGTGGAAAAACAACTCTTTTGCGTGATTTGATTCGTCTACTCAGCAATGGTGTTGATGATTCAGGTGGCTATACCATAGGCATTGTGGATGAACGTGGTGAATTATCTGCCACAGAAGATGGAATTCCACAGTTGGATGTTGGACTTTGCACTGATGTACAAGGGAATTGTCCAAAACCAAAGGGTATGCAATTGTTGTTGCATAGTATGTCACCAAATATCATTGCAGTGGATGAATTGGGCAAAGCAGAAGATTATGCTGGAGCAATGACCATGTTATATGCAGGTGTGGTTTTAATGGCAACCATACATGGTGATTCTTATGATAGCATTCTCAAGAATCCATATGCCAAATCTTTGGTTGCATCGATGGAAAGAGTGCGTATTTTCATATTATCTCAAGAAAATTCTGTTGGTACTGTAGAAGAAATTTGGAACCAATCAGGTGAATGTATCTACCAAAGGAAGGTGATTTGATGTTGCAATGTTTGGGTTGTATTTTGGTTGTATTTGCTACAACATCCTTTGGTGTTTCCTTTGTGATGAAAGAAAAATTTCGTTTACAAGATTTGAAAGAAGTGGAAACTGGTATTTTACTATTACAAAATCAAGTTCGCTACATTGGAGCACCTCTTGGTGAAGTCATGGAAGGTATTGGTCTCAAATTGAATGGTATGGTTGGTGAAATCTTTGCACGTATTGGCTCTGATTTGGAATCCAGAAAAGGCGAATCTGGTTCTGTTATATGGGAACGCATTTGGATGGAAGAAGGCAGATATACCTATCTAACCGGAATTGACTTGGATGAAATCATATCTTTTGGTAAAACCATATCATTCTTGGAACGTACTGGACAAGAAAATGGATTGGATTTGCTGCTCATTTCCATTAGAACCATTGAAAATGACTTACAATCCAAAATGTCCAAAAACCAAAAATTATATGGCAGTTTGGGCGTTTTATCTGGCTTACTTTTGGTTGTTACATTGCTATAGGAGGTGTTTCATGGAAATCAATATTGTATTTCAAATTGCAGCAGTGGGCATTTTGGTCGCAGTTTTGAACCAAGTGCTCATACGTGCTGGTCGTGAAGAACAAGCCATGATGACCACATTAGCAGGTTTGGTGGTGGTTTTGTACTGGGTTGTGGAATACATCAACACCTTATTTGAAACGGTACAGACTCTGTTTCAATTGTAGGAGGTGTCCTGATGAATTTGGAAAAGATTATATTTTTGGCGCTGATTGCCACCATTTTTGTTGTATTGCTGAAAAAGGAAGTACCCTACATTGGCATTATGATTGCAATGCTCACAAGCATTTTGATTTTGATGGAGCTATTGGAACCATTACAAGAAATTTTTGACTTGTTGCAAGAAACCAGTTCCATTGCTGGTATATCCAGTGGATATTTTGCAGTTGTTTGGAAAATCATTGGCATTGCATATCTAACGCAATTTGCTTCTCAAATCTGTGCAGATGCTGGTGAAAATGCAATGGGTGCTAAGGTGGAATTGGCTGGTAAAGTCTGTATTATGGCAACCTCTGCACCTATATTGACATCACTGCTGACAAAAATCATGAATTTGACATAAGGTGGTGATGAATTGAAACGTATGCTTATGTTGATTCTATTGATTTTTCTATTTGCACCAAAAATGGTATATGCAACAACCATTGTAGAAACAGAATTAGAAGAAATGGGATTTTATGATACAGGTCTTGTCACAGAAGATGGTCAAAACTTTGGTGAACTGGTGGAAGGTGTTTTGACAGGTGATGTGGAGTTGACGTTTTCTGAATTGCCAGAAACCATAGGAAAGCTAGTGTTTTCTGAACTCTATACCCAAAAGAAATTGATGATTCAGCTGTTGCTCATTGTGGTTATGAGTGCCATTTTGAAACAATTGACAGATTCCATGCAAGGAAAAACAGTAGGCGAAATGGGCTTTGCTGTTTGCTATATGGTGTTGATTGTTTTGCTAACAGAATCCTTCTTTGATATATCCACAAGTGTTGTAGAACGTATACATATTATTTCCAATTCCTTTGGTGTGATGATGCCAATATTCTGTATTTTGGCTGTTTCTGGTGGAAATTTCACACAAGTTTCTATACTCGAACCAACCATTATGGCTGGTACTGCATTTTTAACCTTTGTCATTGAAATGTGTTTTGTTCCAGCAACTTTGATGGGTATTTCATTGGAAATGGTGAATCACTTAACTGAAAAACCAATTTTAGGAAGATTTGCAAAGCTATTGCGTCAAGGAATTTCTTGGAGCTTGAAGTTGATTGCTATGGCATTTGTGGCATTGTTATCTTTACAAAAAATAGGTGGTGGTGCAATCAATTCATTGGTGGTGAAAACAGCCGGTATTGCCATTGGTGCTGTACCAATTGTTGGTGATGTTATGGGTGGTGCAGTGGAAACCACATCTGTTATGATTGGAACTTTGAAAAGTGGTGCAGTGGTTGCCTGTGTCATATACCTATTAACCATCTGTCTACCACTGGTGATTCAGTTGATTGTAATTCTCTTGGTGTTTCAAATTGCAGCAGCTGCATCAGAATTCATCTGTGAAAGTAGGCTTGTCAATTGCATTGGTGTTGCTGCATCCTACACATCATTATTTCTAGGCATGATATGTTTGGCAGAAGGTATGTGCTTGTTTTCTGCCATCCTATTATTGAGCCATTTTTGAAAGGAGTTGACATATTTGTGGAATTTTCTGCATATATAAAAACAATAACAGCACTTACTATTTTCACTGCAATGGCATCTATGTGTTTACCTGATAACTCCTTTCGTAAATATTTGGAGTTGATTCTAGGGATTTTGGTCATGTCAGCAGTGATACAACCATTGTTTTCGTTATTTCAAGTGGAAGATATCGATTTTTTTGATTGGAATGAAACATACATAGTTTCAGAAACACTTTTGGATGAAGGCACCTATGAACAATTGGAATTGGAACGCCTCCAAAGAATACAAGAAAAACTGGACTTGGAAACGCAATATACAAAGGAAGGTGAAACACTTGCTGAAAAATGGTGAAAGCTGGCTTAGAAAATGGTTTCATAAAGAACATGGAAAGGGACTTGGACAATTGGGTGTTTTATTGTGTCTCGGTGTTTTGTTTCTATTTCTAGGTCAAACGATGTTTGCAGAAGATACGAAAGCGGAAATACAAATCCAAGTGGAACCAGAAAATCCATATGCAGAAAAAATGGCTATGGAAAGTCAAGTTGCAGAAATTCTATCCAAAGTTGAAGGTGCTGGCATGGTACAAGTGATGATTACATATCAAGACAATGGTATTTTTCAAGTTGCAACAGAAGAAAGTTTGGAAACAACCGAAAGCTACAGCACTGATACACAAGAGAAAACCGAAAAGAGCGAAACCACAATCTTACTTACAGAGGATGCAGAAGGTGCTACAACACCTTTTTTGTTGCAATCTACAGAACCTTCCATTGAGGGTATTGTGATTGTAGCGGAAGGAGGTGGAAATGCAGTCATCAGTCAGAATCTTTTCATAGCAGCACAAGCATTGTTTGATGTACCAGCACATAAAATTGCAATTTTGCAAATGCGAGCATAGGAGGAATGTACATGTTTGAAATCAAAAGAAATCAGGTGGTTGTCACAGCTCTAGCAGTGATGATTGCAGCAGCAGGGTATTTGAATTTCCAAGAATCACAAGGATCTGAAGGTACCAAAACAGCATTGCAATTGACAGAAGAAGGGGATATGATCGCAGTCATCAACGATTACGATACTTTGCCAGATGATATTTCAGCTTCAGAATTAAGCCTAGACCCAATTACAGCAGAGGTTTCTACCACAACAGGCGATGGTACAGCAATCTTTGTAAATGCAGATGCCACATCCAGTACAACGCAATATTTTGCAGAAGCGAAACTGGATCGTGAACAAGCAAGAGCCAAACAAACAGATATTTTAACAGAAATGCTCAACAACGAAAATGTAAGTGATGACCAAAAAGCAGTTTGTAGCGATACCATGATGGAATTGCAAGAACGCATTGAGAAAGAAACCGCTTCAGAAGCAATGATAGAAGCCAAAGGATTTACAGAAGCCTATGTACGAATTGATGACGATACTGTGGATGTGGTGGTCAGTGCCACAACATTGACAGAAGCACAAATTGCACAAATTGAAGATATCGTCACACGAAAAACCGGATTTTCTGTAGAACAAATTCGTATCAATCCCCTACAATAACATAAAAAAGACAATATATGTACAAATGTCTTTTCTAGGTTGTATGACTGTATAAAGTTTCAAGGTATCACTTCCTTTTATTGATAGACATATTTTTGTAAGATAATTGTAAGAAAGGGCGTAACTTCGGTTTTTGCTCTTTCTTTTTTGTGATTTTCTTGTAAAAACGGTGCATAAATAATTGCATATTTCCAGAAAATCTGATATACTAATGGTAATTGTAAGAATCAGAAAATATTCGTAACTGATTCGCTATAGAAATTTATCAAATTGAGAATTCTCAACAATTTAGGAGGTTATGATATGTCTGAGTATACAGAATGTAAAGGTTTCATTGAAATTTCTGATGAAGTGATTGCAGCAATTGCTGTGACAGCTGCTTTGGAAGTAGAAGGTGTTTGTGGCAACCCTACAAAAGGCTTTGCAGAGCTTTTAGGCAAAAAAGCATATACAAAATGTGTGCGCATTGCAAGAGAAGATGATGAAATGGAAATCGACTTGGATTTGATTGTCAAATTTGGCGTTAAAGTACAAGTGGTTGCAGCAGAAGTTCAAAAAAGTGTAAAAAGTTCCATGGAAACTATGACAGGTATGCAAGTGTCTGTTGTCAATGTTTCTGTATCAGGAATCATGAAAGAAAAAACGATCAAAGAAGAAGCGGAATAAGTATGGTACAATACAATGCCACTCCAATTTGGGGTGGTATTTTGCCCTTTTATATGCAACGGAGGTATATGAAATGAGTCGTAGAACAGCAAGAAAGAATGCATTTTTCCTTTTGTTCCAAATGGATTTCAATTTGGACGAAGAGTATGAACAAGTCAAAGAAATTTTCTTTGCAGAACAAGAAGAACCTGTTGACGAAGATGATCGTGATTTCATCTTGGATGAGGTAGAAGGTACAAGAAGCAACCTAGAAGCAATTGATGAATTGATTGGTTCTGTTGCAAAAGGTTGGGACACAGAACGTATGTCCAAAGTGGATTTGGCAATTTTACGTTTGGCTGTATATGAATTGAAATTTGGTGGCGAAACTCCTGTTGGTGTTTGCATCAATGAAGCGGTTGAGTTGGCAAAGAAATTCAGTTCCGATGAAGCACCAGCGTTTATCAATGGTATTTTGGGCAAAGTTGCAGCAATCAATACTGAGGAGTGATTCCTGTGGTGGAACCAAAGATATTTTCTGTTGGACAAATCAATAGATACATCAAAAATCTTTTGGAAAATGACTTCATTTTGGGTAGTCTTTTGGTCAAGGGTGAAATTTCCAATTTCAAAAATCATACATCAGGACACCTGTATTTCACTTTGAAAGATGCTGTTGGTGCACTGAGTTGCGTTATGTTCCAAAGGGATGCTGCATTGATGCCATTTGAAGTGGAGAATGGTATGGATGTGATTTTGTATGGACATATTTCTTTGTATGAAAAAACTGGACAATACCAGCTTTATGTGGAAATGATTGAACCACTTGGCATTGGCGCTTTGCAATTGGCATATGATCAATTGAAGCAAAAATTGATGACAGAAGGACTCTTTGATTCTGATTTCAAACGTGATTTTCCAACAAAAGTAGAAACCATAGCATTGGTTACATCACCAACAGGTGCAGCTGTTCAGGATATGATACAAATCATCAAAAGACGTGATCCACGTGTGAAAATTGCAATTTTTCCATCAATTGTTCAAGGAAATCAAGCAGGTGAGTCCATTGTAGAAGCCTTGAAATTGGCAAATGAATGGAAGCAAGCAGACGTTATTATTGTTGGACGTGGTGGTGGTTCCATTGAAGATTTATGGGCATTCAACGAAGAAAAGGTAGCACGTGCAATTTTTGCTTCAGAAACCTTTATCATATCTGCTGTGGGACATGAAACAGATACCACAATTGCTGATTTTGTGTCAGATTTACGAGCACCAACACCAAGTGCAGCAGCAGAATTGGCTACAGAACCTTTGGGACAAAGATTGGAAGAAGTGTTGTATCTGGAAAAGCGTTTGGATCGTACAGTACAAGCTATTTTTGAAGAATCTCAAAGACGTCTTTGGTATCTCAAAGAAAGACCTGTTATGAAGCGCCCTTTGGAAAATATCAACCAAATGCAAGTGCAAGTGGGTCAGATGAAAGATGCTATGACCAAATATGTTATGTTGCATTTACAGCAAAAAGCAACGCAAGAAAGTGTATTGGAAGAAAAGATGACAGCGTTATCACCATTATCGGTGATGAAACGAGGTTATGCTTTTGCAACAACCAAATCAGGAAAACACATCCATTCCATAAAAGATGTAGAATTGGGTGATACCATAGAATTACAAATTGCAGATGGTCATTTGCAAGTAGAAGTACAAAAAAAGGTGGTGGATTGCTTTGGCGAAACGTAAAATTTCATATGAAGAAGCAATGGAACGCATGGAAGAAATTGTGGATCGTTTGGAACAAGAAGAAATTTCTTTGGAGGAATCCGTTGCATTATACAAAGAAGGGTTGCAATTGTCTGCAATCTGTAAAGAAAAATTAAGTGTAGCAGAAGGTGAAATTTTGCTGCTAAGAAAAGAAGCTGGTCTTTGGGAGGAAACTCCTTTTGTAAAAGAGGAGGAAATATAATGGACTTTTCATTGCAAATGAACAATTGGATTCAACAAATCGAACCTGCATTGGAAGAAAGCATTCCAAAACAAAAAGCATTTTCACCTGTTTTGATGGAAGCTATGTCCTATAGTTTGATGGCTGGTGGCAAACGATTGCGACCAATGATGATTTTAGAAGCTTGCACATGTCTTGGCGGTGACCCAAAAGAAGCAATGCCATTTGCCTGTGCAATGGAAATGATTCACACCTATTCTTTGATTCATGATGATTTGCCAGCAATGGACAATGACGATTATAGACGTGGAAGATTGACCAATCATAAGGTATTTGGTGAAAATATGGCAATTCTTGCAGGTGATGGTTTGTTCCATCATGCAGCAGAAATCATGTCTAACGCTTGTTTGGCAAACCCTTGTAAAAAAACTGTAGCAGCAATGCAAACCATTTTACATGGAGCAGGTATCCACGGTATGTTGGTTGGACAAGTTGTGGATGTGTATTTTGAAGGCAAACCAATGGATGCAGAAATTTTGGATTTCATCCATATCAACAAAACAGCAGCTATGATTGCAGCAGCTTTGAAATCAGGTGCAATTCTTGGTGGTGCTGATGATGCTTTGGCAGAAAAATTCCATTTGGCTGGTATCAAAATCGGTGTTGCTTTCCAAATTTTAGATGATGTTTTGGATGTAGAAGGTGACCAAGAAACCTTGGGCAAACCCATTGGTAGTGATGAGAAAAATCAAAAAATCACATATGTAACTTTATTTGGTATCCAAAAGTCAAAAGAAATTGCAAGCAAACTTTCTGATGAAGCAATTGCCATTTGGCAAGAAATTGGAGTGCAATGTGCATTTTTGGAAGAACTCACAAAAAAATTGACTTGTAGAACCTATTGAGCTTGAAAGGAGTATGTTGTGTCAGATTTTAAAGAAATACTCAATAACACGCCATTTTGGGCAGCAATTGTTGCATGGGCAATTGCACAAGGAACAAAAATTGTTTTGACATTGATTCTTGAAAAAAGATTTGATGCCAGTAGAATTGTAGGAACTGGTGGTATGCCAAGTTCACATTCCGCTTTGGTTATGGCAATGACTTTTAATGTTGGAAAATACTATGGGTTTGCTTCACCATTATTTGCGGTGGCACTCATTTCTTCTTTTGTCGTTATGTATGACGCTGCTGGTATTAGGCGTGCAGCAGGAAAACAAGCAGAAATCATCAATATTTTGATTGTTGAGCATAAAGTACCAAGTGTTGAAAAGGTAAAAGAATTGTTGGGACATACGCCACTTGAAGTATTTGTTGGTGGTATTTTGGGAATTACAGTTGGTATGTTGATGTAATGAATTGATATAGAAAATAAGGAGAAAAAATGGCAGATAAAGAACGATTGGATGTACTTCTGGTGCAACAAGGGCTTGTAACTTCAAGAGAGCTTGCAAAAGCATATATTATGGCAGGGAATGTTTATGTCAATGGTATGAAGGAAGATAAAGCTGGTACAAAACTTCCTTTGGATGTTGCTTTAGAAGTACGTGGCAATCAAATGAAATATGTAAGTCGTGGTGGCTATAAATTGGAAAAAGCAATTGACTCTTTTGGAATCCAATTGGAAGATACCGTCTGTTTGGATATTGGTGCATCTACAGGTGGGTTTACCGATTGTATGTTGCAAAATGGAGCAAAAAAAGTGTATTCCATTGATGTTGGATATGGTCAATTTGCTTGGAAGTTGCGTACAGATCCAAGGGTTGTCTGTTTGGAAAAAACCAATGTGCGTTATGTGACAGAAGAACAAGTGCCAGATGCTGGTGATTTTGCTTCTATCGATGTTTCCTTCATTTCCTTGACAAAGGTAATGCCAGCTGTTCTTGGTGTTATGGGTGAATTTGGTCAGTTGGTTTGCTTGATCAAACCACAATTTGAAGCAGGACGTGAAAAAGTTGGTAAAAAAGGCGTCGTCAAAGATATCGCTGTCCACAAAGAAGTCATTGAAAAAATTGTAGATTTTGCATTTGCACAAAACTTGGGCATCTTAGGTTTGAGCTATTCTCCAATCAAAGGACCAGAAGGCAATATTGAATATTTGATTTATTTGACAAAGGGCAAAGAAGGATATTCCAAAGAAGAAATGGAAGTTATGGTTGCTGATATTGTAACCCAATCCCACGAAAGCCTGTAAATGAGGTGTCTTATGAAAAAAGTTGGTTTGATTCCAAATGGTGAAAAAGATAAATCATATACACTTACAAAACGCTTGTTGCAATATCTGTTGCATAAGGATTGTGTCCCTATGATTCCAGAAGATGTGGCAGAAGAAACTGGATATCACTCCTATGGTACTACCATTGAGGAATTGTATCACGAAACAGACTTTATCATTTCTCTAGGCGGTGATGGTACATTGCTTGGTGTTGGTAGAGGTGTTGCTAAGTTTGAAAAGCCAATTTTGGGCATTAATTTGGGTACCCTTGGATTTTTGACAGCAGAAGAAAAAAGCAATGCAGAATATGCCATTGATTGTGTGTTGGAAGATGCCTATATTTTAGAAAAACGTATGATGTTGGATGCTTCCATTGAGTTGGATAATGCTAAAAAAACTGGAATTCTAGCATTAAACGATATTTGTATCAGTCGTGGTGCAATGTATAAAATTTTGGAATATCGTATCTATGTCAATGACGAATATGTGGATACATTGCGAGCAGATGGCGTTATCATTTGTACACCAACTGGCTCTACAGCATATAATCTATCAGCAGGTGGACCCGTTTTGAAATCAGATGCTAAGATGATTGCCATTACACCTGTAGCAGCACATACACTGACAAGTCGTTCTATTGTGGTTTCGGCTGATGACAAAATTGCCATTGAAATCAACCCAAAAGAAGACATACCATTTACCATTAGTGCTGATGGTCAAGAAAATTATGATTTGGAAGGAAAAGTTTTGATTACCATTGAAAAATCCAGTTTCCAAACCATTATTATGAAAACAAATCCACAAGGATTTTATGAAATATTGAGACGAAAATTAGGAAGATAAAACAAAACATAAGGAGGATTGGAAGATGAAGATTGCTAGACATGCAAAGATTTTGGAATTGATCGAAAACAATGACATTGAAACACAAGATGAATTGGCACAAAAACTGTGTGAAGAAGGATTTGTGGTGACACAAGCCACTGTTTCAAGAGACATTCGTGAAATGAAATTGACAAAAATCGCTACGGAAAGAGGACGTCAAAAATACGCTGTGATTACAGGTAGCGATACAGAAATTACAGAACGTTTGACACGTGTATTTAGAGAAGCTGTGGTCAAAATGGACTATGCGCAAAATATGATTGTCATCAAAACATTGGAAGGTATGGGTATGGCTGTTGGTGTTGCCATTGACAACATGCAAAATACTGAAATTTTGGGTAGTATTGCAGGGGATGATACTGTTTTCTGTGTGGTGAGATCCCATAACCAAGCAGCAGTTATTGTAGAAAAATTGTATCGTATCATTCATACTACAAAATAATTTTGCAGAATAGGAGGCGTTTCTGTGCTAGAACATTTGCATATACAAAATGTTGCTTTGATTGCAGCTAGCCAAATTGCTTTTGGTGCAGGGCTAAATGTGTTGACTGGTGAAACAGGTGCTGGTAAATCCATGTTGATTGATTCTTTGCAGTTTGCTTTGGGTGGTCGAGTACAAAAGGATTTTTTGCGTCGTGGTGAAAAAATGGCAGTAGTTGAAGCTATGTTTTCTGTTGAAAATCCCGAACTTTTTTCTATTATGGAAGAAAAAGGACTTGCATTGGAAGATGATGGTTGCTTGCTCATCACCAGAACCTATAGCGAAAATGGTAAATCTCTTTGTCGCATCAATGGAAATATGGTTTCTGTTGGTATGCTTAAAGAAATTGCATCCGATTTGGTGGATTTTTATGGACAACATGAACATCAATCATTGCTGAAAGTGCCAAAACACATTTCACTTTTGGATCGCTATTGTGGCGAAACCTTCATTGGTTTATTACAAGAGTACAAAACCTCTTATGAAGCAAGAAAAGAAATTTTGAAAGAATTGAATGCCCTTTGGGGTGATGATGTGCAAATGGAACAAAAATTGGATATTTTACGCTACCAAAAGGATGAAATTGAAAGTGCTAATTTACGTATGGATGAAGAAGAAGAATTGTTGGAATCCAAAAAGAAATTATCACATATGGAACGTTTGATTCGTTTGGTTGGTGAATCTTTGGAATTGTTGTATGATGGTTCTGAACACAATATTTCTGTTTCGGATGCACTTGGTTCTGTTTTGCACAAATTGGAAGAGTGTAGTGGTATTGATGAAGATTTGGCTGAATACACCAATCGTATCAATGGGATTTATGCAGATTTGGAAGATGTTTCTCGTGAATTGAAACGCTATTCTCAAAATTTGGAAGACGATCCAGAAAGCTTGGAAGAAATAGAAAATCGTTTGCAAGTGATTTATAAATTGAAGCGAAAATATGGCGGTAGTGTAGAAGCTGTGTTTTCTTTCTATGAAAAAATCACAAAAGAACTCAATTACTTAACCGGTAGCGAACAAGAACTAGAGCGTCTGCAAATGGAATTGGAAACAACAGAACGCAAGTTAGAAAAGTTATCCACTCAATTGACTGCACTTCGCAAAGAAACTGCCAAAAACATGGAAGATCAAATCATGGCATCTTTACAAGATATGGAAATGAAACATGCCCGTTTTGCTGTTTCCTTCCAAGAAAAAGAAGATTTTGGTTCTTTGGGTAAAGATAAAATTGAATTTTTGATTTCCACAAATGCAGGCGAAGCATTGAAACCACTGGCTAAAATTGCATCAGGTGGTGAAATGAGTCGTATTATGCTGGCACTCAAAGGTGTTTTGGTGGATGCAGATGAAATTGGAACCTTTGTTTTTGATGAAATTGATACGGGTGTCAGTGGTAGAACTGCTGGTAAAGTAGGGGATAAGATGTCTGAAATAGGCAAAAAACGTCAAATTCTCTGTATCACACACTTGCCACAGATTGCAGCAAAAGCAGAAGCCCATTACCTCATAGAAAAAGAAGAAAAAGAAGATACCACCATTTCGAAGGTAACACAATTGACAGAAGATGCAACCATATCTGAAATTGCTCGTTTGATGGGTGGATATACCATAACCGATGCAACTATGGCAGCAGCTATGGCGCTTAGAAAAAATAAATAGTTGCAATTCTTGTATTAATGCAAATTGAATGAGGGAGGAATCGGTTATGTGGATTATTTTTGGCGTTGGAGCAATTATAGCGTTGGGACTCAATTTGAAGTTTTATATGACAAATAGAAATGCAGATATATTTAGGTTCATTAGCCTATCTTTGACAGCCTTAACGGTTTGTAGTTTTTATGCTCAAAATAAAACTTGGGTAATCAAAGAAGATTGGAGTGCTTTGCTGGATGTTGTCCCTGCTATGTCAACTGCATTGTGGATATTGGTTGCTATTTCCATTCTGACCAATGGTATTTCTTTGATCAAAAGTAAATAAAATATGTATCGTAAAAAATATAATTTATTGCAAATTGATAAATAATACACAAAAGCGAGATTCTCCAAATTGGAAATTCTCGCTTATTTTATTGCTCAAAATCAAATATTGGTATATCCAATCAAACTGAGATCCACTTCACGAGCAACATCTCTACCTTCTCTAATGGCATGCACCACCAAAGATTGCCCTCTATGCATATCACCAGCAACATACAAATTAGGAATATCTGTTGCAAAGCTATTTTCTTTTGTGATGACATTGGTTCTTGGATTGAGTTTCAAACCAAATGCATCTGCAACATAGCTTTGTGTGCCTAAGAAACCAGCTGCAATGAGCACCAAATCCACAGGAATTGTTTGTTCAGAGCCAGCAACTTCAACCATAGACATAGCACCTGTTTTTTCATTTTTCTTCCATTCCAATTGGACAATGGTAGCAGCCTTCACTTCACCTTTTTCACCTTTGACAAATTCTTTGACGGTGGTTTGGTAAATTCTAGGGTCATGTCCAAAAACAGCAATGGATTCTTGTTGACCATAATCTGTTTTCAAGACTTTGGGCCACTCAGGCCAAGGATTGGATGGCAATCTTTCTTCAGATGGTTTTGGCATCATTTCCAATTGTGTTACAGATTTTGCACCATGACGAATGGAAGTACCCACACAGTCATTACCAGTATCGCCACCACCGATAACCAAAACATGCTTGCCTTTTGCAGAGATGAAAGTACCTTCTTTCAAATTGCAATCCAACAAACTTTTGGTTGTAGATTTAAGGAAATCAACAGCAAAGTGGATTCCTGTTGCATCACGTCCAATTGCATTGATATCTCTTGGATTGGAAGCACCACATGTCAAAATAACACGATCAAATTGTTCCAACAAATCAGAACCAGCCATATTTTCACCAATATTTGCACCAAAGACAAAGTTTACGCCTTCTTCTTTCATAATATTGATTTTACGTTCGATGATGTGTTTTTCCAATTTCATATTTGGAATACCATACATCAACAAACCACCAGCTCTATCATTTCTTTCAAATACAGTTACATTGTGACCACGTTTGTTGAGCTTTTCAGCAGCAGCCAAACCAGAAGGACCAGCACCTACAATTGCAACTTTTTTACTGGTACGTACCTTTGGTGGTGCAACTTTTGCATAACCTACATTGTACGCATATTCAATAATGGTATATTCATTTTCTTTGATGGAAACAGGAGAATCATTGTATCCACAAGTACAAGCAGCTTCACAAGGTGAAGGACAAACTCTGGATGTGAATTCTGGGAAGGGGTTTGTTTTCTTCAAACGTTTGTATGCCGCTTCCATATTTCCTTTGTACAACAAATCGTTCCATTCTGGAATCAAATTGTTAAGTGGACAACCAGTGGTCATACCAGAAAGTTGAATCCCTGATTGACAAAATGAAACACCACATTCCATACATCTAGCACCTTGTAATTGTTGTTTTACAAGTGAGAGATGTTCATGGAATTCATCAAAGTTTTTAATTCTATTTTTAGGAGAAACGTCTGTGCTGACTTCTCTTTTGTATTCTATAAATCCTGTTGGTTTACCCATTTTTTCTCACCTCTCATCCTTTGGTTGACATATAAAACGCTTCGATTTCTGCTTGTTTTTTGCTCAGACCTTTACCTTGCAATGTTGCAATACGTTTCATCATGATACGATAGTTTATTGGTATAATTTTCTTGAATTTAGGCAAATATTCTTCAAAGTTATCCAAAATTTCTTGACCTTTCACAGAAGCTGTATGGGCAACATGAGATTGGATCAATTCACGCAATTCAGATGTATCGCCAGTCATTTCTTCCATAGCAACCATTTCTTTATTCAAAGTTTTGTACAAGTCGAAATGTTCATCCAAAACATAAGCAACGCCACCACTCATACCAGCAGCAAAGTTTTTACCAACTTTACCCAAAATTGCAACTTTACCACCTGTCATATATTCCAAACCGTGATCGCCAACACCTTCACAAACAGCAGTAGCACCAGAGTTACGGATACAGAAACGTTCCCCAACAATACCATTGATGTAAGCAGAACCGCTTGTAGCACCATACAATGCAACGTTACCAATGATGATATTTTCGTTTTGGTTGAATTTAGCTTCTTTTGGTGTAGTGACAATCAATTTACCACCAGACAAGCCTTTACCCAAGTAGTCATTGCTTTCACCAGTCAAATCCAAAGTGAGACCTTTTGGAATGAAAGCACCAAAACTTTGACCACCAGAACCAGTACAATGTACCACAAAGGTATCATCTTCCAAGTTGTTTTGGTGAAGTCTTGTGATTTCAGAACCGAAGATGGTACCAAAGGAACGATCCAAGTTTGTTACATGCATGGAAATTTCTTTGTGTTCCCCTTTAGGCAATTGTTTTTTGAATTCACGAAGCAAAACAGAAATATCTGCTGTTTTATCCAATTCAAAGTCGAAACGTTTGTCTGGATTGAAAATTTTATTATCTGTAGCAAAAGTAGTATCCAAGATACGAGCCAAGTCCACTTTTCTTGCTTTTTTATTTACAATGTTTTCACGTTTTTTCAACAAATCAGAACGTCCAACCAATTCACTCAATGTGCGAACACCAAGAAGTGCCATATATTCACGCAACTCTTCTGCAATGAACATCATAAAGTTGATGACATATTCTGGTTTACCTTTGAAACGTTTGCGAAGTTCTGGATTTTGTGTTGCAATACCTACAGGGCATGTATCCAAGTTACAAACACGCATCATGACACAACCCAAAGAAACCAATGGAGCAGTAGCAAAACCAAATTCTTCAGCACCAAGCATTGCAGCAATGGCAACATCTTTACCACTCATCAATTTACCATCTGTTTCGATAACAACTTTGTCACGCAAGTCATTCATAATGAGAGTTTGGTGTGTTTCTGCAAGACCCAATTCCCAAGGAATACCAGCGTTGTGGATGGAGCTGATTGGAGCAGCACCAGTACCGCCATCATAACCAGAAATCAAGATAACTTCAGCACCCGCTTTTGCAACACCAGCAGCAATGGTACCAACACCAGCTTCTGCAACCAATTTTACAGAAATTCTGGATTGTCTATTTGCATTTTTGAGATCATAAATCAATTCTGCCAAATCCTCAATGGAATAAATATCATGATGAGGTGGAGGAGAAATCAAAGTTACGCCAGTTGTGGAGTGTCTTGTATCTGCAATCCAAGGATATACTTTTTCACCAGGAAGATGTCCACCTTCACCAGGTTTTGCACCTTGTGCCATTTTGATTTGCAATTCCTTTGCACTAACCAAATATTCACTGGTAACACCAAAGCGTCCAGAAGCAACTTGTTTGATGGCAGAACAACGATTTTGTTCGCCTTTTGCAGTGTAGAGACGTTCCAAACTTTCGCCACCTTCACCACTATTGGATTTACCACCAATGGTATTCATTGCAATTGCCAACGCTTCATGGGCTTCACCAGAAATGGAACCATAGGACATAGCACCAGTTTTGAATCGTTTCACAATGCTTGCAGCAGATTCCACTTCTTCAATTGGAATTGCTTTTTCTGCATAGTTGAAATCAAACAAACCACGAATGGTTCCAATATTTCCTTCTGTGTTCATCAATTTTGTATATTCTTTGAACATAGAATAGTTGTTTTCACGTGTAGCACGTTGCAACAAGCTAATGGTCATTGGGTTATACAAATGTTCTTCACCATTGCTGATGTATTTGTGGTTACCAACGCTAGACAAAGACAAATCCATATCCAAATCCAATGGATCGAATGCAGAAGTATGCAGTTCTTTCAACTCTTCTTCAATATCTTTCAAATTGATACCACCAATACGACTTGTGGTACCAGTGAAGTATTTTTCTGTAACAGCTTCATCCACACCAACCGCTTCAAAGATTTGAGAACCTTGGTAGGAACCAATGGTGGAAATACCCATTTTGGAAGCAATCTTAACAATACCATGCAAAATACCATTGTTGTAATCGTCAACAGCAGCATAGTAGTCTTTATCCAACAAACTTTCATCAATCAAATAACGAATGCTTTCTTGTGCCAAGTATGGATTGACAGCAGAAGCACCATAACCAAGAAGTGTAGCAAAATGATGCACTTCACGTGGTTCGCCACTTTCCAAAATCATAGCAACAAGAGTTCTTCTTTTGGTACGAACCAAATATTGTTGCAAAGAAGATACTGCAAGCAAAGAAGGAATTGCCATATGGTTTTCATCAATGCCACGGTCAGAAAGAATGATGATATTAGCGCCATCTTTATATGCTTTATCAACCATAACAAACAATTGGTCAATGGCTTTATCCAATGCCATTGTTTTATAATAGGTAGTAGGAACTGTTTGTACTTTGAATCCTTTTACCTTCATATTTTTGATTTTAAGCAAATCCAAATTGGTCAAGATAGGGTTGTTTACCTTCAAAATAGGATGATCTTTGAAAGAAGTATCCAAAGGATTGTTATCTGCACCAACATAAACAGTAGTGCTGGTTACAATTTCTTCACGAATCGCATCCATTGGAGGATTGGTTACTTGTGCAAACATTTGTTTGAAGTAGTTGAACAAAGGTTGTTTTTGTGCAGACAAAACAGGAATTGGAGTATCCACACCCATAGATGTGATTTCTTCAGAGCCTGTCAATGCCAAAGCCAAAATACCTTTATTGACATCTTCATATGTGTAGCCAAACGCTTTTTGCAAACGCAACAATTCTTCTTCACTATATTCATAAACACGTTCATTTGGAATACGAAGTGTATTCAAAGGAACAAGGTTTTTATCCAACCATTGACCATAAGCATGTTTGGTTGCATAGGATTCTTTCAATTCTTCATCATCGATAACTCTACCTTTGACAGTATCTACCAAAAGCATTTTACCAGGATGCAAACGTTCTTTTTTCACAACGTTTTCAATTTTGGTATCCAAAACACCAACTTCAGATGACAAAATCAATGTATCATCAGCTGTAATGTAGTATCTGGATGGACGCAAACCGTTACGATCCAAAACAGCACCCAACAAATCACCATCAGAGAACAAGATAGAAGCAGGACCATCCCAAGGTTCCATCATAGTTGCATAATAGTGGTAGAAATCTTTTTTCTCAATGCTCATTGCTTTGTTGTTATCCCAAGGTTCTGGAATGGTAATCATAACCGCCAATGGCAAATCCATACCACTCATCACCAAGAATTCCAATGTATTATCCAATTGTGCAGAGTCAGAACCATCTCTTTCTACAACTGGCAAGATTTTATGAAGTTCTTCAGACAATGCTTCAGATTCCAAACGTTCTTCACGGGACATCATCTTATCCACATTACCTTTGATGGTGTTGATTTCACCATTGTGTACAATAAAACGATTTGGATGAGCACGTTCCCAACTTGGATTTGTGTTGGTACTGAAACGTGAATGTACTGTTGCAATTGCAGATTCATAGTCAGAATCTTGCAAGTCATGGAAGAACAAACGCAAGTCAGATACCAAGAACATACCTTTATATACAATGGTTCTACTGGAAAGAGAACATACATATGTGCTATCATCGCTGTGTTCAAAAATTCTTCTTGCAATATAAAGCATACGATCAAATTCCAAACCAGTTGCAACATCAACAGGTTTTTCAATGAACGCTTGTGCAATATAAGGCATACAATCCACAGCTTTTTGACCCAAAATTTCTGGTTCTACAGGCACAGTTCTCCAACCTAAGAATTTGAGACCTTGTTTTTTGACAATGATTTCAAACATTTTTTGTGATTGGATGCGTTTCAATTCATCAGAAGGGAAGAAGAACATACCAATTCCGTATTCTCTTTTTTCACCCAAAGTCACACCGATTTTTTTTGCTTCCTTTTTAAAGAACTTATGTGAAATTTGCAATAAGATACCAACACCGTCACCAGTTTTTCCATCTGCATCTTTACCCGCTCTATGTTCCAAAGTTTCTACAATTTGCAAAGCATTTTTTACAATTTGATGAGTTGCTTTACCTTTGATATTGACAACAGCACCAATACCGCAATTGTCATGCTCATATTTTGGATCATACAACCCAAACCTCTGATTGCCAACGATTTCTTTGTAATTCATGGTAAATCCTCCTTTATGATGTAGAATCAAAACGCCACAGAACAAGCAGTTGGTTGCAAGATTGGGACGTATTTTCTTTTTGGTTCTATTGATTATGCAACTTACAAATGTCTTTTGTACAAGGACAAAAACCACTTTTTGTTTTGAAAAAAGTACATCTGAAAATCCAGCTGTTTTAACCATTTTAGAAGTTATAGCATAAAATTCATGAATTGTAAATAGTTTTGAAAACATTTTTCGTGTTGATAAATTATTAATAGTTTCCATTGTAAAATTTGTCATTTTTCTTGTTTATTTCGTATAATTTATGAAAATTGTTAATAATTTGTATGTGCAAAATTTTTCATTGCAATAAATATTGTGTATTTTTATAAGGGGTAAATTCCATTTATACAGGTATATAATGTGTTTTCGCTATTTTGGAGAAAAAATCGAAAATTCTGCAAAAATATAAATAAAAAAATATGAAATAAGCAAATATTTTGATATAAAATACGAACACAGTTTCTTTTTTTCTACTGATACCTTGCTCTTTTCTATGAATTTCTGTATAATGAATGGATACGTATATTTTGTAAAAATAGAAAGGATACTACATGATTTCATTTATCAAAGGTATTTTATCATACCAAACAGAAACATCTGCCATTGTAGAAACTGGTGGCATTGGATACCAAATCTATCTTTCACCAAATACCTTGGCAAAGCTGCCACAAATAGGATATGAAGTGAAATTATTTACCTATATGAGTGTGCGTGAAGATGATATTTCTTTGTTTGGCTTTTCTGCAATGGAAGAAAAAGAAATGTTTTTGAAATTGTTGAGCATATCTGGTATTGGTCCAAAAGGTGCATTGGCTTTCTTGGCAACACTTACACCACAAGAAATTGTAATGGCAATTCTATCAGCAGATGTGAAAACCCTTTCTAGTGTTTCTGGCATTGGCAAAAAGACAGCACAACGTGTCATTTTGGAATTGAAAGATAAATTTACAACAGAAGATGCCGTTTCTTTGCCACTAGAAGGTATTTCTGATGGTATGGAACTTGGAAATGATGCAAAACTGGAAGCAATCGAAGCATTGACTTCTCTTGGATATAGCAGAAGTGAAGCTGCAAAAGCATTGCAATCCATAGACACAGAAGGATTGTCAACAGAAGAAATTTTGAAACTTGCACTCAAAAAGATGATTTCCTTTTGAGAACAATAGACACCATAGAGTAAAGAAGGTGAATCAGTGGAAAACAGAAGAATTTTAACAGCAGGATTTCGTGAAGAAGATACAGAATTCGAACCCAAGTTGCGACCAGATACCTTGGATACTTATATAGGACAAGAAAGCGTCAAAGAAAATTTGCGTGTGTTTATTGAAGCTGCAAAGGGTAGAGGAGAAGCTCTTGACCATGTGCTTTTATATGGACCACCTGGACTTGGAAAAACCACCTTATCCAATATCATAGCCAATGAAATGGGTGTGAATATGAAGGTGACATCAGGTCCAGCCATTGAACGAGCAGGGGATATGGCAGCAGTGCTCAATGGTTTGAATGAAGGAGATATCTTATTTATTGATGAAATCCATCGCTTGAATCGTTTGATAGAAGAAATTTTATATCCAGCAATGGAGGATTATGCCATAGATATTATGATTGGAAAGGGTTCTGGTGCCAGATCTGTGCGTTTGGATTTGCCAAAATTTACTTTGGTGGGTGCAACCACAAGAATTGGGCTTTTGACAGCACCACTTCGGGATCGTTTTGGTGTGGTACATCGCTTGGAACCATATGACATTGCAAATTTGACCACCATTATCATACGTTCAGCAGGTGTTTTAAATGTAGAAATTGAAGAAGAAGGTGCCATTGAAATTGCCAGACGTTCTAGGGGTACACCTAGGATTGCAAACCGTTTATTGAAACGTGTACGTGATTTTGCAGAAGTCAAATATGATGGCATTATCACTGCTGAAGTGGCTCGTTTTGCACTGGATTTATTGGATGTGGATAAGGTTGGTTTGGATTATATCGATCGTAAAATGCTTTTGACCATGATGGATAAATTTGGTGGTAAGCCGGTTGGTTTGGATACCTTAGCAGCATCCATTGGTGAAGAATCTGAAACCATTGAAGATGTATACGAACCATATTTATTGCAATTGGGATACATTCAAAGAACACCAAGAGGTCGTATTGTGACTGCACTTGGATATCATCATTTTGGAAAAGAACCAAAGGAAAATTAGGAGGAACTATGAAACTTAAAATTGAAGAAGTGATTGAAAATGTAAAGGATGAACTCCTTTGTTATGAAGGTATGGAAGATAAATTGGATGAATGGGAAGCTGGATTCCACGCTTGGATCAAAAGAAGAAATGGCAAAGATAAATGTCTTGTGGAAGAAAAAGGGCAATTGTACTTGAAAATTTCTGATGAAGGCGAAATTATGGAAATGGCAGATTCTTATATGGATGCCATTGAAGCAGGAGATATTAAAAAATATTGGTATGATTTTTAAGATTCTTCACCTTCGGTTCTGAATGACAAGTCCCCCTAATTTGTATCATCTGTAGGGAATGGTCTTGACCGTTCCGCCGTCTCATTTCATCAAGGAGTAACCAATGAAAATTATTTTATCACCAGCTAAAAAAATGAATATGGATGTGGATAGTGGCTTTTCTGTTACAACTCCAACTTTTTTGGAAGAAACAAAGGAAATTCTATCTGCTTTACAAGAAAAATCACCAGAAGAATTACAAAAGCTTTGGAAATGCAACGATTCCATTGCAAAACTAAACGTAGAACGTCTTAGATATATGGATTTGGAACGTAATGTAACACCAGCTATCTTTGCATATGAAGGCATTCAATACCAATATATGAGTGTCAATGTATTTGAGGAAAGTCAGTTTGATTATCTCAATGACCATTTGCGTATTTTATCTGGTTTTTATGGAGTTTTGAAACCATTTGATGGTGTAACCCCATATCGTTTGGAAATGCAAGCAAAATTGTCTGTTTCTGGTACCAAAGATTTATATGCATTTTGGGATGATGCACTTGCAAAGGAATTGGCATTGGATGGTGATTTTATTTTGAATCTTGCTTCCAAAGAATATAGCAAAACCATTGAAAAGCATCTGCCAAAAGAAATGGATTTCATTACCTGTGTATTTGGCGAAATTGTAGGTGATAAAATCGTTGAAAAGGGGACTATGTGTAAAATGGCTCGTGGTAGAATGGTTCGTTATTTGGCAGAAAATCACATCACAGATAAAGAAGATATCAAAAAATTCAATATAGGATATCAATATCAAGAAGAATTGTCAACGAAAAATCAATTTGTATTTTTAAGGAGTGAATGATATGTTGGAAATAGGTTCCAAAGCACCTGATTTTACATTACCCAATCAATTTGGTGAAGAAGTTTCTTTGTCAGATTTTCTTGGTAAAAAAGTAGTTTTGTATTTCTATCCACGTGACAATACACCTGGTTGCACCAAGCAAGCATGTGCATTTGCAGCAAGTTATGATGCTTTCAAATCCCAAGATGTGGTTGTCATTGGCATCAGCAAAGACAGTGTTGCATCCCATAAAAAATTTGTGGATAAATTTGAGTTGCCATTTATTTTGCTTTCTGATACAGAATTGGTTGCAATCCAAGGATATGATGTTTGGAAAGAAAAGAAATTATATGGTAAAGTGAGTATGGGTGTTGTGAGAAGTACCTATATCATTGATGAAAACGGTGTCATTTCTCATACAATGCCAAAAGTAAAACCAGATACCAATGCTGCTGAAATCTTGGCAAAATTAGCAGAAGTATAAGTAAAAAACAAGAAACCCACTGGATTTGTATGCCAACGGGTTTCTTTTTCATTTATATATAAAGTTTATGCACATATTTGCTGTTGGTCAAATACATAACTGCTGCATATGTAAGGGCAAATTCCATAACATCGCCAACCTTCCATTGACGGTTACAATCTTCAATATCCACAATGGTATGATCGCTGCTACTTCCAACCATCACAACGCCTTCTTCCAATGGTATGAGCTTATCATCACCACCATGATCCAATCTGCCAACTGCCAAAACAGCACGTTTGCGAATCCCTCTATCTTCATAAGTTGGTTTTGCACCAAAACAATCCACAAATACTTCACCTACAGGATGGGTTGGTTTATCTTTGACTTCTATGACTTCCGCTTGTAATGTGAATACATCTCTACGCAAATCACCATCATCCAATTGCCAAATTTCTTTCAAATCATAAGCGATGGTAATGGATTCACCAATACGCAAATGATTGATTCCACTAGGCATGTCACCAGAAAGCACAAGGGGATAGGAAGTGCTAGCTCCACCTGAAACAATCTCCAATTTGTGACCAATTTTATCTTCAATTTCCTTTGCAATTGCACACAATTCTTCCATTTTTTCTTTGGTTGGTTTGATGGAACCATAGCAACCAAGATTGGTACCAATTCCCAATAAATCAACATTTGAAAGCTCTGTTTCAATGCGAATCGCTTCTTGTATCAATTCTTCTGGATTCCAAAAGCCTTCACGCAAATCACCTAAATCTGCCATCAAAACAACACCATGACGTTTGTTTTGTGCAACACAAGTCTCTTGTATTTTTGTAATGACTGTTGGTTCGCTATTCAAGCTCATATCAGCCCATTCTACCAATAAATCCACTTCACTGAGCATAGGAATGCGAATCAACATAAATTCCCCTGCAATTCCAGCTTTTTTTGCATCTATGATATGGGCAATACGAGAAGATCCAATTTGTGCACAACCTGCAAGCTCATATTGTTTCACTTCTTCCAAATCACCATTGAATCCTTTTATGATTCCTGTTATGGAAATCCCTTTTTTCTGGCATAAATCTTTCACTTGTTTGATATTTGCAAGCAACGCTTCATTGTTGATCAAAAGCGCTGGATATGGAGTCTGCTCTGTATTCATTTTGCTACCTTCCTTACTATTATTTTCGATAGTGTCAAAATCTATAAAAACATTGGCACCCATCAGCACCAATATGAAACAAATTCTTTTCAGTCAGTATATTACAAAATCATTGTATATTTACACATACGTTTTATTATAAATTCAAAAAAATGAATATGTCAACAGGATTTTATAAAAAAGGTGGTTCCCAATGTTGAGAGCCACCTTATTTTGTATGCTTATCTTTGTTTCTTTGCTTTGGATTCGCAATATACACAACGATAAATTCTATTTTCTTTGTCTGTTAATTTGAAAATATGGTCAATTTCTTGTTCCACAGAAGTGATACAACGTGGATTTCTACAAGTGATCACATTGGTCAAACGTTCAGGAAGTTCCAAGTGAAGTTTTCCTGTCAATTGACCATCTTTGATGACATTGATGGTGATATCTGGGTCAATATATCCCAAAACATCCAAGTCCAAATGGAAGTTTGCATCAATTTTGATGATGTCTTTTTTGCCCATTTTACTACTAGCTGCATTTTTGATGATGGCAATGGAGCAGTCCAAATCTTCCAAATGCAACAAACGATAAATAACCATACCTTGACCAGATTTGATATGGTCAATGACAAAGCCGTTATGAATGGAATCAATATTCATTTACTTCACCTCCAATAATTTCAAAATCAATGCCATACGTATGAATTTACCATACAAAACTTGTTTGAAATAGCAAGCTCTTGGGTCTTTGTCCACTTCCACAGCAATTTCATTGACACGTGGCAATGGATGCATGATGCAAAGGGATTCTTTTGCATTGCGTAGTTTTTCTTTGTTCAAGATATAGGTATCTTTCAAACGAATGTAGTCAGCTTCATTGAAGAAACGTTCTTTTTGCACACGAGTCATATACAAAATATCAAGATTTGGCATTGCTTCATCCAAACTTGTGGTTGTAGAGTAGGACAAGCCTTTTTTATCAAGCAAATCGTGAATCATGTATTCTGGCAATTTCAATTCATCAGGTGAAATTAACACAAAATGCACATTTGCATAACGAGAAAGTGCATGAATCAAAGAGTGTACCGTTCTACCAAATTTCAAGTCACCACAAAAACCAATTGTGATGTTATCAAATCTACCTGTTTCACGTTTGATGGTCAAAAGGTCAGTCAATGTTTGTGTAGGATGGTTATGACCACCATCACCAGCATTGATGATGGGAACAGTGGAGTGCATAGAAGCCACCATTGGAGCACCTTCTTTTGGATGACGCATTGCAATGATATCTGCATAGCAACCAACGGTACGAATGGTATCAGAAACGCTTTCACCTTTGGAAGCAGAGCTACTATCAGCAGCAGAGAAACCAAGGACATTGCCACCGAGTTCATACATTGCAGATTCAAAACTCAAACGTGTTCTTGTAGATGGTTCAAAGAATAATGTTGCCAATTTTTTGTATTTACATTTGTCTTGGTATTGCACTGGATTTTCAATAATGTCATTTGCAGTTGTAATCAATTCATCAATTTCAGCTGTGGTCAAATCAATGATGTCAATTAAGTTTCGCATTATTTTTCATCCCTCCAGCTTTCATCAGATGGGTTGTTTCTAAATGCAATGAGTTTTGCAATATCAGCATCTTGGATATAGCCTTCTTCAGCAGCAACTTCTGCAACTGCATCGAAATCAGAAAGGCTAATGTTTTTGATATTTGCAGCAGCAAGTCTATCCAAACCTTTTTGCATACCATATGTGAAGATGCTCACAACACCCAAAACTTCAGCACCAGCTTCACGTAAAACGTTTACAACTTCGATTACGCTACCACCTGTGGAAATCAAGTCTTCTACAACAACAACTTTTTGACCAGCTTCCAATTTGCCTTCGATTTGGTTGTTTCTACCGTGGTCTTTGGAACCAGAGCGTACATAACCCATTGGCAAGTCCAAAAGATGACCTACGATAGCAGCATGAGCGATACCTGCTGTGCTAGTACCCATAATCACTTCACAATCAGCATAGTTTTCTTTGATACATTCTGCTAAGCCACTTTCTACGTGATTACGTACTTCTGGAGCAGTCAAAGTCAAACGGTTGTCACAGTAAATAGGACTTTTGATTCCACTTGCCCATGTAAAAGGATCTTGTGGACGAAGGAATACAGCACCAATGGAAAGTAAATCTTTTGCAATTAATTTTTTCATATTTTTCTCCTTATATAAACCTCAGACAATATTATCCCAAGAATTCTTTCATACATCTTCTATAAGCAGCAACTGGATCAGCTGCCTGTGTGATTGGTCTACCCACTACAATATAGTCAGAACCCAATTCACGAGCTTTTTCTGGTGTTGCAATACGTACTTGGTCACCAGCATCACCATCAGCAAAACGTACACCAGGTGTGATTGTAAGGAAATCTTCACCACAAACATCTTTGACTTTTCTTGCTTCCCATGGAGAGCAAACAATACCATCGAGTTTTGCAACTTTTGCATTTTTTGCATAGTGCATTACAGTTTCTTCCAAGCCAGCTTCGATGAGCAAATCGCTTTTCATACGTTCTTCACTTGTAGAAGTAAGTTGTGTCACTGCAATGAGTTGACCTCTAGTACCATCAGCTTTTGTAAAGCCTTCGAGAGCCGCTTCCATCATAGCGATTGTGCCAGCTGCATGGATATTGGTCAAATCTACATCCAAATGAGATAGTACAGAGATTGCTTTTTTTACTGTGTTTGGAATGTCATGAAGCTTCAAATCCAAGAAGATTTTATGACCACGTTCTTTGACTTCCTTCACAATAGCAGGACCTTCTGCATAGAAAAGCTCCATGCCAATTTTGAGGAAAGGTTTTTCTTCTTGGAATTTGTCCAAGAAAGCAATCAAATCCTCTTTGCTGTTGAAATCACATGCAATAATTACGTCTTTGTTCATTTGTGAGCACCTCCGATAATCTCTTTCAAATCTGTTATACCATATTTTTGCATCACTGTAGGCAAATCCTCAATGATGTTTTTACAAGCAAATGGATCAATTAAGTTTGCAGCACCAACTTGTACAGCAGTTGCACCTGCAAGCATCATTTCAATGACATCTTCCGCAGAAGAAACTCCACCCATACCAATGACAGGAATGTTTACCGCTTCGTAGACTTGATATACCATACGAACCGCTACAGGGAAGATAGCAGAACCAGAGAAACCACCCATTTTATTGGCAATCACTGGTTTTTGTGTTTTTAAGTTGATACGCATACCCATTAGGGTATTGATTAAGCTAATGCCATCAGCACCAGCATCTTCGCAAGCCTTTGCAATGGATGCAATATCCGCTACATTTGGGCTAAGTTTTATGTAAACCGGCTTTGTAGTCACTGCTTTCACAGCTCTAGTCACTTCTGCAGCTGCTTCTGGACTGGTCCCAAAGCTCATACCACCATGATGCACATTTGGACAGCTGACATTCACCTCAATGATGCCAACTTGGTCTTCCTTATCAATTTTCTCGCAAGAATACGCATATTCATCTACGGAAAAACCACTGATATTTGCAATGACTGGTTTGTGGAACACTTGACGCATTTTGGGCAATTCTTCAGAAATCACCTTATCAATTCCTGGATTTTGCAACCCAACAGAATTGATCAAACCACTGGTGCATTCTGCAATTCTAGGCAAATCATTGCCAAAACGAGGTTCTCTTGTAGTTCCTTTGAAAGAGAAAGAACCAAGAATATTGATATCATACAGTTCTGCAAATTCATAGCCAAAACCAAAGGTACCACTTGCAGGAATTACAGGATTGTCCAAGGTCAAACCACTTAAGGTTACTTTTGTATTCAAATTGTTTACCATATGATTTCCTCCTTTTCCAATACAGGACCATCTTTGCAGATACGTTTGTTTCCATATTTTGTTTTGCATGAGCATCCCATACAAGCACCAAATCCACAGCCCATTCTTTCTTCAAAACTGAGTTGACCACTGGTTGTGGTACAGTCAGAAAGTGCTCTCAGCATTGGTTCTGGACCACAGGTGTAGAAGTAGGTGTAGGCAGAAAGACTTTTTACCACATCTGTTACAAAACCTTTGACGCCAACGCTACCATCAGCAGTTGCAATGTGTACATCCACACCAAGTGCTTCAAATTCTTCTTTGTAGAACACTTCAGCAGCTGTTTGGAATCCCAAAACAACAATAGGGGATTTACCTTCTGCAACTAAGTTTTTTGCTAAGCGAAACATAGGTGGAACACCAACACCACCACCAATAAGTACAGGGGTATTGCCACTTTTTGCAGTATCGTATCCATTCCCCAAACCTGTCAAAATATCCAATTTGTCAGCGGGTAGAAGTGTTGCCATTTTCTCTGTTCCTTTTCCCACAACTTTATAAAGGATTGTCAAAGTGCTGTCGTTGTAATCACAGACAGAAATGGGTCTTCTTAAGAAAAATCCATCCAATTTAATGTTTACAAACTGACCTGAAGCTGTGATTGCAGAAGTGTCCCCAGAAAGCACCATGCGATATACCGATGATGTCAATGGTTTGTTTTCTTCTATGGTAAACCAAGATTGTTTCATAAATTTCCTCCTTTAAAATTGTGTAATTCCAAAATAACGGTCATGGCTTACCATGCCCATATACTATAAAAAACCAAAAATCCTTTTTCATTTAGCGTCGCAGACTTTAATCCGCAGACAGGATTCATTCCTGTCGAGGACAAAAGCGATTTCTAGGTGCTTCAAAGAAGCCTTCCAAAGAGTTGGCACGAGGAAATCGTCTTTTTCACCTCTGCCCACAACTTGAAATCCTGATTTCAAGTTATATTTTTTGATATGCAATCTTTCCACCACACATGGTCAAAACGCATTCACCTTGTACTTCTTTTCCAGTGAATGGAGTCGCATGTCCTTTGGAAAGGAAGGTTTCTGGGTCAATTACATATTTGCTATCCAAATTGTAGACGGTGAAATCGGCTGGTTGTCCAACTGCAAATTCAGTACCAATTCCAAAGCGTTTTCTTGGGTTTGTGTGCATCAATTCCACAAGTTTTTCTAAGGAAAGAATTCCTGTATGCACTAGTTCTGTATACAACACCGGAAATGCTGTTTCCAAACCAACAATACCCATTGCGCTACCTTGGAGACCTTTGGATTTTTCTTCTGCAGAATGTGGTGCGTGGTCTGTTGCAATCATATCAATGGTACCATCCAAAAGACCGTTGAGCAACGCTTGTCTATCTTCTTCAGAACGAATGGGTGGATTCATTTTAAATCTACCATCTTCTTGTAACATAGAGTCGTTCATCACAAGGTAATGAGGACCCGTTTCACAAGTCACATTCACACCTTCAGCTTTTGCTCTTCGAATGATATCAACGGTTTCTTTGCAAGAGATGTGACACACATGATACTTACATCCAATTTCTTTTACAAGCTTCAAATCACGTTCCACTTGTTTCCATTCACTGGCAGAACAAATACCTTTATGACCATGTTCTTTGGCATATTCTCCATCATGGATGTATCCTCCAAAGAGTAGAGAATTGTCTTCACAATGTGCTGCCAAAATCATATCCAATTCTTTGATTTGTTTCATGGCAGATTTCATCATTTCGTCATCTTGTACGCCACGTCCATCATCGCTAAATCCACACACATAAGGTGCCATTTCCTTTAAATTTGCAAGCTCTTTGCCAAGTTCGCCGATGGTTATTGTGCCATAAGGTAGTACATGGATACAAGCATTTTTTTCAATACTTTCCAGTTGTGGCTTCAAATTTTCATAGGAATCAGGTGTTGGATTCAAATTGGGCATTGCACAAACAGTGGTATATCCACCATGTGCAGCAGCTTTGCTGCCGGTTTCGATGGTCTCTTTATAAAAAAAGCCCGGTTCTCTTAGATGTACATGAACATCAATAAAACCAGGTAGTATATATGAATTTTCAAATCGCAAAAGTTCTCCCTCATAAGAATTAGGAGAATCAGCAGAAGAAATATCAGAAATGATACCATCTTGAATAAATATGTTGGATTTTACAAATCTATTTTCAATAAATGTGGAAACATTGGATATAATGTAGTTCATTTGGCATTGCTCCTTCCTTAATACAAAAAGTATTCGGTATATGTTTACAAATTGTCAGTAGTATAGCACAGGGTTTTGAATGTGTCAAGTCGTTTTTTTCTATAATCCCTTCAATTTTAGTTGGCTTTGAATTGACAGAAAAGACTTTTTTGTGTACACTTATGAAGTAAACAAAGCTTTTTGCAACTGACGGAGATGTGGATTACCACAGGGGAGCAAAAAGTATAACCTTGGTATGGTCATGATTGTATGATCAAAGAACTGTGCCTATGTCGACCGTCTGGGCAGTTCAATTCCAAAGGGAAGGAACTGTCTATTTTTGTGTGTAAATTATGTATTTAAGTTTTTAGGAGGATTAACATGAAAAAAGTTGGAATTCTTATGGGTAGCGATAGCGATTTTCCTATCGTAGAAAAAGCGGCAATCACATTGGAAAAATATGGTGTGCCATTTGAAATGCATGTGTATTCAGCACATAGAACACCCGAAGAAGCAAGAGCATTCGCTATGAATGCAAGAGAAAATGGTTTTGGTACAATTATTGCAGCTGCTGGTAAAGCGGCTCATCTTGCTGGTGCTATGGCAGCAAATACAACATTGCCTGTAATCGGAATTCCCATCAAATCCTCTACATTAGACGGTTTGGATGCATTGCTTTCCACAGTGCAAATGCCAAGTGGATTGCCAGTTGCAACAGTTGCAATTGATGGCGCAGAAAATGCTGCACTTCTTGCAATTCAAATTTTGTCTGTTTCTGATGAGGAATTGGCAAAAAAATTGACAGAAGCAAGAGCAGCAGGTGCAGCAGCAGTTTTGGAAAAAGATCGTATCATTTCTGCTAAATATGCAAAATAATTTTTGAATCACAATATTTTAAATATTATATATAGGGTCAAAAGAAAAAGGAGACTTTCAAAATGGAAAAAACAATTCAAATGTACGAAGGCAAAGCAAAAAAAGTGTATGCTACAAGCGATGAAAACATGTGTATCGTATCCTACAAAGATGATGCAACAGCTTTCAATGGCGAAAAGAAAGGTACTATCCTTGGCAAAGGTGCTATCAACAACCGTGTAACAAATCATTTGATGAAAATGTTGGAAGCAAAAGGTATTCCTACTCACTTTGTGGAAGAACTTTCTGATCGTGAAACAGTAGTGAAAAAAGTAAGCATCGTTCCTTTGGAAGTAATCGTTAGAAACATTGCTGCTGGTTCTTTGGCAAAACGTCTTGGTTTGGAAGAAGGCGTTAAAATGCAAGAAACTGTTTTGGAATTCTGCTACAAAGATGACGCTTTGGGTGATCCAATGGTAAACGAATACCACATTATGGCTATGAAATGGGCTACAAAAGAAGAAGTTGATTTGATTGCAGAATACTCCTTCAAAGTAAATGAAATTTTGGGTGCATACCTCAAAGAAGCAAACATCGAACTTATTGACTTCAAATTGGAATTTGGTAAACTTTCTGATGGAACAATCGTTTTGGCAGATGAAATTTCTCCTGACACATGCCGTTTCTGGGATACAGTAACAGGTGAAAAATTGGATAAAGATAGATTCCGTAGAGATTTGGGCAATGTAGAAGATGCATACCAAGAAATCTTGAAACGTTTGATGGGTGAATAATTGTCTACTAAGGTAATACCGCATAACCTTGATTAGCGGTGTTGCCTAACTATCTATTGCGAGGTGCAAATATGAGTATGAATGAAATCCATGAAGAATGTGGCGTCTTTGGCGTCTTTGGATTGGAAACAACCAATGTGGCAGCAACAACCTATTATGGTTTGTTTGCTCTGCAACATAGGGGACAAGAAAGTGCTGGTATTGTTGTCAATGATGATGGTATTTTTAGACATCACAAAGATCCTGGTTTGGTGAATGATATTTTCACACCACAAATTATGAGTACCTTGGGCGAAGGTAACATTGCAATTGGTCATGTACGTTATTCCACAACAGGTGGCAACGAACGTGTCAATGCACAACCTATTGTTGTCAACCATATCAAAGGTAAATTGGCTTTGGCACACAATGGTAACTTGGTCAATTCCTTTGAGTTGCGTCAAGAATTGGAGCTGCAAGGTTCCATCTTCCACACAACAAACGATACAGAAGTCATTTCTTATATGATTACAAAAGAAAGATTGACTGCAAAATCCATTGAAGAAGCGGTTTCCAAAGCCATGAATCGTATCAAAGGTGCATATTCATTGGTAGTAATGTCTGCTGCAAAAATGATTGCTGCAAGAGACCCAAATGGTTTCAGACCACTTTGTTATGGTCAAACAGAAGATGGTAGATATATCGTTTCTTCTGAAACTTGTGCTTTGGATGCAGTTGGTGCAACCTTTATTCGTGATATTTTACCTGGTGAAATTGTTGTATTTAGCGAAGATGGTATCCAAAGTATCACAGAACATTGCAACAAAGTACCTCAAACCACTTGTATCTTTGAATACATTTACTTTGCTAGACCAGATTCCAAAATCGATGGACATAGTGTACATGCAGCTCGTGTAAAAGCGGGTGCCTGTCTTGCAATGGAACATCCTGTACAAGCAGATGTGGTAATTGGTGTTCCTGATTCTGGTTTGGATGCTGCAATTGGCTATTCCAGACAATCTGGTATCCCTTATGGTATGGGTTTCATCAAAAATAAATATATTGGTAGAACTTTCATTGCACCTGGACAAGCAGTGCGTGAAGATAAAGTCAAAATCAAATTGAATGTAGTCAAAGAAACAGTAGAAGGCAAACGTGTGGTTATGGTGGATGACTCCATTGTACGTGGTACCACATGTGCTAGAATCGTAAAATTGTTGCGTGATGCTGGAGCATTGGAAGTACATATGCGTTCCTCAGCACCTCCATTCAAAAATCCTTGTTTCTATGGTACAGATATTGATTCCAGAGAAAATTTGATTGCATGTAAATATACCATTCCAGAAATTGCAGAAGTGATTGGTGCAGATAGTTTGGGATATTTGGATGTGGATCATTTGGGTATGTTGATTGGTACTCCAAAGGGTGAAGGCTATTGTTCTGCATGTTTCAATGGTTGCTACCCTACAGATGTGCCAACAGAATCCCATAAAAATAGATTTGAAATGAAGCTCAGCGAAAGGAGAAAGCTCAAAAATGAAAAGTCAGAGTGAAAGCTATAAAGCAGCTGGTGTGGATATCGTTGCGGGATACCAAGCAGTTGAATTGATGAAAGAACACATTGCAAAAACTATGACATCTGGTGTTATGTCTGCAATTGGTGGATTTGGTGGTTTGTTTGAGTTGGATATGACAGGCATCAACAAACCTGTATTGGTAAGTGGTACTGACGGTGTTGGTACAAAACTCAAAATGGCTTTTCTTATGGACAAGCATGACACTGTTGGTATTGACTGTGTGGCTATGTGTGTAAATGATGTCCTTTGTGTTGGTGCAAAACCTTTGTTCTTCTTGGATTATATTGCTGTAGGCAAAAACTATCCAGAACGTATTGCAGCAATGGTTTCTGGTATTGCAGAAGGCTGTGTACAATCTGGTGCAGCTCTTATTGGTGGTGAAACAGCAGAAATGCCTGGTTTCTATCCAGAAGACGAATACGATATGGCTGGTTTTACAGTGGGTATCGTAGACAAAGATAAAGTCTTGGACAATAGCACAATGGGGGAAGGAGATGTGATCATCGGTATTCCTTCTAGTGGTGTACATTCCAATGGTTTCTCTTTGGTTCGTAAAGTATTTGATGTAGAAAATAGAGATATGAAAGCACCAGTTGCAGAGTTGGGTGGCAAATCTCTTGGTGAAACACTTTTGACACCAACCAAAATCTACATCAAACCTATGTTGGCTGTATTTGATGAAATCACTGTAAAAGGCGTTTCTCATATCACAGGTGGTGGTTTCTATGAAAACATCCCTAGAAGCATTCCAAAGGGTCTTGGTGCTAAAATTGATAGAAGTGCAGTGCGTGTATTGCCTATTTTCGATTTAATTGCAAAAGAAGGCAATGTACCAGAACGTGATATGTTCAACACATTCAATATGGGTGTTGGTATGACTGCAATCGTTGCAAAAGAAGACGTAGAAAAAACAATTGCTATCTTAAAAGCAAATGGTGAAGATGCTTATGTCATTGGTGAAATCGTTGCTTCTGAGGAAGGTGTAACCATATGCTAAAAACAAGAATTGCTGTTTTTGTTTCTGGTGGCGGTACCAACTTGCAAGCACTCATTGATGCACAACTCAGAGGTGAAATTCCAAGTGGTGAAATCGCTTTGGTTTTGGCAAGCAATGATGGTGCATATGCTTTGACACGTGCAGAACAAAATAACATTGCATCTGTTGTTGTGAAACGCAAAAACTTTGATACACAAGATGCTTATGAAGCGCATGTAAAAGAAGTTATGGCAGAACACAACATTGATATGATTGTTTTGGCTGGTTTTATGTCCATTTTGGGTGAAGGATTTACTTCCGCTTATCCAAAACGCATTGTCAATGTGCATCCAGCTTTGATTCCATCTTTTTGTGGCAAAGGTTTCTATGGATTGCATGTACACGAAGCGGCACTGGAATATGGTGTGAAAGTCACTGGTGCAACAGTACATTATGTCAATGAAATTCCAGATGGTGGCGAAATCATCTTGCAAAAAGCAGTGGAAATCTTGGATGGTGATACACCAGAAGTATTGCAAAAACGAGTGATGGAAGAAGCAGAATGGATTTTGTTGCCAAAAGCAGTGGAATTGGTGGCAAAAAAATTAAAACAATAAGATAGATACAACTGTAGGGGCGGATTCCATATCCGCCCGTTACGTGTTATACATAGAAGGGATGTTTGAAATGGGAATTTATGATAAACAAAGCATTGGTGCATGGGTCAGTGCAGATCCATATGTAGGTCGTGGTATTGTCATTGGTAAAGCAGAAGATGGCAAAAAAGCAGTATTTGGTTATTTCATTATGGGACGTAGTGAAAATAGTAGAAATCGTGTGTTTGTGGAAAAAGAAAATGACGAAGTGATGATTTATCCTCATGATGAATCCAAAGTGGAAGATCCATCCCTCATTATCTATTCTCCAATCAAAAAACACGAAAACAAATTGATTGTAACAAATGGCGATCAAACAGATACCATTTATAATTTCATCAAAGAAGGTAAATCCTTTGAAGATGCCCTTGACACAAGAGAATTTGAACCAGATGCACCAAATCTCACACCAAGAATCAGCGGTATGTTGACATTTGGCGAATCTGATTTTACATATAAAATGAGTATCCTCAAAAGTGCTGATGCTGAAGGCACTGCTTGCAATAGATACACATATTCCTATCCATCTGTAAATGGTTTGGGACATTTCATTCACACATATGCTTGGAACGCAGATCCACTTCCAACCTTCCAAGGAGAACCCAAAAGAGTGGCTATGGTAGCTGATATTGATGCATTCACCGCTGATATTTGGGAAAACCTCAATGCAGAAAACAAAATTTCTCTTTACGTAAGATATGTAGACTTGGAAACAGGTGCTGTGGAAAACCGTATGATCAACAAGAACCAATAAGGAGGATGTCCTATGAGTCAAAAAGATATTTATATTTCCCCGTTTTCAACTAGATATTCCAGCAAAGAAATGCAAGGGATTTTCTCTGAAAGTTTCAAATTCAAAACTTGGAGAAAACTTTGGATTGCACTTGCAAAAGCTGAAAAAGAATTGGGTCTTGATATTACAGATGAACAAATTGCAGAACTGGAAGCATTCAAAGATGATATCAACTTCGAAGTCGCTGAAGAAAGAGAACGCATTGTACGCCATGACGTTATGAGCCATGTATATGCATATGGACAACAATGCCCAAATGCAGAACCTATCATCCACTTGGGTGCAACTTCTTGTTATGTAGGTGACAATACTGATGTTGTCATCATGAAAGAAGCATCTGAAATCATGTTGCAAAAAGCAGCACAAGTTGTAAAAAACCTTTCTGAATTTGCAAAAGAATATAAAGAACTTCCATGTCTTGGATATACACATTTGCAACCAGCACAGCTGACAACAGTGGGTAAACGTGCAACACTTTGGATTTATGAATTGGTGCAAGATATGGAAGAATTGGAACACAGAATGGAAAAACTCCTTATGCTTGGTTCCAAAGGTACAACAGGCACACAAGCAAGTTTTGTGGAATTGTTTGAAGGCGATAGTGCCAAAATCAAAAAAATGGAAGAAATGATTGCAGCAGATATGGGCTTTGATGGTGTGGTTCCTGTTTCTGGTCAAACATACTCCAGAAAAGTGGATGCATATTTCTTGGCAGTGCTTTCTGGCTTTGCACAAAGTGCTTACAAATTCTCCAACGATATGCGTTTGTTGCAATCCTTTGAAGAAATGGAAGAACCTTTTGAAAAAAATCAAATTGGTTCCTCTGCAATGCCATATAAGAGAAATCCTATGAGAAGTGAGCGTATTTCTGCTTTGGCTAGATACGTAATTGTAGATTCCTTGAACCCTGCTTTGACAGCTGGTACACAATGGTTTGAAAGAACATTGGATGACTCTGCAAACAAACGTATTTCCGTTGCAGAAGCATTCTTGGCTGTGGATGCAATCCTCAATATTTATATGAATGTAACTGCTGGTTTGGTGGTTTATGATAAAGTTGTCACACGTCGTGTTATGGAAAAATTGCCTTTCATGGCAACAGAAAATATCATGATGAAATCTGTAAAAAAAGGTGGCAACAGACAAGAATTGCATGAAGGTTTGCGTACACATTCCCACGCTGCTGCTGCAAAAGTGAAATTGGAAGGTGGCGTAAACGATTTAATTGAAAGAATCGCTGCTGATCCTGCATTCCCACTCACTTTGGAAGAAATCGAAGCAGAACTCAATCCATCCCTTTATATTGGTAGAAGTGCAGAACAAGTGGATGAATTCATTGCAGAAATTGCAGAACCTATCGTTGCAAGATGTTACAAAGGCAATGTAGAATCAGAACTCAAAGTTTGATATCCTAAGGAGGATTTTATAAAATGAATGAATTGGAATTGAAATATGGTTGTAACCCTAACCAAAAACCAGCTCGTATTTTTATGGCAAATGGTGCTGATTTTCCACTTGAAATTTTGAGTGGTAAACCTGGTTTCATCAACTTTTTGGATGCTTTCAATAGCTGGCAATTGGTCAAAGAATTGAAAGAAGCTTTGGGTATGCCTGCTGCAACATCTTTCAAACACGTAAGTCCTACATCTGCTGCTGTTGGAACACCAATGAGCGATGATTTGAAAAAAGCTTGTTTTGTGGATGATATTGAAGGTTTGGACGAATCTCCAATTGCTTTGGCTTATGCTCGTGCTAGAGGTACTGATAGAATGTGTTCTTTCGGTGACTGGATTGCTCTTAGTGATACATGTGATGCTGTTGCTGCATCTATCATCAAAAGAGAAGTATCAGATGGTATCATTGCTCCTGATTATACACCAGAAGCATTGGAAATCCTCAAAACAAAACGTAATGGCAATTATAATATCGTAAAAATTGACCCTAACTATGTACCAGAAGTACAAGAGTTGAAACAAGTTTATGGTATTACATTTGAACAAGGTAGAAACAACTATAAAATTGATGCTTCCCTTTTGGAAAACTTGCCAACAACAAACAAAAACCTTTCAGAAGAAGCAAAAAGAGACTTGGTAATCGCTCTTATCACTTTGAAATACACACAATCCAACTCTGTTTGTTTCGTAAAAGATGGACAAGCAATTGGTGTTGGTGCTGGTCAACAATCCAGAATCCACTGTACACGTTTGGCTGGTAGCAAAGCAGATGTTTGGCATTTGCGTCAAAATCCAAAGGTTTTGAACTTGCCATTTTTGCCAACTGTTGGTAGACCTGATAGAGATAACACAATTGATGTATATATTTCTGATGAATATGAAGATGTTTTGGCTGATGGCGTTTGGGAAACATTGTTCTCCACAAAACCAGAACCTTTCACAAGAGAAGAACAAAAAGCATATCTTGCAACACTTTCTGGTGTTTCTGTAGGTAGTGATGCATTCTTCCCGTTTGGTGATAACATTGAACGTGCTAAGAAAAGTGGCGTTTCCTATATTGTACAACCAGGTGGCTCCATTCGTGATGACAATGTTATTGCAACTTGTGATAAATATGACATTGCAATGGCATTCACTGGTATGCGTTTGTTCCATCACTAAGAACTGTTTCATACCAATTGAGGTGAATTGATATCATGAATATGATACGAAAAATAACAATTATGATAACCTGTATGGTGATTTCATTTGTTATCCTAACTGGTTGTCAAACTGTAGTACCTGTGGAGGAATCTGAAGTAGCAGAAACCTCTACAAGTACAGTCATTAAAGAGCCAGAAGGGTATACAGAAGTTGTCGAAGAAGTTCCTATTAAGGTTGATACAACAGAAACCATTGCAACTGAAAAAAGAAGCACTGACTTGATACCTGATATGGGTATTGATACAGATGATTTTTATAAAATTGTGGTTTCCAATGACAAAGAACGTGGTATCAAACGTACATTCTTGCGTTTTGAAAAATATAATCATGAGTTGTATTTTGAAATTCCAATCATCACAGATGAAACAGATGGTTATCAAAAAATTAATGACTTTTTCAATGATTTACAAGAAGATTTCTTTGCAGAACAAGCCACTGAACATAGCAGTCTATGGACTATTTTGCAAGATATGGAACAACGTTTGCAACGAGAAGAAACCTTGGAAGTGGCATTCTGTGATATAAACAATGCAATCATTGTGATGGATACACCAAATATCTATGGAGTTTCCATATCCTATGAAGGATTCTTTGGTGGCACAGTAGGTTATGGTATGCAAACATATTATTTTGATCCACAAACTGGAAATCCACTGAATCTATTGGATGTTGTGGAAGAAACAGAAGCGGAACTCAAAGAAATGGTGATTGCAGAATTGGAACAAATAGACATTCCATCTGGTGAAATCTATTGGGATGATGTTGCCACACTTTCTGTTGCAGAATTTGATTTTATGTTAGAAAATGATGAAGTTTCCATTTATTTTGACAAATATGAAATTGCAGCAGGGGTATATGGTGGTGTTTCCATTACAATTCCAGCACATTTGAAAGCAGCGTATATGCAAGAAAGCATGGAGGATTTGACATGAAAGTTATGGTAATTGGTAGCGGTGGACGTGAACACACCATCGTGAGAAAAATCAAAGAAAACAAAGATGTAACAGAAATTTTTGTTTTACCAGGCAACGGTGGTATGGCAGAAGATGCAACTTGTGTCAACATTGGTGCAAAAGATATAGAAGGTATGGTTGCTTTTGCTGTGGAAAATCAAATTGATTTCGCTGTAGTTGCACCTGATGATCCTCTTGTTTTGGGTGCTGTAGATGCTTTGGAAAAAGTTGGTGTTCCTTGTTTTGGACCAAATGCTCGTGCAGCAATCCTGGAAGGCAGCAAAGTATTCTCCAAAAACTTGATGAAACAATACAACATTCCAACAGCAGCATATGAAATCTTTGACAATATGGAAGCAGCACTTACATACTTGGATACTGCACCAATACCAACAGTGATCAAAGCAGATGGTTTGGCACTTGGCAAAGGTGTTGTCATTGCAATGACACGGGAAGAAGCAAAGGATGCTGTCAAATCTATGATGGCAGATAAAATCTTTGGTGCAAGTGGTGATCATATTGTTGTGGAAGAATTTTTGACAGGTCCAGAAGTATCTGTACTTGCTTTTACAGATGGTAAGACAATGATTCCTATGGTATCTTCCATGGATCACAAACGTGCTTTGGATGGAGACATGGGTCTCAATACTGGTGGTATGGGAACAATCGCTCCAAACCCATATTACACAGAAGCAATTGCAAAAGAATGTATGGAAACCATCTTTATTCCTACAATGGAAGCAATGAATCAAGAAGATAGAACCTTCAAAGGTTGCTTATACTTTGGTTTGATGTTGACTCCAAATGGTGTAAAGGTTATTGAATACAATTGTCGTTTTGGCGATCCTGAAACACAAGTTGTGTTGCCACTTTTGGAAAGTGATTTGCTTACCATTATGCAACACATTGCAAAGGGTACATTGGCAGAAGCAGAGGTGAAATTCAGTAACAAATCTGCTTGTTGTGTCATTATGGCATCTGAAGGATATCCACAGAAATACGAAACTGGATTCCCAATCACATTGCCAGAAAACAATGAAACCATTTACATCGCTGGTGCCAAAAAAGAAGGCGATGCAATCTTAAGTGGTGGTGGTCGTGTACTCGGTGTCACAGAAGTGGCAGATACATTAGCTGAAGCCATCCAAAAATCATATGCAACAGTGGAAACCGTATCATTTGAAAATGCATATTACCGTAAAGATATTGGACAAAAAGCACTTGCTGCGGAGGTATAAGCATGGTATTTAGAATTTATGTAGAAAAGAAAAATGGATTGACTTCAGAAGCAGATTCTTTGCGTCATGACATTGTAAACTTACTTGGTATCAAAGGTTTGACAGGACTTCGTTTGTTGAACCGTTACGATGCAGAAAACTTGGATGCAGAATTGTTTGCAGCATGTAAAACAACTGTATTCTCTGAACCACAATTAGACAACCTTTTGGATGAAGTGCCAGCTGGTGCTGATGTTGTGTTTGCTGTGGAATATCTTCCAGGTCAATTCGACCAAAGAGCAAATTCTGCTGCGGAATGTATTCAAATCATCTCCAAACAAGAACGTCCATTGGTTCGTACTGCGAAAGTTTATCTTTTGGAAGGTAATTTGACAGCAGAAGAAGTATCTCTCATCAAGAAATATGTAATCAACCCTGTGGAGGCTCGTGAAGCATCCTTGGAACCAATTGCAACATTGGTGGCACAATATGACATTCCAACAGAAGTGGCTACTGTAGATGGTTTCTGTGGCATGGATGAAACTGCTTTGGCTGATATCGTCAAAAACATGGGTCTTGCTATGGATTTGGATGATATCAAAACTTGTCAAGCATATTTCCAAACAGAACAACGTGATCCAACCATCACAGAAATCAAAATGATTGATACATACTGGTCTGACCACTGTCGTCACACCACATTCCTCACAACCATTGACGATATTACATTTGAAGATGAGTTGTTGCAAGGAGCATATGCAGAATACATCAAAACAAGAGAAGCAATTGGTAGAACCAAACCCATCAACTTGATGGATATGGGTACTATCGTTGCAAAATTCTTGAAACAAGAAGGTAAATTGACAAAACTAGATGAATCCGATGAAATCAATGCTTGTACCGTAAAAATCGATGTAAACGTTGAAGGCAAAATGGAAAAATGGTTGCTTTTGTTCAAAAATGAAACACACAACCATCCAACAGAAATCGAACCTTTTGGTGGTGCAGCAACTTGTATCGGTGGTGCTATTCGTGACCCATTGTCTGGTAGATCCTATGTATATGCTGCAATGCGTGTAACTGGTGCATCTGATCCAACTGTCCCTGTATCTGAAACCATTCCTGGTAAATTACCACAAAGAAAAATTGTGACAACTGCAGCAGCTGGTTATAGTTCCTATGGGAACCAAATTGGTTTGGCAACTGGTCAAGTAGATGAATTGTATCATCCAGGATATGTTGCAAAACGTATGGAAATTGGTGCAGTGATTGGTGCAGCTCCAATGGAAAATGTACGTCGTGAAGTACCAGAAGATTCTGATATTGTTATCCTTTTGGGTGGTAGAACAGGTCGTGATGGTTGTGGTGGTGCAACTGGTTCTTCCAAATCCCATACAGTGGAATCTTTGGAAAGCTGTGGTGCAGAAGTCCAAAAAGGTAATGCTCCAGAAGAACGTAAATTGCAACGTCTCTTTAGAAATGCAGAAGCATCCAAACTCATCAAACGTTGTAATGACTTTGGTGCTGGTGGTGTTTCTGTTGCTATCGGTGAATTGGCTGATGGTTTGGTGATCAATTTGAATGCAGTACCTAAAAAATACGATGGTTTGGATGGTACAGAACTTGCAATCAGTGAATCCCAAGAAAGAATGGCAGTTGTTGTAGAAAAAGATGATGTGGCTCGTTTCTGTGAATTGGCTTATGCAGAAAACTTGGAAGCAAGCGTTGTTGCAGAAGTAAAAGCAGAACCACGTCTTGTAATGCAATGGAATGGCAAAGATATTGTCAATGTTTCTCGTGCATTCTTGGATTCCAATGGTGCAGAAAAACACATTTCCATTACTCCAGCAGCTCCAAAAGAAATTACAAAAGAAATTCCTTCTGATTTCAAAGTAGGTTATGTTGCTTTGGCAGGAGATCTCAATATCTGTTCCAAACGTGGTTTGTCTGAACGTTTCGACTCCACAATTGGTGCTGGTACTGTTTTGATGCCATTTGGTGGTAAAACACAAAGAACACCAATTCAAGCAATGGTCAACAAAGTGTCTGTTGAAAAACACGATACCACAACATGTTCCGTTATGGCTTGGGGTTACAATCCTTTGATTGCAGATGCAAGCCCATATCACAGTGCATACTTGGCTGTAGTGGAATCTGTAGCAAAATTGGTTGCAACAGGTGCTAAATTTGAAGATGTATATCTTTCTTTCCAAGAATACTTTGAAAAACCTATGAAAGATGGCAAACGTTGGGGCAAACCATTGGCTGCATTGTTGGGTGCTTTCATGGCACAAAAAGACTTGGAAATTGCAGCAATTGGTGGTAAAGATTCCATGAGTGGTAGCTTCGAAGACATCGATGTACCTCCAACATTGGTTTCCTTTGCTGTCACAACAGAAGAAATTGGTGAAATTGTGTCCAATGAATTCAAATCTGCTGGTCACAAAGTAGCTTTGCTTTTACCTGAATACGATGCTGCTGGTTTGCCAGTGGTTGCAAGCCTTAGAGCAAACTTTGAAACTGTAACAAACCTTATGAGATCAGGAAAAGTAGTTTCTGCTTATACACCAACTTTCGGTGGCGTTGCAGAAGCAATCCTCAAAATGGGTCTTGGTAACGAAATCGGTTTCTCCTATGCAGATGACATCACAGCAGAACAAATCTTTGGTTACGCTTATGGTGGCTTTGTTTTGGAAATGACAGGGGAAGTAGAAGCTGGTATCCTTTTGGGTGAAACAGCAGAAGCAAAATCTATCGTTTGTGGTGATGTTGTTGTGGATATGGCTGATTTGAGTGCTGCTTATGAAGGCAAATTGGAAGAAATCTATCCTTGCAATGACATTCCTTCTGAAACAGCTGAAGTACCTACTTTCACATACAACGCAACTGAAACCTATAAAGCTAGCACAAGTTTTGCAAAACCTAAAGTTTTGATTCCAGTATTCCCTGGTACAAACTGTGAGTTTGACTCTGCAAAAGCAGTAGAAGCAGCTGGTGCAAAGGCAGAAATCTTTGTCATCAACAACTTGTCTGCATCTGGTATTGCAGATTCCATTTCTCGTTTTGCAAAAGATGTGGAGCAGTCTCAAATGATCTTTATTCCAGGTGGTTTCTCTGGTGGTGACGAACCTGATGGTTCTGGTAAATTCATCACAGCATTCTTTAGAAATCCAGAAATCAAAGATGTGGTAACCAACCTTTTGGAAGAAAAAGATGGTTTGATGTGTGGTATTTGTAACGGGTTCCAAGCACTCATCAAATTGGGTCTTGTGCCATTTGGTAAGATTATGGATACAGATGAAACTTGCCCAACATTGTCTTACAATACAATTCATCGTCATCAATCCAAATTGGTGCAAACACGTGTGGCTTCCAATAAGTCACCTTGGTTGATGAATGTATCTGCTGGCGATGTGTTTACAGTGCCTATTTCCCACGGGGAAGGTCGTTTGCTTGCAGATGACAAGCTGATTCAGGAATTGGTAGCAAAAGGTCAAATTTTGACACAATATGTGGATGCAAATGGTTTGCCAACAAATGACATTCAGTTCAATCCAAATGGTTCATCATGTGCCATCGAAGGTTTGATTTCTCCTGATGGTCGTGTCATTGGTAAAATGGGTCATTCTGAACGTATTGGTTCTGGTTTGTATCAAAATGTAGAAGGCAAATATGATATGGGTCTCTTTGCTTCTGCAGTAAAATATTTCAAATAAGATAGAAAACATCAATATTAAGGCGAATTATTTGGGGAAATCCCAGTAATTCGCCTTTTCTTTGCGCTTTTTTCAAAGAAATCCATAAAAAACCTTTAAAATCCAATGAAATCATGATATAATGTGTTGATTAAAAAAACAGAGAATATCCAATACTCTGCGAGTATTTGGATACATTTGCGACGCAAATGAGGGTACCAAGAAATCAATCATATTGCATAAGTGCAATAATTGCTTCCTTAGCATCTTGCTTTCTCTGCTTTTATGCAAACTATGCAATAAAGGAAATAATCCTAAACTAGTTTTAGTGATTGAGATAGGAGGCTGAAATTATGGCAGCAAGATTAATCAATGAACATGGCACCATTAGCATTAGTCAAGAAGTCGTTGCAAGAATCGCAGGCTTTGCAGCAATGGAATGTTATGGCATCGTAGGTATGGCAGCAAAAAATGTAAAAGATGGTTTGGTTCAACTTTTGAAAATTGAAAGTTTGACAAAAGGCATCAAAATGCGTGTAAATGAAAATCAAGTAAGCATGGATTTGCATATCATCGTGGAATATGGTACCAATATTTCTGCAATTGCAGACAATATCATCAGTACCGTTAAATATTCTGTTATGGAATATACAGGTCTTGAAGTACAGGAAGTGAATATTTTTGTTGACGGAGTTCGTGTTGACAAGTGAGTTTAGGAGGAAATTTCAGTGAGTATATTGAAGTTAAATGGGCTTCGTTTGAGTAGAATGATGATTGCAGGAGCCAATGAATTGACAGCAAATAAAGTTTTGGTGGATGCAATGAATGTATTCCCTGTTCCAGATGGTGATACAGGAACCAATATGTCTTTAACCGTTTTGGCAGCAGCTAGAGAAACAGAAAAAAGCCAATCTCTTAGAGTGGATGAAATTGCAAAATTGTCTGCTAGTGGTGCCCTTCGTGGTGCAAGAGGTAACTCTGGTGTTATCACTTCCCAATTGTTCCGTGGCTTTGCAAAAGGCTTAGAAGGTTATGCAGAAGCAGGTGTTACTGAGATTGCAGTTGCATTGGATCAAGCTGTCAAAACCGCTTACAAAGCAGTTATGAAACCAAAAGAAGGTACTATTTTGACTGTAGCAAAAGCATGTGCAGAAGCTGGTGCTAAACTCGCTTTGGAAACAGAAGATGTTAAAGAATTCATAGAAGGCGTTATTGCTTATGGTCATGAAGTTTTGGATCAAACACCTGAAATGTTGCCTGTATTGAAACAAGCAGGTGTTGTTGATGCTGGTGGTAGAGGTTTGTTGTTTGTATTGGAAGGTGCTTTGGCACAAATTGACAAAGAAGGTCCTGTAACTGTTATGGAACCATCCAAAACATCAGAAGTGAGCTTTGCAGCTGTAACTTCCATTGATCCAGCTGATATCACTTTTGGCTATTGTACAGAATTCTTCATCAATGTAAAAAATTCTGATGAAGCTACATCTCAAAAATTAAAATCCTACCTTGGAACCATTGGTGATTCCGTTGTTTGTGTCAGTGACGAAGATATCATCAAAATCCATGTGCATACAGATCATCCAGGTTTGGCAATTGAAAAAGCTTTGGAAATCGGTAGCTTGAGTGGTTTGAAAATTGATAACATGCGTGAACAACACTCCAATCAAATTCAATTTGAACAATCTGCTGCTGCAGCTGTTGCTCCAAAAGCAGTGGAAGAAGTTCCTGTTGAAAATATGCCTAAAAAAGCAATTGGTTTTGTTTCTGTATCCGCTGGTAAAGGTCTTTCTGATATCTTCAAAAATCTTGGTGTAGATGTGGTCATCGAAGGTGGTCAAACCATGAATCCAAGTACAGATGATATTTTGAGTGCAGTTGAAAAAATCAATGCAGACCACGTAATTGTATTACCAAACAATAAAAACATCATTTTAGCAGCTGAACAAGCACAAAAAATTTGTGAAGATAAAAAAATTCATGTGATTCCAACCAAATCTGTTCCTCAAGGTATCTCTGCTATGTTCTGTTATAGTGAAGGTGGCGATGTGGATGATATGGTAGATGAAATGAAAGATGTCATTGGTGGTGTTTCTACAGTTGCTGTGACATATGCAGTGCGTGATACCAGCTTTGAAGATAAAGTGATTACTTCTGGTGATATCTTGGGTATGCTCAATGATAAAATTGAAGTGGTTGCAAAAGATATTGCAGAAGGTACCAAAGAAACTTTACGCAAAACCATTACAGATGATAGCGAATTGGTTGGCATCTACTATGGTTGTGAAGCATCTCTTGCAGAAGCAGAAGAAATTGCTGCTTTTGTAGAAGAAGAATATCCTGACTGTGAAGTGGAAATTCAACAAGGGGATCAACCTTTGTATTACTACATCATTTCTGTAGAATAAGCATTTGATTTTGAAAGCCTGTAGATTTCGGTCTATGGGCTTTTTTTCATGAGTGCAATTCAAAAAATCAAAACAAAATTTAACAAGTTCTAAATTCCGTCATTTGTGTCGCTTACCTTTTTTATTCTGAATATTGCACATTTCTTCTGGTCACATTATAAATGAAACTTTTTTGTTTCAAAATTTTATGATGGGATGTGGTTGCATATGTGGGTAAAAAAATTTGTAGCGTGTCTATTTTTGATACCTACTATATTTATTGTGTGTTTGCATTGGCTTTTGCCACAGGAATTACAGCTTGCAAAGGGTGAATCCGTAGAGTTATCCTTTCAATTGCCCATAACAGCAAAAACAGAAGAGTCCATTGGTGTTTTGGGTGTGTCTACAAAGCCATTGGCAGATGAATTCCAACTGCATCTTGGTACATCTGTTTTGGCAGAACCAACTGAAACGGGTATAACTGAAGTCACCTTCTATCTTTGCGATTCCATACCAATCAAAACCGTTGATGCAACAGTAGTGGAACGAATCTCATTGGTACCCATAGGTAAAACAGTAGGAATTAGCTTAGAAACAAATGGATTGCTTGTTTTGGAAACAGGGAGTGTAACCACAGAAAATGACGAAACCGTAGCACCTGCCAAAAATATTTTACAAACAGGTGATTTGTTATTGGAAGGAAATGGGCAACAACTCATCAACAAAGAAACCCTTTCCCAGTTGGTCAGCAATTGCAACGGTGCATCCATCGAGTTATTGGTCAGTAGAAATGGTGAAACCACAACCAAAATCATTGAACCAATTTGGAGTGAAATAGATCAGCAATATAAAATTGGTATTTGGTTGCGTGATAGTATCCAAGGTATTGGAACCATCACCTATTATAACCCAGAAACTGGAGGATTTGGTGGTTTGGGTCATGGTGTATATGATGTGGATACAGGGGATTTGATGGAAATTAAAGGTGGTACCATTTACACTTCACTTTTGACAGAAATTGTCCAAGGAAAAGCAGGTACACCTGGTGAATTGCGTGGTTCTTTGAATATGACTGATGTGCTTGGTGAGGTCTATTCCAACACCACAGAAGGTATTTATGGTGTGATGGCAGAAAACATGAACACAGAACAAACTGCATTGCCAGTGGCACTCAATTACGAAATTGAAAAGGGTAGTGCAACCATTTTGGCAAACATTGAAGGCACCGAATCCAAGGAATATGCAATTGAAATCACAGGATTTACCAATCAATCTGGAAAGGATATGGAAATCACCATTACAGATCCAGAATTGCTTGCAAAAACAGGTGGTATTGTCCAAGGCATTAGTGGTTCTCCAATTTTACAAAATGGTAAGATTGTTGGTGCAGTTACTCATGTTTTGGTCAACGATCCCACCAGAGGTTATGGTATCTATATTCAAAATATGTTGTCAACAGCAGATACCCTAAATCCGTAACCACTGCATATTTCGCCCAAAGAAGAAGTAAAACATCTGTGAAAGAGTTGAAACATTGTTTTAAATGATATATAATGCAAAGGGAGATGGAGTAAATCTATCTCCTTTTGTGTATTTCAAATTTTCATTGCAGGAACAGCCATCTAAGCATACTATACCCACTCATATAACGCCTATTCTATGGCTGATGGGTTCTTTATTTGAGAAGGAGTCCATTACTCCAGAAAGTAATACTATCTTCATCTATGGGCATAATTTGACAAATAACATCCTATTTGAGGCTGAATCGTCTTATGCAAAAGAAAAGATTTGGAATTCACATATAAACACCAATTTGATGCTAAAGATAACTTGCATTCTTATGATATTTTCGTTAGAATGTAAGTACTTATCATAAATAAAAAGGAGATTCTAATGGAAGAACATATTTTTCAAGTTGGACCCATACGTCCACCAAGCGAAGCAAACAGCTTATTGTTGCGTGTAACAGAAAATTGTCCTTGGAATAAATGCAAGTTTTGTATGCTATACAAAAATAGCCAATTCCATACACGTCTAGTAGCAGAAATCATACACGATGTAGATGTAATGGCTGAATATAGAGATCGTATTTTGACTCATTTTGATGGTGTCAATTACAATATGGGATCTTTGCAAAATGAATATATAAATTTGGATACAGATGCTGAACGTATGTGTTACCAAATGGTATTCACTTGGCTGACAGAAGGCAACCGACAAGCAATATTTTTACAAGATGCGAATACAATGGTATTAAAGGCTGAGTGGCTTGCTGAAATCATCACCCATATTCGCAAACGCTTCCCTGAAATAGAACGTATTACCTCCTATGGTAGAGCAGATTCTTTGTCTCGTATCACAAAAGAAAATATGAAACTTTTGGCAGATGCTGGTTTGAATCGTGTTCATTCCGGTTTTGAATCTGGTTCTGATCGTGTTTTGGATTTGATTCAAAAGGGAACCACTCAGGAACAAGAAATTATTGGTGGTTGCAATGTACGTGATGCAGGAATCGAACTTTCCATTTACTTTATGCCTGGTGTTGGTGGCAAAGCCTTAGCAGAAGAAAATGCCATTGAAACTGCTAAAGTCATCAACCTTGTAAATCCTGATTTTGTACGTTTGCGTACTTTTGTATTGCGAACTGGTTCTTTGATGGAAGATTTGCAGAAAACAGGAGCTTATCAAGTACAAACAGATATGGAAAAGTTACTGGAAATTCGTAATTTGATTGCACATGTAGATCCTACCAAAGCCAGTGGTATGTTGAAAAGCGATCATATCATCAACCTTTTGCAAGAAATTGAAGGAAAATTTGACACCGATATCCCAAACATGTTGGAATACATTGATACTTTCTTAGCATTACCTGAACAACAACAAAAAGAGTATCAATTGGCTAGAAGAATGGGATTCCCATTGGATTGGAGATTTTTGTATCGTATGAATGAAGCAGATCGCAAACGAGTTTCTGATTTGGCAAAAAACACCGTTTCCAAAAACGAATGGGAAGCACTTTTGCATAGATTTACAGACCGTTATATCTAAAAAGGAGGGTTTTATATGGATCAAGAAATGATTTTCACAGTGATTATACCCGTGTTATTGATTGGTATTCTTGTATACTACAATCTACACAAATTCCAATCAAAAGCAAAAGAAATGAAGAAAAATCATGAAAATAGTGGACAAAGTAGTTGTAGTAGTGGTTGCTCTGGTTGTGCCTATAGCGGTTCATGTAGTTCAAAAAGCACCGATACAGAAGATAAATAATTAGAGGAGGATTTCTATGACAAAATTGGATCAATTGTATGACAGAATGATTTCTTATGATGGTGGAAATCCACATCGCATTCAACATTTTACAAAGGTTCTAGGCTTTTCAAAATACATTGGCACTATGGAGCAATTGGATGTTGAAACACAATTTACATTGGAAGCAACTGCCATTGTACACGATATTGGAATCAAAGCAGCAGAAGAAACATGTGGTCACTCCACAGGTAAGCTACAAGAAGAATTGGGTCCTGCTTTGGTAGAAGAAATGCTTGGTGATTTGGATTTCTCCAAAGAAGTCATTGCAAGAGTGGCTTATTTGGTGGGACATCACCACACTTATGACAATATAGATGGTTTGGATTATCAAATCCTTGTGGAAGCTGATTTTTTGGTGAATCTACATGAAAAAAACTCCGATGTCAAAACAGTGCAAAATGCATATCATACCATTTTTCGTACACAAACAGGCAAAAGCTTGTGTCGTAGAATGTTTGGATTTGCTGGAATGGAATAACATAAAAACAGCCATCAAGATAGCGATATCCTGATGGCTTTTCTCTTATAACATATGTGCGTATTGCAAAATCGTAACCCAAATGAAAATGCTAACAATTGCCAAAATGGAGTTCCAAACCACAATTTGACCTGCCAACTCATCATTTGCACCAACACTTTGTGCCATGGTGAAGCTAGAAACAGCAGTTGGACTGACAAACATAGCCATCAACACAGCCAATTCTATACCCCTAAATCCCAATAAGACTGCACTGGTAATCCCAAACAAAGGTACAAGAACCAACTTTCCAAGTATGGCACCTGAAAGCAATTTCTTGTATTTGGCGACACCAGAAAATTGAAATTCACCACCCAAAGCAATCAATGCAAGTGGTGTTGTCACTTGGGAAATATCCAAAAGTACATCTTGCATCAGCAATGGAATTTTAATACCCAAACCAAGAAAAACAAATCCCAATACCGAAGCAATGAGCAATGGATTTTTTGCAACGCCCTGAATAATCGAAAGAAAATTTGTTTTATGTCCAGAATAGATTTCCAATATAATCACAGAAAGAACATTGAATAGTGGAACTACAAGAGCAATCATAATAACTGCTACACCGGTTTTTTCAGTGCCAAACAAGGAAATGATCATGGGTATACCAAACAAAACGAAATTGCTACGAAAAATCCCTTGAATCATAACACCACGATCTCGATTTTCTGTTACAAAACGTGGTACAATCCACACCAAGAGAAAGAAAATAATCAAAACGCTTGTGGTACCAAACACAATCATTGGAATTGCTGACCCAAATTCAAAACTGCTTTGATACAAATTGGTAAACAGCAATGTTGGCAAAAACACCTTGAAGCAGAGTTTGTTCAATTGTTTCAAAAATAGTTCATTGAAAATACCAACTACACGCAAAACATATCCCAAGCTCATCATACAAACCAAAGGAAATACCACTGTAAATGACAAATAAAAAATTTCCATTTTTTAACCCCAGTAAGCTTTCTCATCTACAAAGAAAACCCTTTCTTTTCAAATTACCCCAATACACAACAGCAGAAATGCTTACATACCTTCGATAATGGTTGCCAAATCTTCAGCCAAAACCTTAGCTTTTTCAAAATCTTTTGCCAATAGAGCAGTTTCCACTTTGACTTCAGCTTCTTTTTTCATTTTTTCTTTTTCAAGATATTCTTTTTCAAAATGCTTGCCATAAATCATACGTTTGAATTTCTTCATTTTCATTTTACGAATTTGTTTGTCTTCAATAATCAAAACATAATCCAAACAGTTGACAATGGAGTAGAAATCATGGGAAATCATCAAAACAGCACCTTCATAATTTGCAATGGCTTCTTCCAAAGCAATTTGTGCATAGGTGTCTAAATGGCTGGTTGGTTCATCCAAAATCAATAAATTGGATTGCAATGTAGACAATTTTGCAAGTCCAAGAATATTTTTTTCACCACCAGAAAGAGAACCTATTTTTTGTGTCATTTTTTCTTCTGGGAAGCCAAATTTAGACAAATATTCTGAAACTTCTGTATAGGTTGCAAAATCCAAATCCAAAAATGCATCGTAAATGTCTTGTTCACCTGCAAAGGTATCTTCCTTATTTTGGGACAAATAGAGGAGGTTGGTGGTATCTGGAATGGTAATTGCTTCGTCTTGGTTTGCATAAATTGCTCGAATCAAAGAAGTTTTACCAGCACCATTTGCACCAATGATACCCACTTTATCTTTGGAACCAATGGTAAAGGATACATCTTCCAAAATATCTTCTGCAAAGGAAAGATTGAACCCATTGACTTCCAATGCAGTTCCTTCTTCCAAAACATCAGCAGCCACAAAATTTACTTCTGGCTTTCTAATGGAAACAAATGGACTCTTGATGCGTCTTGCTTGCAAACGTTCTTGAATTTTTACACGTGCTTTCAAAGATTTGCCATTTGCAGCAGAATCATAATTGGATGCTTTGTCACGCAAACGTTTGATGAGTGCTTCGTTTCTTGCAATTTCTTCATCATCTTTGAAGGAAAGTTCTTGTAATTCAATTTTCTTTTCCAACAATTCAAAGTTATATTCGATATAGCGACCATCAAACTCTTGGATATCTTTGTTTTCCAAATGAATGATTTTATTGAAACAATGGTTCAACAAATAACGACTATGGGTGATGGTAAGGGTAGTACCCTTATAGGAATTGATGAGGTGTTTCAAAGAATTCAAATTATCGAAATCTAAGAAAGAATCTGGCTCATCCATAATCAATAAATCTGGTTTGTAAAGCATTTGTTTGATGACCTGAATTAACTTAAATTCACCACCACTGAGCTTAGACAAATCCAAATCACGTTTGTTTACCATATCTGCAAGTGCCAATTTTTTCTCAATATTGGAAATATAATCGCCACATTCCATAGCATCAAAACGATTCATAACTTCTTGGTATGCATCCATCAAAGTCTCATCAACTTCATCAACAGTACCCATTTTTGCACAAACTTCTGCAAGTTCATTTTCTACAGCAACAAAGCCTTCAGCAATGTATTCAAACACAGAAATGGTTTTGGATTTATCCACATCATAGAATTGGCTCACGTAAGCAATAGAAGTACCTTCTTCAATAAGAAGCTTACCTTCAAACATGTATCTTTCAGGGTCCATTAAAATTTCTGCAAGTGTACTTTTTCCACATCCACTGGAACCAATGAATGCACAAGATTGACCCAATTCCAATGTAAAAGAAACTTTGTCGTATAAATCTTTGTTGGGAAAACCATAGGAAAACTCTTTCAATTCAATCATATTGTTACCTCACTTTTTAAACTATATTTTGGTATATATCAGAAGAAGCATCTTCATAAGCAGTATCGGTGTTGCTTTAATTTCTTACAAGCATTAAAAGTTTACCACAAATTCATATAAGTAGCAAGAAATCCTATTAAAAATCAAAAAAACGCAATATAATAAACGAAATTCCGATCAATTTATTGACAATATATATATATATATATAATTAAATTAATTTTTTAATGCAAACCGCCTAAATTATAGAAGAAGAAAGGAGTTATACTATTTTTTGTGTCAAATAGTATAAAAAGTAAAACATTATGAAAAATTTTTTAACAGCTCTATGCTTCACCTTAGTTTTTTCGTGTACCATTTTTTCTACAGCTTTTGCTGCAGACATTTCAAAAGATACAACATTAACCTATGCTCCCGAAGCCTATGAAACGGCATACAGGTCATTTACAACCGAGAACTTAACCAATATAGATGTTGCGATCCCCGAAGATGCAACCGAAATTGCTGTAGATGCCATTGATTATATTACAACTTCTTTCACAATGGAATGGGATGAATTGATAACTCCTATAAAAGATGGCTTTTGTGAATCAGGTTTCACAGAAACAGTTTTAACGGATGCAAATAATGAAAACGAATATCACTATGAAAAAGATGGATTAAATTTCATTATATTAAGTAAGACTGCGTCCCAAAAAGTTATTTTTGAAAGTGGTATTGTTTATGTTGTACGCTATTACATAGAGCCTACCGATATAGATATTCAGGTAAATGAAACACCAGAAACAGCTTCTACTGAAAAAGTATATTTCGAAAAGAAAAATGAATATATCGAAGGACAGTTTACTGATGTACCCAGCACTGCTTGGTATGCCAATAGTGTTGAAAATGTATATGAATTAGGTTTGATGAGTGGTAGTAGTGAAAATACTTTCAATCCAACAGGAAATGTTACAGTAGCCGAAACAATCGTTTTGGCATCTCGTTTGCACCAAGTATATAATACTATCAATTATGATTTTTCTTCCACTACAACTTGGTATCAACCTTATATCGATTATGCTACAGAATATTCTATTATCAATAGTAATCAATTCTCTGATTATAAAGCTGCCATTAGCCGTGGTGACTTTGCTCTTGTTTTAGTAAGTGCACTTCCAGAAGAAGCACTTGTAGCTATTAATAAGATTGAAGACAAATCCATACCTGATGTAGAAACAAGCAGTAATTATTACAATGCTGTATATACACTTTATCGTGCAGGTATTTTATCTGGAAATGATTCTTCAGGCGCATATACTCCAGATACCTCTATACAACGTTCTGCAACTGCATCCATTATTACTAGGATTGCAGATGAATCCTTGCGTACATCAAATACCCTTGAATATGTTGTATTACCAACTGGCATTTCATTAGATAAATCAAATACAACACTTAGTACTAATCAATCAGTAAATGTAAGCGTTATATTTTCACAAGATAACATAACAGATTCTTCTGTTACATGGACCAGTTCTAATTCTGCGGTAGCAACAGTAAATCAATATGGTGTTGTATCTGGCGTTTCAAATGGAGAAGCTATTATTACAGCAACCACAAGCAACGGTTTATCCGCAAGTTGTGTTATCACTGCAGAGGCTCCTGATTATAGTGGATGGTGCGTAAATGCCTTATCATATCTATATAAATCTGCAAAACTACCAAGTTCAATTGTAGTAAATTCTATGTATGCAGGAACATATGAAAGAAGTGACTATAATACCTATGAAAGTGGTGAATATATCGCTGTTGTTATCAATATTTCTGGTGCAAATTCGTTCGGTGGAACTGTAAGCCAAGATTTCATTGCTATTTTTAATGAAAATGCAGGGACTGCAATCTATGATTTATATGGCACAGGCGAATTTAATTCAGAATATTATTATGGTTCTAAATCATTAGAAGGAATTGAAATGAAAATTGAAGCCTTGTATTTACTACAGGATAAATATAAATTATTTGCTAATTATAAAAATGATACAATAATAGCTGTTGCAAAAGCAACAGTAGGTTTATAATAGACTACTAAAAAGACGGACTAGTTAATAGAAATTAATAAGTCCGTCTTTCTAATTACATATATCTTTTCGCAAAAGTTACGTTTTGCGAATATTTACAAATACTGCTATTTATGGATATCAAATCTGTCTCTTTGCATCCATCTGGGATTCGTAACAATCGCTATAGCAAAATTCAGTCTTTCTACAAAAAAATAACAAAACCAAACGTATTCAGTCTTGTCATTTTTTATTTGAATTTATTTTTATGGATTTAATTTTTTTACTTCTGTAAAGTATTCTGCATTTGTCAAAAGTTTTTGTTCATTGCCAATGGAACAAATATTTTCGGTTGCAACAATATCTGCAATCAAATCTGAAAATTCTTGAATATCTTGGCTGGTTGTAGATAAAATTTCAGCTCGTATAGAATCCTTCATATCATAGGTCAAATTCTGATAAACCATAGCTATGGATTCATTCAATAAATCTATATTATTTTTTGGTTGATCCAAACGATTCATGGTTCCTAGGATGTATTTTTGCAAATCTCTATCAGAACCTACAAACCCTTTCAAATCTTCAGGCAACCCTTTGTATACATCATAGGTTTCTGTGATATTTGGGTCTCTATAAGAAAAGAAATAAGCCAAACCATTGTATTGGAAATTGCAACCGCCACCATATGCGCCACCTTGTACACGAACTTTATTCCAGATATATTCTTGATTTAAAATTGTTCGCAAAACCTGAATCTTTCCATTAAATTCGTGACCATATTCTTTGAAATTGGCAGATACTATATTATATTGCACTGCACTATCACAGGTAAAAGCAAGTTTCTCTGGTTGTAAATCAAATGCATATTCTTGCTTTTTACCATCACCTTTTGGTAATTTTGCAATCATTGCTTGTATTTCTGCTACAACTGCACCATGCAAATCAGATTCTGTTCCAATAGAAACATTGACATTACTTTGCGTGAATAGCATTTCCACTGTTTTCTTGAGTTTTGCAATGATTTCATCTGCTGTTTCATCAAAATTCTTTTCTGTTTCGCATAGGAATTGGAAATATTGAATTCCTGAAACAGCTTGATTGATTTGACCTGCATATGTCAACCTACTGGTGCTATAATGAATTGCTTCTGTGTGCAAATGGTTTAAAATGCTATTTTCGCCATTGATTTTAGATGCTTTGATGAGCTTTCCTAGGTTTTCCTTTTCATCAAATTGAGTTTCCAAAATAATGTTAGACAACAACTCTATAGCACTTGATAAATCTTCTTTTAGGAATTTGAAATCAAAGGTTATGAAAGATTCATAGTCCGTTACGCTCCTAGAAAAGATATCGTGTTTGACTTGGAAACCGCCTGTCAATTGATTCATTGCAATTGGAAGTTCTGCAAAACCATATTTTTTTGTATCCAATCTACCCAACAATTCAGTCAACAACCCAAGATATGGCAACAATTCCACTGGTAATACATTTGTATCAAAATGAACCTTTCCATATACAATGCCATTGCTGTTCATTGGTACAAATACTTCGGTGCACTCCTCTACTCTACTCACTTCATATGGTATTCTAGTTGCTGTTGCGCTGACTTGAGAAATATCCAAAATTGGAATTTTACAAAGGTTTTCAGGTGTATCTTCCTGCGTTTGGAAACGATCCAACATTGCCTTTTCATCTGCAATTTGTTGCAAATCCACATCGGTTAAACTCTTTCTTTTATCTTTCAAGCGTAATTTCTCTTCTGCAAGTTCTTTTTCACCTTTATCCAATTCTCCATGAAATACCAACAAACTTTTCTTTTCATTGGTCAAGAACAAATCAGAAATCAAATTTTTCCAAGGATATTCAGGTGATTTTATGATTTCAAGAATACGCAAAGAATGCAATCGATCCAATGGATTTACACCATATAACCAATTTTTCATGACATTCATGCCATAAATCAAACCCTTTGGTGTACTACCATAATTTTCTTCCTTCAAAAGGAATTCCAATCTTCTAATGCTGCTGACAAGCAATTCATCATCAAAACCATTGGTAACCATATCTTCCAAAACAGAAACAATGGTATTTTTGAAATCATCTATTTTATCAATTTCGCAATTTTTACCTACAATGCTAAATGTCATTTCATATGCAGAAGAATCAAACCAACCTTCCACTTCTTCACAAATTCCAGCATCAATCAAAGCTTTTTTCACTGGTGAAGCATTGGTTTCCATGAGCACATAAGTCAAAATGCGTATCGCCATCACAAGAGCTGGATCTGTTGACTTACCTACATTGAATGTATAGGTCAAATATCCTGTTTCTGTATTCTCAATATCATCCACAGAAAACGTATCAAATTGTACTTCTTGCACAGGCATTGTGTCTACTTCTTTGATTTCTGGCAAATTTGTAATGGCATCAAAATTACTCAAATATTCCCCATCAATATGTGCCAAACATCTTTCCAAATCCATATCTCCATAGAGATACAAATAGGAATTTGAAGGATGATAATAGGTTCTATGGAAATCCAGAAATGCTTCATATGTTAAGTCTGGTATATATGTAGGATGTCCACCTGATTCGTAGCCATAAACGGTATCGCCAAACATTTTTTCTGCAATGACTCCACTCAATTTGCTTTCTGGATCAGACAAAGCACCTTTCATTTCGTTGTACACTACCCCTGTGATATCCAAAGACTCTGTTTCTTCATTATATACATATCTCCAGCCTTCTTGGAGAAAAATTTCCTTTTGTTTGTAGATATTTGGATAAAAAACAGCGTCCAAATACACATCCATCAAATTATGCAAATCATCTTCATTGCAGCTGGCAACTGGATACATGGTTTTATCAGAAAAGGTCATTGCATTTAGGAATGTATTCAAAGATCCCTTTGCCAACTCATTGAATGGGTCTTTTACATCATATTTTCTGGAGCCACATAAAACAGAATGTTCCAGAATATGTGGTGTTCCTTGGTGGTCAGCTGGTGGTGTTTTAAAGGAAACAGAAAAGACTTTGTTGTCATCTTCTGATTGAATATAGCATAGTTTTGCACCACTTTTTGTATGTTCCATTATATAGCCTGTTCCGTGTAGATCAGGCAATTCTTGTTGTTCAAGTATCGTAAATCCGTGTAATTTTGTACCAATTTCTAGGTTCATAAGAAACCTCCTTTCAAAAGTAGTATAAGTATATCATATTTTGTAAAAAAAACAAATAAATATTCAATTAGCGTTGACTAAGTTTGTTTGTGTAGTTTATAATAATTATCAAGTAACAAGTAATATTTCAAACAAAATCGATATAGAATCTAAATTATACTTATTCCAAGGAGGAAAAAACTATGAAAAAATTTGTATGTAACGTATGTGGTTATGTTCACGAAGGCGACGCTGCTCCTGCAGAATGTCCAGTATGTCACGTTGGTGCTGATAAATTCTCCGAACAATCTGGCGAATTGTCTTGGGCTGCAGAACACGTTGTAGGTGTTGCTCAAGGTTCTAGTGAAGATATCATGGCTGATTTGAGAGCTAACTTTGAAGGTGAATGTACTGAAGTTGGTATGTACTTGGCTATGGCTCGTGTTGCTCATAGAGAAGGCTATCCAGAAGTTGGTATGTACTATGAAAAAGCTGCTTGGGAAGAAGCAGAACATGCTGCTAAATTTGCTGAACTTTTGGGTGAAGTGATCACAGACTCCACAAAGAAAAACTTGGAACTTCGTGTTGCTGCTGAAAATGGTGCTACAGCTGGTAAATTTGACCTTGCTAAACGTGCTAAAGCTGCTAACTTGGATGCAATCCACGATACAGTTCACGAAATGGGTAGAGATGAAGCTCGTCACGGTAAAGCTTTCTTGGGCTTGTTGAACAGATACTTCGGTTAATTTCAACCAAATACATAAACTACAATTCCTGGTATACTCTTGTGTACCAGGTTTTTTTTGCCATTTACTGCTCTGCTGCTGTCTTTGTATCATCATCCTTCTTGAGCGAAAAGAAAAGATTTTATCTCTTTATTTATAATACTATACATAGTTTGATTATGGTAAACTAATATACAAAGCAAAAGCGATATCCTTTTGAGATACCGCCTTTTGTCTTATTTTTAATAGGATACGTTTGCAACTCCAAGATATGGTTCTGGATTCACATAAGTTCCATTTTCCAAAACTGAGAAGTGACAATGGTTACCTGTTGACATACCCGTACTACCACATTCAGCAACTTGCTGACCTCTTGATACCATATCACCAACACTTACATTCAATGCTGAGTTATGACCATACAATGTTGTCAAACCGCCACCATGATCAATGATAATGGTATATCCATAACCATTCATCCAACCAGAATATGTAATCTTACCTGCTTCTGCTGCAACAATGGCTGCACCATAGGATGCTGGAATATCATATCCACTATGGGATTCCCATTTCCCAGTGACAGGATTGGTTCTTTGTACGAAACCACTGCTCAAACTGGTGCTTGCTGCTGATTTGGAAGGAACTGGCCAGCCTAAGCTACCATCACCTGTATAATATGGTGTAGAGCTTGTGCTTGCTTGTGCAATCAAATTCATAACCTCTCTATCAGCACTTTCAAATGCAGCAATCATTTCTTCTTGTTTCGCAACATCGTTTTCATAAGAACGCATCAATGCTTCTTTTTCTGCCAATAAGCTATACATTTCATTTACTTTAGATTGCTGTTCCGATACAACATCTGCTTGTGCTGCTCTATTTTCATCAATAATCTCCATATCTTCCTGAATTTGTGCTTGGATTTCTTGGAGTTTATTCAACGCTTCTTTATCAAACAACATAATGTCATTGACATATTGCATACGCAGGAACAAATCACTGAAACTTTCTGATTCCAGAAGAATTTCCAAGTATCCTGTAGACCCTTTTTCTTGCAAATACCGAAGTCTAGCAGACAACAATTCAAATTGTTCTTCACGTTCCACCATATTTTGTTCCAATTGTTCTTCGGCTGTTGCCAAATTGGATTCTAAAATATTCAATTGTGTTTCAGCAGCTGTCAATTCTGATTGCAAACTACGATATACAGCATCCACAGCATTGATTTCTTCTTCCACTGAAGCTTGTTTGGTTTCCAATGCTTCAATTTCTGCTTTTGCTGCTGCTGTTTGTGCTGCCAATTCTGTTCGTTGCGCTTCCAACTCTGCTACTGTTGCTGCTCCAACGAAATTTGTACTGGTTGTACCTATTGTTATGACCATCGCCAAAGCTATGGTTGCTAATTTTTTCAATTTAAACATAAAAAACTCCTTTAATCCCCATAATATATATAATTATACAGGATTTTCGATAATTTTCAATGGTATTTTCAAATTTTAATGTACAGATTCTATAGAATATCCAAAATCTTCTTATGATTCAAGCGAATCTCATGTGGTTTTTCTTCGCTGCAAATTGTCCACATATAGTCATTTTCTTGACCTGATTGCAAATATACAACAGTTTCTTCATATATAATGCTGGATTTCACTTCATTTGTATCCATAACTGTGATTTCTGCAAAAGGAAATGCTAGACCTGCTCCATTCCATTTGGCTATGGATTCTTTTGCTGTCCAAAGTTGGAAGAAATATTTCTTTTTCTCTGTTTCTGATAAGGTTTCAAAACACTTCATTTCTGTTTTAGAAAGAATTTTATCCAAATGTTTGGGTATCGTTTCTCTTATCTTTTCAATGTCACAACCGATATTCTTTTGACTGGTGACACATAGAACCACTTCACCTGAATGCGAAATATTGAAGTATATATCATTTCCTAGGAAATATGGTTTTCCTTTTGGTGTATAGGCTAGTGTTTCTACGTCATAAGACGCATCTTCTTGTTGCAATGCATATTCCAAAAGCAATCCAGCACCAAGTGATGTTCTTTTTACTTCTTTTTTACGCAACAAAGCAACCTTATCTTGTCTTGTTTTTTTGACATGAGATAACGCTTCATCAAAGATTTCTTCCTTATTTAGTTGTGTTACATCCAAAATATATGCTTTCATATCATCACCAAAAAATTAGGGGCTAACACAAGTTAACCCCCAACATGAATTTTATTATTTTACAATCAAGTTCACAATTCTACCAGGAACATAGATTTCTTTGACAACAGTACCATCACCGATACGTTCTGCCAAAACTTCTTTTGCTTTTGCAATTGCTTCTTCTTTGGTTGCACTTGTGGAGATTTCCATTGTTCCTCTAAGTTTACCAGCGATTTGCAATGCAATTTCAACTGTATCTTGTACCAATTTGCTTTCATCTGCAACAGGCCAGCTTGCATCGAATACAGAACCTTCATGACCCAATTCTTTCCACATTTCTTCAGAAATATGAGGTGCAAATGGTGCCAACAATACAGACAATGTTTCCAATGTTGCCACAGACAAACCACCTTGTTTTTTACCAAGATCAATCAATTTGTTGCTGTATTCCATGAAACCACTGACAACAGTATTCATTGTCAAAGCTTCCAAACGAGCTGTGATGTCATAAATCATTTTATGACAGATGAATTCTTCGTCCTTGGTTGCTGTGAAGTTGCTATCTTTGTAATTGAATACCATTCTCCAAACTCTGTTTAAGAAACGGAATACACCATCAATACCGCTATCATCCCAGTCACAATCCAATTCAGGTGGACCTACGAACAATTCATACATACGCAAGGAATCACAACCATAGTTTTCTACCAATTCATCAGGAGAAACTACATTGCCCATGGATTTACTCATTTTTTTGCCATTTTTGGTGATCATACCTTGATTGAACAATTTTTGGAATGGTTCAGAGAAAGGTACTGCACCGATATCATACAAGAATTTTGTGTAGAAACGAGCATACAACAAATGCAAAACAGCATGTTCGATACCACCAACATACAAGTCAACTGGAGCCCATTTTTCCAAAGCTTCAAGGCTTGCCATTTCATTGTTGTTATGGTTGTCTACATAACGCAAGAAGTACCAGCTGGAACCAGCCCATTGTGGCATAGTGTTGGTTTCTCTTTTTGCAGGTTTGCCACAAACAGGACAAGTTGTGTTGACCCATTCATCAATACCAGCAAGCGGAGACTCACCTGTATCTGTAGGTTTGTATGTTTCTACATCTGGCAACAAAATTGGCAATTGGTCTTCTGGAACAGGAACTGCTCCACAGCAATCACAGTGAACAATAGGAATTGGTTCACCCCAATATCTTTGTCTGGAGAATACCCAGTCACGCAATTTGTAGTTTGTTGTTTTTTTACCAACGCCTCTTTCTTCCATAATATGAGGCACTGCTTTTTTTGCTTCAAAGGCTTTCATACCATTCCAATCACCGGAGTTGATCATGATACCATCGCCTGTGTATGCTTCTGTAAGAGGTTTTTCTTCTTCTCCTTCTGGCATGATAACTTGTACAATTGGCAAACCGAATTTTGTTGCAAATTCAAAGTCACGTTCGTCATGAGCAGGTACACACATAACAGCACCAGTACCGTAATCAGCCAATACATAATCTGCAACCCAGATTGGAATATCTTCACCATTTACAGGGTTTGTACAATAAGAACCTGTGAATACACCAGTTTTCACTTTATCTGTCATACGATCTACAGAAGATTTTGTAGATGCATCGAAGCAATATTTTTCAACAGCTTCTTTTTGTTCTGGAGTTGTCAATTCTGCAACACCAGCATATTCTGGAGCAAGCACCATAAAGCTACATCCATAAAGTGTATCTGGTCTTGTGGTATATACAGAAATTTTATCATCAGAACCTACGATTTTGAAGTCCACTTCTGCACCATAGCTTTTACCAATCCAGTCAGATTGCATTTTTTTAACTTTATCAGACCAATCCAATTCTTGCAAATCATCAAGCAATCTATCTGCGTATGCTGTAATTTTGAGCATCCATTGACGAAGATTTCTCTTTGTTACAACAGTGCCACAACGTTCACATGTGCCACCAGCAGCTTCTTCATTTGCAAGTACACATTTACAACTTGGACACCAGTTCAAAGGCATTTGTTTTTCATAAGCCAAACCTTTTTTGAACATTTGAACGAAAATCCATTGTGTCCATTTATAGTAATCTGGATCAGTTGTGTTGACCTCTTTATCCCAATCATAAATTGCACTGATTTCATGCAATTGTCTTTTTACATTTGCAATATTATTTTCAGTTGCAGCTTTTGGATGCACATTGTTTTTGATTGCAAAGTTTTCTGCTGGCAAACCAAATGCGTCCCAACCCATTGGATGCAACACTTGGAAACCTTGCAACACTTTGTATCTGCTGACAACATCACTCAATACATAACCTCTCCAGTGACCAACGTGAAGTCCTGTACCAGAAGGATATGGGAACATATCCAAGCAGTAAAATCTTGGTTTTGTATCATTTTCTACATTGATTGGGTTCTTTTCCCACTCAGCACGCCATTTCTTTTCAATTGCATTAAAATCATAACGATTTTCCATTTTTGTTTCCTCCTAATCCCATTCCATTTCAATAAAACTAAAAAAACCTCCATCTCATTATTAGAGACGAAGGTTATCCGCGTTACCACTCTAGTTTGTTGTTTCCAACACACTCAAAACCATTTAACGATGGTCAACCGTTGATGCCTACTATTGGTTCAGCACAAAACTCAAAGGTGAGTTCCAAAATTCGTTTTATAGGCTTGCACCAAACGCCTACTCTCTGCAAAAACAACCTCTTGTACTAGTCCTTATCAAAGTCTATTTCTATTTATTTCTATCTAGTTATAACACATCTTATACAAAAAATCAAGGGTTTTATTCACTTTCACCTTGGATTTTTTTCATATTGGAGTGTCCATCTTCATCAAACTGGCTACTATACAGATTATAGTAGAAACCTTGCTTTTCCATCAAAGTATTATGTGTACCACGTTCAATGATTTCGCCACCATTGATAACCGCAATCAGGTCTGCATCTTTGATGGTACTCAATCTATGAGCAATGACAAAATTGGTTCTACCCTTCATCAAATTGTTCATTGCACCTTGGATTTTTGCTTCTGTTTGGGTATCTACACTACTAGTTGCTTCATCCAAAATCAAAATAGATGGATTTGCCAAAATAGCCCTTGCAATGGCAATCATTTGACGTTGACCATGACTCAAATTGCTGCCACCATCTGCCAAAACAGAATCATAACCCTTAGGTATATGTTTGATAAATTCATGGGCATTTGCCAATTTTGCTGCTTCTTTGATTTCTGCATCTGTTGCATCCAATCTACCATAACGAATATTTTCTTTGATGGTACTGGTAAACAAATAGGTGTCTTGTAAAACAATGCCAATATGAGAACGCAAATTTGCTTTTTGCAAGTCATATAAATCCACACCATCAATTGTAATTTTACCCGATTCGATATCATAGAAACGTGTCAAAAGATTGATGATTGTGGTTTTACCTGCACCTGTAGGTCCAACCAAAGCAATTGTTTGACCTGCATTTGCATATAGATTGATGTTTTTCAGAATTGGTCTACCTGGTTCATATGCAAAGTTGACACCTTCCAAAACCACATCACCACGAATGTCTTTTAGTATCACAGCATCTTTCACATCTTCTGGTTCATCCTCCACATCCAACACTTCAAATACACGTTCTGCACCTGCAAAAGCTGACATCATAGAATTGATTTGATTCGCCAATTCATTGATCGGTCTTGTAATTTGTTTTGCGTAAATGATAAAGTTGGAAATGGTACCCAAAGTCATAGGAAATCCATATATCATCATCAAACCGCCTGTCACCACAATAATTGCATAGGTGATATTGTTAATAGTTCCCATAATAGGTCCAATGACACCAGAGAAGATTTCTGCTTTGATGCCAACACCCAACAAATCATCGTTGAGTACTGCAAATTCTTTCTTCACATCATCCTCTTTACAGAACACCTTAACCACTTTTTGACCTGAAATATATTCCTCAATATGTCCATTGAGCCTACCCAATTTATCTTGCTTTTCTTTGTAGAATTTTCTGGATTTACCAGCAATAAATCTAGTTAAGAAAAACATCAATGGAATACAAACCACTGAAGCAATGGTCAATGGAATGCTCAAATACAACATAAATGCCAAAGTAGAAATGACAGAAATTGCACTTTGGAACACTTGTGAAATACTTGTATTCAAGCTAGTGGAAATGCTATCCACATCATTGGTGACACGACTCATCAAATCCCCAGCAGAGTTTTGATCAAAATATTTCAATGGTAGTTTTTGGAATTTATCTGCCAATTCACCACGAATTTTGGCAACAACTTCTTGACCAACCCACAACATAAGATAGGATTGCAACCATGTCAAGAAAGAGTTCATTCCATAAATTGCAAGCATAATCAAACAAGCTCTCAAAAGTCCTGCTGGATCAAAGTTTGCAATGTGTGTATCCAATGTATCGCCAATCATTTTTATTGCAACCAAATTGCCTGCTGTAATAATAATAATGGATAGAATTGCAATCACAAGTTGGAACCAAAAGGGTTTCATGTAAGAAATCAGACGATGGAAGGTTTTCTTTGCATCCTTTGGCTTTTCTATTGGCATTCCTGGACGTCCACCTGGAGGTCCACCACCTGGTCTGCCACCCATTGGCATTTGATTGTGTTCTTTTTTCTCATCTGGTCTACCACCTACATGAGGTGGTCTATTTTCTCTAGGATCACTCATGGAATATCACTCCTTTCTTTGTTTGTGAATCAAATATGGCTTGATATTCTTCACTAGTTGACATAAGTACATTATGGCAACCAATTGCATTGATTTTACCATCTTTCAATACAATGATTTGATCTGCATCCTTCACAGAAGCAATTCTCTGTGCAATGATGATTTTTGTAGTATTTTTATGAGCAGTTTGCAAAGAATCACGTATGTTCTTTTCTGTGATTGCATCTACTGCACTTGTGCTATCATCAAAGATAATGATTTCTGGCTTTTGCAACAATGCTCTTGCAATGGAAATCCTTTGTTTTTGACCACCAGATACATTGACACCACGTTGTCCCAAATGGGTATCATATCCTTCTGGGAATCCCATAATAAACTCATGTGCTTTTGCTGCTTTTGCCGCTTCATACATTTCTTCATCAGTAGCGTCTGGGTTACCCCATTTGATATTGCTTCTAATGCTACCTGAGAACAATATGGTTTCTTGCAGCACAACAGAAACTTTTTTTCTTAATTCTTCCAGTGTCTGATTCTTTACATCAATGCCATCCACCAAAATTCTACCTGCTGTAACATCGTATAGTCTTGGAATTAAGTTGACCAAAGTGGATTTACCAGACCCTGTTTCTCCTAAGATACCAATGGTTTCGCCACCTTTGATGGTAAAAGATATGTTTTCCAATATTGAATTTTCAGAATTTTCTCCATAGGAAAAGCTGACATTTTCAAATACAATACTACCATCTGAACCTTCTGCTGTAACTGGATTTTTAGGATTTTGGATATCCACTTCTTCTGCAAAGATTTCCAACACACGTTCAAAGGAAACTTTTGCACGTGACATAGACAAAAATACCATCGCAAGCATCATAACAGCCATAAGCATTTGAATCAAATATGTGTTGAACGCAATGATACTTTGCACTTGCAAGGTTCCTGCATCCACAGCATATCCACCAACCCATAAGATGACAACCAAAGAACCATTCAAAATAATCATCATCAATGGCATAATCATCAATACCAAACGAAACGCACCGATACTGGCTTCTTTGTATTCATCATTGGCATTTGAAAACTTTTCAATTTCATACTCATTGCGCATAAAGGCTTTGACCACACGAATTCCAGCCAAGCATTCACGCATAACTGTGTTGACAGCATCCAATTTATTTTGTACACGCATAAATCTAGGTGCCGCTTGTTTCATAATCACTGCTGTCACCAACATAAGCAATGCAAAAGCAACTACAAATATGATTGCCATTTTTGCATCAATGGTAAATGCCATAATGATACTACCAAAACAAAGAATTGGAGCACGAATCAACATACGCAATGACATTAATATGACCATTTGAATTTGTGTAATGTCATTGGTCAATCTTGTAATCAAAGAAGGTGTTTGGAACGTATCAATATTACGAAAAGAGAAGCTTTGTATTTTGGTAAACAAATCTTTACGCAAATCACGTCCTACTGTTTGACTAACCTTTGCTGCACACGCCAAACAAAGAACACCACCCATAATACCAACCAAAGATAAAAGAACCATAGTGGTTCCCATTTTGGCAACATATCCAATGTCTCCATTTCCCACACCATATTCTATCATCTTTGTCATAATTTTGGGTAACAGCAATTCTATACCCGCTTCCAACACCATGAACATTGGCGCCAATACCACAAATAAGCGATATGGTTTTAAATATTCTAAAATAACCTTCATAGTTCCCTTCTTCCTACCAAATTTGGTATTTTTATATATTCTAACATACACAACACATTCCAATTCATGTCAGTATTTCAAAATTACATCACAATCTATTTTATCACTACCATTTATTTTGTCAACCAATGCAGTTATAACTAATGGAAAAATAATCTAAAAAAAGTGTAGACATCTCTGCCTACACCAATGATACCTTATACATATAAAAACATAAATGCAATGTGGAATGCACTCCCAAGCATTACAAATAAGTGGAAGATTTCATGGAATCCAAAATATTTAGAAGCGATTGCTGGTTTTTTCAAAGCATAGATGACTGCACCAATGGTATATGCGATACCACCGCCAATCAAACATACTACACCACCAATACCTGTTGCATGATACAAAGGTGCCAATAAAGTTGCTGACAACCAACCCATCACTACATACAAGCTTGTGGAGAACCATCTAGGAGCATTCATCCAAAACAATTTGACGAAAACACCTGCAATGGTCATAGACCAAACTGTGATTACCATAGACAAACCAGTCCATCCACCTATAGGTCCCAAGCAAATGGGTGTATAGGTTCCAGAAATCAAAACAAAAATCATCATATGATCAATTTTTCTCAGTTTCAATTCTTTTTCTTTGGATACTTGCAAGGTGTGATAAATGGTGCTAGATGCATAGGATAGCATGATGGAAATGGTAAACACCAACAATGCCACTGCTTCCAAGGTATCGCCTTTTGTTACAGCCCTATCAATCAAAACCAAGCCCAAGGGTGTTACTGCCAAAAAACCAATCAAATGCGTCAAAGCACTCATTGGATCTTTTACATTTCGTTCCATACGTTCCATAAATGTTGTTTGATTTCTATATTGAATGTGTTCCATGTCATCAACTCCATATCTAGTTTTTAATACTACATGTTGTTATATTGTTATCATAGCACATGTTTATCATTTCTGCAAGTGCGTTTTGAAAACTATTGCAAGAAATTTGAAATTGGTATATACTATAATTAAGAATTAGAAAAGGAGCGTGTATTATGACAAATTTAGATGATATCATGAAGGATTTTACAAAACAAATCCACAGAAATGGGATTATTGAAATCCACCAAATTCCAAATATTGATTTATATATGGATCAAGTAACCACTTTTATGGACAAAGCCTTATCGGTTTACAAACGATTTGATTCTGATAAAATTTTGACTAAAACCATGATCAATAACTACACAAAAGCAAAGATCTTTCCTGCTCCAATCAAAAAGAAATATTCCAAAACACATATTATGCTTTTGATTATGATTTATCATTTGAAGTCCATTTTATCCATTCGTGATATTGGTATTTTATTCCGCCCTATACTGGAATTCAAATCACAAGAAGAAATATCTTCCGCTGTTTTAGAGCTTTATACCGGTTTCATTCATTTGCAAAAAGTAACACAAAAAACATTTATTTCTTCTACAGAGTTACAAAAAACAAGCTTAAAAGAAGTTATTGACTCCTTTGAGGACAACGACCTTAAAAAAATCCTTATGGTATTATTGCTTACCATTCGTGCCAATATTGAAAAACAGTTGGCTGAAAGAGCATTGGATTTCTATTTCTGATTTATAACCACTCCTATTGAATTTTTCAATTTGGGTGGTTTTTTTGTAGAATTTATCTGGACAATTTGCAAAACCATTTCTTTTTCATATGGTATGAATAAAACACCTTGGAGGGTTCATATGAAAAAATTGATTTCTTTTGTTTTGGTAACTTCTCTTGTTTTCATTTCTACTGCATGTGGCACCACTACAGCCACAACAACTACAGAGGATTCTTTGATTCCTGTACGTTTGAACGAAGTGGTGCATTCTGCTTTTTATGCACCACAATATGTTGCAACTGAACTTGGATTCTTTGCCGAAGAAGGTCTTGATGTGACTGTAGAAATTGGCAATGGTGCTGATGTTTCTATGACTGCACTCATTTCCGATGCTGCTGATATTGCACTTTTGGGTACAGAAGCTGGTATCTACGTATACAATGAAGGTATGGAGAATTATCCAAAAGCATTTTTGCAATTGACACAAAGAGCTGGTAATTTCTTGGTTGGTAGAGAAGAAAATCCTGATTTTGATTGGTCTGATTTGATTGGAAGTGAAATCATTGGCGGTAGAGCTGGTGGTATGCCACAATTGGTTTTGGAATATGTTTTGGCTCAAAATGGATTGGAAGTTGGTGTGGATTTGGAAATGATCAACAACATTGATTTTGCATCCACAGCAGGCGCATTTACAGGTGAAGTTGGTGATTATACTGCTGAATTTGACCCAACTGCCACTACACTAGAAAACAATGGTATTGGTTATATTGTAGCATCCCTTGGAGAAGCATCTGGTTTCTTACCTTATACCGTTTATATGGCAACAGATGAAATGATTTCCAAACAACCTGAAGTCTTGGAAGCCTTTACTGCTGCTATTTACAAAGGTCAGCTTTGGGTTGCTGAACACACTGCTGCTGAAATTGCAGAAGTCATTGCACCACAGTTCCCAGAAAATGATTTGGAAACCTTAACCACAGTCATTGCCAGATACAAAGATCAAGATACTTGGAAAACCAACCCTATTTTCGATGAAGATGGTTTCACTTTGATTCAAGATATTATGGAAGCTGGTGGTGAATTGTCCAAACGTGTACCATTTGCCGATATGGTCACCAATGAATTTGCTGAAACAGTAATGGAATAATTGGCATCAAAAAAGCAGTACTCTCTAGGTTATTCTAGTGAATACTGCTTTTCTTTATTGAATTCGTTGACCAGCAACAAACTTATCTACAATATGTCTATCATCAGAAAGATATAGGATTCTCTCCAAACGTTGCATCAATGTCAATTCTTGTGGATGTGGAATTTGCTCATCATCAATGACAACTGCATCAAATTCATAACCTTCTGCAAAACTACCTACATCACCAAAGAATTTACCACCACCAATGGTTGCCAAGTAAAACACTTCTTCCGTGGTCAATGCTTTTTCTGTATCGTCTATCAATCTCCAACGCAATTTGGACACTTGGATTGCATGTACCATTGCTTTGAACATAGAAATGTCTGTCCCACCAGAAACATCACTTCCAAGACCCATTTCCATTCCTTTTTCCATATATTTTCTTGCTGGTGCAATGCCAGAAGAAACATTGATATTGGATTCTGGACAATGTGCAATGAACACACCATTTTCTTTCATCATTTCCAATTCTTCATCGCTAGAATGCACACAATGTGCCATAATGGTTTTACCATTGGTACCAAACAAACCAAATTCATTATAAGCATCCCCATAAAATTTGGAATTTGGACAAAGTTCCTTCACCCATTCAATTTCACCAAAGTTTTCAGACAAATGGGATTGTGCTGTCAAATTATATTTCTTTTGGATGTCACCCAAAGCATACATCAATTCATCTGTACAAGATGGTATGAATCTTGGTGTAATCATAGGTTTTGTATTTTGGAGGTATTTTACGCTTTCAATCCAACGAATGGTTTCAGAAATGGATTCTTCTGCACTTTCTTCCACCAAATAATCAGGAGCATTGCGATCCATATTCACTTTACCAACATAGGTAATGAGACCTGTTTTTTCCAATTCTTCCATAAACAAGATGGTTGCATCGGTATGTCTGGAAGCAAAGATACAAGCTCTTGTGGTGGCACTTTTCACCAAATCGCCTACATAATAACCATAAGCTTTTTTTGCATACTCTAAATCCTTGAACTTACCTTCTTCTTTGAAAGCATTGGCAAGAAGCCAATCCAACAACTCCATATCCATACCAGTGCTTCTAAAACCATATTGAGGTGCATGGACATGTAAATCGATTAGACCTGGAATTATGGTGTGATTGGAATAATCATACAATACAAAGCCTTCATATTCCTTTGGGATGCTTTTGAAAACACCTGCACTTTTTCCATCTTTGCAAATCAAATATTGATTTTCCAACATTTCCATCTCTGTAGGAGTCACACTATAATAGATATTGCCTTTTAAAATATAATTTTCCATTTCCATTTACCTCAAGTTTCTTATTTTTTATAAAATGGCGTACAATCCAATGTTGCCAAGTAATCTTCTGGTGTTTCTGCTCTACGCATAACGGTAATGCCACCATCTTCTTGGAGCAACAATTCTGCTGAACGCAATTTCCCATTATAGTTGTACCCCATAGCATGTCCATGAGCACCTGTATCATGGATATACACAATGTCACCCATATCAATTTTAGGCAATTGACGATCTATTGCAAATTTATCGTTATTTTCACAAAGACCACCTGCCACATCATATGTATGGTCACAAACAGCTTCTTCTTTGCCCAAAACAGTCACATGGTGATATGCTTGGTACATTGCTGGTCGCATCAAATTGGCAGCACATGCATCCAAACCAATATATTCTTTGTAAATATGTTTTTCATGAATTGCAGTTGCAATCAAACTACCATATGGTGCCATCATATAGCGACCCATTTCTGTGTAGATTGCCACATCTTCCATACCTTTAGGTGCAAAGATTTCTTCATATACCTTTTGTACACCAGCACCAATTTCCATAATGTCACATGCTTCTTCTTCTGGATGATACGGAATGCCAACACCACCAGACAAATTGATGAATGCAATGTGAATATCCAATTCTTCTTTCAATTCCACTGCCAATTCAAACAAAATTTTTGCAAGCATTGGATAATATGTATTGGTTCTTGTACTACTCGCCAAGAAAGAATGAATCCCAAAGTGTTTTGCACCTTTTTCTTTTAAGATACGGAAACCTTCTTTCATTTGTTCCTTAGTCATACCATATTTAGAATCACCAGGGTTGTCCATAATGTCATTTGCCACTTGGAACATACCACCTGGATTGTATCTACAACAAACGGTTTCTGGAATTTCTACCAATTTGCTGAAGAATTCAATGTGTGTAAAGTCATCAAAATTGATGATGGCGCCCATTTCTGCCGCTTTCACAAAGTCTTCTGCTGGTGTCATATTGGAAGAAAACATAATATCATGTCCTTTGAAATCCACCATTTCTGCAATCATCAACTCAGTAAAGGAAGAACAATCTGCCCCACAACCTTCTTCTTTGAGCACTTGCAAAATACCTGGTGTTGGTGTTGCTTTTACTGCAAAATATTCCTTAAATCCTTTGTTCCAAGCAAAGGCTTTGTTGACAAGTCTAGCATTTTCACGCATACCTTTTTCATCATAAATATGAAAAGGTGTTGGATGTTCTGCAATAATTTGTTTCGCTTGTTCCAATGTTATAAATGGTTTTTTCATTTGAATACCCCTTTTTATCGAATTTTGTCTTTCATTATATCAAACATATCTACGCTTTGCAATGATGGAATGGTCTTTTCATGATTTTCTTCACGTTTTTTTGCATTTCATTGGATTTCGAGGTATACTATATGAAAGAAAACGATGGAACCATTAAGAGGTGTATTATGAAGGAATATCTTTCTCAACTGAAACATGTCAAGTTAAAACTAGATTCTAAAATCATTGGTTATGATTTGTCCAAAACCATTGGTATTTATGCCATTGCAACGATTATAGCCCTTATTTTTGTGAAAGTAAATGTGATTAGTGACAATATTTATGGTGTATATATGCTTGCAGTTGCAATCACTGCTTTTTTGACCAATGGCTATTTGTGGAGCATCATCTCCTCTGTTGGTGGTGTAATTGGTGTAAACTTTTTCTTCACTGCACCATACTACAACCTGGATTTTTCAATGGCTGGTTATCCTGTTACTTTTGCCATTTTGCTTTTGATGTCTTGTTTGACCAGTGGTTTGACAGGTCGTGTTAAGAAATCTGCAATTCTAGCTATGTACAAAGAAAGACGTGCAAAAATGTTGGCTGAAATGAGTGCTGAATTGTTGACTGCACATGAAATTGATACTATATTAGATATTTCACTGCGTACTCTACATGATACCTATAATTGTAGTTCCATTATTTACTACCAGTCTCCAAATAATCCAACCATTCAAAAACAACTGTTGTTGCACCAAAAAGATGATTTGATTTTCAACAGTCTATTAGAAAAACAAGTGGCACAAAAAGCATATGACGAAAATGTTGTTACGGGTATTGTAAGCAATCACGAAACACAAAATTGCAAAGGTTCCTATTTGCCCATTGCCACTGACGAAAAAAAATATGGTGTTTTGGGACTCATCATCGAAGATCCCGATACTATTTTGAAAGATACTATCCCTTTTATATCTGTCATGGTAACCCAAATTATTTTGGCTTTGGAGCGTCAACTTTTGGAGGATAAAACCAATCAAATTTTATTGGAGAAAGAACGTGAAAAAATGCGTAGTAATCTTTTGCGTGCTGTTTCGCATGATATACGCACACCACTGACTTGCATTCTTGGTGCAACCAATATATTACAAAACACAAATTCAGAACTGACAAAATTGGAACAGGATGATTTGTTGCAATCCATTACAAAAGATGCTGAGTGGCTCATCCAAATGGTAGAAAATCTTTTGGCTGTCACCAGAATCAACAAAGATGGTGCTCAGGTACAAAAAAGTCAAGAAATTGTAGAAGAAGTGGTTGGAGAAGCCGTTTTACGCATCAAGAAGCGTTTTCCAAATGCACCTATACAGGTTTCTGTTCCAAGAGAAGTTTTGTTGATTCCTATGGATGCAACGCTGATTGAGCAAGTTCTCATCAATTTATTGGAAAATGCAATTAGACATTCTGGTAGCACAAAACCAATTTCTCTTACTGTCAGACAAAAAGAAACAACTGTTTTATTTTCCATTTCAGACCAAGGAAAAGGACTTCCACTCCATCAAATTGATGATATTTTCAGTGGAAAACTCAATGCTTACAACGATTCTAGTCGTGGTTTGGGCATTGGTTTGTCCATTTGTAAAACCATTATCCAAGCACACAATGGAACAATATTTGCAGAAAACAACTCTTCAGGTGGTGCAAAATTCACCTTTGCATTGCCATTGAAAGGAGATATCAAATGAGTCACAAAGAAAAAATTTTAATTATTGAAGATGAAGCTATGATACGTAAATTTATGGAAACTACATTGAAATCAAATGGCTATCAGTCCATTGCTGCCACAACAGGCAAAGAAGCTTTGATTATGATGTCTTCACATTGCCCCGATTTGGTTATTTTGGATCTTGGGTTGCCTGATATGGAAGGTACTGAAATTTTAAGAGATTTACGTAGATGGTCAAATCTACCACTGATTGTAGTATCTGCTAGAAGTGCAGAAAAAGATAAGGTTTTGGCTTTGGATTTGGGTGCTGATGATTATATTGTAAAACCTTTTGGTACATCTGAATTTTTGGCACGTATACGTACTGCTCTTCGACATAATCATACCCATATACATCCACAAAGCAATCAATTGTTCCAAACCAAAGATCTTACCATTGATTTTGAAAAGCATTTGATTCTTTTGAAACATGAAGAAATCCATCTGACACAAATTGAGTTTAAGTTGGTTTCCATTTTGGCAAAAGCACAAGGAAAAGTTTTGACATATGATCACCTGATTACAGAAATTTGGGGACCCTATGCCACCAAAGACAATCAAATTTTGCGTGTCAATATGGCAAATATCCGTAGAAAATTGGAACAAAATCCTGCTGAACCAGAATATGTTTTTACTGAAGTTGGTGTTGGCTATCGTATTGCCATGGATTGATTCTAGATTTCATACACAAAAGCGGCAACCGTTATCGTATTGGTTACCGCTTTTTATATGCCATCTATTTGATTTATGCACTTTCTTCTACCGCTTCATATACATCCAATTCTTTCAACCAGTGACCTCTTTTGTATCGAATCACCAATACAATTGCCCTCAAAATAATATCCAAACTAATTGCAAACCATACACCCAAAATACCCAAGTCAAAAACAGTCCCAAATAGATACCCAAAACCAATACGTATCACCCAGATGCCAACAAAGGTTGTGTATAGTGGAAATTTGGTGTCACCTGCTCCTTGTAATGCGCCTGTTACAATATAAACCGTTGAAACAAAAGGTGTTGTAAATGCCATTACCACAATCAATTGCTTTACACTTGCAATAACTTCTGGTGTATCGGTAAACAATCCAGCCAATGGTTCTGCAAAAATCATAAATGACACTGCAAAAATCACCATCAGCACCAAATTGAACTTATTGGACAACCAAACATAAATATCAGCTTTATCTTTTCTATTTTCACCTAAGCTAATACCCATCAAAACTGCCACCGCTGATGCAAATGACATGGTGGAAATATAGGTGCAACTTTCCAGTGTACCTGCTATGCTATGGGAAACATATGCATTGGTACCAAGAGAAATAATCATACCTGTATAAACCAACTGTCCTACTCGCATCACCAATTTTTCTACGCCTGCTGGTATACCAATGCTTGCAATGCCATGTAATATTTTACGATTCAAATGCACTCTTTGCAAATGCAAGTGAATTCCATGTTTTTTGTGTAACAACACAATAAAAAATGCAATGGTCAATGCAACTCTTGCAATGGTGGTTGCCAATCCAAGACCAAAAATACCCATACCCATAGACATGAACAGAATATTCAACACCACATTCAACACATTGGATGCTGAAGACAAAATCATTGGTGTTTTCGTATCCTTTGCTGAACGCAAACATGCAGATAAGGTTAGTGATAAACTCAAAAATACAGATGGTACTGCTACAGCATAAAAATATGGCAATGCATATACCATAATATCTTCTGTTGCACCCGTCAATTGCAACAATGGTTTTGCCAAAATCAGACTCATGACACCCACCAATAAACCTACAAAAGAACTGAGTATAATTGCTTGTCTGGCTACTTCATTTGCATGGTGCTCATCTTGTTTGCCAATGCTTCTACTCAATATTGCAGAGGTACCCACATTCAATGCAATGAAAAATGCAATGTATATGTTCATCACAATTTCTGTAACACCAATGGCAGCAATTGCACTATCTCCTATGGAACCTGCAAAGTAGCGATCCACTGTGCTGAGCAACGTTTGCAATATATTTTCAATTAAAATTGGAAGTGTCAAAATCCATATTTGTTTGTAATATTGTCGATTCATATGCGTATCATCCTTATTGTAAAATTTTGTTTTTTATCTTATAATAAGTATACTAGATTCTATTAATGAACACGATAGGCATTATTGTACTGATATACAATATTGGACACTTTTGAAAATTTATCCATTAGGAGGCGTTATGGACAGAAGACAAATCAAAACAAGAAAAGCCATTATGCAAGCATTTTACCAGTTGCTCAATGAAAAGGATTTTGAAAAAATATCTGTTTCTGAAATTGCCAATCTTGCTGATGTTGGAAAAAGCACCTTTTATCTACATTTTGAAGCCAAAGAATTGCTCATTGGCCAATTGTGTGATGACTTTTTTTCTCATTTGATGGAGAATCATTCATTGGAATCTCATCTTGTATTATCAGAAATTCTATCACACTTTTTACGTCACATATATTTACAAGACACAAAGTATTTTTTACGACTGCTCAAAGGTAATAATGATATATTCTACACCTATTTATTTGACTATTTGAAAGAAATTTTCAAGAACTATATCGTCTATTCTGATAATGCATCCACACCATCTTTTGATTTTTTGGTGAATCATGTGGTAAACAGCTTTATCGAAGCCATTAAATGGTCTTTCAAAAGCAACAACCAACAATATGATGAAGCCACTGTTTTGGATTTTTTATACTGCAACAAATCGTTGTTGTCTGAACATCCCATCCATTGATTATATTTTACAATACAAAAAGAGAAGATGAGCTATTCACCTTCTCTACTTTTATGTCTATTGATTATGCGTGATGTACACGAATTACAGAACAAATTTCCTTCACCATATCCATTGTGGTGATTTCTTTCATTGCTTCTTCAAATTGTTTTTCCAATACATCGTATGTAACGATAACAATTTCTGCTGATTCGTTGTTTTTATCTTTTTGCAACAACATGGAAATACTAACACCATATTGACCAAATACACCTGCCAAAGCTGCCAATGTACCAGCTCTATCTTCCAATCTCATACGAATATAGAAACTACTTTCTGTGTCCCCCAATTCTTTGATTGGCAACTCTTTGTAGCATCCACAACCAATTCTACCTGCACAATTGTATTGCATATCCCTAGCAATATCCAAAACATCACCTACAACTGCACTGCCAGTAGGCAAAGCACCAGCACCTCTACCATAGAACATAGCATCATCCACAGCATCACCATGAACAAATACTGCATTGAAGGCATCTTTTACAGAAGCCAATGGATGTTTTGCTGGGATTATGGTTGGATGCACTTTCACTTCAATACCAGTTTCTGTATTTTTTGCAATCCCCAAAAGTTTAATTTCAGAACCCAATTCATGTGCATATAAAATATCTTTTGCACTGATTTTGGAAATACCTTCTGTATAAACATGAGAAAAATTAACAGGTGTGTGGAATGCAATGGAAGCCATGATTGCCAATTTACGACCAGCATCATATCCTTCGATATCAGCAGTAGGATCTGCTTCTGCATAACCCAAATCTGTTGCCAATTGCAATGCATCTACAAATTCCATACCATCTTCAGACATTTTCGTCAAAATAAAGTTGGTTGTACCATTGATGATACCCATAACTTCTGTGATTTCGTTACCAAGCAAACATTGTTTCATTGGTCGAATGATTGGAATACCTCCTGCAACTGCTGCTTCAAAGAGCAAATCGCAATGATTTTCTTTTGCAACTTCCAAAAGGTGATGACCTTCTGTTGCCATCAAGTCTTTGTTTGCTGTAACAACATGTTTGCCAGCTTTGAGTGCTTCTTCAATATATGTTCTAGCTGGTTCGATACCACCCATAACTTCTACAACAATGGAAATGCTTTCATCATTTACAATATCTTCCCAGTTGCTGACAAATTTGCTCACATCTGCTTTGTCTGCATATTTTGCTTTGTTACGCACCAAAATTTTAGAAATTTCCAAATTTCTACCTACTTTGTGTGCCATTTCATCTTTTTGTTTTTCCAATATATCGTACACGCCACCGCCAACTGTACCTAGGCCTAGAAGCGCAATTTTATACATATCTTGTGTCATATTCTTTAACCTCCAAATAAAATAAAAACAATTTCTAACTACCTACCTTTAGATTTTACGCATATGTCTAACAATTGTCAAGCACTAATTGTCCTTTTTGAAAAAACATTTTTCCATCACAGAAAAACAAATACATTTTTTACGCAAAAAAACTCCCTTTTTCGGTGTTTTGAAAAAGAGAGTCCTAATTTTAATAGTATGAAATTAAACCAATTGTTTTCCAATAATCATATTGCTCATATCCACTGCAATTCCATCTTTCATGTAAATACGAGGTACACGTTTTGCCACATCACAAGTGATTTCATAGTTGATGGTCCCCAACATTGCTGCCATATCATCAGCAGTGAATCCAACTTCACCTTGTGTGCCCATAACGATAACTTCGTCACCCATTTTAACATTGGGTACATCTGTTACATCCAACATCAATTGATCCATACAAACACGACCAACAACAGGAACCAAGACACCATTTACAACCATTTTACCTTTGCCACCAGAAAGTGCTCTGGAATATCCATCTGCATAACCAATTGGAATTGTTGCAATGATACGATCTGTTTCTGCTTTGTATGTTCTACCATAGGAAATTTCAGAACCAGCTTTTGCAGTTTTCACCATAGCAATGGTACTTTTCCATGTCATAATTGGTGCAATATCAATCATACCTGCACATTCACCAGATGGCAACATACCATAGGAAATGATACCACTACGACACATATCCAAATGACGATCGCCATAAGCAATGATGGTTGCACTATTTGCACAGTGATGCACACCCAAGTTGACACCTTCTGCTTCCAATTCTGCAATCATTTTTATGATGCGATCATATTGCATTGTTGTAAATTCTTTGTGTGTATCGCTATATGCATCTGCAACTGCAAAGTGAGTGAAAATACCTGTAATATGAAGGTTTTTCATTTTGCTCATTGCAAGCAAACTTTCTTTGGAATCTGCAAAGTTTTCATCATCTGTTTGGAACCCAACACGAGTCATACCTGTATCCAATTTGATATGTACATCAACAGTAACCCCAAGTTTTACTGCTTCTTCTTGCAAAGCTTCTGCAAATTCTGCGTTTACAACTGCTTGTGTCAAATTGAATTGTGCCAAATATTTTGTTGCTGCAATTGGAGTATATCCCAAAATTAAAATTGGTTCTGCAATGCCACCATTACGCAAAGCAATTGCCTCTTCGATATTGGAAACACCAAAACATGTATAACCATTTGCAAGCATAGCCTTAGCCACTGCAAGATCACCATGTCCATAAGCGTCTGCTTTTACAATACCCATCAACTTTTTGTCGCCAACTTTGCTACAAATGCTTTTCAAGTTTTGATCCAATACATCCAAATCAATTTCTGCCCATGTTCTTCTGATAAATTCCATAGTTCCTCGTTCCTTTCATGATATGTCAATATTTTAATTGTTTTCTTAAGCCAAATAAAATTGTTTGAAAAACTGATATACATCAACCAACGATTCTTCTATTTCTGTTTTGGTTTGCCCTTCTAAAAACTTTGCACAAGACAAGCGTTCATCCAACAAATCAAACATGGTTTCCATAACCAAGCTATCCTCTTGATTTTTTTGGAAGAACAAAGTGAAATATGGTTTTCTTTCCCGTAAAAAACCACTCAAACCACCTTCAATCTCTTCAAATTTCACACCCAATGCATCCAACTCATCATATAGAGCAATTTGATATTGATGCAATGCATCTGACTGTGGTACAAAAGTTTCTAGGTCCTTCGTTTTGCAAATAGTTGTTGGAAATCCTCTTTCCAAGGCTTTTTTTGCAGCATAACCAGCAGAAATTCCATTCCCATAAATACAAACTTCTTTTCTTGTTGCAATTTTTCTTCTTTGCGTTTCAAAATATTCACTACCCACCTCTGGATGATATGGACATGTCACTGGCAATTCCAATGTACACACACCACATTCTTGACAAGGTATTGGTGGCATATCACGTTCCAACTTGTCCACAAACTTTGTATCACATACCAGGGGTTTCCATGTCAGGATAGCATCAAATTCCTGATTTTGCAAGCATTTTTCGATACTTTCCATCTTAATATTTCCCATCATGATCATCATTGAAATAGAAAGGTTCTTTTTGCATTGGATCAATTCTTCCAGATCATTTTCTTCTGGACAGTTCAAGATGCATACACCATGAATTTCACCCTTTATACTTGTGATCAATTCATAGTTTTTGTCATTCAAATCAGATACACCAATGAAAATTGAACATTTTTGATTGTATGTTGCAAACACTTCTTGTAGCAAAGAAATATCCTTTGCTTCTATCTGTGAACTAATCTCCAATACAACACCCAAAAAGCCCATTTCCAGTGCAAATTCCAGTTTTGCTTGCAAATCAAGCACACCCAATTGTATTTGTAAAAATGATATACATTGCAACTCATCCAAACCTCGCAAACACTGTTTTACAACTGATGGTTCTTGCTTTTGCACTTCTGAAACAGGAAATACAATTCCAGACACACCAAATTTGGCTCTTTCCAAATAAAAAGCAGCCCATTCATTTGCATCCAAAAAGCCCAATTCTTTGGCAGACATCACCCAAGAATTTTTCAAAGTCAAATTTCCAAATTTACATTCCAATGCTTGCATCCAATCATCTCCTATGGAAACAAAACCCTCTGTCACAAAACAGAGGGCTTTATAGTATATTTCAATTTACAATATTATGCTTTCAATTCTTTCAAGCCCATAAGACCTTCAGCGAACAAAGCAGCATCCATCAATTTGATTTCGCCATTTTCATCTTTATCAATAATTGGAGCAAATTCCATTACATCCAAGATTTGTGTTTGCAAATCAATGCCAGGAGCGATTTCTGACAAATGCATACCGTCTTCTTTGAGTTCGAATACACATCTTTCAGTCATGTACATAACTTGTTGTTTGTTTTGCATAGCAACATCACCATTGAAAGTAACTTGTTCAACGGATTTCAAGAATTTCTTTTGACGACCTTCTTGAACAATAATTACTTTGCCATCAACAACATCAACTTTCAAACCACCAGCTGTGAATGTACCACAGAAGAATACTTTAGGTGTGTTTTGAGTGATATTGATGAAACCACCACAACCAGCAACACGAGGACCAAATCTGGAAACATTGATGTTACCTTTGCCATCACATTCAGCCAAGCCAAGGTAGCAAAGATCCAAACCACCACCATCATAGAAGTCGAATTGGTATCCTTGATCGATTACAGCATCAGGATTTTGTGCAGAACCAAATCTTGCACCACCTTGAGGCACGCCACCAACAGGGCCACCTTCTACAGTCAATGTCATGAAATCGCCAATGCCTTCTTCACTTGCTACAGAAGCAACAAATTCAGGAGCACCAACGCCCAAGTTTACAGCAACGTCTTTTTCCAATTCTACAGCACCACGACGTCCAATGATTTTTTTAGCGCTCAAAGGCAATGGAGCAGGTTGTACATCTGGAGCACGTTTTTCGCCAGAAAGTGTAGGATCGTAATCGCAGCTCAATGTTTGTTGATGATCTTCTGGATCTGCAACAACAACGTAATCTACGTAGATACCAGGAACTTTTACAAGACGAGGATCCAATGTACCATATTTTACAACTCTTTCTACTTGTACCACTACGATACCACCACTGTTTTTAACAGCTTGGCATACAGAAGTACCTTCCAAAGGAGCAACTTCTTTTTCAAATGTAATGTTACCAGATTCATCAGCATATGTACCACGAATCAAGCAAATATTAAGTGGAAATGCTGGGTAGAACAAATATTCTTGACCTTTGATGGTCATCAATTCTACGATGTCTTCTGTTGTGCTTGGATTCATTTTACCGCCACCATTTCTAGGATCGATAAATGTACCCAAACCTACTTTTGTGAAACAACCTGGTTTATGACCAGCGATATCTCTGAACAAATGACACAAGGACCCTTGAGAAACATTGTATGCTTCCATTTTGTTTTCCAAAGCCATTTTACCAAGAGCAGGAACTGTTGCCCAGTGACCAGCAATGAATCTTTTGAGCAAACCTTCGTGAGCATAATGTTCTGCACCACGACCATCTCTATTACCTTGGGAACCACAGTACACATAAGTAATGTTGTTTGGTTCACCTGTTTCCAAAAATCTTTTTTCTACAGCTTTGTTCAATGCTTCTGGAATAGCACTTGCAACGAAACCACTTGTTGTAAGTGTATCACCATTTTTTACGAGCATTGCAGCTTCATCAGCTGTAATAATGGGAACTTTTCTCATTATAAAATCCTCCTAAATATGTTTGTTGTCTTGTTAAAAGAATACACCGGAGCAGAATCCCACCCCAGTGTATTGATTATGCTTCTTATTGAAAGATTCCAAGAAATCCTTCTTTCAGATTACATCATTTCTACGAAAGATTGCAATCTTGTTTTAATTTGTTCAAAGGAAGAAACTTCTTGGTCAACTTCGATTGTCAAGTTTTTGATGCCTTTTTCTTCGAATTCTCTGAACATTACTGGGTAATCCCATTCTTCTGGATCACAGAATTTCATCATAGCCACGATGATTGCATCTGCACCAGTTTGAATTGTTTTGTTGATGAGCATTTTGCCACGGCCTTTTTTGGTGTCTGTAGCCAAAGAACATCCGTACATTTGTTGCCATACTTTAGCCAATCTGTAAAGAGGTCCTTCTTCGCTGTCCAATACGTCCACACGAATTTGTCTGGATTCTTGAGCCAAGTCATCAGCAACGATAGCAATTTTGAATTCATTGAAGATATCCAAAAGTTCGTTTGGTTCCAACATGATACCTGTAACCACAACTTTTTTGCCATCCCAAGGTTCAACAGGCATAGCTTTCACTTCTGCGATCAATTCTTTTACCAATTCAGTGTGTTTTTCTTTCAACATGAATTGTCTGGATTTGAATACAGCGTGACGGCTAACAGCATCAATTACTTGTGGATATTCAGCAGCAACTTCTACGAATTCACGCATAGCAACTCTGTTTTCGTTGTAAACTGCGATGGAGTTTTCCAAAGCAACATTTGTAATTTTTACGCCCAAGTATTTTTCAAGTTGCGCTTTTACCAATTCATATTCTGTTACCAAGAATTGATTAGCAGCTTCCAAACCTCTGTTTTGAGGATGTGTAAACACGATTACAGGAGATGTACCTTTCCATTTTTGGCTCAAACATTTCAAAGTATCACAAGGTACAGAGAACAATACTGCAGAAAGTTCATCGTATGCACCTTCACATTGCAATTCCATTACTTGTTGCATGATGGAACATGCGAATGGAGGCAAGTATGTACGAGCTTGGGAAATAGTTTTGCCTTGAGCACCCCAGATACCCATTGGCAAGAAACCTGTAGCATGAATCATTTCTTCTGGAGCGTATACAGGCATGATACCTACAGCGCCTTTACCAGTTTCTGCTTTATAATCTGCCAAAGCCTTTGCAGGATTCGCAGCAACGTCTTTCAATTGTGTTAAGATAGCTTCTACTCTACTCATCGTTTTCTCCTCCTTATTCTGCTACGGCAGCAATATCTGCTTCCATCATTTCAACCAATGCTTGCACACGTGTATCAAATTGTGCTGGAGCAAATGTACGAGGATCTGTTTGGTCACCGTCAAAGCTTACATATGGTTTGCCATTTTTTGCTTTGATCATTTCGCCAGTTTCTACGTTCAAGAAGCTCATAAGTTTACAACTTCTGTTCAAGTGGTAGATAGCACCGTCGATTTGACCACGTTCCATGATACCCATCAAAACATTTGCTTTGTTTTCCAAGCATGTGTTGATATATGTTCTTGTGTAAGCTTCTGCCATAGAATGCAATGTTTCATCATTTGCATCATAGGACAAATCCCACATAGCAGGGTAAGCAGAACCAGTCATAATTGCGCCAAGACCTTTCAAGGATTTGAATGTGTGACCCAAGTGTGGCCATACAGCAATACCTTCCCATTGCACACGGGTTTTTTCATTGCCTTTGAATGCGTAAAGACCAGCTTTCAAGTTTTCTTCCAACTCATCAGCAAATGCTTTGAATGTGATTTCAGCATAATCCAAAGAACGACAAGCTACGATCAAAGCCATGTAATTGAACAAATCGAAACCGTTCAAAGGTGATGGTTTGTATTGAGACATAGAAGCAATTCTGTTCCAGTGATATACAGAACGTTGGGTTTGATTTTTTACATCTTGGAATTTTTTGTAGTCGAAAGGTCTACCACAAATAACTTCCAATTGAGCGATTGCGTTTCTGAATTGAGCTGCAATGTATTCTTTTGCATATTCAGGAACTGGCATTGTATGATTGAAAGGTACGTCGATTACGATGCAAGGAATATCCAATTCCGCTGCAACATTTTCATACCATTTCAACAATGTGTTACAAATATTGTTACATGTAATTACCAAGTCAGGAAGAGGAACGTCAGCTGCAGGAGAGTTCACCAAAACTTCAGGTTTTACGCCTGTAATTGCAGCTTCTTTCAAACATTCCATGTAGCCCATGTTTACTCTACCATAGGAACAGCAATCGATGTTGTAGCCTTTTCTATCAGCAACTTCCAACATATCCAAAGCACCTTTTCTAGCACCGATACCAGCGGAATGTGTTTCAGGATAAATCATAGCAATACCCATAGCCACGCAGAATTCTGGTGGAGCTACAGAAGCAGACCAACATACAAGTTCTCCTCTTGCTTTTGCATCTCTTGCGTCTTGGTCAGCCTTGCCTTGGTAGTAGGCCAACAATTGTTTTGCTTTCATACCTTGTGTTAAACTCATTCTAATCCCTCTTTCTTCGTTTTTTTACTGTCTCGTAAGCGACATTTATCTTTTTTGTGCTGCTTCATATGCAAACAACGCTGCACCGAGAGCACCAGTGGTTTGTGGATTTGGAGCCACAATTACTTCTTTCTTTAAAACACCAGCAACAGCTCTCACTACACCAGCGTTTTGTGCCACGCCACCTGTCATTACAACATCCATTTCCAACCCGCCTCTATAAGCCAAACCACAGGCTCTGCTGGCAACGGAAAGATGAACGCCTTTGATGATATTATTTCTGCTCACACCATTGGAAAGAGAAGAAATAACTTCGGATTCTGCAAACACAGTACAAGTACTACTAATGGGCGCTGTTTCTGTTGCTTGCTCATCCAATAATGCCATCTCGTCCAATGTAGTTTCCAAAACTCTTGCCATAACATCAAGGAAACGACCTGTACCAGCGGCACATTTATCATTCATAAAAAACTGCTTGATACTACCATTGGATTCTAAGCGGATTGCTTTCGCATCTTGTCCACCGATATCAATGATTGTTCTTGCAGATGGCACCAAAAAATAAATTCCTTTTGCATGACAACTGATTTCACTAATTTGTTTATCAGCATCGTCAAATGCAAATCTACCATATCCAGTTGCAACCAAGAAAGAGATATCTTCTCTTGTTAAGCCACTCTTTTGATATGCCAACTCCAAAGCCCTTGCAGGTCCAGTTGAACCAGTACCTACTTGTACAACTTCAGATGCGATTATGTCTTTTCCATCTTTTAAGATTACTACCTTAGAAGAAGCAGAACCGACATCTATTCCCATTGTATACATTTGATTTCCTCCTAAATGATACAAATTTATATCATATTCAAATTGCCTCAATTCCATCGTATTGATTATAGCACTTTTGTATAATGATTGCAACATATATTGTTAAAAATTTATTATTATCCCAAATATTTTGTGTTTTCCATACATTTCCCCACAGATTATGTGAGTTTTACCAATAAACAACCCATTTTTCAATAGATATTCGATATATTTCGCATGCGAACTGCTTTTCATATATCCATTTAACATGTGTTTATTGCATTTATATCTGATTTTTTACCTGATTCTGAATCAATTGAATTTAAAACACTTATGTTTGAGAATGAATTATCAAAGTGAATCCATGTATTTTTCGTGAAACATATTGGTTTTTCGTTAATTTTTTTACATTTTTAAATTGACAAAACCCTATCCGTTTAGTATAGTTAAAAAACTACTTATTAGATGCAAGTAGTTGTAAACAATACCCCCCCCATATTATAGGAGGATTTTTCATGGAACAAATTCGTCAGTTTGTATCAGCTGCACTTGCTGGTATGATCATTGCCATTGGTGGCATTGCCTTTTTGACTGTTGAAAGCACATTGCTGGGAAGTATGCTTTTCGTCATTGGCTTATTTGCGATCGTAACATTCAAGTTGCAACTTTTTACTGGTAAAGTCGGTTATATCTTCACAGAAAAACCAATCTACTTACTTGAAGTTGGAATCACTTTGCTTGGTAATTTCTTTGGAACTATGATTACCGCTAAACTTGTACTCTTTACCAGACATGCAGAAGCATTGTTGGCTCGTTTGGAACCAATTATTGTTGCAAAAGGTGGAGATGCGCTTTCTAGTATTTTCATTTTGGGTATTTTCTGTGGTATTTTGATGTTCCTTGCTGTGGATGGATATAGAACTGCTGAAAATGCAAATATGAAGATTGTTGCATTATTTATGCCAATTGTTGTATTTATTCTAAGCGGTTTTGAACACGTTATCGCCAATATGTTCTTCTTCAACTTAAATGGTAACATTACCTTAGAAGTTGTGACATTCTTATTGGTGAATACCCTTGGTAATGCAGTTGGTGCTTTCATCATTCCTACATATTTGCAAGTTTTCAAAATCCGTAAATAATTTTTTAAAAAGTAAAAAACCAATTAAGTCAAATGGGTCGATGTGGGCATCGACCCCTACATTATCATATTAAGTCCATTTATCTTTAGTTGGAACAAAAAAACCACATCCTCTATTATATAGTAGAAGATATGGTTCTTTTTTATTGGTTCAAAGCAAATTCCAACATTTGTTTTGCAATTGGTGTTGCTTTTCCATATTTATCTGAATTTTCAATCAAAACTGCTACTGCAACTTGTGGATCCTCTGCTGGTGCAAATCCAATGAACCAAGAATGATCATTTCCAGTTGCATTTTCAGCAGTTCCTGTTTTACCTGCTACAGTATAGCCAGAAATTTGAGCTGCTGTACCTGTTCCACTTGATACTACAGAAACCATCATATCAGTCAGCAAATCCGCTTCCTCATCAGACATAATCTTTTGGAACACATCAGGTGATGCACTACTACCATAACTACCATCGCTATATATAACACGATCCACCATATAAGGTGTCATCATTTCTCCATCATTTGCAATTGCAGATGCAAACATTGCCATATACAAAGGTGTCACCAAAGTATTTCCTTGACCAATTGAGGTTTCCACCAATTCACTTTCTGTGGAATCACCACTCAAACCAATGCGATTCAAGCTAGTTGCCACATCAAATGGAATTTTATCCAACATACTCATATCCAACATCGTATCCAACAAATCATCTTGACCCAATTGTGTTGCGTATTCTGCAAAGAAACAATTGCAAGATACCGTCAAAGCACCATTCAAGTCCAAATCTCCATGAGCAGTGTTTCCATAACAACGAATGGTTTTGTTTGCAAAGCTGGCTTCTCCAGTACAAGTGTATTGGATATCTTCCCAATTGTCATAATTTTGCATGATATACAAAGCAGTCATCAATTTGAAGGTTGATCCTGGTGGATACAACCCCTGTGTTCCTCTATTGACCAAAGGACTGTTTTCATCTTCACGCAAACTAGACCAATCAGCTGCAATGGTATTGGGGTCGTAGTCCGGATATGCTTGCATTGCCAAAACTTTGCCTGTATCTGGTTCCATCACCACTATTGCACCATTGGCACTACCCAATAAATCGCCAGCCAAACTTTGGATATCCATATCAATGGTCAATTGTATGGAATCGCCAACCAATTCAGTACCCAAAGCTACACTTTGCACCCTTTGCAAAATTTCATTGTGCAAATTCAAAAGTGTAAAGTTTTCTGATAGTTCTAAGCCTGCTTTCCCCATAGAATTGTATCCTGTGATGTGTGCAGACATACGATATCTTGGATATTCACGCACATATGTGCCATCTGCTTGCAAAACACTTCTTGCAATGACCATACCATCACAATCCACAATACTGCCTCTTTGAATGGTTGCATCATCACGATTCAAACGCACATTGTAACTATTGGTGATGATTCCATCTCTTTGCACCACAACCAAATGCACCATATACCCAAACAATAAGAAGAAACAAATTGCCAAGATCCAAAACACACGTCTAATGCTTTTCTTCATATTATTCATATGCTTCACCACCTGACACTTCATTTACTTCTACTTTTTCTTTAGTAGAAGCTGTTTTTTTTGCTGATGGTGTTTTCTTCTCTTTACCTTGTGTGCCATCACCATGTTTTTTACAATAGATACAAACCCATTGCAACAAACCAATCATAATCAGACTCACCAAAACAGAACTACCACCATAACTGATAAAAGGCAATGTTACACCAGTCAATGGAATCAATTTGATGACACCACCAATGATTAGAAATGTTTGGAAAGATAAAATCGCTGTGATGCCCAATGCCAAAATACTATAGTATCTTCTACCACAGTCCAAAGCAATACGCACACCACGATACAAAAGCATAACAAAAATACCAATGATACCACAAGCAAAAATCACACCAAATTCTTCTGCAATGGCTGCAAAGATAAAGTCACTTTCCACTACTGGAATCACTGTAGGATATCCTTTGGTCAAACCACAACCAAAGAACCCAAATGTTGTGATTGCAAATAATGAGTTGGCAATTTGATAACCGCCACCTTCAATATCTGACCATGGATTTTGCCAAGCAGATACACGCACTTGTACATGACTAAACAAATGATAGGATGCAATGGCTGCAATACTGGCACTTCCCAATCCAACACCCATCAAAACCAAATTGGAAGTTGCAATATACAACAAAGATAGGTAAGTGACAAAGAAAATCAACGCACTACCCAAGTCCTTTTGGAACACCAATAGAATAATCAACCCAAAACTTAAAAATCCTGTGGTCAAAAACTCTTTCCAATCCACTTTTTTACGAAATACACTTGCCAAATAGAAAATATACAAAAATTTGACAATTTCTGATGGTTGGAAGGTGATGCTACCGATTTTCAACCAGTTGGTGGAACCATAATGGGATACACCAAACAACAACGTGCAAATGAGCAAACCATAGCTGACAATGATATATGCCCATTCAAAAATTTCAAATTTCGGAATCAGTTTCAATATTCTTGGAATGCAAAGCACCACAAAAACACCAAACACAATAAATGCCAATTGTCGATATGCCAAAGATGCATTCAATCGTTGCAACATAATCAAACTGGTATCCAATAAGAACAGAACACCCATCCAAATCAATGGACATCCATCTTTATAAAACCGATTCAAAACATACATTGCAACCAACAGGAACACCAGTCCTGCAAAGCCAAATGCCACCACTTGCCACTGATACATCAACGTTTCTCTATTGTATCCCAAAATCAAAAATGCAGTGAGATGATAGCAAACCAATATTCTTTTTTGTACCGATATGGCACGAAAAGGGTTACCAAAGTAACCCCCTTGTTCATACGCAACATATACAACACCTTGCCACAAGAACAAGATGATATAAAACACAAATACATATCTGCTGAGTACAATTAATAAATCAAACATATTTTATTCCACTCCACGGAAGAAATGACCCTTTGTATTGCCACGGTCATTCATTTCATCTAATAAAACTCTTGTTGCATCACTTACTTTTTCCCAATTGTCTGTCATTTCAGCATATGCCTTTGCAACCTTATTGGTTCTTGCTCCACCTTCTTTTGTGAAGTCCAAACGTACAGTTCCTGTGACACTTTCCAAAATTTCATTGTAGAATTTCAATGTAAACATTGGTTTGCTGTTGAGAATTGTACAGACACAGCTTTCACAATCTGGGTGTAATGGGAATTTCATATCTTTTCTATCTTTCAAGAAATACAATTCGCCACTATTTTTTTCTGAACAGTAGAGATTACCTTCTTTACCACCCACAAAGTTACCTATTGGACATTGTTGTGTTTTCATCAATGGCAAATAACCATATACCACCATTTGACAATCTGCATCTGCATATTGGTTGATTTCTTCCAAATTGGATTCCACAGAAACACAGACCACGTCAGCACCTTGTTGTTTCCAGAAGTTGACACCTTCTTCGTTCATTACATTCAACGTATAGTCTACCACAATTTTCTTGCCACTATTCTTCACTTGTGCCAATTGACCAGCAGAACGAATTAAGAAACCATCCACATCTTTCTCCATAACACGAGAAATCAACTCTGTATCCTTTGCCAATTTCCATTGTCTTGTGATTTGTGGCAATGCTGCATAGAACTGAATACCTTTTTCTTTACAATATTCAATTGCTGCATCGAAATGACGTTCGTTCTTTTGTGTCAATTCAAAATAAATGGCTTCAATGCCTTTCAAAGGAAGAATACCTTCCAATTGGCTCATTTCACAAACCAAAGCATGAACCTTTTTCTGCAATACAAATGGTTTTTGTGCTTTTTCTTCTATTTTAGGTTGCAATTCTTTGTGTTTGCTGCGTTTGATGATGGCTGCTTCCAAAGCTTCTGCCGCTTCTCTACGCAATTGGTTGACACCAGAAATATTTACGAAGATATCACGATCCACATCCACTTCCAAGTTTTCAAATACAAATGGAGTTGCGCCCATTTTTTCTGTTTGTTGACGTAGTTTCATAGGAAGAATTGGTTGATTTTCTGCTCTTTTTACCACTTCACCTGTGACAAATACACTGCTACCACCCATATCTGTCAATTGCAAAGAGATTGGTTGATCCAATTTCACACGCAGCACACCATAAATAGGCAATTTTCTACTATCCTTTTCCCATGTTTTGTTCAAAGTATCGGTCAAAGATTTACCATAAGTACGATACACCACATCATTTTTTTGAATGTCACCTTCCATAGAAATTGCAATGACTTCACCTGCTTTGGAATGTTTGGAAAGATAGGTACCCACATGAGGTCCTCTGGATGTCCAAACTTCGATACCATCACCAGGCACCAATGGTTCACGTGTTCTAATGGTCAAACGTTTGTATTTGGGAATGTAGTCATCTACAATACCGATTTTAAGCCCCCATGTTTTGGGACGTTCAATGCTCATCATATCTGCACCGGCTGTAGATGTATAATACCCTTCTGTGAATCCACCTCGATTGAACAATTGTGTCAATGCTTTGATGTCTTCTGTTGCCACTGCATAGCCTTCTGGATTTGCAAAGTATAGATCAATATATTTACGATAAATGCCCGTAACACCTGCTACATATTCAGGATTTTTCATTCTACCTTCAATTTTGAGGGATGCAATGCCAGCTTCAATGAGTTGTGGCAAAATGGTAACAGTTTGCACATCTTTTGGAGAAAGCAAGTAACCTTCTTGCATTTGGTTTGTACCTTTGTATAGGGTATATGGCAAACGACATGTTTGTGCACATCTACCTCTATTGCCACTTCTTCCACCAAGCATACTACTCATGATACATTGACCAGAATAGGATACACACAATGCACCATGGATAAAGGTTTCAATTTCTGCTTCCGCTTCTGCTACAATTTCTTGAATTTCATCCACAGACAATTCTCTACTCAAAACAATTTTGGAGAATCCCATAGAGTCCCAATGTTTCACATCTGCCAAGGAATTTGCTGTCATTTGTGTGCTTGCATGTAGCATAAAATCAGGATATTGTGCATGTACCAACTGTGCTGCACCTGTATCTTGCAAAATCAATGCATCTACACCCATAGCATATAATTTGCCTACAAAAACCAAAAAGTCTGCCATTTCTTTTTCTTTATATAAGGTATTTACCGTTACATATACCTTAACGCCACGCAAATGACAATAGTCACATGCTTCTTCTATTTCTTCCAATGAAAAATTACCAGCACTTTGTCTGGCACTAAAGGATTTCCCACCCAAATAAACAGCGTCACAACCATTGCAAACTGCTGCTTTCAAACTTTCCATAGAACCTGCTGGTGATAGCAGTTCTGGTTTTCGATTCATAGTCATATAAGACTCCCTTCTGATCTGAAATCACATTATCTTCTTTTGCGATTTCTTGCACTTCTTGCATTTCTTGCGTTTCTTGCTTGTTGCGCATATGGCAATACCATTTGTTCTGGCTCTGCATACATTTTATCTCTGATGATACGTGGAATTTCAATTTCTTCCAAATCCTCCAATTCTTCTATATAAGAAGGAATTTCTCTATCATCGTTTTCTTCATATTCTTCTTCCAAAGGCTCATCCATCAATTCATCTGCTTCGTACTCATCAAAATCATCTGCATCGCCAAAATATGTATCATCTTCTGCATATTCATCTTCCAAATACTCGTCTTCTTGTTCCAAATCCCCTTCTGCTAGAACAATGTTCAAATCTGCTTTGCTATATTGCATTGCTGGTGTTTTGCGACCAGTTTGTTCTGCTTTGAGTGTACGTATGACTTTACGCAATTCTTCATTTTCATTTTCCAAATCATTTTTATCATTTTCCAAAGCAACTACTTTGTTTTCCGCTTTAATGAAGTCATCGGTAATATTGAGAGCAGTCAATATATATGCCATAGTTGGGTCCAAACGAATTCCTACAGTTTCTCTACGAATTTCTGCCATTTTTGCATCCACGTATTCTGCAACTTGTTGAATGTGCTCTACAGTAGATTCCCCCCTAAGCATAAATGACTTGCCATCCACTGTAACCCTTGTGCTATTTCGCATTACGATACCCCCTTATACCCTTACTATATATATAAATTTTTAGATTTCAACATAGATTTTCATTCATAAGTATACCACAAAACCTGTTGGGAAGAAACATTTATTTCTTTGAGATTCTTACAATTCATTAAAAAAAGTGCATGCATTTTCAGCACACACTTTTCAACGTTTTTGAAATTACAATACAAGAGATGGAGCAGAATATACTCTAGCACCCAATTCGCTATCCAGCATATACAAGCTTTTTGCATCGCCACCAAACAATTCCATTCTAGTAATCAAATTGTTTGCATTGGTTTCTTCTTCACCTTGTTCTTTGATGAACCAATCCAAGAATTGCACTGTTCTATAGTCATGAAGTTCTTGTGCCACTGCATAGATTTCATTGATGGAATTTGTTACATAAATTTCATGTGCCATTGCAGCTTTGAGTCCATCCATCAAACCATCCAAAGGAACATCAGGTTTTGCAATTGCTTCCAATTGCACTTTATGTCCATTGTTGTGCAAATATTGATAGAACAAATATCCATGATCGCTTTCTTCTTTTGCTTGGATATGGTACCAGTTTGCAAAGCCAGACAAGCCTTTGTCTTCGTAGTAATTTGCAAAATCCAAGTACAAATAAGCAGAGTAAAATTCTTTGTTCACTTGTGCATTCAATAGGGTTACGATTTTTTCATTCAACATATTCATATCCTCCTTCAGACGCCTCTTCTTCTTGTTGTATATATTCTTGTGTACTTTTGGTTACAATAACTTTTTCAATTCGTTTTTCTTCAATGTTTTCAATTTCAAACATCCAACCATGGGACAAAACTCTTGGTTTTTGATTTTCTTTTGGGATTCTACCCAAAACACCTATGAGATATCCACCCAAAGTATCATAATCATCGTTGTCATCAAATTGTATTTCCAATTTTTCTTCTACATCTTGAATATCTGTTGTACCTAAGATTTGATATGCATCTTCTCCAATTTGGGTGATTTCTTCTTCTTCTTCCAAATCGTATTCATCGAAAATATTGCCTACAATTTCTTCCACAATATCTTCCATAGTCACCAAACCAGCAGTGCCACCATATTCATCAATGACAATTGCCATATGGATTTTATCTCGTTGCATTTCTCGAAACAGTTCATCAATTTTCTTGGAAAATGGAACAAAGAATGCTTCTCGAACCACTTCTTTCAACTGAAATTCTTCTCGATTTCTATGCAACACAAACTCAAAGAAGTCCTTCAAATGCAACACACCAACTACATTGTCAATATTGTCTTCAAATACAACCACCCTTGAATATTTATCATTGGTCATAACATCCAAAACTTCTTCAAAATCCGCTTCAATGGAGATAGCAGAAATATCCGTTCTATGGGTTGCGATGTCTCCTGTAAAGGTATCACCCATTTCAAAAATATTGTTGATCATTTCTTTTTCTGATTCATCTAATGTACCATTGTCACCACCAGCATCTACCATCATTCTAATATCTTCTGCTGTAACAGGGTTTTTCTCTTTCTTTCCATTTGTCAATACCCATACCATCACCAAAATAATATTGGCAAAAACGGATATGGCAAGCAATACTTCCATCCAATCATCCTTTTCATAAATATACAATCAGTTTCATCTTTCATTCATAGTGTAGTACGAAATGGGTATTCTGTCAAGAACTCCTTCCTTATAATGGCAAACACTTATATATTCTTTACGGTTTCCTAACTTGACACAGTATCTGATTCCCTGTAAAATATATCCATAGACGATACCGCATAACCCTGATTGCAAAATTTGTGATAGAGGATCCAGCGGTGTTGCCATACTATAAACAGCAACTTCGAAAGGAGCTACTATGATAGAAAACACAAACATTCCACAAGTCAATAGCAGATTGCGTCAACACATTGTTAGAATGCCATCTGAAATCAATGCTGCAAGCGGTATTGATATATGGGGTAGAAACATCAAATCCCTTGTTTTTTCAACAGATATTGCCATCATTCGCAACTGTAATGCAGATGCTGTTTTGGCTGTATATCCATTTACACCACAACAAATCATTGCAGATTCCATTATTTCATCTTCCAGTATGCCTGTTTTTTGTGGCGTTGGCGGTGGAACTACAACTGGTCCTCGTGTGGTTATGTTGGCAAAGGATGCTGAAGCCTTGGGCGCCATGGCAGTTGTGGTCAATGCACCAACCACCAATAGAGTCATTCATCACATTCATGATATTATTGATATTCCCATTGTTGTCACTGTTTTGGATGAAAATTCTGATATTGAAGGTCGTATCAAAGCTGGTTGTAGCATTTTGAATGTTTCTGCTGCTGCAAGAACTGCTGAAGTGGTTCGTAAAATACGAGAAAAACATCCCGATATTGCCATTATTGCAACGGGTGGTCCTACTCGTCAAAGTATCAAAGAAACCATTGCAGCTGGTGCAAATGCCATTAGTTTTACACCACCAACTGCTGCTGAACTATTCCACGGTATGATGAGTCGATATCGCAAAGACCATGAAGAAAGTCAAAATAACAAATAAAATTTAAATAAAAACAAAGCTCACACCACGATTTGAAATTATGGTATGAGCTTTTTTATTTTTATAGTTAAACGGGTCGATGAGGGCATCGACCCTACGCCTTCTTATTAAGCCTTTTTATCTTGAATTGGGACTTATTATTTTAAATTATTTTTTTATCATACAATCTAGCAGCATTCAAAACAACCAATACAGAACCAGCGTTGTGTACCAAAGCGCCTGTTGCTGGTGTCAATAGACCCATTACAGACAACACAATGGCAATACAGTTGATGGTCATTGCTAAGGTTATATTGAATTTGATTGAGAAAATGGTTGCATCAGATAATTTTTTCAAATAGGAAATTTTAGAAATATCATCACCCATAATGGCAATATCTGCTGCATCAATGGCAATATCACTGCCCATAGTGCCCATTGCTATACCAACAGAAGCTGTTTTCAGTGCAGGTGCATCATTGACACCATCACCAACCATACACACATTGACAGATTGTTCCATAAGTGATTGGATTGCAGCAACTTTTCCTTCTGGCAACAAAGATGCATGTACTTCTGTAATTCCAACTTTTTCTGCAATGAAGTTTGCACTCTTTTCATTGTCGCCTGTCAACAAAATGGTGTTTTTGATACCAGAATCATGCAAAGTTGCAATGGCTTTTGCTGATGTTTCCTTGATTTCATCAGACAAACCAACAATACCCATAACCACACTTTCATTTGCAACAATGATGACTGCTTTTCCTTCTTCTCTTAATCCAGCTATTTTTTTATGAATTTCATCTGATAGTTCCAAGTTGATTGCTTCCATCAATTTTTCATTGCCACAGAAAATCATACTGCCATCAACAGACGCCAAAACACCTTTACCCACTTGCATTGCAAAGTCTTTGATTTCCAGTGCTTCCAAATGGTTTTTCTTTGCATAATTGACAACTGCTTTTCCAATTGGATGTTCTGATCTGCTTTCTACAGCCGATACCACTGGCATCAATTTATTTTCATCTCCTACAAATGAAACAATGTCACTGACTGCCAAATTTCCAAGGGTAATGGTTCCTGTTTTGTCAAATGCAACTGTAGATACCATACCCATACGTTCCAAAGCTTCTCCTGATTTGATGAGCACACCATTTTTTGTTGCTTGACCGATTGCTGCCATAATGGAAGTTGGTGTTGCAAGTGCCAATGCACATGGACAAAATACAACCAAAACCGTAACTGCTCTTGTCAAAGCTGCGTCTGGTGCTTGGAATCCAAACATAAACACGAGATATGTAATGATGGCAATGATACAAGCAGATGGAACCAAATAAGATGCCCATTTGTCCACTGTTTTTTGTGTAGGTGCCTTTTGTTCTTCTGCTTCTGCAACCAATTGAATCATTTTTTGTAAAGATGAATTTGCAAAGGATTTGGTCACCTGGATATCCACAGAACCAAAACGATTCATGGTGCCTGTAAATACATCATCACCTTCGCCTTTATCCACTGGTAAAGATTCTCCTGTGATGATAGATTGATCCACAGTTGTGGTTCCACTGACAATCACACCATCTGCTGAAAAACTTTCACCTGGCAATACACGTAAAATATCACCAACTGCAATATTCTTTGCTTCTACCATTTCTTCTGTTGTATTTCCAGATGCATCCACTGTAATTTTTCTACCAACACTTGGCAAAAGATTGAACAACAATTCAATACCTCTTTTTGCTTTTTCTACAGTTCTACCTTCCAAATATTCCCCAATTGCCATGATAAATGCAACTTCACCAGCTGCAAAAACATCGCCAATGTAAACAGCTGCAACCATAGCAATGGTAATGAGAAGTGGTGATGTGATTTTTTTATCCATAACCGTAACCACTGCCCAATAGGCAATTGGTGTTCCAGAAATCAACAAAGATACCCATGCTGGATTCACTGGACAGACAACAGAAATTTCCATCATTGGAAAGATATATTCCAAAAGAAAACTTGCTAGCAAAAATAAACCTGAAACCCAAAGCATTGGTATCGAATTGAGTTTTTCCATAAATTCATCCATAATTTTTCTCCTTATAAAGTTTTTGAAAATTTATTGAGTGCAGAAACCAATTTATCTATGGCTTCATCACCATGACCATCTTGCACTGCATCCAACACACAGTGATGCATATGACCTTCTAAAATCACTTGACCTGTTTTGTGAAGTGCTGCTTTCACTGCTCCAATTTGCACCAAAATATCTTCACAAGGTTTGTCTTCATTGACCATTTTTTGAATGCCACGTACTTGACCTTCAATTTTTTTGAGACGCATATTGATTGCATCTACGTCCATACATTGTTTCATATTTTCTCCTCCTTTAGTACCCATAGGGGGTATGGGTACATAATATCCTTTTTGCAAATAAATGTCAAGAAAAAAGAACAAAAAAGAAGCAGACCAAAAGATCTACTCCTTAATTTTATCACCCAGTTGTGTCAAAATGTTGCAATACCATCAACGTTCTATTGCAATTTCTTGTGTTTGTTTCAAAGTAACAGTCAATAAGATGATTGCAACCACAATGGAAATACAGTCTGCAACAGGTTGTGCCCAAATCAAACCATCCAAACCAAACAAATAGTTGACAATGAAGATGGTTGGAATAAAGAGCAACCCTTGTCTACTGACAGACAAAACCAAAGATGCCATTGCTTTTCCCATAGACTGTAAAGTGGACATAGAGACAAACATAATTCCCAACAAGCAACCAGATACTGCCTGTGCTCGTAACATAATGGTTCCATATGCAATAACTTCTGCATCGTTGATGAATACAGACACAATGGTTTCTGCTGTGACAAAATAGATGGATGCAATGACAACACCCATGCTCAAAGCAACTGTAATGATGTATTTGATGACTTGTTTCATTCTTGTGTAATTGCCTGCACCATAGTTATATCCAATCAAAGGTTGTGCCCCCATAGTCAAACCAAGATACAACATAATCAAAAGCATATTGGCTTTTAAAGCGATTCCCATTGCTGCAACTGGAATATCTCCATAACCACTTAAGAATACATTGTAAATCAAGCTGGCAATGCTCATTAAGAGATTGTTCAAAGATGCTGGTGTTCCAATTTTAAATACATCTGATACAATTTTACCTTGTAATGTAAAATCTTTTGGTTGAATGGACAACACTGATTTTCCTTTTTGCAATAAGATTACGTAATAAATAGATGCAATGACATTTCCAATCACCGTTGCAACTGCTGCACCAATGACACCCATATCCAAAGTCAAAATCATAATGGGGTCCAAAACAATATTGACAATGGTACCAATCATCATCCCAATCATGGCTTCTTTTACAAGTCCTACACTACGCACAACATTACCATAGGCATTTGCCAAAACAATAAATGGTGCACCAAAAGCAAGATATGTCAAATATTCATATACATATGCATATGTAGCTTCTGTTGCTCCTGTTAAAAGTACAACAGTTTCCATAAAAATAAGTCCCAAAACACCAATCAATAGACCTGCTCCAAGTGCACCATAGAAGCAAAAACTGCTGACATGTTTGATATCATCGGTTCGTTTTGCACCTAGATATCTGGAAATTGCAGAACTGCCACCAATGCCAAATAAGTTTCCCAAAGCAATGAATAGCATAAAAATTGGCATCGTCAAAGATACCGCTGCAACCTGCATTGCATCTCCTGTTTGTCCTACAAAAAATGTATCCGCTAAGTTGTAAAATAACATAACCATCATTGATGCGATGGTGGGTAGTGCCAATGTCCAAACTGACTTGGAAATTGGTTGATTTTCAAATAAATCCTGTTTTTTGTTTGATATATCCATTTCACTCTCCTTTTGTTTTGCACCAAACTATCTATCCCAAAAGAATACAACAAAATCAATTACTTTAAATTTCGTTGTATTTTTTTTAAAATATGAATGAGTGCCGCTTCTTCTTCTACTGTGATATTTTCCAAAATTTTTTCATTGGCTTTTGCTATCAACCGCTCCGTTTCCGCTTGTTGTTGCAACGCCTTTTCTGTCAAAACAATTTTACGCAATCGTGCATCTTCTTTGACTGGCTCTCGTTTGATAAGTCCATTTTTTTCCATATTGCTGATCATCAAACTGACCGATGAACGATGTAATTCAAAAGCTTCCTCAATATCCTTTTGGAATACATCATCTGCTTTGCTCCGATCAAAAACAAAGGAAATTACATGAGCTTGTGGCACAGAAACCTCTTTGTTCATACCCTTAGAAAGCACATTATCAATTTCTCTTTTGGCAAGATGTACTGTTTTGATCATTTCCAAAGTAGTTTTTTTGTTTTCCATGATGTACCTCCTTTTTGTTTTGTACAAAACAATATTACACATGAAATCACAATTTGTCAAGTGAAAATTACATAAAAATAAGCGAACCCGAAAGTCCGCATTAAGGCGGCGAGAATTGAACACACTCGTCCTCAGCGAAAATAAATAAGCCTTTTCGGTTTATCCTCAATCAAAATAGCTTTGGCTATTCCTCAATCGGATGCACCAAAAATTCTAGATTTATTTTTCGTTGAGGATGCAGGCAGTTTTGGGATGAAAATTCTTTTTTCTAGCAAGGCAGACGATTGAATCGTACCTAAAGGTACGGTGATTGAGGATAACGCAGCCTAGGGAGAAGAATTTTATCACAAAACCGAGTGGGTTCAACTCTCGCCACCTTACCCATCAAATCTTATTTACTTTGCAACAAATCTCTAATTTCCATCAACAGCTTCACATCATCTGGAATCACAGGTTCTGCTGGAGCTGGTGCAGGTTCTTCTTTTTTCTTATGTACTTTGTTGATTGCTTTTACCATCATAAATACCACAAATGCAGTCAATAAGAATGTGATGATATTTTGAATGAAATTGCCATAATAAATTGCAGATTCTGCCACTTCTTTTGTTGCTGGTGTAATCACATATTTCAAATCTGTGAAGGAAATACCATTGAACAAAATTCCAATGATTGGCATTACCACATCTTTCACCAAAGAATTGACAATGGTTGTGAAAGCACCACCAATAATCACGCCAATTGCCAAGTCAATGACATTACCCCTTGTAATAAATGTTTTAAATTCGCTTGCAAACCCCTTCATACTACATCTCCTTTTTGTTGCTTTTCATCATACAATCACCCTATTTGTATTTTACTACCATTTGTGCTTTTTTGCACTAAAATTTTCTTTTCTATGCTTTCTTTTAACTCAGAAACATGGGATACAATACCCACCAAACGCTTCCCATCTGACAAACGTTGCAATACTTCAATGGCTTGTTCTCTGGAGTTTTCATCCAAAGAGCCGAATCCTTCGTCAATAAACATGGTTTCGATATCCACACCACCAGCATACATTTGGATGACATCTGCAAGCCCAAGTGCCAGTGACAAAGATGCTTTGAAAGATTCACCACCAGACAACGATTTGACAGAACGTGTGGTTCCTGTGTAGTAGTCGATGACTTCCATATCCAGACCCGTTTGGCTTCTCTTATCCCTTGTACCTTCTGCACGTACCAAAGCATATCTACCAGCAGTCATATCATGGAGCCTTTGGTTGGCTGCTTGCAAAATCTGGTCAAAATAAAACATTTGCACATAGACTTCAAATGTGATTTTCAATGCACCAATGCCCTGTAAATCACCATTGGCTGCTTTGGATAACTCTGCTATTGGCAAGTAGATAGCTTCTGCTTTTTGTCTGAATTTCCATTGTTCTTCTGCTTTTTCCAATAGTTGTTGCAAAATGGCTATGGTTTTGCCACGTTCCAATTTTTGCACTTCCAATTCCATCAGCTGATTGGTGATGGTCTGTTCTTTTTCTTGCAAAGCCACCAAATCCACAACAACTGCTTCTTCGCCAACACCTTTTTTTGCTGCTTGGAACAACTCTTTTGTGTTTTCTAGTTTTGTGAAATATCCTCTATTTTCAGATTCCATTGTTTCCAAAATCATTCTACTTTCTGGCAAATTGGATTTATATGCTTCTGGATTGACAAACCCTTGTTTTTCTAGCTCCAAAGCAAGTTCTTTTGTTTTTTTGTTGAGATTACCTTGTAATTCTTGTTTCTGACGTTTCTTTTCTACTAGCATCGTCTGTTGTTCAGACAATTCTTCTTTTTTCTGTTGCCATAACTGTACAATCCAAGCTCTATCTTTGTCTTCTTGTTCGATATAGCGTTTTAGGCTTGCAATATTACGTTCCATATCTTCTTTTTTGGTGTCTCCAAGTCGATTTTGGAACCCTTTCCATTCACCTTGCAATCCATGAACAACAGATGCAATATTTTTTTGTTCTTGCACTGTAATTTCCAAAAAGCTTTTGTAATTTTCCAGTGCTGTCATATCTTTTTCTATTGTAGCTTCCAATTCTTGCAATGCAATTTGTTGTGTTTGCAACTCTTTTTTGTTTTGTTCTAGGATAGCATATCCATTTTGCCATGTAGCAATTGTTTCTGCTATTTCTGTAATTTGAATTTGTTCTACACTGCAATCTGCTTCCAGTCTTTCCTTGATGGCACTACAAATTGTGCTTTGTGCTTTGCCTTCTGTTCGTATTTTTTCTTGTTGGCTAAAAGCTTCTGCTTCTTTCTTCTTCCATTTTTCCCAAGTTTCTTTTGTTGGTGCTTCGTCTGGAATTTTTGCAATATTGGGATGATGCAAAGAACCACAAACAGGACATGCATCTCCTTCTATCAAGTTTTCTGCCAAATTCCCTGCTTGTGCACCTAAATATGCAATTTCAACCTGTTCACGCATTTTCTCAATTTCTTGATACTTTTGTTCCACTTGCTTATATTCTCTACGCATTGCATTTAATTTATTGATTTCTTGCTCTAATTTTTTTTGGTCCAAAAGCAATCCATCTAATTTTACTTTGCGTTCTTGCTCTTTCTCCATTTTTTGTTGCAAAATCAATTGTTCACGTTCCAATTTACTTTTTTCTTGTACTTGTTTTTGTGCTGCTTCAATGCCCTTGCTTTTTTGTTCCATATCCCTTTGGATTTCTTGTTTCTTTTGCTCAATATTTTCCAAAAATGCACGATTTTTTGCAAGATTTGTTTCTACCAATTCTTTTTCATCAAACAATTGCAAATGTTCTTCTAATTTTTGCAAGCGAATACGCTCTCCATCCAAAGCCACCTTCGTTTCTTCCAAACGTTCTTTTTCCTTCTCTTTTTCTTGGAACACAGGTGTCAAAACAGCAATGGATTTTTCATATGTTTCCACTTCTTTTGTAGCAATTTCCAGCTGCAATTGGATTCGATTCTTTTCATTTGCAATGGGTGCAATATAGTCCAAAGCCTTTCTTTGCAATTGTAACCCTTTCATTTCAACCAATTTCACTTCTTCTTGTTGCTCCAAAGCAATCAAGTCTTCTTTGGTTTGTTTCAAAGTCACAATTTGACGATTGATCAATTCCCCTTTTGCAATTTCTTCCTTCAAAGAACTGCTTTCCTCTTGTGATTGCTTCCATTTACCTTCGATTCCAGCAAAGTCTTTTTGTGATTGGAACAAAATGCCCTTTTGTTTCACCAAAAATGTATCCACATCATACAAAGCATCCTTTGCAACCACATCTTCATCCAATTGATTCATATATTGCAACAAAAATTTTCCGCTATCTTCAAAGGCAATTCTTGCTTCTTTTTCTTGTTCTTTGAGCAATTGTTGGAATTCTGAAAACAAATCTGTGTGGAATATTTTACGGAAAATCAATCCACGTTTGCTACTATCTGCATGTAATAACTCCAAGAATTCACCTTGTGCAATCATAGAAATTTGTTTGAACTGTTTTGCATCCAAACCAAGCAATTCTGTTACTGCATTTTTGACAGGTGTATTGCCATCAGACAAAACCATTCCATCTTTGGATAAAGTTGCTTCTGCTGGCACTGTTGTCATGCCATCACCATTTTTCTTTGCTCTGGCATAAGATGGACTTCTGGTGATTTTATAGGTATCTCCTTTATGGGTAAATTCCAATTCCACAAAGGTTTTTGTATCTGCTATTGCAAAATGACTTCTGACACCATCGGTACTGCGTACAGAACCACTGGCTTCTCCATAAAATGCAAAGCAAATGGCATCAAAAATAGTGGTTTTACCAGCACCCGTATCACCACTGATGAGGAACAATCCACTGCTACCTATTTTCTCAAAATCCACTTTCACCATATTCCCAAAGGGTCCAAAAGCAGATATTTTTAAGAATTTTGGTTTCATCTGCCATCACCTCCTAAGTTTTGCCAAATCTTTTGCACCAATACACGTTGGGTATCATCCAATTCTTTGTTGGTTTGTTGCAAGAAAAAATCTGCAAACATATCTTCTGGTTTGTTTTTCTCCAAGGTGAATTTTTCCAATTGGATACCTTTGCCACCTGTATTCATAATGTCCAAAGTCATAATATTGGGATAGATATTTCTCAGCTTTCCAAGTGGGTCATAATGCATCTTTTCATCGGTCAAAACCACACGCATATAATCATTGGAACCACCATTTTTTCTACCTTCTTCCAACAATTCTTCTAAACCACCACAGAGTTCTCCCAATGGATGCAATGGTTCTAGTGGAATTTGTTTGATATCTATATTTCCTTTTTCTTGCAAATCCACTAGCGTTACAGATTTACCACGTCTGATTTCAGAAAAGGAATATGCCAATGGTGAACCTGCATAACGAATGGTATCTTTGCCAATTCTTTGGGGACTATGCAAATGTCCCAGTGCTGTGTAATCAAATGGAAAGAATACCGTTGCATCCACATGGTCAATGCTACCTAAAGATACTGTTTCAGAATCGCTTTCTTCTGCAATACCTTTCCATGTGACAAATTGATGGGATACAATGACATTACGCTTGGTTTCGTCAATTTTCGTATGTTTGACCACTGTTTGAATGCCATCTTGATAGGAAACCACTGCATCTTCTGGGAAATAGGATGCAACTATAGCTGGTTTTACAAATGGAAGCAAATAGAAATGCACTTCTCCAAATGCATCTTCTTTGACAATGTGTTGCAATTCCCCTTGGAATGTACCGGCAATATACAATTCTCTATCTTCCAACAAACGGCTACCAAAATCCAAACGTGTGGCAGAATCATGATTTCCAGATATGAGAAAAACAGCTACTTTTCGTTTCACCAGCTCTGTCAAAAAAGTATCCAAAAGTTTGGTTGCTTCTGCCGGCGGTATGGGTTTGTCATATACATCACCTGCAATGAGCACACAATCTGGTTGTTCTGTATCCACCATATCTAAAATTTGGTTCAAGATATATGTTTGGTCTTCTAGCATCGAAAATTCGTGTACACGTTTTCCAATATGCAAATCCCCTAAATGCATCAGTTTCATGTTGTCACCTCAATTTTATATAGCAAAAGGCTATTGAAATAATCAACAGCCTACACATTTTTCTATTATTTAAAAGTCCTTTGCAACTGCAAGCGCTTCTTTTTTTGCATCATTCATAATGTCTACAACAGGTCTTGCTCCTGTATCCAAACCATCTGCTGCCACACAAACATATGCATCAATGCCAAAGAATTGACACATGGTTTTCAGATACAAAGAACCCATTTCCATTGGGGAATCGTTGAAGAATCCACCTCTGGAAGTTAAAAATACCATTTTTGTTGCTTTACACAAGCCAAACATACCTGTTTCATCACAACCAAAGGTAATGCCATCTACACAGATATTTTCAATGTATACCTTCAACAATGCTGGAAAGCTCAAATCCCAAAATGGTGCTGCTACTACGATTTTATCATAGCTTGCAAATGCATGTGCATAGTCAAAACGTGGATGTGTTTTATCATCTTTTTCCAACAATACTTGTCTTTCTTCAAAGAAATCACCCATCATATAGGATAGATTTTCTTGCATTAAGTTCAATTCTGTGATTTCATATCTATCTTTTATGGCATCCAAAAAACAATCTGCCAATTCTTTGCTACGAGACTCATTTTCACGGATACAACAATTGATGTACAATACCTTTTCCATTTCAAATCCTCCTATATCAATCCAAAATTTTCACTTCTAATATTGGTAGTTCTTGATTTGCCATCACTGCGTCCACTTCTTCTTTGCTAGGAACAGAGTCAGATGCACCTTTTTTACCAATTGCCAAAGCACTGGCTGTAGTTGCCAATTGCAACGCTTCTGAAATTTCCATATCATGCAACACACCATATGTGAAGTAGCCACAGAAGGTATCTCCAGCTGCTGTGGTATCCACAACCGAAACCTTATGACATGGAATTTGATATCGTTTACCATTTGTGGCACAGATGGCACCACGACTACCCAAAGTCAAAAGCACATTCACATTTGGATATTTTTCTTGCAAAACACCAATGATTTCTTCTTCTATTGCACAACCTGCAATTTGTGCACCTTCTACTTCATTGACAAACAACCAATCCAACAAATCTAATGGATATTCCAATACTTTTGCATCCATAGGTGCTGCATTGAGCACCACCAAAAGTCCTCTTTTATGTGCTTCTTCAATGATATACCCAACCAAATTGGTTTCGTTTTGCAACAACACCAAGCCTTCGTTTCCAAAAACATCCAAAACAGAATTGATATATTCTTTTGTCAAAATTTGATTGGTTCCACCATACAACAAAATACAGTTTTGACCAGCACCATCCACTTGAATGATGGCGTGTCCACAACTACTTTCCACAAAGGATATATTGGATACATCCACTTGATTTTCTGCCAATTTATCCTTTAAAAATGTACCTTCTTTGCCCAAATAACCTGCATGGTACACTATATTTCCTGCTTTTGCTGCTGCAATGGATTGGTTCAAACCTTTGCCACCACTATTGATGAACAATTCTGAAGAAGATAAGGTTTCACCAGCCGACACAAAATGATCCACTTGGTATACATAATCAATGTTCATAGAGCCAAAATTCAAAATTTTCAATTATGCCAACTCCTTTTCTTCTTCCTGTTTGATACCATTCATAATTTTTTCTTTCCAAGATACACCCACTAGAATCAAGAAAATCCCAAGCAATCTGGCAATGTGGAATTTTCCAAAGAAAAGATAATCCAAAATGATGGTTGCCAAAAGCTGTCCAAACAACAACAAAATGGTGGATGCAGATGACCCTTTCTTTTGTGTGCCAATGACAAGCAAAACCAAAGCCACCAAACCACAAACACTACCCAAATAGAACAAAGGTGGTACTGTTTTCATATAACTCAATGTGAAATCAGAACCATTGCCTGTTGCAAAAATCAAAATCAAAGATGCTACACTGGCACCCCAATAGTTGATGAGGGACCCTTTTGTTGCACCAAAACATTCACCAGCCTTGGTATTCACCATATTGCTCATGGAACTGAGCATTCCACTACAAACTGCTACGATATAATAAATCATTTTTATCCTCCAAATCAAAAACAAACCACCAAAAGTACGCCTGCAATAACCAACATATAACTTGGTAATTGTTTCAATTGAAATTTCTTTTGTTTGAGTCCAAACCAACCATTGTGGTCAATGATTGCAGATGAAATCAGCTGACCCACAACCGATAAACTGAGCATTGCGGTTGCACCAACTGCCACAGTACACCAACTGCTTGTGGTTACAATAATCAAGCCCATAATCCCTACAATATAAACATATTTTGGTGCTCCTCGAAAATCAAAATCGTCTTTTCCTTGGGCTTTTACATAAATCAACAAAAGCACCGCTGCAATGAAATGCACAAAGAAACAAACAGTAAACAAACTATAATATGTACTCAATTGTCCATTGAAAGAAACCATCATTCCTTGCAACAAACCAGCTATTGCCAAAATTACAAAATAAATCATATTGCCTCCTATTTTCATTTTACAAAGATATCTAAAGGTATCACTGCGTGTCGAAAAAGTCGACACGCTAACTTGAAATCAGGATTTCAAGTTGTAGACATAGGTAAAAAGCCGATTTCCTCGTACAAATGTTTCTACGAAGCATCTAGAAATCGCTTTTGTCCTCGACGAAATGCGATTCCGTCTGCGGATGAAAGTCTGCGACGCTAAAAGAAAAAAGACTTTTGGCTTTTTGACAGTCTGAGATACCTAAAGGTATCATACCATAGAACTGCTTTTCTATCAAATCCTATTCCTTTGCTTTTTGAATATTATTTGCTTTTTTATAGAAAATACGATAGAGTAAAAGATATCATATCGAATAATTAAGGAGGTTTTTCTATGTCTAATTTGCAACCACATATTCAGCTTGACGATTCCCATGGTGTGAAATATGCCATTATGCCAGGTGATCCTGCTCGTTTGGATCGCATTGCTCCATTTTTAGACGATGTCCAAGAAATTATGTTCAATAGAGAATATCGTAGCTTAACAGGATACTATAAAGGTGTGAAAATTCTTGCCATTTCCACGGGTATGGGTGGTGCATCCACTGGAATTGCCGTGGAAGAATTGAAGCTGATTGGTATCGAAGCCATGATTCGCATTGGTAGCTGTGGTGGTTTGCAACCACAAATCAAGCTTGGTGATATTATTTTGGTAAATGGTGCTGTTTGTGATGATGGTGCTTCCAAAACATATATGCCTGCTGAATTTCCTGCTGTGCCAGATGCAAATATGTTGTTCTTCTGTATGGAAGCGGCAAAAGAAAACAACTTGCCACATCATGTGGGAATCGCCAGAAGTCATGATAGTTTCTACACAGATGAAGAAGAATCTATTGATGCTTATTGGTCTAAAAAAGGCGTTTTGGGCTGTGATATGGAAACCGCTTCTTTGTTTGTCATTGGTCATTTGCGTGGTGTGAAAGCCGCTTCTATTTTGAATAATGTAGTTGCTCCTGATGAAGATACTGCCGATAGCATTGGAGATTATGTTGCTGGTGAAGGTCTGGCTATGCAAGGTGAACGAAATGAAATTTTAGTGGCACTGGAAGCATTTGTGAAATTGGATGCTATGAAATAAGGGTTGTTTATATTTTACGTGGTATCACCAAACATAAATGTGTAATTGTAACCAACGGGTAACGAAACGTCACCCCTACAAGCCAAACGTTACTACACAAAATAAGCATACAAATAAAACAGGCGTATACATTCATCTTAATTTGTGAACGATACGCCTTATTATTTTATTTTCTTTGATACACAATCTTCCCATCAAAAATGGTCATATCCACTTGCATATCTCCAATTTCTTCTGGTGTTTTATCCTCAAATTTGGAATCCAACAGAACCAAATCTGCCCATTTTCCTACTTCCAAAGAACCCTTATCCCTTTCTTTATATTCTGCATAGGCACCATTGAAGGTGATACAACGAAGTGCATCTTCCAATGAAATCCCCTGTGCAACACCCAATCGATCCCATTCATTGATTTTACGATTCATGGCACTGGCTATCCCTTTCAAAGGACTTGCATTTTGAATACAAGGCCAATCTGATGCAATGGTACACATAATTTTTCTGTCCAATGCTGCTTGTATGGGTATGATGCGATTGCACCTTTCTCCATAATGCACACGATATGCTTCACCCCAAATGGGTAAAAAAGCAGGATTGAACGTAGGAATTACACCAAGTTTTGCAATCCAATCCAACAAATCATCTGGACACAAGAAGCAATGTTCAATGCGATTTCTTGCATTTGGCTTTTCATCACCATCTGCTCTGGCAACCAGTTCATATCCTTTCAACATGGTTTCAATGGCTCTATCTCCTACAGCATGTCCTGTGAATTGACATTGACCTTCATCTGCTTCCAACATTGCTTTTTCCAAACAGAAAATTTGTGTTGTCAATGGATGTACTGCTTCTGTGTCAGATAGAGGTTCTCTTGTGGCACAAGTTCCTGCTGCTGCACTGCCATCTACAAATAATTTCAGTGGTCCATAATGGAATTTCCTAGTACCAACTTTTCTGAAATTTTCAACACTTTTGGACACATCCCAATCAGTAATTCCAATTTGCATTGGATAGATACGCATATCCAACTCCTCACTGATTTCTTCTAAAAACATAGGTGAACAAATACCACCTGCATCATGAACAGAAGTGATTCCCACTGTATGCAAATAAGAAACCGCTTTTTTGACCAATTCCAAACTTTCTGCCTTGGTACGCTTTGGCATGACATATTCTCGTATGGGATGCAAGCCATTTTCTTTGAAACAACCATCTGGATTGCCTTCTTGGTTCAAAATCACATCTTCATCTGGAAATTTTTCTGGATTGACAAAATAATTCACCTCTTCCATCAATTTTGTATTGATCACTGCATTGTGACCATTGGAAAATCCCAAGTATACTGCCACATCTGGAAAGACTGCATCCAATTCAAATCGTGTTGGATATCTATTTTCTTTCAGTGCCATTGGATTCAATTGGTTTCCCACAAGCAATTTCTTTTCTGGATATTTTTTTGCATATTTCTTCATTTTTTCCAGTATATCGGAAATGGTATGCACACCCGCTTCCCTTGATAAATCCACACCACTCCAAATCATATCCCCCATAGAAAGATGCACATGACTATCAATGAATCCCGGTAAAAGTGCTTTTCCTTTGCAATCTATTTTTTGTGTATTCTTCTTTGCAAGTGCCAAAACTTCTTGGTTTGAACCTACAAACGTGATTCGGTTTCCTTCTAACAAAACCGCTTCTGCTATCTCATTGTTTTGATTTATGGTGTGTACCACCGCATTGTATAATATCATTTCGATTACCTCCAATTTTTTTATTTAGTATGGATGATATGAAAAGATATATACAAAAACCGCCTTCTCATCGCTGAAAAGACGGTTACTTTTATTTACGCAAGAACAAATCATTCATACGTTCTGCATATGCAACAATACGTTCTTCAATTCCTTCTACTTTCATAATGCTTTGTGGATCATTTGCAGTTTCAATCATTGCAAATTCTGCTGGCAAACGGAATGTTTTATTCATGCTCATAGAACCAAGAATCTGTTCTGCAACAATATTTCCACCACTATAACCAGAAATGACAATAGCATAAATGGCTTTGTTGTAAAATGCAGTTTTGCGGAACAACGCAGTCAAACGATTGACAAATGCAGATATATTGGCACTGACAGCATCGTTGTAGTTGGGTGCCAAAATCATCAATGCATCTGCACGCAAAATAGCTGGATATATTTCTTCTGTGATGACGCCACCATAGAAACAACTGCCCATTTCGCTAAAATGCTTGCATGTGACAAAAGGGCACCCGCAACAATCCATCACTGTACCATTTTGCAATGAAATTTCACGTACTTCCCAATTTGGCAAATATTTTTCTATTTCGTTCCACAAAGTCAATGTATTGGAAGTTTTGCGACTGCTGGCATGCAACACCAACAAACGTGGTTTCACTCTTTTTTCTTCTTTGAATTCCATCAAACGTTTCAACAAATCCTTCGCTGCCAAAACGTATGCTGTTTCATTATCTGTATGCAAGTTACTTGCCTGAATATGGAAATTATACAAAGAACTGGTGCCTTCTACCAATGCTCTACCAGGAAATGCACACCCTGCCATATTTGCAGTGAGCATCAATTCTCTGGCAACAGATTTGGTGTACAATTCACTTTCTCCATCCACCAAAACACTACCCACACTACCCAGAAACATATCTTTTTTCAGACGCATTTCCTTCAAAAAACGATAGTATTGCAAGTTGATTCCAGAAACTCCTACTGGTATTGCAAATAAAATCCTTTGATTCTGCACATCTTGCAAATTTTGTATGCAGTCAATGATACGCACTTCATAATCCTTTAAAATCTCCTCCAAAATAGAGTTGAGACGTTTGCTTCTCACTTCATCTTGGCATTTTGGATAAATCAAAGTCAGTTGTTTGTTCACACAATCGCCTCCAAACCAACAAAAGCATGTTGGATACGTTCATATAATTCTTCTGGCATTGGAAGATGTTCAATTTCCAAACCAAAAGGTGTTGTTCTATTTTTACTACCCATATACACGCCACCTAGGAAATTGGAGCTATAATGCCACTCTCCACGAATGGTCAACAGTAGAGAAATTGCTGCTGATGAAATGGCTGGCGCTACATATGGTTTGAAGCCCAAATCACGTGTTTTCAAATTGGCTTCCACTGCCATTTTGGTCAATTCCAAAGAAAGCGTATTGTCATAGTTTGAGATGGAATTGGCAATCACCAAATCCCCACCATGTGGTCCAAATGCTCTACCTTCTGTTAAGAAAGATGTGAATTTTGCATCTTGTTTTGCATAATAAGCAGCTCTTGCATTCATAACACCCAAGCCATAGCCTTGGATTTGTTCTGGTCGCAAACCTTTGCCATCAAAATCTCCATTTTCATCTGCATTGCTTGCCAAAAAAGCAGCTTTGCAAAGAGGGTCTACTGGATCGGAAACCACAGCAAACAAACCTTCAAATTGATGATTGCGTGCCAATTTTGCAAAATGACCTACAATTCCTTTATTGGCTTCGTATTGTACCATACGTACATCTTTCACTTCTGAACCAACTGGAGGAATCCCTTTGGATGCACAGAATACAAACACATCGCAATCAAAAAGTTCTTCTTCTTTGAGTATCACCACTTCTGGCATTGCATCGTATTCCCAAGGATATTGTGCTTGGTTCAATTCACTTTCCCAACGTTTGCAAACATTTTCGTTCACATCATAAATACCCAATGTGTGAATACAGTCACCACCCAACAACTTGAGAGCTGTCAAAACAGTGCTACCCACATCACCAAGTGCCAACAAATGCACTCGTTTTTTACCAGAAACATCTTTTTCTAAGTATGCTTTCCAATCTTCTTTGGTTTTCCAATTGGTATTCACCAAAGTAATTGGTTTTTCTACTAGTTTTTGTTCCAAATCCAGAATATCTTCTTTGGAAAGTGTTTGTTTTCCAGCATTCAATTTGTTTTCATCCAACCAAAACAAACCTTCTATTTCAGACAGCTGACCCACATGTGTCAACTTACAATATCCCTTTGTTTGTACAATAGGATATTCCACAGGAAGCAAATATCCTTTTGCTGTATCCATTAAGTTCATAGCAATCTCCTTATTTCACCCTTATTGAATCAATTGTTGCAAGCGAACCAAACGTTCAATGTCATTGCTGATGTAATCAGATGCTGCAATGTGATAATCATACTTCACACAATCGCCACGATCCGGACATCTTGGTGCAATGATGACTTCATTCAAACGATCCAATGTCAAACTCTTTTCAAATTCTCGTTGGTATTCTTCTTCCAACACTGTCAAAATATCTTTTGTATTTTGCAAACAAGTCATAGACAAATCGTAGATGGCACGTTTGGAAACAGTACCCACAAATCCCGGCATAACATATGGCAAAATCAAGTTGACAGAATCAATCATATTTCGTTCTTTATTAGAAGTATCACCAACAGCATCGCCACCAATGAATGGATACATGGAGCTTTCCACAAACCAAGCTCTTAGAGATGGTATGAAATATGCACTATTCACATCGCTGCCCTTGATTTCCATTAAATCGTGACCACGACCAGATAAAATACCAACAATAATCTTGCTGACTTCTACGCCTTCTGCTTCAAAATAAGCATACAATTCATTGAGTCTATATCCTTTGTGCAACAAGTCATCCACCAAAATCACAGGTCTATTGAAGGATTTCAATGTTCTTGCTTGACAATCCAGTGGTGGATATTCTGGGTATTCTTGAATATGGAAAGAACGTATGTCTGAATTGAACACCTTTTCTGTATGCATTACCTTTGTGACAGTATTGGGAATTACAATACCTTTCAAAATTTTTCCATAAGGTACACACATTTTTTTACCTAAGTTTCTCACAAGAGTTTGGATTCTTGGAACTTCATTTTCCTTTGTAATCAAATCAATCAAGCGATTGTGCATGATTCCTGCATCAAAAGAAATCACCAATTCTCCTGGGAATAACTTACACAACTCTTCCTGCATACGATAATGTGCATTTTGCAAAACTTCCAAAACACGTTCATTTGTATTGAAAGGTTCTTTGATGGCAGTTTCCACATTCTGATACAAAGTAATTGGATTTTTCATATCTACAGCATAAATATCACGTTCTCCATGATCTGTAATATTTAGGAATCCTTGACGCAACAAAGTATCTGCAAAACCTTTACCTGATTCCACATTTTTTGGACTAAAGATTGCATAGGTAAAGTCACGACTCAAACACTCTGCCAAGGTTTCTGTCAAAAGAATTTGTTCGATATTTTGTATTTTTGAATTGGCAGATGCAAAACAAGCTGTAATCAACACAATTTTACCAGATGTATGTTCACGAATGTAGCTTGCCAACTGTATATCTTCAAATTCATGGTACAAATCTGATGTGGATATTTGACGATATACCATAATTCCTTCTGGTATACCACCACCATTTTTATCTGCCACTACAATCATGCGTGCATCCTTTTGTGCAATGGCATTTACCATTTCTTTGACCATATCACCTGCAATTTCATCATGATAATACAGCATATTGACCGCTTCACTTTGTGTGGAAATCATACGTATTTCAATGGATCTGGTTTCCAATAGTTTTTTGTATTGTGGTTCACGCAAATACAAACTATTTTTGTAAATATAGTTTTGCGCAACTGTATCAATCAAATTGGAAATATCCCTATTGTTATCGATATTTTCACGGATTCTTGTGGAGCTAATTTCCTCAAAATTATTGGGTAATTTCAATTCCAAAACTTCCCTCACAATTTGAGAATAGTCTGCTGGTTTGTTTTTCCCATCATCTCTAACAAATAAAACATGCGGGAATGTTTGAATGGAATTTTCCACAACAGGCAAATGATAAGAGGATGCATTTTTCACAACATCACTACCAGCCACCATATAAACTTCTTTGTCTGGGAATAGGCTACGCAAACGCTTCAAGTCCCTTGGATTTGCAATATTGACTGGAATATTTCCTGGGAAAAGGAATATATTTTCCTCATTTGCAATGGACATATGTAAGATTTTACGACGCACTTCATGTGGTTGTGTTTTTTTAGACCAAGAGAAATCATCCAAAGCCAAGTATACACTAAAGCCCAAATCTCTAATTTCCTTTGCAATTTGCTTATGTCCCAATGAGAATGGGTCAAATGTTCCTGGGAAGAATGCAATCTTTTTGGATTCTGCAAAGGCAAATGTTTTGTTTTGGAACAAATAGTCCCCAATGAAACGATAAATGGAATTCCAACCAACGGTATCATTCAAGAATGCCAATTCCGATTCATCTTTGGTTTCCACCATAGTCACCAATTTTTTACCAATAAAAGCAAAGATATCTCTTTTTTCTTTCATGGTCAAATCTTTGGAAGCAAACAATTCGTGACCCATAACCCAAAATGCTTCACGATTCAAATTGCTTTGGTAGCTGGCAAAACCACTGAGAATCATACCCAAAAGTTTCTTTCTTCTTGCATCGTATCTTGCAACATATTCTGGGAATCGACTTCTATATTGTTTGTAGTGTCGAATCATAACACCAAAGGTATTCAGTGCGATACTTGCAATTTGCTCATTGGTGCTACATTGAAGTTTTTGCAAATCTCGCATAATTTCGTCCAACTCTTTTGGATGCAAATATAAGATAAATTCGCCAAAATATTCTGGAATGTATTTGGAGAATTCGTAGCCACCAATTTCCAAACCTTTCATCAATTCTACAGAAACTTCATTTCGTTGATCCCAAGACAAAAGTGGAGCCAAACGCACCAAAGTTTCACCCGCAAAGTGACGTACTGTTACTTGTTCGCTTACCTTCAACAAATTGGAAAGATGAGTTGCCACATGGAGTTTTGGCATAGGTTTTCCAAGTCTTGTACGTTCATATAGCAATTCAATATTGATGATTTTGATTTTCCAAGGTGTTGCAGCCTTCAAGTTTTCCAAGAAAATATCTGAAACCACACGATCGTCTTCAAAAATACGTTTGTAGGAAATACCACGCATATGTTCTTGCAAACCATAGAGTTCCCCAATGGAATACATCAAAAATTCTAGGCTATAATTCCCATTGATTGGCACTTTTTGTATGATATTTTTTACAAATTGTGTATTTTCTGGATTGCTCAAGAAATAAGGTGCCATATCTTTGAGATTCAATAAAATTGCAGCACGAATTTCCAAAGACAAACGTTCTGCGTGTCCTTCCATGAATTGGAATAGGATTTGATTTTCTGTTTCTGTCAACAACTCTTGTGGAATCGTTGGCAATGTGTCCATCAAAATAAAGGCAATGTCATCTTCCCATTCCATTTTTTTGTAGCATTCCAAAAGACAATCCATGAAACGTTTGCGAGCATCCACTTTACAATTTTCCAATAAAGATGCCACAACTTTTTTCAAAGAATATCCAAGCCAACGTCTATGTTGTAACGTCATTTTGTGATCTGGATTTAAGATTTTATCCAAATATTTCTCCCAAACTTCATAACCTGTGGTGTCATCCAAAACAATATCCACATCTGTTGGCAATTCTTTTCCATAAGCAACATCGTAATGTGCAATGATATTCCCAAGTAAATCCCCTGCTTGTCTACGAATATCCCCTTCACGATGCACCATAAATTCATATAAGAAATTCAACGCCATTTGTTTTTGTTTCTGGGACATATAGGTGAAATACTCTGAGAAAATATTCAAATAGGCTCTGGAAGTACGCCAATCTCTTGTGCTTCTAGCTGCTTCCAACATGGAACCAAAGGAGCTTTCACGACTCAATTTGTGCATCAAATGGATATTGTGTGAAACTGCAATGTTTTTGAATTCTGCCACTGTTTCTGCAATGTTCAACAATGCCAATTCCTTATGTTCCACATGAGAAATGGTTTCTTTTTGCAAATCGGTATTGATACCCAATGCATGTAAATAGGTTTCAAAGTCAACCAGTCTGGAATATACATGACGATATCTATTTTCTTTTGCTGCATCCACATTGTCCAATTTATCCAAAATAACTCTAAAGGAATCTTCCAAGGAATAGAAGCCCATGACTTCTTTGCCATTTCTAAAGCATTCTGTTTTCACACGAAAATCAGCGTAAATCAAAATCAATGATTCCGCTGGTAAGTTTTCCAATTCCAAATCCCATGTAGAATGGTTCGCTGCAACATGACCAATTTCCTTCAAGTTATGACTAGAGAACCAAATATCTGTATAATAATAGTGCAAATATGGCATTCTTCTGATTTCTGTATCTTTACAACCATATTTCCCAATATCATGACCTGCTGCTGCACCTGAAATGAGCCCCAAATCCACAGGAAGTCCAACTGCAACCATTTGTCTTGCAATGTGCATCGCAATGTAGTGCACACCTGCAACGTGTGCCAAGGTATCAAAAGGCATAATTTCTTTGCCAATACGCATCAATTCATAAATGTGTTGTCTGTCCATTGCAGATAAAAATTGATGATATTGCACTGCATATGTGGTGTTTTGGGTTTCTTCTTCTGTTAAGAAAGCAAAATCTTTCGTTTTTTCAAAGGGAACCATTCTTCTTTCATGTTCCAAAAAAAGACGATACACTGCCAGAAACAAAATCACTGTTTTGCTATCTGTCATTGCAAGTTCAATATCTTTTCTATGCGGGTATATTTCCTTCAACAAATAGCGATAAATATAAGAAAGCCAACCTTCTTCTGGCTCCATTTCTCCAAGCCTGTCTATAGATGGTCTACACAATTCCAATATATCTGTACACGAAAAAATATCCGTTGCAATAATCTTTTCGATTCCATCAGTCCAATATCCTTTGCGCAAAAGTCCACGCAAATCTTTTTTAGCAAATCCCAATTCATCCAAAAAATCTGAATTCATAAACAAGGAAACCAGATCTTTATACAGTAAATCCACATTTCTTTCTTCCATTTTTTACGCCTCCATTCTGGTATTATTGTACCATTTTACCAAGAGTCTTACAACATAAATCAAAAAAAAGAACAAACAAATATCTATATATAACAAAAAAGGTATGCCAAATGACATACCTTTCACCAAATTTCACATCTTATTTATATTTTGCCATCAATTCTTTGACTTTTGCAATAAATGCTTCTCTATCCACATCTGTGACAATATATGCATTGTGTTCCCATTGTTTGTCACTGTACAAATCTGTTACAGTTTTACCTAAGGTCAATTCCCCTTTGGTTTCTACACGAATGCCAACATGTTCTGTTTTGAAAATGGAATCATCTGCTGCATACAACACCGCCACTGGATCATGCATTGCAACACCTGGATGTCCAAAACCAATATATTTGATGAGTCCTTCATTGGTTACATCATAGAAGAAGTCTGTTTGTGGTGTATTCATTCCTTTGATTTCTTCCAATTCATCACGTGTCATATAGGCTTTCATGGTTACATCCAAGCCACACATATACACAGGAATTCCTGATTGGAATAGGATATCTGCTGCTTCTGGGTCTGCATAGATATTGAACTCTGCACAAGGGGTTACATTGCCACCAATGGCAGCACCACCCATAATCACCACACGTTTCACCACAGAAGCAAAGTCATTGTATTTTGCAATTGCAAGTCCTAGATTTGTCATGGGTCCAACTGCAACAATGGTCAATTCACCACCAGATTCTTTTCCAATTCGATACATGGCATCCCAAGCTTTTTCTTCTTCTGTTGGTGAATCTGGGCATTCATATACCACACCAGATAAACCATCTTCTCCATGGAAATGATATGCATGTTTTGCTTCACGGAACATTGGTTTTTTGGCACCTGCAAAGATTGGAACATCAATTCCCATTGCATGACGTGCTTTTTTTGCATTTGCAGTGGTTTTTTCTACTTCCACATTACCAGAAACAGTGGTGATGGCTTTCAAATCCATGGTTTCAATTTGTCTTGCCAACAACAAAGCAGCCACATCATCCACACCTGGATCACAATCGATAATTACTGGAAAACGGTTCATTTTGCCACCTCCCCATAGGTACGAATCATATCCACCATCAAATCCACAAATCCTTCACGATCAATTCCCATCAAGACTTTGGCATTTGGTTCTTTTTCATATTTATTATTGAAATCTGCAATGGTTGCACCTTTACAGAAATCGCCTGTTGTTTCCACTTGTACATACAAATCACGACTTTCCATTAAATCTGGCATAATCAAGTTTGCAACTGCAACTGCATCGTGTACAGGTGCCCCTGCATAGCCAATGGTTCTATGGAATTCATAGAAGAACTCCAACCATTCTGCAACAATAATCGCTACTGGATTGCCCAAAGCACGAATACGTTCAAAATCTTCTGGGAATATCAATGCTTGCTCTGTCACATCCAAACCAGCCATTGTGATAGGAATACCGGATTTGAATACGATATCTGCCGCTTCTGGGTCAACTAAAATATTGAATTCTGCTGCTGGTGTCCAGTTCCCAAATTGCACACCACCACCCATCATGGAAATGTGTTTGATTTTGTGTTTCAATTCTGGATATGTCAATAAGAATGTTGCGATATTGGTCAAAGGTCCTGTTGGCACCAAAGTAATAGGCTCTTCACTTTCTTCCACCAATTTTGCAATGAGTGACGGTGCATCCAAATCTTCAATATCAAATACTGGTTCTGGAAGTTCTGGACCATCTAAGCCTGATTCTCCATGAACAGAAGGTGCATTCATTGGTTCTGCAAGCAAAGGTCTTTTGCCACCTTTTGCAACTGGTACTTTTAAGCCAATCAAAGCACAAACTCTAAGTGCGTTGTATGTAGTCTTTTCAATTGTGGAATTGCCACAACAAGATGTGATGCCACGAATGTCCAATTTATCACTGGCATTTGCCAAAACCCAAGCCATTGCATCGTCATGCCCTGGATCGCCATCTAAAATAATGGGTATTTTGCTCATATTTTCCTCCTGTTTTCTATATATACGGACAACCGCAAGGGTTGTCCCTACGAAATGCCATCAACCATATTGTGAAAGGTAAAAAATAAGGGAAACCTTTCGATTCCCCTTAATCTACTTATTTAGCTTCTGTTTTTGCTCTATGTTTCTTGACACGTTTCATGGTGCTAATTGCATAAAGCACCAAACCTAAGATGGTAACCGCATATGGAATAGATGCAACCAAATAGGATGAGAACCCTTGCATACCTTCCAATTTGGTACTCAAAGCTGTTGCAAAACCGAAGAACAAGGAAGCGAACATTGCTCCAATAGGTTCCCCTTGACCCATAGCTTGTGCTGCCAAAGCGATAAAACCACGACCAGCAACAATACCTGTGTTCCAACTTTGGGAATAGTACATAGACATATAAGCGCCACCCAAACCAGAAAGTGCACCAGATAAAGCCAAAGCAATGTATTGTGTTTTGAGAACACTTACACCAACGGAATCTGCTGCATGGGAATTTTCTCCAACAGCACGTATTCTAAGACCCAAAGAGGTTTTGTATAACATAACCCAAACCACTGCAACCAAAATGAATGCCACATAAGTCAAAATAGAGTGCCCTGAGAAAATTTCACCGATTACAGGAATATCTTGAATCAATGGAATATTGATTCTTGGTGTCAACATTTGTGGTGTTGTCAAACCAGCTGTATTGCCTTTCAGACCTGTAAACATATACAATGCAAATGTGGTTCCACCACCACCAACCAAGTTGATGGCAATACCAGCAAGAATAATATCTGTTTTCAATTTCAAGGCAAAAATCGCTATAATCATGGCAACCAAAGTTCCAACTACAACAGCTGCAATGACACCAACCAGCCAACTATTTGTCCAATATGCAAACAGCACACCAAACAAAGAAGATATCATCATAATCCCTTCCAAACCAATGTTACAAACACCTGCTTTTTCTGCAACAACTGCTGCCAAAGCTGCAAATAAAATTGGTGTAGTGATACGAAGAATTGCAAACCCAAAACTAGAAGTGAGAACCATACTCATAATTGTTTCAAACATTATAGATCCCCTCCTTCTTTTGCAAGTTCAATTTGTTTCATTTCTTCTTTTGCACCTTTTACAACCATTTTATGTTTTGTTTTTGCCATAAATTGTTCTGCTGCAAAGAACAAGAAGATAACTGCTTGGATAATATCAATCATTTCCGCAGGAACACCAGCATAAATGGACATCAATTCGCATCCTCTATCCAAATATGCAATGAACAACGCTGCAAATGGAACCAATATTGGATTGTTTTTTGCCAAAATTGCAACGGTAAGACCTGTCCAACCATAGCCTGGCAAACCTTGCCAACGGAAGGTTTCATATCTGCCCAAAACTTCGATTGCACCACCCATACCAGACAATGCACCACCAATTACTTGGGAAATTACCAAAACTGCTCCAACTTTCATACCAGAATATTTGGAGAAAGATTCATTAATACCAATCATACGAATGGTGTAGCCCCAACGAGTACGATACATGAAGATTGCCACCAAAATAGTAGCGATAATTGCAACTGGGAATCCCCAAGTCAATTCTGTTCCTGTTACCATTTTACCAATCAATGATGTAGATTCCATCGGAAAAGTTTGTGTAGCACCTTTGGATCTATCCGCAAAGTTCATGTTTAAGAAATGCAAAACAATGTACATTACAACATAATTGAGCATCAGTGATGAAACCATTTCACTGGCTTTTAATTTCACTTTCAACACAGCTGGAATAATCATAATCAAACCACCAGTGATGGTACCAATCAAAACACTTGCTACAACGTGCAAACCAGCAGACATAGGAACATATATCCCTACAAGAGCTGCTACGAATCCACCTGCCATTACAGCACCTTCACCACCCAAGTTGAATTGATTTGCAGAGAACATAACACAAACTGCAAGACCTGTGAAAATCATTGGTGTGGTACGTCCCAAAATGGTCAAAATGGATTTTGTATTGAGTGCTCCACTTGTCCAAACAGGTCTAATGAGCAAACATTGGAGTGCAGATGCTGGATCATCAGAACTTGCAAAAATCAAGAGAAACGCAACAGCGATAGCAATGGTAATGGCAATCAAACCACGAGCTATCTCAAACATAATATTTCTTTTATCACTCATGGATAACCCTCCTTACTTCTTCATCGCTTTGTTGTTTCAAACCAAGCATATATTCACCCATCATGCTATCTGTCAAAACAGATGTATCTTCAAAATAGGCTGCAATTTTACCATTGTACATAATCATCAAACTATCAGAAAGTTCCATAACTTCATTCAAATCTGCTGAAACCAAAAGCACTGCTGCACCTTCACGACTGAGCTCTACCAATTTTTTACGAATGAATTCTGTTGCACCAACGTCAATACCACGTGTAGGTTGGTCTGCAATAATGAGACATGGTTCTGCTGAAAACTCACGTGCAACAACTACTTTTTGGATGTTACCACCAGAAAGCATACCCACTTGTTGTTTTCTGGATTTGCAAAGCACTTTGTATTCTGCAATGAGTTTGTCGCTATCTTCGTGCATAGCTTTCATATTGAACAAAGGACCTTTGTTGTATTTTTGATCAGAGCATCTATCGCTCATGATATTTTCTTCAATGGTACCTGTTCCAGCAATACCAAAGACCATACGATCTTCTGGAATCAAAGAAACACCATAGCCACGAATGTCTTTTTGTGGTACTCCAATCACATTTTTACCATTGACAGTTACTTCACCATCATCTGGAATATTCAAATTGAATAGCATTTCCACCAATTCTTTTTGACCATTGCCTTCAACCCCAGCAATACCCAAAATTTCACCTTTACGTACATCAAAAGAAATTTTATCCAACATTTTCTTTTTCCAATCGTTGGTATATTCCAATTCAGATACACGCAAAACCACATCTGTTGGTTGTGCTTTGTCTTTTTCTACAGTCAAAACAACGTCACGTCCTACCATCAAACGAGAAATTTCTTCTTTAGAAGTGGTTGCTGTTTCATGGACACCCATGGATTTACCAGCACGTACAATGGTCAAACGATCTGTGATTTGTTTGATTTCGTTGAGTTTATGGGAAATGAAAATCAATGTATAGCCTTGTTCTTTGAGATGCACCAATTCTTTGAACAATTCTTCTGTTTCTTGTGTGGTCAAAACCGCAGTTGGTTCATCCAAAATCAAAATTTTTGCACCACGCACAAGGGCTTTTAGAATTTCCACTTTTTGTTTCATACCAACTGGAATATCACGCACTTTTGCTTGTGGATCTACATGCAAATTGTATTTTTGGGAAAATTCCTCTGTCAAACGCACAGCTTCTTTATAGTTAATGAACAAGCCTTTTTTAGGCTCCATACCCATAACAATATTTTCTGCAACCGTCAAACTTGGAACCAACATAAAATGTTGATGTACCATACCAATTCCCTTTGCAATTGCAACATTTGGAGAAGACAAATGCACTTTTTCACCATTGACAAAGATTTCGCCTTCTGTTGGTTGTTCCAAACCAAAAAGCATTTTCATAAGTGTAGATTTACCTGCACCATTTTCACCCATAAGTGCATGAATTTCACCTTTTCTTACGTTGAAATCCACACCCTGATTGGCTGCAACCCCATTGGGATATACCTTTGTAATCCCTTTCATTTGAACAACATATTCGTTGTTTTCCATAAACGGACAACCTCCTTTTCCGTTTCCCACTCACATTGAATCAATTTGTTATTTTATAATTTCGTTATTTATATCTTCAAAAAAGCCTTTTTTTCTATCACAAAGCCAATGGTACAATGACACAAAAAAACTTTCTTCAAGAAATATGAAAAAAGGGGAGCAAGAAGCTCCCCATATACATCATTTTAAAGCAAGAATCATCAAGGTTTTACAGATTCTCTAAGAGTGATAACACCGTCTGTTGTATCACCGATAGCTGTAGGAACATCGATAGAACCATCAGCAATACCAGCCATAGCAGCTTCAACCAATTCTTTTACAGAATCAGGAGCCATTGTAGCATAGTTTTTATCTGTAACCATACCAACGCCATCTTCAGCAATACCCAAAAGTGTGTGTTCGCCAAAAGGAGCAGCATCAGCGTCCATTTGATCGAAGAACCAGATCAAACCACTACCAATGTTTTTCAAACCAGATGTCAATGTGATTGCAGCCAACTCAGCGGAGAATGTAGCTTCTTGGTCAGAGTCAACACCGATGAAGTAAGCTTTACCTGTTTCCAAAGCAGCTTCTGCAGCACCGTTACCAGCGTTACCAGAAACACCCCAAATGATATCACAGTTGTTGTCGTTGATCATAGATTCTGCCAATTCTTTACCTTTTGCAGGGTCAACATAGTCATTTGTGTATCTTGTGTCAATTTTGATATCAGGGTTTACAGATTGTGCACCCAAGATGAAACCATACAAGAAGTCATTGATTACAGGGCTATCTACACCACCAACAAAACCGATAACAGCATCTTCATTGATACCTTCAATGCTTGTTTCTGTTGTCATAGCTGCTGCGAATGTACCAACCATGTAACCCATATCATTTTGTGCGAAATACAAGTTAGCAACGTTTGGAAGTTCATAAGATGTATCATCATAGATTACATATTTTTGATCTGGATACATTTCAGAAACGTTTTTCAATTGGTCTGGCATTTGGTAAGTACCAACAACGATTACGTCATATTCACCAGATGCAGAAACTTCTTCCAAGTAGCCTTCCCATTTAGGTTCATCTTCTGTAGTACCACCCATTTCAATTGTTGTGTAAGTGATTCTACCTGCTGCTGCCAATTCAGCCAAACCAGCTTCTGCAGAGTCAAAGAAAGATTTGTCACCCAAAGTACCATTTACCAAGTTACATACGTTGTAAACTGTTTGTCCTTCTTCTACAGATGCACTGCTGCTATCTGCTGCGGAACTGGAATCAGCAGAACTGCTGCTACCGCCACAACCTGCAAGCATAGAAACTGCAAGTACAGATGCCAATGTCAAAGCCATAATTTTCTTCATAAACATTCCTCCATATTCTATATTACATACCCTTAACAAAATGCTCACATTTCAAGCACTTTATGAAATAATCTTACATGAACCCTTTGTTTTTGTCAATAAATCTGTGTTGATTCCTTTACTTTCCTTCTACTTTCTTTCTATTTTTTCTACAAAATTACCATTCATTTTATGTGTATTCTTACAAGGCTCATCGCATTTCACACAGTATTTTTACACATTTTGCTTAAATCAAAGTATCCCATCCACCCTGTCAACCCTTCTTTTATAGCAATTTGTATACAAAATCCTTGTTTTTATGTCATTTCTACCAAAATTCACTTGAAATACACTATGATATGCATTTTTTCCACATATTTCTTACAATTTTTAACAATTCATATGTGTTCTCATTCCCAAAAGAATACGTTTCTCAATTCTGGAAACTTGTACCTGTGATATGTTTAAAACTTCTGCCACTTCTCGTTGGGTATACTCCTTAAAATAACGCATCCATATCAATTGTTTCTCCATTTCGTCTAAATTCCCAATGACTTCTTTGAGATGCAAATGGTTGCACAACTGGTCTTCTTCATTCTTCTGTACAATCAATTGTTCTAGGGTACCTTCACCATCAGCAGATATGGGTGCATTCAAACTTTCCACATCTCGTCTGGATTCCAATGCTGGTATGAGAATGTCCAAATCCACCTGCAATTCTTTTGCCAACTCTGCCACTGTGACTTCTCTATTCCATTCATATTGTAATTTTTCTTCTACAATTTTTGCTTTTTGTGCCAATTCTTTCAGCGATCGACTGACTTTGATTTTACCATCATCACGTAAAAATCGTTGTATTTCTCCAATAATCATTGGTACTGCATAAGTAGAAAACTTCACATCATACGAAAAATCAAATCGTTCAATGCATTTCAGCAAACCAATGTTTCCTATCTGGTATAAATCTTCTGACTCCACTCCTCTACCTTGAAAACGATGTACCACACGCCAAACCAAACCAGAATTTTCCACAATGAGTGTTTCTTTTGCTTCTGGTTTCCCTTGTTGCGCCTGTTCAATGAGTCGTTTTGTATGTTCCACACCATCGCCTCACTCCCTACTCAATTTTTTGTACATGGAAACTCTAGTGCCAAGATTTGGTGTACTGACAACCATAATCCCTTCCATAAAGGCTTCCATTATGGTAAATCCCATGCCAGAACGTTCCAATTCAGGTTTGGATGTATACAGTGGTTCCATAGCCCTTGTGATATCTCCAATTCCTTTACCTTTATCAGCCACTTCTATGTATATGGTTTCCTCTGCATATCCACAAAACAGTTCCACCATGCCATCTTGTCCTTCGTATCCATGAATAATCGCATTGGTAACCGCTTCTGAAACAGCAGTTTTTACATCTGTTATTTCTGATACTGTTGGATCGTATGTAGCCAAAAAAGAAGTCACCAAAACCCTAGTCAATGATTCATTTTGCGATTTTGCTGCAAAATATGTTACGCATTCATTTTCATATTTCATTTTATTTCCCTCCTTCCAAGTGTTGAATTGCTTGCTCTAAATTTGGGTAGCAAGAAATGATTCGATCCATAGCTGACATACGAAATATCTGTTCCACTCGTTCATTTGGATTTGCAATGACCACTTTACCACCCATACATTTTGCTACCTTGTATCTGCCAATCATTGCACCAATACCTGAACTATCCATGAAATCCACTCCACTCATTTCAAATATCATATGTTTTCCTCGTATTTTTTCAAAATTATGTTCCACTGCTACACGCATATGCTCACATGTATGATGATCAATTTCTCCTTGTATGCGTACAATTAAAATTTGATTTCGTTTTGAAAATTTCAGTTCCATATGTACCCCCTTTTCTCTGATACCTCTACAACTATTTCAACCCTAATTGTATCGTAAAATATGATTGTATTTTCAAAAATCCATCTTCTAGTTTCTCCATTTTTCTTGGTTTTGATACATGTTTTTACAAAAGATTGTTTCCATAAGTTGAATTTCGGGAGCCCACATAGGGACTCCCCTACAAGTACACTTCACAATTGCGTTTTCCAAGCATACAAAAAAGCCTACTCAAATTTTGAATAGGCTTCCATGTTAATTTTATGAACTTATGAGATATTACCATCCACAATACGAATGATACGATCTGCATGTTTTGCAATATTTTCATCATGGGTAATCATAACAATGGTATTGCCCGCTTTGTGGAGATTTTTGAACAAGTTGATTACTTCATGACCTGTTTTACTATCCAAAGCACCTGTTGGTTCATCGGCAAGCAAAATTGCCGGATGTCCAACCAAAGCACGTGCTACTGCCACACGCTGTTGTTGACCACCTGATAATTCTGAAGGTTTATGTCCCATTCTTTCTGTTAGACCCAAGAGTTCAATGGTTTCCATTGCCAAGATGGTTGCTTCTGTTTTGGAATATCCACGCACCAACAAAGGCATAACCACATTTTGGATGACTGTATATGTTGGAATCAATTGGTATTTTTGGAAGATAAATCCAATTTTTTCATTACGAACTTGTGTCAATTCTTCACCCTTCATTTGGTGAATTGGGATACCATCCAAATAATATTCACCAGAATCCCATTCATCCATACAACCAATGATGTTCATTAGGGTGGATTTACCAGAACCAGAAGGTCCCAAAACCGCTACAAATTCATTTGGTGCCACAGAAACATCTATGGATTTTAGTACAGTCAGTACCTCATCACCAACATCGTAACTTTTTACGATTTGCTTCATCTGAATCATATTAACCCCCCAATACTTCCATACTTACAATCACACCATCTTCATTGAATACAATGCTTACATATGACTTTTCTGTCAATTGCAAGAATGTGGTTTCCACACCATATTGATCAATTGGTGTACCCACTGGAATGGTATATACTTCATATACATCACTGAGAATTACAGCACTGTATACATTGCTGATGAGTGCATCTTTCAATTCTTCTACAGAGCTATAGCTTGTGCTACTGGAACCGCTTGTCATGCTACCCATATCACCCATGCCACCGCCACCAGACATACCTCCAGACATTTCACCCATACCACCAGCAGATCTATCTCCCATACCTTCTGGCATTTCACCTGAAGTTCTATCTGGCATTTCACCGCTCATTGCGTTTGACATAGGTGCTTCTGTTGTAGCTGTTTCTGTAGGTGCAGTTGTATTGGTTGTTGCTTCTATAGGTGCAGTTGTTGCATTTGTGGTGGCTTCTGTTGTAGATGCAGATGCCATTTGACCACCCATAGCACCACGTTCTGACATGCCTTCTGGCATTTCACCTGAAGTTCTATCTGGCATTTCACCAGATGACATACGCTCTGACATGCCTTCTGGCATTTCTCCAGATGACATACGTTCTTGCATTCCTTCAGGCATTTCACCTTCAGGCATTTCACCCGTTGCAACTCTTTCTGACATACCTTCAGGCATTTCGCCCATTTCACCACGTACTGGCATTCCACCTTCTACCATTTCACCAGTAGGCATTTCTGTGGTTTCGCTTGGTTGTTCTGTCATTCCTTGTGACATTTCACCTTGCATCATACCACCACCCATTCCTTGAGAAGTGGTTGCATATTCGCCAATTTGCACTGTGATTTGATTTCCTGCCACTTCAATCAATCGTCCAATGACAACTGTTGTATTTTCTAAAACTTCTGTTTCTGCTGTTGCTGTTGTTTGTGTTGTTGTAGACCCGCAACCAGTCACCATAAGGGCAACCATTACAAGAGTCAAACACAATTTGTATACTCTCTTCATATTGTCACCCCTTAATCGTTATTGAGTGCTTGAATTGGAATCAAGTTAGATGCTCTCCAAGCTGGATAGAAACCAAAAATAGTTCCTGTTACAATGGCAAACATCAATGCCAAAAGTACAGCTTCCAAAGACATAACCACAGTGATATCTGTATATTCCATCAAAGGGATTACTGCAAAGCTTACAAGAACCCCCAAAACGCCACCAATGACACCAATGGTATTTGCTTCCAATACAAACAGCATCAAAATATCAAATTTGCTGGTACCAATGGCTTTCAAAATACCGATTTCTCTTGTTCTTTCCTTAACAGAAACGAACAATACATTCATAATACCAATACCACCAACAATGAATACGATTGCAGCAATTGCCATCAAAAGCATAGACAATGTATTTGCAGATTCCATAGCAGCATCCATAGTTGCACCAGCATCTTCAATGGTAAATGTGGTATCTGGGTTGGATTGTGCCAAAACTGCTGTGATATTTTCAATGATTTCTTCTACATAGGAAACATCTGCTGCCAACAATGTGATTTGTGGGCTATAGTTTCGTTCAAAGATATATTTTTCTGCTGTGGAATATGCCATATAGATGGCTTCATCTGGGTTGACATCTGCAACAATGGTACCCATTTGTCCCAAAACACCATCGATTACATAGTCACGTCCATCAATTTGAATCTTTTCATCATAAGCATCTTCCAAACTATCAAACATATCCAAAGCCACAGAATATCCAATGACAACGGATCTACTTGTGGTTTCCAAGTCTGTTTCTGTGATAAAACTACCAACAACTGTATTCAAATTGCTGATGGTTGCATAATTTGGCTCTGTACCAACAACTGTGTAATCATCGCCATCTTCCAAATCGCCACCTGTTACAGTGTGTTCTGCTGTTGCAGAAAGGGCTGCTGATGTGATATTTGGTACAAAGAACAAAATGTCTTCCATATTTTCTTCTGTCAAGGTGTTGTCATTTGCAGAAGCCAAAGCCTGAGCTGTTCTACTGGCAGAACTACTGCTACTGCCACCAGAGGATCTGGATTGACCGCCACCACTACTAGGACCACCGCCACTCATCATTGGCATACCGCCACCGCCACCCATCATAGCACCTTCTAAAGTAGAAACCCCTTCGGAAATGGTGATGGTACCCGCATTCAAAGTTTTGAATTGTTCTGCAACATCTTGCTTACCACCTTCACCAATGGCAATAACCATTACGATTGTGGCAGTCCCTACAATAATACCAAGGGAAGTTAGAAAAACCTTCCCCTTATTTTGTTTGATGTTAATGAGAACCAAACGAAGTAACTCAATTAGTTGCATTCTGAACCACCGCACTTTCAAGCAATACGATATCTCCTTCTTCCAAACCGGATAAGATTTCCACGTCGAATCCATCAGAGAATCCAGTTGTTACTTCAACCACTTCCATATCACCTGTAGGCAACAAGCGAAGTACTGTTTGTTTGCCATTTTCTGTGGTAACACATTTACTGGAAATGAGCAAGGAATCGTTAACCGCTTCTTGGATAAAGGTTACATTACCTGTCATACCTTCGTAAACAACAATTTCATCATAATCTGTCAATTCGCAGTAGATGGTTACTGTGTAACTTACAGTTGTGGAAATACCTGAAGATGGAGATACAGAAATTTTGCTTACAGTTGCTGGCAAAGCATATTCTTCATATGCGTCCAAAACCACCAATGTATCCATACCCAATTCCACATCATTGATATCTTCTTGGTCGATGCTGACAACCAATTCCACAGCATCATCTTTACCAATGGTCATGATATCATTGTATGCATTGATATCACCAATATCTGCAACCGTCATAACATAACCATCACAAGGTGCTTGTACCAATTCTTCCAAAACATCAAATTCAAATTCATCCAAGTTTTCTTGTGCTTGTTCCACTTCAAGAGCTGCCAATTCCAATTCAATGTCAATTTGCAACAAAGTTGTTTCGTATACCAATTGTGCTGTATCACTTACGTATACACCTTCTTGGTATGTGCTTTCGATTTCTGCTTCTGCAAGACTGATGGAATAGCTTTCTGCAAGCAATTCTTTTTGTTTCCAAGAAATTTCTGTTTCCAAATCGTCGATGAGATCTTCCATTTCATCAATCCAGTCTTCTTCTGCTTCAACGCTATCTTCTTCTGCAAGCTCAATCAAACGTTCGTAATCATCAATATCGTCTTCGTAGCCCTCAATGGAATTGAGCAAACCAGACAAATCGTGGCTATAAGAAGGGAAACTACACCATGTACCACCAGATTCATATGTATAGGTACAAGTCAAAGCATGTTTGTACTCCACTTCGCACTGTGCAATTTTACTTTCCAACTTACCAATTTGGTATTCATATTCTTCAATTGCTTCATCTGCATCATAACCTTCTGCAAGATCTTCTTCTGCATCTGCCAATTCTTTTTCCAAATCTGCAATTTCTTTTTCCAATGATTCATAAGTCAATTGCAAAGAAGCCAAATCGTAACCCATTTGGTATTCTGCTTTTGTACCACTCACAGAGTTGTTTTGCAAAGTAAGTGCTGCTTCCAAACGATCAATTTCTGCTTGTAATACCGCACTATCATATTCTGTCTGTGCTGTTTTCAAAGCCAAAACCAAAGAATCGTATTCTTCATCAGCAGAATCGTATTTGCTATCATCGTAATCTTCGTCTTCTGGCAAAGTGCAATACGCAACAATGTCGCCTTCTTTGACATATTCACCAGCAGTTACAAACAATTCTTTGAGTTCAACTGCAAATTCAAAGGAAACTTCGATATCTTCCAATTGTGCTGTCCCCACTTCTGTTACCCCAACAACGATATCGCCACGAGTTACCACTTCTTCTTTGTATGTATTTTGCACTGTGCTAGTACCTGTACTGGTTGTTGCCTGATACCCCATAACACCTGCTGCTACAACTACCACTGCAACTGCACCACCTGCAACCGCTTTCATTTTTCTTTTTTGTGCAGCTTTATGCAAGCGCAACTGTGCTTCATTCATTTCTGCTTTCTTTGGCTTTTCTGCCTTATTTCCTTTGCCCAACAATTTCACCATTATCGCTCCTTCCATGTAAACGAAATTTCCATTGGTATCACTATATTCTCTAATTATGATATAATATTGATGAAATTGAGTTCTTTTGTTAAAATTTCATAAAATCGCATGTGTTCTCATCAACATCTTGTGTTCAGATGTTCTTAAAATCATTTTTTTTACACTGGCAAAGTAAAAGTGAACAATACACCCTCTTTTTTGTTTTCTACAAAGCATTGACCCCCGTGTTTTTGCACAATGGTTTTTACGATATGTAGACCCAAACCAACATTGCCTTCTGCTGTTCTGGTGCGTGCTTTGTCTGATTTGTAGAAACTATCCCAAAGTCGAATCATATCTTCCTCTTGGATGAGATTTCCTTGGTTGTATACAGAAAAACGAATTGCATCTTCCACCTGTTCCAAATCAATTTGCATACTATCACCTTCAGCTGTATGTGAAATACCATTGATGATAAAGTTGTTCATTGCCTGTTCAATATACTTTTCATCACCATTGTAGAGGATATTCTCCTGTATGTTCCATGTTACCTTTAAATTTTCATACAATGGTTCCATTTTTCTTGCCATTTGCTCCACTGTATGGGAAATGGAGAACTCTGCAAATTGCAATTTTTCAATTCCACTTTCAATTGCAGAAATTTCCAACATGCTTTTTACCATTTTGTTGAGATATTGTACTTCTTCTATGATGGTATCGCAATAGTATTCTCGATCTGCCACTTCGCCACAATATTTCAAATTTTCGCTATAAATTTGCAACAATGCCAGTGGTGTTTTCATTTCATGGGATACATTTGCAATAAACTCTTTTCGCATTTGCTCCACTTGCACCTGCATATCAATATCTTTTTGCAACTTGATATTGGCTTCATTCAAGTCAGAAATAGTTGTTTCCAAACGTTTGGACATAACATTGATGCTACTGGATAAACTCGCTAACTCTTTTGTGCTGACTGTCTCATTGGTTCTTGCTGAAAAGTCCAATTCTGAAAGTTTCAAAGTAATTTGCTCCATTTCTTCAATGGGTTGTGTGATGCTTTTTGCCAACAAAACCGAAATCACTATCCCAATCAACAAAACCACAGCAGAAATCACAGCACTGGAATTGGTGAAGAAACCAATGCTATTTTGTATGGAATCCACAGGTAATGTAAGCAAAACAAAGTGCTCTTGTCCTTCAAATTCAAACACACCCTGTAAACGCAACACACCTCTTTGGGGATTGTCCATCTCCTCTGGTGACTCTGTTTCTACCATAGGATCTGCTTCATAATCCTCCTGTGTCATTTCAACAGGTCTTGCTGCTGGCATAGGATACCTATCGTTGTCACTGGTATTGCGACTGGTATATAGCACCTCATTGTCATTGAATATGGTGATTTGCAAATTGTGCGTAGACTCAAAATACATGACTCTTTCAGAAATGCTTTCAATTCCACCATTGTAATCTTCTTTGAACTCCTCAAATGCAGTTTCCATAATATTTTTCTTATAGGATGTATAATAATCTGTAATGAAAAAGAAGTTGAACACCGATTGTGATACTGCAATGGATACCACCAAGCCAATAAAGGTAAACAACAGTTTCTTTTTGATTGAAATTTCCATATTTATACCTCGAATTTATATCCGACTCTATGTACTGTTTTGATATATGTGGATTTTTCTCCTAATTTGATACGCAATTGTTTGATATGGGTATCTACAGTTCTGCTATCCCCTTCAAAATCATAGCCCCATACTTGATTGAGAAGATGTTCTCTTGTGAAAATCAAAGAAGGGTGCAATAGGAAGAAGTATAGCAACTCAAATTCACGTTTGGTCAATTCCATTGTTGTACCATCATTGACACAGCTTCTTTTGGAAATATTGATGGCAATTCCACCTACAACCAAATCCTCTGCCACCAATTTGCCACTGCGTTTCATAACCGCTTCGATACGTGCCAACAACAATGAAATGGAAAATGGTTTGCCAATGTAGTCATCTGCACCCAATCTAAAACCACGCAATTGGTCATATTCTTCATCTTTTGCTGTCAACATAATAATCGGTGTCATATGACGTTCATCTCGAATTGTAGACAATACATAATAGCCATCTCGAACAGGCATCATGACATCCAACAAAATCAAGTCAATTTTATCCACTTGTTCATAAAAAACTTCCAATGCTTCTTCTCCATTGCCTGCTGACATTACTTCATATCCAGCAAAACGCAAAGAATCTGAAATCCCTCTTACCATTCTTGTATCGTCATCCACTACCATAATACAAATTTTACCATTCACCATACTGCATAACCTCCTCTAATTATTGTCTATTGTATCATAAAAAACAGAGAAATCGCAGTGTGAAAACATAAAGCATTGCATACAAATAGAATGACTTATGTTTTCAAACTGATATTGCTATCTCAAATTGTGATACACTGTTTGATTTTATGGATTCTCTGTTTATTTCACATTTATATCATATTTACATTCTTTTGTGATGTTAATTTGATATCTTTGTGTAATTTATGTTTTTTTATAGATTTTTATACATTTTTAATCCAATCTAGCAAAAAAATACCACCTAGCAACCTAAGTGGTATTTTACGATGCTTATGCACCAGCTTCTTTTCTTTTTTTCTCTTCAATTGCTCTTTTGAGTACAAGATCTTTGACTTTCATCATTCTTGTAGTACCTGCTCGATCGTTTTCTTCCAATTTCATAGAAATATACTTGATGGTTTCTTGATAATTTGGAATCATAACGTTTTCCAACGCATTTACACGACGTCTGGTTTTTTCAATTTCTTGTGCCAAAAGTTGTGCTGTTTTCTCACTTTCCGCCAAACGCAAAAGAGGTTCCATTGCATCGGAAAAAGAAAGCATTGCACTATCCATTTCCCCTGAAGAAAATGCAAGACCATATGGATAAATGTCACCACTGCCACCTTCTGATTGGAAGTCAAACACAGGTACATTTACACTCATGATGTTCTTTTTGCCTACTTTTACAGAAACTGCTTGACGTGGAATCATCAAAGATTCACCAATGGCACTTTCACTCATAACCGCTTGTGCAATGATGAAGTTTTGGTATGCATCTTCCAATGATTTTTCTGCTTCTTCACGCAAGCGTTTGTTTTCTCGAACAATATTCAAGAATTGTTTCATCAATTCATCCAGCTTATCTTTCAACAATTTGTGACCACGGGTAGCAGTTTTCAATTGTTGTTTCAATCTGGTCATTTCCATACGGGTTGGGTTGACGTTTAATCTAGCCAATATTCATCACTCCCCGTCTGCTAAATATTTTTCCAAGTATTCATCACGAATACGTTTGAGCTCACTCTTAGGCAACATACGCAACAATTTCCAGCCAGTTTTCAAAGTTTCTTCAATGGTTCTATCGGTTCTGAAGCCTTGAGAAAGATATTCTTTTTCAAACTCATCTGCAAATTTTGCATACATCAAATCGATATCAGACAAAGCAGATTCACCCAAGATTGCCATCAATTCTTTTGCATCTTTCCCTCTGGAATAAGCAGCAAACAATTGATTCATAGTATCTGCATGATCTTCTCTGGTTTTACCAGCACCAATACCTTTATCTTTCAAACGAGAAAGTGAAGGCAATACATTGATTGGTGGTTGGATACCTTTTTTGTACAAATCACGACTCAAAATGATTTGACCTTCTGTGATATAACCAGTCAAGTCAGGGATTGGATGTGTTTTGTCATCTTCTGGCATGGTCAAAATAGGAATCATGGTAATGGAACCATCTTTTCCTTTCATACGTCCAGCTCTTTCATACATGGTTGCCAAGTCAGTATACAAATAACCTGGGTAACCACGACGTCCTGGAACTTCTTTTTTCGCAGCAGAAACTTCACGCAACGCATCTGCATAGTTTGTGATATCTGTCATAATAACCAAAACGTGCATACCTTGTTCAAATGCAAGATATTCTGCAGCAGTCAATGCCATACGAGGTGTAGAAACACGTTCTACAGCAGGGTCATTTGCCAAGTTTACAAATACAACAGAACGATCAATCGCACCAGTTGCTTTGAAATCATTGATGAAGAATTCAGCATCTTCAAAGGTAATACCAATGGCAGCAAATACTACCGCAAATTTGGAATCGGTACCACGAACCTTAGCTTGACGAGCAATTTGTACTGCCAAGTTAGCATGTGGCAAACCAGCACCAGAGAAAATAGGCAATTTTTGACCACGAACCAAAGTATTCAAACCATCAATTGCAGAAACACCAGTTTGGATAAATTCCGCTGGATATTCACGAGCAGCAGGATTAATTGGTGCACCATTGATGTCAAGTCTGTCTTCTGGAATGATTTCTGGGCCACCATCAATTGGTTTACCCATACCACTGAATACACGTCCCAAAATGTCAGGAGAAACGCCAAAGTCCAAACTTTTGCCAAGGAATCTAACTTTACTTTCTGCCAAGTTGATACCAGTTGCACTTTCGAACAATTGTACCAAAGCAGTGTCACCATTCACTTCCAAAACCTTACATCTTCTGGTTTCGCCACTGGACAACTCAATTTCACCAAGTTCATCGTATTTAACGCCTTCAACACCAGTTACCAACATAAGAGGGCCAGCAACTTCCTGAATTGATCTATATTCCTTTATCATAATTCATCTGCCCCCTTTTTCATCAAATCGTTGATTTGTGCTTCAATTTCTCTTTCAATATCATCATATGTTTTGTCTACATTGGATTCTTCCACATATTTTGCACGTCCAATACGTTCAATTACATCGAGTTTTGTAATTTTTTGAATCATAACACCAGCTTTGATTGCTTCTTGACCTTTATGGTAGAAATCAAGAATCAATTTCAACATACGGTATTGTTTGTGCAAAGAAGCATAGGTATCAACTTCATGGAAAGAGTTTTGATGCAAGAAATCTTCACGTACAGAACGTGATGTTTCCAAAATCATTCTATCGCTATGGGACAAAGAATCCACACCAACCAACTGCACAATTTCTTGCAATTCTGCTTCTGTTTGAAGGAGCATCATCGCTTCGATACGATGTTCAGAGAAGTCTGGATGCACATTGATATCTGCCCATTCATCTACTTTATCTTGATACAAAGAATAGCTGGTCAACCAGTTGATTGCTGGGAAGTGACGTTTGTATGCCAAAGCAGCATCCAAGCCCCAGAATACTTTAACGATACGCAAAGTTGCTTGAGAAACTGGTTCAGAAGTATCCCCACCCGGAGGAGAAACTGCACCAATTGCTGTCAAAGTACCAACTCTTTCTTCGTTACCCAAAGAAACAACACAACCAGCTCTTTCATAGAATTGTGCCAAACGAGAACCCAAGTAAGCAGGATATCCTTCTTCACCAGGCATTTCTTCCAAACGTCCACTCATTTCACGAAGTGCTTCTGCCCAACGGGATGTGGAATCCGCCATCAAAGCTACGCTATAGCCCATATCACGGAAGTATTCTGCAATGGTGATACCTGTGTAGATAGAAGCTTCACGAGCCGCTACAGGCATGTCAGATGTGTTTGCAATGAGCACAGTTCTTTGCATCAAAGATTCGCCTGTTCTTGGATCTTTCAGTTCAGGGAATTCACGCAAAACGTCTGTCATTTCGTTGCCACGTTCCCCACAACCAATATAAACAACGATATCTGCATCTGCCCATTTTGCAAGTTGATGTTGTGTTACTGTTTTTCCGCTACCAAATGGTCCAGGAATTGCAGCAACCCCACCTTTTGTGATTGGGAAGAAGGTATCAACAACACGTTGACCCGTTGTCAAAAGGGAATCTGGTGATTGTTTTCTTTTGTATGGTCTTTCTTTACGAACTGGCCATTTTTGCATCATAGAAACAGGGATATCTTTGCCTTTTTCATCTGTGATAACACAAACGGTTTCTTCTACAGTAAAGGAACCAATGAAGATTTCTTTGACCACACCTTTGATGCCAAAAGGAACCATGATTTTACATTCTACAATTGGAGTTTCTTGTACCACACCAATGACGTCGCCAGCTTCCACTTCTTCGCCAATGGTTTTTCTTGGTTCAAATTTCCATGTTTTTTCACGATCCAAAGATTGTACTTCAATCCCTTTACGGATATTAGTGCCACTTGCTTCGTACATTTTTTCCAAAGGACGTTGAATCCCATCATAAATTGTGGAAATCAAGCCAGGTCCCAATTCAACACTCATAGGCATACCTGTGGAAATTACTTCTTCACCAGGACCCAGACCTGATGTTTCTTCATATACTTGAATAGACGCTTTGTCACCATGCATTTCGATAATTTCACCAATCAAATGGCTATCGGATACACGAACCACGTCAAACATATTTGCATCTCTCATGCCTTCCGCTACAACAAGCGGACCTGACACTTTTACAATCGTGCCTTTTTTCATATATTCATTCACCTACAATCGTATTATTCACTAAACAATATATCCGCACCAATGGCACGCTTCGCCGATTCACGTACTTCGTTCATACCAAGACCCATGCTACCTGTGATACCAGGAATTACAATGATGGCTGGCAATTCAAAGTCTTTATATTTTGCAATGCTTTCTGGTGCCATTAAGCTGGCTTCTTCTGTGATATAAATGATTGCATAATCACGTTCTGCCAATTTATGAATGGTTTTCTTTACCTCATCTGCCTCATGAGCAGGAAATATATCAATTCCCAAAGCAAGGAAACCCATTACACTGCCTTTGTCGCCAATGATTCCAACTTTAGACATAGCTTTCCCTCACTCTCTCTTTGATGATCTCCACATCAATATCATGGAGTTTACATGCCAAAATGATACGCACGCATTTTGCTTCTGTTTCCTTTGCCAAAATAAATGCCATAACTGGTTCTGGTGTCAATGTTTTGTATTTTGCTTCTTTGACATAGGACATCAAATAATCGTCACATGCTTTTTCAAAGACAGTAAATCCTTGACCCATATATTCTTCGCAAAGTGTACCATATTGTGTTTCTTTCAACACTTGGATGAAAGATTCGCTTCTAAATGCTCGCAACAACAGATCCAAAGATAAATTGCCACCTAGAATGTAGCATTCTTCCAATTCTTCACCTTCACGTTCCAATTTTTTGATACGCAACAAGCTTTTCAAATTGGTGATATCCATTAAAGTTTTCACATATTTGGATACATAGTCATTGCCCAATTTATCTGCTGCTTTTGCCATAGTTGCAAAGCAAGCTTTATCCAAAATGGTATCGATGTATCTGGCATTTTGTGTTTTTGCATAGGTTGCAACTGCCAATTCCACAGCATCACCATCGATATTTGGCAACTCCACATAGTTACGTTCACGCAAGTTTTTTGCCATTTTATCTACAGGAATGGTGCCACCACGAACAAGAAACGGTCTGCCATTGACTTTGGAAACTTCTTCTTTCAGCAACACTTTGATGTTATGATAATCATTCTTATACAAGAAGATATCCACAAATGTTTCTGTTGGAATCAAACCAGCAACCGCCACATAAGTTTCTTCCAAGTGATTCGCAATCATTTGTTCATATAAATGGACATCACGGATTTGTGTTTTCCCATATGCAGTGTCTCCTAACATACGGATTGCTTCCTCCATGTCTTTTGCTTCTGCAATTTGCATCAACTTTTGCTTGGTAAGCAATGAGTTTTCCATAGAGCGAACACTGGCAACTGCAAAGGGGTAAATCTTATTCTTTGCCATAAAAATCCCCCTTTCTTAAAACAAATGTTTTGCTGCAATTTGTCTAATTTCTTCTTGTTCTACTGTCAAAATGGATTGGAATGTGTAGTTATATTCCACTTCTCCATTTTTTACAATAAAGCCATTGCCCATTTCTCTTTCTTCATTAGAAAGGATGTAGCCCTTTTGTGCAATGACATCTGCCAAACGTGTTTTGTCTTTTTTGGAAACGATGATTTCAGCACCATCTTCTTTGACAATGGCATCCAACATAGTTCCAATTACAGTGCAATACTCTGCATCTGCCATAGATTCCAAACGAGATTCTGCTTCTGCAATGACGTCTGCAATCAAAGTTTGTTTGGTTTCCAACAAAAGAAGTCTTGCTTGCAATTCTGCTGCTGAAATTTCTTTTGCTTTGATTTTTTCTGCTTCTGCATCTGCCATTTTGGAAATATCCATTTTTTCCTTCATGACTTTTTCATCTGCAACGTCCATGATTTTTTCTACTTCTTTTGCTGCTGCATTTTGAATTGCTGCAACATCAGATTGGGATTTTTCCAATATTTTATCAATTATAATTTTGCCATCCTTCATAGGAGTTGTTCCTCCTTATCTTCCTTAAATTTGAATGTTGTTGTACATCAAGAAAGAAACAAGCAAAGCCAAAACTGCATATGTTTCTACCATCGCTGCAAACAACATACCTTTTGCCATTTCACTTGGTTTTTTACCAACCAACATAATACCAGCTGCTGCTGCTTTTCCTTGTGCAATACCAGAGAAAATACCAACCAAACCAATTGGAACAGCTGCTGCAAACAAACTAGCACCTTGGATCATAGTCAAAGAAGCCATAGAACCGCTCAAAAGACCAACTTTGTTCATAATCAAGAATGCCATCAACAAACCATAGATACCTTGTGTACCTGGAAGTGCTTGCAAAAGCAAAACTTGACCGAATTTGTTTGGATCTTCGGATACAACACCTGCTGCTGCTTCCCCAGCAACACCTACACCAATCGCACTACCAATACCTGCAAGAGCTGCAACTGCTGCGCCTGCCAATGCCAAAAATTCACCACTAAATAAGCTCTCAACCATTGTTTTTTTCCTCCTTAATGATCTTAATATACTTTGTTTTTCTTTCAAATGGCTCAAAAGGTTTACCGCCACCTGTATAAAATTTACCAAAGAATTCTACATATTGTAATCTACAAGAATGCACAAAGGCACCCAACATGTTGATTGCAATATTAAATACTGTACCGAATAGGAATGCAATCGTCAAAACAATTGCACCTGTGATGCCACCGCCTGCCAAGGAACCAAGCAAATTGATTACCTGTGCAATAACACCAGTCGCTAAGCCCAAAGCCAAAAGTCTGGAATAGGAAAGTACATCTGACAAATAGGAAGTGATACCATACAAACTACCAAGTCCACCTGTAATTTTTCCTACAATACCTTTTTTGGTTCTACCACCTGTTGCAACGATACCAACAGCACCCACAATGGACATCACCATACCGATGGTTCCCAAAGCTGGAGTTACCATACCACCAACACCATATAGCACCAAACCAATGAGCAACAAATACCAAAGTCCAATGTCACAAAGGGCATCTACTTTTTTGCCTTCTTTGATGAGGATAGAAGCTTGCAACCCCATACCCACGAACAAATGAATTGCTCCAAGAATCAAAGAGAATACCAATAATGTCATAGGTTCTTCCAAAGGATTGAACCAAATTGGTTGGATTGTAAAGTCTGCACCAAAGAACAGTTTTGCTGCCACAGTGAAGAAATCACCAAACCATCCACCAAACATTGCACCCCAGAAGAAGGTTGATATACCACAGTAGAAGAACATTTTTACCATACGATACAAAGATCCTTCTAATTTGTATTTTTTGATTGCAACTGCACAAACCACCGAAATGATAATCCCATAAGCTGCATCACTGAGCATCATACCAAAGAATATGAAGTAGAAAGGTGCCAACCATTTTGTAGGATCAATATCCTTACTAGAAGGCAAACTATACATACTTGTGATGGCTTCAAATGGTGTTGCAAAGTTGCCATTGTTTAGGAATACAGGTGGTTCTTCGTCTTCAGCAGGTTTTTCATAGCGGAAGTAACAATCGTATTCTTCCAAAAGTGCTTCCACATCATCTCTGGTGTTCCAAAGCATCCAACCATCGAAGTAAAATACCTCTTCTGTGCTGACCATATTCCCTACAATTTTTGCTCTATCTCTACGTACACACAAACTGTCATACAAATGAGACATAGATTTTTTTGCACCAGATAGACTTTTCAGTTCATCTTCTGCTTGTGCTTTTTTTGTTTCCCATTTTTCAATTTGTTTTTCTATGTTTCCAATTGCTTCTGCTGCTGTACCTTCGTGATCAGAAAGTGCTACCATATTAAAGGAGAACTTACGCAACGCATCTAGTGCTGCATCTCTTTCTTCCTTCAAACAAATGAAACTGATATACATTTGCTGTGGATCTGCACTCACCTGCTCTACAATAACAGAAGGTGATGCCACTTGTAACTCCACTGCCAATTCAGCAAAGTTTGTTTTTGCATTTGTTGTTCCAAACAAAACAGATACAGTTTCTGTTTCTCCAATTTGCAAAGGCAAATCCGAATTTTTCCACGGTTCCAATCCAACAATCAAACCAGACAAACGATTGATTTCGTTTTGGGATTCTACAATCGTTTTGTTTGCAAGAAAAGCAGTATCCACATTTCTTTCAATGGCTGTTTTTTCTTTGTCCATGTAACGATCAAAGGCATCATTTTCAAATTCATCTCGAATCAAAAATAGTGGTTTTTTGCCTTCATCGTAACGATTGATTGCATCCAATGCAGTATGCACACGTAAAATATCTGCTTCCAAACGAGATACATCCGCACTATTACTGGTTCTAAAGATATCAGGCATCCACTCCTGATCATCAATTTGACCTTCTTGGGAATTGATTTGCACAACCCCAAGTGCCATCAGTTCTTGTAGGAAAGGAGTCCGTATGTTGTTTAAGCCGATTACAACAAGCTTACGCATTTCAACAACTGCCATACGTTCCCACAACCCTTCCAATTACTGCTTGAATTGCCGCTTCCTTTTTCAATGCACTTTCATTTTGCAATGCTTGACATGCATCTTCTGCATCTTTGCGAATTTCCTGAATTTTGGTTTGGCTTTCTTCCCTAGCCTGAATTGTCACCTCTTGCATCAAAGCTTTCCCTTCTTCTTTGATTGCACTGAGCATTTGATCCGTTTTTCGCATTGCTTCTTTTTTCATAGTTTCCGCATCCACCAGAGCTTGCTTTTTCATTTCTTCTGCTTCCAGTTCTGCTTCCACAATGCTTTTTAAAATCTCATAAGCCATTCCTTTCACCTCTTTCATAACAATTTGAATTCAAACTGCATATTTATGATGCTCAAAACCACTTTTTTACTGTTTTCATTTATCGCAACAAAGTGTTAAATATATAACAGTATGTCAGGTAAAAAAAGAAAACAGAAAAAATGATGTTTTTTTAGATTCTCAATAAAACTTTGAAAATCCAAAGTCCACTTATCCAGAAAAATGAGAAAAACATGAGAAAACTCTTTGTAAATTCTCATTTCTATGCCTTCAGATAAGACACCTTATAGTAAATCATAAAAGATTTCCCAACTCTTGTCAATACGATTTTGCACTGGTATTTATACAGAAAAAAAGTGTAGTCAAATACATTATTGTTAAAGAAAAATCAAAATCCACCTACTTCTCCAAAAAGTGTGGATTTTACTGAACAATTAGATGATATTTCGCATACAATTTATTTTGCTTACAAATTATACGTATATTGACTATTTTGGGAAAATTCAGTTTTTTTATTCATTATGTATATTTTTTTTCAAAATTTTTGTGCATAAATTTTCCGTAAAATATTCAAATCTAAAAAAAATGAAATTTCAATGAACTATAGTTTATTAATTTTACATTTTCATAACATCCTCTAAAATATCCAACTATTTTTTCAATGTTTTTTCAATAAATATATACACTTTATATAAAACAGAATGAAAAAAACCATCTTAATTTACTTAGTTTCCCAAAATATCATCAAGATGGCTTTTACCCATATCTTTAACTTTCTATCATGAACTTGCTTCTTCCAATAATGCTTTCAATTCTTCCTCTGTAAAAGAATAATCTTTATTGCAAAAATGACAATGCATGTCTGCTTTTTTGTCTTCTACAAGAATTTTCTCCAATTCTTCTGTTCCAATACTAATCAAAGCTTTTTCCACACGCTCTTTGGAGCAATTACACTGATATGCACATGGCACTGTTTCCAAAATATTCAAATCCAAATCTGAGAACAACATATCCAAAACATCTTCTGGTGTACGTCCCATATCCAACAAATCACTCATATATGGAAGTCCATTGATGCGTTGTTCCAAAGTATCAATCATTTCATCTGTAGCACCTGGCATCACTTGTACAAGGAAACCGCCTGCTTGACGAATGGTTCTGTCTGTTTCCACCAAGACACCCAAACCAACTGCTGAAGGTGTTTGTTCTGATTGTGCAAAGTAGTAGGTCAAGTCTTCTGCAATTTCACTGGTAACCAATTCGATACGTCCAGAATATGGTTCTCTCATGCCAATGTCCTTGGTTACGCTCAAAAATCCTGTGCCAATTGCACCTGCAACATCCAATGTTCCTGGATATTTAGAAGGAATGTCCACATTTGGATTGAATACATATCCCTTTACATTACAATTGCTATCTGCTGTTGCAACAATACCACCAAGAGGACCTTCTCCTCTGATTTGCAAAGTCAACAAATCCTTTTCACCTTTGAGCATACTACCCATCATTGCAGATGCTGTCAACATTCTACCCAAAGCTGCTGATGCCACTGGTGTTGTATTGTGAATTTGTCTTGCATGTTCTACCATTTCTTTTGTGGTTGCTGCAATCACACGAATGCTACCATTTCCTGCTGTGGCTTTTACAATATAATCTTTCATCTTTCTACTTCCTCCTTACACGACCTGTACTACAAATACAAAACGTTCGCTATCCTCTTTGATTGGTGCAAAGGAATATCCATCATACAATCCTTTTACTGTAAATCCCGCTTCTGTCAATGCACCTTGAATTTCCTCCAAAGAATATGCTCGTTCATAATGATATTCTTCTGCTCTTTCGTATGTTTCTCTTCCTTCTTGTTTGGAAAAGAAGCTGACATAATATTCATTGATATTTTCTTCTTCATCAAATGTATTTTCCCAGAAATATGCTGCATCCTCTGTAGTTGCTGCATAGGTCTGATTTCCCAACACATGTTTGAATTTATAAGGTGTATTCATATCGAATATGAACCAACCATTTTCACATAAATTCTCTTTGATTCCTTGAAATGCCTCCAACAATTCACCATCTTCTGTCAGATAGTTCAAACAATCACACAAACTGATCATACAATCCACATACATAGGCAAATCCAATTCCACCATATCCTGACAAAACAATGGTAGCTGCAATTCCAAGTCCATTGCTTTTTTCCTTGCTTGTGTCAACATTTCTTCTGAATTGTCTACACCCATGACAGCATACCCCTTTTGCAACAAAGGAATTGCTACATTGCCTGTACCACAACCCAAATCACAAATCATTTCTGGTTGCACATCAAACCTCTTCCAAATGGCTTCCAAATGGGCAATCCAAGATGGATAATCCACTTCTTCCATAAAGGTATCGTATGTTTTTGCAAATACTTCGTATGCGTCCATCTTTTCACCCACTTTTCTATAATTTGGACATATCAATCTATTATATCTATTCCTTGTGGGTATTGCAAGAAGTTTCGTCTTGTTTTTTCAACTTTTCACGTTCTTTGATCTTTTTACGCCCCATAATACCACCAATGCGTCCTGTTTCTCTTGCTGTTAACCCCTTCCAGCCAACAGATTCCACCTTTTCCAACAGACCCAGTTCACTTGCTATTTCTGTTTTCATACGCAAATCTCTTTTTTGTGCTTCAGTCATTTCTTTTTTCAATTTTTACACCTCTTTCTACCTATTTAATACAATTGTACAGAAACCAATTTACTTGCATTTCCAATGGGATATGATTTCATTTGACATTGTATTTCCAACAGAAATCATATGTTTTTCACTTGTATACACCATGCATCCCCGTTTTAGTATTTCCAATACCCATGCATTTTATATCATTTTTTCTATATTTTGCATAAATGATTGACAGAACCAGCTTCTGATGTTAGACTATAACGTAAATACATATTTCTATACGTAGAGGTGCATTTTGCAAAGAGTACATGGGTGAATATCATAAGGGATAAGTGCCATCCATAGAAAGGTGAAAATGCCGAAGAAAATACTAGCCCTATCTTGTGTTTTCTGGTTGTTTGGTTAAGAGCCACTCAACTGTCATTGTATTCAATGGAGTGCTACGACAAGATACATACAAATATTTTATGGTATTTGTACTTCTTCTGTCGGTGCATTTGCCGGCTTTTTTTATATCCAAAATTGTTTTATTTTATAAAAGCAACACCGCACAACTCGCAAATTTTGCAATCAGGGTTATGCGGTATTGCCTGAATGTAACCAATGAATATGCAAAGAAAGAAGGAAAATGAAAATGAAAAAAATCAATTTAGCTGTTGTAGGTGCAACTGGTATGGTAGGTAGAACTTTCCTTAAAGTTTTGGAAGAACGTCAATTACCTATCGAGAACTTTTATGTTATGGCTTCTAGTCGTTCTGCTGGTTCCACAATTACGTTCAACGGTAAAGATTATATTGTAGAAGAATTGACAGAAAATTCTTTTGATAAACCAATTGATATTGCTTTGTTCTCCGCTGGTGGTGGCACAAGTGAAAAATTCGCTCCTATTGCTGCTACACATGGTTGTATTGTAATCGACAACAGCTCCCAATGGAGAATGGACCCAGAAGTTCCATTGGTGGTTCCTGAAGTTAACCCAGAAGATATCAACTGGCACAAAAACATCATTGCAAATCCAAACTGCTCCACCATTCAAGCTATGGTAGCGCTCAAACCTTTGGATGATGCTTATAAAATCAAACGTGTGGTATATTCTACATACCAAGCAGTGAGTGGTGCTGGTTTGGCTGGATGGCAAGATTTGGAAAATGGTATCAAAGGTGAAGCTCCTAAAAAATTCCCTCATCCAATTGCTGGCAACTGTTTGCCACACATTGATGTGTTCTTGGAAAATGGATATACAAAAGAAGAAATGAAAATGGTGGAAGAAACCAGAAAAATCTTGCACAACCCTGATATGCGTGTAACTGCTACCACAGTTCGTGTTCCTGTTTTCGATTCTCACAGTGAATCCATCAACATCGAATTTGAAAATGCTTTCGAAATGAGCGATTTGCTTGCTGTTTTGGAAAAAGCTGAAGGTTTGGTGGTACAAAACGATTGTTACAACAATGAATACCCTCTTGCACTTTCTGCTGCTGGCAAAGATGAAGTGTTTGTAGGTCGTATCAGACGTGACGAAAGTTTGGAAAATGGTATCAACATTTGGGTTGTTGCCGACAATATTAGAAAAGGTGCTGCAACAAATGCAGTTCAAATTGCTCAAGTTATTATCAACGGTATGAACGCATAAACTATACAAAACAACATTTAATTGGAGGTCGTATTTATGTCTATTTTTACAGGTTCTGGTGTTGCGATCATCACACCTTTCCACCCAGATGGTTCCATCAATTTTGAAACATTGAAAGAGCTCATTGAGTTCCAACTTGCAAACAAGTCTGATGCCATCATCATCTGTGGTACAACAGGCGAAGCTTCCATTATGACTGATGAAGAACAACTTTCATGTGTTCGTTTTGCTGTTGAAACAGTTGCTGGTCGTGTTCCTGTTATTGCTGGTGCTGGTAGCAATGACACTGCTCATGGTATCAATTTGGCAAAAGGTTGCGAAGAAGCTGGTGCTGATGCTGTGCTTTTGGTCACTCCATATTACAACAAAGCAACACAAAAAGGTTTGATTTTGCACTACACTGCTATTGCAGAAGCAATTGAAATCCCTATTATTTTGTACAATGTTCCTGGACGTACAGGATGTAACATTGCTCCAAAAACTGTTTTGGAATTGTCTAAAATCAAAAATATCGTTGCTGTCAAAGAAGCAAGTGGCAACCTTTCTCAAGTTGCAGAAATCGCTTCTTTGATTGATGATGATTTCGATTTGTATAGCGGTAACGATGACCAAATTTTGCCAATTCTTTCTTTGGGTGGCAAAGGTGTTATCTCTGTTTTGGCAAATGTTGCACCAAAAAATACACATGATATGGTTATGAACTACTTGGAAGGCAACACAAAAGAAGCAACACGCTTGCAATTGGATGCAATTGAGTTGATTTCTGCATTGTTCTGCGAAGTAAACCCAATTCCAGTGAAACAAGCTGTGAATTTGATGGGTTATGATGCAGGTAGTTGTGTGATGCCACTTTGCGATATGGAAGATCATAACTTAGAAACATTGAAAACTGCTATGAAAAACTACGGTTTGATTTGAGAACCTCATAAGGAGTAAATAGTATGATAAATATAATTATGCATGGTTGTGGCGGTAAAATGGGTCAAGTGGTTGCTGAAATTGTGGCAAATGATCCAAACTGTCAAATGGTTGCTGGTATCGATCCACGTAAACCAGAAGCTGCTTTTCCTGTATTTGCAGATTGTGCTTCTTGCGATGTGGATGCTGATGTTATCATTGACTTTTCCACTGCTACTGCTGTTCCTGCATTGCTTGCGTTTTCTACAGAAAAACAAATTCCAGTTGTGGTTTGTACCACTGCTCTTTCTGATGAAACAACAGCATCTTTGGCTGAAACAGCAAAGAGTGTTGCAGTCCTCAAATCTGCAAATATGTCCATTGGTGTGAATTTGCTTTTGGATTTGGTACAAAGAGCTGCTAAAATCCTTTCAGATGCAAACTTTGATATGGAAATCATTGAAAAACATCACAATCAAAAAATTGATTCTCCAAGTGGTACTGCTATGGCATTGGCTGAAGCCATCAACGATGCTATGGACAACGAATATCACTTTGTATACGATCGTTCTCAAACACGTGAAAAAAGAGATCCAAAAGAAATTGGTATTCATGGTGTTAGAGGTGGTAATATCGTAGGTGACCACGATGTGATTTTTGCTGGTCGTGATGAAATCATTGAACTCAACCACAAAGCAACTTCCAGAGAAGTATTTGCTGTTGGCGCTGTGAAAGCTGCTAAATATTTGGCTGGTAAAGAAGCTGGTTTGTATTCCATGAAAGATGTTTTGATGTAAAATAAAGTATCCCCTATACAAAAGTCAAGTGGTCTAAAAGACAATTTGTGACCACGGGGGTAAGGCAAACTGAATACGAAAGGCTCTCGTTACCATTTTGGATAACGAGAGCTTTTTTATTGACACCTGTTATAACACTTGGAATGTCAACACTTTTTTGGACAATTTTTATAAGGTCAGTACCCGATATTCGGCTGGTGTTCTATAATCCAAAGAGCCATGCAAACGTATGTTATTGAACCAATGCACATAGTCTGCAAGTTCTAACTTCAATTGCTCCAAACTGACGAAATTTCGTCCTCGAACAAATTCTGTTTTGAATACCTTGAAATTGGCTTCTGCAACTGCATTATCATAGGGGCAGCCCTTCATGCTGAGGGATCGTTTGATCTGAAACACATCTAACATTTCATCAATGAGATAGTTTTTAAACTCGCTGCCTCGATCCGTATGGAACAACTCGATTTCAGATAAATTCCCTTTGATTGTTGCAAAAGCATCATATACCAACTGAGCATTTTTGTGAAGTCCTGCACTAAATCCAACGATTTCTCGGTTGAATAAATCAATTAAGATACAAACATAGTTCCATTTATAGTTCACTCGAACATACGTCAAATCCCCAACAATTACTGCATTGGGAGGCTGGTTATCAAATTGACGAGCTAGTTCGTTTTTTACTGGCGACTCATTGCATTGTTGCTTTTGTGGTTTGAACTTGGCAACGGTATAGACCGAAATTAGCCCTAAACGTTTCATAATGCGGCAAATTCTGCGTCTAGAAACCTGTTTGCCCAACTTCTTCAGCTCTTTTTTCATTTTACGACTTCCGTAGACTTCTTTATTTTCATAAAAAATCCGTTCAATTTCTTGTTCTAATTCCGTATCATCTTTCTTGGACGAAGCCTCGTAATAGTAGGTACTCCTGCTGATTTCAAGGCATTTACACATGGCTGATATAGAGTATTTGTGTCGATTTGCTCGAATTACAATTACTTTCGTCCGAATATCAGCGCCGCTTGCTTTAGTATGTCATTTTCCATTCGTAGCTGTTGTAGCTCTTTACGAAGTTTGATGAGTTCAGCTTCTTCTGGTGTGCGATTATCAGCTTCTTTTGTAGAACCAGTAGCATTGTAACGCTGTATCCAGCGATTCAGTGCCGATGGTGTTAAATCGTATTCACGATTGATATCTGCTTTCGATTTTCCGTTGTTATATAATTGAACCATCTGCTGTTTAAATTCTTCTGTAAATTCTCTTCGTTGTCGTTTTTTAGTCATGTAATCATCTCCTTATTTTATATTAGTTTTATTTTACATGACCTTATCTTTTCTGTCTAGTTAAGTATAGCCATTCCAACTTGCTATAATTTAAGTATGAGGTGAGTGAATATGGAATTTTCTAAGAAAGTTAAAACTGCACGTGTGTCTTTGGGTATTTCTCAAGAAGAATTGGCAAAACGACTTAATGTTAGCTTTGCTACGATAAATCGTTGGGAAAACGGAAAAACAACTCCGAATAATCTTACACAAAAAGTATTTATTTCTCAACTTCCTGAAATTTACCCACTAAAACATTTATAGGTCTAGGACGTTTACAAAATCGTCCCAGACCTAATGTTTATTTACCTTCAAGAAACTTCAAAATGTCCTCGTAACTTCGTGTGCTATTCTCCATAGCTTCCAGTAACTCTTGTTTTTGCAGATCACTTTTCTTCTCCTGCAATGCAACTAACTCTGCTAGTGCTTCATCATATTTATCTTTACATTTGAATACATGTTCTTTAGCTCGTTCTATCTTTTCATCTATCGATATACTACGTCTTCCCATTTCTCTAATCCTCCTATGACTCTGCCAAAACAGCTCCTATTTCTTCTGATTTTCTTTTGATATAATTCGCATCAATTCCAAATGCCTTTAAAATCGTTTTTTGTGTTTTTGTTACTGCGTGATCTAGACGATAGCAATTATCTAAGTGCCTTGTCATCTCAATCTTTTCCAGTTCTTTTAATGCGGCTGGGACTGTCATGAAATTATGTTTCGTTTCACTTTCTTCCTCAGCATCTTTGAGGCTAGTATAAATCTTGCTACGTATAATTAATGCCACAAATGCAATGAAAAGCTTCGTCTCAGCTGATTCGTCCGATTGCACACGAAGCCCTCGATTTCCTAGGAATGACTTCTCAGCACTAAATAGTTTTTCTGAATTATCCCTACTTTTATATAATTCTAATGCATCTTTCGCTGACATCTTCTTAGATGTAATAATACAAAAATACCCACACATACGCATTTCATCACTGACTATATCTGTTTTTTCTCTTGCTACTGTAAATCGTTCATCCTCTTGTCCTGGATGGTGGTAAATTAAATCGAAATATTTCTCGAAACTCTTTGCTATAGTTACAGGCTTTCCTTCCATCTTTTTCAGTGTTCGTGCCATTTGATCTATTTTGTTTTCCAATAGTTCTCTTTCCATAAGATGTTTCTTAGTACTATAGTAAATATGAAAATATCGTTCTTTTTCATCAGATGGATACAAAAAATCTTTTATTGTAATTCCATTCACTTTGTATTTTCGAATACTTGTCTTTCTATCTTCTTCAAACTCACCTAAATGTTGACGGATAAGTGGCTGTACAATCTTCTTCATTCCCTTTACCATGATTACAAACTCATAGTTGTTCTTATCCATAAAGTGAATATTTTCTTTACTAAAGTATCCTCTATCTAAGATAAATCCAACTTTACGATATCCATATCCCTTTGCTCTCTCTAGCATGTATTGAAGTTGAGATATGTCAACTATACTTCCAGGATAATCCTCACAAAACAGAGGCTCTCTATTCGTTCTATCGTAGGCGATAGCATGATTAATAATCGGTTTATCATCCCCCGTTTTCGAATGTCCAAACTCTGCCAAATCTATATCACCTGCCTGACAGGTCATGTTAGTAGAATCATACGATATGTAAATCTGTTCCCTATGATTACGTGACGCATTCCATTCATTCAGAAATCCAACACTTTGATTTATTGTGATTTCACTAAGAAAATCAGATACTTTACTATCACTATAAATATGCATATCAGATGTAAAGAGCGGATGGTTATAAGCGTAGTCTGGATAATATTGTGCTGCGTTATTTTCTGCAATAATAGAGTATGTAACTAAATCCAAAAACAGATCCTCATTTTTACCAAGGATACGCTTTAGCATCGTATCAAGTTCATAGTCTTTAATAATCTTCTGTATCATCAAATATGAACCTATCCGAAGACAACAACTTCTTTTACTACGATCCTTTTTATCTGGTAGTTCTTTATCCGGAAAATATTTTAGATAGTTTGCATTGGGATACATTTTTTCAATATCCTCCTCGCATCGTCTCCCTATTGTAGTTCGTTTCGGAATCGTATATTGTTTTTCAGGTTTATATATTCGGTCATATTCATAATTAATGTACGTTACATCTTTTATCTTTTTCCTTGTGATTTTCCCCTTGCTCTCAGGTATTTCTACTGTAAAATCAAAGTACATACGCTCTCCTTTCTTAGTGAGTATACCCACTAAGAATAGTATACACTAAAAGCCCAGAAAAATCAATAGATTTGCCGATTTTACTGGACTTTATTGGGTTTTGTTTTTATTTAGTGTCAAAATTTCAGGAAGTTGAGATTATTGATTTTTGCGCCAATCATCATATTTTGAGTTTTGATGAGGAAGTAGTGAATTCAAAAAAACTATTATCAACTAAGGAGATGAGTTTATGAGCGCTTTTACACTAGATATTGCAGGTCAATTGAACAGCATTAAACTCAGCGAGTCTAAAGCTCTTTGGCCTCTTTTTGAAACGATTGTAAATTCAATCCAATCTATCGAAGATTCTCCGAATAAAAGTTGTGGGCAAATCACTATTTTTGCACAAAGAAGTGATTCCACATACCAAACTTCTTTACCAAATCAAATAGAACATATTGAGTCTTTTATAGTTACAGACAATGGCTGTGGCTTTAATTCTGAAAATTATAAATCATTTAACACAGCATATTCTACATTTAAAATCAAAAAAGGTTGTAAAGGGATAGGACGTTTTTTATGGTTAAAAGCTTTTGCGGCTGTGAATGTCCACAGTATTTATTCTGAAAATAATTGTTTATTTGAAAGAACTTTTGATTTTGGTACACAAGGAATAGATTTTGACAGTAATACTCTTATATCCGGGGAAGAAATTGAATGCAAAACTAAAATTACATTAAAAAATATGTTGTTACCATATAAAGATAAAATCCCTGTTGAATTAGATGTTATCGCAAAGAAAATTATAGAACACTGTTTACTATTCTTTATATCTGATATGTGCCCTAAAATTATACTGACTGATGGAATAGATACAATTAACCTCAATCAGTATTTCAACACAACAATTAAAGATACGCTAATTCAGGATCGATTCGAAATATCTGATCATAGTTTTACAATTTACCATTTGAAACTACCAGAGGGCGCAACTAAGCACGAATTGCATTTGTGTGCTGATATGCATGAAGTTAATTCTGTTGATTTGAAATCGCATATTCCAGATTTAAACAAGAAAATTATTTCAACAGATGATCCGGTAGGTTTTTATTATGTCGGATATTTGACAGGTGAATACTTAGATTCTATTGCTGATGCTTCTAGAACAAACTTCAACTACGACGAAAAGAACGGTCAGATTTCAATTAGTGGAACTGGGCAAGATAGCCTAGTTTCTGTTTCTATTAACTTTATAACTGCATATTTATCGGACTATATAGCAGATATTAAAAAGAAAACTAAAAAGCAAGTTGATAACTTCGTAGCTAATGAAAATCCGACCTATCGATACTTATTAAAACAATATCCGGAAGTATATGATTATATACCATCTGGATTATCAAATGATAAATTAGAGTTGGAACTGCATAAACAAGTTCAAAAATGGGAAAGAGAATTGAAAGTCAAAGGTCAAGAACTGGAAGAAGCTAATAGAAAAGTAGATTCTCTTACCCCAGATGCATACCAACAATTATTTGACACTTATTGGGCTGGAGTCACCGAACTGAGTAAAACTTGTTTGGCAGAGTATGTTACTAGAAGAAAATCTATTCTTCATTTATTGGAAGATACGCTCACGGTTCAAGATAATGGGAAATTTAAAAAAGAAGATGCTATCCATTCAATTATTTGCCCTATGCGTCATACTTCAGATGATGTAGCGTTTAAGGAAATGAACCTATGGATAATTGATGAAAGACTTGCATATCATCAATTCCTCGCTTCAGACAAAACAATCAAATCATTGCCTGATATTGATAGCAATAGTACTAAAGAAGTTGATATAGCTGTTTTTGACCGAGCTTTTGCATTTTCTGGTGATGATGCCCCTTTAAACACAATTACAATAATAGAGTTCAAAAAGCCAGATAATCAAAAAGACAATCCTTTAAATCAAATGGGAAAATATATTGATGAGATCGTATCTGGCCAGAAAAAACGTGCTAATGGACTGTCTTTTGGTGCCAGTGGGAAAACGCAATTCAGATGTTTTGCGATATGTGATATGTCTCCTAAAATGGAGAGCAACTGTAAAAATGCAGGATTAAGCCTTATGCCAGATGGCATGGGATATTGTGGATATCATCCGCAAAGAAATGCCTATTATGAAGTGATATCCTATCCTAAGCTACTAGCTGATGCTAAAAAAAGAAACCAAATATTATTTGATAAATTATTTGCACCGAATCCTAATGAAATAATTAATAAATAATCCAACCTAAGCAAGGAGAATTAACTATGCTATCAATGTCAGATAAAAATCTAGAAAGTGTACTTGATATATTTTCGAGCAGAGGGTTAGATGTATCTTTCCTTGTTCCGACAATTACGGGATACAAAAAATCTATAATGGATGCTATTGCGCCGCTGAGAAATTTTCTCGAAATCAAAGGTATTCATAATTTTTTTGAACAAGAACAAGGTCCAGAGCATAAAGTTATGTGTCCGACTTTCTTAGTATCTTCAGAACAGAAAATAGAAACTCATACTTCATTATATCGACCACTCACCAAGCAAGGCGATCCAAGAATTTGGGTTAATGGTATCAAGAAATATTGTAAACCTAACAACTTGCTTGCTTTCGTGGCATCAGAAGGAAAACTTTATGTATTTAACCTTTCTGATGAAGATGTGATCCGTTCTATTGAAAATAAAATGTTTGTGGCAGACGTGTTAAATTCATTAGCCGAAGAAGATAGCAAGATTGCAAATGAACTGTTAGGAAAATTAAAAATTATCCATCAGCTTGGCTTCGTTGAATCGGTTACACATGGGGACACAGGTGTAGGTATGACGTGCGAAAGCTTGTTAGGAATAGAACCAAATGCATCTAAGCAGCCAGATTATAAGGGTATCGAAATAAAATGCTCCCGAAAGAAACAAGGTCAACCTAATAGAGTTAATTTATATACTCAAGTACCTGATTGGAAAAATAGTAATGGTATGACTGCCCATACACTGATTACTAAATATGGATACTGGAGTGAAGATAGAGGATCTCGTCGTTTTAACCTTTATTGTACTGTAGAGGCGAATCGCCCAAATCCACAAGGTTTATTCTTCAGGGTAGATGTAGAAAAAGACTTACTGATTAACTACTGTAGAAAAGATGGAGTTGATGAATACGTAGCCCAATGGAGCTTGAAATTACTGAGAGATAGACTCCTAGAAAAACATAAGGAAACTTTTTGGGTGAAGGCAACTTCGAAAATTGAAGATGATAAAGAGTTTTTCAGATACGACTCTGTTGTGCATACTAAAAAACCAACAGCGTCAATACTTGGACATTTATTTGATTCTGGCATCATAACTATGGATTACACGATGCATATTAAAGATAATGGAAAAGTAAGAGATCATGGTTATATTTTTAAAATCAAACCCAAGCACATAAATATGCTATTCCCTGAACCAGCAGAATACATTCTATAAAGGTAATACCCACCACCTGCTTCGATGGTGGGTATTACTATCCTAACAAGGCTTTTTTTATTTCAAGAGCGATAGCTTTTGCCAATAAAGGTGGTACCGCATTACCTACTTGTGTATATTGTGGGACTTCTAACTTCCTTCTTGGTCCGCCGGTGGTACGCTTGCTTAAAAATTCGAAACTGTCATCAAAAGACTGCAATCTTGCCATTTCTCGAACGGAGAATGTGCGATCTTCAAAGGGAGAAATATAGTCATCTGGCAATGTCACAACTGTTAAAGATGGGCTGTTTTTGCAAAGACGTGTTCGTATTGTTTTTTTTGTAAGTAAAGCATCTAACATATCATTATCTATATCATTGTTTTTGAATTTACGTATAATCTCATCTTTTTCCAGACTTAATTTTTCAGAACAATGCTTTACTATATGGGGCTTATTAGATAGATCTATCCCTTCTTCTAAAATTCGCTTTCTTACATTTGAACCATCTTCTCCTTCTTTGAATAGAGAGAATCGTTCTATTATCAAATGTTGATGATTTGATAATTCAGTATTATATTGAAAACCACTGTGTTCAATAGGATATCCAGACAAAGTAGGAGTTCTTCCTTTTCTTGATTCAAGTTGATACTTTGTTAATTTCTTTGGTCGATTTTCAACAGGTAAGATTAAATCGCTTATCGCATCAGCAACGGTTAATGCGCTATTACTATCGTGAGTCGGCGTTGGATACTTAGGCATTTTTTCGTCTTTTAAATATGCGATAAAAATCGCTCTTTTTCTTTTTTGTGGCACACCGAAATTAGAAGCATCTAAAATTTGTGGGGTTAATACATTATATCCAATTAGATCGAATTCATTTAACAATATTTCAGGTGCAGTCATACCATTTTTATATTGATTTCCCGTTGTTCCTACGAAATCATAAAATTTGGTGTCATTAAAACCTTGAACATTTTCCATTACAACATATCTAGGCTTGATTTCGTTTATAATTCTTAAATATTCTTTGAAAAGTAAATTTCTAGGATCATCAACTCTGCGCTTACCAGCTCGACTAAAACCTTGACATGGAGGACCACCAAAAATAGCATCTATTTTTTCAGGCGGTTTGTTATTCTCATCAAAAAATGTTAGATTGTTGATTTTTTCAAAAACAAATTCACTATCTAATTTAGAAATATCTCCACAATGGAAATGTGTGTTTACATCTTGAACAAAACCTAATTGTTCATGCCTATTCATATAAGTCTTTTGCACATCTGGGCTCAAATCATTGGAAAATAAAATATGAAAACCTGCTTGCAGTAAACCTTCGCTCATGCCTCCTGCACCACAGAAAAAATCTAAAGCATATAACATAATGCACCTCCTGCTCCTACTAATAATATTATTATAACATATTCATTCGTAAAAGTCCAGGGTTATTTTATTTGTTCATTTATTTAGTTGTTTAAGTATAATCTGTTCAGATTTTAACATAACAAAATGGTTCATATGCCATATAGCTATTCCACCCCTCTTGTGGTATTGTGTTCCTTAACAAAAACCAAAGGAGGAACACAAAATGGCAAACTATACAATCGAACAGTTCGTGGGCAGCGACAAATACAATATCCATGGCGAAGTATTCAAAGACTTCTGGCTCAACTATCAGCACTGCGATCCATCAGATGAGACCCACATCATTTTAATGCTGACCGTCAAGCACACAGTCTTGCAAACTTTAAACTTAATCAAAAACAGGGATACCATTTCAGAAGTCGAATCTGAGTTGGTATCCCTGTTGTCATGTCTGGAGGATCACAATGGAAACACTAAATAAATTATTCAAGGATTTTTATAAGCCAAGTCCTCAAGTGGATTTGAACGCAGAAATTGAAGAAAATCATAAAGAGTTAATCCAAACCCTTTCAAAAGCGGACAGAAGAAAAGTTTTGAAAATCATCGACAACCTGATGATGATTACCACACTACAAACCGAAGAAAGTTTTATCTGTGGCTTGCGTTTAGGTCTTGGTATCACAACTGAATTAAAACATTACAACCAAGGTGGCTACGTTTCAGAATCAACTGAAGTGCAGCCACCTTTTGCTATGGAGGTACAAACAGATGAATATCATTGAAGAACTATACTTCGGAAACATTGATCCCAATGGTCACTGCTGCGATGGTAATAAAAATTATCATTCAGCTATGGAAACTGTTGCCGAACTGGAAGAAATCCTTATGAAAAACTTAGATGGAGAACTGAAAAACCTATTCATCAAATACGAAACCGCATATGGCACCCTACTTGGCGAAAGCTCGGTATCCCACTTTACTATGGGGTTCAAATTAGGCGCAAGACTTGGCATTGAGTTGTGTTCTGACGATATAAAAAACTGCTTGAAAGATGACATCTAACATCCAACAAATATTGAAAGCTCGTGAGAATTAATCCACGAGCTTTTTGCTATATCCTATCCATCAAAGCCTTATATTTCACATCAGAAATCTCACCGCCATTAACTTTTTCCTTCAGCTCCTGTGCCAGTGAAACTTTCTCGTTCCACTCATCAATGGAGATAGTGCCACGATTTTTTCTGGTCTTTAATCGGTTGTAAACTTTGGCATATTCTTTCTGAATCATAGAGCTACCATTCTTCTCTTTTTCTTTTTTATGAGCGCCAACCTTTCGGCAAGTTTTAGTTTTCTCATCTGGTGCAATGCGTTTGCAATAAACCGTATCATATCCACCCACAGCAAGAAAATATTTACCACAGTTGTGACACTTGCGTGGCACGTTACCTGCCGTCATTGCTTTCATTAAATCAGTATATAGAAAACTTTCCAATGTACCAAAGGTAATTACTTCTGCTAAAAATACCTCTTTTGTTTTTGGGTGTTGTTTGGGTGCGAAAGATAATGAAAATGGAAAAGTCAACTGGTGCAAATCAAGCTCTGTGGTATCCTCATCTTCTTGGTCTGCAATATCATATCCATTTACAATGTCACGTTTGTATTTTCCATAAGCTCGCACATAACTTTCTGGCTTTCGTGAGGGCAAATTCTCAAAATAGTTCTCTAGCATAAAATCTGTTTTTTGAATAAAATTCTTAATGCTCGGCACAAGATTATCTAAGTTATAAAGCCACAAATTTAGCATCTGGTTTCGTGCAGTGCCAGCGGTCATCATATCATCGACCTCGTCTGGATGCTCACGCATATAGCTGATTAAATAATTGACTTTGTTGTCGTGTTCACACACCAAACGATACACAGGCAGTTTGGCAATCAGCAACCACAGCGATAGCAATGCTTCGTTGGCTAAGGCAGCAGAGGTCACATCTCTGGTAGATAGGAAAATATTGAATTCGTACTTAAAAGTTTCTGTTTTTCTTGAAATTTCACGCAAAATGCTTTTGTCCATCTCCAAAACATAATTCGCAAAGTATCCTAAAGGGTAGATTTTACCGCTTAGGATACTTTCTTTTTTTGTAAACGACACATCAAACCTGTCTAAAAAATCATGGTTCATTAAAAACATAAGCGCCTCCGTATCCGATAGAGTTTTGAAAGCATACCTACCTTTTGCCCAAACTCTTGCAGGAAAATTTATATCTGTTATGATTGTATCAGAGATGGAAATATAAGTCAATCAGATACTGAAAGAAAGGGAATCAAAATGAAAGAAAAACTAAAAACAATAGACGCTGAAACTTTAATGCACACACCGATGCCACCGCTGAAATTTATTGTAGATGGACTACTCTCCAGTGGTCTTCATATTCTTGCAGGCTCACCTAAAATAGGAAAATCGTGGTTGGCTCTATGGCTTGCGCTACAAGTGTCCAAAGGAGAAAAACTGTGGGAATTCACCACCACTAAATCAGACGTATTGTATCTGTGCCTCGAAGATAGCTTTGCAAGAATTCAAGACAGGCTATTTAAAATTACAGATGATGCACCACCAACATTACAGTTTGCAATTATGAGTGGTCGCATTGGTGATGGACTTGAAAAACAGGTGGAAGATTACATTGCCGAACATCAAAACACTGGACTAATTATCATTGACACACTGCAAAAAGTTCGTGACAAAAGCAATCCCAATGCAAATGTCTACGAACGTGATTATGATGATATTGATGTTCTGAAAAACATTGCCGACAAGCACAAAATTGCTATTCTGCTTATTCATCATTTGCGAAAAACCCACGATAACGATCCTGTCAATATGATTAGTGGTTCAAGTGGAATTAGCGGAAGTGCCGATACGAATTTCATTTTGCAGAAAGAGAAAAGAACAAATAATGCAGCCAAACTAATTTGCGTTGGTCGAGATATTGAACAACGAGAAATCTATTTGGAATGGAGCAAAGAAACTTTTTTGTGGGAAACAATTTCAGCAATAGAGGTTGAAAAAATTACAACCCCTAATGAAATTTCTATTCTCTGTGATTTTATAAAATCTGAAACTTCATTTACTGGTACAGCAACTGAACTAATCGAAAAATTAAATGGTGACTATTCTCCATCAACACTGAAAAAGAAAATCATTAAACACATTTCTGAACTTAGTAAAAATGGCATTAGCTACATCGACAAACGAACTTACGAAAGGCGAGAATTTACACTCACTTATGACATGATGACGGATATGACACTTGAAACAGATGTGGGTGGGGGTGATAATTTGCCGTCTGAGGTGTCAGCAGTGTCTGGGAACGTGTGAGCCGATTGTTGCCCTTGTGTGCGGCTTTAATGTTAGAGGTGGCATAGTAACACCTAAACAGAAAAATACCGCCTGTTTCCACGAACTACCGAAACGGTAGCTCACCTCATATTTTCTGTAATAAAACTATGCAAAGTATAGACATTTGCAGAGGTGTAGACGTGAAATACCCAACCTCGGTTGGGGCGAGCAGAGCGCCTGTGTAGTCGCAAAATCCTACTGAATGGGCAGAAGCCCAAACCCACTTTTGAACACCATAAGGAGTGATGTGATTGAAAGACAAATTTATCAACTTTAGAGCAAGCGAAAAAGAGAAAAAACAACTTGCGATACTCGCTAAAAAAGCAAAAATGAGCCAAGCAGATTTTATTAGGTACGCTGTTTTCAACAAAGAAATTGTAGTGATTGATGGTTTAAAACCACTGCAAACGGAGTTAAAACGCATAGGCAATAACCTAAATCAACTGACCACAAGGTCTAATATGGGGCATTTTTCAGTCATAGATTTGCAGGAAACCAAAGAACAACTGGGAAAAATCCACGAGGTCTTGGCAGATTTATGTGACGATAAAAATGAACAGTTGCGTTCTGAAACGGAGCATTCCAACTTTGTTTTTGATCCAGAACGATGGAAAATCGGTTTGTAAGGAGGTGGCGTTTTATGGCAACAGTCAATTTTGTTAAGTACAAAACTCAAAGGGCAGCCACCCTTCGTGGTGTGATTGCCTATGTATGCCAGCGTGAAAAAACTGGTATCAGTCGTGAAAATTTAGATGCAAAGCATCAAGTCCGAAGTAACAACCAACAATGTGAAATAAAACTCATCTCTGGATTAAACTGCACTCCAGAAACTGCTTACGCTGAATTCATCTCCACCAAGGCAAGTTATCACAAAACCGATGGACTGCAATTCTACCACTACACTCAAAGTTTCAAGGAGGATGAAAATATTTCACCGAAGATGGCACACGAAATCGCAATGAAACTCGCCGAAGAACACTACAAAGATTTTGAGGTTTTGATTGCAACCCACATGGATAACGACCATCTGCACAGCCATTTTATCATCAATTCAGTCAGCTTTGAAACTGGCAAAAAGCTACATCAACCACCGAATACACTTAGAAAACTGCGCTTAACTTCTGATAACATCTGCAAAGAATATGGTCTTAGCACCCTTGAAACTTACACCTATGGTAGAAGTAAAACGATGGGCAGAGCCGAAAGACGTGCCAGAGAGCGTGGCACGAGTTGGAAGTTTCAGCTGTGTCTCGCCATAGAAACAGCCATGAAAAAAGCGAAAAGCAAAGATGATTTTATCACAGAAATGATAAATCAAGGCTATGAAGTCAAATGGGAAGATGGCAGACAAACAATCACCTACACCGGCCCCAATGGCAAAAAGGTCCGAGATGATAAGCTCTATGGCAAGAAATATCTTAAAGAAAATATGGAGCGAGAGTTTGAAATTAGACAAGGTGATTGTACTTCTGATATTAAAACAGGCTGGGAATATGAGCGTGAAGAATTACTCAAACCACAACCTAAGCCTACAAAAGCACTCACGCTAGAAGTCGGCAAAGAAATACTCTACACCCTTAACCAGTTTGAACAGGCACAAAACTATGATGATGAGCTTGCTGAAATCGCAGACCTTGCAGCACTAACTGCGCTGTCATTTGTTGGTGTATATGCACTGATTGAGATGATGAATAGCTTTGAAAATGGTGAGATAAAACTTAGTGAGTTGGATACTATCATTGAAGAGTTGAAACAAGAGCCAGAAAACACACAGGAATTTGAAGAAGAACAGGAACAAGATTTTACGATGACAATAGGAGGATATTGATTATGAGAAATGACAAAGAAGTTGCACGACATTATTTGGATACAAAAATATTGGGAGCGTATGAAACAACGGAAGTAATTTGGCAAAGTGATAGCGTGGGCAATCTCAAAAGAACTTTTGCAGATAGCTTTGTTTACAGCGATGACACTCGCCACATCATAGAACGTGATATGGATGTAGATGGCAAGAGGATTGTAGTGCATTCTGTGTTTCCAGTTACTGCTACCTCTACACCAACAAAGAAAATGCTGACGATTATAGGGAATGATTTATGTAAGTAAATCTTGTTGGTATTGGTGATAGATATTTGGGGCTGGATATGGTAGTGTTGGTGTTACCGTATTTAGTTTGTCACAAACGAAAAGGAGGATTTTAATGAAGGCAAACGACAAAAAATATACAATACTTTACGGGCGATTGAGCCAAGAAGATGACCGAGATGGCGAGAGCAACAGCATCGGCAATCAGCGATTGATGTTAGAAAAATATGCGGAAGAAAAAGGCTTTGAGAACTGCAAATTTCTATTTGACGATGGGTACAGTGGTACAAATTTCAACCGACCTTCGTGGAACGAAATCATGTCTATGATTGAAAGTGGACAAGTGGAAACTTTAATCGTAAAAGATATGAGCCGACTAGGCAGGGATTATTTGCAGACAGGATATCTCTTGGAGCATACATTCCCGAACTACAAAGTGAGATTTATTGCAATCAACGATGCAGTGGATACCCTATATGGTGACAATGATTTTACACCATTTCGTAATCTGTTCAATGATTTTTATGCCAAGGATTGTAGTAAGAAAATTCGTGCAGTCAAAAAGGCTCAGGCTGAACGAGGTGAAAGATTAGGCAAGCCTCCCTATGGATATATGAAAGATGAAAATGATCCAAAGCAGATTATACCTAACCCAGAAACAGCATCTATTGTGCAGTACATCTTTAATCTCTGTTTGGAAGGTAGAGGTCCAAACCAAATTGCAAGGCAACTATCGGAGGAAGAAATACTCAATCCGAGCAATTACAATTATCAAAAAACAGGTGCAAAAACGAATCAATTGGATACAACAAGACCATATCGTTGGCGTGGTAATAGCATCGTGAATATCTTAGATGATGAAACTTACATCGGAAATACTGTTAGTATGCAACATACAACAGCATCATACAAAAACAAAAAGCAAATTATCAGACCTGAAAATGAGTGGCTTAGATTTGAAAATACCCATCAAGCTATCATCAAAAAAGAGGTTTGGGATATCGCTCAGCAACTAAGACAAAGCAAAAAGCGCTCTGTCAAAGAGATGGATACCCCGAACCCATACTCTGGTCTTATCTTCTGTGCTGACTGTGGTAAGATGCTAAATTTGCATCGTGCGCATACAATGGCTGAGAGTAAAAATAATTTTATGTGTTCCACTTACAAGCGATATGGAAAAGAGGAATGCAGTTCACATTATCTAAGGCAGACCATACTGGATAAAATTATCTTAGATGACATCAAGCGAGTAACACACTTTGCAAGGCAAGATGAAGCCTTGTTTACAAAGCATATCAACGAGAAAAACACCGTAGAAACAAGAGCTACCATCAATAAATTGCAAAAAGAACTTGATATCATGACCAAAAGAGATATTGAACTAACTGTACTTTTCAAAAGACTTTATGAGGACAATGTGCTTGGTCGTATTCCTGATGAACATTATAGAACGCTGTCAGAGGAATACACAGCAGAACAAAAATCACTTAGAATCAATATCCCAAAAGCAAAAGAGGATATTGAAAAGCAAAAAAATTCGCTAACCAATGTGGATAGGTTCATCGAAAAGGCAAAAAAATATACAGACCTCACAGAGCTTACTCCAGAGATACTGCATCTATTTGTTGAGAAGATTGTAGTTGGTGAAAAGGCAGAAAAGTATTCTCGCACAGCGCCACAGGATATTTGGATTTATTATCGTGACATTGGAATGCTGAGTGATGTGAAGAAAGAGTTTGATATTGAACCGATTGAGGAATTCTGTAAAATTGACACCGATGAAATCATCGAGCAGCACGATATGTTACTCGCAATGTAGGCAAAAGAAAAGGCAGACAGCCGCAACTGTCTGCCTAACGCCCCAATCTTTAGGGGGTGGTCACAAAGTGTCCTTGTGACTACTGTCCAAATGTATGGGGGATTTTTGTTGTAAAGAAATCAAGAACTTGTAGATTATTTATATAATGTGTAGTGAAGCAAGAAGATAAATATAATAATTCAATCCTTTAATTTATTTAAATGTTAAAGACTTATAGACCGTACCTTTTGGTGGCAAAAGGTACCCCAAAACCACCACTCGTTTCGAAGGCGTGGAGCCCCGATTTAAAGGGGTCTAACACGACCCCTTTAAAAATACCCCCGAAAGTAAAAAGTGTGGTGGTGTAAATCCTACGATTAGACCGTGAGTGACAAGCCCCTCACCTCCTAATTACTGCTTCAAAAGCAAAGTGAGTAGTGAATAAATAATTTTTGAGTTCCACTCAGCCTTTGCTTGCAAAGTGGAATCCAGAAAATTGCTATTTTGATAAATTAGATTAAGCGTCACCAGCCTTGAAGGAAGTACGCTCAAGCCATAAATTATAGCAATAGCCATGTCTATTCCACCTTGTAGGGGATTTTTAAGGGCTTGCAAAGCCCTTGAACCGTGCTCCACGCTTCGGAAGTAGTGGCACTTTTTGTTACTTTTTGGTGTCAAAAAGTAAGGTCTGAATGCTTTAAAACGTGAATAAATTCCTACCTAATATTAATTCACAAACATTCCAACGGGTGACGAAACGTCACGCCTACAAAACAAACGATACTACAGATTATAAGCATTTGATGTACAATACTTCTAGCACCAATTCACAAGCATTTTTTCCAATATTTCTTGTAGGCTTGCTTTTGCAACTTCTTTTGCTGCAATCAAATCGCTTCTACCCACTTCTTCACCATTGAGCAAATAAATCAATTCTCCTATTTTGGCATCCTTTTGGATAGGTGCTTTTGCAACTGGCAACAAGTCAATTTTCGTTTCCCATTCACCTGTTTCACCCTTTGGCAAGAGAACTGATATCTCTTCTGCTACTACTGCTTCCACTTCATCCAACGAACCCTTTTCTACTGAAACATATCCCATATTACGACCTATTTCATATCCTTTTTCTACCACAAAATTATTGAACCCATAATCCAAGAGTGTCATAGCTTCCTCAAATCGAATTTTGTAATCTGGTGCTGCCATAATTGTGGCAATGAGTCGCATATCATCACGTTCTGCTGTACCTGAGAAACAATACAATGCATTGCCTGTAGAACCGGTTTTGAGACCTGTTGTATCTGGATACCATTGAATGAGTTTATTGGTATTGGTCAAACCAAATTCTTCATCTCCTCTTTTGGTGCTATGTACGATGGTATCTTGCCATGTGGTGGTAAATTCTTGGATTTCTGGGAAGTTGCTCATCAGTTCACGACTCATAAGCGCAATGTCATAAGCACTGCTATAGTGACCATCTGCATCCAAACCACAGGCATTGACAAACTGGGTATCCTCCATACCAAGCTCTCTTGCTCGTTCATTCATTTGCACCACAAATGCTTCTTCACTTCCAGCCACAAATTCAGCCATGGCAACTGCTGCATCGTTTGCTGAAGCAATTGCAATACATTTCATCATATCGTGTGCTGTTTGTTGTTCACCCGCTTCCAAATAGACTTGTGAACCACCCATACCAGCTGCATGTTCGCTGACCGTCACAATATCTTCCCAACCAAACTGTCCTTTTGCTTCTGCTTCATATGCCAAAAGCATGGTCATAATCTTGGTCACACTTGCCAGTGGCATAGAATCGTGTTCATTCTTTGCAAACATGACTTCACCTGTATCTTGATCCATAAGCACTGCACTTTTGGACTCCAAAACAATTTCAGTGCCATCTGCTCCATAAATAGAAAAAGGCAACAGAAGGCTTACGCAAACTGTTACCATGCTTGTAATTGAGATCCATCTTTTCTTCATATTCATTCCTCCATAGGCTATTTATATCAGTTTATGCCTGTTTTGGGTTGGATAGAATATAAGATTCTTCACTGTGTTCAGAATGACACTGAAAATTTGACAAACCATATTGCTATAGTTTCACCTTAGTGTCAAAGACTTACAATTGGACTGGAATCTGCTTTCTGATTTCCAAAGTATCTGGCAAAACAGTGCAATCATATGCCAAGATTTCCACTCCATTTTGTTGTACCTCCACCAATGTTTCAGAAAATGCTTTGTCTTTGTTCCAATGTGGCGAAAATACCCTTGTATTGCCCATTTGAATGACAAACAGCACATAGCACTCATATCCTTCTACTACAGCTTTTGCAAGCTCTAGGAGGTGTTTACGCCCTCTGACAGTAGGTGCATCTGGAAAACGTGCCACACCATCTTCTTCCAAGGTGACCCCTTTGATTTCAATAAACCCTTTTCGTTCACCAGCCATGAAAAAGATATCCAAACGAGAATCGCCATATTTCATTTCTCGTCTGATGAAATCCACGTCTCCAATTTCCAATAGAAGTCCTTCTACCAAGGCTTCTGCACCAACAAAATTGGGTGCTTGGGAATCTACATTTACCAAAACATCCCCTTTGTAGACTGCAATCAAGGAATATTTCGTTTTGCGATTTGGGTTATCAGAAGGTTCCAAATAGACCTTTGCACCTGCCACAAACAGTTCTTCACATCTTCCAGTTGTTTTTACATGTACCGTTTCTGTAACGCCATTTATGTCCACTGTGGCACAAAAACGATTGATGCGTTTGATGAATTTACCTTCAATTATGTTGTTGTAGTTCATGATGTTCTCCTATGTACTATTAATTAACGGGCGCCCACACAGGGACGCCCCTACAACAATATTATATTTCCATAATGGTTCAATAATTGTGTTTTTTGCGTTCAAAGTATGCCTGTGGATGCAAGCAAACAGGACATTTTTGTGGTGGTTGTTCTCCAACATACACATGACCACAATGTCTACAAATCCAAACGGTATTGGCATCGCCTTTGAATACTTTACCATCTTTGAGCAACTGCAACAGTTCACGATAACGCTCTTCATGATCCTTTTCAATTTTGGCAATTCCTTGGAAGAAAATGCTGATTTCTACAAAACCTTCATCCTTTGCAACCTGCGCCATTTCTGAATAGATATCAGCCCATTCTTCATGTTCTCCATTGGCTCCAGCAAGCAAATTTTCTTCTGTAGTGCCAACACCACTCAAAAACTGAAACATTCTTTGTGCATGTGCTCTTTCGTTATAGGCAGTTTCTTCAAAATACCCTTTGATTTGCTCATATCCGTCTTTTTTGGCTTGCTTGCCATAAAATTGATACTTCATGGCTGCCATGGATTCACCACCAAATGCTGCCAATAAATTTTGTTCTGTTTTGCTTCCTTTGAGTTCCATATATGAATTCCTCCTCTTGTTTTGGTGGTATTAGAATTACCAAAATTAAGAAGATTATGCAAAAATTAAATATTAAGTCCCAATTAAAGATAATGAACCCCAGTGCATACTTCCAATTATGCTTATAATCTATGGCAAACAGGATTGCACATAATCAACAGGCACGTCCATTCGGATAGCAGTTTCTTGAACAGATAAACCACTGTCTATAAACTTTCTTACAACCATAACCATATTTTCCCCAACTTCAACGATGTGCTTATCTGGGTCGTAAAAGCGTACTACACGTTGTCCCCAAGGATGTTCAAATAATGAATGAACATATTCTAAATCTTCAATATTGGATAATTTTGAAACAAAGATGTCAATATCATCTTCTTCGAAATACAGTTCAACAGCGTTGTTTTGAAAAACAATTTCTTTGCTCTTTTTATGAATAAAATTTATCCATGTATCAATAGTCTGTAAAGCAATCCCACCTGCTAATGTGACATTTGCCCCAAAATCGGAAATAACATCTAAACCCAAAACATCTTGGTAAAACTTCTTGGATATCTCCATATCCTTTACGACAATTAGTGTAGCGGTATATATCATTGCGGTTTGCCTCACTTTCTTGTTATATAAACAATCTTATGTATTAACTGAGTCTCTTTATCCATAATTGGGACAATATTAAAAGCCAAATAAATACTTACAAATAAAACCACCTATGACAATCAAAACCAGCACATTGATTGCCAACGATGCCACAATCCATTTACCAATAGAAGTTGTGTCTGAATTCCTTTGTAACAATAAAACAACGACCAAAGAAACGATTGCACCAAATCCAACTGCACCCGCCAATATCATCAATAAAAACATCATGGACATATTGTTTCCTCCAACTCTCAATTTTCTTATGTACATTTGCATTATATCACATTCCATAGCGCAATCAAAGCCACACAGGTGATAATTAAAATAACCTTGCAAATTCCTTATTGTACTTTTCATAAAATTATTTTATAATAAAAGTAGCGTCAAAAAGACAAACATACGAAAGGAGTTGTTGAATTGTCTAAATTTGAAGAAAAACTGAAACAACTGTCCACCGATTACATCTACCACCAAGGTGTTGGTAGTTTACTTTTGTTGCTCATCAGTGTAATGGAGGAAGAAGAAGCTGGGGTTACGGTTTTGCCCTATGCAATCCACGATGATATTTTGCAAATTCGAAAAGATATCAGAACTCATATCCTTGGTTTGGAGGAGTTGCTGGATGGTTCTGAAGACAATGTGGAAGCAAAACTTTTGGCTTTGCAATCTGCTATGGAGATGAAACAAGCTCTCTTTACCATTTATGGCACCATTTACAGCTATTTCTCACAATGGAATATCATTTCCACTTTGATTAGTGACCAAGTGGCACTCAGAAGATATGCTGATGAAGAGATGAGTAAGAAACAAGTGGACTGGTCTTTGTTCTTTGGAGATTGTCATGCTTTCCTAGAAAGTCCAGAAACGGTTATGGAACAAAAACAATACATCAGCCAAATGCTCAAATGTATGCCACTTTCCATTACCCGTGATAAATTCTTCCAAGAAGTTTTGGAAACATTGGAAATCGCTTTTGCAGATGAAAGTTTGCCTATAATTTCTGCATCTTTGCAAGCATTTGAACACTTCTGCTGTCCAGAAACCAATGAACTTTATGGAAGATATTTCCCAGAGCTTGCAGAATTTATTGCAGAGAAAAAGCAAATCAATCCTGCCAAACTCACCAACGAAGAATTGGATGACTTGTATGCTGAAATGCAAGAATCCTTTGAAACATTGGAAGGAATCGAGGAATACTTCTCTTGTATCTTCCACGACATCAATTCTTTGGTTTTGTTGTATACTTTGTCCTATTCCTTTGCAGATTTGACAGAACAAAGCATTTCACATGCCGATTTGTATCACGCTGTTTGTGATTTCATTGGTGGTGAATTGACATTGGCAGAAAAAGCAGCCTATTTGGATTCCTTAAACGAAGGTTTGGAAGCAGCTGTTGAACCTGTCATTGATCGAGCAACTGCTATTAGAAAAGAAGAAGTGAAAATGATGGAACGCATCCAATCCTTTGCTGATTTGGATGAAGACACCACCAAAACATTGATGATGGAAGATTATATTCGTAAATGTTATTTCAACGATATGAATGAAGAATTGTTTGATTTCCAAATTGATGAAAATGCACCACTTTCCACAAAAGAAGAACGTTCTGAATTGTTTGCTACTTTCTTGGCACATACACGCACCAGTTTTGATGCTTTGCCTATGGGAATGCGTAAAGTTGCAATGCAGACTTTGATGGGTGCTCTGCCTCCAATCTACTCTGTACAAGAAGTGATGAATCGTCTGATGGATTACATCGACAACCACGCTTCTTTGGATCAACAACTTTTGATTGTAGATAAGATTGGTACTGTTTTTGCTGAATTTGGTTATGAATCTGTGGCTTCCAATTCACATGAACATCACCTTCATGAACATCATCATGAACACGGTGAACATTGCGGTTGTGGACATGACCACGAATATCATCATCACTAAAGTTAATTTCATATATATAAAGGAGGATTTTTATGTTTACATTTGCTCATTACAATTACAACGTTTTGGATTTAGAAAAAAGCATGAAATTCTATGCTGACGCTTTGGGTCTCAAAGAAATGCGTAGAAAAGAATCACCTGATGGTAGCTGGATTTTGGTATACCTTGGTGATGGTGTAACAGATTTCCAATTGGAGCTCACATGGTTGCGTGATCGCAAAGAACCATACAACCTTGGCGAAAACGAAATCCATTTGGCATTCCGTGCAAAAGATTACGATGCTGCTCATGCAAAACACAAAGAAATGGGTTGTATCTGTTTTGAAAACGATGCAATGGGTATTTATTTCATCAACGATCCTGATGGATATTGGTTGGAAATCATCCCTACACGTATGTAAGAAATGAATGTTTTACCTCCTTGGTTTGTGCTGAGGGGGTTTTTATTTTCTCTTCTAAAATAAATATTGATGAATTAAACTACTGAAGGTTATTAATATAATGTGTAGTTACGGAGCGATGAGGGCATCGCTCCCTACAAAAACCAAAATCTGAAATATATTGCACTTGTAGGGGTGATTCACGAATCGACCGCAAAACCAAGGATTCTTCGTCACGGTGCTCCTCTGAATGACAATACGTTAGAGTGTGCTTCTGTAGGGGATGGCGTCCTCGACATCCCGCTATTAGAATTAAATAATTTAACAAATGAATTTTGATTTCCACTCAACCTTTGCTCGCAAAGCGGAATCCTAAAGATTGCTATTTGTAGGAATTTCAATATGCGTCTCTAGCCATGAAGGAAGTATGCTCAAGCCAAAAATTATAGCAATAGCCACCTCTATTCCACCTTGCAAAGGAGTTTCGAGGAGTCGCAGCCTCCTTGAACCGTGCTCCACGCTTCGGAAGTAGTGGTGGATTTTGTTACTTTTTAGCAGTAAAAAGTAAGGTCTGAATGCTTTAAAACTTGAATAAATTCCTACCTAAAATTAATTCTATTCTCTATTCACCTTACTACAGATTATAAGCATAACAAACATATACTCCATACTAAAATTTTATTACAAACAAATAAAAAACAGATACCGAGGAAGTATCTGCTTTTTGGGTTTTGATGAAAAAGATATAGGGTATGTTTTTGTTGCACTTGCAAATTCATTCTAGCATAGGGATTTATTCCTTGCAATAGAGTTGACCAAAGCATAACAATTCTTTACAAACCCTTTATATTCCAATTATCGTTCTTGATTGACCATTGCATAGTATCCATACAACGCATAGCTTTCACCTTTTTTACCAGTTACAATTTCCACTTCCAATTCAGGCAAAAGATGCTCACAAATGATTTTATAAGCTTCTATGTAATTTTTGCCACCGATGATGACGCATTTTTTTACATCTGTCCACTCATGTTCCATTTTATAAGCAAGCATATCAATAACGCCACCAGCAATGATGCCAGTCAACAACGCATTACGCACTGCATTTTCACATACATCAAAGACCTTTGTAGCATGGATGATGCACAAAGCTCTTGCCAAACCATATGTTTTCACTGCATTGTACCCTTGCAAAACATCTTCTGGTTTCATTTTGACATCTTCGTCAGACAATTCACCGCCCAAAATGGTATCTTTTTTGATGGCATAATTCAGTTCACCTGTAAAGTTGGAAACGATATCTGTAACTGCACCATCTTTCAAATACAATAGATGGGTATGTGATCCTGGTGAAATCATAACTCCTTCTGTGCCTTTTGGGAATACACCTTCTGCTACCATGCCAATGGCTTCGATTTCTTCGCCACGAACGCTATTCATCAATGCAATATTTTCCATATTCACCACTTGGTTTGGTTGTGCTGTTTTGGCACCACAAATCAAAATCAATTCTCTATGGAAATATTTGTCTTCTTGGTGCAAATAACGAGAATCCCACAGCTTTTTCACATCAACAGGTGTACTGATATGAGGTACTTCTACAATGCCAAACACATAAGTCACCATACCAGACAAGCAAATGCTTTCAATATCGCTATCTTGTAAGTGATTGCGTTCCAATGCAATATCGTAAATTTCTTTCAGACCCTTCAAAAGCACATCATTGCTACCAGAAATGGCAGAATCTTTTGTTCCAACATTGGCAATGACAGTATCAATGGTTTGCATATTTTGAATCAAATAGAGCTTAGAATTGCTTGTTCCAGAATCCACATAAACTTGATACATAATTCCCTCCATATTCCTATATAATATTTATTTTTTGTCATATAAAATCTTTTTTATTATATAATTAAATTTTTCTAGTGTCAATGTATATGGAAGATGTACAATATTTTCGTGATTTTTCACAAAAACTGTATGGTGTGCACAAAATCTTTTTTTCATAAAATAGCTTGAAATCAGGATTTCAAGTTGTAGTCAGTAGTAAAAAAGACGATTTCCTCGCACAAGTGATTCTACGAATCACCTAGAAATCGCTTTTTGTCCTCGACGAAATGCGATTCCGTCTGCGGATTAAAGTCTGCGACGCTAAAAACAAAAAGACCTTTAATTTTTTGACAGACTAAAGGCATACCCCATAAGATATGCCCCATTTGTTTGTCTTATTTCTTCATTTGACCCAAGCGCTCTTCCACTTGTTCCAACATTGCTCTATATTTATCTTCTTTTGCTTTTTCTTCATCAATAACTGCTGCTGGTGCTTTTGCAACAAATCCTTGGTTGGAAAGTTTTTTCACTACTCGATCAATTTCTTTTTCAAGTTTTGCTTTTTCTTTTTCCAAACGTTCGATTTCTTTTGCAAAATCAACCAATTCTGCCAAAGGCATATAGATGGTTGCATCTGTGATTACCAAAGAAACTGCATCTTCTCCAATGCCTTCTGGTTTTTCAGAAACAATGACTTCACTTGCGTGACCCAAAGTTTTGAAGAATACTTTGGAATGTTCGAAGATATGACGCACTTCTTCTTTTTCAGAAACAACAAATACTTGTACTTTTTTGGAAGGTACAACGTTCATCTCTGCACGTACGTTACGGATGTTACGCACTGCTTCTTTGATTGCATCAATTTCCATTTCGCTTTCTTTGTAGTTCCATTCTTCGGAATATACAGGGAAGTTGGAAATCATGATACTTTCTTCTTCATCTTGCAAAGCTGTAAAGAGTTCTTCTGTGATAAATGGCATAAATGGATGCATCATTTTCAAACCATTGATGAGAACTGTTTGCAATGTCCAAAGTGCAGCATCTCTTGTTTCGTCTTCTGTATTATACAAACGAGGTTTTACCATTTCGATGTACCAGTCACAGAATTCATCCCACAAGAAATCATATACTTTTTGAACAGCAAGCCCCATGTCATATGTGTTCATATTATCATCAAATTCTTTTGCCAAAGTATTGAATTTGGAAAGAATCCATTTGTCTGCTGCTGTCAAGTTGGCATTGGAGTATTCTTTGCCTTCTTCTACGTTCATCATAACGAATTTGGAAGCATTCCAGATTTTGTTACAGAAGTTACGACAGTTGTCCAAACGTTCCCAATAGAAACGCATATCGTTACCAGGCGCATTACCTGTAATCAACATCAAACGAAGTGGGTCAGCGCCATAGTTGCCAATTACTTCCAAAGGATCGATACCATTGCCCAAAGATTTAGAGAATTTACGTCCTTGGTCATCACGAATCAAACCATGAATCAAAACGTCATGGAATGGAATTTCGCCCATTTGTTCCATACCAGAGAATACCATACGAATTACCCAGAAGAAGATGATATCATAGCCTGTAATCAATGTACCTGTTGGGTAGAAGTGATCCAATTCTTCTGTATTTTCTGGCCAGCCCAATGTGGAGAAAGGCCACAATGCAGAACTGAACCATGTATCGAGTGTATCTGGATCTTGTTCAATATTTTTGGATTTACAAGCTTCACAACAATCTGGTGTTGTTTTGGAAATTGTGATATGACCACAATCTGCACAGTAGTAAGCTGGAATTCTATGTCCCCACCAAAGTTGACGAGAAATACACCAATCACGAATATTTTCCAACCAATGCAAGTATGTTTTGCCGAAACGGTCAGGAATGATGCGCATTTCTTTATTTTTGTATACATCAATAGCAGGCTTTGCCATTTCTTCCATTTTTACGAACCATTGCAATTTGATGAGAGGTTCTACAGGTGCATTACATCTTTCATGGCAACCAACTGCGTGTTGGATGTCCTCGATTTCCACCAAATAGCCATCTTCTTTGAGCTCTTTGATGATGGCTTCTCTACATTCGTAACGATCCATACCTTCATATTTGCCAGCATTTTCGTTCATAGTACCATCGTCATTCATAACGTTGATACGTGGAAGATTATGACGTTCTCCAACCATAAAGTCATTAGGGTCATGAGCAGGTGTAATTTTAACAACGCCAGTACCAAAGTCTTTTTCTACATAGGTATCTGCAATGATAGGGATTTCTGTATTCATAATTGGCAAAATACAGAATTTACCAACCAAGTCAGCATATCTTTCATCATCTGGATGTACCGCAATTGCAGTATCACCAAGCATGGTTTCTGGTCTTGTAGTAGCCAAACGCAAGCGTTTATCGGAACCAACGATTGGATATTCAATGTGGTAGAAATGACCAGCTGTATCCACATGGTTTACTTCTGCATCAGAGATGGTGGTTTGACAAACAGGACACCAGTTGATGATTTTTTCACCACGATAGATATAGCCTTTTTCATACAAACGAGCGAATGTTTCCAAAACTGCATCAGAACAACCTTCGTCCATTGTGAAACGAACACGATCCCAGTCACAAGAACAACCAAGTTTTCTCAATTGGTTCAAGATGATACCGCCATATTCTTCTTTCCAATCCCAAGCACGTTCCAAGAAGCCTTCACGACCAACATCGGATTTGGTCAAGCCTTCAGATGCCATTTTTTCTACTACTTTCAATTCTGTAGAAATGGAAGCATGGTCAATACCAGGTACCCAAAGTGCATTATAACCAGACATTCTTTTCCAACGAATGAGGATATCTTGCATGGTGTTATCCAAAGCATGTCCCATATGCAATTGACCTGTGATATTTGGTGGTGGCATTACGATACAATATGGTTTTTTATCTCTATCTACTTCTGTGTGGAAATATTTCTTTTCCATCCAAGTTTGGTACAAACGTTCTTCAACCACTGCAGGGTCGAAATTTTTTGCCAATTCCTTCATGTGTTCTCCTCCTAATTCATCCCAATACATCCATAATCTAGTATTTGATTCGGGTGAACACATAGGTTCACCCCTACAAGTTCATTTTTCAATGTTTTTGTAGGGGCAGTCCTGTGTGACCGCCCGTTATATGTCCCAAAATTACGCAACATACAAAAAGAGCTTCCATCCAACAAAAGGACGAAAGCTCGTGGTACCACCTTAATTCCTGCTTCAAAAGAAGCAAGCACTCTATGACCTATAACGCAATCAACCGTTTTCACCTACGCAAATAATTCTTCAGTGAAACAACTCCAAAGCTACCTTCCACATGTCCATTTGCAAAGGGTTTACAGCCGATGACCCTCATTCTCTATCCAATGACCTTGTGTACTCCTCTTTTTCATTGTCTTTTACAATCTCTATGAAGAGTTTAGTCAATTTTCACGAATTTGTCAAGTGAAAATCTTTATTTATTTTGTATACATATAGCTCATCTATCATTTCAGCATCAAACTCATTTGAATTGGTTGCTATTTGCATCGTATACATAGTCAATTGCAGCCAATTTTGCAGTCAATTCTGATACCACTACGCCTTCTTCTTGGCAAAGCAGTTCCAAGTTGGAATAGGTATCTCTCAATTTTGTATTGATTACACTCAACAGCATCACTGGGTCTTTTGGTAAATTTGACATATTTGTTCCTTTCTCATTTTCATTGCCACAAAAGCGGAATGGTCAAGACCATTCCCTACATGATATATTTATATTTTACAACAGTTCGCCATTTGCGATACGTTTTTGCAAGTCCAAAACCTTTGTATGGATGGTTTTCATGGTTTCTAGGAATACAGAATCCTCTGCACCTGAAGGATCGTCTAAGCCCCAATCTTCTCTATATTTACAAGGAAGAAATGGACAGTTCACATTACAACCCATGGTAATGACCACATCCACTTCTGGAATGTCTCCTAGCAATTTGCTACTTTGTGTCGCTTCCATATCAATTGCATACACAGCTTTCATCAAACGCACTGCATCTTGATTGATTTGTGGTTTGGTTTCTGTACCTGCTGAATAGCTTTCAAATGTATCAGATGCAAGCATTTTGCCTAGAGCTTCTGCCATTTGACTTCTACAAGAATTATGCACACATACAAATGCAACTTTTGGATTTTTCATATTCTTTCTCCTTATTTTTCTCTTTGGGTTTTGGAAACGTTGAGCAAAATACCAATCATAATCGCCAAAAACAACAGCGATGTACCTCCATAGCTAATAAAAGGCAATGGTTGCCCTGTATTTGGAATGGTATTGGTTACAACACCCATATTGATGATGGCTTGGAATGCAATAACTGAAATAATCCCCGTTGCCACCAAAGTTCCATACAAATCTCTTGCTCGAATTGCAATACGAACACCACGCCATATGAGAATTGCAAACAACATAATCACCAGACCAGCACCCAAAAGACCCAATTCTTCACATATGATGGAGAAAATAATATCATTATGGGATTCTGGAACAAATGTTTTTTGACGACTTTGACCAAGTCCCAAGCCAAATACACCACCAGATGCAACTGCATATAAGCCTTGGATGATTTGATATCCATCACCCGTTGGATCAGACCAAGGATCTTGCCAAATTGTGATTCGACTCATACGATAAGAAAAATTCACAACTGCCAATGCACCAAGAGGAATCATCGCCAATGCACCTGCCACCAAATATCTAATTTTAGGCGCACCTACAAACAACATTGCCAAACCCATCAACAACACCAAAAGTGCTGATGAAAAGTTGGATTTTGCAATCAAAACAACAGGAATACCCAAAATAGCAAGTGCTTTTACAAATCCTTTGAAGGTATTCATCTCATTTCTATGCTTCACAATATAGTGTGAAAAATAAATTGCCAATGCACACTTAGTTACTTCTGAAGGTTGGAATTGCACTACACCCGGAATCCCAAGCCAACGCACCTGACCACCAGCTTCGATACCCACACCTGGAATCCATAAAAGTGCCAACATAAAATTGGATACCCAATAACCAAGAAATGATATTCTTCGAAACTTTGTATAGGGAACTGCCATGACAACCAAAATAGCTACCAAACTCAGAGCCACCCATTGACCTTGTTTTTTCAGATAATAAAACATATCATTATTGTATTCTGTACTGATCATGGTTGTATAATAGCTGGCACTAAAAATCATCACCACACCAAATAACATCAGTGTGATGGTAATGAATAACACTGTAAAATCAAAGGAACTGGGCCCTAGATGTTTTTGCGTATATGTAGGTTGTTTTTTTCTGCCCTGATCCATTTTTTCACCTCTTTATTTAAAAATTACGTACCAATTCTTTGAACATATCACCACGTTGTTCATAATTATCAAACATACCCCAACTTGCACATGCTGGTGAAAGCAAAACGCAATCGCCTTCTTTTGCGGAATTTTTACACAATTCCACTGCTTCTGCAAAGGTTTCGCAAATGTTGGTATTGGTGAACCCAAATTTTGCTGCTGATTCTGCAATTTGGTTTGCAGTTGCACCAATGAGCACCAATTTCTTCACACGTCCAGCAAAGAGTTTTGTCCAATCGTCAAAGGAAACACCTTTGTCATATCCACCGCCAATGAGCACAATGGGTCTATCCATTGCCAAAACTGCACGTATGGATGCATCTGTATTGGTACCTTTGGAATCGTTGTAGTATGCCACACCATTTTTGGTTGCCACATATTCAATTCTATGTTCCACGCCTGAAAACTTGCGTAAAACTTTACGTATGGTTTCCATATCCACATGTGCAACCATTGCCATTGCAACAGCTGCCATAACATTTTCATAATTATGAACACCCAAAACTTGCACTTCTTTTACCGACAAAACCACTTCTGTTTTGCCAGACCAAGAAACCACAATATCATCACCATCCAAGTAAATGCCTTCTTCCAAAACTTCAGAACTGCTAAACCAAAAGACTTTTGCTTTGGTTTTCTTTTCCATTTTACGACATTCCTCATCCCCATAGTTCAAAATACAGAAATCAGATTCCACTTGGTTTTGGAACACTTTTTCTTTCATTTCGATATACACTTCCATGGTTTTATGACGATTCAAATGGTCTGGTGAAATGTTGAGCACTGCTGAAATATGTGGATGAAATGTTTTTGCTTTTTCCATTTGGAAACTACTGATTTCTGCAACCACCCAATCATTTTCTGTCAGTTCTTCTACTTTGCCACTATAAGAAACACCAATATTACCTACAACCGCTGTATTTGTATATTTTTCTTCCATCAATTGACCCACAAGTGTTGTTGTGGTGGTTTTGCCATTGGTGCCTGTGATGGCTGTAATGGGACACTGTGTCATAGTAGATGCCAATTCCACTTCACTGATGACTGGAACGTTTGCCGCTTCTGCTGCCAAAATAAAAGGCAAATCACAAGGAATTCCTGGACTTAGGACAATTAAGTCTTGTCCACATGCGATATCATCTGGATTTTGACCCAAATACAAGGTAATTCCCTTTGCTTCCAATGCATCACAATCTGCAATGGCATCATGTTGTTTCATATCTTGCAATGTCACATTTGCACCCAAATGACAAAGGAGTTCAGCAGCTGCAATACCGCTTTTTGCCATCCCACAAACAAGAACATTTTTGTTTTCATAATTCAATATATATCATCCTTTCCAAAAGGTTTATAAGGTGTTTTTTCTTAAAATAAATTACAATAAACAGAATAGTACCTAAATGTGTAACTACTAAATTATGCTTATACTCTCACGTAGTGAGATTAGTGAAAAGTGAAGAACAAAACCTACGGGCGACCAATGGTACGCCCCTACAAGCATACGCCAACGTACTGTCATTCTGAGGAGAGTTTCGCAGCAACGAAGAATCTTAGTTTTGCGGTCGATTCGTGAATCACCCCTACAAATGCGTATTTTGTTTACAGCGTTTCAAACTATTCATTATTCACCATTAAGCCTATTTATCTACAATTGAAATTAAAACAAATGTTCACAAGCCAAGAACCCTATCAAACAGAACATAGCTGTTGCAACATAGAACAAGGTGACAACCTTAGTTTCACGCCAACCACATTTTTCCAAGTGATGATGGAAAGGTGCCATTTTGAATAATCTATGTCCTTCTCCATATTTTTTCTTAGTCAATTTGAAATATCCCACTTGCAACAAAACTGTGATGGATTCCCAAAGATATACAAATCCAACAATGATGATAAACAATGGCATTTGCAACAAGAATGCTGTAGACACCACAAAACCACCCAATGCAAGGGAGCCAGTGTCACCCATAAACACCTTTGCAGGATAGCAATTGAAGATCAAGAAAGCAAGCAAACCGCCTACAATTGCACCACAGATTGGTGAAATGGTGCTGCCAGCAACCCAAGCCACAATGCCAAAGAAGGTTGCAACAATAAGAGTTACCCCACCAGCCAAACCATCCAAACCATCGGTCAAGTTGACACCATTGACAGTGCCAAGTACTGCCACATATAGAAATGGTACAAACAAAATACCCAAGTCCAACAAATATCCATTGGTGAATGGAATATAGATTCCAGTACCCAAACCAGATATATGAAGATAATGTGCAAAGCCACCTGTGACAATGATTTGCAAAATCAATTTTTGATATGCACGAAGTCCCAAAGAACGTTTCTTCACAACTTTGATATAATCATCCAAGAAGCCAATGATTCCATAGCCAATGGTCATCAAAACCACTGCCAAACCATCTGTATTCCCTTTCAAAAAGAATGCGGACGCAACCAAAAACGCCAACAAAAACGCCATACCACCCATAGTTGGAGTACCTTGTTTTTGCAAATGGCTTTCTGGACCATCATCACGAATGGTTTGACCAAATTTCATTTTGTGTAACATTGGTATCAACACTGGACACAAAATCACACCTACAACAAACGATATTATAATGGCATACACTGCCTGCTCTAAAGAACCCATTAGTCCACTCCTTGCAATTTATCTACTGTTTTTTCCAAAGCCATAGAACGAGAACCCTTTACCAAAATGGTATCGGTATCTTCGATTTGTTCTATGCCTTCTTTCCAAAATTCTTCTTGATTTGCATATAGGTACACATTGGAAAGTCCACCTTCCAAAGCACCTTCTTTGACACATTCCCCATGATTTCCAATGAAGAACAACACATCTATGCCCACTTTGGCAGCATATGCACCCACATCTTTATGCATTTCTGGTGCGTATTCACCCAGTTCACCCATAAATCCTAGGATTGCTATTTTTCTATGTTCTGCTGTTTGCAAAATATCCAAAGATGCTTTCACAGAAACTGGATTTGCATTGTATACATCATTCAAAATGGTCAATCCTGATTCCAAATGGATGACATTCATACGATTTTTGGTTGGTACAAAGGTTTCAATCCCTTTTTTGATTTCTTCCAAGGAAAGACCCAATTCCAAAGCCACTGCTGTCGCTGACAAAGCATTGGACACCATATGTACACCTGGCATTGGTACCATCACTTCTACAGTACCTTTTTCTGTGTGAATTTTACATTTGGTCGCTTCCATACCAACGATTTCCAAATCATCTGCATAAATATCCTTATGGTCATCTACACCAAACCATCTAATTTTTTGTGGCAATTTTCCATCCAAAGTAGCAAGCATATCATTATCCACATTGAGGATTGCAACACCATCTTCTGTCATATGGTCAAACATCTCGCATTTTGCTTCCATAATGCCTTCACGACTACCTAAAAACTCAATATGTGCCACACCCACATTGGAAATTAAGCCAATATCAGGTTGTACCACTTCTGCCAAAGCATGAATTTCACCAAAATGATTCATCCCCATTTCAATGATAGCCAGTTCGTGTTCTTCTTCCAAACGAAATAGAGTCAAAGGTACACCCAAATCGTTGTTGTAATTGCCTGCTGTTGCCAGAACATTATATTTCTGTGCCAAAACAGAAGAAACCATATCCTTGGTTGTGGTTTTGCCAACACTGCCTGTGATGCCCACAAATGGGATTTGGAACTGGTCTCTATAATATTTTGCCAAAGCCAACATTGCTTTTCTGACGTTTTCTACAAGTAAAATTACACTGCCTGATTGCAAAGGTACTTCTTTTTCACACAAACAAGCAGCCACTTTTTTTTCGTAACATTGTGGAATGAAATCATGTCCATCCAAACGTTCGCCAATGATTGCCAAGAACAAAGTTGTTGCATCTACAGTTCTAGAATCTTGGGAAATGGTTGTGATTTCCAACTCTTTTACGGTTTGCAAATCATCCAAAGTCAAAATCTTTGCATGTGTTGCTTTTGCGATTTCACCTATGGTCATTTTTTTCATACACAATCTCCTCCAAACAACTTGCGTACTTCTTCCATATCATCAAAATGAATGGTTTCATTTGCGAAAATTTGATATGTTTCATGTCCTTTGCCAGCAATGACAATGACATCGCCAACTGCTGCCATGGATACAGCCTTCTCAATGGCTTCACGTCTATCTACAATTTTTTCATAATCACAATTGGTTTCCAAAATACCCACTTCCACATCATTCAAAATAAGGTTTGGATCTTCTGTTCTTGGATTATCTGATGTGATGATGGCATATCCTGAATAGTTGCCTGCAATTTGACCCATAATCGGTCTTTTTGTGGTATCACGATCGCCACCACAGCCAAATACAGTGATGATACGTCCTGTGACAAACTCACTTGCTGTTTGCAACACATTTTCCAAACCATCTGGTGTATGTGCATAATCCACCACAGCTTGGAACCCTTTTTTGTGACCAATGGTTTCAAATCGACCACGAACACCTTTGTTTTCTGTGATACCAGCCACAACATCCTCTACTGGAACACCCAAAAGAAGGGATGCACCAATGGCACCCAAAGCATTGTATACGCTGAATTTGCCTGAAGTATGCAAATGCACAGGATATGTAACCCCTTGCCAATCAAAGGTAAAATCTACACCCAAGCCTGTGATTTTGATGTTATTTGCCATCAAATCTGCTTTGTTGTCAATACCAAAGGTAAGCACTTCGCCTTTTGCAACAGATTTCATGTATTCACCAGCTGCATCATCAATGTTAATGACAGATTTTTCTGCCATCTGGAACAATTCTGATTTTGCAATCTTATAGTTTTCCATGGTTTTGTGATAATCCAAATGGTCTTGTGTCAAATTGGTGAACACACCAACTGCAAAATGCACACCAGCCACTCGTTTCAAATCCAAGGCATGGGAAGAAACTTCCATCATCACATGGGTTACATCTTCTGATTGCATTTGAGCAAACAAACCTTGTAATTCTTTGGATTCAGGTGTGGTTCTTTCTGTTGGAATGACTTTGTCGCCAATTCTATTTTCAATGGTACCAATGATACCCATTTTCTTGCCTATTTTACCTAAAATGGATTGCAACAAATAGGTTGTGGTGGTTTTGCCATTTGTACCTGTGATGCCAATAACAGCCAACTCTTTGGATGGATCACCATAAAATGCAACCGACATATCTGCCAAAGCAATTCTACTATTTTCCACTGCAACCACTGTGATTTCTTCTGAAATATCTTCTGGCATATGCTCACAAATCAAAGCTGTTGCACCCTTTTCCACTGCCATTTTTGCAAATTTATGTCCATCTGCTTGCAACCCTGTGATGCAAACAAATACATCGCCTTTTGTTACTTTTCGTGAATCATATTCTATTTTTTCTACCAGACAACAAGTATCCCCTTGCAATGTGGTATGTGTTGTTTGTTGCAAAAGTTGTTTCAGTTCCACAACGAACCTCCTTGTATGTTTTGTTTCATATATTCAAATAAATCTCTAACAGAAAAAGTATACCACATTCTACATGGTTCTACCAAATATTTTTACAAGATTTCTCACATTTGTATCATTCAAAGTACAAAATCACCTGTGTTTCTACATGAATCTGTTCTCCTGAAGGTGGAAATTGCTCTTTGACCATATCCCCTTCACCTACAGAAAAGCTAGTGATTCCAACTTCTCGTAACGCTTTTTGTGCTTCTGCCACCGTCAAACCAACAACATTTGGTACAATTGCCAGCTCTTTGGAAACTTCTTCCCATTCTGCTTCTGTGTAGATGGGTTCTACTCCAATATATGGTAAAATATTGGACATGATTTCTTGCATAATAGGCCCTGCCACTGTACCACCATAGTATACCCCTTGTGGTTCATCAATCAATACCAAAGCTATGACTTCTGGGTCTTCTGCTGGTGCAAATGACATGAAGGAAGCGATGTATTTGCCATTGCCACGTGGTAATTTTTCTGAAGTTGCTGTTTTGCCACCCAAACGATAACCTGCTAGATAGGCTTTATTTCCAGTGCCTTCTGATACCACACTTTCTAGGATGACTTTCATTTGTTCTGAAGTTTCTGTAGAAATAATTTGTTCTCCTTTTTCATATGCGAAAGTTTCCAAAAGGTTCCCATCTACATCCACAACTTCCTTTGCAAAATGTGGTGTGATTTGATATCCACCATTGACAATTGCAGATGCACCAGCCAACAATTGCATGGGTGTGATTTGGAAGGATTGCCCAAATGTCATGGTTGCCAATTCCACAGGTCCAATGTTTTCCAATTGGTGTACAATGCTGGAAGCTTCACCAGCCAAGTCAATTCCAGTTTTTTCTAGTAACCCAAATTGATCCATATACTCCAAGAAAGTTTCTGCACCCAAACGTTCACCAACCTCCATAAATACAGGATTGCAAGAGTTTTGTACTCCCTCTACAAAGGTTTGGGAACCATGTGTCAAAGGATATCTCCAACATTTGATGCGTCTATCACCAACAATATGATAGCCATTGCAATAAAATATGGATTCTGGTGTGATGACACCTTCTTCCAAACCAGCAGTTGATGTAAATATTTTGAAGGTGCTGCCTGGTTCGTATGTATCATTTATGGCAAAATTACGCCACATGGAATTGAGTGCATCGCTTTTTTCTGTTTCTGAAAAAGTATCCCAAATTGCAGCCAAATCTGCATCGTTTATGGTAAACGGATCGTTCAAATCGAAGTTTGGGTAATTTGCCATTGCATAAATTTCACCATTTTGTGGATTCATTACCACAATAAGCCCTCTGGTGGCTCCTTTTGTTTCCACTGCTTTTTCTATGGCTTGTTCTGCATATTGTTGAATCACCACATCCAAAGTTGTAACCAAATTCCCACCATCTACAGGTGCAATACGTTCTTGTTCACTATCCACTTCATTTCCACGTGCATCTGTTAAGGTTAAAATCTTCCCTTGTTCCCCTTCTAAAATGCTATCGTATTTGGCTTCTAGTCCCAAAATCCCTTGGTTATCAGAACCTACAAAGCCAATGACTTGAGATGCCATATCCGAATAGGGATATATACGTTTGATATCCTCATCCACCATAACACCATCGATTTCTGCTGCTCTAACTTGTGCTGCAATTTCTGAATCCACTTTGGTATCAATGCGTACCAATGCCACTTTTTCTTGTATCTTTGCTGTGACCCAGTCCACATCCAAATCCAATGTAGTTGCCAAATAGGTTGCTGTTGCTTCCACATCTGTCACTTGCACAGGTATGACACTGACTGCATTCACTGTTTCTGTCAATGCAATGCCTTCTCCATTGCGATCCAAAATGCTACCACGATTGGGTGATATCAAACGATCACGTGTTTGTTGTTCATATGCCATTTCTTGCCACGCTTCGCCATGAACAAACTCTATGTATAGTAACCTACCAAAAATGATACCCAAACCAAGAATTGCACCTGCTAAGAATACCATCAGTTTTCTTTTTTCCAAAATTGTTGTTTTCTGCATAGAACACCTCATTTTCCATTTGTATAGTCTATGGAAAACAGGCTATGTATATGCTAATCTCCCATAGGCGATAGTGAAGAGTGCATAACAAAAAGTGAATCTTTTAAACCTTCGGTCGATTCGTGAATCACCCCTACAATTCCAGAATATTTATGTTTTGTGTTTTCGTAGGGGTGACGTTTCGTTTCCCGTTGTTATCAATTACAAATTGTGAAATTGTGGCTGTTGATGACGGCAAGAGTAGAACCCTTGCCCTACAAGTACAGCATATGCCTGTGTACTGTCATTCAGAGGAGCATAGCGACGAAGAATCTTGGTTTTGCGGTCGATTCGTGAATCGCCCCTACGATTGCGTTTTAATGGTTTGTGGTACATTTGAGTTTTGTGGCTGTTTTTTGGGATACAAAAGGACGGATTTACACCCGTCCTAATCAATCTATTCAATTTCTTCTACATACTGCAATTCAAATACCAATTCTACTGACTCTCCAGCACTCATAGAGATACCATATTGTGGACTTTGTGATGTAACAACACCCAATTCTGAACCTGAATAAATGACTGTAAATCCAGCATTTACAAGGGCTTCATTGGCTTCGTCATAAGTCTTTCCAATGACATTTGGAACTGGTATGGTTCCAGAATCGCTTTCTGCTTTTTCCACATACAATATGATTTCACTGCCACGTGTGACACCGGTGGTTGCTTTTGGAATTTGGTTGACCACTGTATTTCCTGTTCCAACTACCGTATAGGTCAAACCTCTTGCATCCAAATCGTTTACCACGTCAAAGGTAACGCTACCTGTATAATCAGGCAATACAACGGTTTCATCACCTGTGGATGTGGTTTCCAAAACATCTACTGTTGGTTCCATATTTTTGTATTTGATGATGTTTTCAATAATGGATTTTGTCAATGGTGCTGTACTTTGCACACCATCGGTATAGGTTTCTGGCATATACATCAAGCCCATAACCAGATATTCTGGATTTTCTGCTGGGAAGTATGCAATGTGAGTCAATGCCCACAAGTCATCTCGAGTACGATCCCCTTGTTCACCAGTACCTGTTTTACAGCCAATGGAATAACCAGGAATTGCAATTTTGGTACCTGTACCGTGGTCTACAGTTGCTTTCAGTGCCAAACGCAAAGTATCTGATGTTTCTTCTGAAATCACTTTACGAATCACTTCATTTTTATTTTCATAAACCACATTGCCACTGCTATCCAAGATATGAGACACCAAATGCGGTTCTATGATATTTCCACCATTGATCAGTGCTGCCATTGCTGAAATGATTTGAATACTTGTGGCATTGAAGGTTTGTCCAAAGGAACTGGTTGCCAATTCCGTTGCACCCAATGCAGACACACTATGGAGCAATGAAGAAGCAGATGCTTCCCCACCAATATCGATACCTGTCAATTCACCAAAACCAAATTCTTTTTGATATTCATAGAAAATTTCTGCACCCATTTCCTCTGCAATTTGAATCATACCCATATTGCAAGATTGTGCCAAAACTTCTTCCACATCAATGATACCATGTCCACTTGCCAAGTGACAGCCGATTTCCATACCAGAAATGGTAACAGAACCACCACAATAGAAGGTATCGCTCATGGAAATAATGCCTTCTTCCAATGCTGCTGCAACCACCATAGGTTTGAATACAGAACCAGGCTCATAGGTACTGCTGACTGTGAAACATTTCCACATATTGTTGAGATAATTCACTTGTTCTTCTGTGGTCATTGCTTCCCAAATTGCAATATTTTCTTCTGTATCCATCATCGCCAAAGGTGTACTTGGATCATTCAAATCATAGGGATCCGACTCTGCCATTGCAAACACTTCGCCTGTATTAGGGTCCATAACAATGGCAACTGTTTTCTCACATGGCCACATTTCTTGGGATTCTGCAACTGCTTGTTCTGCATATTGTTGCATCATATAGTCAATGGTGGTCACCAAAGTGCTACCATCCTTTGCATCATAATCTTGGTATGTGATGCTATTGCCCTGTTCATACAAAATAAAAGAACGTCCTGTTTCACCAGACATATAGTCATTGTAATAGCTTTCTAATCCCCAGCTGGTATCACCACGAATGAAACCAATTGCATGCGCTCCAATATCAGACAATGGATAAGCACGTCTACTGGTTTGCTCGTAATATACACCCTTTAAATTCAAAGCTTCCAACTCATCTTTTTCATCTTGTTCAATACCCTTTACAAGATATTTCCAGTGGTTATTCAAGTTGATTTCTTCGCTACCTTCAGAAACAGGTGATATGTAATATTGCAAGGTATCGTATTGTAATTCTGGGAAATATGTGCACAAAGTAGAAATGGTTTCTGCCTGTGTTGTAGCATTGTTTTGTGACAATACCAATGGATCCAAAACCACATTGTATATGGCAACAGAAACTGCCAACGCTTGGTCATTTCGATCCACAATATTCCCTCTATTGGGTGTAATCACCGTATCGTATCGATTGATTTGTTGTACCTTAGCCTGCGCTTCGTATTCTTCGCCATGTACCGTTTTCAAGTAGGCTACTCGTCCAATCAAACCAATCAAACACACAATAAAACAAGCCAGCATGAAATACATCCTGACTTTTACACTTTTTTGTAATTCTGGTCTTCTCATTTTTTTTTGTTTCATGTAATCATTCCTTTAATTCAAAGAAAATAGTAAGGAAAACACACTGTTTTCCTCTTCTTCGAAATATTCTTCTCCAGCATACTGGATGGTATAGCTTTCTTTTGGCACATCAATATACACCACTTGGTATGCTTCTGGTTCCACCATACCCAAGCGTGTCATTGCTTCTGTACGAATATAATCCAAGTCCAATTGTTCTGTAATTTCTGCTTCCACAATGTTGTTTTCAGATTTCAATGTGGAATAGGCATCCTTTTCTATACGCAATTGTACAGATGCATTATCTGCTTGCACACCAATTCCCATATACATCAAACAACCCAAAAAAAGCATTGCAATCACTACAATATGCTTGAAAACAGCCAAACCAACGCTTGATTTTGGACTTGCAACCACTTGTTGTTGTGGCATTGGTCGTCTTTTGGGTTGTGGTACTGGTTTTCTGGTTTCTCTTGGTTGATACATATAGTCTGTATCATAGGCAACACTGCCATAAGAGTAATATCTATTGGAGTTATGGTTTCTGCTATTGGAGTTTCTTCTGTTTTGCGTTTGCATTACCATTTCCTCCTTTTCATATAATTCTTTTTTTAAATTCCTTCTAAGATGCGAAGTTTTGCACTTCTGGATCTGGAATTGACTTCCAATTCTTCTGCACTTGGTAAAATTGGTTTTCTGGTAACCACTCTACCGGTTCGTTTTTTGCCACAAACACAAACTGGAAAACTTGGTGGACACACACATGGATTTTCTTGTTTGCGAAATGCTTCTTTTACAATTCTATCTTCCAAAGAATGGAAGGTTATGATGCAAAGTCTGCCACCTTCATTCAGTCTAGCAGAAACATCATCAATTGCTTTTTGCAATACATCCAACTCTCCATTGACTTCGATACGAATTGCTTGGAAAGTTCTTCTTGCTGGATGTGGCCCATCTTTTCTAGCACCCTTTGGAATTGCTTTTTTGATGACCGAAACCAAATCTCCAGTGGTTTCTAATGGTTTTTCTTTTCTTTCTTCTACAATAAATTCTGCAACTCGCTTTGCCCAACGCTCTTCCCCATATTTGAAAATAACGTTATTGAGTTCTTCTGCACTATATTCATTGACCACATTGTATGCTGAAAAGTCCCTTGTGGAATCCATACGCATATCCAATGGTGCATCGTGTTGATAGGAAAAACCACGTTCTGCTTCATCCAATTGGTGTGAAGAAACGCCAATATCCATCAACATACCATCTATTTTGTCAATACCAAGGTTGTCCAAGATATTTGCAATATTTCCAAAATTATCATGTACAAATGTCACTTTATCCAAATGCTCTTTCAGGCGTTCTCTAGCTGCCTTATGTGCATTTTCGTCTTGGTCTATGGCAATGAGTCTGCCTGTCGTTAATTTTTTTGCTATTTCCAATGAATGGCCACCACCACCCATGGTTCCGTCTACATAAATTCCTTCTGGGTCAATGTCCAAACCATTGATACATTCCCATAACAATACTGAAATATGATGAAATTCCATAACATCCTCCTTAAATACCATATGCTTCCATTTCTGCTGCAAGATCCATGCTAATGGAGTCTTCTTCTTCGTGGTATGCAAGCCATGCATCTTTGTCCCAAAATTCCACACGATTGATTGCACCGATGGAAACCACGTTTTTTTTCAATCCTGCATATGTACGCAAGGTAAGTGGTAATGTAATTCTTCCTTGGCTATCGTATTCACATTCAGCAGCTCCAGCACAGAAGAAACGAACAAATTTTCTAGCACCTGCATTGGTCATTGGCAGTTTGCTAAGCTTGTCCTCAAATATCTTCCATTCTTCTGCGGAATAGGCACAAAGGCAATTATCCAACCCTTTTGTGACAACAAAATTTTCACCCAACCCCTCACGGAGCTTGGCAGGAATGATCATTCTTCCTTTTGCATCCAACGTATGTTGAAATTCACCTAGAGCCATTTTGTTACACCACCTTTTTCACTGAAAACAAGCATATATCCACCTATTTCCACCACTTTTCACCTATTTCCTCTTAATTATAGTCCATTTCACATAAAAAAGCAACGTTTTTATGATATTTTTCTTAAGTTTTTTTATTAGAAAATGCGATAAAATCAAGGTTTTTTACCGTTTTTTACTAAAAAAAGAACAGCCAAAAACGACTGTTTGCGTGGCGGAAAATAATTTGAATGGTGTAGAGGGTTATTTATATTTTACGTAGTACCACTAAACCAAGTATGCAGTTGTAGGGTTGATTCACGAATCAACCGAAACCAAAGATTCTTCATTGCATTCAGAATGACAACTTATATAAGTTGATTTATTTGTAGGGGAGGATATTATCCTCCAGTAAATTGTGTGTGATAATTTTAGGTTTTAATTTTTTCAAATGTTAGAGACTTTTAGACCTTACTTTTCAACAGTGAAAAGTAACAAAAGCTGCCACTCTTTGCGAAGGCGTGGAGCCACGCTATAAGGTGGTCAAGACCCCCTTATATATCCCCTTGTAAGTAAGATATGTGATGGTGTAAATCCTACGATTAGACCGTGAGTGACAAGCCCCTCACCTCTTGATTACTGGTTCAAAAGCAAAGTAAGTAGTGAACAAATGATTTTTGATTTCCATTCAGCCTTTGCTTGCAAAGCGGAATCCTCTCAATTTATTACTAGTGAAATTTCAATAAGCGTCTCTAGCCATGAAGGAAGCATGCTCAAGCCATAAATTATAGCAATAGCCATGTCTATTCCACCTTGTAGGGGATTTTTAAGGGCTTGCAAAGCCCTTGAACCGTGCTCCACGCTTCGGAAGTAGTGGTGGATTTTGTTACTTTTCTCCAGTGAAAAGTAAGGTCTTAATGATCTAAATAGTGAATAAATTCCTACCTAAAATTAATTCACAACATCCCAACAGGTGACGAAACGTCACCCCTACAAAACAAACGTTACTACAGATTATAAGCATTTGACGTATTACGCAAACTACACTCTAAATCGAATTTCTGCACAAAAAAAGGACACACCAAAGTGTATCCAAAAAGCTGATAACGGGAATCGAACTAGATTATACACATATCTATTTTTATTTGTTTCTGTTATGTAAACAAAATGCAAGCAACGTGTGTATTTTGTTGTTGCATTGCGTACAAATTACAAATGATTCACCGATATATCAGTACCAAAATCACCCATCAAAAAAACAGTTCACACAAAAGTTCACACAAAATCACCTTATTCATGGTAAAAACAGGCGAATTGGTATAATCCTGTCACTATCCACAGAAGATACAAAAAGGAGATTTTAGCATGAAAAAACTAACCGGAATGTACCAAGCGTTCTGCAAGGAACGTCACGAAGAATTTGAAAATTACATCAACGGAGGCGACACTATGGGAGAAATTCAAAATTTTTTAAAGCAAAAGCTCAATGCAGATGATTTTTATCACGCTGAAGAATTACTAAATGCCTTGGTCAGTGAAATCGAAGAAAAGGGCTTCAAAGAAGGTGCCAAATACACCAGCGGCTTAGCAAAAGAATTGTTTACTGAGTGATACGAGAAACCCTTATTTCTAGGGGTTTTCTCTACTTTTTTTAATTTCCACCACCTTTTTTTATTCAAAATTATCCAACAACACACAATGTAAATAAGTCACCTTAAGCCTACCCACTCCAAAAACAAAACCGCCCCTATGAAAAAGAGCGGTTTTAATAGCGTTTTGGATCATCTGTTCTACCCAGAAGATAGTCGGTGGAAACGTCGAAGAAGTCAGCGAGCATAATCAATCTTTCTTGACTTACGCCTACCGTACCATATTCGATTTTTTGGTAATATTTATCAGTAACTCCCAAGGTTTCGCCCATTTGTTTTTGGGTAACTTGGTTTTCTATACGCAATGTTTTCAAGCGTTCAATGAAAGTAGCCATCTAAAAACCTCCAGAAAATTAAAACCGTTTAGGGTTATCAGTAAGCCCTAGCAAGTAGTCTATAGATACATCAAAATATTCTGCAAGTGCAATCAATGGTTCGGTAGCTGGTCTCCGTAACTCAAGCTCATAATTTTGTATTCCACGTTCACTAAACCCAACAGCTTCAGCTAAGGTTTTTTGAGATATATTACTGTTTGTTCGTAGTTCCTTTAATCTTTCAGAAAATGTTGCCATAAAAACCTCCAGAAAATTTCAGAAAAATGTTGACATACTCAACTGTGTGTGGTAACATCTTATTAGGTACTCGTTTGTGTGTATGTTTTGTTTGTATAAAACTATACCATAAATTGTGTCAAAAGTCAATTTAATACGTTTTATTTACGTATTAACAAAAAAATAACGGAAATGTCCGCCCTCAGAAAGTTGACAAATCCGTTATCCACTAGAAAGATTTCTCTATCTGTAAAACATTATACTACAGCTAGGGACTTCTTTCAATACCCAATTATGAAAGGAGCTTTTTTAATGATTCAACTCAACCAAGTTTTACACCCCAACACCATTGCAGTTATGGAAACACTGGAAAGCTGCAGCATTCAAGAAATAAACGAAAAAATAGATACACTCTTTTTGAATGATTTCGAGCAAACAGAAGCGAAGAAAGCCACAGAATGGTTACGGACATTCCCCCCTGTGCTGCAAGCTTGCCATGTCCAAGAAATAATGGGAGTGAGCGGCAGCGTTGCATATAACCTTATGCACCACAAAGAATGCCCCACTTTGAAGTTTGGGCATCGTATTGTAGTACCAAGAGAGGACTTCTGGGAGTTTGTGATGGAGCACAGAGGTAAACGCTTATGGTGAAGAATGACAAGCAAGACAAGCGATTGAATGAAGTGATTCGGGTGCAAAAACGTCACAGTAGCTTTGTTATGATGGATAAAGGGTTCTTGGAGAACCCTAACCTGTCATGGAAAGCTAAGGGCATACTAGCCTATCTGCTGTCCAAACCAGATGATTGGTGTGTGATTGTTCGTGATGTGATCAATCACTCCACAGATGGCAAAGGAGCGGTATATAGTGGCTTGAATGAACTAAAAGAGGAAGGTCATTATACCAAAGTCCCCATCAGAGATGAACGTGGTAAAATAATTCGCTGGGAGAGTAACATCTACGAGTGTCGGATGTCCCAAGAAAGCGAAGCTGCTACCACCGCTCCACCACTTCCCACTTTTCAAGAAATGGATAACCAAGATATGGATAAGCCATATCTGGAAAACTGGGAACGTAATAATAATTATATAAACCTTACTGAAAATAACTGTACTAAAAATCAGTCTAGTCAGTCTGGCAAGATAGACATGACGGACAAGATTGAAGGGTACACCGCTATGATCCATGAGAACATTGACTACAACGGTCTTTGCATTTCTCAAAAATCAGAAATTCAGATGGTTGATGAATTGGTGGCAATCATGGTGGATGTGATGGTGGTAGACACCAAGACCATTCGTGTAGATGGCGAAGATAAGCCACGAGCTTTGGTCAGACACCGCCTTAATCAATTGAATTACCATGATGTGATACACGTCTTAGACGGCTTCAAGAGCCTTACGAGCCACATCAAAAACAAGAAAGCATACTTACTCACCATGCTCTACAACAGCAAGATGGAAATGAACGCACACTATACCAATGCCGTAGCAGCCAATCAATGGGAAGGTGGTGGTCACCAATGACCAACGAAACTCTAACGTCCTTCCTGGCACAACGATTGGATACGCAAGATTATTTGAAAGCCATGAGATTGATTGAACGTCTGGAAGAAATGGTTCACGAACAAGCTTTTGTAGATGGTGCAAATTTTATGGCGGAATTGTTCGAAGAATTGGTAGGTGAGAGCGAATGAAATTTCAGATTGTAGAAGAATTGTATGAGGTGGAAGGCTTTATTGGTTACCAAGGATGCTTGGTTTCTGTCATTGATATTCCACAGATGGACGATGAGCAGTGGGAAACACTTGCAAAAGAGTATGCAGCAAAGCTGTTTTTGGAGGTGTGAATATGAGTATGAGATATGACAGATATGACACGTATCACAGACGAGTTGAAGATGCGACCTATTTGGAACTCATTACATTCTTGAGGGAAAATGGCTTTGAAATCGTATATACCAACGTCCCAGAGCTGAATGGTAAACGAATTGGGTACAAGCTGTATACCTTCATGAGTTCTTTATCAGATAATATGAAATATTGGTGTTATAACATTGCTTGGCTTCGTTTTGCTGCGGAGGAAGAAAGTGGTGATATAAATGGCTAAGAGGGGACAAGGCGAGGGAAGTATTTCCAAGAGACCTAATGGTACATGGTATGCTAGAATCACTCTAGGACGTGATGAGAACGGCAAACAAAAACGTAAGTCTTTCTATGGCAAGACTCGTAAGGAAGTACAAGAACAAATGACAGAAGCCTTGAATGATGTCAATAAAGGAGCTTATATAGAACCATCAAATGTCACGCTAAATGAGTGGTTGGATTTTTGGCTTGAAGAATACAAAAGACCAAATGTACAGCCCAAAACATACCTTGGTGCTGCATCCGAAGCTAGGCTCCACATTCGCCCTCAATTGGGAGAGTGCAAATTACAAGATTTGCGTCCAGAGCAATTGCAAAAATTTATCAACGGGTTTGTTGGCGAAGGATACAAAGAAAGCTCCATTGACCGTCTTCGTGTACTTTTAAAATCCGCCTTACAGCAGGCTGCAGATAACGATCTAATTAGAAAAAATCCTATGACGACCGTAAAGACACCTAAAAGCACAAAAATTAGTAAAAAACGTACACTTACCCTTGATGAGCAAAAAAAATTTATTGAAGCGGCACAGTATCATAAGTCTGGAGACATATGTATACTCATTCTGCTTACTGGATTGCGTGTGGGCGAAGCTAAAGCTTTAACCTGGTCAGATATTGATTTTGAAGGAAAGCTTTTAACTGTAACTAAAAATGTACAATATGTAAAAAATCTTGAAACCGGAAAATATGAGCATGTGATATATCCACCAAAAACAGAAGCTGGAACACGTATTGTTCCGCTCATACCCCAAGCTGTACAATTATTACTGGAAAAACTAGAAAATCAAAGAAAGTTCTTTAAATTTCTAAATATCCCCCATGATGAAAGTACTCTAATCTTTCCATCGCCTTATACTGGTACCTATTATCTTTCCCCTTCAATCAATAACGCTGTACAAGCAATTTGCAAAACAATTGGAGTAAGCGACATCTCCACACATTGCTTACGCCATACCTTTGCTACACAATGCTATGAAAGTGGTATTGACCTGAAAATCATACAAGAGATTCTAGGGCACAGTAGTATAAATATGACAGCCGACATTTACACACACGTATCACAATCTATCATATCAACTGCTATACAAAAATTAAGTAACGCAATTGATGAATAAGTAACTGAGTAGCACTCTTATGTGGGTGCTACTTTTTTAATTCTGCCCTTAAGCCTACACAAAAACCATTTAAGCCTACACTTAAGCCTACCCTTAAGCCTACCCTTACGCCTAATAGACAGATACAAATAAAAAAACATTCCATTTACTAGAAACATTGACTTAAAAATCAGCGTAAAAGTGGCATAAATACAGCAAAATACAGAATATTACCAAATACAAATGGGGTGAATGTGTTTATTTTCGTCTCACGCTGAAGAATTATTAAATGCTTTGATCAGCGAAATCGAAGAAAAAGGCTTCAAGGAAGGTGCCAAATACACCAGTGGTTTGGCGAAAGAATTGTTTACAGAATAACACAAAAAAAGGGTGGCCATCTGGTCACCCTTCCCTTTTGCCATCAAATCTCAGGACTTTCTGTGTTGCCTTCTGCTTGGAAATTATTCGCTTTTGCACTCTCAAAGGTAATTCCGCCTGTAGAGTGGTCTGATTTCGCCATATTCAAATACGCAGTGCAAACCACACCATGAGCTGTCCAAGGAAGTGACACCATGGCTGTGATCCACGCCAACGAACCAGTGAATCCCTTCCAAATGCACAACATGGCCAAAGCCAAACCACCCAATGTCACAATCCAAAGCAATGCACGAATATCAACTATCAATCGTTTGGAAAATTCCTCGTCTGTCGCTTTTGGTATTTTGATTTTAATTTCATTCGTCTTAGCCATAGGCTTACACCAATCCCACTTTTTGCGCCATGCGATAGAATAAAACAACCATTTGTTCACGGGTCAGTAAATCCGCCCACATATAATTAGGCTGACCATCCTCTGTTTCACCGCTACCATAAATCATGCCGTTGTCAATCGCCCATTGTCTTGCTTCTTCACTCCATGTACCGCAATCGTTATCTTGTAATTCTTTTCTCATATCTGCAAATTTTTCGTTGAATGCTTCTTGTGTCATATCTTCATCTCCTTTTAGTTTTTCATTGACTTTTGCTGCAATATCCCCATGAAGATTGTACAAATAATCTCCGGGGCAAGCCTTTGCTGCAAACCATCTGTGTACTGTCATATTTTGTCTATCCACATTGCCAATCAAAGAAGAATCCCCTTCCCATTTCAAGGAAGAAATACCATTCCTTTGGCAAATATCCGCACACAATTCAATCAACGCATTGTATGCTGCATCGGTAACTGCATACGGATCAGTGCTATCAGAAGCAACCTCGATGGTCACTGCCCTGTTATCATTGCTACTATCCGATGTACACCAACTTCTATCACCTTCGTCCACGTATAACGCAATACGTCCATCACTCCCCACACCATAATTGCTACTTGCCCCTCTGGATGATTGTGCGAACAATGCACCACAACTTTCCACTGTCAAATTCCCAGCCATACAATGAATGGAAATGGTATCAATGGTTGCATTCCGTGGACTGTTTTGGTTTGGTGAAATATTGGTATGGCAAATCAAACTACTATTGCTCATCAAATCACCCCTTAATCTGTCGATGTGCTAAAATAGCACATCAATTTGTCATAACCAAACATTGCAGCATATGCCACCAAAATGCCGATTACAAAAAACCCTACAACCAAATACCAAGTCATTTCTAGTCCTTGCATTTGGTAATATGCCACACATACAATCACTGTAAATACCTCAGATAACACAACCACAAACACGTTGATTCGCTCCGTAGTGTTCAACCAAGTCACTGCATTTTTCACCACTTCTGTGATGATGTTTACAAAGATTGTCAATCCCGCAACAAGTACCAAAACTTGTGCCCAAACTGTTGTATAATCCATTTTCATTCCCCCTTACATAAAATGCTCCACTGCCTTCTGATTTACAAAATCCTTTGTTTCATTCTTAACCTTTTTCGCATAATCAAGTGCTTCGTGCATATCCCCATTGCATTTTGCATCTGGAATCCTTTGCACCGCCTTTGCTGTAGCTTCTGCAAGTGCCATAGAAGCTGTTGACATCTTCATAATGCACATTTCATATTGCACTCGGTCTTGCTCATGTTTTTTGGCTTCTTCTGCCACCTTATCCAGTTTGATTTGCATAAACCGCAATGCAATCCCAGAACATATCGACGGTGCTGCTGCCGCCGCAACCACATAAATCCATTCCAATCCATCACCCCCTATTCCACATCAATCACCGTTGTCCACACGCCATTCTCCATCCGTTGAATCCCATCTGTCACATCAATCTTGAACCCTTTGGTTGCGTTGGCATAGTTGGAATTATCCGTCACATAAATCGAATCGGTGGTGATGGTGACTTTGCCACTGATTTTGCTACTAACGATGGTTGCGGTGGTGACTGCCTTTTCTGCTGATGTTGTGACCATTTCACCCTTGGTGATTGCTGTGGTAATATCGTCCACAAAGTCACCCAGCTCAATGGAATTGTACTGCTCCAGCAAGCAATCCCACTCATAGGCAATGACTTCTGCTTTCTTCTCGAAGTTCATTTTTTCATTTCTGACAGTGACTGTATCGCCCAAGAAAACTTCTTCCAAGATGGCATATTTCTCATATTCAACAGTATTGGATAACAACTGAAAATCTACGGAAATATTGATACTAGGCAAGTCAATGCCTGCTTCGTATAATGCTTCGATGGCAGTTTCCAGTTCTGATGCTGTGGTACAATCCGTGTCCTCATAGCAATAGATTTTGGGGTACGGATAGTCGCCAATGTGGTCGCTATCGATGCAACCTGACGTGGTGACATCATCATCCCCCAGACCATAAATCCGTGTTTTTACATCAGAAATATCTTCTTCCACTTCCAAGCCCACAAGATTTTTTCCGTAAGATATGACAAAGCCTCTATCCTCGCCAGCATTCGCCAAAATAGAGATATTCCAACCATCACGCACCAATTCACCGCCAAAGGAATCCAGAAAGCTACCGCCATCTTCCTCACCGAAAAGCACTGTGATAGGGTTCACACGTTCCAACGAAACGGAACCAGTTCCGCCCAAATTTGTGGCAAAAGAAAAGCCCATGTCATAATCCATTTGGTTGACAAGAGCTTGTAAAGTTTCCGCTGGTGTGGCGGTATCTGTGGTGATATTGTCGATGTAATTATCCAGCAAATCGAAGTAGACGTGCTGTGCATAGACTGTGATGGAATCCATGGTGGGTTCGATTTTGTAGATGCGAAAAGGCTGCATACCACGTGGTGTGGATGCGTACAAAATACGATTATTTTCGATGTTTTGCCATTTGCCTGAAGCATCATAATGGTGTTCCAGTTCCAGTTCGTATATACCGTTTAGTTCCTCTGATACCGTGCATGATGTGGGAAGCAAAGTTCCCAAACCAAGGGTTTCAAAGGTGGTTGCGTTCATTTCAAATAGTTTGATTATGGTGTTCACCTCCTAACGGGCGCACACATAGGTACGCCCCTACAATTCAAATCATCATTCCACATCCGTTTGGATTGACCAGCCATAGATACCTGGTTGCCAGACGTTATTTGACACATCAGACACCCATGTTGTATCGTTCCAATAGACGATATCGCCAATCTGGTAGGCATCGTCAGCGCCTAGAGGTTGCGTCCAAATGGCGGTACCATCGTCAGTAAATCCAATCTTTTTGAATAGTGATGTGGCAACGTCTGGTGTCCAATCTTCCTGTGGTGTATGTTTTGTGATGACCTCGTATATCTGTGCTTCACCATTTTCATTTTCACCATAGCGTAGGATTTCGCCTACAGTCGCTTCTTCCTTGGATTCCAGTTTGGTTTTGAATGTTTGATACCAGTTGGAATACTGCATTTTCTCATCATCTGATAGGGTTTGCTGTTTGAGCAGTGTCATCACCAATGATTGGAGTTGTTGGTATTTTTGCTTTAGGGTTTCCATTTACAACACCTCCGCTAGGGTAATGACTGCTTCGTTGATTTCAGATTGGGTGTAGGTGGTTTCTGGTTCTGTAGGTTCAATTTCAATTGTGAACATCCCATCTACTAAATCGTATGTGATGCCTTCATATTCGTAGGTTTCATTTGTTGTGGGTTCGTATTTACCTTCTTCCAAGTTGAAATCTTGAACCAAAAATGTACCTAATTCTATTTCAGCCACAAATGATGTTTTTCCATATAAAACAGGTCTAATCATTCTTTCTGATTGATAGTAGACACTATCCCCTTCAATATAAAACATGTTATTCCTCCTTTATTTTGCAAAACATCCAATTGTTATTGTCCCAAGTGTACCTGTCGCTGAAGATGATGATGTATTGCACATCATCATAGTTACTGGTTCTCCTGCACTGCAATAAAAGTACCTTTTAGTATTTGCTGAAGTATTTAATAGTGTTCCCAAAAAAGAAAACTGGAAATTTTTAGAATAATTGGTAATGCAGGAACTGCTCTGATATGATAAAGAAACTTCAGAAGAACCATACCAATTACTTCCCTGCATAGTGTCTAAAGCAGTTGTACTTACTGATAAATTATTGTACGCATAAAACACATCCCAAAATGAAGAAAATGAATAATACTTAGTTCCGTTATAATCCCAATACATAGGCGTATTGTTTTTGGGGACCAGCTTAGCTAGATATACACTGTTAGTCGCATATCCAGACGTTGTTATATAATATACCCCACTTTTTGGTGCAATAAATTTTGCGAAACAATAGGTTCCATTAGCTAAAAATGTTAAACTAGTTACAAATGTTGTATCATCTTCAAAAACAATAATTTCTTCAGATGTTATATCTGTGCTAGGTCTTGAATAATCTACGATATCTTCAACATCCCCAACCATCTCGCTCAACTGCTCCACTGTTGGTAACTCTGCAATGGCATCTAACACTGCTGGATTCTCCAATGCTTCGATGTTGAATGCAGCCAGCTTTTCTAGCATCTGCCAAAATGTTGTTACTTCCAACTCATTTGCTGTATCTCCAGCTGTACCAAAATTATCCACCATATTTGCCATCAATTCCAAAGAGTCTTGTACCTCACTGAACAAGATGGTCAGCGCTCCAAATTCATTTGTGGATTCGATAGCTTCATCATCTTGCAAGCCGGCTAGCACCAAAATTTTGAAAATTGGCGTGGTCAAAACAGAAGTATCCCCATCACGTATGGAAATTTCAGCGTTCAATGTACCCACTTCTGCCAAGGTTTGGGTTGTCAAAAGGAATTGACACCTACCCCCTTCTGCATCTGTAATTTCACCAGCGGTATAAATCATAGCCCCACTTGTTGGTTTTTCAAGATATAAGGTCACACCATGACCAGTTAAATCAATTGGCGTACTGCCATCTAGCAAAACCACATCCAAATATCTGCTGTTTTCATCATTTTGTTTGGATGTGATGATGCTGTTGTATTCTTTGGTTACATCCATTTGCATTTTGTTGTAAATTTGTGCCATTGTTTCCTCCTTTCGTTACGGGCGAACACATAGGTACGCCCCTACAGTGTACGTTACCGCCAGCGCCATTGTGGTTCTACCACTACCTTTTCTACGCTTCCAGACCATGTAATTTCATTGGCACCTACATCCAATCTAGGGAATGCAGTGCCTATGTATTGCAGATTACAGGACGCACCATCCTTGTAGACTTCCTCTATTTCGCAATTGACTGTGATATAATCCACCACATCCGTCAGTGTGAAGGAAGTTCCATTTATCGTGAAATCTAGGTCACCAGTTCCATAAATCGTGATGATGGGTGTGGAATAGATGGTGCCACGGTTGTAGATGGTGGTGGGTTGGGTTAGATCTAGGGTGTCGGAATAGGTGTTGCGTGAGTATTTGAATGGTTGGACTCGAAATGTGAGCAATATTTTCTGATACAAATAAATCACATTCGAAATTTTGATGCTACCGCTGATTTTTGCACGATACACCTTATCTTTCTCTGTAGAAATAATCAAATCCCCAGAACCATCCAACCATGCCACAATCTCATCCAACCGCTTACAAAGTCTGGTGCTACAATAAAATGTCAAATCATAGGGTTTGTATGTTTCATTTTCATCTTCTGTGAAGTATCCACTTCTTCCAGCAATGGTAATCTCCGTTTGTTTTCGTTCTGCCTTAATCCTCTGTGGCATCTCATAAATTTGGATACCAAAATCCTTACTGGATTGATTCTTGAATATAAAATACCCTTCCATCTACACACTTCCTTTCGGTTTGGTTCGTTGTTTGCGATAAAATTCCGCTTCTTGCAACAGACTTGTTGTGGAACCATTGCCATCATTTGTCATTTTCTCAATGTGGATATTCACATCGCCTTCTTTGGTTTCATTTGTGTTATTGACCACATTTGTATTGGTGTTGCCACCTCTTACAGAAAGGCTTGTACCCATTTGACCTATACCTTCATCTACAGATGCTTGCATGGTTCGATACGCAGTTTTCATACGCTTTGTAAAGCCAACTTCTACACCTGCACCAGCTTGTACACCAATTTCTTCTTCCATACGTTTGGATGGTGAATGAATGCTCAAGGATGCCTTCAATGTTGCAATCATCTGATTTGCAATAGACTCTACTGCTCGATACAAATCACCAGATTTATCTTCCATACCATCTACCCAACCAGCAATGGCATCGTTACCAATATCCTCCATCATTCCTGGCATATTGGACAGGGTATCCTCCACTTCATCAATGAATTCTTCTTCAATCAGCGCCAATTCCTCTGCATAGAATTTCTCTGCAATCTCCTTGGATTTCTCTTGTTGTTCTGTCCAACCTTCCACAAATGCTTCATATTTACTATCAGATGCAGCAAGCAATTCTTCTGCAAACATAGTGGCATCGTCCATATCCATATCCAGAATTTCATCCATCAATCCTTCTGGAATACCCCTTTGTTCTAGCGCTGTCAAGGCTTCATCATAGGCTTCAATGGCTTTGATGTTTTCCTCAAAATCAAGCAACGAAACCTTTCCTGTATCATCATCCACAGAGAACAAATCCCCTGTATCAGACAATTTCTTCTGCATATCCTCTTGTTTGGAAATGATTTCATCATAAGCGGTTTCAAATGCCTCTGTAATGCTTGCCACACTATCGTCCACAATGGTTTGTGCTGCATCCTCGATTGCATCGCCCAAATCTTCCACACTATCCACAACATCACTGACACCATCATCAATTCCTGTTGTAATGCCATCCGTCCAGTCATCCGTGAATAAATCTTCCACCTCATCAATGGAATCTTCCATGCCTTCTACGATGACATCGCCAGTGTTGTCCACTTCGTTTGCAATGGCTGGTGTGGCTTCTTCAATGCCCTCTACAACACCACTGCCCAGCGTATCTTCCACCGTATCTGCAACCACAACTTCCTCCGCACCGAAGATGGATAAGAATCCAGAAACCACATTTGCACTCATTTGTTTGGCAATGCTCACCAGATTTGGAATCCCACCTTTGATACCGTTTACCATGGCTGTTATCAAGTTCTTTCCTATGGTAAGCAAGGCTTGTGGCAAACTACTAAGCCCACCTTGCAAAGCTGCCGAAACACTAGATGCTGCATTTACCATCAGAGAACCTGCACTCTTCACTCCATTGGCAATGGCAGTTGTCAAAGAGCCACCAAGGCTTATCCATTGGAATGCAAAAAATGCCTTTACAATGGCTTCGATAATCGTTGGAATATTCGCAATGAGAGTTGGAATGTTTTGAATCAATCCCAAACCCAATTGCAAAATCAATTGCAATGCTGCCAATAGCAATTTACTTGCGTTGTTGTTGATAACATCTGCAATGCTTATGACAATCTCTGGCACTTGCGCTATCAAATTTGGAAGAGCTGCAATCAAGCCCAAACCCAAGGAGGTAATCAACTCGATTGCCGCTTCCAAAATCAAATCTGCACTACTACATAAATTTTCCACCAATGCCGCAATGGTGTCCACTGCCACAGGAATCAACTCTGGCAATTGTTCTGCTATACCGCCAGCAAGGGATGCCAAAAGGACTGCTCCTGTTGCCACAATCTCAGGCAACAACTCAATAATGCCCTCTGCCAATGTGGTGATGATGGCAATTGCACCATCTGCTATATCTTCCTTGCCATCGGTCAAACCAGATAGGAAGGATTGGATCATGCTCACACCAGCTTCAATGAATGTTGGTGCGTATTCCACAGCCATATCCAGCACTTCCACAATGGAGGTACCAATGGCTTCTGCCAAACCAGAGAATCCACCTTCTGCATAAGCTTCGCTCAAATTGTTGGCAATATCTGCAAACTGCCCTACAATATCTGCTGCAATGCCTTCGTTGCTTTGGTAGATGGCAATGCCTAGATTGGTCAGTGTGGTCTTGATTTTCTCGGTGCTAGAAGCAAGGGTTGCATCCATCTTTTCATAGGCTTCCCCAACCACATCAGCACTGGTGCCCATAGCTTCTAAATTGCTTGCAAATTTTGCACTGTTGTCACCAGACAATGCCAAAGCACCCTGTCCAGCTTCTGTACTGGAGAACATATCAATCAGGGATTTGCCACTGGATTCTGCGTAGTTCCCCATCAAATCCAGAACCTCGTTGAGACCCATACCTTCATCCATCAAATCCGTGAAGCTTTTGCCTGCTAGATCCGTTCCTGCCACTGCATTTTCCAAAGCGGTTGCTGCTGTGGTTCCAGATTTCCCAAGTTCCGCAATCATACCGTTGAGTTGGGTGGTTGCTGTTGCTGTTGCTGTACCCATAGAAGTCATGTTTGCAAGGGATGCACCCACTTGTTCAAAGGATACGCCAAATGCAGCTGCTGTTGGTGTAACGCTTGCCAATTGTTGCCCCAGCTCATCCACAGTGGTGATACCCAAGTTTTGGGTTTGCATCAACACTTTTTGAATATCATCAATGCTTTCTACACCCTGTCCATAGGCATTCATGGTTTTTGCAACTGCTGTCAGTGCTGTATCCACATCGGTAAAACCAGCCTTTGCAAGCATAGCAGATTTTTCCAACACCTCTGTTGCAACTGCCATATCTTCTGTTACAGGAATCCCTGCTGAAAGGGCATTGTATAAACTGTTGCCCATTTCTGTAGCTGCAACACCTGTTTTACTGGATACCTCTAAAATTTTACTTTCCAGATTGTCTATATCGACTTCCACATCGCCAAACAAAGTGCTTGCCTTTGCCATAGATGTTTCAAAGTCTGTACCAACTGCAACTGCAGCACCACCCAGTGCCACCATTGCTGTTGATGCAGCAGTGATTGCAGTGACCGTCACCGCCATAGCTTTTTTTGCCACAGTTCCCACAGCTGTTAGCTTGCTGGAAAGGTCACTATCATCACCTTTGATTTTGATGATTACAGAACCATCGCTCAATGCTTTCACCTCTTTCCTTTGGTGAACATCATCGGCGCAATGGCTCTACTTGACGTTTGTTTTTTCGATTATGATTTCAAATATCTTTTTACATTTGCGACCTTTGCAACGCACAAATACACCTTTGCAGTTTGCATCCTTTTCATATGTCAAAGGCATTTCGTAGCCACAATAAGGGCACTTGACTTTATTGTCCCAGTCGTTTGAGTGCATCTGCCACACTTCCTTTCCCCATAAGGGCTTGTTCCAATTCAGACAACCCAACTTCAAGATGTTTTGGTAATGGCAAAGCATAAATCTTCTTCATTTTTTGATAGTACTCCCGTTTTTCTTTTGACATATCCTTGGTAATATCCATCGTTCTGCAATGGATCACTTCCCAAATGAGGTGTTCCTTGGATAATCCATGAAAAAGGGCTTGAAAATTCCACCAATGCAAATAAGGAATCTCCAATAAATTGATGTGGTACTGTGCCAAAAACGCTGCATAAATCATTTCTCCATCGTGCAACAAAGAAAAGGCTCCACTGCGATACACACCCTTTTCTTGTGGTACTGCATCCGTCTGTTTCATTTCTTCCCCACAACGATAAAACCAACACATCAAATCCACTGCTTCCTCATCATTCTTGGGAATTTCACCATAGAAAAAGGTCAACGCTTCCATAGCTTTTGTGGCTTCATCTTTTTCAGACGCAAGAATACCCTCCATCTCCATCATTTGGCGGAAATCAGAGGGTATCTCATATGTTTTGTTGTCTATGCTTATGTTTTTTGGCAAAGTTTCTAGGAGAAATCCTTTCATTTCTTATATTTGTTGCGTGCAGAACCCACAACTTCCAAAGGTGCTTCACCCTTCATTGCCATTGCCATTTGTGGTTTTTGTGCTGTGTTTGGCTTTGTTGTATCTGCCAATTTCTTCATGTTTTTTAATCGATACGCATTCAATTCACTGGAAATGAAGGACACCAATTCAGTTTGATCATAGAGATCAAGCTCCCTACCTGAGAAAATTGCCATCATGTTTTCTTCTCCTAGAGCTTCTGTCAATTTTGAATCCATCAAGTCTATCAATTCATCTTCAGTAAGACCTTCTTTGTCCTTAATGGCATTTACTTGCACAATTATATCTTGCCCTAAATCATGCCATTTTTTTGCAAAGGCACTATCAGCTGGAATTTGGATTTCTCTATCTTCAATTTGTAGTCGTAATACCTTTTCCTTGAAACGGAATTGTCCCATATTGTTTTCCTCCTGTTTATTATATTGGTTTCATCGCATCAAAAAAGCACCTCAAATGAATGAGATGCTTTCCTGGCACATTGACAAATAGCATAATTTATGTTATTGTTTTTTCATAAAGAGGAGACCACCAAGTGGTCTGTCTCGCTTTTGTTCTAGGCTACCCTAAAAACCGGCGAAGTTGATGAGGGTAGCTTTTTTATTTCTCTTATTTTCTATGTATATAAGAGATTAAGGCAACGATAAATAATCCAAATGTCAACATTAGCATCAACGATTCAAATACTGTCATAGCCTCACCTCCCTCCGAAAAAAGAGAGACAAACCACCCATCATGGTCTCCAGATATATATCATATCACATCTTGTCAAATCTTACAACATCATCACTCATCGCTATCTGTGTCACCTGTTGCAGTGAATGTATTGGTTGTGGTGTTGAATGTACCATCCACAAAATCGCCAACGCCATTCAAGTTCCCAGCAACTTTCACTTTTGCACCACCCTCACCAGAAATGGAAGTCACTTCTACAGCAACCTTGAATTTTCTGGCTTTAAAGGTGCCTGTTGTGGTGCCAGCTTCAAACAATTCCACACGCACATAATCCACTTCTGCATCTGCACCTGTCAACTGATTTCTACCAATGTCATATAGCTTTTTCACTGCCACTTCATCAGAAATCAAATCCGAATCAAAAGCAAAGCTGGTTTGATAGCTCAAAATGCTTGTGGTTTGGGATTTTTCACTGACGTATGTAGTGCTGTCCTTTTGTGGTGCTGGATTTTCGTCAATGGTATTGAACCCAACCCCCATCAAAGAATATGCAGGTGTTGTATCTGTCCCTGTGTTCAAATAATCCGCAATGTTATATCGCATAACTGTACTCATATTGTTTCCTCCTTGTTTTGTTTATGTTCGTTTCTGGATAAATTCCATCTTCAATTGTATCTGGTATCTTGCCTTGGTTTCGCTGGTTGCCATTGCATATCCTGTGGTGCTTGCCACAAAACTGACTACACTTCTGCCCTCTCCCAAATCAGGAAAATTCCCAATCAGGCTTTGTTCTCGTAACCATTCTGAAAAATCTTCAAAGAAAGCAAGGTTTTCCAACTGTTGCAAAATTTCACTGCCATAGGCTTCCCTGCTACAAAGAACACACAGAAACTGTCGGTATGTAGAGCCATCTGTATAGGTTCGCACCACTTCATTTGTGGGAATGGCTTCCACAGAATAGCTGCTTTCTTCTGCTGGCAAAAAATCCACATTCAGCTTATTATTCGCCAAAGGTTCGTATGTACGCAAAAACTTACGCACACTCTCCATCGTATTCATCACAATCTTCCTTTCATGTAGTTCTCAAGGTCTTTTTCCACCTCGTCACTTCTATCTGCCATCATTCTTTTGTCCCATTCCTTGCCACGCATAGGGGAATCGTTGTAGGTAAGTTCTTCTCCTGTTGGTTGTTTTGGTGCACGTCCAGCCCTCACTATGCCTACATACTGATAATGTGCATAAGGTCCCTCATAAATTATAGAATCCTTAGTCACCCTTGTCTTCCCAACCATGTGTGCGCCAGAACCTTCAGACATGGGAACATAAAGTCGTGACAATCGTTCTACCGTATCTGCTAAATGCTTCTGTGCCTCCGTGCTTTCTCCAAGTCCCATCTTTTTCAGGATGGCTTTGTAATCTACATCTACGATAATATCGCTCATACATCAACCTCCTTTGATGGCAATGTGTGGCAACTTCCCTCGTCTATTATCTCCAACGGATAACACAGTGAAGTATTCCATACCTGCTAGATCTGCTTGTTTTGTGATGGCAGAAACCACTCCATGCACCACCAAATCACCTATTTTTATATCACAAGGCAATTCCACAGATTCTGGAATCCTGACAACGAAGGTGTTGCCACTGGTCAATCCTTTGTCCTGTACTGCTGCAATCATTTTGGAAAACCAGCTGACACCTTCTATGGAATATGCTTCATATACATCCAAATCTTCTTCCAGATCATATGATTTTTGGATGATGGTAATGGTTTGGTCTGCTCCTAACATCTTCCCACCCCCCGATACAACAATCCAGTGTTTCCCAGATACAATTCCACCACTTCATTCAGTTGCTGCACCTCTGTTTTCACAATGCTGGTACCAATGGTATAGCTGACAGAAATACCGTCATTGGTTTCCGATGCAACATCTCCACCATTCTCAAATTTATCGTAAATATCCACCAAACCACAGCAGGTCTCTTTGATTTCGTCCAGTTCTGCATCTTCTTCTGTGATGTTGCCACCTGTCACAAGGTTTATGTATGCAGTGGCTTTTCTGGCAAGGCGAAGGAAGGTGTCCTCCGCCAAAGTACCAAGATATTCTTCTGTGTAGTAGGTATAATCTGCATATGCCATAGCCTACCTCCTGTTATTCCGCCTCTTTTTCAGCTTCTTTTTCAGCTTCTTTTTCAGCAGCCTTTGCAGCTTCTTTTTCAGCAGCCTTTGCAGCTTTTTTCAAGGCTGTGTTTTCCTTTTGCAAGGCTCTGTTTTTCTTCTCCAAATCCGCAACCATTTTCGTTTTTGCTTCCAACTCCAAGGTATCAGATTTTGGTTTATCTACACCCATTCCGACTTTTTTAGACATAGTTTTCATCCTCCTTCTTATTCATCATCATCAGCTTCTTCCACAACCGCTGCTTTGTGGCTGAGGTAGATACCAGCAACTTTGTTCTTATACACATCCACGATTCCGTATTTTCTGTATTTGGAAATATATCCGTCTGCATTTGGATTGCTGTCTGGTGCAATGACTGCACTTGCTGTATGCTTGTCAAACTTGATGATTGCTGGTTTATGAATGATCATAAAGTTGATGTCCAAACCATCTTCTGCCTTTTTGTAGTGACCAGCTTCTTCGCCAGTGGATTTTCCATCCAACAAATCAATTGCTGTGTAGAATCTGGATTGTGGCACTTTCTTTGTTGTGGTGAATTTCGCCAAAACCTCTCTGGATTCTGTGGTTTCCAAAGCCATAACACTGTTGACAAGGGTTGGTGTAGCGTACAAAAGTCTATTTTCTTCTGGCACCTCATCTTCATCCATTTGGCTGGTTGCAACAAGCAAAGCGGATAAGAATGCAGCACCGCCTTCATATGTTGCTGGTTCTGCAACGGAAATGCCCTCTGTACCAGCAATTGTTGCAAATACAAAAGCATCTGCTTCTGGTGCAACCTTGGTGCGTTGTAATTCGCCACCAGCCATACCAAAGGCAATGTCAAATGTTTCTTGGTTGTCCATTGCATCCACAGAGATTTTTGCACCCCTGTCATAGTTGAATTCTGCTGTTTTCCAAACCACACTAACAGAACTGTCGGTATAACCGCTGCTTCTGTCATAGTCTCCCAAACCATCTACATCTACTTGTGGGTACAAAATTTCCTTTGCGTTTGCACCAGCTTTCATAAGAGATGCATCGCTGGTCAAATCCGCTGTCACCGAAGCATTTTGGTATACTTCGTCCAAAAGGTCGGTGTAATTCTTTGCAAGTGTAATGTTATTTGCCATGTTGTTTCCTCCTTGTTTTTGTTATTGTTTTGTTGTGACATACGGCGGCAGCAAGCCACCGCCCTACAGTCATATTTTAGGTTTTGTAGGGGATAGCTTCGCTGTCCCGTTGGTTCTAGTCCTTCACCATTCACCATTAGTCCTTAGTCTCTTTCAGTCCCATTGCAGCACGCAAGGTATTGGATGCCGATGGCACACCGCCACCTGATGCTCCGCCCACAAACACAGGACTTTTTCCACCTTCATCTAAGAAAGCGGTTGGATCTGCTTCTTTGTAGCTTTTCACAAAGTCATCGAAGCCCAAAAACTTCCCATCCTCTGATTTTTGCAATTTCTTTTCTGTCAAATCAGCTGTAAAAGCTTTTTTTGCTGACGTACTGGAAAACTGCATGCCAGAAACCGCTTCTTTCACAGAAAACTCATATGCTTGCTGTGACAACTTCCCTTGCAAGTCTTTGGTGTCTGTTTCATACTTGGTTTTCCATTCTTCAGCAGATTGTTTGATGCCATCAATGTCCATGCTGGTAAATTCGCCAATCTTTTTGTTGGCTTCTTCCAGCTGTGTTTTCAGGCCATCACGTTCTGTTTCCATCTGCTCAAATCCTGTCTTTGCTTTGCCAATGTCCCCCGTGTTCAGATCCAAAATTGCTTTCATTTGTTCCTCTGTCACTTCTGGAAAGATTGCTTTTACTTCTTCACGTTTCATATGTTTTCTCCTCTCAACTTTCAGTTTGTCATCACAGTTCTTTCTGCTCGTCTTGATAGTTTCTCGAGATTCCGCTCATAAAAATAAGACCTTTTTACGTCTTGTCTAGGACGAGATGAAGGTCACCCTCTTTCTGGTTGCAATAAAAAACCACCCAACGAATTGTTAAGTGGTCATTACTCTGATACTGTTTCAAATAGCTCTTTTTCATACAGATAGCCTTGTATCTGTTCATCTTCATCATAGCCTTCTTCGTCAATGATTCTGAATAAACCATCTTCCTCCCCAAGGCACTCATAGACTGTATTCTCAATCAAGCAACAAGGATCTGATGTACCTATATATTTAACTTTCATTTGCAAACACCCTCTTTACTTTCATTTTAATTCTACCAGTGTCTTTACTTTCAAACCAGTGCAACTCTACGTGTTTAATCGTACCATCTGGATATTCCACATATCCATCGCCTCTTACTTTTTTCCATTCAGTTTCAATTACACCAAACTGATCTTCCAAATGTTTTGCAACTTTTATTTGTTTATTTGTTCCTTTGCCTGCAAATGTTACAACCTTTGTAATTTCAGTACCTTCTACTATTTTCCCTGTCACTTTTTTCCCTAAATCAGGTATCAAAACAGTATCTCTAAAAGCAGCGGCACTTAATGTTCTCGGTATTACTATGTTTTCTTCTATTATACCACTTTTTTCACCATTCGCAACCCTTTTCGCTGCATTTGTCGCCTTGGTCGCCTGACTCTTTCCATATCCACCCACACTGGTTCTATCACTTGCCCGTTTGAGACCTGTCTGCTTCAAAAAGTCATCTTCCCGTGCTTGCCAAGCCTTCAGCTTCACCGCTGTATCATCAATGGACTGACCTGCAACTTCCATTGCCACTTGTTCTCTTTTCCATTTTCTAATATTCCGCTCAATGTTTCTTTGTTCTTGCAAAGCTTCGTATTCCGTCATAGCTTTGCCATTGTAGGTGTAGTTTTTGGCTTTGTAATCTTCCAACTGCTCTTTGCTGTATGTCCTTGGACTACCTTCAAAATACGGTGAAAATCCATGTGAGCAATTCCAGCCACCAAGTCCAGCACCAGTTCCATATCCAGTGGCTTCCACAAGTCCTTTGTATTCCTTGGATGTTCCAGACCTGCTGTACACTTCACCTTGCCACATGGCGTGTTCCAATCTTGCTCCAGCATGGGCGGAAACTTCCACCAAATCACAACCCATTTCTTCTGCCCTGGCTTCTTGTAGTTGTAGGGCTGTCTGGTTCACTCCTGTGATGGTTGCTCTACGCACTGCCACTTCCAGACTATCCACTTTGCCACTGGCATATGTAACAGCACCCAATCCGTCTTTGCTCAATTCCTTGATGGCATTTCTAATAGCGGTATTGTAATCCATACCACCCATTGTGATCTGCATATATGCCTTATCCAAAGCGTTGCGAAATTGATTGCTTCCTGTCACAGCAGTGGTACGAACCAAATTAGAAAATGTAGCATTTGTTTTACTATATCCAGCACTGAGAATGCTTTGCAACTCCTTGGATGCAGATATGGGTGATGGCGTAAGTCCTGCTCTTGCATACACCGAATCATCAGACTCCAAAGCATACCAAGCAGATTCTTTCATCAAGTTCTTTAGTTCTGTTTGGGATAAGGTGGTTTTGGCTGCCAATTTTTCAATGATTTCTTCTCGTACAATGCCCATTTCTTCCAGCACCGTAGCTTGATGTTCTGCTGCTGGGATCCAGTAGTCATATTCATTGATTCTTCTTGCCATATCTGATAAAATATCCTGCTCCACTTGTTCATAAAGAGTGACCATGGAAGTTGGTACATCAGATAGATATTCTGGTGATAGCATTCATACCACCGCCTTTCTTGCAATAAAAAAACAACCAATAGAGGTTGTTCTGTGTGACAAAATCTGATATAATTCTTGCAAGCGTAGTGCATAAGGGCGGTTGGCTCATCCCCGAAAGGTGGTGAAGCCTATGACAACATATGAATCCATATCATTGATGATAGCGTTTTCTATACTTGTTGTACATATTCTTTCTTTTAAGAATAAAAAATAGACCGCTCCAACGCAAAAGGTTCAGGTCTATTTTTAGATGATACTATGAGCCTTACCGCCTTTGAAGCGGCTATGCTAGAGGGGTGTTACCAGCACCTCTCTTTTTTTTTCATTATATGCAAATTTTGCTGTCTTGTCAATCATTTCAACTGTTTTTCCTCAAAACATCACATCCCCATCATCTGGCAAATATTCCTTTGCTTCTTCTTCTGAAATCCCAAAATACCAAGCCAAAAACTTTTCTTTCTTCAAATACCCACTGTCCACCATAGCTTTTCTTTGGGCATATTCCACCGTGGTATCTGTCAAAATCCCATCGCCCCAAGCAAAGGAAACTTCATAGTCTCCAGAAGGTGCAAGCTTATACAAGCTGGTGTAGAAATCCATTGCCCAAATGAGCTGTTCCAATGCAAACTGCAAGTTCTTTTGCATTTCGCATACAGAAGAATAGCTTCTTTGTTTGCTCATTCGCACTTCTTCTGCTGTTTTCTCTTGGTTCTGTGGATCAGATAGTGTCCCATAGGATAAGCAGCAAGCAAATTCAATGTGTCTTAGAAGTTGATTCAACCCATTGAACAAAGAGGTATCTCTAATTTCTGGACTAAACACCTCATACAAATCCTTACCACTGCCTGCATCCAGTGCAAGCTGGCGGAATAGCCTATCATTTCCAACTGGTAACATGGAATGGCTATACTTAACTAGACAGAAAAGATAAGGTCATGTAAAATAAAACTAATATAAAATAAGGAGATGATTACATGACTAAAAAACGACAACGAAGAGAATTTACAGAAGAATTTAAACAGCAGATGGTTCAATTATATAACAACGGAAAATCGAAAGCAGATATCAATCGTGAATACGATTTAACACCATCGGCACTGAATCGCTGGATACAGCGTTACAATGCTACTGGTTCTACAAAAGAAGCTGATAATCGCACACCAGAAGAAGCTGAACTCATCAAACTTCGTAAAGAGCTACAACAGCTACGAATGGAAAATGACATACTAAAGCAAGCGGCGCTGATATTCGGACGAAAGTAATTGTAATTCGAGCAAATCGACACAAATACTCTATATCAGCCATGTGTAAATGCCTTGAAATCAGCAGGAGTACCTACTATTACGAGGCTTCGTCCAAGAAAGATGATACGGAATTAGAACAAGAAATTGAACGGATTTTTTATGAAAATAAAGAAGTCTACGGAAGTCGTAAAATGAAAAAAGAGCTGAAGAAGTTGGGCAAACAGGTTTCTAGACGCAGAATTTGCCGCATTATGAAACGTTTAGGGCTAATTTCGGTCTATACCGTTGCCAAGTTCAAACCACAAAAGCAACAATGCAATGAGTCGCCAGTAAAAAACGAACTAGCTCGTCAATTTGATAACCAGCCTCCCAATGCAGTAATTGTTGGGGATTTGACGTATGTTCGAGTGAACTATAAATGGAACTATGTTTGTATCTTAATTGATTTATTCAACCGAGAAATCGTTGGATTTAGTGCAGGACTTCACAAAAATGCTCAGTTGGTATATGATGCTTTTGCAACAATCAAAGGGAATTTATCTGAAATCGAGTTGTTCCATACGGATCGAGGCAGCGAGTTTAAAAACTATCTCATTGATGAAATGTTAGATGTGTTTCAGATCAAACGATCCCTCAGCATGAAGGGCTGCCCCTATGATAATGCAGTTGCAGAAGCCAATTTCAAGGTATTCAAAACAGAATTTGTTCGAGGACGAAATTTCGTCAGTTTGGAGCAATTGAAGTTAGAACTTGCAGACTATGTGCATTGGTTCAATAACATACGTTTGCATGGCTCTTTGGATTATAGAACACCAGCCGAATATCGGGTACTGACCTTATAAAAATTGTCCAAAAAAGTGTTGACATTCCAATTTTCAGCTAACGTCAAATTATTGAGTTGGCTAATATTTGCTGAATCCCTTGCAGATATGCCTACCATCTTATTTGCCAACTTTGAATACGTCATGTATAGCTTATCTGCATTTTTACTTCCCTGACCTTTGGCATACTCCACCAACTCTTTGATGATGTCTGTTTCTGACTTCCTTGTAATCTTCCCTTGCTTTCTGGTCAACTGCCATTCAGTAGTTTGTCTTTCCATGAGAATTTTTTCCATTTCATTGAAAGCCTTGATATATAACAATTTCCACTCAAGTGCTTTTTTTCCTGTAAAGCCCATGACCAACAAAGAGAATCCATCTCTGTTCATGAAATACATTTTGTACTCTTGCCCATTTTTCGAGAGATATTTTGACTGGTGAAACATGCTTTTCATTACGCAATTTTGCGTAATGAGATTCTCTATGGCTCTCACTGTGTCGTTATGCCTTTTCTCAAAATACTCTGCGACTTGCACACTGCTACATACCGCTTCTTTATTTTTCAAAACTACCAATTCATTCATACTTATGGAATCACTTCCCTTCCACGGCTACAACTCTATTGCCTTCCAAAAATCTGTTTATATCTTGCTCGCTTACCCTTACGGTTTTCGTGCCACCTAATCTAGTAGCTCCAAGCTTCCCCTTTCTTATCCACTCTCTAATTGTACCTTCAGATACCTTTAATATATCCGCCACCTCGAAAGTCGTATAAAATTTCATCTTTTCACCTCTTTTCTATTGCTTTTCGTCGGTTTTCGTGCTAAAATCAATTTACCAGATTAAATTTAACAAAAAACTATACACCGAAATACTTTTCACACGATTTTCGTGCTTATAAGGTTATTTTACACTCTGTTTTCGTGTAAGTCAATAGCTTTTGCACGGTTTTCGTATTATTTTGGTGTAATTGTGGAGGTGTGCCAATGGATACGATGGATAGAATAGAAGAACTTGTGAAAGATAACCAAATGAACCAAGCTGATTTAGCTAGAGCGACCGGAGCTAGAAGCAGTTCTGTCAGTGATTGGTTTAAACGTAAAAGTACGTCTTATAATAAATATTTAAGTGAGATAGCTGACTGTTTCGGTGTAACCACCGATTATCTTCTTGGTAACGTGTCTGAACCTTTTTTCAGGCTAGATAACGAAGCCATATTGGCTGATATAAACAGCTATGAAGATGTGCCTGTCAAAAAAAGTACACGCATCCCTGTCCTTGGGCGTGTTGCTGCTGGTATTCCGCTAGAAGCTATAGAAGAAATAGTGGACTGGGAAGAGATTCCAGAAGAAATGAGCCGTGGCGGTGAATATTTTGGCTTGGTAATTGCTGGCGATAGCATGGAACCACGCATCTGCAAAGGAGATGTGGTAATTGTTCGTAAACAATCAGACGTGGAAAGCGGTGAAATTGCAATTGTCATCGTCAATGGCAATGAAGGTACTTGTAAAAAAGTAATTAAACATGATGACGGAATCAGTCTAGTATCATTGAATCCAACTTATGACCCCAAATTTTACACATGGAAAGAAATAGAAAGCACCCCTATCTCTATCAACGGGAAAGTTGTAGAGCTAAGAGGGAAATTTTAACCAATAAAAAAAGCCCCTGCACGCCAATGCAAGGACTTTTCATATAAAGGCGGCTACTAGGTAACCACTCTACGACAAGAGGATTATACCACGAAACCGCCTTATTTACCATACATTTTTACAAATAAGGAGGTTATTTTTATGGCAAAAGCTACAAAATTGGCATCTGGACAATGGCGTGCCCAGGCATACAGCCACACGGAGATTGTTGATGGCAAGCAAAAGAAGATTCGTGAAAGCTTCACGGCGCCAACAAAGAAGGAAGCAGAGTACCTTGCTGCAAAATTCAAAATGCAAAACAAAAGGACCGAGATTGTGAACATCTCACTTGGTGATGCAATGGAAGGCTATATCGACAGCAAAGATGGTATTCTATCCCCATCAACTGTCAGACAGTACCGCCAAATCAAGCGTACATACCTTTTGGACTTGCAAAGTGTTCCACTAAAGGCGATTACGAACCTCAAAATTCAAATTGCTTTGAACCAGGATTACAAAGAAAAAGAACTGTCACCAAAGACAATGCGTAACATATCTTCCTTGTTGTCATCATCTATTCAGCTGTACAATGATGATTTTCGGTACCGTGTTACACTTCCAGAAAAGGAGCGTTATCAATACCATCTTCCCACGCAATCAGAGTTATCTTCTTTGTTGCGTAGCACAGAAGGCACAAAGCTACGAACTGCTATTCTATTGGCTATCTGTCTAGGACTTCGTAGAGGTGAAATCTGCGCTTTACAATGGAGTGATTTTGATTACGAACAAAAACTTGTCCAGATCAACAAAGCTATGGTCTTGGATGAAAAAGGAAGATGGCAAATCAAAAAGCCAAAATCCTACGCTGGAATACGTACTCTATCCGTGTCTGATGGTCTTATTGCAGAACTCAAAAAGATAGATGCTGCATCACCAATGGATGGATTGTCACCCACTCGTGTTTCTCAACAATTTGCAAGAGCTCTCAAAAAAGAAGGATTAAAAAAATTCAGATTCCATGATTTAAGACACTTCAACGCATCGACCATGATGGCAGAAGGAATCCCTGATAAATATGCTATTGAACGTATGGGGCACTCTACCACCGCTATTTTGAAAAGTGTGTATCAACATACAGAAGATGCAAAAAGAGCAGAAACCGATAAGGTTATCAACCACTGTATTGATACGTTTTTGGAAAATAGTTCACACGAAAGTTCACACAAAATAAAAAACCCTTGAATAATCAAGGGTTTTATGAAGCTGATAACGGGAATCGAACCCGTGACCTCCACCTTACCAAGGTGACGCTCTACCGACTGAGCCATATCAGCAAGGAACAAAAGATTTTCTTTTGTCAGCCTATATATATTATCACGTGAACTCCGTTTCGTCAAGATTTTTTTCCAATAAACTTTTTTCAAGTTTTTTCTTCACTCTTTGCAACGCATTGTCAATGGATTTTTCTGTTTTATCCAAGAGATTTCCTATTTCCAAATAGCTTCTTCCCTGCAAATATAGTGCCAACACCTTTGTTTCAAACGCACTCAATGTTTCTTGCATTTTTTTCTCCAATTGGGCTTTGCTTTCTTGTCCAATGAACATTGCTTCTGGGTTCAAAAACTCCCCTTCTTCCAACAAATCCAAATAGGTTTGCTCTGATTCATCCTCAAAAACAGGTCTATTCAATGAAACATAGGAATTGAGTGGTTGATGTTTTTGTCTGGTTGCTGACTTGATGGCTGTAATCATCTGACGGTTCACACAAAGTTCTGCAAACCCACGAAAAGATGCATTTTTTTCAGGGTCAAAATCACGAATCGCTTTAAACAAGCCAATCATACCTTCCTGCACAATATCCTCATTGTCGCCACCCACCAAAAAATAAGCACGTGATCTGGATTTCACCAATGGTTTGAATTTATCTATCAAAAATTCCTCTACTCTTGGTTTGCCTGATTGGGCAATTGCAACCAATTCTTCATCAGCCAAAGTGGTATAGGTGCGTTCTTTTGCTGCATTGACTGCTTTTGGCAAGGGTTTGCTATCCAATATGAAATTTGTCATTTCGTTCTCCGCAACGCTTCTATCCATTCCAACGCCTCCTGATCCAAGTGGTCTGCCAGCATATTGTTCTTTGGTGGTCTATTTTCAATAAATTTTTCACGTATCATTTTTTCTTCCACACGCACTTCCAATTGCAACTCACGTGCAGTCATACGCAAAGCATCTTGACCAGAAATAATCAATTGTTCCAAACCATCACCAGTTGCCACACGCACACGATAATGTTTTGGCAAAGAAGTCACCACACGTTCAATATAATGATCTGCTGTTTCTGCTTCTTTTGTATATACCACATAGATATTATGGTATGGGTATGCTTTTCCAATACTCCCTTTGACCAAATATCCATCAAACACCAAAATAATGGTTGTGTTTTTCACACCACGATAATTGGATAAAATATCCATCAATTTCAGTCTAGCACTTTCCAAGCTGACATCTTCCATCAACTCTTTCAGCTCATCCCAAGCATGGATGATATTATAGCCATCGACCAATAAAAATTCTTTTTGCAAAATCATCCCTCCTTAGGTCATATGGAATAAGTATACCACGATTTCATGAGAAAAGCAATGAAAAGCCCAGTTATTATAGAGCCCAATTTGGTGATACATGGTTGGGTAATACAAAAAACCCCAATGAAAGATAACGGGACTTGGTTTTTATACAAGATTATTTATATTTTATGTAGTACCACTAAATACAAATGTGCCACACCTATAGGACTGGACTCACTGCCAAAGATACGGTGGTCACACGTAGTGTGATTTTGCTTGCAAAATGATATCCCTTGCTCCTGCCATTATGAACAGGCACAAAACACAAGTATACAGTTGTAGGAACGATTCACGAATCGACCGAAAACCAAAGATTCTTCGTCGCTCTACTCCTCTGAATGACAGTGCGTTGGCGTATGTTTGTAGGGGATGGCGTCCCCGACATCCCGTCATAAACAGCCACTACACAAAATAAATATTTTACATAACAAACGGAGAATTTTATTATCTTTCATGTAAGCATAAAAATAAGGCGAAAAATCTCCGCCTTATCACCGAAATACTATCTTATGTACGTTCTCTAAACTGCCCACATGTACATAATTTATCATTTTTAATTTCACCAGTTATGATACATTTTCGAAATTGCCAATATACACATCTACCACATCTTTCTTGGTGATTCATAATTATATTTCCTCCATATTAAACATCAAGTTTTTCACATTGTTCCACCACATTTTTCGCATTTACTTTCCAAAACTTTCAATTTGTCAATTATAAATATCATTTTGATAATGTAATATCTTGTGGATAACTGTATCATAATAACAAATTGGGAGGTGATATGATGATTTCTGATAAAATAGTATTTTTAAGAGAACAGCACAATATGACGCAAGCATCTTTGGCAAAAACTTTAGGTATCACCCGTTCCAGTGTCAATGCTTGGGAAATGGGTATTTCTGTTCCATCTACACAATATATTGTAGAACTTTCAACATTGTTTGGTATTTCAACTGACTACCTGTTGGATATATCTAAAACAGTTACAATGGATGTATCTGGATTAAATAATGAAGATATCGAAATCTTATATATATTAAAAGAACATCTAAAAAAAAATAAAACTACGGATTAGGGGAGCATGGCTAAGCCTATTTTTCAGTTAATTTCAGCACACAAAAATAAGATGAGAATTACATTCTCATCTCAGACTGTCAAAGAACCCTATTCCGCACCTTGGAATAGGGTTCTTTCGTATAAATAACGCATATTCTACAAACAACATATACTGCTTACTACTCCATGTTGCCAGTTTTTTTAAGTTCATTGCAGCGAATTTAAGCTTCACCCATTTTGAAACCTGAGCCAAGCCTTTATGATATGTATATCGCATTGCGTGCTTCTCCTTTGCGTCTGCAAAAACCCGTTCTATGGTTTGGCTCCTCAACGCATAGGTGTCTTTTCCTAATGGAGAATGCCGCACATCCTCTGCCTTTTCTAAATATTTCCACCAGATGTGCTTGGTGACTACCTTTCTGTGGTCTTTGCTTTCGGTACACCTTGAAAGATTTTCACATTTTTCGCAAATATAACTGTAACTTTTAAATTCTCTATAGCCATCTCGATTGGTGGTTGTATATGGTAAAACGTGATATTCTGGGCAAATGATGCAGTTGTAGTATTCATCAAAAACATACTCATACCATGGTGAATTTCCTTTTTTCGTCACTGGTCTTTTGTAAGGCAAAGAGGGTATTCTTCCATCATCAAATATTTGCTTGCAAATCCATGGGGTTTTGTATCCTGCATCAGCTGTAATCACTTGTATTTCTGGATATTTTTCTGTCACTTTATGATAAACCTCATCAAATACAACACTATCATGGATGTTTCCAGGTGTTACAACGGTTTCTAATACAAAGTTATTTTTATCGCAAACGGTATGTGCACCATATGCAAAGCACTTTTTATGTTCGCCCTTATGGAACAAACCGCTGTCTGGATCTGTTGTAGAAGTGGTGATTGTTTTTGTTCTTGGAGGGTCATTTTTATCATCAAAAGGCTTTTTTCCATTATCTTCTCTGTCTTTATTGATTTCTTCAAAAAGTTGCTTTTCATACTTTTTAGCTGCAACAGGTATTTCTTTTTTGATGTTTTTCTTTAAATTTGCATTTGCCTTGATATGCGTTGCATCTATAAACACAACTTCTGGACGCAAATATCCTTTTTTCTCAACTTCACCTAAAATCCAAGCGAAAATTTTTTCTACCACTGTTTCTTTAAATCTATTGTTGAAGTTATAACTAATGGTAGCAAAGTGCGGAATACTATCATTGAGGGTATAGCCCAAAAACCAGCGATAGGCAATATTCATTTCAATTTCTTTTACCGTTTGGCGTAAAGAGCGAATTCCATACAAATGTTGGATAAACACCATTTTAAAGAGAACAACAGGGTCAACGCTAGGTCTGCCGTTGTTTGAGCAGTACAAATCTTCCACAAATGAATAAATTTCATTAAAATCTACGGCTTTATCTATTTTTCTTAATAAATGATTTTCTGGAACGAGCATATCTATGTTTATGATTTCTACTGATGTTCTTTTGATTTCTTCTTTACTCAACATTTGTCATCACCTCAACCTCATTATACCAAAAAAAGCCAGCTTATGCTGACTTTTTTGACAGTCTGAGATGAGAATTACATTCTCATCTTATCTATTTTTATATTTTATTTTTGGTATGATTCTGCCAAAGCTTTCCACATTGGCAAAGATCTTCCAATCATTTCATGGGATACACAATATGCGACACGCACATAGCCACCACAACCAAATGTTTCACCTGGAATTACAACCAAACCGAATTCTTTGGCTTTTTCAGAAAATGCAAAGGTATCTTCTTCCATAGCTTTGACAAAGAGATAGAAAGCACCTTCTGGTTTTGCACATGTGAATCCATATTCTTGCAATGCATTGTACAATAATTCTCTATTGCGATTGTAGAATTCCACATCAATAATGGTTTCGCAACACTGACCCACCACCATTTGTTGCAAAGCTGGTGCATTGATGAAGCCCAAAATACGATTTGCAGTACTCAAACCTTCTATGATTTGTGCAAAGTCTTCCACTTCTGATGGAACTGTCAAATAGCCAATGCGATCTCCTGGAAGTGACAAGGATTTGGAATAGGAATATGCCACAATTGTATTTTTGTATAGTTTTGGAATGTATGGCACCACAGCACCATCAAAGACCAATTCTCTATATGGTTCATCAGAAATTAAGTAGACGGCTCTGCCCAGTTCTGCTTCTTTTTCTTCCAAAAGTCTTGCAATTTCTTTCAGAACATCTTCACCATAGACAACACCTGTAGGATTGTTTGGATTGTTGATGATGATAGCCTTTGTTTTTTCTGTGATGGCAGCACGCACTGCATCCACATCAGGTAAAAAGCTAGGTGGATTTGGAGGCAATTCCACCAATGTACCACCATGGTTTTCTACATAAGGTAAATAATCACCGAAATATGGTGAAAAGGTAATGACTTCATCGCCAATATCAATGATGGTTTTTAGAAATGCATTCATACCACCAGCAGCACCTGTTGTCATAACAATGTTAGCACCTGTATATTCTTCGCCAAAGCGTTTGTTCAAGCTTTTGGCAACCGCTTCCCTAACAGAAGGCATACCTGCTGGATTTGTGTAGCTATGTATCAACAAAGAATCTGTATTTTGCAAAATGGAAATTGCAGTTTCGTTGACACCATCTGGTGCTTTCATATTTGGATTGCCAATGGTGAAATCAAATACATTTTCATCGCCCATTTTTGCACGTAGAATATTTGCTGCTGTAAACAAGGATGCCATCCCTGCATTTTGATCCATAATTCGTTTCATTTTATTTGAAATCATGAAAATACCTATTTTTTGCTATATTCTGCCAAAAGAAACAGCATTGCTTCTTGGTAGCCAGCAAACCCCTTCCCCATAATGGTTTTGACACATGCTTTTCCTGCATATGACACCTGTCTAAAATCTTCTCTTTGGCTAACATCTGAAATATGCACCTCAACTGTCGGCAAGTTGACTGCTTTCAGTGCATCCAAAATGGCAACACTGGTATGTGTATATGCTGCTGGATTGATGATGATACCTTCTGTACCATCGAAGAATGCACCTTGGATTGTATCCACAATTGCACCTTCGTGGTTGGATTGAAATAGCGTCAAATCCACATCATGTTCCTTTGCAGTTGTTTCCAATAGTGCAGTCAAATCGGCATATGTTTCTGCACCATATATATTCTTTTCACGGATTCCCAGCATATTGATATTGGGCCCATTGATGACTAGAATTTTCATATAATCCCACCTTAACCTTCGCTATAGCAACCGAGGAATTCCATCTTATCTGCTGAAAATTCCATTTCTTTGAGCAAAGTCAGCACTGTATCAGAGAATACAGACGCATCGATATCGAAATAGAAACGGAATTCGAAATCTCTACCACCAATGGGTCTACTTTCCAATTTGCAAAGATTCAAGTTATGGGATGCAATTTTACCAAGCATTTCATACAAAGCACCTGGTTTATGTGCCAATGTCATAATCAAGCTAATTTTGTTTGCACCAGCATAGATTTCCATATTTTTTGCAATACAAATGAAACGTGTTTGGTTGCTGACGCTATTTTGTACTGCTTCTTGCAAAATATCCATACCATACAATTTTGCACAGCCTGTAGAAGAAATTGCTGCAATATCATCACGATCAGATTCAGAAACATATTTTGCTGCTGCTGCTGTATTTGCAAACACAGTCACCTTTGCATTTGGGAAACTTTTCAGGAATTCGCTACATTGACGCAATGCTTGTTCATGGGAAATGATTTCTTTGATATCAGATCTTTTGACACCTTTTTTCACCACCAACGCATGATTTACATTGAGTTTCAAGCTTTTTACAATATAGAATTTATGGCTTGCCATCAAGTCATATACTTCCAAGACAGAACCTGCACTGCTGTTTTCAATGGGCAATACACCATATTGACAAAGACCCTTTTCCACTGCATTGAACACACCTTCAAATGTGCCAAAGTGCATTGCATTCGCCATAGGGAATAATTTATCACAAGCTCTTTCTGCATAGGAACCTTCCACCCCTTGACAAGCAACTGTTGCTTTTCTTGGGAATAGCATCTTCATATCTGCAATGCTCTCCTTGATATCTGTAGTGAGTTCTGTGTCATTGATGAGGATACCAGCTTGGTGGCTTTTGCTCACTTCAAACAAAGTGCGATACAAACGATTTGCATACATTTCAAACTCTTCACCAGCCATATCCATAATGCGATTCATAACATCTTTTTCACGTCGCATATCGGAAATGGGAATGCCTTCTTTGGATTTTTGTTCTGCAATTTCAGATGCAATTTTCATACGCTCCACAAACAATTCCACCAAAGCACTATCTACATCATTCATTTGTCCTCTTAATTTGTCCAAACTCATTGTTATTTCCTCCTAATCACATACCCCTATTTGCCATACAGTACAAATCCAATAAACCAATTGCAACTGCCGCTTCTACACACGGCACTGCTCTTGGTACAATACAAGGATCGTGTCTACCTTTGACTTCCAATGTTGTTTTGTTTTTTATTTTCAAATCTATGGTTTCTTGTGCTTTGCTAATGGATGGCGTTGGCTTGAATGCCACACGCACCGTCAATGGCATACCACTGGAAATCCCTCCAAGACTACCACCATGATGATTGGTTCTGGTTTTGACTTTTTCATCTTCCATATAAAAAGAATCGTTATTTTCAGAGCCCCAAAATTCTGCTACACCAAAGCCTTCACCAAATTCTACACCCTTTACTGCTGGAATTGCAAATAAAATTTGTGACAATTTACTTTCCAATCCATCAAACATCGGTTCTCCAATGCCAACAGGCAAGCCAATGGTTGCACATTCCACAATACCACCAACAGAATCGCCTTCTGCTCTGGCAGATGCAATTGTCTCTCTCATAGCTTCACCAGCTGCATCATCTTGTACTGGAAATTCTTTTTGAATCACTTGCTGCAAATTTTCTTTTGTGATACATATATCATCAAATGGAATATCTTTTTTACCACCAATTGCGAAAATATGACCACCTGTATGAATGCCACGTCTTTCCAATATTTGCATACACACTGCACCTGCAAAGCAAAGTGGAGCTGTCAAACGTCCTGAGAAATGGCCTCCACCTCTATAATCTTGGAAACCTTTGTATTTCACTTCTGCTGTGAAATCTGCATGTGCTGGTCTTGGTTTGATTTTCAATTCTGAATAATCTTTGGAGCGTGTATTTGTATTTTCTATGATAGCACAAATAGGCACACCACATGTTTTTCCTTCAAATAAACCAGAAAGCACACGTACCTGATCTGCTTCTTTTCTAGGTGTAGAATATGCATTTTTACCTGGTGCTCTACGATCCAAGAATGCTTGTGCCACTTCCAAATCAATAGATTCTCCTACTGGAAGTCCTTCTATGATCACACCAATGGCTTCTGAATGTGATTGACCAAAAATGCTGATTTTCACTGCATCACCAATGCTAGATGACATCTGCTACACCTCCTAATTTGACAAATTCGCTGAAGAAGTTTGGATAGGATTTTGCAACTGCTTCTGCACCTTCAATGATAATGGGTACATGAAGCACTGTAGCTGCAACTGCCAATGCCATTACAATTCTATGGTCGTTATATCCATCTACATGCACCACTGCATTTGGTGGATTCACTCTACCTGTGATGTAAATTTCTTCTTCTTTTTCTTCTACAGACACACCCATTTTGCTCAGTCCATCTGCCATTGCTTGCAAACGATCGCTTTCTTTGATACGCAGTCTGCCTGCATTGTAAACCTTTGTTGTGCCTTCTGCTGTTGCTGCTGCCACACATAAAATAGGTACCAAATCCGGAATTTGTCTGGCATCAATGTCAATTGCTTGCAAGCCATCTAGATTTGGTGAAATATGAACACCAACTTCTTCCCAAGTAACTGTAGCACCAAATGCTTCCATCAAAGAAAGAATTTCCATATCCCCTTGTGTGGAATCTTGTTTCAATCCTGTACAAAGAATTTCTTTACCACAACCGCCTGCCACACACCAAAATGCTGCACCAGACCAGTCACCTTCTACAAAGATTTCTTCCTTTGCACTATATGTTTGATTTCCTTTTACAAAGAAACCATAGTCTGTTTCTTCTATAATAATACCAAAGGTCTCCAATGCTTCTAAAGTCATGTTGATATACCCTCTGGATTCCATTTCTGTGGTCAAATGAATTTCACTATCACCATCTAAAATGGGTAATGCAAAGAGCAAACCTGTGATGAATTGTGAACTGACATTTGCTGGCAATGTGAAGATACCACTTTCCAATTGTCCTGAAATTTCCAGTGGTAAATGATTTTCTTCCACAGCAACACCTTTTTTACGCAACTCCACAAGCAATACATCCAGTGGACGTTCAGGCAATCTGCCACGACCTTCCACAACCACATGACAACCAAGAGCAGATACCAATGGAATTAAAAATCTGAGTGTAGAGCCACTTTCACCACAGTCCAGAACTGCCACTTTTGCAGCTTCTTTGATGGGTTCAATTGCAACTCGATTGCCTTCTTTGACAATATGTGCACCCAATGCATTCAAACAGTTTTTGGTGACTTCCATATCATCAGACCAACCGTTGACCACAATGGTAGATGCTTCTTTTGCAAGTGCTGCACCAATCAACAAACGATGTGCATGGGATTTGGAAGATATGACATCCACATTGCCTGTCAACATACCTTTTCCAATTTGAACGTTCATATCATACCTCCACTCTTGCTTTTTGTAACATTGGTTCAATTTCTTCGATTGCTATTTTTTCTATGATGCAATGTCCAATTGTTTCTGGAATGACAAAGTTAATGGTTTTGCCTTTTCGTTTTTTATCCATATAGGCACCCTTTGCAATGGCTTCTGTTGTCATATCCACTTCATAGGGTAAGTCATTTGCAATCAATGCTTCTTTTATGGTTTTGGATAAACCAGCTTCTGCAATGCCTTTGGATTCTGCAATTTGTGTAATGAGATGCAATCCAATTGCCACTGCATGTCCATGGGAAATGGTGAAATTGCTTAGTTTTTCAATGGAATGTCCTAAAGTATGTCCCAAATTCAAAAGTTGACGTTCTCCATGATCAAACTCATCACGCATCACCACATCTCGTTTCATGGAAACACAGATTTCAATAAGTTCTTCCAATTCTTCCATATAATTGCCTTTTGCCATTCTTTGGAACAACTCCGGTTCTGAAATAACACCCGCTTTCAGCATTTCTGCCACACCATCAGAAAAAGTGGTTTTGGGCAAAGATTGCAATGCATTGGTATCACACAATACCAAAATAGGTTGATGGAAGGCACCAGCCATGTTTTTACCACCCACCAAGTCAATTGCTGTTTTGCCACCTACAGAAGAATCCACAGATGCCAATAAGGTTGTAGGCACTTGTACAAAATCCATACCACGTTGGTATACTGCTGCTGCAAAACCAGCCATATCCCCAACAACACCACCACCAAGGGCAACCACCACATCATGTCTGGTGATTTCTTCTTCTGCCAAGAATTCTAAAATTTCTGAAAGTGTTTGGATGTTTTTGGAACCTTCACCTGCTGGAAATGTAAACTGACATATTTCAAATCCCGCTTCTTCTATAGAAGCAATTGCTCCTGCACCATATAATTTTACAACGGTGCTATCTGTAATCAAGGCTATTTTGCAGTTGGAAATCCTTTTTTTCAGTTCCTGACCCAAGGTTTGCAACAAGCCTTTTCCAATCAAAATATCGTATTCTTTTGCTGTTTTGACAGTCACCGTTTTCATCATATTACCTCACTCAAATTCTTTGATTTCATCTACAGCCAAACGTTTTTCTTTACCATCTTTCAACATTGCTTTCAATTTCACATCGTGTTTGTCACGAATGACATTACTAAATCTTTGGAGTCTGGTCACCAATTCATCAATTTCATCTGCCAACAACTCGCTATTTGCTAGGAACAATTCTGTCCACATGGTTTCGTTCATTTTTGCAACCCTTGTCATATCATGGAAACTACCAGCAGAAAATCCTTTGAAATTTGGAGACAAAGAGCTTTTGATGTATGCACTGGAAACCACATGCGCCAATTGTGAAGTATAGGCAATCATTTGGTCATGTTCCTTTGGTGTTGCCACTTGCATTCTTGCAAAACCAAGTTTTTTGAAGAAGATGCTCAAATCATTCATAGGTGCAATATCTGTTCCTGTATAAGGTGTCAAAACCATGCTGGCACCATTGAACAAATCTGCTGTGGAATAGGTGAATCCACTTCTCTCCAAACCAGCCATTGGATGTGCTCCACAGAATAGGAATCCATTTTCTTTGGCAATGGGCTCCACTGCATCACAAACCAATTGTTTGACACCAGCACAGTCCACAACCACACTACCTTTTTTGAAATCCTTTGCATATTTTTCAATATATGCCACAGTTGCGCCAGGGTAAATTGCAATGATGGTCAAATCGCAATCAGTTGGATTGCCTTCTTCCAGAATACCATCTACAGCACCCACTAACTTTGCATTGCTTCTAATTTTATCTGACATATCCCAAGCAAACACTTGATGATCTGTTTTTTCTTTGATTGCTTTTGCCATGGAACCACCAATGAGCCCCAAACCAATTACACCAACCTTCATGGTGTCACCTCTTTCTTCTATATATACTCGGGCGACCACACAGGGTCGCCCCTACAATTCTCTGCTTCTATTGATTAATATTCGTATTTTGCTGCAAATGGACGAACTGCATATACCGCTTTTGACAATTCATCGAAAGCATCTGGTGTCAAGGATTGTGGACCATCGCAAAGTGCTTTTGCTGGATTGTTGTGCACTTCAATCATCAAACCATCAGCACCAGCAGCAGTTGCAGCAATTGCCATTGGTTCTACCATGTAGGAGTAACCCAAAGCATGACTTGGATCCACAACAATTGGAAGATGAGTCAATTTTTTCACCACTGGAATTGCACCCAAGTCCAATGTATTTCTAGTTCTGGTTTCAAATGTACGAATCCCTCTTTCACAAAGAATGATGTTTTGATTACCACCAGCCATAATGTATTCTGCACTCATCAACCATTCATCAATTGTGTTTGCCAAGCCTCTTTTGAGAAGGATGACTTTATCTGTTTTGCCAAGTTCTTTGAGCATTTCAAAGTTTTGCATATTTCTAGCACCAACTTGGATCACATCTACATTTTCAAAAAGTGGCAAATGCACTGCATTCATGATTTCTGTTACAATTGGCATTCCTGTTTCTTTTTTTGCTTCCATCAACAAATCCAAACCATCGCTACCCATACCTTGGAATGCATATGGAGAAGTTCTAGGTTTGAAAGCACCACCACGAAGCAAGTTTGCACCAGCAGCTTTTACACGTCCAGCAACTTCAATGATTTGTTCTCTGGATTCTACAGAACAAGGTCCTGCAATGATTTGGAAATTGCCACCACCAATTTTGATACCATTGATATCTACAACCAAGTCTTCGTTATGGAATTTTCTATTTGCATTTTTGAAAGGTTCTTGGATTCTTTGTACATTTTCTACAATATCCAAAGAACGAAGCAAATCCATGTCTACCATAGATGTGTCACCCACCAAACCGATAATTGTATGGCTTGTACCTTCAGAAATATATGTACCAATATTCATGCCTTGTAACCAAGATTTCAAGTTTTCAATTTGCTCTGCTTTTGTACCGCTTTTCAATAATACTACCATTTTGTTATCCTCCTCTAATATGCTTCTCTTTTATATGAATTTCAATTTAGATACATCCTTAACTTGAGCTATGATATAAAAAAGACCCCACAGCGAATTCCACTGTGAGGTCCTAAGTAAGCCTTCATTAAGAAAAAACAATCAAACAAACCGTCTTCTCTTACAGTAAAATTCTCTTTGAATTTCTGAAAACACGGCTAAAGTAAAACCAATATGTAGTTGTAGTTACTGAAATCTGATTCATGGTAAGCTACCTCTCTACTCGATGTCTGATTTGTATTTTTTCATATACTAACACAAAGAAATCAATCTGTAAAGCATTATTTTTGAATATTTTCCTTTTTCTTGAATCTTAACACGTTCTTTACAGAGAAAACCTTTGTTTTGCTACTGTGGACAAATTTCATTTCGTTGACAAAATTCCTTGTAATATAGACACTTTTGGGTATTTTACATATAATTAACTCACTATTTATGTCCGTGTGTTGACATGTACAATCTTATCCGTTATAGTATCTCTATCTCTTGAAAATTTATAGAAAGAAGGCTTATTTATGGAACAAAAATTTGCAAAACAATGGATTGCACATTTACAAAAATCCACTTTGATCTGTGGGTATCGCTCACAAAAAATGATTACTGATATCGAAAAATTTGGTGGTGTGCAAACTGCCAAACGTGTCTTAAAACGAAATGGTGTTTCTGAAGATTTCCAGTTGCTTGCCAAAAAGAAACAATTGGCATTGTCTATGGAAGCTCTGATTACTTCTGGTGCATTTTCTTCTTTGTTTGATGATGAAGAAGTGAACCAATGTTTTGAGAATCTGTGTGAATATGGATATTTTTAACATTCTAGTGAAAGATACACAGGCTTTTGTACTCTGTTGCAATTCATTGTAGAGTGCATATTTTATGCGTATAGAAAACGAAATGCATACAATGCATTCCCTACGTCGCAGTAATATAATTAAGTCTGGTTATCTTGAATTGGTTATTTTAAATTTGAATGTTGGATATGAAACCCATCATCAACAGCTATTTGGCAACATTATTTTTTACTAGGAGGCTTTTATGGTTAGAGTTGTAGCAGCAATGCTTTGTGAAGAAAATCGTTTTTTGATTTGCCAACGTCCACCACACAAAACACGTGGTTTGCTTTGGGAATTTGTTGGTGGCAAAGTGGAAGCTGGAGAAACAGATGAAGTGGCGTTGAAACGTGAATGTATGGAAGAATTGGGTGTTGAAATTGCAATTGATGAATATCGCACCAGCCAAATACACGAATATCCAGATATGACCATTGAATTGGTTTTGTATCGTGGACATGTTATAGAAGGGGAATTGCAACAATTGGAACATGCAGATCTGCGTTGGATTCCTGTGGAAGATATTCCAAAATACACCTTCTGTCCCGCTGACATTGATATTATGGAGTATTTGTACAAAAACGGATTGTACAACACCGATGCACAATAATTGAGGAGAATTTATGCAACCAATCAACATGCAACAAGAATTTAAAAAATATGTAATCCCATCTATGCTGACTATGGTTTTGCTTGGTTTTTATGGAATTGCCGATGGTTTTTTCATTGGACAAGTAATGGGTGATGATGGTTTGGCTGCCATTAATATTGCCTGGCCACTGCTCTGTGTCATTTCCTCATTAGGTGTTGGAATTGGTACTGGTGGTGCAATTGTCCTTTCTTTGAAAAAGGGTGCTGGTAAAGAAGAAGATGCAAACAAAACAATTGGCAATACCATTTTATTGCTTTTGGGTGCTTCTATACTGTTTACCATCCTATACTATTGTTTCAGTTCAAAACTCCTTCATCTTTTGGGTGCTGAAGGTATTTTATATGAATATGGTTATGGCTATATGCGGGTCATTACCTTTGGTGCATTTTTCCAAATTATGGGTGCAGGTTTGTCTCCAATCATCAAAAATCTTGGCAAACCAGTGCTTGCTATGAATATGATGATTGTAGGACTTGTGGTCAATTTGATTTTGAATTATGTGTTCCTATATCATTTCCATATGAACATTGATGGGATTGCCATTGCAACTTGTATTGGACAAGCCATTGTTTCCTTCATTGCGTTTTATACCATTTACAAAGAAGGATTCAAACCTTCATGGCTTACATTGGATCAAAAAATCTGCAAACACATTGCAACCATTGGTATTTCTCCATTTGGTTTGACGGTAACACCTGCTTTTGTCATTGTATTCACCAATTGGCAAGCTTTGGCTTATGGTGGCAATGCTGGCGTTGCAGTGTATACCATTGCATCCTATGCTTCATATGTGGTGTATAGTTTGATGCAAGGTTTGGCAGATGGGATTCAACCCATTTTGAGTTATTGCAAAGGTGCTGGTGAAGAAAAGCAAATTTCCACTGTATTGCAAAAGGCTTTTCTTTGGTCTGGTGTGCTTTGTGTGATTTTTATGTTTTCTTTGTACCATTTCCGTTATGATTTCCCTGTTTTTTATGGTATGGCACATGAAACTGCAACAGAAGCAATCCCTGCAATGGCTCTTCTTGTATTTGCTGTACCATTCATTGCTGTGGCTCGTATTTTTTCAGCTTATTTTTATGCACTGGATGAAGGTACCTATGCTTCCATTTTGGTATATGCAGAACCCTTTGTGTTTACACCACTATTCCTTTATTTCTTGCCAATGAAATGGGATTTGGTTGGCATTTGGGCTGCTTATCCATTGACACAATTTTGCTTGGCTGTGTTGGCTTGTGTATTGGTCAAACGCAAATCACGTAAATTTAGCCTATAACACAAAAAAGCATCTTCTAGCTTGTATACTAGAGGATGCTTTTCTTTTTAAAAATTGAAATCGTACCAATCCCAATCTGTACTCATAATTTGTTCCAAATCCTGCTCTACTTCTTTCTCCAATTCAAAAACCACTTCAAATTCATGGTAACGTTCCCCTTCAATGGTTGCAATTCCAGAAAGGGTGAATTGTTTACCATCACCTTCTGCATATTCTGCTTCTAAGGTCAAATCGTCTTCTTCCAAATAAATTTTATGTAGTTCTTTTGCTTTTTGTTCTTCTGAAAAATATAATTTCATATCTATCCTCCTACTATTTCCATGTATTTATCCTATTGGAATATATGGAAACCATTTCATACATTATGTTATTTTTATTTTATCATCATCCAGATATAGTTACAAGATTTTTTTATACAAGCCTTCACAAAAACATGTTTTTGTTGTATACTGAATAAATAGTGTATCAATTTATATACTATTTTGTAAATAATCTTATGTATAGGAGGCGCTTTCATGTATTACATTGTACTCGATTTGGAATTCAATCAATCATATCCATTCAAAAACGGAAGCGTTGTGCCTCCACTTCCACAATGCCCTTTTGAAATCATCCAAATTGGTGCTGTCAAATTGAATGAAGCATTTGAAATCATAGAAGAATTTGATGCTTTCATCAAACCAGAAATTTATCCTAGATTACATCCTTATGTAGAAAAAATTACAGGTATCAAGGCAGACCAACTTGCTGATAAAGCTTCTTTCAAATCGGTTTATGCTGATTTTACAAATTTTATTGGTACAAAAGATGCGATTCTTTGTACTTGGGGCAATGATGATATCAAAGCTCTGTTCCGTAACATTCTACACCATAAATTAGATCCTGACCAAATCACACAAAAATATATCAATGTGCAAACCCATGCAAGCACCTTCCTCAAACATGAAAAAGGCAAAGCAATCGGTTTGAAAAATGCAACTGTTGAATTGGAAATCGAAACAGATATTCCATTCCACAACGCTTTGTGTGATGCCATATATACCGCTAAGGTGTTTGCTTTGGTGCACCCAGAAGAAATTACACCTTCTCACTTCAGACCATTGACTTTATTGGTGAATACCACAAAAGCACCAAAAACCAATACACCAGCTCTGTTGCAACATGTTTCTGATGTTATGGAGCGTGAATTGACTGCTGAAGAACGTAAACTCATCAAAATGGCATATGTTCTTGGACGTGCACATGCATTTGATGCTTCTGTTGTAAAACGTAAAAAATAAAATATCGCCAGATAAAAATGGAGTAGCCACCTAAGATGACTGCTCCATTCTTTTTATTCCATAACTTTGATTTCAATCCCTGCTTCTTCTAAGATGCTACGTGACAAAACATCTGGGTATTCACCCTTATGTACAATTCTTGTAATACCTGCATTGATGAGCATTTTGGCACAAATAACACATGGTTGCAGTGTGATATAAATGGTTGCACCTTCTGTGGTATTACCTAATTTTGCTGCTTGTATAATGGCATTTTGTTCTGCATGTAACGCTCTACACAACTCATGACGTTCTCCTGAAGGAATCCCCAAACGTTGTCTTTCACACCCACCCAATTCTGTACAGTGTTTCAAGCCTGATGGTGCACCATTGTATCCTGTTGTCAAAATACGGTTGTCCTTCACTATGACAGCACCTACTTGTCTACGCAAACAAGTAGATCTTGTTTTTACTATTTCTGCTATTTCCATAAAATATTCATCCCAACTGGCACGCATATAAATCCTCCTAACCATTGATTCTACTATGTTTTTTCTATTATTCGATATCTAAAGTTCCTCTTGTTTTTATAGTATAGCCCAAAAGAGATTGGCTTTGCAAGAACTATTTACAAAACATAAAAAAGAAGCATTTTCATATATAAAAAAGGCGGATATGCTCCGCCTATTGGTGTTATTTGCAAGTTTTCATGTCATAGAAATATCTTTGCTGATTGAGGTAGTCCCTTGCGATATCAAGAGCTTCACCGAATCTTTGGAAATGCACAACTTCACGTTCTCGAAGGAAGCGAAGTGGTGCCAACACATCTGGATCATCTGTCAAATCAATCAAATATTCATATGTGCTACGAGCTTTTTGTTCTGCTGCCATATCTTCATACAAATCTGTGATGGGGTCACCTTTGGATTGGAAATAGGTTGCTGTAAATGGTGTACCTGCTGCTGAACAAGGGAATACGCCCAAACCATGTGCAACATAGTATGCATCCAATCCAGCATCTATAATTTGATCTTTGGTCAATCCTTGAGTCAATTGATGGAAGATAGTAGACATCATTTCACCATGTGCCAATTCTTCTGTACCGATGTCATTGAGCATTGCCTTTGCTTCTGGTGTGACCATAGTGAATTTTTGGCTCAAATATCTAAGAGAGGCTCCAAGTTCGCCATCAGCACCACCGTATTGCTCAAGCATCAATTTTGCAAGTCTTGCATTGGGTGTTTTGATATTCACAGGGAATTCCAATTTCTTTTCGTAAATCCACATTTACATACACTCCTTTCCACTAAGAGATGGATTTGCACTTTTTTGCCAAGGCCATGGGTCCTTTTCCCAACTCCAATTATTGGCATCTGCTGCATAGCTTCTAAAGGAACAAAGTGGTCCATACATTTCTTCGTATTGCAAACGCAATGTGTCTGCTGCTGTCACCACTTGATTGTATGCAGAAATGGCTTCTGTTTCTGTTGGATGGGAATTGAGGAACAATGCAATATCCAAAGAAATAAAGTCCAACTCCATCAACTTTTGGAACATTTCTTCTTGGTTCATACTTCCATTTCCAGAACCATTTCCATTTCCTGGTCTGGTTGGTCTATTGGGTCTTGTGGGTCTATTGTTGTATTCTGGATATGTTCTCATCATCAATATTCCTCCTTATATTGTTCCAAATGCCAGCCTGCACAGTATGGAACTACAAGATTGGAAAAGACAGTGCCACAAACAAGGGCTTGTTCTCCGTCTTTTGGTGTTTCGTATGGTTGCATTGGAATATACGCTTGTGCCAATGGCAAATCACTTGGAAATACAGTTGCATCATTTGCAGTCTGTGTCATATTTCTTTGTTGTGATGTGTAATAGGCATCTGAAAATTGATTGCTCATTTCTTTCATCATAAAACCCTCCTTATTTCTCATTACCATACTAGAATATGGCAAGATTTCAATATGGTGCGTTATTTTATTTACAACCAAATATATGCTATGTTTATGATTGGAAAAGATAAGATTCTTCATTTCATTCAGAATGACAATGCTTAGGCAACGCTGCACAGCCCTATATCACAACCATTATGGTTTATTTCCCTGCCATAAGTGCCAAAATACTCGACGATATTTCCGATATCGCCTCCGTTTTCCAACAATTCCGACGAAAAATCTGCTCGCAAATTTTGCAATCTGGGTTATGCAGTATTGCCCTTATAATTATTTTTCGATTTTCAAAATTTCTCCTACACCTTTTCACAAAAAAACACCCCAAAGGAATCATCCCTTGAGGTGTTACAATCAATTTCTTTTTTTCTTATCGTTTGCTCCCTTTTGTACCCTTGTCTTTTTTTGCAATTTCCAAGTGTACTTTTTTGTTTTTGATTTTTGCATTTTTCATACCAAGCAAAATATCTTTTACAAATTCATTTGGAACATCTACGAAAGAATAATCATCATACAAATCAATAGCACCCAAAACTTTACCAGGAACGCCTGCTTCATTTGCAATTGCACCTACGATATCTTTTGTACGCACTTTATTTTTCTTACCTGCATTGATGAACAAACGTACCATTTTGCCACCACCAGCACCGTAATGTTCTGTACCACCCAAGTTGATATCATCCAAAACATCCAATTCATCTACATTGACATCAGCCAAGTGATTTTTGAGCAAAGCTGCTGCAATGTCAATGGAAGTATAGTCTTCTTCCATCAAACGATCCACCAAATGGATGTATTTTGTCATTTGACCTTCTTGAATGATGTCTTTGATTTTTTCCAAGAACAAGTTGGTTTTCATTTCTTCTACATCGCTGAGAGTTGGCAATTTTTGTTGTGGAATTTTTGTTTTGATATAACGCATGATATCACGCAATTTATAAATTTCTTTACCCACGCAGAATGTAAAGGCTTTACCAGTTTTACCAGCTCTACCTGTTCTACCAATACGATGTACATAATATTCTTCATCTTGTGGCACATCATAGTTGAACACCACATCAATATCATCTACGTCGATACCACGAGCAGCAACATCTGTTGCAACCAAGATTTCAATGGTACCATTTCTGAATTTTTGCATAACTTTATCACGTTGTTGTTGTTTCAAGTCACCATGCAAACCTTCTGCAAAATAGCCACGTCCTTGCAACATTTCCACCAAATCGTCTACTCTTTTCTTTGTATTACAGAAAACCATAGCCAATTTTGGATCGTATACATCAATGATACGTGTGAGCGCATCAAGTTTTGTTTTTTCTTTTACATCAAAGTATGCTTGTTCGATATTTGGAACAGTGAGTTCTTTACGCACAATTTTGATGAATTCTGGATCGTTTTGGAAACGTCTTGTAATATCCATGATTGCTGGAGACAAAGTTGCAGAGAACAACAATGTTTGGTGATTTTCTGGAACTTTTACCAAGATAGATTCGATATCTTCTCTAAAGCCCATGTCAAGCATTTCATCTGCTTCGTCCAAAATCATCATTTTCAAGTTTTCCAATTTCAATGTTCTACGACGCATATGATCCATAACACGTCCTGGTGTACCAATCACCACTTGTACACCTTTTCTAAGTGCCATGATTTGTCTATCGATTGGTTGACCACCATACACAGGCAAAACACGTACATCAGATTTATATTTCAACAATTTTCTAAATTCTTCACTGACTTGGATAGCCAATTCACGTGTTGGACAAAGAATCAACGCTTGTGTGCGTCTATCTTCTGGATCCATCATTTCCAAACATGGGATACCAAAAGCTGCTGTTTTACCAGTACCTGTTTGAGATTGACCCAAAACATCTTTGCCTTCTTTTACCAAACGAATCGCTTGGGATTGGATTGGAGTTGCTTCTTCAAACCCCATATCCAGTACCGCTCTACAAATTTCAGCGGATAAGTTCATTTCCTCAAATCTTGAAGTTTCCATTTTTTTCTTTTCCTCTCATCTTTCTGTAAAAATCGAAGAAAACCACAAAAAAGGAACCAGCTTGCCATGAGAAAATCTCTTTGTTTTCATTCGATCTATTCAACTTTTGTGCCTGCGCTTTGGCATTGTTTCATGCCATTTTAGTATATCCATATTTTCATTTGCATACACTATCCATGGAAGTCACTTACTACTTCCGAAAATATCCTTTTCAAGCACTACCTAAGCTTTCCTATGAAAGCCGCAAAATATATAATAACAGGTAAAAATAACAATTGCAAGTATTATCTTCTTGTTATATAATAAATTGTTAACTAAGTAAGAATTACTTAAGAATTTTGGAGGTTTTTTGTATATGGATATCATTCACGCTCTTATTTTGGGCTTAATTCAAGGGCTTACAGAGTTTTTACCTGTCAGCAGTTCTGGTCATTTGGTGTTATTCCAAAACCTATTTGGCATTACAGAAGGTACACAATTCTTTACCATTTTGCTTCATGTTGCAACTTTGGTGGCTGTTTTCATCTACTACTGGGAAGACATTTGGACTTTGATCAAAAAGCCAATTCAACGCACCACCATGCTTTTGATTTTTGGTACCATTCCAACAGTGATCATTGCTTTGCTATTCAATGATACCTTTGATGCCATCTTTGGTGCTGGCAAATTCATTGGGTTTAACTTCATTTTCACAGGTTGTATTCTATTATACGCAGACAGTTGTCGTAGTGGTAGAAAAAGAATTTCTCGTATGTCCAATCCAGATGCATTTATTGTAGGTACTTGTCAAGGTCTTGCAATTTTGCCTGCTGTGTCACGTTCTGGTATGACCATCAGTGCTTGCCTTTCTCGTGGTATGGATCGTGAAAGTGCTGCTCGTTTTTCTTTCTTGTTGTCTATTCCTGCTATTTTGGGTGCTATGGTTTTGATGCTGAAAGATGTCATCACTGGTGAAGTTGCTTTGGGTGACAGCATTGGTATTATGCCTATGGTTGTTGGGTTTTTGGCAGCTGCTGTGTCTGGTTATTTTGCAATTCGTGCCATGGTCAACATCATCAAACGTGGTAAGTTGAAGTATTTCTCCTATTATGTATTCATTTTGGGTATTGTTTTGTTGGTGGATCAATTCTTCTTGCATATGATTGTACAATAATGTAAATCATTCATAAAATCAAATAAATTGTACATAATAACATCTATACTTTGGTATGGGTGTTATTTTTTTGCTCAAATGTGATGTGGATAGCACCACACTTTCTGTTTGAAGGTTATTTATATAATGTGTAATGAAGTAGGTAGTTGAGTAGCAAGAATTTGAGTCTATAATTTTTTCAAATATTAGAGCCTTTTAGACCTTACTTTTCAACAGTGAAAAGTAACAAAAGCTGCCACTACTTCCGAAGCGTGGAGCACGGTTCAAGATGGGTCTAGCTCGACCCCTCTTGAAAATCACCCCCGAAAGTAAGCTATGTGGCGGTGTAAACCCTACGATTAGACCGTGAGTGACAAGCCCCTCACCTTTTGATTACTGGTTTCAAAATGTTATTGTGGGTTTTTGTAGGGGATGGCGTCCCCGACATCCCCTAATAAACCGCCACGAAATGCAAGTACGCTGTTGTAGGGGCGATTCACGAATCGCCCGAAAAAACATACGGGTGGATGTGGAATCCACCCGTACAAAAGCGAAAGCATGAATGTGCTACAATTGTAGGGCTGGGGCTTGCTCTTGCCGTCATAAACAGTCAAGAAACGGAACAGTCAAGACTGTTCCCTACAACATTCAATATCATTTATTTTGGAGGTTTTATGGAGATATATTTGCATCTAGATGAAAAAATACAGGTGGTTACAAAAAAAATTGTGTTTTTAAGTGATTTGGGTGAAGTATTTGTAACTGGAAAACCAAATATTTCTATGCAAGAATTGGCAGTATTCTGCATTGCAAAAGACGAAGATGCCACCTATCTACTTTCCATTGTGGATATCATCAAAGCCATTCACCAGAAATATCCAAATGCAACCATCCACAACCTTGGTGGTGCTGCAATTTTGCTAGAATACCACGTCAAACCAAAGAAAACCAACAAAATATTTGAACTATGCAAAGTTGCCTTTGTATCCTTGGTGTTGTTTACAGGTGCTGCAACCACAATCATGTGTTTCCAAACAGATGGTCAATTGCCTCAAATTTTTCTCAACTACTATGAAATGTTTTTTGGTGTTACAGTTACAGAAGTGCCAGCCATTTTATCCATCCCCTATTCCATTGGTTTGGGTGTTGGTGTTATTTTATTTTTCAATCATTTTTCTAAATTTTCCATTACAGACGATCCAACACCCATTGAAATCGAAATGACCACATACGAAACCGATGCAAACGCCTGTATCATGGACAATCTTGCATCTAAGAAAGGAAAGAAACCATGATGAAATCCATTGTTTTGGCATTTGCAGGATTTGCTTCTGGTGCCATTGTTTCTGCTGGTGTATTTGCCTTTATTGCTGCCATTGGATTGGTGCCAAGGATGGCTTTTCGTTCCAAAACCAAGAACTACATTCGATTTTATGAAGATGTTATTGTACTTGGTGGATTGTTTGGTGCAGTTGCCAGTTTCGTTTCCTATCATTTGCCAGCAATTCCACTTTTGGTTGCTGTGTTTGCCATTTGTATTGGCACATTTATTGGTGTTTTGGCAGTTTCTTTATCCGAAGTGTTGAATGTCATGCCTATTTTATTTCGACGCACCCATCTCACCATTGGGTTACCCTATTTATTGCTTGCATTCACCATTGGCAAAATGTTTGGTTCCCTTTTATATTTTTTACAAGGTGGATTTTTCATCCCCTAGAAGGAGGTTTTTATGAAACAAAACAAAAATCAAGAATATAGCAAAATGGTGGAACAAGCATCCCCCAATAGCCCCATTTTCACCAATTGTTTGAAGGCTTTCTTTTCTGGTGGGTTCATTTGTGGTATTGGTCAATTGCTCATCATTTGGTTGGAAAAATCCTTTACCGCTGACGAAACTGCCCTTTTGGTATCTGCCATTTTGATTGTTGCATCTGCCATTTTGACAGGTCTTGGTATTTATGAAAAGCTTGGAAAGGTTTGTGGTGCTGGTACCATTGTTCCCATTACAGGCTTTGCAAACTCTGTGGTATCTCCTGCAATCGAATTCAAGAAAGAAGGTTATGTACTTGGTATGGCTGCGAAAATGTTCCTTTTGGCTGGTCCAGTCATTGTATATGGAACCTTATCTTCTATGATTATTGGTTTGATGTATTATTTTATTGGATAAGAAACGGGTGACCACACAATTTGATAAAAAGGGTGACCATAACGCCACCCATACATATTAGAACATATTATTTTTCTTTTGGATTTGCAACGAGTCCTACAATGAATGCTGCTGCAACCACAACTGAAATGCCACCTGCTGCTGCTTTCATACCGCCTGTCAAAACACCTAAAATGCCAGCAGAATCCACTTCTTTCATAACCCCTTCTGCCAAACGAAAACCAAATCCTGTCAGTGGAACTGTTGCACCTGCTCCTGCAAATTCTTCCAGTGGTTGATAGATGCCCAAACCGCCAAGCAAGCACCCCAAGCATACAAAACCAACCAAAATTCTGGCAGACGTCAACTTGGTTTTATCCATCAAAATTTGACCCAGAACACAAATCAAACCACCTACTACAAAGGCTTTTAGAAATAGTATCATCGCAAATTCTCCTTTCTCAAATGGCTTTCAATGACCACACCATGTGCAATGGATGGAATGTTTTGTTTCTGACCAGATGAAGTTGGACTAAGCAAAGCACCTGTTGGAATAAATAGCATACGTCCAATGTCACCCCTTGCCAATTGTGGATAGAAATATGCACAAAATGTGGTTGCTGAACAAGCACATCCACTGCCACCACAATGGGTATCTTGTGTGTGTGCATCAAAGATTTCAACGCCACAATCGGTATATGCATTCCCTAATGTATAACCCTCTTGTTTCATCAAGTCCACCAGAAGTTTTTTACCTACAATACCCAAATCTCCTGTTGCAATCACGTCATAATCTGCTGGTGTTCTACCTGTATCCCTGAAATGTGCCAACAAAACATTGGCTGCTGCTGGTGCCATTGCTGCACCCATATTATTGGCATCTGTGATACCCATATCTGTAATTTTACCTGTTGTAACCTCTGTAATTATAGGATAATCACCTGTTTTGCCTAAAACCACTGCTCCATCACCTGTGACAGTCCAAGTGGTTGTTGGTGTTCTTTGGTCACCCAATAGAAGTGGAAATCGGAACTGTTTTTCTGCTCCACAGAAATGACTGGATGCACCCACCAAAATATAATTTGCAAAACCACCATCCACAAGCATAGCACCCAGACCCATACCTTCACCCATAGTAGAACAAGCACCAAAAATACCAAAGTGTGGCACCTGAAAATCCATAACACCAAAGGTGGTTGCAGTACATTGATTCAGCAAATCCCCTGCAAAGATATAGTCCATATCCTCCATAGAAAGTCCTGCTTTTTGCACTGCCAACGCCATATTTTCTTGTACAAACTTACTTTCTGCCAATTCCCAACTGGCTTCGCCAAACATGCCATCTTCCACCACACAGTCGAAGTGTTTCCCAAGTGGACCTTCACCTTCTTTTTTGCCGACTGTAGAAGCAGCAGATACAATACGCACACCTTCAGACAGACCTACCGTTTGTTTTCCAATTTTTTTATATGCCATAGAAAACCTCCTGATTTGTTTTGATTAGTATGTGTGGTTTTTGAGATTTTATGAAATTGTAGATAAAGATTGTTTATATAATGTGTAGTTGCGGAGCGATGAGGGCATCGCTCCCTACAAAAATCAAAACCTTAAATACATTACACTTGTAGGGGCGATTCATGAATCGACCGCAAAACCAAGGATTCTTCGTCACTGCGAAACTCTCCTCAGAATGACAGTGCGTTGGTATATGCTTGTAGGGGATTGCGTCCCCGACGTCCCGTCATCAACAGCCACAAAACAAACGGGTGGGCATGGAAACCCACCCCTACAAATCATAAGCATAATAATTATTCATGCAACAAAAAAACACGAGAAGCACCCGTGTTCTTTCATGTGTATATTCTATTTCTTAGATTGCATTTTTGGTTGCAATGACATCCACACCTGTATCTGCCACATTTTTAACCACCACATCACCAATACGCACTGGTGCTTGGATGGTCACACCTTGCAATGCTTTCATACATTCGAAAATCTTGCCTTTTGGAATATCGTCAGCTGTTTTTACAGAAACCGTTGCAGAAGTGCTACCTGCCACCAATACAGAACTGGTTACAATTCTAGTTGGATTGGTCAATTCTTTTTTTGCATATTCTTCACCACGTTTACAAGTGTTGCCAGAAACGCTAACAACTTCCCTTCCATTCATTTCCACAGAAAGCATACAACCCAATGGGCATCTAATACATACCAAATCTCTAGTTTCCATTTTTATGCCTCCTCTACTTTCACAACAATTTCTTGGATATCGCCTTTGCTGGACAACAATTCTTTTGTTAAGATGACTTCTTCCATTTCACCTGGTGCCATGATGATGCGTTTTTTGTGCAACACACGTTCTCCATTGATATATACAGAAGAATAGCAATTTTTGTACACATCACCTACACGGAAACGCACAATTTGTTTTTCTTCCATTCTATCCACATTGATGGTTTTTGGCACTGTGTATCTAGCACCTTCTGTTGCCACCAAAGGAATGTCTTTGCTGGTTGCTTCTTTTTTACCTTCCAAAACGAATTTTGCTGCATTTCTACCTGCTGCTACCGCTTCTTCAGAAACAAAATCCACCAAATCATGTACATGCAATACATTTCCACAAGCAAAGATACCTTCTACATTGGTTTCCAAACTTTCGTTTACAATAGGTCCAGATGTGACCATATCCATATCAATACCCAAACCACGTGACAATTCGTTTTCTGGAATCAAACCACAAGAAAGCAACAACGTATCGCATTTGTAATGTTCTTCTGTGCCTGGAATGGGTCGTCTATTGGCATCCACTTGTGCCAAAGTAATACCTTCTACACGTTCTTTCCCTTCCACTGCAATGACTGTGTGACTCAGCTTCAAAGGAATATCAAAATCGTCCAAACACTGTACAATATTACGTTTCAAACCACCAGAATAAGGCAACAATTCTGCAACCACTTTGACCTTTGCACCCTCCAGTGTCATTCTTCTTGCCATAATCAAGCCAATGTCACCTGATCCCAAAATCACCACTTCACGTCCAGGCATGTACCCTTCCATATTCACCAAACGTTGTGCTGTACCTGCTGAAAATACACCAGCTGGTCTATATCCAGGAATGTTGAGCGCACCTCTGGAACGTTCACGACAACCCATCGCCAAAATGACGGTTTTTGCTTCAATTTCAAACAAACCTTCTTCTCGGTTCATGGCTGTAATCACTTTATCTGATGTGATATCCATAACCATAGTATGGAGTTTGTATTCGATTTTTTCTTCTAGCAATTGGTCAATGAATCTCTGTGCGTATTCAGGACCAGTCAGTTCTTCTTTGAAGGTATGGAGTCCAAATCCATTGTGGATACATTGGTTCAAAATACCACCAAGTTCTTTATCTCTTTCCAATACCAATATACTTTCTACACCACTTTGTTTGGCAGAAACAGCTGCTGCAAGTCCAGCAGGCCCACCACCAATGATGACAATATCATAATGCAACATATTCGTTTCCTCCTCAAATGGTGTCCTTATTTACGCCAACAATCAACTTGGAATTGCCACCAGATTTGGTTACTTCTGCAATATCCATATTTTTTTCACGAGAAATGATTTCCATAACCCTAGGTGCACAGAAACCACCTTGACAGCGACCCATACCAGATCTGGTTCTACGTTTTACACCATCCAAGGATTTTGCACCCAATGGACGTGTGATGGCATCAATGATTTCGCCTTCTGTCACCATTTCGCATCGACAAATGATATTGCCATATGCTGGTTTTTCTTGAATCAATGCCATTTGTTCTGCTTTGGTCAATTTTTTAGGATCAATGATACCCACTCTTGTACCAATGAAATCAGATTTCAATTCTGCATTTGCAAGCTCTGCCACAATACCTGCCACCATTTTGCCAATTGCTGGTGCAGATGTAAGCCCTGGTGATTCGATACCAGCACAATCAATGAAATTCTTTGCATCTGCCACTTCACCAATGATGAATTCATGGCCAGCTTCATGCGCACGCAAACCAGAGAAGGAAGTAATCACTTGACGCATAGGAAGATTCTTCACAGTTCTGGAAGATTTTGCAATGACCGTATCCAAACCATCTTGTGTGGTGCTGGTTGCTTCTTTATCCTCAATATCCAAGGAAGTTGGCCCAACCAAAGTGTTGCCATGGACTGTTGGTGTCACCAAAACACCTTTGCCCATTTTGTCTGGTAATTGGAAGATGGTGTGGTTCACAAAGCCACCTGTTGTTTTATCCAAAAGGCAATACTCACCTTTACGAGGTGTGATTTTCATTTTGTTTTCACTGACCATATTATGCAAAGTATCTGCAAACACACCTGCTGCATTGACGATATATTTTGCTGTCAATTCACCTTTGTTTGTTTCCACAACCCATAGGTCATTTTCTTTTCTAAAGCCTGTCACTTGTGTATCGAATTGGAATTTGACACCATTATCCACTGCATTTTCAGCCATTGCCAAGTTCAAATCAAATGGACATACAATACCGCCTGTTGGTGCAAACAAAGCCATAACTGCTTCATTGGAAATGTTTGGTTCCATTTCTTCTAGTTCTTTACGTTCTACAATACGCAAATCTTGTACGCCATTGGCAACACCACGAGCCATCAAATCTTCCAAAGCACCTCTATCCCTTTCGTTCATGCAAACCACCAAAGAACCAATGCGTTTGAAGGAGAAATCCAAGTCTTTGGACAATTCATCCATCATCAAGTTTCCTTCTACATTGAGCTTTGCCATCAAAGAGCCTACTTCTGCATCAAATCCTGCATGTGCAATGGCACTATTTGCTTTGGATGTACCACAACATACATCTTCATCACGTTCCAAAACCAAGGTATTCAAGTTGTATCTGGAAAGCTCTCTTGCACTGGCACTTCCTGAAACACCTGCTCCAATTACGATTACATCATACATTTGTATTCCTCCATTTTTCAGTCAATTGGGTATAAAAAAAAACAACAACAACACCTTCCTGTAAGAAAGTGTCATTATTGCCTCTCCATCATCTCTGCAACAAATTATTTATTTGCAATCACTATATCATATATTTTTTGATTTGAAAAGTGTTTTTTGACATTTTCCAAAGATTTAACATTACATTTCATATTACGGCAAGAGTAGAACCCTTGCCCTACAAAACCATAAAATTCATAGTGAATCATTGTACGTCGTATTATGGAAATTCATGGTAAATTTCAGTCTTCTTTCGCCCAATCAAAGGCATATTTCACTGCTTTGTGCCAACCTTTTAATTTCTTTTCACGTGCTTCTTCTGAGATGGTTGCTTCAAACTGTGCATCAATTGCCCAATTTTTGACTACATCTTCTTTATTTTTCCAATAACCAACTGCAAGTCCAGCCAAGTATGCAGCTCCCATTGCTGTGGTTTCCACACAAACAGGTCTATGTACTGGTGCTCCAATGATATCAGACTGTGTTTGCATCAAGAAATTATTTGCACTGGCACCACCATCGACTTTCAATGCTTTCAAATCAATGCCAGAATCTGCTTTCATGGCATGAAGCACATCATACACTTGATATGCAATGGATTCCAGTGTTGCACGAATGATATGAGATTTGTTGACACCACGGGTCAAACCTACAATAGTACCTCTTGCATATTGATCCCAATAGGGTGCACCCAAACCTGTAAATGCAGGCACCACATAACAACCATTGGTATCCTTTACTTTCTTTGCCATATATTCTGAATCCACAGAAGAATCTATGATACGAAGCTCATCTCTAAGCCATTGAATTGCTGCACCAGCCACAAAGATGGAACCTTCCAAAGCATAGTTCACTTTGCCATCTAGTCCCCAAGCAATGGTGGTTACCAAGCCATTATCAGAAAAGACTGGTTTTTCACCTGTATTCATCAAAAGGAAACAACCTGTTCCATATGTATTTTTGGCTTCACCAGCGTTGAAACAAGTTTGTCCAAAGAGTGCTGCTTGTTGATCACCCGCTGCACCACAAACAGGAATTTCACCACCAAAATAAGAATGATCTGCATAGCCATAAATATGACTGGAGGGTTTTGCTTCTGGTAACATACATTCTGGAATATCCAGTTCTGCCAAAATATCCTTATCCCATTCCAAGGTGTTGATATTGAATAAAAGGGTTCTGGATGCATTGGAATAGTCTGTTACATGAGCTGCACCTTTGGTGAGTTTCCAAATCAGCCATGTTTCCACAGTACCAAAGAGAAGTTCGCCACGTTCTGCTCTCTCTCTTGCTCCATACACATGATCCAAAATCCATTTGAGCTTTGTACCAGAGAAATAGGCATCGATAACAAGACCCGTTTTTTTACGGAACATTTCTGTCAAACCTTTTTCTTTTAAGGAGTCGCAATATTCAGAAGTTCTTCTACATTGCCAAACAATTGCTTTGTAGATGGGTTCGCCTGTTTCTTTATCCCAAACAATGGTGGTTTCCCTTTGGTTTGTGATACCAATGCCTACAATTTGTTCATGTGTCACACCAATTTTTGTCATTGCTTCCACTGCAACACCCAACTGATTTGACCAAATTTCATTGGCATCGTGTTCCACCCAACCAGCTTCTGGAAAATATTGTGTGAACTCTTTTTGTGCCACACTACACATTTCACCAGTTTCATCAAATAAAATACAACGATTGCTTGTTGTACCAGCATCCAAAGCCATTACGTATTTTTTCATGAAAATCCTCCTAACCAATACCCAAAATCCTTATAAAAACCAAACATCCTGATTGGTGGTGGAAACAGAAATTGCACCTGCCTCCAACGCATCCATAACATCATCTTTATCGCCAATCAAACCACCTGCAATGACAGGTTGATGGCAAATTCCTTTCAGTTTGCGTATCACCTTTGGCATAACCCCAGGCAAAACCTCTATGATATCCGCCTTGATTTGTGTGCGTTGTTTCTCCATATTGTGAAATGCTCTGGAATCCAAAACAAAGATACGATATACCGTAATCAAAGACAAATCCTTTGCTTTGTTGATGAGATTCATCCTTGTGGAGATGATACCATCTGCTTTTGTCTGTGTTTTGATGTATTCCACAACCACATCTTGGGTGCTAAGCCCTTCAATCAAATCGATATGCACCAAAGCCATTTTGCCAGCAGATTTCACTTTATCTACAATTTCACCTATGTTGCAAATGTTGCCAAACAATACAAACACAATTTCCACATCAGATTCCAAGCATTTTTCAATGCCTGCAAAGTCTTTGACTGCTGCAATGACCGGAGAATCCACCAGTGTATCATAAAAATTTTGATTCATTTTTTCACTCCCTGCCAATATTGTAATCGAAACCCAGAAAAAAAGAGCATACAAAAGAAACGATATTTCTATCGTACCTCCGCCTACTCCATTTGCTCCGACAAATATTCAATTTATAATCATATGGTATCATTTCTATTTTTGATTTGCAATAGAAAAAGATGTCAAATTTGCTTTTTGTGCAGTTTGCAGATGTATAGATTCAATGGGATTAATCAAAATTTCATGGTTATTTGATATTGGATATGATATGATATGAATGATAGATATTGATATGCTTTTGAGAAAGGATTTAATATATGAACAGATTACTCCGTAATATACTATGTGTTTCCATATGTTGTGCCACCTTGACCACACCTGTTTTGGCAAATGATATTTCCATTTCCATTGATGGAGAACCCTTTTTGTCAGAAACAGCACCTATCATTGAAAATGACCGTGTTTTGGTGCCTATGCGTAGTATTATGGAAGCTTTGGGTTATGAAATCCAATGGGATTCCACCACTCGTACTGTCACAGGTATCCAAGGTGATACCACCATTTCTTTGTGTGTAGATTACTCCTTTGCAACGGTCAATGGTTCTTATGTGGCTTTGGATGCGTATCCTACCATTGTAGATGGATACACTTATGTGCCACTTCGTTTTTTGGCAGATCACAGTGGTGCCAGCCTTGTTTGGTCTAGCGAAGAACGCTCTGTTTCCATCAATACTTCCGCTATCGAAATTGAAAAATCTGTGTCTGATATTCTTGCTGATTCTGTGGTCTATATCCAAACCAATAAAAAACAAGGTAGTGGTGTCATTCTTTCTGAAGATGGTTTGATTGCAACCAATTTCCACCTCATTGATGGCGCATCCACCATTCAATTTAAGTTCAATGATCGCACCATTTACCAAGATGTTACTACAGTTGTTGGCATTGCACCTGACATTGATTTGGCAATTTTGCAAATTGATTTGGAAGATTTGATTCCAGTTTCATCCACAGCAGAACCTGAATTGGATGTAGAAATTTTTACAATTGGCTCTCCTCTAGGGGAACACAATGTGGTGACAGAAGGTTCTATTTTATACATCAATGACAATGTGATTCAGATTTCAGCACCCATCCAAAATGGAAGCAGTGGTGGTGGTTTATTTGACACAGATGGCAATTTACTGGGAATTACAACCTTCTTTTCCAATAACAATTACTTTGCAACACCTGTTGACAAGTTAGAAAAGGTAGAAGATGTGGATATGGATTTCTCTGAAATGAAGGATTATGTCTATAGTCCATCTGCTCCATCTGAAATTTCTTGGACTATGAATGGTAGCTTTGCTTATATTTCTTGGGAAGCCATTTATGATGTGGACTGTTACAAAGTATATTATCGAGAAGACAGTGATGATGATTTTACCACTTTGCACAACACCACTATGGGTAGCGACCAATGGTATTGGGGTATTCCCTATTGTTTCGGGATTTCTTCTAGCAACTTCGATTCTGTGGAATTTATGATTACTTCTGTACGTGACAATGTGGAATCTGAACCAAGTGATGTGTATCGGATAGAGTTTTAAAGGATAACGGAGCGATGAGGGCATCGCTCCCTACAATAATCAAAATATGGAAGCACGTTGCAATTATAAGGGCGACCATTAGCCAATCTTCATATGCTTCCACGCAAACAAAAACCCCTCTTTCGAGGGGTTCAGACTGTCAAAGAACCCTATTCCGCACCTTGGAATAGGGTTCTTTCGTATAAATAACGCATATTCTACAAACAACATATACTGCTTACTACTCCATGTTGCCAGTTTTTTTAAGTTCATTGCAGCGAATTTAAGCTTCACCCATTTTGAAACCTGAGCCAAGCCTTTATGATATGTATATCGCATTGCGTGCTTCTCCTTTGCGTCTGCAAAAACCCATTCTATGGTTTGGCTCCTCAACGCATAGGTGTCTTTTCCTAATGGAGAATGCCGCACATCCTCTGCCTTTTCTAAATATTTCCACCAGATGTGCTTGGTGACTACCTTTCTGTGGTCTTTGCTTTCGGTACACCTTGAAAGATTTTCACATTTTTCGCAAATATAACTGTAACTTTTAAATTCTCTATAGCCATCTCTATTGGTGGTTGTATATGGTAAAACGTGATATTCTGGGCAAATGATGCAGTTGTAGTATTCATCAAAAACATACTCATACCATGGTGAATTTCCTTTTTTCGTCACTGGTCTTTTGTAAGGCAAAGAGGGTATTCTTCCATCATCAAATATTTGCTTGCAAATCCATGGGGTTTTGTATCCTGCATCAGCTGTAATCACTTGTATTTCTGGATATTTTTCTGTCACTTTATGATAAACCTCATCAAATACAACACTATCATGGATGTTTCCAGGTGTTGCAACGGTTTCTAATACAAAGTTATTTTTATCGCAAACGGTATGTGCACCATATGCAAAGCACTTTTTATGTTCGCCCTTATGGAACAAACCGCTGTCTGGATCTGTTGTAGAAGTGGTGATTGTTTTTGTTCTTGGAGGGTCATTTTTATCATCAAAAGGCTTTTTTCCATTATCTTCTCTGTCTTTATTGATTTCTTCAAAAAGTTGCTTTTCATACTTTTTAGCTGCAACAGGTATTTCTTTTTTGATGTTTTTCTTTAAATTTGCATTTGCCTTGATATGCGTTGCATCTATAAACACAACTTCTGGACGTAAATATCCTTTTTTCTCAACTTCACCTAAAATCCAAGCGAAAATTTTTTCTACCACTGTTTCTTTAAATCTATTGTTGAAGTTATAACTAATGGTAGCAAAGTGCGGAATACTATCATTGAGGGTATAGCCCAAAAACCAGCGATAGGCAATATTCATTTCAATTTCTTTTACCGTTTGGCGTAAAGAGCGAATTCCATACAAATGTTGGATAAACACCATTTTAAAGAGAACAACAGGGTCAACGCTAGGTCTGCCGTTGTTTGAGCAGTACAAATCTTCCACAAATGAATAAATTTCATTAAAATCTACGGCTTTATCTATTTTTCTTAATAAATGATTTTCTGGAACGAGCATATCTATGTTTATGATTTCTACTGATGTTCTTTTGATTTCTTCTTTACTCAACATTTGTCATCACCTCAACCTCATTATACCAAAAAAAGCCAGCTTATGCTGACTTTTTTGACAGTCTGAACCCCTCTTTCGAGGGGTTTTCTTTATTTTCTTATACTTTTTTATAATGTACTGGGTTTGTTGGGTCAAATGCTTTATCAAAGTCACGATCCATATTGACTGCATCCAAGTCATATCCAGAAAGTCCTTCCAAAGGATTGTCTGTTTTGGCTTCTTTGCCATATTGATTGAGAAGTGTTACACCCCTATCTGCATGGGATAAGGAAGCAGCACCACCTGTACAACCGTTTCTACAAGCCATACCTTCCAACAAGTTTGCATCCAATCGACCAAGAGACGCCATTTTCATATTTTTGATACATTCTTCGATACCATTGCAACGAATTGGTTTCACAGTAACACCCAATTCTTCCACTTCTGCAACACGCACAACGCTTTCTGCAACACCACCAGATCTACCGAAGATTCTACCATACAAAGATGGATCACCAGCATTGGATTCTTCAAATTCTTCTACATTGACACCTTTTGCATCGAAAGTTGCTCGCAGTTCTTCAAATGTCCAAACAAAGTCAACTGCATCGTTGATATCTGCTTGTTTCATTTCTACTTTCTTCGCAGTACATGGTCCAATGAATACCACTTTTGCTTTTGGATCTTGCAAACGAATTGCTCTTGCAATGGCAACCATTGGTGAAACCGTTGTAGACATATGCTCCATAAATTGTGGATAGTTGAATTTGATATATTCCACAAATGCAGGACAACAAGAAGTTGTTTTCCAACCCATTTTTTCTACTGTATGTGCAAACTCACGTGCTTCTGCAACCGCAACCATATCCCCACCAATTGCAGCTTCTACTACTTTATAGAAACCAAGTTCTTTGATTGCAGAGAATACTTTTCCTGTTGGAACACCAATGAATTGACTGGCAACTGCTGGTGCCACAACTGCATATACATGATAGTTTGTATTGTTCCAAGAATTTTGAATCAATTCCAAAACAGGAAGCACAAAGGATTTATCTACAATTGCACCAAATGGACATTGGTATACACACGCACCACAAGAAATACATTTATCGTGGTCAATAATCGCTTTCTTTTCTTCATTCATGCTCACAGCACCAACGGAACAAGAACGCACACAAGGACGTTTTACTTCACTGATGGCATTGAATGGACAGACTTGTTTACATTTACCACATTCGATACAAAGATTTTGGTTGATATAGGATCTATGGTTGACAATAGTGATTGCGTTTCTTGGACAGACTTCCATACAGTTATGACCCAAGCAACCACGACATGCTTCTGTAACCACAAAACGATCAATTGGACATTCGTCACAAGCAGAATCCAAAACATTGATGATACGATTGTTTTTGGTTGGTTCCAAAATCAAACGCACACGTTCTTCAATGATATGTCTTTCTTTGTAAATGCAACAACGGAATAACGCTTTTGGACCAGGAATAATCGCTTCTGCAATTTCTCTAAAGGAATTGATGGTGTGATCCAACTTTCCTGTGAAAAAGCGATGTGCCACTTCTTTGTTCACCAAATATTTGATATATTGTACATTACTTTCAAAACGTTTCACAATTGTTCCTCCTTAATGTTGGTATATGACGATTCCTGTTGCCAATTCCAAAACATCTATATACTTCTTTCCAAACAAAAACCAACATACTTTCATATGTCGCTAAAATAAAATTCATTGATAAAATCTCAGCAATCTTGCAATACTTCAAATAGACACACGCTATTTCTACATATATATTGAAAATTCCTGTCTTATGGGGTAATTCTAACACATAATTAGTTTGTATGCAAGATAATTACATTAATAATTTTCATAAATAATGAACAAAATTTCACTGATTTTTTATGCGTATCACACATGTTATACTCTTTTCACTTAATAGATTGTGCCAAAATGAAGTAAGTAAAACATACAAAATCCACAATACATAGTCTAATACATATTTTTGTATGAACTCTAGCACATTTATGTCTAAATTGCGTCACAAAACACTTCACACAAGATTTCTCAATTTAGAAATCAATATATCTCCACAAACAGTTCAAATCTAAGTTTTTTGTTGTTTTTCTATCTAAATACATATATTTTTGATTTTTCAACATACTATAAACATTCTAAAATGAAGTACTGGTGAATTTGAAGGTTATTTATATAATATGTAGTGAAGCAGGTAGTTGAGTGGCAAGAATTTGAGGCAATAATTTTTTCAAATATTAGAGCTTTTTATACCGTACCTTTTGGTGGCAAAAGGTACCCCAAAACCACCACTCGTTTCGAAGGCGTGGAGCCCCGATTTAAAGGGGGCTAACCCGACGGGTCATCATTTTGCAAGCAAAATCACCTACGGTGACCGCCACTTCTTTGGCGGTGAGCCCTTAAAAATACCCCCGAAAGTAAAAAGTGTGGTGGTGTAAATCCTACGATTAGACCGTGAGTGACAAGCCCCTCACCTCTTGATTACTGATTCAAAAAATCTTGATATTTATGTTTGTGTAGGGGATGGCGTCCTCGACATCCCGCTATTAGAATTAAATAATTTATCAAATGACTTATGATTTCCACTCAGCCTTTGCTTGCAAAGCGGAATCCTCTCAATTTATTACTAGTGAAAATTTCAATAAGCGTCTCTAGCCATGAAGGAAGTTTGCTCGAATATAAATTATTTCTCTAGCTAATTGGATTCCACCTTGCAAGGGAGTTTCGAGGGGTCGCAGCCCCCTTGAACCGTGCTCCACGCTTCGGAAGTAGTGGCACTTTTTGGACTCACCGCCAAAGATATGGCGGTCACCGTAGGTGATTTTGCTTGCAAAATGATGACCCACTTTTTGGTGTCAAAAAGTAAGGTCTGAATGCTTTAAAACGTGAATAAATTCCTACCTAATATTAATTCACAAACATTCCAACGGGTGACGAAACGTCACCCCTACAAAACAAACGATACTACAGATTATAAGCATACTATGAATGAAGTAAACCCTATACACATCAAACATCTAGCAAAAGGAGGTTTTCTATGCGTATCCTATCACAAGAAGGTATTTTTGTTCATTGTCTAGCATCACGTCATGGAACACACAATTCCAAAAGAGTGGTTCATGGACAAACACATCATTTCTCCAACAATGGTACTGGTAAAAAACAAAATTTAGATTATGAAACCATCCATCATCGTGATATTTGACATAAAAATAAGGGTGACATCCATATCACCCTTAAGTGTTACATCATTTTACTGATTTCCTTTTGCAAACGACCAATGATTTTCTTTTCCAACCTAGAAATATAGGATTGGGATATCCCCAGCAAATCTGCCACTTCCTTCTGTGTTTTTTCATCTGTTTCTGGTGGTATGCCAAAACGCATTTCCACAATACGTCTTTCTCTTTTGGTTAGTTTCTCTAGTGCAGTATTCAAAAGTTCACGATCCACTTCTTCTTCAATGGTTTTATAAATGGTATCATTTTCAGTGCCCAAAATATCAGACAAAAGCAATTCATTACCTTCCCAATCCACGTTCAGTGGTTCATCTATGGAAACTTCTGATTTGATTTTGTTATTTCTACGCAAATACATCAAAATTTCATTTTCAATACATCTGGAAGCATAGGTTGCCAATTTGATTTTTTTATCTGTTTTGAAGGTGTTGATTGCCTTAATCAAGCCTATGGTGCCAATGGAAATCAAATCCTCTATATTGATACCTGTGTTTTCAAATTTTCTTGCAATATACACCACCAAACGCAAATTACGCTCTATCAAAACAGACTTCACTTGCACTGCATCTTCACCAGAAAGTTGCTCCAACAACACCAATTCTTCATCTGGTTTCAGTGGTGGTGGAAATACATCACTACCGCCTATGTAATAAACACCCGCTTCTTTCTTTTGCCATTTTTTGAAAAACCATTCCATTCGATATTTCATCAAAAACCAATAGTATTGCAATTGTTTCATACTGCTACCTCCTCCAATAAACAAGATGGAATCAACCCTTCATATCCACCAGAAAATCCATCTTCACCAATGCCTATGTATAAATTTGTAAACTCCCATTTGTTTGTATCTGTGATGATTTTGCAATGCTCCACATAAAACCCATATAAAACTCCACTGGTATTGCCTAGACTGTCGTAGAACAGGGGTTCAATTCCCCTCATCTCCTTTTGTAGCAGACTGGGTTCAAATTCTTGCTTCTCCTTTCGTCCCAAAAGAAACTGAATTTGCTGTTCTTCCAATAAGCATAACAGCCTTGGCAATTCCACAATCAAAACACCATGACCATCCTTCTGCAATGTATTTCCAGTGTCTATCAAAGCCAAAAACTGTGTTTCTTTTCCATTTTTCTGTAACATTACATTGGCATATTGCTTGCGATGTGTAATGTGACTTTGCAACCAATTTCCAGCTACACGCACACCCATATAACTGATGCAAACACTCCAGACCAGAAAATACCAAGGTGTCCAATTGGCAGATACCAACCAACCAGTGGCAAATGCAAGTGGTCTTTGATAGAAGGTTAGAAATACTTGCACACAACCACAAAGAACAAAAGAAGATAGACAAAATGCCAACAGAAGATGCATCCATCTTTTCAGTGATTTTGGATGAAATATCCACCATATAACCAAAAGCATTACCAACCACAGTACAATGGAATTGTTGAAACCACCCATATATAGCACATGCATCATGTGACACAAGGACAGAATCATGCCACCAAGTATATATCTCCAAATGCCAAATGGATATCTTACAATTTTACCTGTCAGAAAGAGTATGGTTCCATCCATCATCCACTCCACAAGAAACAAAACATCTATGTATACAACTGCTCCCATCTTGTACCTCCTACTGCTTTTATTATAGAAATAATTCCACGCAAAACTTGTCGAAAACAGAAGGGATATCCTATAAAAGGCAATACAAATTATGACAAAAAAATATTGCAACGCATAAATTTTCATGTTATTATGTACGGTACACTATCGTTGCACTAATATTGAGAAAGCGGTATTTTATGAAAAAAACAGTTGATTTACTAAATGGAAATATTGCAGGAAGTTTGGCAAAACTCGCTTTCCCATTGATGGGGATGAGTTTGTTCCAAATGGCATATAATTTGACAGATATGTTTTGGATTTCCAGATTGGGTGCTGGTGCAGTTGCATCCATTGGGACAGGTGGTTTGTTGATTTGGCTCAGTCAAGGTATACACAACCTCTCTTTGTTGGGTGGTCAAGTATACACTGCCCAAAATTTAGGTGCACAGGATAAGGATATGGCTCGCACCTTTGCCCATGCTGCTATGTGGCTTTCTACTTTGATTTCTCTTATTTTGGGTGCATTATTCTGTTTTGGCAGAACACCCATCACTGCTTTTTTTAATTTGAATGACCCAGAAGTCATCCGCAATTCGGAAATTTATTTGGCAATTACAGGCGGGTTGATTTTCTTTATGCTATTATCGAAACTTTTGACCTCTTTGATCACTGCAACTGGCGATAGCAAAACACCATTCATTGCCACAACCATTGGTCTTTTGTTCAATATGTTCCTAGATCCTGCTTTGATTTTTGGTTGGTTTGGGTTGCCTGCATTGGGTGTTGCTGGTGCCGCCATTGCTACCGTATTCTCACAGGTAATTGTGTTTACAGTTTTGGTACATCATGCAATTCATGACCCTTATGTATTCTCCAAAATCAAACTTTGGGTCAAACCAGATATGACAGCTTGCAAAGAAATTTTGAAACTCGGTGCACCTTTGGCATTCCAAACTTCATTACTCCCTTTGATTTCCATGTATATTTCCAGAATTGTTGCTGGATTTGGTGACAACGCTGTGGCAGTTCAAAGAATTGGTTCCCAAGTGGAATCTTTATCTTGGATGGCAACAGATGGTTTTGCTGTTGCAGTCAGCAATTTCATTGCACAAAATTATGGAGCAAACAATCTTCCACGTGCCAAAAAAGGATTTTTCTCTGCCTTTTGTATGCTTTCTATCTACGGTTGTTGTGTCACCTTGTTGTTGGTCTTCTGTGGTGGTGCTCTTTTCTCCATCTTTTTAGATTCCCCCGATGTATTGCCTATGGGGATTGATTATTTGCGTATACTGGGCTTTTCCCAATTGTTTTTGTGTTTGGAAATATTGGCAAGCAATAGTTTGAGTGCATTTGGTCAATCCAAATTGCCCGCTGTTATTGCAACAGTCTTTTCTTTGTTGCGTTTGCCCTTGGTTTTGTGGTTGCACACCACATCTTTGGGACTCAATGGTATTTGGTGGGGTGTTTCCATCACAACCATTTGCAAAGGTGTCATCCTATTCATTTCTATTTTGATTTTTATGAAGTTCTTCTTGAAACCAATTCAAAAGACAGAATCTGGTTTACAAAAATAATCATTTACGGGTGACGAAACATCACCCCTACAATGCTAAATTTGATAATAAACAATCGTCTTTATACACAAAAGGAGTATCTACCATTCGCTTGGTAAATACTCCTTCTTTTTATATTTTGATTCTATTATTCTTCTTCGTGATCGTGGTGTCCAATGTCAGACTTTGGTTCTTCCAAGCCTGCAATTTCCAAGTTATTTTTTTGTGCATAATCCCAAAGTGCAGAATGCAATGCTTCTTCTGCCAAACAAGAACAATGTACTTTCACAGGTGGCAAACCATCCAACGCTTCCATAACCGCTTTGTTGGTTACATCCAATGCTTCTTCCACTGTTTTGCCTTTTACAAGCTCAGTTGCCATAGAGCTGGTTGCAACTGCTGCTCCACAACCAAAGGTTTTGAATTTTGCATCCAAAATCACATTGTCTTCAATTTTCAAATATACTTTCATGATATCGCCACATTTGACATTGCCAACCAAGCCAACGCCACTGGCATCTTCCATTTCACCTACGTTTCTTGGATTCATGAAATGATCCATTACTTTTTCGCTATAATCCATTGTATTTCCTCCTGCATTTTATCTATATCCCAACACACTGGTGTCTGTAATTTATAAATCTTATTTGTTTTTCATTGCTTCTTCGTAAAGTGGTGACATTTCTCGAAGTCTTTGTACGATTTGTGGTAGTTTTTCCAAAACAAAATCCACATCCGCTTCTGTATTGACACGATCCAAACTCAAACGCAAAGAACCATGTGCAATGTCATGTTTCAAACCAATTGCCATCAATACATGAGATGGATCTAAGGAACCTGAAGTACAAGCAGAACCACTAGAAGCAGCAATTCCAAATGCATCCAAAAGCAACAACATACCCTCTCCTTCAATATAATGGAAGGCAATGTTACAGTTGCCTGGAAGTCTATCTGTTGGATGACCATTGAGTTTACAATCTGGAATTTGTTCCATAATGCCAGAAATCAATTTGTCACGAAGGGTTGTCAAACGTTTGGTTTCCACATCCATTTCTGCAACAGCCATTTCCACTGCTTTGCCCAAAGCCACAATACTTGCAATATTTTCTGTACCTGCTCTTTTTTTCTTTTCTTGGGAACCACCAAAAATCAATGGTGTAGAACGCACTGTTTTACGAATATACAAAGCACCAATTCCCTTTGGAGCACCCAATTTATGTCCACTCATAGAAAGCATGTCGATGTTCATTTCATCCACATGGATGGGAACATGTCCAACAGCTTGCACTGCATCTGTATGGAAAATGATTCCTTTTTCTTTTGCAAATGCACCAATTTCTTTGATGGGCTCAATGGTTCCAATTTCATTATTGGCAAACATAACAGAAATCAAGATGGTATCTGGACATACTGCATTTTCCAAGTCTGACATGGAGATTTTACCCTCTGCATCCACTGGCAAATATGTGATACGATATCCATTTTTCTCCAAATATTCACAAGTATGCAAAATTGCATGATGCTCAATTTGTGTGGTGATGATGTGTTTTCCTTTGGTTGCATACGCTTCTGCAATACCACGCAAAGCCATATTATCGCTTTCGGAGCCACCGCCTGTAAAATAGATTTCAGCTGCTGTTGCACCAATTCCTTCTGCCACTTGGTTTCTAGCATTTTCCATTGCTTTTTTGCTTTCTTTTGCGATAGAATAAATACTAGACGCATTTCCATAGAATTCTGTAAAATAAGGGAGCATTGTTTCCAAAACTTCTGGTCTAACAGGTGTTGTTGCTGCATTATCCATATATATTTTTGTTGCCATATCGTTTCCTTCTTTCTTATGATATATAACATAGTATTCTAATATGTTTTTCTTGTTCTAAAGATACCACCTTTTCTGACATATGTCAATAGCTTGTCTGCATCTTTTCGACTTATGTCAAAAATATATTCCACACTCTGTGGATTAAATTTTTATTTTTCTCAATTTCGTGCAATTCGCTTTTCATAACGCTTTTTTACATCTATAATCGTCATAAATGTTAAAATTTCGAATATCAAAGGAGTGGTTCTATGACGTTTCCAGAAAGACTGAAGGAGTTGCGTAAAGAAAAGAATATGACCCAAAAAAAACTAGCAGAACTACTTTCTTATGGTTCTTCTGCCATTTCCAATTATGAAAAAGACAACACCAAGCCATCTATTGATGATGTCATCAAAATCTCTAAAATCTTTGATGTTTCCTTGGACTATTTGCTATGTGTTGTAGATATACGTACACCTGCAATCAAATTTATGGATGCAGAAACCTCAGAATATATGGAACTACTCAATACATTGAATGCTGATCAAAAAAAAGAAGCACTTCTCATGTTACAATGGGTGTCCACAAAAGAAACCCCTTCCTCGTATGGCAATAAAAAACCAGCCAGTTCTCTTTTGCGAGTTGCACAAGATAAAACAGATTATAAAACCGAATAAAACACAACAAACCCTTCTAAGATTTTCTATCCTAGGAGGGTTTTATTTTTATAAAGATTTCTTTAGCTGATTTAGAACAAGATATACAACAATACAGCAGCAAGTCCCAAACCAACCATCATCAAACTTCTTGCAAAGTCTTCATGATATACCTTCTTAGGTGCTTCTGCATGGGTATACACAGAAAAATATTGATCTTCTCCTGGTATAAACTTTGCACCATCGCTATTGAATACCAAAATACGAGAAATGGCAATGCAACCATCCACAAGATTCCCTGCCATACGTGCAAAAAAACCACCAATAAAAGGCAAAATTTGCAACAACGCAGGTCTATACACCTTATTTTCCAAACTCAACCATTCAGGCACCAAATTACAATAAATACGATTGCCATTTGCATCTGTTTGCATCAATACTTTGCGAATGAACAAACCATAGACCAAAGCACCCACTACAACTGAAATGACAGCACCTTTTAAATTGACCCAAGCAAAATAATGAACTGCATGATCTGGTGCATGTGCTCCCATAAAATGATAGCTAAAATCTGCAATGACATCCATTGTTTGATGTGGGAATATACCCAAAATTGGCAAAATAAATGCGGGTATCCCCAAAGCAATCATAGATGGTTTGCTGATATAGGATTTATGATGTACTTCTTTCGTTGCATATGGATTTTCTTCCATAAAAATTGCTACAAAAATCTTTGTCATATAGGCAACTGTCAAACCGCCTGAAAATAGGAATAGAACCTCTACTGTTTGCAAATACAATGCAGATTGTCCCACTTCTTCTAGCATCACAATGCCTTCTACAATGCTTTCATGAAGCAATGTTTTGCTGATGTACCCATTCCACAATGGAATCCCCATAATGCCCAAAGAACCCATCAAAAAGACTGCTTTCAAGAATGGTTTGTCTTTGCCCCATCCTCTGATATCATTCAAATCCAATTTATGTAAATTCATGTAAATTGCACCCGCTGACAAGAACAAAACCACCTTCAAAATAGAGTGATTTGCCACATGTAAAATGGTACCACCTGCTGCCAAAGCATTATGAGAACCTAAGATTCCTTGCATGCCAATACCCACTACAATGAAGCCAATTTGGGACAATGACGAACATGCCATAACTCGTTTCAAATTGATGGAAAACACTGCCAAAACAGCACCCAATACCATTGTAATGGTTCCCAATGTCAACATAAAGTAGCCCCATGTGCCATCGTATAAAAACAGCTTTGTACTCAAAATCAATACACCAAAAATACCAGACTTGGTTAAGATACAAGAAAGCAATGCACTGGCTGGTGCTGGTGCCACTGGATGTGCTTCTGGCAACCAAATATGCAAAGGAAATAGACCCGCTTTGGCGCCAAAGCCAACCAGAATCAAAATGGCACAAGTATACATCCCTGATACATCTTCCTGTGCTGCAACAAAATCTGCCAATTCAGAAAATGCCAATGTTCCAGCCATATGATACATCCAAAACAGTCCCATCAATGTGACCAAACCGCCAAAAATGGCAACTGTCAAATAGGTACCTGCTGCTTTAATGGCTTCTGTGGTTTCATCATGAATAACCAAAACAAAGGAAGTAAAGGACATCATTTCAAAGAATACGAAGGTTGTGTAGAAATCTGCTGATAAGAACACACCCAAAGTTGCACCCAATGTCATCAGCAAAAAGAAATAATAGCGATTGCGATTGTGGTAATGTGCAAAGTATTCTTCTGAAAATACAGTTGTGGCAAACCATGCAAAAGCAGCCAAAATTGCCAAAACCACTTGCAAACCATCTGTTTCAAAATGAAGTCCCAAACCACAAACGTTTTCCATCACAAAAGTAGCATCTGAGCCAATCAAAGAAAGACTACCAAAAAACACCACTGCTGTCACCAAACAAGCCCAGTGATTGCGCCATGTTTTATTGACACGTCCAATTCCGTATCCAATGAAAGCACCTATCATAGGAAGAAAAATCAATATGGGGATTATATAATTTTGTTCCATAATGCATCTCCTCCTTTATACCTGTCCTGTGGATACCAATTGCAAAATCTCCAAAATGTGTTCTGGAAACAATCCAACCCAAAAAATCACAATACAAAGCACAACCAAAGGTATTGTCATATAGGGTGTTGCTTCTTTTACATGATGGTAATAGTCTGGTGCATACTCTATTTTTCTTGGGAAGTACAAACGTGCCACAATATAGCACACATACAAAGCCGTTAAGGTTGCAGACAAAATCAATGCCACAATGCCAATGTAGGACACCACATTTCCAGATGCCACAGAAGCAGTTGCCAATGCCCATTTGCTATGGAACCCTGCCAATGGTGGTATTCCCACCAAGCTCAAACCCGCAAAGGTCAATGCAAAAGAAGTAATTGGCATCAATTTACCAAAACCTTCTATTTCATACAGATATTCTCTATGTGTATTGAACAAGAAGCTGCCCGCTGTAAAGAACAATGTGATTTTGATGACTGCATGGTAAATCATATGCAACAACGCTGCTGCCAAACCAGCCGGTGTCATCAACATAACACCAAACAAAATATAAGACAAATTGGAAATGGTGGAATAGGCAAATCGTCTTTTGATATGAGGTGTTCTGAGTGCAACCGTTGAACCAAAGACAATGGTAAATGCCACAAAAGCCAAAACCACATACTGCGCCCACGTTCCAATCAAAAGTTCTGTACCAAAACTATAAAATGTCAAACGAATGATTGCAAAAACCCCTGATTTTACAACTGCTACTGCATGTAACAATGCTGTGACTGGTGTTGGTGCTACAGAAGCTTGTGGCAACCAACGATAGAATGGAAATACTGCTGCTTTTACACCAAAACCAAAGAAAGCAACTACAAATACCATACGCAATGTTTCTTCTTGGTGCCTTAGTTCTGCCAGATTCAATACGCCACCATAAACAAAATCCAAGGTATCACCAAAAGTATATACAAAGATAAACCCTACAAATGCAAGCGCTGCACCAAACATCATATAGAATATGTATACCTTTCCTGCGTGACGTGCTTTGCTATCCATGGAATGCATCACCAAAGGCAATGTTGCCAATGTCAAAAGTTCATAGAACAAATACATGGTTAAGAAATTTCCCGAAAAAGCAATCCCCAAAACCACACCATAGGTCATTGTGAAAAATGCAAAGAACCGATCTTCATTGCCTTCATGGGTCATATATTCAAATGCATATATGACAGTTGGAATCCAAAGCAAAGAAACCATGGTTCCAAATACCATAGATAAGCCATCTATTTCAAAAGCTATGGAGAAATTCTCATTGAAGGAAAACACCTTTATGACATCTGGATGCACACCAAAAATTGCATACAATGCAAAGAGGGTATTCAAAAGAGTGATGCCAAAAATCCAACATTCTCTGGTTTTGCGATTTGGAAATTTCACACGCAACAAAATAAGTCCAGCAATGAGTGGAAATAAAATTGGTATAATAATTGCATAATGCACCATTTTTGGAAACTCCTCTCTTTAGAATAGATGTGTTACAATTTCTGTAATCACATTTTGTAAACCACTTGGGTAAACGCCCAAACACAAAATACCAAACGCCAATATGACCAATGGTACTGTCATATATCTATTTTCTGTATAAACTTCTGGTTCCACTTCCATTTCTTCTTTTTGTGGGAAGAATCCATGTACCACAATGGAAAGCAAATATCCAGCTGTTAAAAACGCACTGACCATCAAAATAATCACACCTACAAATCCAATGGTTTCAGATAAACCACCTTGTGCCAAAAACCATTTGCTGACAAAACCAGCAGTTGGTGGTATCCCCACCAAAGAAAGTGCTCCAATGGTGAAACAACCCATTACAATTGGCATTTGTTTCCCAATTCCAGATAGTCTGGAAACCAATGTTTCGCCTGTTTCGGAAATGATGGCACCTGCACTAAGGAACAAGAGATTTTTTGCCAATGCATGGAACACCACTTGCAACAAAGCACCCATCAAACCTATGGGTGATAGCAATAAAATCCCAAATAGCACATAGGAAACTTGACTGACTGTGGAATATGCCAGTCTTTTCTTCAAAATACGTTCTTTATAGGCAAGCATAGAACCCATAAATACAGTAATCAAAATCAAAATGAGAAGTGTTTTCTGTACCCAAGTACCACCAATGAAATCTGCTCCAAATAAGAAGAAAATCACACGCAAAATACAAAATACACCTGCTTTTGTGATGATACCAGACAAAACTGCTGATGCTGGTGTTGGTGCCACTGGATGTGCTGTTGGCAACCATGCATGCAAAGGAAACATCCCCGCTTTACAAGCAAATCCCAAAATCATAAGAAATGCCACCACCAAAAGCAAAGATTCATTGCCAGCTACAAGAAGTGTATTGAGTGAGCCACCTGCCACAAAATCTGTTGTGGTGCAATAAATATGCAAGAAGAAAAAGCCCAATAGTCCTAAACCTGCACCAAAAATGGAATAGCCTAGGTATTTCAAACCTGCACGCACTGCTTGTTTTTCTCTGGTATGAATGACCAAAGGAACTGTCAACAGTGTCATGTATTCATAAGATAGATAGAGTGTCATCATATTTTTTGCAAAACACAGGCTCATCAAAGCACCCAATGCCAATAAATAAAAGAAGAAAAACTGTCTTGGTCTTTCTTCATGTTTCATATAGGCAATGGCATAGATGCTGACCAACATCCAAATCACAGCAAATAGACATGCAAATAAATGACCCAAGCCATCTATTTTATAGGCAATGTACACCCCTTCTGCCAAACGCCAAAGTGTAGTTGTTGCATCTTCGTATAGATATAATCCAAATACCAAAATGGCTTCAATGACCAAAGTTGCAACCACCCATATATTTTGTTCTTTCTCCTTTGGTACCAATAAAAGCAACCCCGCCATAAGCATAGGAAAGAAAACTGGAACCAACAATATGTAATTCACAAAACATCCCCCTATCTTATTTCTGCAATAGTTGCAATCCAACTTCAATCAATTCAATGACTGGTTGATACCAAACCCCTAGTCCAACGTTGATACAAAGCAACAACACAATGGATGTGATGAACCAAGGTGAAATATTGGCTCTTTTTGCTTCTTGCATTCCTTTTTTTGTAGTCCAGATTGCCATAACCGATGGTAAGAAATACAAAGCATTCAAAATCATACTGATCCCCAATACCAATAGGGATGCTGCCATCTTTCCTTCTGAGAAAATAGATGCTGTTGCAAAATAGAGTTTGGAAATAAACCCCGCCAAAAGAGGTATCCCAATCATAGACATTGCACCTATGGTATAGCCAATGCCTGCAACTGGATTTTTATATGCAATACCACGCATTTGATCCATATCATCTATATTGCCACATTGTTTGACAAAGCTACCAGCACATAAAAACAACATAGATTTGGTGAACCCATGAGCAATCATATGGAAACAAGCCGCTGTTAGACCAATTTCTGTACCCAAACCAACACCCATGTAGATATAGCCAATTTGTGCCACTGAAGAATATGCAAGAATTTTCTTCATTTTTCTTTGACGCATTGCAGACAATGAACCAAAAACCATGCCCAAAACACCAAAAACAAACAAAATGTCTATGATACCCAATTCATGCATAAATTCTACAGAAAAAACAGAATACATCAATTTGATTGCAAAAATCACATAGCCTTTGACTACAAATCCTGATAAAATTGCACTGGAAGCTGGTATTGCAATGGGATGTGCCACTGGCAACCATGTATGGAATGGGAATAGACCGCTTTTGATTGCCAATGCAATGAACAAAAATGCAGTTGCAATCAACAATGCAAAGTGATATTGACCTGATGCTGCCAGTACTGTTACTGCTTCACCAATTTGTGGCAACAACAAATGCCCTGTGATGCTATACAAAATGCTGACACCAAACAAAAACAAACCAGAACCCAATAACCCCATAATGAGATAATGGGTTGCACCAACCATTGCAGTTGCAGTACCCTTTGCCAAAACCAAAGCACAAGCTGCCAAGGTGTTGATTTCAATGAACACATATGCTGTGAAAATGTCATTGGTATAAATCAAAGCAAGCATTGCACCCATAGCTGCATCCAACATAATGTAGTACAAATATTGCTTTTCTTGTAAAACGTCTTTTTCTATAAATACCCAACCACCCATAACCGATAGCAACATAACTGTACCAAAGACCAGTGCCATCAATGCTTCTAGTGGTCCTGCTGTAAGTTCATTGCCCCAAGGTGCTGGATAATGTCCCATGGTAAAGGTAAAGGTTTCTGGTGCCACTGCCATATGATATGTCAAAATTGCAGACAAAATCACCACAATGCACATCATGGTCATATGAATGCGTTTTGCCATTTTTGCAGTACGAAACATTGCTGTTAACAAAATTGCAAACATAGCAATGAAAATACTAAAGAAAGGAAGATTGTGTATCCAATTGATATGTTCCATCAGTGTTCCTCCTCCTTCATTTTACGCATAATGACATCCATATTCAAAGAGCCATAATGCTGATACAAACGTTGCACCAAAGCAAGAGAAAAAGCAGTTACACTGACCGCTACTACAATTCCTGTCAATACAAGACCTGCTGGCACCGGATTCACATAATAAGAAGCATCTGTAATGCCATCTACAATGATGGGTGCAGAGCCTCCAAAGACAAATCCCTTTGCAGCCAAAAATAAGAATACCGCTGTATCCATAATATTCAACCCTATGAACTTTTTGATGAGATTCTTTTGCAGCAATAGGTTCATAAACCCAATGCCAAACAAAATCACCGAGGCACTTTCGTAAAAATTGACCCCTAAATTCCCCATAGTTACACTCCTATATTCCATTTTGAAATTCTTTATATTCCAACAGTTGTAGCATCAAATGTCACCTTTGGTATAAAGGGCATAGAATCCATACATGGTACATGCCACCACCAAACCAACGCAAATATTCAGTGGTAAAATCAAGCCTGCACTCAAAATATTACCTGCAACACCCTTTGGTACTTCCCAACCCACATGATTTGCACCTGTAAAGAAGGAATAGCTTTTGCACACAAAATAAGTCAACAAACTGCCGACACTGATGTTTGCAAAACTACGAAATGTGAAAATTTGCTCCATTTTTTCTTTTCCAAAAGCTGTGGCATAGAAAATCATACCACCACCCATAATAACACCACCAGCAAAGCCACCACCTGGCGAAATATGCCCATTTATGACAATGTAAATCCCATACAAAAGGATAAATGGTGTCAAATACTTTGCTCCAATTTGACGAATGGGTTTCTGCTCAATTGCTTCCATTTCTGCATCTTTTTTACGCACCATTTGTTGTTGTTTGTCATCATTCTTTTTATCTGTTTTCAATAAGAACAAGACACCCATAACCGACAAAAACAAAACATTGGCTTCTGCAAAGGTATCAAATGCTCGATAGTCTAAAATCATACCCGTCACCAAATTGACAGCACCTGTTTCTTCCAAACCTTCTTCCACATAACGTACAGAAACCTCGTTATTGGCTGGATTGTTTACATTTCCATATTGTGGCAAGTCATTGACCACCAACAACATAACCCCAATAAATGCCACACAACACATCACGCAAAGTGTATTGTGTAGTTTATGTAAGTCTTTTTCATAGATAAAGTCAATGATACTTCTCCAGTCCCATTTTTCTCTACGCTTGCGATTTGCAATATACATATCTGCATCAATCATAACTGTGTAGCCATCTACCCAGTCCTTGATTTTCTGTAGCCACATTCTCCATTCCATAGCTTAACCCTCCTCAGTGCCTTTGATTTGATGTATCTTTTTCAAAGTCAAAAAGAACAAAATACTATCCACACCGACACCAACTGCTGCTTGGGTAATGGACAAATCTGGTGCTTCCAAAAGCAACCAAATCACCGCCATAATGGAACTATATCCCATAAACACAATAACCGCCATAAACAAGTTTTTTGTAACGGACACACCAATTGCAGACAATATCAAAAAGACAATCAAAATCACTTGAATGGTTTCTCTCATTTATCTTTCACCCTTTCTTCGTAGGATTCATTGGTCAGTGTCTCTAATTTTGCTATCATATGGGTTGCAATTGGTGCAGAAATCCAGAAGAATAGCACAATAAAGAATAATTTTAAAATTTGCAAAGCCTCTGTTTGTAACACGATCAATCCAATTACAATCAAAGCCAACCCTAGGGTATCACCCAAAGCTGCACTATGAATTTTGTTCAAAATATATCGCAAACGAAATACGCCAAACACCGATATGACAAATACAATAACACCCAAACAAATGAAAATACCTGCTATAATTTCTCTCATTCAGGCACCTCCTCTTTCATATCTTCAATTTTTTGATTGCCACCTTTGAAATGCAATGTCACCACATAGCAAATGATGACAACATCCAAAAAGCTGAGCAAAGAAAACACCAGTGCCACATCCACCAAAGAAAATTCATACAAATACACAGAAAGAATGCAAATCGTTGCAGATGTCATGGTACCAATCATATTGATACACATAATACGATCTGTAAATCGTTTGATTTTGATGGCTTTATATAGAATGAGACATAAACAAATGCCCAGTACGATCATACAAATTTCCAAGAGCGTATTCATATATCAACCCTCCAACTTTCGCAACAAATCCACAAACACAGACTCCTCTACACCATCAGCAAATGATGGGTCCAAAGCATGTATCAGATATACACCATCTTCCAAATGCACTGTATAGGTTCCTGGTGTCAAAGTGATGGAATTTGCCAACAAAACCCTAGCTTCTTCTGTTTTGAGATTGGTTTGAAATGTATGTAATGTTGGTTCTATTTCCATTTTCGGTGAAAGTATTATTTTTATAACTGCCAAGTTGGATTTGATGATTTCTTTGGTCAGTGTTCCACCATAAAGGAAAAACAAAGGGATTTTTTTCATCCAAGATATTTCTTTTTTGACGCTATATCCAAGGAATTTGCACATAAACCAATCCAAACCCAAACAAATCAAAACACCCAAGACAATAATTTCCACTGTGATTCTTCCATGTAAAATAATCCAAAACAGCAACAATCCTATGTACATTCCCTCACCTCATTCTATTAAATCTGCAAAATATACCATTTTATGCAATTCTTATTATGATAGGTTTTATACAGAATGTCAAGCATCTATTCAAATTGACGCAAAAATACTGGTCTCCTCAATATTTCATAACATTTCATTGTGTTTTTTTATGATGAATCTACTTTTCATATGGGATTTATTATCCATTTTATGCAAAATTATCATCAATTAACACAAATTCAAATAACACACATAAACCCTATCGGTATTGCCATCCCATGTAAATTGGGAGTAAAACACCTATTTTTCATACAAATACTCACTTTTTTTCTCATTATGCAATAGAAATCCATTTCTTTCGTAATTGTGCACAAAAAAATACACTTGTCCATATCTTGCAAGTATCTGTACTGTTTTACATATGGTTTTTCAAATTCAGACAAATAGAAAAGACCCTGGATTTCTCCAAGGTCAAGCGTAAAGTTTTATTTCATTTTTTTAGTAGTATAATTGAAGATCGGCAAACCAATCAATGTCAAAATGATACTGCCAATTGCCAATATACGAGTTGTGCTACCAGACATGAACAATTGATTGATGACTACATATATGCCACTGACAATTGCAATCATAGGAATGACTGGATAGCAAGGTACTTTATATTTTCTTTCAACATCTGGCATTGTTTTACGCAAACGCATAACTGCTATAAATGTCAAAGTATAGAAAATCCAACAAGCAAATACTGCCAAGTCTGTCAAGCGATTGAATTGACCACTTGCTGCATAAACAGCTGCCAAAGATCCAATTGCAATGATAGAATTGATTGGAGTTGCTGTACCATTGAGTTTTGCCAAAGTTTTGCTAGCAGGCAATGTACCTTCTGCTGCCAAAGAATATGTTACACGAGAACCAGAAAGAATAAATCCATTTGCTGCACCCAATACAGAAATCATAATACCGATGGAAATGAATTTACCACCCACTTCACCAAAAATTGCAATTGCAACTGCAGATGCTGGTGCTGCCATGTTCATCAATTGATCTGCTGGCAAAACCCAAATATATGCCAAGTTGATAACAAAGTATACTGCCATAATCATGGATACACCACCAACGATGGCAATTGGCAAATCTTTTCCCGGATCTTTCATTTCACCAGCGATTGCACCAACGTTTGTCCAACCTTCAAATGCAAACAAAACTGCGATCATCAATTGACCCAAAACAACTGCTGGACTCAAACCTTCTGCTACCATAGGTGTGAAAATAGGATTTGCACCAGAACCTTTGATGAAACCAAATACCATCAACAAAATCAAAGGAATCAACTTACAGATTGTGAAGATAATTTGTGCTGCACCACCAACTGCAGAACCCAAACAATTGAGAACCATCGCAAAAACAATAGCTGCTACTGCCAAAGGTAACGCCATGCCTTCGCCAACAAACAAAGATGCTTGTTCTGCAAAAATAACTGCCAATGCTGCAATCATAGCTGGATAGAACAAAACGCTTTGCATCCAACCTGCCAAGAAACCAACTTTTTTACCAAATGCTTCTTCCAAATAGACAACCATACCACCGGTTTTTGGAATCATGATTGCAACTTCTGCAAATGTCATTGCAGCTGCAATACAAACCAAACCCGTGATCAACCATGCCAACATACCCAAACCAGGTGCACCGCCAGTTGCAGTGTAAATTGCTTGTGGTTTGAAGAATACGCCTGAACCAATAACACATCCTACAACAGTTGCCATAGCAGTTGCAAGACCTAAATTCTTTTTCATTTCTTGATTGTTGTTACTCATAATAATCCTCCTTTAGTATAATGCCATTTCATGTTGCTCTTTGTTTCTGAATCATTACCAAAAAAATCCAATAAAAAAAGATACACCACCCCGATTGTGCTGTATCCTCTGTATATTTGCCTGAAAGCATGACTTCGACGGCGATTCTCTTGAATTCTCTCCAGAGGTTCGTCAGTATAAGGTATCGGCACCTGAAAGATTCTTCAAAATTCGCTTTTTTGAATTGCTTCTTCGGTTCTTGTTAGACAAGATCTCCCTTACACATCATCCGAACTATATTTTGTTAAAATGATTATATCTGATTCGTTATATTTTGTCAACAATTTTTTCTTTAAAATATACAAATATACTACAAATACATTTGTCCATCAGAAGAACTATATAAAATTTCTTACTAATTATTACATAATTCTTAATTTTCTATACAAATTGCATATTTTTGCCAATTATATGCCTTTGTCATGTATTTCTATGTATCACATAGACTAAAGTAATACATAGAAATGGGTGATCGTATGTACAATCGTCTTGTTGTTGGCACCTTAATTTTAACCATTGCCAATTTATTGACCAAATTTATGGGATTCTTTTATCGTGTGTTCATGTCCAATACCATTGGTGCTGAAGGTATGGGTCTATATCAATTGGTATTTCCTTTGTATCTTTTGGCTTGGAGCATTACTTCTGCTGGTTTGACCACCTCCATTTCCCATTTGACTGCAAAAGAAAACATACATGGACAAACGGGCAATATCCATAAATTGGTGAAGCAAGCCATATCCTTAGCACTTGGTTTGAGTTTTGTGGTTGCTTTCATTTTCTTTTTTTATGCAGAAGAAATTGCACTTTTGGTTTTGAAAGAAGAACGCACCATCTTATCATTGCAACTTCTTGCATTTGCAGTGCCTTTTATGGCAATTGGTTCTTGCATTCGTGGCTATTTCCTAGGTTTGCAAAACACATGGATTCCTGCTTTGTCACAAGTTTTGGAGCAAGTGATTCGCATTGCTGTTGTGTATTGCTTTATGACCTTCTTCTTGCCTATGGGGCTTACATATGCCTGTGCTTTGGCAGTGCTTGGTGTGATTTTAGGGGAAATGACCTCTTGTGTATTTGCCATTGTTGCATATCAATATACCAAAAGAAAGAAATATATGACCACACCCAACAAACGAACCATTGCCATCTACAAAACAATTGTTGCAATGGCTTTGCCTTTGTCTGCCACAAGAATTGCATCTTCTCTTTTGTCTACAATAGAAAATATTTTGATTCCAAGACAATTGGCATTATTTGGTCAAAATACCACAGAAGCGCTCAGTCAATATGGTGAATTGACCGGTATGATTTTGCCACTGATTTTCTTACCTTCTGCATGTTTGATGGCTGCATCCATTTCCCTTGTGCCTGAACTTTCAGAAGCATCTGCTGTGCAACATACCACACGCATTCAAAAAACAGTGTCTGTTACCTTCTTATTTACCTTCATCATTGGCATTGGATCTGCTGCATTGTTTGCTGTGTATCCAAAAGAAATTTGCTATTTGGTGTACAGTCGCCAAGATTTGGGTAATCTGTTGTTGCCATTTGCTTTTTTATGCCCTTTTTATATGGTCAGATTACATCACAGGGCTTACTCAATGGTTTGGGTGAGCAAACCTTCCTGTTTTGCAACAATTTGCTTTTGTCCCTTTTGACCATTGCTGGTATTTGGTTTTTCATGCCCACCTATGGCATACAAGCCTTCTTATGGTCTTGGGGTATTGCAATGGCATTTTCCTTGACTGCAACCATTTGCAAGCTCTATGCAAGAACTGGTACATATCCTCATATTGGAAATTGCTTTTGCAAACCTTTGTTGGCTGGAACCGCTTCTGGTTTGATTGTGCGATATATCATCCAAATTGGTACACCTTCCAAATCCTTGTTTTTGCTATCTTTGGGCACTATGGGTATTTTGTATCTTTTGTTCTTATTCCTTCTGGGATGTTTTTCCAAAGAAAATATTGCACTGTTTTTGCCAACAAAAAAATAATAATATGCTGATTTCAAGTTAGCATGTCGACTGATTTGACACGCAAAAAACACCCCATCAAATGATGAGGTGTAATCTTTGTGTGAATCTTATGCTTCTTCTGTTACAGCAACTTCTTCTGCTACAGGAGCTTCTTCAGCAGCAACTTCTTCTTCAGGAGCTTCTGCTTGACGTTTGGACAAGCTGATTTTCTTTTGGTCTGCATTTACTTCCAAAACTTTAACGCTAATCACTTCGCCAACCTTCAATTCATCTTCAGGTTTCACAACGTGTTTGTTAGCAATTTGGGAAATGTGAACCAAACCATCAACGCCTGCTTCCAATTCAACAAACGCACCAAAAGGTACCATACGTACTACTTTACCTTCAACGATTGTACCAACTGCATATTTTTCAACTGCAATTTTCCAAGGGTTCATAGCGCTGTCTTTCAAGGAAAGGCTAATTTTGCCTTTTTCTTTGTCAACGTTGAGAATGAATACTTCAACTGTTTGACCTTCTTTGAGCACTTCTTTAGGGTTTGTGATTCTACCCCAGCTCATTTCAGAAATATGAATCAAGCCATCAACGCCGCCCAAGTCAACGAATGCACCGAAGTCAGTCAATCTGCTTACAGTACCAGTTGCTTTTACGCCAGCTTCGATTGTTTCGAACAATGCTGCTCTCTTAGCGCTGATTTCTTTTTCTACCAATGCTTTTCTACCACCGATGTAACGACGTTTTACTCTGTCCATTTCGATGATATTGAAGTCCAATTCTTGGCCTTTGAATACGCTCAAATCTTCGATGAATCTGTTGGAAACTTGAGAAGATGGAATAAATACTCTTACGCCATTCACAACTGCAATCAAACCGCCTTTTACAACTTCTGTAACAAGACCTGTGATAACAGCTTTTTCATTGTAAGCAACTTCGATTTCTTCCAAACCTTTTTGTGCTTCAATGCGTTTTCTGGACAAAAGTACGTTGCCATCGCCATCGTTTACACGAACAACGAAAACTTCGATTTCATCGCCAACTTTAACAACTTCACTTGGAACCACTGTTGTGTCTCCACTGAATTCGCCACGAGGGATCACACCATCAGATTTGTATCCAAGGTTTACGGAGATTTCTTCTCCAACCACTTGAATAACTGTACCTTTCACAACATCACCTGTGTGCAAAGTAACAAGGGATTCCTCCAACATTTGTGCGAAAGACATACCGTCTTCCAACATTTCTACATTTTCTACTGCATCTGCCATAGTAACAACTACCTCCTTAATTATCGCTGGTGGAGTTGAAGCACCAGCCGTTATTCCTATAATATCACTCTTTTCGAAATTATTCAACACTAAATCGCAAATTGTTTCAATATATATTGTTTTTTTACAATTTTTATGACAAATCTCCACCAATTTCTGTGTATTGGAACTTTTTTTGTCACCTATGACTATCATTTTATCAACTTTTTGTGATAATTCCGCTGCTTCTGCCTGTCTTTTTTCTGTTGCAGAGCAAATGGTTTGGAATACTTCCAAGTCCACCGCTTGTTTTTGAATCGCCAAAATAATCTCATCGAACAAATTTTGACGAAATGTGGTTTGTACCACAACTGCATATTTTTTGGTTTCATCCAATTCCAAAGATTGTGCTTCTGCCACTGACCCTACAATGATGGCTTCATCTGCACACCAACCATTGATGCCAATGACCTCTGGATGTTTTCCATCACCCACCAATAAAATGGTTTTACCAAGGTCAAATTGTGCTTGTACAATGTCATGAATTTTCTTCACAAAAGGACATGTACCATCCACAATACCCAGATTCTTTTCTGCAATGCTATCATACAAAAACTTCCCAACACCATGGGAACGTATCAAGATGGTTCCAGATGTAATCCCATCCAAACTATCTATGATGGAAAGTCCTTTTTCTGCCAAATCATTGGTCACTTCTTTGTTGTGAATCAGGGGCCCATAGGAATATGTAAGTTCACCTTTTTCCATTTGCCCATATGCCATTTCTATGGCACGTTTCACACCAAAACAAAAGCCTGCTGATTTTGCCAAGGTAATTTGTTCCATTAGCGTCTCATCTCCTGAATTCTTTCCATAACATCCTGTGTTGCTTCTGCCAAAAGATCTGTTGTAATTTTTTGACCTCTATATGCCGCTAAGCCCATTGGTTCACCATATTCGATGACCACCTTGGATCTGAATTTGAACTCGCCAGAAATTGCCACTGGAATAATGGGTGCATTGCCTTTGAGTGCAAACAAAGCAGCTCCACCTTTTGCTTCTTTATCTTCACCTTCTTTGACACGAGTGCCTTCTGCAAAGATACCAAGCATTTCACCTGATTTTAGGACATTCAGTGCCATTTTGAAGGCTTTCATATCCATAACTGCTTCACGATCTACAGGAAACACTTTGATGCTACCAAAGAACCAACGTCCAAGACCACTATCAAACAATTCCTTTTTTGCCATAAATCTAGGCAAACGTTTCAAATAGATTGCTGCTGAAAGTGGATCATATGCAGAAAAATGATTTGCACAAATAACTGCATTGCCTTCTTTTGGCACATTTTCTCTACCCAAAACCGTTACATCAAACATAATGAAATACCAAATTTTTACGAAAAACTTTACAATGGCAAACATCACCATATTACATACCCCCTACCTTATCTTTTGTGATTTGCAAAATTGCTGCAACCGCTTCCTCAATATTCATATCTGTGGTGTCCACATAGATGGCATCTTCTGCTTGACGTAGTGGGTTGTGTTTGCGATTCATATCTTCTGTGTCACGCAAAATCACTTCTTGTAGCACCACATCCAAATTGGGTGTTTCGCCTTTTTGTATCAATTCGCCAACTCTGCGTTCTGCTCTTTTTTCTGCTTTGGCATCCAAATAGATTTTCACCTCTGCTTCTGGAAGAATACAAGTTCCAATGTCTCGTCCATCCATCACAAGAGAATGCTCTTTTGCCATATCTCGTTGCATATCTCCAAGGGTTTGACGCACCTTTTGGATTTTTGCTACATCAGAAGCACCTTGACCCACTTTTTGTGTACGAATATCTTTGGTTACATCCACACCATATAGATAAATTCTTTGTTCTCCATCCACCAACTTGATTTGCAAGTCCATTTGCTCCAAAACAGCAACCACCGCTTCTTCATCCCCAAGAGATACCTCTTTTGCCAAACAATCGTAGGCAACTGCTCGATACATAGCACCTGTATCCACATAAATGATACTGAGTTCTTTGGCTATGGTTTTTGCAATGGTACTTTTACCAGAACCTGCTGGTCCATCTATGGCTATTGCAATTTTTTTCATAAGAACCGCTCCTATTCTTCAGATCCGTAGTTTTCAAATTATTGATTGCGGTACAGTCAAGACTGTACCCTACAGTTATTCGCATATTCCATATGATTGGAATTTATAAATCACTTAAAATCTGTTCACCTGCTGTATAGCCTGTGGAGAATGCAATTTGCAAGTTGAATCCACCTGTATAAGCATCCACATCCAAGACTTCTCCAGCGAAATGCAAGTTTTTCACAAATTTACTTTCCATTGTGGATGGATCGATTTCATCTACGCAAATCCCACCTGCTGTGACCACTGCTTCGTTGTATCCAGCTGTGCCTGTGATGGTCAATGGCAGTGCTTTCATCAAAGTCAACAAACGTTTTCTTTCTTCTTTTGTGATGGAATTGACCTTTTTATCTGCTGGAATGTCACAAAGATATACCATAACGGGAATGAGTTTTTGTGGCAACAAATCACCAAGTGCATTGATGAAATCTTTGTTTGCATATTTTTCAAAATCACGCAACAAACGGGTATCCAATTTCTTTTCATCCATTGCTGGTTTCAAATCAATGAGAAGTTTATGTTCTGCTGGCAAATCATACAAAATATGTCTGCTGGCACTCAAAATAACAGGCCCAGATACACCATAATGGGTGAATAGCATTTCGCCAAATTCAGAAAACACCACTTTACCCTTTGGATTTTTCACTTTGATTTCAATATTTCTAAGACTGAGCCCCATCAAAGCACTACACCACTCTTCTGATGCCTTCAGTGGCACCAAAGAAGGATATAGCTTTGTTACCTTATGCCCAACTGCTTTTGCAAAGGTATAGCCATCACCTGTGGAGCCTGTGCCTGGATAGGACAAGCCACCTGTACAGACAATGACACCATCTGCATCGACAATGGTTCCTTTTTTGAGTTTGACACCAACTGCTTTGCCATCTGCCACCAAAACTTCAGAAACAGGTGTATCCAAATGTTGTTTCACTTTGTTTTGAATCATATATCGTTCCAAAGCAAATACCACATCAATGGCTTTGTCAGAAACAGGAAACACACGTCTACCACGTTCCACTTTGATTTCCAAGCCCAAATCTTTCAGCATTTCTTGCATCTGGAAGCTATCCAAATGATAGAAAGCACTATACATAAAATATGGATTACATGGGATATTTTCCAATAAACCTTCTACATCGCTATCGTTTGTAATATTACAACGACCTTTGCCTGTAATCAAGATTTTTTTACCCAAGCGGTTATTTTTTTCATATAAATGGACTTCGTGTCCACGACTTGCAGCACGTCCAGCAGCAAGCATACCGGCAGCACCGCCACCGACTACAATAATCTTAGCCATTTTTATCACCATCTTGCCATAAATTGCCCATTTCCAAATGAGCTTTGTCATTGAGTGTCATCAAAATAGTTGTGCCATCTTCTGCAATTTCCACTGTGGTAATGGAGGTATTGGTCAACCATGTGCCACGATACATATCCATGTTCATATGCAACAATTCCACCAAGAATACACGCAACAAGCCACCATGGGATACAATGGCAACGCTTTCACCTTTGTGCTTTTCTAAAATTTCACGGTATCCAACCATAGCACGATCTGCTGCATTTTGGAAAGAACCTTCACCTGGAAGTGGATGGTTGAATGGATCCTTGAAGAAGTTTATGTAGGAATCGCCAAATTTTTCTGTCAGTTCTTTGATGGTGTGACCTTCCCATTCACCAAAATTGATTTCTTTGAATGGTTCTGAAATTTCATATGGAATGCCTGTTACATCTGTAATGGCTTGTGCTGTTTGCTTTGCACGTCCCAATGGTGATGTGTAGATGGCATCCAATGGAAGGTATTGGAATCGTTTTCCCATAGCTTCTACTTGTGCCAAACCATCTTCTGAAAGCATGATATCGGTACAACCTTGGTATCTGCCTTCTTTGTTCCAATCTGTTGCACCATGACGAATGAGGTATAATGTTGTTTTCTTTTGTTTCATAGTTTTCCATCCTTTTTATTTACGGGCGGATACTATCCGCCCCTACGATTGCACGTTGATGCGATTGATTTTCTATGGTTGTAGGTATTGCGGTATGGTCAAGAGCATCCCCTACGATTGTTTTATTTCGATTACGCTTTGTGCGGGATAGGAAACCCACCCCCTACAATGAAATTTATGATTCAGATATTGTAGGGAGCGACGCCCTCGTCGCTCTGCCCATTTTGCATTATAGTTTTTTCAAGTATTTTACTTCTGTTGCTGTCAAATGACGGTATTTTCCTTTTGGCAAATCACCCAATTCCAAATCACCTGTTGCCACACGTTTCAATTGTGCAACTGGATGTGAAATGGCTTCGCACATTTTACGCACTTGACGGTTTTTACCTTCATGGATTTTGATTTCTGCCAAGGATTGACGCTCTCCTTTTTCAATGATTTGAATTTTTGCAGGTTTAGTACGCACACCATCAATGAACACACCTCTACGGAACATTTGTAAATCCATATCATCAGGAGTGCCATATACTTTTGCGTGGTATGTTTTATCCACATCGTGTTTTGGATGTGTCAATTTATAGGTCAAGTCGCCATCATTTGTGAGAAGCAACAAGCCAGATGTTTCATAATCCAAACGTCCTACAGGGAAGATACGCTCTTTCACATCACGCACCAAATCCATAACGCTAGGTCTGCCAAATTGTTCTTTTGCTGTTGTCACATAGCCTTCTGGTTTGTGCAACATAATGTATACCATTTCCACTTCTTTTTTGCTGATGACTTGTCCACGATAAACAACTTCATCTTTCTTTGGGTCTACCTTTGTACCAAGTTCCGTTACAATTTTGCCATTGACTTTCACCAAGCCAGCTGCAATCAATTCTTCTGATTTTCTCCTAGAAGCAACACCTGCTTCTGCCAAATATTTCTGTAATCTTTCTTCCATATTGTTCCTCCATATTTACGCAAGAATTTCTTGCACACGACCCACCTGACCATCTTCTAAGGTAATACCTCCATGCTCTAATTGCAAAATTTACTCGTAAATTTTGCAATTAGAGATATGCGGTATTGCCTTAAATTTGTTTGGTTGTCCAGCTTTCGCAATTCCATGTGTCTGTTACGATATCCGTATAGAATTCTGGTTCATGGCATACCAAAAGGATGCTACCTTTATATGCTTTTAAAGCACGTTTCAATTCATCCTTTGCATCCACATCCAAATGGTTTGTCGGTTCATCCAAAATCAAAACATTGGTTTCCACATTGATGAGCTTACAAAGACGAACCTTTGCTTGTTCTCCACCACTCAAAACTTTGACCATACTTTCGATATGTTTGTTGGTCAAGCCACATTTTGCCAATGCACTACGTACTTCATATTGTGTGTAGACAGGGAATTCTTTCCAAATTTCATCAATACAAGAGGTGTTGTTTCCATATTCCACTTCTTGCTCAAAGTATCCTGTATAAAGGTAATCACCCAACTCTGTTTCGCCAGCAAATGGTTTGATTTCTCCTAAAATGCTACGCAAAAGGGTTGTTTTACCGATACCATTGGCACCAGTTAACGCAATCTTTTGACCACGTTCCATTTCCAAATTCAGTGGTTTGGAAAGCGGTGCATCATATCCAATGACCAAATCTTTGGTTTGGAAGATATACCTAGACGCAGCTCTTGCTTCTTTGAAATTGAATTCTGGTTTTGGTTTGTCTTTTGCCAATTCGATAACATCCATTTTATCCAATTTCTTTTGACGGGACATCGCCATATTTCTTGTGGAAACACGGGCTTTGTTTCTTGCCACAAAGTCTTTCAATTCATCGATTTCTTGTTGTTGACGTTTGTATGCTGACTCTTGTTGTGCTTTTTTCATTGCATATACTTCTTGGAACTTATCATAATCCCCAACATAACGATTGAGTTCAGAATTCTCCACATGGTAAATCAAGTTGATTACGCTATTGAGGAATGGAATGTCATGGGAAATCAAGATAAATGCATTTTCGTATTCTTGCAAATAGCGTTTCAACCATGTGATATGGACTTCATCCAAGTAGTTGGTCGGTTCATCCAAAAGAAGGATGTCTGGTTTTTCCAGAAGCAATTTCCCAAGCAAAACCTTGGTACGTTGACCACCACTCAGCTCCGTTACATCACGTTCAAAACCAATGTCTTCCAAACCCAAAGCACGTCCTACTTCTTCTACTTTGGAATCAATGATATAGAAATCATGAGTATCCAAAATATCTTGGATTTCACCAGATTCTTCCATCATTTTATCCAGTCCCTCTGGAGTTGCATCCCCCATGGTTTCATAAATCTTGTTCATTTTTTCTTCCAGTGCAAAGAGTGGTGCAAAAGCAGACTTCAACACATCACGAATGGTCATACCTTTGTCCAAAACTGTATGTTGATCCAAGTAGCCAACCACTACATTTTTGCTCCATTCAATTTTGCCTTCATCTGGCATCAAAGAACCTGTGATGATGTTCATGAATGTGGATTTTCCTTCGCCATTGGCACCCACAAAGCCTACATGCTCTCCTTTCAACAAACGGAAAGAAACATTGTTGAAGATGGCTCTATCGCCAAAACCATGGGTTAAATTTTGTACATTTAAAATACTCATTGATACACTCCTATATAAAATCTTTTTGATGTTTACTACGATTTCATTTATGTTTATAGATTTACATAACGGTAGCGTCAAGACGCTACCCTACAATTGCGTTGTATTCGCATTTTACGGCATAGCAGTTGATTCGTGAATCCACCTACAACTGCATTATCCCTTTATATTTATCAAATTTCAAAACATAAAAACTCTGGGGTAATACTGCACAGCCCTAATTGCAAAATTTGCGAGGGTATTTTTTTGTCATAATCATCAGAAAACGCAGGCGATATTGGAAATATCGTCGAGTATTTTTGATGGTTCTGATGAGAAAATAAACCGCAAAGGTTGTGATAAAGGGTTGTGCAGTGTTACCCAAACATATTCTATCTTAAAACCATTGCAATTACAAGTAAAACTCATATTCTTCATATAAATTTCAAAGTTTCGTATGATATCTGTGGTTTTTGCGTAGACTATTCTATAGGAATGCACCATTTAGGAGGAATTTCATGAAACGATTCTATTTGATTTTGACCACACTGTTATTGGCTTTTCAACAAATTACATATGCAAATGAGCCCATTGTTGGTGCTCTAGGTGCTGTTTTGATTGATGGAAGCAATGGACGCATCTTATATGAAAAAAATGCCGATACTGAGCTGGCAATGGCTAGTACCACCAAGATTATGACCGCTATTTTGGTATTGGAATTGGGTGATATGAAGGATATTGTGACCATCAGCCAAAATGCTTCTAGTCAACCAGAAGTCAATATGAATTTGACCACTAGTGAAGAATGGTATGTAGGCGATTTGCTTTCTGCTATGATGCTTTGTTCCTACAACGATACTGCTGTTGCTTTGGCAGAATACATATCTGGTACTGAAGAAGAATTTTGTCAGTTGATGACAGAAAAAGCCAAAAAAATTGGTGCCACACAAACCATTTTTGGGTCACCCAATGGATTGGATAGCCATTTGACAGAAGAAGAACACCATTCTACTGCTTATGATATGGCATTGATTGGTGCATATGCTTTGGAAAATCCTGATTTTAGAACACTCATTGCAACTGAACAAGTCACCATCACAGAAGCAAATGGAAAGCGTCAACAAACTGCCACCAATACTGACCGTTTTTTGAATGAATTTGAAGGTGCGTTGGGTATCAAAACGGGGTATACCAATCGTGCAGGTCACTGTTTTGTAGGTGCTGTAGAACAAGGTGATACGCTTTTGGTGAGCACCGTTTTGGCTAGTGGTTGGGGCACTGCTGGCAAAGAAGGAAAATGGACAGATACCAAAGCTTTGATGACTTATGGACTTGAAAATTTTTCTCATTTGGTTGTGGCAACAGATGGTATGTATGTTGGTCAAATTGGTGTTTTGGATTCTCCAACAAAGGAAGTGACTGTATCATTGGCAAATGGATATGAAGGTTTGTTTTCTGAAGAAGAACAAGAAATTCTTTCTGTTTCCATTTTTCTACCGCAAGAGATACAAGCACCTGCAATCGCTGGTACAGAAGTTGGTTTTGCACAGGTGGTTTTGGAAAATGAAGTTTTGGCAGAATTATCCATTGTATTATCAGAAGATGTGCGTGAATATACACTCCATGAATGGTATGGTGTGTTACAAAAAAATTGGTGTGATTGGATTTGAAATGGTTGATTTGTGCAAACAAAAAAGCGACACCAATTCACATCAGTATCGCAAAGTATTATTTGGTTTGATTGCGTAAAACTCTAATTTTTTCTTTATTTTCTTTGGTTACTCTTGTGGATTCCAAAGATTTTTGCAATGCTTTACGATATGTGAATGCATCTAATTTGTGGTGTTCCAAGTATGCAAATGTTTCTTCTGGAAATTTCACCATACACATGGAAATTGCCCAAGCAACTGCCATTTTCACATAATATTCTTCATGATTTGTTTCGTCAAAGATTTGAAATATTTCTGGCAAATAGGCTTCTTCTATGTAATACCCCAGTATCATCACCAGCAAAAAGCGCAAGTCATAAGGTGCTTTGGATTTGCGATATTGTTGCAAGAACTGCCACACCTCTGGTTTATATTTCTTTGTGATTTTCAAATGGGTACAGAAGCTATCACACACAGACCAGTTATCAATTTTGGGCACAAATTTTTCAATTTCACCAAAAATAAAATCCAAATCACCACGCAAATTGCAAATGATCAGACCTTTAAGCATACGTTCCTCAAAATAGAGTTCATCTGTGCTTTCCAAATACAAAAGAGGTTGTTCTTTTGCCAATTCCTTCGCCAGTTTCATAAGCAATGGAATACGCACACCAAGAACATTGTCTATGTTTGGAATGAGTTTTGCAGAGAAGATACGATAGTCCTCTTCTGCCATGGATTGGAGTTGTGCTCTAATTTGTTCAGGTGTCATAGTTTGTCCCCTTTGATGATGCATTCTTATTATGCTTATAATCTGTAGCGACGTTGATTTTGTAGGGGTGACGTTTCGTCACCCGTTGTTACAATTACAAATTAATGTTTTGTAGCTATTCATGACGGCAGGAGCAAGCCCCTGCCCTACAATACCATCATTTGCTTATGTACTGTCATTCAGAGGAGCAAAGCGACGAAGAATCTTTGATTTTGCGGTCGATTCGTGAATCGCCCCTACAATCCCAAAATATTTATGTTTCGGTTTTGTAGGGTGTCGTTTCGGCACCCATAGTTACAATTACAAATTGATGTTTTGTAGCTATTCATGACGGCAGGAGCAAGCCCCTGCCCTACAGATGTGGCACATTTACGTTTAGTGGCACCACATGAAATATAAATACAATGCTATTTACCCATGCAATTTATCATACATAGCATCTGTCAATTGTGCAAATTCTTGTAAACCAAGGGTTTCGCCACGCACACGAGAATCCCAACCCAAGGATTCAATCACTGCTGTGAGTTCGTCTTTGGACAAACCAAATTCACCCAAATTAAACAATCCATTGAGCAATGTTTTTCTTCTTTGACCAAAGGCACATTTCACCAAATGGAAGAAGAGTTTTTCATCCTTTGTTTGGACTTTGCGTTCAGGCAACACCTTCAAAGTGATGACTGCTGAATCAATTTTAGGACGTGGCATAAAGCAAGCTGGTGGTACAATCATATCCAAGTTTGCATCACAATAATATTGTACTGCAACAGACAAAGCACCATATTCCTTGTTTTTTGGTTGTGCCTGCATACGTTCTGCCACTTCTTTTTGTACCATAACAGTGATGGTATCCACAGGGTACCCCTTTTCCAACAAGTCCATCAAAATAGGTGTTGTAATGTAATATGGTAAATTTGCAACCACTTTAATCGGTTTACCATTGTTTTTTTCATCAATAATGGCTTGTACGTCTGTTTTCAAAATATCTTGGTTCAATATTTCCACATTGTCACAATCTGCCAAGGTATTTGACAAAATGGGAATCAATGTTTTATCAATTTCCACTGCAACCACTTTGCCTGCATATTCTGCCAAAACTTGTGTCAAAGAACCAATACCTGGACCAACTTCCAAAACGCAATCTTCTTTTGTAATTTCTGCACACTCTGCAATGTTATCCAAAACATTGGAATCAATCAAGAAATTTTGACCAAAATTCTTTTTGAATGCAAACCCATTTGCTTCTATAATCTCCCTAGTTCTGGAAGGTGTTGAAATTCTTTCTGCCATATCCAATCTCCTTATTTACGCACCAATCCCAAGGCTACCCAATAAACCAAAGGACAAAATTGAAACAATAATTCCTGCCAAAATAACACCAAATATCATCACCACAAAGGTCTTCTTTGGTTCCAAACCTAACATTACTGTAATCAAAGATCCAGTCCAAGCACCTGTTCCTGGAAGTGGTATTCCCACAAAAAGCAATACACCAAGATATCCATATTTGCGGATTTGACCACTTTTTTTCTCTGCTTTTGCCTCAAACCATTCTACCATTTTTTTGAGTGGTGTTTTTTTTAAAATTTTGAATACCCAACGAATCCCCCATAACAAAAATGGTATTGGAAGAATGTTACCCAAAAATGCAATGATGAATGTAGGCAACCATTCCATTTGCAAAGCAAAACCTGCAATGATACCGCCACGAAGTTCCAAAATAGGCATCATGGATACAATGAACACAATTGCTTCCCTTGCAAAAGAATCCTGTAAATGCACCACAAACCAATTCGCTAATGTTTCTGCCAAAGTCATATCCTCCTAAAAAATAGCATGGTTTTCTCCATGCTGTTTGTACGTTTTCTACTACTATAATACAATATTTTCTTATTATATACTATATATGCAAATGGCACAAGATATAGAATCCAAAGCCTTTCTTAATTATTTTGCAGATTTTTTGTCAAAATTTCATATTTTTGTTGTACTATCTGTAGTTTTTTGTGTATAATGATTAGGAATCATTAAATTTTGGAAAGAATAGGAGGTACGTTATGACCGAAGAACTAAGAGCCCAGCTCATGGGTTTGAAATTGACCAAAAAAGAAAAGCTCATTGCAGAATTTGTTCTGGATAATTTTGCAGAATCTTGTTTCATTACTTCAACAGAAATTGCGAATCGATTGCAAATCAGCGACTCTTCTGTCATTCGTTTCACTCGTACTTTGGGATATTCTGGGTTTATGGAATTTCAAAGAAGCATTCGTAAAACATATACCGAACGCATAAACAGTGTTTCTGATAACATCACAATACCTTCAGAACGTTTGAAACTGTCCATTAGTAAATTGGATCAAAGCAATCTGATTGAAGTGTATTTTGCCAATGTGTTGCAAAATTTAAAATCAGCAGTCAACCATAATGATTCTTTGGCTTTTGAACGTGCTGCTGGCTTGATTGCAGGTAGCAAACGCAAATTTATTGTTACTTCAAGAGCAAACAATGGTGTGGGTAGTATGATGCTTTTGTGGTTGAAACATTTGTTGCCAGATGTGTATGATACTTCTTTGCCTTCTTTGAATGTAATTGACCACCTTTGCGATATTACAGACAACGATTGTATCATTGCTGTCAGCTTCCCTAGATACTCTGAAATGGACTTGTTGGCTGCACAAATGGCTTATGATGCTGGTGCCAAAATCATCCTCATTACCGACAAAGCCAGCTCTCCACTTGCACAATATGCAACACAATTGTTGACTGTCAGTGTAGATAGTAATACTTTCTTCAACTCCTATGTCGGGGTATTGTTCACTATGGAATTGCTTTGTTCCTTCATCAGTAAAGAAATGGGGTATTCCACTGAAGCAAAATTGCAACTCATCGACAAATATATTTCCAAAGTCGGTTTGTTCTAATAACACATGCTCCAAGCCACCAATGGATTTCTTTTTAAAACGATACTATGTAGAGCCAGTTTCTTTGGAAGCTGGTTTTTTTATTGAAAACAATCGTAAATTGTAAAATTGGAACACCTACTTTTCCTGTCACAAACAGACAAATTCTGATAGTTTCCTACAAATCCAAAAGAGAAAGCTTATTTTTCCGATCAAAAACTTACCGCAGAAAACACCATAAGTTTCCATCTTATTGCAAATTATTCCATCCATCTTCTCCAACTTCTGACAAGATATTCCCTATATTTTGCGGTTCTACGCTCTTCTTGCATTTTCTTTGTATATCTTGGTTTTTTTCATCCTTTTTTGTCCTACGAATACACCTTGTCACCTCTAAAAATTCATACTATAATCTATCCAAAAGCAAGAAATATTTGCATAAACATACAACAAAACACAATTTGGAGGGATTATTTTGAATCATAATCAGATAAAAGTACTTTTGGCAGACGACAACAAAAATTTTTGCGAAATCTTATCTTCTCACCTAGAAAAACAAGATGACATGACTGTAGTTGCCATTGCAACAGATGGCATTGATGCTATGAACAAAATCCGTGATACCGAACCAGACATTGCCATTATTGATGGGATTATGCCACGCTTGGATGGTATTGGTGTATTGGAACGTTTGCAAAAAAATCCTGAAATCCACCAACCCATTACCATTATTTTATCTGCATTGTCTCAAGAAAAGGTGGTACAAAAAGCATTGGAATTGGGTGCTTCCTACTATATGGTCAAACCATTTGACACCGATGCCCTAACTGAAAGAATTAGACATCTGATGCAAGAAAAACCTGCTGTAAAATCCGCTTCTTCCTTCTTACAAACACAACCGACACAAACCTATGATTTGGAAACAAAAGTCACCAATATTTTACATGAAATCGGTGTTCCTGCTCATATCAGAGGGTATCATTATATGCGTGAAGCCATCATTATGAGTGTAGATGATATGGATGTTTTGAATTACATCACCAAGGAATTGTATCCTTCCATTGCTAAGAAATGTAATACCACACCCAGTCGTGTAGAACGAGCTATCCGACATGCCATTGAAGTGGCTTGGAACCGTGGTAAAGTAGATGCAATTGATGCACTTTTTGGCTACACCATCAACAACCACAAGGGTAAGCCTACCAATTCTGAGTTTATTGCGCTCATTGCAGATAGATTGCGATTGGAGCAGAAAGCAATGTAAACCTTGGGTTAATAGCGGCAAGGAACTATCACATTCAACACACGTCAGCGGATGATTATTGTGCATAATAATCAAAATAATGGAGATATTTAGAATGCTAAAATCATGTGAATTTAATATAGACACAGGCTGTGTGGAGTTAATCTACGCCAACGGTACCGTGATTTCCATAGACTGTACTGCCGTGGAGAATGAAGTGGCAAATACTGTATCAGCGCAGCGAGCTGGATTGGCTGGTGTATAACGACCCTGTGGGGTATGTTGATTTGGTACTCAATGGCGACCTTGTGCAGTATTTGAAGGCTGTGACGGTGAATCGGCCTTTTGAGAATTAAAAGTCCCATAAATTCAACAGACTGAGTACCCTTGAAATGCAGGGGTAGGCGTATGGCTCAAAAGGACAACTTGGGAGGCAAGTTAAATACGGCAAATAAGGAAGGCGCTGGGATCATCCCGGTGCCTTCCTTGTTTGCCATAATGGGGGCGGTTTTCGTGAAGCGCATTTCCTCTGGCTTCATCTGATGTGCAACATGGATTGAATTTGCAACACCAGTTCTTCTTTGGTGAGGGGGTAGTCTTCTCGCATCCACCACAGGAAACTGCCGAAGATGCCGTGGAGGTAAAAATTGAAGATGAATTGGGGGGATAGACCGTGAATATCATTGGCACGCATACTTTCTTCAATGAGTGGCAAGAAATCTTGCTCCATTTCGTTGCGGATGGTATTGAGGATAATTTGTGTGGCTTGGCTATTGACAACTGAGCGGAATATGGCCAAATTATCTGCCAAAAAGTCCACTGCATCCTTCACCAAATACCGATAAATATCCTCTGTGTTGCTGGCGGTTTCAAATTGCGCATAGGAGGGGAATTTTACATACTGACTGCGGACGCTATAGCCCAGCAGCTCATATTTATCGGCAAAATGGGTGTAGAATGTGGCACGGCGCACCATGGCCTTGTCGCAAAGGTCTTGCACCGTAATATCCTCAAACCGCTTTTTCCCCAAGCTTTCCATCATGGTTTCTACCAAAGCTTTTTTGGTTTTGATGACCCGCAAGTCGGTTTTTTCTGCCATAGCATCCTCGTTTCTGGACAGTTTGCCCAATGTGTATCGTTATTTATCAAATTGCCAGTATTGTACGTTGTAAAATCTTGATGTGGCTATTATACTAACTTAACGAACAGTTGTCAATTAAAATTCAAATGTACGGAGGAACCATGGACACCAAGCAAACTGATTTATTTTATACAATCGCAAAATTCATCGTCAGCAAACGCAATTTATTTTTCCTGATTTTTACGCTCTTGGCTGTGGGAAGCGTGTACGGTGCTACCTTAACCCAAGTGGAAAATGATTTGGTGGGGTATTTGCCTGAGGACAGTGGCACCTCCATTGGGCTTGATTTGATGGACGAACATTTTGTCACCTACGCCACTGCCAAAGTGATGGTCAGCAATGTGGATTTTGCCACGGCCGAAACACTGGCCACTGCCATTGAAACGATCCATGGGGTAAAATCTATGGACTTTGCCCAGGACGATGACCACTACTTAGAAGCCAACGCCCTCATCAATGTCACCTTTGTCGGGGACGAAGAAAACGCGGATGCCCTGTCTGCCATGGACGAAATCCGCCAGCTGACCCAAGGCTATGACGTGTCCTTTGACACAGAGGCGGGCAATAGCAGTGCCGACAATTTGGCGTCGGAGATGAGCGCCATTATGGTAGTGGCTGTGGTGGTCATCGTCTTGGTGCTGGGATTCACATCCAAATCCTTTGCAGAAATCCCCATTGTGCTCATTACCTTGGGGGCGGCGGCTCTGCTGAACAAAGGGAGTAACTTCATGCTAGGGGAAATTTCTTTTGTCTCCAACTCTGTGGGCATGGTGCTTCAAATTGCACTGGGCATTGACTATGCCATTATCCTGTGCCACCGCTTTGCTGAAGAACGAGAACAGCTCCCCGCCCAAGAGGCTTGCACCATGGCACTCTCCAAAGCCATTGTGGAGATTTCCTCCAGCAGTTTGACCACCGTTTGTGGGCTTTTGGCCCTGTCTTTTATGGTGTATGGACTGGGGAGTGACCTATCTCGGTGTCTCATTAAGTCGATTTTTATCATCCTGTTTTGTGTATTCACCCTGCTGCCTGGGCTGTTGGTGGTGTGGAGTAAATTCATGGATAAAACCCAACACCGCAACTTTGTCCCCTCCATCGCATGGCTAGGGAAGCTGTCTCTGAAACTCCGTGCCGTGTTGTTGCCTTTGTTTTTGGTGGTGGCAGTGGGTGGCTTCTACTTCTCTCAACAGACGGAGTATCTGTTTTCCGTAGATGATTTGCGAGCCGCCAATCCCAGCGAAAGCGATGTCCAAATTGACCGCATTGCTGATGTATTTGGCACCACCAACGGTCTAGCCATGATGGTGCCATCAGGCGATTACATAAAAGAAGCAGAGCTGATTGCCGCCCTTGAGGGCTATCCTCAGGTGGAAAGTGTGATGGGGCTTGCCAACACCGAAGCCATAGACGACTATCTGCTCACCGATTTGCTCAATGCCCGTGAGCTGTCTGAGTTGATGGATTTAGACTATGAAATGGCAGCACTGCTGTACTCTAGCTACGCCATCGACCAAGAGGACTATGCAAAACTCATCAACCAGAGCGACGAATACGAACTGCCTTTGCTGGACATTGTCCTCTTTGCCGTGGATATGCTGGACGACGGTTATTTTAGCTTAGACGAAGAAGACGAAGCTGATTTACGTGAGCAGGCAGACGACATCCGTGATGGGCAATTGCAACTGGAAAACGAAGGCTACAGCCGCATTCTGCTGTCGCTGAACCTACCAGTGGAGGGTGCAGAAACCTATGCTTTTTTAGACACCATCACCGCCGTTGCAGGGGACTATTATGAAGAAGTCTATCTGGCAGGCGATGCCACCAGCTGTTACGATTTGTCCAGCGCCTTTGGGCGAGACAATCTGGTGGTGAGCATTTTATCCGCCTTATTTGTGATGTGCGTGTTGCTGTTCACGTTCGGCTCTGTGGCTGTGCCTGTGATGCTGATTGTGGTAATTCAATCCGCTATTTTCATGAACTTTGCCTTCCCATACTTAAATGGCTATGGCATTTTCTTTGTGGGTTATTTAACGGTGTCGTCTATTCAAATGGGCGCCAACGTGGACTATGCCATCGTCATGACCAACCGCTTTTTAGAACTGAGAAAAACCATGGATCGAAAGCAGGCGGTGATCACGGCCCTAGACCAATCCTTTGCCACGATTCTGACCTCTGGCTGTATTTTATCCGCCGCAGGCATTGCCATTCAGAATCTGTCCAGCGATGGTTCTATCACCGTTTTGGGCGAGTGCATCGGTCGTGGTACGCTGATTTCCATGGCACTGGTACTGGTTATTTTGCCCGAAATTCTATACGTAGGTGATGGGTTTATTGAGCGCACCCGCTTTGCCATGGGATGGGGGCGCAAGCCACAGAAAGTGACAGGCAAGGTCATGGTGAATGGTCATGTGAGTGGCTATGTGTCAGGGTATATCAACGGCTTTGTCACAGGTACCATTGATGGAGAAATTGATGCAAAAATGACAAACCAAAAGACTATTGAGGAGCACAGCCATGAAGCATAAAAAGATAGGTTCCAGTTTCCTAGCGGTTCTTCTTCTCCTCCAACTCATCGCACCTAGTTTGGTGTTGGCGGTGGAGACGGAAGAGGTAGAGACCATTTCTATTTCCAATGTAGAAGAATTTTTGACCTTTGCAAAAAACTGCACCTTCGACCAGTACAGCGCTGAAAAAACCTTTGTGCTGACTGCAGACATTGACCTGACAGGCAGTGAATTTCAGGACATCCCTGTTTTTCTGGGTACATTTGATGGGGATGGGCACACCATTTCTGGCCTACAAACCGACCTAAACAAAGACTATCAAGGGCTGTTTCGCCTGATAGAACAAGGTGCCACGGTGAAAAACCTGTCTGTCTATGGCGAGTTGCAATCAGAGCACAACTATATCGCTGGCATCGCGGCGCAAAATTACGGTACCGTTTCAAACTGCATCTTTCGTGGCATGGTCAGCGGAAAAGGCTACGTTGGTGGCATTGCGGCGGTGAATACGGGCACGATTTCCAACTGCACCACCTATGGTGGCGTGTTTGGTGAAAGCCAAGTGGGGGGCATTGTGGGCGAAAACCAAGGCACCCTATTTCGCTGTACCAATCGCAGTGAAGTGAACACAGATTTAAGCAATTTTGTCTTTGCATATGAAGGCAGTCTCATTGCCAGCGTGGGGGCTTCTAGCACCAATGCCGGCACCATCACCGACATTGGTGGCATTGCAGGGCTCAGCGATGGCACCGTCCAAGGCTGTGGCAACCTTGCCACCGTGGGCTACCCCCATCTGGGCTATAACATCGGGGGCATTGTGGGCAATCAGAGTGGCTACATTGCTGATTGCTACAACTGGGGCGACGTCTATGGATGGAAGGAAGTGGGGGGCATTGTGGGGCAATTTGAGCCCTATATCGACACCACATACACCACCTCTAAATTGGAGGATTTGCGTGAAGAACTGAATTCCCTCAGCGATTTGTCCTCCAATTTAATCGACAGTGCCGACAGCAGCGGGGATGCGGTCAGCGATCAAGCCACCGCTTTGAAGGATGCAGTGGGCGTGAGCCGTGATCATCTGGAGGAGTTGCTTGACCAAATCCAAGCCATTTTCGACGGCAACATCGACCAGCTCAATATCATCAGCGATGCCGTTTCTCAGCTCATCGACGATTTGGTGCCTGTCACCGATAGCCTAGAGGTTGTTTTTGGTCAGATGGAGGATGCCTTCAATGAACTAGAAGATGGGTTCCTCAACTTGGAAGATGCCCTGGATGCCATGGAAGATGTGCCAGAGATTGCCGAAGATTTTGGCGATGATATGGATGACGCTCTGGCCTATATGAGCAAGGCGCAGTCTGCCCTGAAAACCGCTGTGGATATTGACCTTGGCGCAGATTTAGCGTCGTTATTGGACGGCTTATCCACTACGATTACCTATCTCAAACAGAGTGCATCCTATGCAAATAGCGCAATTTCCTCGCTGAACAAGGCGATGACACACCTGGATGACCTCCCAGATATTGTGGCGGATACCCTCGATGAGCTGGAAGATGCCATGGATTGTTTTGCCCAAGCATCCAGCGAACTCTCTGACATGGCGGATGCCCTGGAGGAGACGTCATCACTGCTTTCCGATTTGGTGGACAATTTGGATGCCCAAGAGGAGGTGGAGTTTGTGAAAACAGATGACCAGTTCGACGACACCAAGGATGCCCTCTCTGCGTCGCTGGACGTGGTATCAGAGGAAATGGAGGGGATGCAAGATGCCATTGGTGATGGATCTGACGTGATATTAGACGATTTGGAGTCCATCAACCAGCAACTGTCCACCGTCAGCGACACCATCATAGATTTGATACAAGATGTCACCTCTTTCGATGACAAAGAAGGTATTTTTGAAATCACCGATGTGTCCACAGCCTTTGCGACGACAGCCACCATGGGTAAGGTGGCAAACTGCACCAACCGTGGCAACATTGATGGCGACATCAGCGTAGGCGGTCTGGTGGGTGCCATGTCCTTTGAGTATGGCCTGACCTTTGCAGAGGAATTGTTCGATTTTGAGGGGGATAAAACCCAAACTGCCACAAGAAACGCCCTAGCCATTGTGGAAGACGGGGCGAATTATGGCAATGTCACTGCCAAAAAAGACGGCGCTGGTGGCATTGTTGGGATGCAGGAGTTTGGTCTTGTGATGACCTCCCTCTCCCAATCTCGTGTGGAAAGCGTGGAGGGCGATTATGTGGGTGGCATTGCTGGGCAATCCACCGCCATTGTCCGTGATTGTTATTCCAAAAGCCGTCTCAGCGGCAACGATTCTGTGGGTGGCATTGTGGGCTACGGCCTAGAGGTATATGGATGCTACTCCCTATCATCTGCTGTGGCCAGTGATGGTAGCGTAGGCGGTATTGCAGGGGGAATAGACAGCGAAGACAGCGTTTTGCAAGCAAACTACTTTGTCAGCGATGTTTTAGGCGGTGTGGATGGTCTGAGCTATCAAGGCAAGGCGGAACCCATCACCTATCAGGCTTTGCTAGAAGTGGAGGGACTGCCTAGCGTGTTTGGAAGTTTGTCCATCATTCTCTATCAAGATGAGGTGTATTTGGACACCATCACCGTCAACTATGGCGACAGCTATGACGGGGCATTGCTACCAGAAATCGTCACCACAGATGGCCATTACGGCCTGTGGGAGGATGTGGACTTGACCAACATCCAAACGGATATTGAAGTGCATGGTGAACTGATTCCCCTGTCTACCACACTGGCTTTTCACGGGGAAGATGGCGCCATTTCCATGGTGCTGGTGGATGGTTGTTTCACCCAATGGGAAGCGCTTCTGGTGACACAGGCGGAGGATGGCTATACCCTGTGCGTGGAGGGCGCATACACAACCATTTCCAAGGTGCGCATCTACAATACCATGGGCGAGCGTGCCTATTTAGAACAGCTTGTAGATGGCGCTTGGCAACCATTGGAGAGCACTGTCGAAGGGCTTTATGTCACGGCGGAGTTGTCAAATCACGATGGGACACCCATCACCATACGACTGGCAGAGCAAGCCCCAGCCCAGTTTAGCTGGTGGCTCGTTGGAGGGGCTGTCCTCCTACTGGCAGTGACCGTATATGGAGTACGCAAAAAAACCAGTCGTCATAAAGCAACAACATCATAAAGGTCGAAAACCCACGGCGTTTTCAACATTGACAAGGCTATCCGCCTATATCTCCTAGTAGCGTTAGCGTGCAAGAACCCTTGTACCATCTCTGCAAAGCAGTGTGGTGCAACCCTCTATCTTCCCATAGCCCATCATCGATATGGGAAGATAGAGGATGGGGCATCCAAAGGGGCTCCGCCCCTTGGCACACGATTTTGCTTGCAAAGTCTAGTGTGTTATACCTTCCCCACCGTCTGACGATGAAAAGGGCTGGTACGGAACTCTGCCAAGTAGCAGAGAAGCCGTACCAGCCCTTTTTGTCGTTAGTAGCCTAGCGTATGATTGCAATGCCCCATCTGCAATCATATGCTAGGCGAAGAAGGTGGGGGAGGTATATACAAGCCCCGTCTCACCGCAGTGATTAACGTCTCTTGCGCTTCCCTTTGCCGTGTCTAGGCATTTGTCTTGCTCCACGCTTCGAACTACGCTCTAGCTCCTTCATGCTCGTTCTCATGTCCTTAGGTATGCGATTTATAAAGCTGGCCAATACAAGTTTCTCTTCTTCAGAAACATCATCAGGGTTGATGCCATACATTTTGCACGTTAAATGTACTCGCTGTTCTACCTCGCTTTCGGGCATGGTAAGTGCCTCGTTTACGACGGCTTGCATCTGTTCCACGATAGAGTCGGTATCTGCTGTGGTAGTATCCGTCTCGTGGTCTTTCTGGATGCCTTTCAAAATGACCGCCAAATGCTCATAGATGGACTTGGTGAAATACTCGTGTTCATCCACATGAGCGACTTTCAATGCCTCCACATAGAGGTCGGGAGATTGCGGCGCATGAGTAGCCTCTATTTGCTTGCGAGCTGCATCAACGTAATTATTGATGTGTTGAATCTGCATGCTGGCGATGCGGTCAACGTAGATTTCCATGTCAACCATTAAGTGGGGGAATGTTGGATGCTTTAATAATTCCGAGAGAAGTCGCTTGTTCATTGGAGTACCAGCCAACACTTCCATCGCTTCATCATCCAGTCCCAGAGCAAGTTGCTCTGAGGCTGGATATTTTTTTGTCTCGATGATGCCCAGCAAATAATCAGTAGGGACTGCGTAAAATTGCGCCAAAGTTACGATGCTAAGTGGGCTGATGTCCCGTTGTTCATCCCCCTCATAATTACCCAATGCGGACTTGGAAATGCCTGTCTCCTGTGCCAACTGCTCTAGGGTTAGCCCTCGTTCTGTCCGCAAATCCTTTAATCGCTCTCCTAAAGTCAGCTTTACATACATTTCTCAGCCCTCCGTCTGCTTTTTCTACCATTATAGCACAATTTCCACGAACGTGGAAATCTCTTGTTTTTCACCCTGAAATCCAACTTTATGGACATACGGGAAACCCTCTTCTTTTTTGTTACGATGTCTATACCTTGCAAGGTCATTCTGAACGCAGGAGGACATGATGAATTTATTTCAAACACTAAAAGAACAACTTACCACCCATCAGGTGGCGGAATACTACGGGCTCACGATTGGACGCAATCGTATGGCCTGTTGTCCCTTCCACCCTGATAAAACCCCGTCTATGAAGCTTAACGACAGCTATTATTACTGCTTCGGCTGTAGTGCCCACGGAGATGTGGTGGATTTGGTGGCTGGCCTACTAGGGCTTAAGCCTTATGATGCCGCCAAACAGTTGGCCAGCGACTTCGGTATCTTGGAGGATAGCACCCTGATGCCAGCAGTATCTAAGCCAACCCCAAAGAAAAGTATGCGGATGATGGAGCAATTGTGTACCACCTATTTGACCCACTACCTATTGCTCTTGCGAGACTGGGAGCAGACATATTTGCCCAAGACGGCAGAAGATGGACTGGATTGGCGCTTTGCCATCGCCTGTCATGACCGCTCTTACGTAGAGCACCTACTAGACTGCATGGACGATGACCCAACCCAGATGACCCAGTGGATGTTGGACGAGGGGATTGTCAACAAGTTGCAGAAAAAGATTGACCCATATTTGAGAGAGGAGGGATACCATGCACGACACTCTACCACCACGTTGGCTCGATGATAAGAAGATTTTGGAGTCCCTCTTCTGTGAAGATTTTTTGACTGCTTACCCCATGATTGCCATCAACGGCACACTGTTCACCGTAGAAGGCAGAGTCTCTGACGAGATGTGGGTGCGTCGAGAGATTTATCGGTGGCTCCGACCAGTGATGCCATCGGGGCTGGCGAAACGCAGTCAGACCCTACTGGATGCCATCCGTTTGGACTGCTATCAGCCCAACTTACCCCTACAACGTGACCGCATCCATGTGGCAAACGGCACCCTCTTTCTGGACGGCACCTTCGCTGAGACCAAGGAATTTTGTCGCAACCGCCTCCCTGTCGGCTACAACAGGGAGGCTCCCAACCCAGAGCGGTGGCTTCTATTTCTGGCGGAACTGCTCCACCCAGAGGACATCCCCACCCTCCAAGAGTTTATGGGTTACTGCCTGATTCCCTCCACCAAGGGGCAGAAAATGCTCCTCATCACGGGCAAAGGTGGCGAGGGTAAAAGCCGCATCGGGCTGGTGCTTCGCTCGCTACTGGGGGACAACATGAACACGGGCAGTCTGTCCAAAGTGGAGACAAGCCCCTTCGCCCGAGCCGACTTGGAGCACCAGCTTCTCATGGTGGACGACGACATGAAGCTGGAAGCCCTCCCCCAGACTCACTACTTGAAATCCATCATTACCGCAGAACTACCCATGGATTTGGAACGCAAGGGAAAACAGAGCTATCAAGGGCAGTTATACGTCCGCTTTTTGGGGTTGGGTAACGGCAATCTCCAGTCCCTTTACGACAGAAGCGTGGGCTTTTTCCGTCGGCAGATTCTGCTCACCACCAAGGACAGAGACCCCGAACGAAAAGACGACCCCTATCTGGGGGAGAAATTGCAGTCTGAGGTGGAGGGCATCCTTCTCTGGTGTCTCACGGGCTTACATCGTCTAATTGCCCAGAATTATCAGTTCACCATCAGCCAGAGGGCGCAGGAAAATCTCGAGGTCTCCATGGCCGATGGATGCAACGTGGCCGACTTTATGACCTCCGAGGGCTACATCAAACTGGACTGGACAGGAGAAGCCAGCTCCCGTGACCTGTACCGTGCGTACACAAACTGGTGCGAGGACAACGCCATGAAACCACTATCCCAACGGAGCTTCTCCAATCATTTGAATGAAAATACCGCCAAATATGGGCTAGATTACAACAATAACATCTATATCGGTGGAAAGCGCAGAGTCAGGGGGTATCACGGTGTCCAGATTATCGATGAATTTTTATGATGTGTACGTACGTACGGATGCCACAGGATTGGAGGATGATTTCACATGAATGCACAATACGCAATTCTGCGATTTGCTAAATATAAGGGTCCCGAGATTGGGCATATCGAAGCCCACAATGAGCGCACCAAGGAGAACTATGCCAGCAATCCCGACATTATCAGTGAGAAACGTAAGGATAACTTTCATCTGATTACCCCAACCTGTGGCTACCGAGCAGGGGCAGAGGGACAGATTGCCGCCGCTGGATGCCGCACTCGAAAGGACAGCGTACGGCTGGTAGAAACCCTCGTCACTGCCAGCCCTGAATTCTTTCAGGGGAAGAAACTCTCTGAGGTACGTGCCTTTTTCCAAGAGGCGGTGGACTTCCTCGCTGACCACCAGAGCAAAGAAACGATGCTTTCCGCCGTGGTACACATGGACGAGACAACACCCCATATGCACCTCACCTTTGTGCCTTTGACGGCAGACGGACGATTAAGCGCCAAGGAGATTTTGGGCAACAAGAAGAAGCTGACAGAGTGGCAAGATAAATTTTGGAGCCACATGGTCAAGAAATTCCCCGACCTAGAGCGTGGCGAGAGTGCCAGCATCACAGGGCGCAGTCATATTCCACCAAGAGTATTCAAGGAGGCAGTCCACCTCAACCGCCAAAAGGCCATGCTCACCGACTTACTAGAGGGAATCACCCCCTTCAATGCCAAGAAGCGATGCGTTGAAATTCAGGCTATCTTAGATAGCTATCTCCCCAACGTGGCCAAGATGAAAACGCAGATAAAGAAATATCAGGGGGTATACCACCAGCTTCAGCAGGAAAATGAGGCACTTTCCCAAAAGGTAGAGGACAGTAAGGAGAGCGTGCTGGCACGGCTGAAGAACATGGAACGAATGAAGGAGTTGGAGGAGTTAGAAAAGGCCGTGGAGGGGATTCCAGAGGAAGTATTACGGATGTATCAGCAACAAGGACAAGGAGGGTCAACCATTGAACACAGATATGAATCAAACCTATGAGCACATCGACCTATGCGCCTGCTACGAACCCATCATTGATGTTCCCTCCTACCTTCTTGAGCAATGGCAGGATTCCGACGGAAAGGCTTCCCCTTTCGCTTGTACTGTGGCAAAAGAAATCGGTGGTACCGTGTATCAAATAGAGACAGAGTGTGGTGGTGGGGAACACTTGTCCCACAAGCTGAAGCGGCTTATTTTCTCTGATAGTGAGGTGAGTTGCAGATGACAAATATGACAACCTATGATACAATATCGCCATGCACAACAAAATCATCCGCTGACCAACATACAAAGGAGGTTGCTATGTTAGGTCAGCAAAAAATCACCATTCTCTATTGTCGCCTGAGTAATGAAGACTTGGGGGAAGGAGAATCTAACTCCATTCAAAACCAGAAAATTCTTTTGACCAGTTATGCGAAGAAACAGGGCTATACCAATCTAAAAATCTTGGTAGATGACGGCTATACGGGGACGAATTTCAATCGTCCTGCCGTGCAGGAAGGGCTTGACTTGGTGAAGCAAGGACTTGTGAGCACTTGGATTGTCAAGGATATGAGTCGGTTTGGACGAGATTACCTCACCGTAGGGCAGTATACCGAGCTAGTTTTCCCCAGTCAGGATGTCCGTTTTATCGCCGTCAACGATGGCGTAGACAGCATCTGTGGAGACAGCGATGGCTTTGCCGCTATCCGCAATTTGTTCAACGAGTGGTATCCCAGAGACACCAGTAAAAAAGTACGAGCTGTCTTTCAGCAAAAGGGTGCCAGTGGCAAGCACTTGGGCAGACCGCCCTACGGCTATCAGATTGACCCTTTAGACAAGGAACACTGGATTTTGGACGAAGAGGCCGCCCCCGTAGTCAAGCGAATTTTTGACCTATCCATCGCTGGAAAAGGTCCCTGTTCCATTGCACGGATACTAGAACAGGACAAAGTGCTTACCGCCAAATCCCTCTATGCCCAGCGCAAGGGTAGACCGCTTCCCGAACGCCCCTACCATTGGATAGACCAGTCCATTGTAGGTATCTTGGAGCGAATGGACTATACTGGTTGTACCTGCAACTTTAAGTCCTATTCTAAATCATACAAGCTAAAAAAGCGTATCCCCACCCAAAAGGAAGAAATGGCTATCTTTCCAAACACGCAAGAGGCCATTGTGGACAAGGCGCAGTGGGATAGGGTGCAGGAGCTAAGACAGCACAAGCGTCGTATGACCAAGGGCGACCGTCAGGGATTATTTTCTGGGCTACTGCGATGTGCCGACTGTGATGGAAACTTGCATTTTGCCACTAGCGCAAGCTATGGATACAAGCAAGACCACTATGTCTGTGGGCAGTACAAAAGCGGTCGAGGCACCTGCTCTGCCCACTACATCCGTGAGGAAGTTTTAAGAGCACTGGTACTAGACCGTATTCGAGCCGTCAACACATACATCCGTCAAAACGTGGAGGGTTTCGAGGATGAGTGGATGCAGAGCTGTCGAGACCAGAGGGCGAAGAGCCAGCAGGAGCATAAGCGACAAATCGCCCAGACCAAGAAACGTCTGGACGATATAGAAACCTTGCTGACTCGGTGCTATGAGGATATGGTTCTGGGAACCCTCAGTCGGGAGCGCTATCTAAAATTATCCGAAGGCTATGAAGTGGAGCAGGAGCAGTTGCAACTAGAGCTAGATGTGACTGAGGAATGGGTGGAACAGCAGGAGTCGCTAGAGCAAGATTTAAGGCAGTTTATAACCTTAGTGGATAAGTATATAGCTGTACCCGAACTGACACAGACCATTGTCAATGAGTACATCCACAAAATTCTGATCTATGCCCCCGAAAAGGCTGGGCGAATTCGGACACAACGGGTAAAGATTATCTTTAATTTTGTAGACGAGCTAGATATTCCTATGGTCAATCAAATTATCACCCACGAACAGCCCATCGGAACCAACGGAAAGAAGAAAAAGACGGCATGACCCTTCGGGGTCATACCGTCTCATAGGAACAGTTCCTTATGCCTATTAACCCTTGATTTTATAGGGTTTTTGGTATATGGTAGACCGACCAATCTCCTAGTTGCTGGATGAAGATATCTCCAGTTTCTAGGAGATTTTTATATTTATGGATTCATTCTATTTTGTAATTGATTCTTTGCATAAAAAAGCTTGCACCCAATTTAAGTGCAAGCCAAAGTATCAAAGCACAACGCCATCTTTGAAAATACTAATTTCTCGATATCCGTTTTCTTCTGTTTTTGTTTTGGTTCCATTTGCGATATCAATGACAAATTCCAACAAGCGTTCTGCTGTTTCATCAATGGTATCTCCTTCTGTAATCATGCCTGTATTGAAATCAATCCAGTTGTTTTTCTTTGCAAACAAATCGTTGTTTGTGCTGATTTTCATTGTGGGTGCTGGAGATCCAAATGGGGTTCCTCGTCCTGTTGTGAACAATACCATATGTGCACCTGCCGCTGTCATTGCTGTGGAGCTGACCAAGTCATTGCCTGGTCCACTGAGCATATGAAGTCCTGTTTTTGTGATTTGATCGCCATATGCAATGACTTCCACAATGGGTGCTGTGCCACCTTTTTGCACACATCCCAAAGACTTATCTTCCAATGTGGTGATGCCACCTTTTTTATTCCCTGGACTTGGATTTTCATAAACCACTTGGTTGTGACTTGTGAAATATTCCTTGAACCCATCAATCATATGCACAGCTTTGTCAAAGACTTCTTCGTTGATACAGCGGTTCATTAGCATACCTTCTGCACCAAACATTTCTGGCACTTCTGTCAACACCGTTGTACCACCACGAGCAATGAGTTTATCGCTGAATGCACCAACTGTTGGATTTGCTGTGATACCACTCAAGCCATCGCTACCACCGCATTTCATACCAATGACCAATTTGCTGACAGGAATTGGCTGACGTGAAAATGTATCCACATATTCTGCCAATTCACCAAGCAACTTGCCTGCTTCCTCAAACTCATCTTCCACATCTTGACAAACCAAGAATTTCATACGATTGTCATCCCATGTACCAAGTTCTTCCTTAAATCCCTCCATGGTATTGTTTTCGCAACCCAATCCCAAAACCAAAACACCACCAGCATTTGGGTGATTTGCAAGAGCTGCCAACAACTTTCTGGTTTGTGCATGGTCATCTCCCATTTGGCTACAACCAAAAGGATGAGGAAATGCATACAATCCTTCAATGTTACCTTGCACCAAATGACCATTGTCTTTTGTCAATTTTTCTGCAACACCATTGACACACCCAACTGTTGGGATAATCCAAATTTCATTTCGGATTGCTGCTCTACCATCTGCACGCATAAATCCATTGAAGGTTTCTGGTGTAATCGCTTCAAGTGGTTCCACTTTTGCATCATATGTATAGGAAGATTCTTCACTCAAGCCTGTTTTCACATTGTGTACATGCACCCATTCCCCAACAGAAATATCTTGTTTTGCATTTCCAATTGGGAAGCCATATTTGACAACAGCTTCTCCTTCTTTGATGGGAACAATTGCCATTTTATGTCCTTGTTCGATTTTTTCTGCTGCAACATATGTGATACCATCCAAAACAACGATTTCTCCTTGTTCCACAGGTGCCAAAGCCACTGCCACATTATCCAATGTCGCAATACGTATCATTTTTGTCATAGTCATTTCTCCTTTAACTCAAAGACAATGTTTCATTGCTTCTTTTGCACCAATTTCTTTGATGGCATCCAAACCAGCTGTTACAGCATCCACAAATCCTTCATAACTGGTCAAATCTTCACCCCACATATCAATATTGCTTGCAACTGCTGTTGCCAATGTGCGATTATCATCATCTTTATGTGCCATAAAGAATTCCAAAACAAATCTATCATCACTGACTGTATATTCATTGCCCAAATCTCTTTTTGCAACCAAACCTTCTTCTTCCAAACGTTCTGGACGATAGAAATCAATGAATGCTGCAAAACTGAATATGATACATTTTGGCAATGCACCAAATTTTTCCACATAGCCTTTGAAACTTGGCATAACTCTAGCTTTCCATTTGCTAGCACTATTCAAGCTAATTGCAAGCAAGGAATGATCAATAAACGGATTGTTGAAACGGTCTTCCACAGATGCTGCAAATGCTTTCAATTCTTCCACTGGCAATGTCAAAGTAGGAATGATTTCATCATAAATGGTTTTGTTCATAAAGCCTGTGATAACTTCATCTTCCATACATTTACGCACAATGTCCTGTCCTGCAAGATATGCAGCCAAAACCATAGATGTATGTGCACCATTGAGGATTCTAACTTTTCTACTTTTATATGGTGTGTGGTCATCTGTAATCAAAATTGGCAAATCTGCTTTTGCAAATGGCAATTCTGTTTTCAAACCTTCAGAACCTTCAATGACCCAGAAACCAAAGATTTCGCCTGTGTCTACGATATTATCGACATAGCCATTTTCTGCTGTAATTTCTTCAATTTCATTTCTTGGATATCCTGTTACAATTCTGTCCACCAATGTGGAGCAGATTTCATTTTCTTCTTCCACCCATGTTTTGAATGCGTCGGAAAGATTCCAATCTGCAATGTGTTGCATCACACATTTTTTCAACTCACGACCATTGTAATCAATCAGTTCACAAGAAAGAACAACAAATCCTTTGCCTTCTTCTGTGCCAAAGTTCAAAAATCTTTCATACATAAAACGTGTCAGTTTTGCTGGAAAGCTGGTTGCTGGTGCATCATCAAATTTACAAGATGCATCATACACAATACCCGCTTCTGTTGTGTTACAAACCAAAATGCGAAGATCTGGATTTTTTGCACAATCCAACAACCCTTGGTAATCGCTATAGGGATTGATACATCTGCTGACACAGCTAATCACTCTTTTTTTGTTGACTTTTTCTCCATTTTCTTTGCCACGAAGATACAAAGTATACAACCCATCTTGTGCGTTGATCATATCTGCAAGCCCTGGTGCAATAGGTTGTGCCAAAACAACTTTGGTATCTTCTCCCAATGTTTCATTTGCCACATCGATAAAATAGTCCACAAATCCACGCAAAAAATTGCCTTCTCCAAATTGCAAAACACGTTCTGTTCCTTCTTTCAACAAATAACCATCGTAATTCATTTCTTCCAATGCTTTATAGCTTAAAGTTTTCATAATATCCTCCATATTTTCATTTTATACCACACTTGTTTCACACCAACAATATTCATGTTCAATCTTGTATACAACAGTTTGAAAATTTATTGTTTTTCTCATTTTGTTATATATTTATTATTTAAAATTATATTGCAACCCTTTTGTAATGTCAATGTATTTCCCTTTAATTCCAATAATTATTACGACTTTTGTAATTTTCTACTATAAATTGATACTTATTTTTGTTGATTATTCCACCTTTATTTTATTGTATACAACAACATTGCTATTGCACTTATATTTAATTTTCTGTATAATGAAATCAGATAAAAACTCTCCAAGAAAGGAGTGAAACCAGTGGCAAAAACCAGTTTGAAACTAGAAGCATACAATGCAATCAGAAAGCGTATTATGGATTGCACCTATGCCCCCGGAACCATTTTAAACGAAGATGCTCTGACCGAAGAATTTAACGTCAGTCGCACTCCTATTCGAGATGCCATCAGTCGTTTGGAACAAGAAGGTATTGTGATCATTTTACCAAAAAAAGGGGTTATGGTGTCAGAACTATCCATTTCTCAACTCAATAGTATTTTCGAAATTCGCATACTCTTTGAACCTTATGCCCTAGAGCGATATGGTTCTTCCATGGACGAAAGCAAGCTATTTGCCTTTTATGAAGCATTCAACAACGATATGCAACTAACTGCTTTCCAACGATATGAATTGGATGATGAATTTCATAATTTCATTATGTCTGCCATCCCAAATACCTATATGCACCGCACTTATGATCTCATTCAAGTACAAAATATACGATATCGTGTGCTGACTGGAAATTTGTTAGGGAATTGCTACGAAGTAGGCCATCAAGAACACCTTGAAATCCTATCCCATTGCTTGAAGAAAAACTGGAGTGAAGCTGCAAAGGCAATGGAACAACATTTGTTGCGTTCCAAAAACTCCAGCTTTGATATTATTTTAGAAAAATCTTTATTGTAAATTTTTAAGGCAACGTCACCCATTCTGATTCCATCTTTTGCAGTCAGAATCGTGGCATTATCATAACCAGTAACGTAAATACAAGGAGGTATTTTATGAATTTTGAATTACAAGGAAAAGTAGCTATTGTAACAGGTCCTAGAACAGGTATTGGCAAAGCAGCAGCCATTGCACTTGCACAATCTGGTGCAAACATTGTTGCTGTTGGTCACAACACAATGGTAGAAATCCAAGAGGAAGTGGAATCTTGTGGCGTAAAATACATGGAGATTTTGGCAGATTTAACAAAGCCAAATATGGAAATGTTCCAAGAAATCGTTGCCAAAACAGTTGCTGCATTTGGTCGTGTGGATATTTTGGTGAACAATGCTGGTATCATTCGACGTGAAGATTCCCTCAACTTCTCTGAACAAGACTGGGATGATGTTATGAACATCAACGTGAAATCCATGTTCTTTCTTTCTCAAGCTGTTGCAAAACAATACATTGCTCAAGGAGAAGGTGGCAAAATTGTCAACATCGCTTCTTTGCTTTCTTTCCAAGGTGGTATTCGAGTTCCTTCCTATACAGCAAGTAAATCTGGAGTTATGGGTATGACCAGACTTTTGTCCAACGAATGGGCACAATATAACATCAATGTCAATGCCATTGCTCCTGGTTATATTGCTACCAACAATACCGATGCCCTTCGTGCAGATCCAGTGCGTTCTGCTGAAATTTTGGGTAGAATCCCTGCTGGTCGTTGGGGTGAACCATCTGATATTGGCGAACCAATCGCATTCCTTTGCTCCTCTGCTGCAAACTATGTAAACGGATATACCCTTGCAGTTGATGGCGGTTGGCTTGGTAGATAATTTTCTACTTTTTCACCATTCAAAACATAAAAAAAGATGAGGTCAACTACATCTCCAAAGTCAGATTATTCTAACTTTGGGGGTATCATTACCTCATCTTTTTTAATTTCTTTATATGATGCTAATACATTGCTTATACGTCAAATCCAAAGAATTTCACAGTATTGTTATAACAAATATCTTCAACCATTTGTCCAAGGGATTCCATATCATCATGGTATTCTCCATTTTCCACCAAATTCCCGAACATTTCACACAAAATTCTTCTGAAATATTCATGTCTTGTATAACTCAAGAAAGAACGACTATCGGTAAGCATACCAATGAAGTTGCCCAATGTTCCCAAGTTAGCAAGATCGATCAATTGTTTTTGCATACCTGTTTTTGTATCGTTGAACCACCAAGCAGAACCCAATTGAATTCTGGAAGCCACATCAGAATTTGCTGCAAATGCACTTGCAATTGTAGCAATTGCTTCATTGTCATATTGGTTCAAAGAATAAAGCACCATTTTAGGCAAATATCCACCTGTTGTAAATTGGTTCAACAACCCTGCCAAAGCAGATGCTCTACCACCTTCTCCAATGACATCAAATCCTGTATCTGGACCCAATGCTTCAAACATTGCTGTGGATACATTACGAATACAACCATAATGGATTTGCATAACCCAATTGTGTTTGTAGTAAAGTGCTGCCACCATTTTCAAGAATTCTGTTTTGAAACCTTCCACTTCTACAGAAGTCAAAGCTTCTCCAGCCAAACCTTTTGCAAAAACAGCAGACACTTCTTCTTCTGTCATTGTCACGCATACAGGGAAATCCAACGCATGGTCAGACGCTTTACATCCCATTTCATTGAAGAAATCAATTCTCATTTCCATTGCTTTTTTGAAATCTGCATAAGTATTGATTGCAAATCCACACACATCACCCATTGCCACCATATATTCTGGGAAGGTAGGCAAGTTGATGTTCATTGCTTTGTCAGGACGAAATGCAGGAAGTACCTTCACTTCACAAGTGGGATCTGCTGCAATCATTTTATGGTATTCCAAAGAATCGATTGGATCATCAGTGGTACAAATCAAAGGTACATTGGAATTTTTGATGATATTACGTACAGACATAGAGTCATCTTTCAATTTTTCGTTACATTCATCATAGATTTCTTTGGCTGCGGAGGCTTTCAACACCTTTGTAATGCCAAAATATGTTTTCAACTCCAAGTATGTCCAATGATACAAAGGGTTTCCAATGCATTTTGGCAATGTTTCTGCCCATTTTTCAAATGTTTTGTATGGATTTGTATCCTTGCTACCTGTGATATCACATTCTTGCACCCCATTGCAACGCATAGCACGCCATTTATAATGATCACCACCAAGCCAAACTTCTGTAATATCTCTATACTTTTTGTCTTCTGCAATTTCTTGAGGGTTGATGTGGCAATGATAGTCAATCACTGGCATTTTTGCTGCATGTTCGTGGTACAATTTTTGTGCTGTTTCTGTGGTTAACAAGAAATTTTCATCTAAAAATGCTTTCATTTCGCTTCTCCTTTTTTTCAAACACTCTGTGACAATATCACACCTCTAATTGCAAAAATCCACCATTAGACATCTGCGATATCACCTATATTTTAAAACATCAAAAGACCCCCTAGTGAATAGAGAGCCTTTTGTTTTACACTTAGGCTGTGTTACCTTAGAACAATCCTGGGAATAGTGTAGATGGAATGAGCAACCAAAGATTTGGGAACAAAACCAACAACAACAATACGCACATGGAAGACAAGAAGTAAGGCAATGCCCCTTTGAAGGACTCTTCAATGGTAATACCGCTGATGGAGGATGCAATCAGCAAGCAAAGACCATAAGGCGGAGTTACCAAACCAAGTGCCAAAGTAACAACGACAATCAAGCCAAGGATGACCGGACTAATCCCCAACGCAAGCGCAGATGGCATAACGATTGGTACAAACAAAATCATCGCTGGAACCGCATCCATAAATGTACCAATGAACATGAAGAATGCAACAACAACTAAGAGGAATACCAAGCTACCACCTGCCATATTGGTAAAGAATTGTTGCACTGCTGTGTTCAATTGATAATATGCCAACAATTCACCCAATGCACAAGCTGTTGACAGCGCAAACAAGGAAAGGGATGACATTTTCATGGTTTCAACCAAGATTCTTGGCAAGTTTTTTACTTTGATGGTACGATAGAAGAAAATACCAACCAACAAAGCATAAATACATGCAAATGCTGATGCTTCAGTTGGTGTAAACACACCAGAAACGATACCACCGATCAAAATGATTGGAGTCATCAATGCTGGCAAAGAAACCAATGTTTGTTTGATAACTTCTTTTGTAGGTACTTTTTCGCCTTTAGGGAAGTTCTTTTTCTTCGAATAATACCGCACAACGCCCATCATACCAAGACCCAGTAAAATACCAGGAACCAATCCTGACATAAACAGTGCCCCGGTACTTACATTTGCAATACCGGCATAAACCACCATGGTGATACTTGGTGGAATGATGGAACCAAGTGTAGAAGAAGCTGCTGTAACCCCTACTGCTGTTCCTTTATCGTAGCCTTCTTTTTCCATGGAAGGAATGAAGACTTTACCAACTCCTGCTGTATCTGCTTGAGAAGAACCGGAAATACCAGCAAAAATCATGGAAACCAAGATATTTGCATATGCCAAACCGCCTCTAAAGTGACCTACACCCGCAGTACAACAAGAAATCAATTTCTCTGTAATCGCACCTTCATTCATCAAGTTCGCTGCCAAAATGAATAGAGGTACTGCAAGCAATGTAAAACTATCCAAACCATTGAACATTTTTGTAAACACAACTGCATCAGGAATCAAAGACAAATTATAAATCCCTACAAAGGATACTGTTCCCAAAGCATAACAAATTGGCACACCAATTGCCACAAGGGTAATAAATATGATAACCAACATAATCTCCATTACGCTTTACCCCCTTTCACAAATGCAATCGCATCTTCAACAATGTGACTCAGGGCATAAATTGCGGATGTCAAGCCACAAATTGGCAAACACATCCATGTTGGCCCACGTTTCAACGCAGGAATGGATACCCATTTATAATTCCAAAATTGTTTGGTTATGCCATAACCATAATATAACATCAATAATGAGAAACCTAATATAACAATAGAAATTATTATTGCAATAATCTTCTTTTTTCGCTCATCTTTCATAGAATCTGCAATGGAAGTAAACGCAAAGTGTTTTCTTTCATACACCATAGCTGCTCCCCCCATAAATACTGCCCAAATAAAGGAATATGTAGAAACATCTTCTGTCCATACAGCTACAATCCCCAAATACCGTGACGCAATTTGGAAAACAACTGTGAAAAGAAAAATTACAAGAAATATCCCCCCGATAGCAATCTGAATTTTCTGTAACATACCAATCGCTTTTTTCATGTCGGCTCCCTTCTCTAATCAACTATAGCCACCCAACAATTTCTTGCCAGGTGGCTCAACATTGACTAATTATACTTCAAATTTGACTGAACTTACGCCGCTGCACGAATTGCTGCCAATTCATCTTCCATACCATAAGTTGCTGCGAATTCATCTTGGATAGGAATAGCGATTTCTTTGAAAGCATCGATGTCCATATCTGCAAATTCTGTTACAATAGCGCCATCAGCGATAACTTGTTCTTTGGATTCTTCAAACATTCTGTATACTACAGCTCTTTGTTCTGCTGTTGCAGCAACACAAGCTTCGTCGATCCATGCTTGTTGTTCTGCTGTCAAAGAATCATAGAAGTTACCATTCATCAAAAGCAAACGTGTTGTAAAGTCATGGTGTGTTTCACAAACATATTTACCATTGTCTGTTTTGTGATGATCTTTTTGCATAAAGTTTGTGTAATCATTTTCAGCGGAATCAACAACACCTTGTTGCAATGCTTGATACAATTCACCCCAAGCTACAGATGTAGGGATTGCACCACAGCCAGACCAGAATTCTTGTTGTACAACGGAATCTTGTGTACGAACTGTCATACCAGCCAAATCAGCAGGAGATGTGATTACTTTTTTACCATAGTAGTCACGAACAGAAGATGACCAGTAACCCATTACACGGAAGGAATTGCTTGTTTGATCCAAAATCATATCAACCATGCCATCGCCAAAGTCGCCATCTACAGCACTTTCCCAATGGTCAAAGCTATCGAACAAATAGTTCAAGGAGAAGATATCGATTTCAGGAACACCAACGCTTGTCATGAAACCAGGAGAAGATACTACCATATGAGCAGCTCCCATTTCCAATTTTTCGATCAATTCACTTTCATTTTCACCCAATGTACCTTTGTGTACAGTAACTTGGATTGCACCACCAGAAATGTCTTCAACAACTGCTTTGAATTCGTCCATACCGAAAGAATATGGATTGTCCAAAGATGTTTGGTTGGAAGCAATGATGAGTTGCAATGCGTCTGCAGGTGCTTCTGTTGCTGCACTTTCTGTTGTTGCTGAAGAACTTTCTGTTGTTGCGCTACTGGAAGAAGAGCTAGAACATCCAGCCAAAGATGCTACCATCATAACCCCAGCCATTACCAATGCGATTTTCTTTTTCATACCAATTTAATCCCCTTTCATTCTCATAACGCTACCCTAATTAGCATATATATCATAAAGCAAATGCTTTTGATATCAAATTTATGGCAACAAGCCAATACTGATTTTTACAACCACCTTACGAACAGTCATAGGTTCTGCCACTGCCACTGCTGGTCTATGTACGTCTTCTGGGAAGAATACAGTGTAGCATCCCGGTGTCGCATTGACAAATCCTTCGTTTTCTACAGATTCATAGAAAATCAAATCTCTCTCATCAAAACGCTCTGCCACTTTGTAATTTCCTGTATCTGGTGTAAATCCCAAACGTTCCAAACCACTTGCCAAGAATTGTACATCCAAGAATTTTTCGTGTACCTCTGGTCTTCGTTCTTCCACAACTCCTGTTTCTGCATCAAACACTTGTGCATAAATTTCTTTGCCTTGGATTTCATAAACACCTGGTTCCATATTTACAAAATCATTGGATTTTAAATATTCCAATGCTGTTTGAATTGCTTTTGGATATTTATTGATATCTTCCTTTGCATGAATAGATGAAAAAATCATACTTTAACCTCTTTCACTTAAATATATCTGTTTGGTGTCCCTGTTCTTAAAATCCTTTTACTTCTTCCCATTTTTCCAAAACAACTGGAATTCCATTTTCCAAATTGTCTTTTCTTGTTGCAAACTCTCTCTCACCTGGATAGCGGATTTCTCCACCTTCGGTAATTGGTGTAGAGGATTTCAAATCTGCAATCATTTCTTCTGTGATTGCATCAATTTGCTCTTGAGAATGGAATTTCTTTACATCTATTGCAATGAGGATTTGAGATAAGCCCACTTCCTCTTTAAATGTGCCAATTTTTTGTACTGAATGTGCATTGGTCAATGTGGTTGCCATCAAATCAAGAAGTATGGATATGCCACTACCTTTCCAATATCCCATAGGCAAAACTCGCCATGTTTTTTCTATTTCAGCAGGGTCTGTAGTCAATTCACCAGCTTCGTTGTAGCCGCCATGTACTGGCAATTGTTGCCCTTTCAATTTTGTTTCTTCAATTTTTCCATAAGAGAATTGAGACAAAGCACAATCCACAATTACATGGTTTCCATCGCTTTTTGGCACAGAGAACACAATTGGGTTGTTACCAATTTTGCGTTCTGTTCCACCCCAAGCAGGCATATTAGGCATAGTATTAGACCAACAAATTCCAATATATCCCGCATCTGCTGCTTGCCTACCATATGTACCACCACGCAACCAATGATTGTTATTGCCCAAAGCAACCAATCCAATTCCGTATTCTTTTGCCAATTCACAAGCTCTGTCCATTGCCAATTTTGCATTCAAAGGTCCAAACCCTTGGTGTCCATCCCATTTTTCAATGGCTCCCATAGACATTTCACAAGTTGCAACCGCTTCTGGATTCATTTTTTTGATATCCAAATATTCTACGATTTTAGGAAAACGATTCAAACCATGAGAATAAATTCCATCCAAACTATTGTTGGCAAATACCGCTGCTCCTGCATCTGCATTTTCTTCCGAAAAGCCTCTACTGATCAACACACGCTTGAATTCATTCTTCATTTCATCATAAAAAATTCTCATCGTTTTTTCCTCTCCCTAATTTCGCAATCGATTGTCATACATTTATAGTACCATAGCCACTTTTTGATTGCAATGCAACTTATTACAGAAAAATACAGCCTTTTTTTGTGTATATTGCACAAATCATCCCACTATTTCTCCATTACAAAGCAAAAAATGCACATAGCATTCCCTTTTGTTTCCATTTTTCATTGTGCAAAAAAATATCGAATTTTATCAAGTGGTTTCTCTCTCCACAAGCTCCGCACTCATTTCTATACATTTACTTTCCATGCTACCCATCAAGTTTTCCACAAGTATTTGAGCAGCAATACGACTCACATCTTCTGCTTTACTGTCCACTGTTGTCAATTGGGGAATACAAATTTGACCGTATGCACTATTGTCGATGCCGACTATAGCAATATCCTTCGGAATGGATAAACCTCTATCTACTGCTGCACGCACACCACTTGTTGCAACCAAATCAATGGTATAGATAATCCCTTGCAAATCAGGATTTTCCTGCAACATAAGAACTGTGCTATCATAACCCCCTTGCCAAGTGCTTTCTTTGGCTTCGTAAATCAACAAATCTTCTTCTGTTGCTCCTACTGCTCTCATACCTTTGCAATATCCATCTCTTTTGCGATAATTTGCTGGTGAATGGGAATCCAAAAGAAATGCTATCTTGTGTTTGCCTTTATTCCACAAGCAATGCACCGCTTCTTTCACACCACCTGCTTCATCCATAACGACACCAGATACATTGGGCAAATCCAAATATCCATTGACAATGACAATAGGCACATTCTTCAAATATTTGATAACAGACTCTTTCACCTCTTCTGTCGCAAACATTGAGCCCATCAAAACAACACCTTCCACTCGACGTTCTTCCAGCAAACGAATATGTTTCGCTTTATTTTTGGAATCAACGCCTGTGTTCATAGTGATACAGCAATATCCTTGCTTGGTCAACTCCTGCTCAATCACATAGGCACTATTGGTGTGATGGCTGACACGAATGTCTTCAATCAAAATGCCAACGATTTTCGTGGATTGCATCACCAACCCTCTTGCAGCAGCATCGGGAATGAAATTATATTTTTCTAAAATACATTCTACCTTTTCACGTGTTTTTGGGCTAATCCCAGGCTTGTTGTTTATGACACGGGAAACAGTACTGGCAGCCACATTGGCTTCTTTTGCAATATCGTAAATGGTCATTTGGGCCTCCTTTCTCTGTCAGATAAACGATTAGTGGATTAACCTAAGTGGTGTACGCAAGTGGTTCAACAAAACTTGATATGCCCCATTGGCGTCACCTTTTTCCAAGTATTCAAAAAATATTTTGTGTTCTGCCAAAGTTTCCTGCATGCGTCCTGGAATCGCCAAAGCCTCCATTGATGTCAACTGAATGGAATGCATCAATCGTTGAAACATGCGACGAAACTCGTCATTGTCTGCAAAATCGACAATCACCAAATGAAATTGATGATCCAACTCAATAAATTTCCATCTAGTCGGACCATCTTTTTTACCTGCGACAATAATCTCTTGTTGTGTCAAAATATTGCGTAAAGTTTCCATCAGTTCTTGAAATTCTTTTTCGTTTTTGCTTTCAATCAACAAATGGGTACAAAATCCCTCAATGGCACATCTGGTTTGTATACTTTCATACATATCTTTTTGCTCTAGCTTGCGTAATCGAAACCCTTGACTTGCCACAACTTCAATATACCCATCTTGACTCAAACACTGGATTGCTTCACGCATAGGTGTTCTGGATATGCCAATTTCCTCTGATATTTTTGTGCCAGAATAAAGGGTATTTACTTTCATTTGACCCGTCAAAATCTGTTCTTTCAAATAATTATAAGCCAATATTTGTAAGGGGCTTTTTCCATTCATATTGCTTGCTCCTTTGTTCTTAGATATTGTTTCATGGAAAAGGATATCTCCATTTTCCACTAGATTTCTTTTGTCGGAGCAATGCCCCGCTCTCGTTGCAAAAATTACACTTTGTTACCTTGTATGATTTCATCATAACAAACATTTTTCTTACAGTCAAGAAAAATAGCTTGACCAGTATCCCGCTAACTGTTATACTGTTCATAAATAATATAAAAAATAAACTTATCATGTCATATATAACCCCAGATTTCATAACGCTTAGTGGCTTTGGTGTACAATATGACCAAAAACAAGGAGGTAAAACATGAGCGTATTCCCTTTGGGTAACTTGAGAATTGTAGATTTGACAAAGGTTTTAGATCCAAAAACAGAATCCAGACGTTGTGGTTTGACACGTTTCAACACAGGTGGTCCAATTCCAGATTTCCACACAATTATGGATTTGACAAGTCATTTGGGTACACACGTTGAATGTCCATATCACCATCACGATGATTGGACAGATGTGCAAGAATTGCCTTTGAGCACTTTCATGGGTCGTGCTATCTATGTCAACATTGAAGGTTTGCCAGCAAACCACAAAATCACTGGCGCAGATTTGGAAAAAGCTTGCGGTGACCGTATTCAAGAAGGGGACATTGTAATCATTGATTCTCCAGAAAGAATTCCACCTTTCACAAGCCTTTCCAACACACCAGATGACAAACGTTTGTTTATTTGTCGTGAAACAGCTGAATGGTTTAAAGATAAAAAAGTAAAATGCGTTGGTTTTGGAGATGGCGTTTCCATCGAAAGCAACAACGAAGATGTTTGTGCATTCCATGATGTTTTGATGGAAGTAGACGTTGTATTCTTGGAAGTTTTGAAAAACTTGGAAGAACTTTCTACAGATACCTTCTTCATGTCCTACACTCCACTTCCAATCAAAGGTTTGGATTCTTGTCCAATTCGTGCTTATGCAATTGAAGGTTTGGCAGAATTCTCAAAATAAAAATTGCTTAAAAGGTATGTTTTGGAAATGGAACATACCTTTTGTGTTACTTCTATCATACTGCAATGCTGTACAATTCTAATTGCAAAATTTACATATTGTACAGTATTGGCATAAATCAATAGAAAGGATTGTTGTTATGAAAATTGCAGTCATTGGCGCTGGCGCTATGGGTTCCATTTATGGTGGTCACCTCTCTTTGCACCATGAAGTATATCTTGTGGACACCAACCAAACCATTGTGAATCACATCAACGCAAATGGTTTGACTTTGGAAGAAAATGGAGTGGATGTGGTATATCGACCAAAAGCAGTCACTTCCACAGAAGGTCTTGAAACTATGGATTTAATCATTTTGTTTGTCAAAGCACTCTTTTCCGAAGCAGCATTACAAGGAAACAAACATATCATTGGTGAAAATACATATTTGATGACTTTGCAAAACGGTTCTGGTCACGAAGATATTTTAGGGAAATTCGCTCCTGAAAATCGTGTCATCATCGGTACCACAGAAGATAATGGTGCCATCTTAGGTGCAGGTCATGTGCGTCATGGTGGTGTAGGCAAAACAAATATTGGTATGTTGGTAGAAGATGAACAAAACGTTCTTCCTTCTTTCAAAGATGCATTTGATATTTGTGGTTTCCAAACAAAAATTCATTCCAATATCCAACAACTGATTTGGGATAAATTGTTTACAAATGTATCCCTTAGTGTTGTGACTGGTGTATTGCAAGTACCAATTGGCTATATTTCTGCAAATCCTCATGCTTGGAATTTGACAAAACAACTTCTTCATGAAGCAGTTGCTGTTGCTCATGGTTTGGGATTAGAAGCAGATGAAGCCAAATCCTTGGAATCCATACAACAAGTCACCATCAATTCCCCAGAAGGCATCACTTCTATTTGCGCCGATTTACGTGATGGTAGAAAAACAGAAGTAGATACCATCAGTGGTTCTGTGGTGCGTGCTTCCAAAAAATGTGGTGTTCCAGCTCCTACTCATGAAATGATTGTGGAAATGGTGCATGCGTTAGAAGGAAAATAATCAACCAACAAAATAAGTATACGAAAAAAGACCTCAAATATGGGGTCTTTTGTTATTTACAGATATAGCAGCTCAATTGCAATCATATGTTTCACGCAAAAAGGCACCCCATATGGAGTGCCTCTTACATATCAATTCTTATTTATTGCCTGCTGCTTTGTAAGCTTCGATACCTTTGCCCAAAAGTTCGATACCACGAGCCATATCTTCTGCTTTCAAGATGTAAGCGATACGCAACTCGTTTTTGCCCAAACCTTCTGTAGCATAGAAGCCTTCAGCTGGAGCATACATAACTGTTTCGCCATTGTCTCTAAATTCTTGCAACAAGAAGATCAACAAGTCTTCTGTGCTTTCAACTGGCATTTTACATGTGATGTAGAATGCACCACCTGGTTTTTCACAAACAACGCCAGGGATTTTTTTGAGTGCTTCGTAGGAAACATCTCTTCTGTGTTCATATTCTGCCCTAACTTCTGTGAAGAAGGATGCATCCAATTCATAAAGTGCAGCTGCACCAACCATTTCAAGTGTAGGACAGCAAAGTCTACCCATAGCAATTTTCATAACACTTGACATAAGTTCTTCGTTTTTACAAACGATACAACCAATTCTAGCACCACAAGCAGAGAAACGCTTGGAAACGGAGTCGATGATGATCACTCTGTCTGCAACATCTTCGAATTGACCGAAGGATGTCATTTCACGACCATCATAAGCGAATTCTCTGTAAACTTCGTCAGCCAAAATCCAAAGATCGTGTTTTTTAGCGAAATCACAAATCAATCTCATGTCTTCTCTGGAAAGAATGCAACCTGTTGGGTTACCTGGGTTTACGATGGAGATCATTTTTGTTTTTTCTGTTACTGCTGCTTCCAAACGATCCAAGTAAGCGAATTTGTAACCATCTTCTACATATGTAGTCACAGGTTTTACAACACCATCAGCTGCTTGAATGAATGTCAAGTAGTTTGTGTAGTAAGGTTCTGCAACGATAACTTCATCACCAGGATTGATCAAAGACAAGAATGCCAATGTCAAAGCTTCGGAACCACCACTTGTAATCAATACGTCTTTGCGTTCCAAAGGCATATCAAATGTTTTGAAGTAGTCAATGATAGAATCTTGCAATTGTGGAAGACCTGGAGATTCTGCATATGCAAGAACTTTTTGGTCGAAGTTTTTGATTGCATCCATAAATACTGGAGGTGTTACGATATCTGGTTGTCCAATGTTGAGGTGATAAATTTTTGTTCCTGCAGCTTTTGCTTCAGCAGCCATAGGATTGAATTTTCTGATTGGAGAATTTTGCATTCCTTGTACTCTATCGGATAATTTCATTGTCTTCTCGTCTCCTTTTCGCTATTACGTTTGATAGAAATAACATTGCTTTTTTTATAACAATATTATACCACTTTCTATAGGAAACACAATAGCCCAAACACAAAATCCAGTGGCAAAATACAAGTTTGGTTCTTTTTATAGAAAATGGTTTGAAAAAGCCAGAAACGCAAATGTCCACAACAATATTTTTGTATGTATAAGCAATAGACATGGAAAAAAACGCCTTCAAAAAAAAGATTTTATGGTCACTTTATCTAATTTTTGCAGAAAAATATTCAACAAATTTTTCACAAAACACATCCTTCTATACACCAAAAATACCAATTTCCACTCAATACCCAGAATATCTAAAAAAGTTCTATGTATTTTTTTATGTCCATAAAGAAAAAGTGGTACAAAATCCTTCCATGTAACCACTGAATTTTTCTATACCACAATTATTAAATCTATGTATTTAAGCAAAATTTTCTAAAATATCTTCTGCCACTTCTCGTTTGGTCATACGCAAATCCATAGCACGTTTTTCCAAAATTTTATGAGCTTCGTTTTCAGAAATATTTTTTTGTTGCATCAAAACAAACTTGGCTTTTTCTGTCATTTTTACATCTTCCAATTTTTTTTGCATTCTTTGTTTTTCTCGAACAAAGGTACTCATACGAAAATGAATCCCCAAAGCCATACGCACACTTTGGTTACACATTTCCTTTTGCAATGGTTTTCCAACTGTCATAACACCACATGCATTCATTTGTACTTCCAATTCTGGAACTTGTTCATTTTTTGCCAATAAAATCAAACCTGCACCTGTATTTTTGGAAGCTTGTATCAACAATTCATTGCCAAATTCATCACCCAAAGGAGCATTGACCATAACAATCGCATAGGTTGTAGCACCTAGTTTTCTTCTTGCTTCTGCTCCATTTGTAGCAAATGACACTTGGAAATGAAAATTGGATTGCAAGTATTCTGCCAAAGCAGTTCTTGTTTTTTCACCACTATCTACAACCAAAATATGTTCCACACCATCACCTCATCCCCAATGAAATTCCACTCAAAGATACCCAAAATATTGTTTATCCTCAAATTCCATTGGATTTGATGCTGCTTCATATTGATTCCAAATTTTCTTTTGCAACTCCATATATTTTTCCACTGTTTTTGGAGGCAACACACCCAAAACAAATGGACTATTTTCTGCCACTTCGATTGCATCCTTCATGTTCAAAGGTAGTGTTTTCAAGTTTTCTGGAATTTCTACATTTGCATCCAATAAATTCAAATCCACAGACTTAGACAATTCCATTTTTTCCCGAATACCTTCCAAGCCTGCTTCTATAATCAATGTCAATGCAAGATATAAATTACAAGTGGAATCTGGTGAACGCAACTCCATACGAGCATATTCCCCTTTTGCAGAAGGAATGCGAATCAATTGTGAACGATTTCCATGTGACCAAGTGATATATTGGGGTGCTTCGTGATTGCCAAATCGTCCATAAGAATTCGTTGTTGCATTCAAAAATACAGTTATTTCTTCTATATGATGCATGATACCTGCAACAAAACGTTCCCCTTCTTTTGTTTTTTCATCTCCAATGCGGAAAATATTTTCTCCATTTTGGAACAAAGAAAGATTGATATGCAATCCACTGCCAGGTTCGTTTTTCAAGGGTTTTGGCATGAAAGATGCATACATACCATTTGCATTTGCAACAGATTTCACCACAGATTTGAAGGTGACAAAGTTATCTGCACTACGCAAAGCATTGCTATATTTGAAATCCACCTCATTTTGACCTGCACCTGTTTCATGGTGGCTAGATTCTGGAATCATCCCCATCTCTTCCAACATCAAACAAATTTCACGTCTAACAGTTTCTCCACGATCCAATGGTGCAATGTCACAATAACCAGCAGCATCCACTGGTGCTTTGGTAGGCAAACCTTTTTCATCCAATTCAAATAAATAGAATTCACCTTCTGTGCCAACCTTACATTGATATCCCATATTTTTTGCTTTTGCAATTGTTTTTTTGAGAATGGTTCTGCCATCACCTGCAAAATCAGATCCATCTGGATTTTTGATGGTACAAAACAATCGGATTACCCTTCCTTGTGCTGGCCTCCATGGCAAAATACTCATGGTATCAGGGTCTGGAATCAAAAACAAATCACTTTCTTCCACATTCATAAAACCACTAATTGAAGAAGCATCAAAGGAAATCCCATCTGTAAAAGCACGCAACAACTCTGCTGGCATAATGGAAATATTCTTTTGGGTACCAAAAATATCACAAAATGCAAGTCGTATAAATTTCACATCATTTTCTTCTACAAATTCCATTACTTCTTCTACTGTGTATTTCATATAATTCCTCCTCTTTCCATTTTTCATACCAAAACAGCCCTATTATTCTTTTTATGTTTCCAAAACATATAAAATCCTTTTCAAGATATGTGAATCTATTAGGAAATTTCTACCACGGGCACCCACATAGGGATGCCCCTACAAAAAGCCCATACAATCTATAGAATGACCCTATGTAGTCATCCGTTTTTCCAAATTTAGCAACACTTATTGAAAAAGGAAACGCATAATATTGTGGTAAAGTTTTTTGACCATATGTTTCGTTACTTCCTTATTAATTAGTATATACCCAAATACCACAAAAAGTCAATGCAACCAATTTTTACTTTTCTACTTCTATACAAATATGTTTATATCTTATATTTTATCAATATATTTTCACTATTTTTAATTCATTTATAACAAATCAAAATTATTTTAACTAGCATACTTGACAAAAACAAAGTTCCCATCTATAATCATACCCATCAACAACAGCTGTTGAAATAAGGCTTTTGCTTTCCAAAACTCTCCACAATTTTTATGAAATAAGGAGGGTGTAGTCAAAAGCATAACATTTTATAATATAAATACACAAAGACGTGTATCCAAGATTAGAATTGGGTATCCGTCTTTTTTATTTATATTGTGTTACTTTTTATTCTTATTATTATTTAGGGGGTTTTAATTATGTATTCATCTGCAAGTACAATATGGGTGCTTCTAGGCGCCGCATTGGTATTCTTCATGCAAGCCGGTTTTGCAATTTTGGAATCTGGTTTGACTAGAGCAAAAAACTCTGGGAATATCATTATGAAAAACTTAATGGATTTGAGCATTGGTGCTCCAATCTACTGGCTGACAGGTTTTGGTATCATGTTTGGTTCTGCTTCTGGTTTTTTTGGTGGTATAGACTTGTTTGCACAAAACGATTACTCCGCTATACTTCCAGCAGGTGTTCCTATGGAAGCATTCTTGATTTTCCAAACAGTGTTCTGTGCAACTGCTGCAACCATCGTTTCTGGTGCAATGGCTGAAAGAACAAAATTCTCTTCCTACTGTATTTACAGCTTGTTGATTTCTGCAGTTGTATATCCTGTATCTGGTCACTGGATTTGGGGTGGTGGCTGGTTGGCTGAAATGGGCTTCCACGATTTTGCTGGTTCCACAGCAGTACATATGGTCGGTGGTGTTGCCGCTTTGGTTGGCGCTAAAGTCCTTGGTCCTCGTATTGGTAAATATGGCAAAGATGGCAAACCCAAAGCAATCCTTGGTCACAACTTGACAATGGCTGCTCTTGGTGTATTCATTCTTTGGTTCTGTTGGTTTGGTTTCAATGGTTGTTCCACAGTTGGTGCTGATGGTGATGAAGCACTCTTGGCAATGGGTAGCATCTTTATGACAACCAATATGTCTGCTGCTATCGCTGGTGTAACTGTTATGATCTTCACTTGGATTCGCTACAAAAAACCTGATGTTTCCATGACACTCAATGGTACTCTTGCTGGTTTGGTTGGTATTACTGCTGGTTGTGACGCTGTTTCCATTGGTGGTTCTGCTCTCATCGGTTTCATTTGTGGTATTGTTGTTGTTTTGAGTGTTGAATTCATTGACCAAGTTTTGAAAGTAGATGATCCTGTTGGTGCTGTTGGTGTTCACGGTGTATGTGGCGCTCTTGGTACAATCTTGGTAGGTATTTTTGCTATTGATGGTGGTTTGGCTTACGGTGGCGGTTTCGAATACTTAAAAGTCCAAGTAATTGGTGTTGCTTCTGTTATCGTTTGGGTTGCAATTACTTCTGCAATCATCTTCCTTGGTATCAAACACACAGTTGGTCTTAGAGTTTCTGAAGAAGAAGAAATTCTTGGTTTGGATATCAAAGAACACAACTTGGTTTCCAGCTATGCTGACTTTGCACCTACAACATCTTTGGAAAATGCAACAACTGGTCTTGTATCCATGAACGAAGCAATTCCTGTAGAAAACATGTCCAAAGAAGTTCCAGAAGCCACCTCCGATAATGGAGAAGGTGACTTCACAAAAATTGTTATCATTACAAATCAATCTAAATTCGATATATTGAAAGCTGCTCTTACTGATATCGGTATCACAGGTCTTACTGTCACACAAGTTCTTGGTTTCGGTATGCAAAAAGGCAGCACAAACTACTATCGTGGTATTGAAGTAGACGTTGCTCTTAGACCAAAAGTAAAATTGGAAATGGTTGTTTGCAAAATCCCTGTAGAAACAGTTATTGCAGCAGCGAAAAAAGCATTGTACACTGGTAAAGTTGGTGATGGTAAAATCTTCATCTACAATGTAGCAAATGTCATCAAAGTTCGTACTGGCGAAGAAGGTTATTCTGCTTTGCAAGATGATGACAAATAATCTTGGTACCAATCCTTTTCCCTATAAGTAACATCCCTAGAGAAAGAGCCAAACATTTGTGTTTGGTTCTTTCTCAACCCACTAGAGAAAGAGTCAGACACTTGTGTTTGGCTTTTTTTCAGCCCACTAGAAAAGAAATTCATGCTATAGGATCGATGTGAGTATCGACCCCCACTTTCGTTATATCCATATATAAAGCAATTGACTTTGCAAAAAATCCTTCTATAATAAAAGTTAGAATGTATTGATTGGATATACAACCATAAGGAGGTTTTGACATGCAAATGACAGAAAAGAAACGTTGGGTATTCTTTGGTTTGCCTTTTACTTTTACCACCTATCTCATTGAAGATGAAATGCTTACCATCACAGAAGGTATTTTCAATCGCAAAGAAAACTCTTGCTACATGTATAAAGTAACAGATGTGGAGTTGAAACGCTCTTTTGGCGAACGCATCTTTGGTTTGGGTACTGTGATATGCTATACTGGTGATGTGACACATCCTACTCTATCTTTGCAACACATCAAAAATTCCAAATTGGTGAAAACCACTTTGCTTGAAGTTTCCGAAGCACATAGAATCAAAAGAAGAACCGTCAATATGCAAAACATTGGTATGGATGATATGAATATAGATTTGGATTGATTTTGAAGCACAACACAAAAAAGGAGGTACACCATATCATCACAGTGTATCTCCTTTTGTTTTGCAATTTTTCTTCTATTATTGAGTAATTCCCTTTTAAGATAAGTGTTGCTACTCCCATAAGAGCAGGCAGACACACAGGTCAGCCCCTACATATTGCGGTTATATATCGTAGGAGTGCACCCGATCACCTCGATTTTCACAAATACACTTATCTTGAATTGAGAATTTAGTGACAATCGCATCCATCACGCAAAACATGATGCACTTCACAAATGTTTTTTGCATTGGTACAGCAGCAACCACCAATCAATTCTGCTCCTGCTTCTTTCCAATCTTTTGCAAATTCACCATATGGTTTGCATCCTTCTGGTATACTCCAAGTTTTTGTAGTTGGATCGTATTCTGCTCCACTATTTGGATATACGATTACAGGCAAATCACAAACACTTTTGATTTCACCAATCAAACTTGCAACCAAATGTGGTGCTGTACAATTGATGCCAATGGCTTGTACACCTTTGAAATCAGCCAATGCTTTTGCACAATCTGCAATTTTTTGACCTTCACAAATTTCTGTTTCGCTTTTGCAACTAAAGGTAATCCAACATGCAGCATCCATTTCTTCCACCATTTCAGCAAGTAGAATTGCTTCTTCCATACTTGGAATGGTTTCAATTGCCAAAAGGTCACCGCCAGCGTTCCAAAGAAGTTCCATTCTTCTTTTGTGGAATGCACGCAATTCTTCTTTTGAGATTCCATAATTGCCTTTGTATTCAGAACCATCTGCCAAATATGCTCCATAAGGACCTACTGCACACGCTGTAATTGGATATGCACGTCCTGCTGCTTTGCCAGATTCTTCCCACCATTCTTCTCTTGCTTCTTTCAACAATTCCACAGATCGTACAATCAAAGATTCCGCTTCTGCTTCTGTAAACCCACGTTTGATAAAACCTGGTATGGTTGCTTGATAACTTGCACTGATGCTACAATCTGCACCCGCTGCAAAGTAATTTTTATGTACTTCTTTGATTTTTTCCGGACTTTCAATGAGAACCTTCGCACTCCAAAGGGCATCATTCAAATCACAGCCCAATTCTTCTAATGCTGTTGACATTGCACCATCTATAACCATGATTTTTGTTTCTTCCAAAACCTGACCAATTGTTCTTCTCATATGTTCTCCTTCCAAAATCCACCATCTGTATCAATATTTGTATCATAGTATACATCTTTCTTTTCGTCAAGACAATTCTATTTTATCCTAACCAACGGTAAAAAAACTTACTATTATAACGTAGGGGTCGATGCCCACATCGACCCATTTGATAGCAGTCCATTACTACAGGCGGATGTGGGCATCCGCCCCTACATAATACATTAGATCTTATCATATTGAATTGGCACTTAATTTTTATTTAAGCGATATCTACAAAGGAAATTACACTGACATCTTCCAAGCAGACCAACGCCACTTTGAAAGCCCCGTCTTCTTCATAGGAGAACAACGCACTGGATAAGCCAGTTGTTTCAATGGTTTTTGTAATGCCTGTTGGAATCAGCTCTGATTTTTCTGTTGCCAAAATATCTACTGTGTGGTTGGTATCTTTTTTATTTTCGATGATACCACGCAACTTTTCACCTGTGGTATTTGTAAAATTACACAAATCCAAACGCTTTGCTACTGTATCGCAACCAGAAGTTCCACAATTGCATTCTGAGCTGAGATAATACTCGTAATTACAAGTTTCCGGCATATCCACAATACCATTGTATCCATTGACAGCAAGTTCTTCTGCACATACTTCACAAGTGCCACAATTGTGACAGCAACTCAATGTTTGGTTCATGATGACACTCATCAAACTGACAAAAGCATCCTTTTCTTGTTCTGTTGTGAAGGTCAAATACAATGCTTCCAATCGACAAAGCGGAACAATGGTTTCATTTGCAAATTCCAAGCCCCATGTGTTGTAAATGGCTGCTGTTTCTTCATCAGTGCTAGAAAGAACCAATTCATAAGGTGCATTGACCGTTGCATCAAAAGCAAATTCGTTTTCCAATAGGAAGGAAACCGCTTTTCCCATAATGATTTCAGAAGGACAAACCGCACTTCCAGATTTCCCTTCTTCTCCTTGGATACCCTGAATCCCCTGCACACCTTGTGCACCTGTAGCACCCACTGGTCCTGGTTGACAACAACAACATCCAGAATCTCCTTTTGGTCCTTGTAACCCTTGGGGTCCCTGTGGTCCTGTTGCTCCAGTATCTCCTTTAACACCTTGCAAGCCTTGTAACCCTTGAATTCCCTGCAAACCTTGGAGTCCCTGATCACCTTTTACACCTTGGATTCCTTGGTCTCCACGATCACCTTTGTCACCCTTTTCTCCTTGAACGCCTTGGATTCCTTGTGCTCCTGTATCTCCTTTTAAGCCTTGGTCACCTTTGACACCTTGAATGCCTTGATCTCCTCTATCACCTTTGTCTCCTTTTTCTCCTTGTAAACCTTGAATTCCTTGTAATCCTCGGTCTCCACGATCACCTTTGTCACCCTTTTCACCCTGAATACCTTGGATACCTTGTGCTCCTGTATCTCCTTTTAGACCCTGTAAACCTTGGTCTCCTCTATCACCTTTGTCACCCTTTTCTCCTTGAACGCCTTGGATTCCTTGTGCTCCTGTATCTCCTTTTAGACCCTGTAAACCTTGGTCTCCTCTATCACCTTTTTCGCCTTTTTCACCCTGAATACCTTGGATTCCTTGTGCTCCTGTATCTCCTTTTAGACCCTGTAATCCTTGGTCTCCTCTATCACCTTTTTCGCCTTTTTCACCCTGAATACCTTGGATTCCTTGCGCTCCTGTATCTCCTTTTAGACCCTGTAATCCTTGGTCTCCTCTATCACCTTTGTCTCCTTGAATACCTTGAAGTCCTTGTAAACCTTGGTCTCCTTTGACACCTTGTAATCCTTGGTCGCCACGTTCTCCTTTTGCGCCCTTATCTCCACGATCGCCCTTTTCACCTTTACAACCAGTATCCCCTTTTTCTCCTTGGAGTCCTTGGTCACCTCGATCTCCTTTATCACCTTTGCAGCATACACAGTTTTGACAAGATTCTGTACAACCACCATCTACTGTAGTTCCTGTGTCACATGTTCCAGAAGCACAAGTATTGTTCTGTTCACAATCCCAAAAGCAGTCAGAGGTACAAGTATTTGGCAATGCTTTTTGCTCTTGGTTTCCATATACCGCTTCATAATATTTTTCATATTCGCTCAAAGTATCATCTCCCATTTTGATATACGTCTTCACTTCTTACATATGAAAAAATCAAACTTAGGTGCTTGTCCCCTTTTGTTTTGCAGTTGAAAAAACATCTTTTTTCAGATATACTATACATATCTATTGTAACCAACGAAAGGATTTTTATATGGCTAAAAGACGACGCACCAAAAAACAAAAGGCATTTACCAAAAAAATAACCTCTTTTATCATTGCACTCTTATTGATTGGATTTGGAAGATTAACAGCAGCTGAAGACTTTTCATTGGATTCACTTTTGGCACAGTTTTCCACTACAACCGCCACTTCTACAGCATCTACCATTGCAGCAAGCGATGATTTGCGTATTGTGTTCTTGGATGTTGGACAAGCAGACAGCACTTTGATTCAAGCTGCTGGTAAAAATATGCTCATTGATGCTGGTAACAATGAAGATGGTGATTTGGTGGTTTCCACTTTACAGGCATATGGTGTAGAAACCTTAGATTTTGTAATTCCAACACATCCACATGAAGATCATGTTGGTGGTATGGATGATGTCATTGATGCATTTGACATTGGAACTGTGCTTTTGCCAAATGCCACTTCTACCACCCAAACTTACGAAGATATGTTGGATTCCATTGCAAACAAAGGTCTAACCGCAACAGAACCCATTGTTGGCGATACATATACTTTAGGCGATTGTACCTTCACCATTTTGGGACCTGTTTGGGATTATGGCGATGATATGAACAACTGGTCTGTTTCCATCCAATTGATTCATGGTGAAAATTCCTTTGTGTTCACTGGTGATGCAGAAGCTGAAGCAGAGTCAGATATGTTGGGTACTGGTTTGGATTTGCATGGTGATGTGTTCCAAGCAGGTCATCATGGTAGCACCACTTCCAATACAGAAGATTTCTTAAATGCAGTGAATCCGAAATATGTAGTTATTTCCTGTGGTGCAAACAATTCTTATAGTCATCCACATGAAGAAATTTTAGAACGATTTGCAGAACGTAACATCACTGTATATCGCACAGATACCAATGGTACCATTGTTGCAACTTGTGATGGCACAAATATTTCTTGGGAAACGGAGTATTAATCTATGAAGCTGACAATTGATCGTTTGGAAGGGAATTTTGCAGTTTGTGAGTTAGAAAACAAAAAAATGGTGGATATTCCAATTGGAGATTTGCCTAATGGTATCCATGATGGTATGAAATTGGAACAAACAGATAGTGAATATGTGATTTTGGATGATTCTGAAGACAGAAAACGTATCCAAGAGAAAATGAAACGATTGTTTGGGAAATAAAGAATTGCATGTGATTGGGACATCTATAAAATAGGTGTCCTTTTTATTTTCTCAATTTGAATATTCTGATTATGCTTATAATCTGTAGTAACGTTTGAGTTGTAGGGATGACGTTTCGTCACCTGTTTAGGATGTTTGTGAATTAATTTTGGGCAGGAATTTATTCAAGTTTTAGATCATTAAGACCTTACTTTTCACTGGAGAAAAGGGGTCATCATTTTGCAAGCAAAATCACACTACGTGTGACCGCCATATCTTTGGCGGCGAGTCCAAAATCCACCACTACTTCCGAAGCGTGGAGCACGGTTCAAGGGGCTGCGACCCCTCGAAACTCCCTTGCAAGGTGGAATCCAATTGGCTAGAGAAATAATTTATATTCGAGCAAACTTCCTTCATGGCTAGAGACGCTTATTGAAATTTTCACTAGTAATAAATTGAGAGGATTCCGCTTTGCAAGCAAAGGCTGAGTGGAAATCAAAAGTCATTTGATAAATTATTTAATTCTAATAGCGGGATGTCGAGGACGCCATCCCCTACACAAACATAAATATCAAGATTTTTTGAATCCGTAATCAAGAGGTGAGGGGCTTGTCACTCACGGTCTAATCGTAGGATTTACACCACTACACATCTTACTTCCAGGGGGATATATAAGAACTCACCGCCAAAGAAGTGGCGGACACCGTAGGTGGCTTTGCTCGCAAAGTGATGACCCATCTTGACCACCTTATAGCGTGGCTCCACGCCTTCGCAAAGAGTGGCACTTTTGGGGTACCTTTTGGTGTCAAAAGGTACGGTCTAAAAAGCTCTAATATATGAAAAAATTAAAACCTAAAATTATCACAATCATTTTCCTGCTTCACTACACATTATATAAATACTCTACAAAAAAGGCGGTGGAACTCCACCGCCTCAGACTGTCAAAGAACCCTATTCCGCACCTTGGAATAGGGTTCTTTCGTATAAATAACGCATATTCTACAAACAACATATACTGCTTACTACTCCATGTTGCCAGTTTTTTTAAGTTCATTGCAGCGAATTTAAGCTTCACCCATTTTGAAACCTGAGCCAAGCCTTTATGATATGTATATCGCATTGCGTGCTTCTCCTTTGCGTCTGCAAAAACCCGTTCTATGGTTTGGCTCCTCAACGCATAGGTGTCTTTTCCTAATGGAGAATGCCGCACATCCTCTGCCTTTTCTAAATATTTCCACCAGATGTGCTTGGTGACTACCTTTCTGTGGTCTTTGCTTTCGGTACACCTTGAAAGATTTTCACATTTTTCGCAAATATAACTGTAACTTTTAAATTCTCTATAGCCATCTCGATTGGTGGTTGTATATGGTAAAACGTGATATTCTGGGCAAATGATGCAGTTGTAGTATTCATCAAAAACATACTCATACCATGGTGAATTTCCTTTTTTCGTCACTGGTCTTTTGTAAGGCAAAGAGGGTATTCTTCCATCATCAAATATTTGCTTGCAAATCCATGGGGTTTTGTATCCTGCATCAGCTGTAATCACTTGTATTTCTGGATATTTTTCTGTCACTTTATGATAAACCTCATCAAATACAACACTATCATGGATGTTTCCAGGTGTTACAACGGTTTCTAATACAAAGTTATTTTTATCGCAAACGGTATGTGCACCATATGCAAAGCACTTTTTATGTTCGCCCTTATGGAACAAACCGCTGTCTGGATCTGTTGTAGAAGTGGTGATTGTTTTTGTTCTTGGAGGGTCATTTTTATCATCAAAAGGCTTTTTTCCATTATCTTCTCTGTCTTTATTGATTTCTTCAAAAAGTTGCTTTTCATACTTTTTAGCTGCAACAGGTATTTCTTTTTTGATGTTTTTCTTTAAATTTGCATTTGCCTTGATATGCGTTGCATCTATAAACACAACTTCTGGACGTAAATATCCTTTTTTCTCAACTTCACCTAAAATCCAAGCGAAAATTTTTTCTACCACTGTTTCTTTAAATCTATTGTTGAAGTTATAACTAATGGTAGCAAAGTGCGGAATACTATCATTGAGGGTATAGCCCAAAAACCAGCGATAGGCAATATTCATTTCAATTTCTTTTACCGTTTGGCGTAAAGAGCGAATTCCATACAAATGTTGGATAAACACCATTTTAAAGAGAACAACAGGGTCAACGCTAGGTCTGCCGTTGTTTGAGCAGTACAAATCTTCCACAAATGAATAAATTTCATTAAAATCTACGGCTTTATCTATTTTTCTTAATAAATGATTTTCTGGAACGAGCATATCTATGTTTATGATTTCTACTGATGTTCTTTTGATTTCTTCTTTACTCAACATTTGTCATCACCTCAACCTCATTATACCAAAAAAGCCAGCTTATGCTGACTTTTTTGACAGTCTGAGGCGGTGGAACTCCACCGCCTCAAATGTTCATCAATTAGAATTTTTAGAAAGAATTACAAAGATTTTGCAAAGTCATAACCCAATGCAAATGCTTTTTTGTTATCAGGAACAAATTTGGATTTTGCACCACTAAACACGTGTTCAAATGCACTGTCTACGAAATCTACAGATACACAGTTTGTTGCATATACAACAGCACCCAACAAAACGATGTTTGCAAGTCTAGTGCCACCAAATTCTTTTGTTGCCAATGTGTTTGCAGGAACAGAAAGCAAACGAACTTCTTTTTCGCCATTGTATGTCGCCAAGTCTGCATTGACAACCAAAGCACCATCATCTGCCAAAACTTCAGCAAATTTATCAAGAGATGGTTGGTTCATTGCGATTACACAAGATGCATTTTCTGTTACAACTGGAGAACCTACTGGTGTATCAGAAATCACAACGTGACAGTTTGCAGTACCACCACGCATTTCTGGACCATAAGAAGGACTCCAAGTTACTTCTTTGCCTTCTAACATTCCAGCATATGCCAAAATTTTACCCATGGACAAAGTTCCTTGTCCACCAAAGCCAGCACAACAAATTTTAATATCTTTCATCTTATTTGCCCTCCTCTGCTGTCACATCTTTATAAACTCCCAAAGGATAGTAAGGAATCATTTTTTCACGAATGAATTCCATTGCTTTGACAGGAGTTACACCCCAGTTTGTTGGGCAACTGGATACAACTTCAACCATTGTAAAGCCAAGACCTGCTTTTTGCATTTCCAAAGCTTTGCGAATTGCCATTTTTGCTTTTGTTACTTGTGCAGGTGTGGAAACGCTGACACGTTCAATATAAGCTGGACCATCCAATGTGGAAAGCATTTCACTCATACGAATTGGATTACCATTGATTTGTGGATCACGACCTGCTTTTGCAGTTGTTGCTTTCATACCTGGCAATGTAGTAGGTGCCATTTGACCACCTGTCATACCATAAATACCATTATTGATGAAGATGGTTGTGATTTTTTCACCACGAGCAGCAGCATGAACGATTTCAGCTGTACCGATGGAAGCCAAGTCACCATCACCTTGATATGTCATAACCAATTTATCTGGATGTACTCTTTTGATACCAGTTGCTGTTGCTGGTGCACGTCCATGAGCAGATTGGATGGAATCGAAGTTGAAATATTTATTTGCAAATACAGCACAACCTACTGGAACAGCGATAATTGTGTTTTTATCTTCATCCATTTCTTCCAATACTTCTGCAACCAATCTATGTACGATACCATGTGCACAACCTGGACAGTAGTGCATTTTGAGATCTGTCAAAGCTCTTGTTTTTTTGAAAATGATAGACATTATTTGTCACCTCCCATAACTTTTTCGCCAAATGCAACGAATTCATCTACTGTAGGAATGTTACCACCCACACGACCATAGAATTCGATTTTGGATGCATCGCCACAAGCCAATGCAACATCACCTACCATTTGACCCATACTCATTTCCACATCAAGATATTTCTTGATTTTTGCATCGTGGAGTTCGAATGCTTTTATCGGGAATGGCCACAATTTCTTAGGACGAATCATCCCAACTTTATAACCTTTTTCACGCAAAATGCCAATTGCTGTTTTTGCAATTCTAGCAGAAGTACCATAGGATGTGAATGCATATTCTGCATCTTCCATCATAAAATCTTCCCAATCTTGTTCTGCTGCTTCAATTGCATTGTATACTTTGAAGTGGTCATGGTTCCATGCTTCACATTCGTCAGCATCCATAACCAAGTTTTCTACCATATGTTTTTTACCTTCACCCATACCAGTAAGTGCCCAATCTTTTGGAGGCAATTCTTTACAAGGTTTGTAATCGAAGGAAACAGGTTCCATCATTTGACCAATCAAACCATCAGACATAACCATAACAGGAATTCTGTAGTAATCTGCCAAATCGAAAGCTTCCATCATCATATCCACTGCTTCTTGCACAGATGCAGGAGCCATAACGATATTGCGGTAATCCCCATTGGAGCCACCTTTGACTGTCATATTATAATCTGCTTGACCTGGTTGGATGGTACCAAGACCTGGACCCCCACGCATCATATTTACAATAACTGCTGGAAGAGATGCATTTGTCAAGTAGCCAATACCTTCTTGTTTCAAAGCGATACCAGGAGAAGAAGAACTTGTCAAAACACGAGCGCCAGCTGCTGCTGCGCCATATACCATGTTGATTGCTGCTACTTCAGATTCTGCTTGCACGAATACGCCACCTACTTTTGGCAATTCGCTGGATAAATATTCAGGCACTTCACTTTGTGGTGTAATAGGATATCCGAAGAAATACTTACATCCTGCCTCGATTGCTGCTTTGCCAATTGCTTCATTGCCTTTCATCAAATACTTTGCCATTGTGTTATCCTCCTCTCTTAATCGAATTTTTCTACTGTAATTGCACAATCTGGACACATTTTTGCACAGCTTGTACAAGCGATACAATCGTCACTGATCATTTCTGCTGGACTATAACCAGCAGAATTTGTTTTTGTTTCAGACAATTTCAAGATATGTTTTGGACAGACCGAAACACACAATTCGCAACCTTTACAGATTGTTTCATCAATGATTACTCTACCTTTTGCCATTTACAATACACCTCCATAGTATACACAGCTTACATCCATTCTTTTCTCATATTGAATTGCATTGGGAATCTTTCACCCGAAATCTCAATGGGAATTTCTTCTTGCAACACATCTTCCACATAGGAAGTATATTTGATGGGTACTCCTGTTCTTCTAGAAACTTCCTCCAAAACAGCATTCCCATCTAACAAGGCATTTGCCGTTGTTTCTCTAATCAAATTGGTGTTGTTGATGAACCCAGTCACTGGCATTTCTGCTCCTGCTTCCAGTTGTTTCATCAATGCAATGACACCTTCTGGCGTTGCGGTATCTGGTCGATACGTATTCACCACCATAAACAAATCCACTTCATTGCGATCCATAATTGGTTTCAAGCGACCCAAAACCAAAGTTCCCACATCATTGCCACCAAGATCCACCACATATTCGAAGCTTTTATCTCGAACTGGCATTGACATTGCTCCAGACACTGCTGGAACATCCAAAGAATCGCCCTCTACAGAAGAAGAAATCACTGTAATTCCTGCTTCTCTCAGTTCTGCACTTCTTTCTCTGGAGCGAAAATACAAATTGACAATATCCAAATCGGCAATTGCAACCTTCTTATTTTCTGCATTCAGCTTCTTTACATAATTGACAGCGAATTCTGTTTTTCCACTGCCATAGTGGCCTGTTATGATTCGTATTCGTTTATCATCTACAACCATATCTTTCACCACCCTTTCCTTTTTTACTATGATATTTCATTACCAATTTCACCATAGTATTGATTGACCACTGTATTTTCTTTGTCCACAGATTCAATTTGTCGATATTGTCAACAAACCACATATAATCTGTGTTTCATTTATAAGATTGATGCAGTAATCTTTTGTTTGTGTATACATTATATCTTCCTTTTGATAAATATGCAACAATTTTCCTAAGAAATACAACATAGTTTTTAAAAAAGTACAATTTATATGCACTTTATAGGTTTTTTGTATACCATCACCATATAAATTGTATGTTATATATATTAATTTGTATTTCCACAGTTCTTTTTTATGCGTATTTTACACAAAGCTCTTCATTGTCATACAAGATATGCTTTCGATTAGTTTCGTTTACATCAAAAAAATCACGAAATTTCCCATGATTTTCATAATTTCTTTGATATTTTTTTCACTTTAACGCAACCTTGTCATACAACAATACACTTGTTTATTTTTGTCCACCACATATATTTTTTCATATATACGGGAACATATTTTCTTGTTTTTCCACAAAAAACCATTGAAATAGAATATGTGTTCGTGTATAATGTAATGGATAGGATTGCTTTCATCACAAAAGGAGGGATTTTTATGAAACTCATCAATAAACCCATTGATGTCATTTCATGGACAGATGAACATGGTGTTGTGACACCTGTACGTTTTCGTGTGAAAGAAAAAGAAGATTGGATTGTGGTATCCATTGCAAAAATTTTAGAAAAGAGAAAAGATCGTTTTTCTGGCTCTGACACCCTACACTTTCATTGTATCAGCTCCATAAATGGTGTAGATAAAATGTATGAACTGACTTGCAATTGCAGCACCCAAAAGTGGCTTTTGAAGAAAATCTGATATGATTTCATATAAAAAATGCGTCTTCCAGAAATTCCAGAAAACGCATTGGGGTTTTATTTACTACGCAAAGAACGCAAAATAAATTCTGTATGATATTTGATGTGACCTTGTGCCACTGTTGCACCTTCTTCTTTGTCGTGATTTTCGATGGCACGCAAAATATTTCTATGGTGTGCAATGATTGCTGTAATACTGCTATCCAATTTCAAATGCGCCATACGATAGCGATACAATTGGATACGCAAGTTTTCGTAAATTTGAATCAATTTATCATTTCCTGTGGATTTCAAAATCAAATCATGGAAGTTTTCATCCAACACAGCAATTCGTTCACGATCGCCTTCTTCAATGGCATGTTCAAAGGAGGCTTGCAAGCTACGCAATTCCAAAATATCTTCTTTGGTCATTTTTGTACAAGCCAAACCAGTTGCCAAACCTTCCAGTGCACTTCTCACTTCCAAGATATTGACAATGTCTTTTTCTGTCATATCCAAAACTTGGGCACCTTTTCTTGGCACCAATTCCACCAAGTTTTCCAACTCCAACATACGAAGTGCTTCTCTAACAGGTGTTCTGCTAACACCCAATTTTTCTGCCAATTGATTTTCCATCAAACGTTCCCCCGGAACCAATTGACCTATTAAAATCGCTTCTCTCAAAGCGTTAAACACCACATCACGTAGTGGTAAATATTCATTGCTATTGATGTTGAATTTTGCTTCTATCATACCTTTTCTCCTTCCCAATCTCAGTGATAAATACGTGTCACAAACACTTCTTTCAAACCAAACTTACGTCTGATTTTTGTTGCAACCTTCTTTGCCACCGCTTCTTCTTGAAACAATCCAAACACAGTTGGACCACTTCCACTCATCAACGCTCCTTCTGCGCCCAAAGCAATCATTTCTTGTTTCAATTGTGCAATTTTGGGTTGCATGGGTATGGATACTGTTTCCAATACATTTCCCAAACAACGTCCCATAGCTTGCACATCACCAGCTTCCATTGCTGCAAGCATCCCTTTTGTATCTGGATGCACTATGGTTTCATCCAATTGCAAACCACCATATACCACTGCTGTAGACATGCTGACTGGCAATTTTGCCAAAACCACATAACACATCGGGCAACCCTTCTTTATTGGTGTCAAAACATCACCAACACCTTCTGCCAAAGCAGTTCCCCTTTGGATACAGTATGGAATATCTGAGCCTAAAATTGCACCTAATCTTTGCAACTCCCTTTTTTTCACACCCAAAGAAAACAACCGATTCATACCAACCAAAACAGCTGCACAATCTGCACTTCCACCAGCAAGTCCTGCCGCAACAGGAATCCGCTTATCCATCTGAATTTTTACACCTTCTGTGATGGAATAGGTTTCACGCATCAATTCCGCTGCCCTATAGGCAAGATTTCTTCTGTCTGTTGGCAACCATCGTAAGTTTGCTTCGATGATGATTTCATCCTCTGGAATGCGTTCTATGGTAATGCCATCGTACAGTGCGACTGTTTGCATGACACTTTCCAACAGGTGGTACCCGTCTTCTCTTTTGCCAACCACATCCAAAGTCAAGTTGATTTTTGCTCTTGCTTTCAATCTTATGTTTTTCAAAAAAGTCCCTCTATTTCTTTATACTGTATACACTTTGTTTTATTGTACAATATTTCATCCCCACTTACAACCGCCATTTTGACAAAAAATTCACCATAAATATATGCAATTTGCTTATGTTTTTTACAAACATATTCTATTATTACAGCTGATTGTATGTTTTTTTGTGATTTTTCCTACATTTCCCAAAAAAGAAAAATCCAATATACAAAAAGAATATTTCATCCTTGTATTGGATTTTTCTATGAATCCTATTTTTAAGATGCATGAATTAATTTTCAAACATAAAGTCAATAGTTCCCAACTCTTTAGAAACTTTCGCTACATATACTTCTACATGATCACCCAAAGCGTAGATTTTGCCTTTTCGTTTACCAGCAACCAACATTTTCTTTTCATCGAATTCGTAGTAATCGTCATTCAAATCTGCCAAAGCAATCATGCCTTCTACAGTATTGGGCAATTCCACAAACAAACCAAAGCCTGTTACGCCTGCAATGATACCTTCGAACACTTCACCCACATGTTTAGACATATATTCCACCTTTTTCAGTTGAACTGTATCACGTTCTGCTTCTTCTGCAATACGTTCTCTTTTGGAACAATGTGCTGACACTTCTGCCACAATGTCACGATATTCGCCAGCGACTGCTTCATTGAATTCACCATGCAACATTTTTTTCAACATACGATGACTTTGCAAATCTGGATATCTTCTAATGGGTGATGTGAAATGGCTGTAGTATTTTGCTGCCAAACCAAAATGTCCCACATTATCACCACTATATCTTGCTTGCATCATAGAACGCAAAAGCACCCTTGTAATGACACGTTCTTCTTCTTTTCCTTCCACATCCTGCAACACACGTTGCAACTCACGTGGATGAATTTCACCATCTTTTTTCTTCAAATAATAATGGAACCCACGAATAAATTGTTCCATTTTTTCCATTTTTGCATCATCTGGTTCTGCATGGTTTCGATATACGAAAGGTATTTCTTGCCAAAATGCAGTTTCTGCCACCGTTTCATTTGCCACCAACATAAATTCTTCAATTAAGTTGGTTGCAATGCTGCGTTCATATGGATGAATTTCAATTGGTTTCCCTTTTTCATCCAAAATAATCTTAGATTCTGGCAAATCGAAATTGATTGCACCACGTTTCTTTCGTTTTTCTCCAAGAATCATACGCAATTCATTCATTTCCATCAGCATTGGTATAATTTCTTTGTTTGCTTCCACAAGCTCTGGTGTTTTGTCTTCGATGAGTTCACGCACCTTGCTATAGGTCATACGATAATTGGAATTGATGATGGATTCGCAAATTTGTTGATCCACAACTGTACCAGAACCATCAATTTCCATGATACAACTCATGGTCAAACGATCCACATTTGGATTCAAAGAACACAAGCCATTGCTCAGTTTATGTGGCAACATGGGAATCACTCGATCCACCAAATAAACACTGGTTCCTCTTCTATACCCTTCGTTGTTCAACTCTGTATGTTCATGCACATAATGGGATACATCTGCAATGTGTACTCCTAATTTATAGTTGCCATTGGACAATTTTTCCAAAGTAACTGCATCATCCAAGTCCTTTGCATCTTCGCCATCAATGGTGATGGTCAATGTATCACGCAAGTCCACTCTATTTGCTTTGTCTGCTTCCAACACTTCTTCTGGAATGTTTTCAATTTCTGCATAAACCTCTTGTGGGAACTCCACTGCCAATTCATGTTTGCGAATAATGGACAGAATATCCACACCTGGATCGTTGATATGACCCAAGATTTCTACGATTTTACCTTCTGGATTCTTTTTGTTTTCACCATAATCAATGATTTCCACAACCACTTTGTGTCCAGCAACAGCACCCATGGTGTATTTTTTGGCAATAAAAATATCCTTTGCCATTTTTTTATCATCTGCTACGACAAAACCAAAGCTTTTCCCTGGTTGATACAAACCAACCACACGACTGACACCACGTTCCAAGATTTTGATAACGATACCATCTGCTTTTTTACCTGCACCTGCTGGATTGATGATTTTATACAAAACAGTGTCTCTTTGCATTGCACCTGCCACTTCACTGGTTGGAATAAAGATATCTTCGCCATCTTCACGAGAAATGAAGCCATATCCCTTTGGATGTGCCAAAAAAGTTCCTTTGCCCATGTTTGCTTGTGCCAAAGACATGATTTTCTTCTTTTTGGTTTCGATGACATTGCCTTCTTTCACCAATTCGTCTAAAATACCGTCAAATACATCCATATCGCTTTTTGGTACTTCCATCAAAAGACTCATTTCCTTTCGTTTCAATGGAACATATTCTGGATGATTGATATATGATAAAATAATTTCTTTTCGATCCTTAAATAATTCACTCATTTATATTCTCCTTTCTGTTGGTTTGGTTATATTTGCGGGAAGATACTATCTTCCCCTACGATAACAAATAGTTATATATTAAATATACAAGAAATAAATTTTTATTAGAGAAAAAAAGAGATGCATTTCTGCATCTCCTCTTAGTCTTATTTTAACCAACCAAATTAATTGCAAACGCAAGAATCATAAAGATTGCGCCACCAATTTTTGTGTATTTTTCCAATGTGCCTTCTACTGAACTACTTTTATTTTTGCTCCAGTAAGAATCTCCACCGCCATTGTCGCCTCCGATAGCGCCCAAGCCAGCAGCACGTTTGGATTGCATTAAAATAATCACACAAAGTCCAACTGCATCTACCATCATAATAACACTTAAAATCAAACCAATTGTTGTCATTTCCGTATCCTCCTAAATAAATCTCCTTTTTTCAAGCACTTCTTGCTGAAAAATCATACCTATTTTACCATAAAAACAAGGATACTGCAATGTTTTTTTGATGATTTTGCATTTTCTTTATGAAATATACAGTTCCAAGTCCTCATATGGCAATTCACCAATGGTAATTCCTGACAAATTCAGTTGGCTATGTGTCATATTTCCAATGATTCCATAAGTATTGGTATCCAAATATACCATACAATCCAGATTTGCTGGAATCCATTCACGCAATTTCTTTTGCAATGTGGTTTGTTTTTCCTTTACAGACAACGCCAAAACCACCTTCAAAAAATAATTTTCATACTGCATATCCACTGTATATGCATCTTCACCACAAAATACGTCCAAGAAATCCAACAAATAGTAGTACGTATAATCTTGGTTGCTATTCCAATAGAGCAACACCAATTCTCGTAAATCTTCAATGGTTTCATAGGTTTCTGTCAAATTCATAATGGTAGCCAAGCGTTTCAAACCACTTTCTCTACTGGTTGTAATCCATTGGTTTTCAAAAATTTCTGACTTCGCATCTTCCATTTCTTCCAGAAACACATCTTCCAAATCAGCAAGTGTATTGATTTCTGTATAATCCTCCAACACCAAAGGGATATATTTCATATACCGCTCACTCATGTTGTCACCTCCACACTAGCCAAAATGGGAATTTCATCTGCACCAATGGTCAAATTGCCATCCACTCCATTTATGGTACAATTGGCAACATCCAAAACACCTGTTGTTTCCAAGATTCTGGCTTCCAAATAACTGATACGAACCACCAAATACTCTTTATCTGCCCAAGTTGCACGCACTTCACTCATGTATGCTTCCAATGCTTCTTCAATTGCTGCTACAACCGTTTCTTCCACTGCATCTGTTTGCAAAGTCAAATCAAATGTAATGGTACATTCCACTTCTGATACACCTTCTACATGTACTTTATGTCCAATGGGTGCCACACCATAGCCAAGTCCACGTTCTTCTGGGTCTAATGTAGTTTGCACTTCTTCCACTTCTGTATCCGTTGGTTTTTCGTAACTTCGATCCACAAATACAATTTTGACAGTACCACCGCCATCCCAAACAGGATATACTTTGACACCACCAACCACTTCCATTGCTGTCAATTTCTGTGTATAATCTGCTACATTGCCACCAAAAACAGTTGTTGAAAAACTTGCCAAATATCGACTTCTTAGGGTTTCATCATCTTCTGCATCTTCACCATCGGTTCTGATTTCTGTCAAATTTGCAGTTGCCAAACCTTCCAAATGTTGTACTGGCAAAATCTCACCAAGATAGTAATTTCCACTTTCTCCATAGGTTTCTGAAAGAAATACATATCTTCCATCTTCCATGCCAGAAAGGGTATAGTATTGTCCTTCCAAAGAAAAACGATTGCCTTCTGCCGCTTCGTAAATCGCACCATCTGCATCCAACAATTCCCCATAGATGGTGGCTTGTGTCGCATCTTTTCGAATAATACCACGTTCTGCACATCTTCTGGTCAAATCGTCTCCTGTTGCTGTATCGCCAAAGGTGCGATCCATCAAAAACGCCAACTCTGCATAATAGGTTGCTGTTTCTGCTGCATTGGGTGCCATTGCATCGTAAATCAAACTACCTTGTCGTTTGTCACGTTTGTCATCCACCAAACTCAATTTTCTTTCCATCAATTCTTCATAAGATTCATACATTAAATTGTCACCACACTTTCTGCTGTCACTTCTCCATATTTTGTATATACCACAAATTCTGCCACCACTTCTCCACCGCTATGAGAAAATGTGAAATCTCCTACACTTTCTATGCGATCATCCCAAACCAAAGCTTCTGTAATGCGTCTTTGCAATTCTGGAATGACAAAACTGGCACTTTTGCCAAACAAATCGCCAAGCTCCACACCATAATTCCAATCATAAATGAGATATTGGTATCGTTCTGTTTGCAAAATCTTCCAAATGGCTTGTTTCACTGCATCTAAACTATCCACATCTCCACGAATTTCTGATTTTGTTTCGTTGAGATAATAGGTTTTATTGGCATAGGTTGTTGTTTCTACTGTTGTTGCACTGCTATAACTGCTTGTTGTTGGAACCATTTTATACACCTCCTACCCTGTCCAAAACCACATACGTCTGACCTCCATTTGCCTTCATTAAAATCACTTGTTCTCCTGTTGTCAATGCCAAACTACGCACCATAAGATATGCATTTTGAATTGCATAACCATTGGTTGTTTGCGAATAAAGGGTTCCTGTTTCTTCATGTTCTGTCACATTTTTCGATAAAATCAAAAAGCGTTCTTCCAATACCATGCCTTCTTCTAGTTGAATTTGCAAAGGTGATGCACTGGTCACCACTCCCACACAAATATCTGCAAAAGAAGTGGAACCAATTGCATCCATTGCCAATTGTTTGATTACATCTACCATATGTCACCTCCTATCTGGATAGGGTTCTGTTGCAACCCTTTTGTCTCTTTGCCCAAAGCCGTTTCTCCAATTGTTCCATAATGGAATTGATATCCACTTCTGTTGCTGTAGGCTCTACAATTTTTGTTTCATTTGCAAGTTTTTTTCTATTTTCTTCTGTAATTTGTGCTATTTCATGCACTTGTGTTCTTTGTTGTTCTTCCAACTCCATTTGCTCCAGTAAAATACTCTTTTGCGTTGTGTTTTCTGTAACAATTGGCGATTCTTCCATTTCTGATAAAAATCCACTTTGCCATAAAGATGTACCTCCTATAGATTCTGATGCCATTGGTTCTAAAAAGGTTTCTAACTGTTGCCACACCGATACTATGTCCTTAGCTTCTGGTGTGTTTTCTTTCATTTCTAATGCATCTGAATTTTCTTCTGTTGCTTCTCTTTGCACCAATGATTCTGCCACATAAGACGTTTCTTTTTGTACATCTGGCATCCACAATTCCATCTCTTGTTTGATTCTTTGTTCCAATGCATCTTCTGCAAATGAATCTGCTCTTTTTGGAAAATCAATGACTTCTTCTGTTGTGATGTTGTTCTTGGTGGATGTAAATGCATCTTCTTCCAACATATAGTCTTCTAACCTATCTTCTGAAAATGCCAGTTCTTCCATCCACATAGAAATATTTGCAAACAGCTTGTTCCTTCCTTCTAAAATCCAGTCCAACCACATTTCAATTCACCTCCTTCTTTCGCATTTGCTCCAATTCCAAATCAATGACACCACATATGAACATGCATTCAGGCACTTCCATTTTGCACCATTCTTTTGGTGTGATTTTATAGTTGCGGAGTGCATAAGCTGCGTAATCTGCTAAGCCTATACCCTCCTTTATGCCTTTTTTGCTTCTTCCTTGAGTTCCTTTCTACGTATATCAAATCCGTTTTGCAACTTCACTTGTTCCAACAAATATCCATACTCTGCTGGATATAACATCTCCTTCAACAAACTTGCTGCATTTGTCACTCCATAGCTTTCCCATAGCATTTCATCTTGTAAATTTGGATAGGTTATGGTTGCCAAACACAAAGCCACCCAAGGATCTTTTTCTTTTTGTTTGCTTTTTCGATAGTCACCTTCTGTGATACCTTGCAAAGTCCAAAGAATTGGTGCTCCATCCTTTGTAAAACGCTTGGACACCAAAACTTGCTTATCTTCTGGTAAATGGTTTTTTTCTTGCAAAAACTCCTTCAAAATCATTCCACATCCTCCATTCTTATGGTCAATTTGGTTTTATGCATTCCATCAGAAAAGGTATGTTCACAGGATTCAATCAAAACAGCTCCATCTATGCCGATTTCCGCTAAATCTGGAATATACATGCCAATGGTATAGCCTGCTCTCAACAAATAATCCCCATTGATGTTTTCTACCACAAGACTTTTGGAAACACGTCCTTTTTCTGCCAAAATTTCTGTTGCAACCAATTCCATTTGTGCTGCATTCAAGCCATATTCCACAGATTGCACATACTGCAAACCGCCCCATTCCTCAATTTTGTCAGGGATATTGGAAACATAGACCACCTGTTTTTCACCATCTTGTGTGTAGTACAAAGCCACTGAATTGTAGGTATCTTCGCTGATATCTGTTTTGTAGTAATATTCTGAAATGCCACCATCATATCCCAACATAACAGGCACCATCAAATCTGTTTTGTTTTGCAAATACAACATACCGCCAACGTCATACAAAAAGAATTCGTTTCCTGTTGCCTTTTGGGTCATATCCAATGCCGAATAGATGATATCCAAAATGCTTTGACCTGCTTCAATTCGTTGCGGAATGATCCATTCTGTGTCTGCAATATCACCCATAACAAACCCATGTTTTTCTGCTAAGGTTTGCAAGATTTGTGTTGCTGTTTGGTTCCAATACACCATAGAATCTATGTTTTTACCCATATAAAACAACTGATCATATGCCACAACCGAAATGATTTGTGCACTGGTTCTTTCTTTGGAAACCACATAACCCATAAAGGTTAGGAGTCCATCCACCAAAAACAAAACACAGTCACCCTCTGTAAATTCTGTGATGCCATCTCGTTTCAAGGAAAATCGCAATTCACCCGCACTGCCTGTGATATTGCTTTCCCATACCAAACCTTCCAAAATAATGGGTGTTGCATCATAAATCACTTCATTATGACCAATCAACACTTGTACTTCCATACATTCACCTCCTTATAACGTCAATACCTGACCTGGATAAATCAAGTCTGGATTGGAAATGCCATTGTTGTTTGCCAATGTCATATACAAAGAGCCATCTCCATATTCTTTCTTTGCAATTGCCCACAAAGTATCACCTGATTGCACTGTATAGGTATCTGCCACATCTTTGGAATCTCGTTCATATCCCGTCTCCACAAGAGTACTTTCTGTTTCTGTGACAGTCCATTCGTAGACAATGCTTTTGGCTTCATTGTATTCTTTCCAAACCATATTGACCCAAAAATCACCTTGTTCACCACCCTTTTCTAAGATGGTATATTCCTCCAAACAAACCTCTGTATTGCCACAAAACAACTCTGTTCCATCTGCCAATTGTCTGAAAATGATCAAATGTACTGGCTTTTGGGATTCTTTGAATTTGAGGAAATAGTTCAAGAAATATTCTGGTGAATAGAAACTTTTTTCCACTTGCACAAAGCTCCATCTGGTTTCTGGTAGCAAAATGGTAAATTCAATTTCTTGCAACCCTCTATGTTTCAAAATATTGACTTGTCCTGTGTTCAAAACAGAAACACACTCATTTTGATTTCCATATTTGATGGAAAGTTCTGATGGTGTCACAGGCAATAAAATCTGGTCACTGTCTTGTTTCAAATAAAAACGATACATACATTACCTCCTTCCTCCATTGATTTCTTCCACTGCCCTTTGTAAATTTGCAAACTCACCAGGCGTCAACATTTTCAGCAATACATTCTCCACACCATATACTCCATATGCTTTTTGGAGTGCAACATCTGTCAGTTTTGGTTCTACAATGCTTGCAACCAAAATACCAATTTCGTATTTATCTTTGTTTTTGCCTGATTTTCTCCAAATTTCTTCATTCATTCTTTGGTTTATGGCTCGTATTTTCCATTTGATTTCTGATAAGCGTTCACTCAAAGACACTTCTTGTTCTTGAAAGAAGTTTTCTGTTTTATAAAAATAACTTTGTTCCATATTTACCTCCTTTTCTTGATTTTCACTGATTTTTGGCAAAAAAAGAGAATGGGCGATGCAATTTCCGCCTTTTGTGCAAAAGAGGATTTCTCTTAACCCATTCTCTAATTCAATTTTTTTGATTCAATTTTGATGATGTATTGTTTGTTTTACGGGCGATCACATAGGATTGCCCCTACAGAATATTTACATACACCTTATGTCAAGTCTGTAAAGGTATCCAACAAATCCACATCGCCAAAGGTGAATTTCAAATCTTCATCCAAAGCATCTGCTTCCACATCCAATTTGGTCATCAACAATTCATTGATGTTTACATCCTTCAACAACACCGTTTGTGTACCACAATCTCCTGTAGGATCTTCATTGGTGATCATCAATTCAAAGTAGGTATCCACACCATTTTTCATGTAATCTAACATCAACTCACGGAACAAGCTGGACACATAATACACTGTCATGGTACCACTACCAGTCCAGCCACCACTTTTATATTGCAACCCTGTCATGCCCAAAATAGGAATTTCTGTTTTATTTTTTGTTACTGTTGCCGATACATTCTTCACTTGCATCAATTCATATCGATTGTCGTCAATGATTGCATAACAAGTGCCAAGTGCACCATTTACCGTATCTTTTGCTCTCAAATAAGCCATTCACACACCTCCTTATACCACTTCTACACGCATATACAATTTTTCCATTGCATCTGTTGGTTGCACCGTTTCATAGATAACAACATCTTGTTTTTCATCGCCAGCTTCCACAGTAATATCATCTGCTGTGAAATCTTCAATGGCTTCAATGGATTGCAATTGTTCATGATAAGCAATGAGCTCTGCCTTCAACAAATTACGTCCATTTGCATTGTTGGTTTGTTTGCCCAAGTAATAGCTACTGAAAATTCTTGCTACATCGTTGCCAATACTATCCAATACACGAATGACACGATTGGAAGAAAAATCACTATTTTTTGTACTTTCATAGGATGTAAATGTGTTGATGTCACGCAAAACACGCATATCATCACCATCTGCATAAAAGACAAATTCACCAGCTTCCAAACGTTTGGTATAGTTGCTTTTGGTATCCTTGCAATCCACAACATATTCACCTGTATATGCTGTGTTGGTCAAGCTTTCATTGACTTCTGCGCCAGCTGACATACCTGCAACCCAATACACCAAATCCGCTGATGGTGATACAGAAATGATACCTTCATAGTCTGCATCTGTATAATCGTAAAGCACTGTTACAAATTTGATACCTTCTTCATCACGCAAACGTTTTGTGAAATTCACAAAGAGTTTTTTGGTGGTATCATCATCACCAGCATATGCAAGCACTTGGAATTCCTCTGCTTCTGCTGCTGCCAAGAAATTGGTATATCCACTGCCTGTGGTATCTGTTGTGGTACCACCGGTCAAATTTGCTGCTGCTGCAACCACCAAGTCTCCATCACCTGAGAAAGTTACATAATCGTTGTCTGTCAATTCTGAAATGGTTGCCACCGTTTGTGTATCTACCAAAACCCCATCCAAATAGGTATGGATATCAAAATAATCGTCTTCGTCCACATTTTCAGAAACTGCAACTTGTAGATCATTTCCCCTTGCACCTCCATACAATGCTGTTGCCACCAAATCCTCTAAAGTTACACTTGCCTTTGTACCACCATTCAATCGGAACAGTTTCAATGTACTTGCACCAGCAAACATCTCACGATATGGCAACATTGCATCATCCAAATAATCATAACCCAAAACCGCTTTGACCCCTGTTTCAAACTCTGATGATTCGATAGTCATCATTTCATCAGATCCCCAGTCCATTTCCATACCAATACAAAGTGTTCCACGTTCTCCAAGACTGCCCATTGCAGTCGCTTTGGAAACGAAATTGATATATGTCCCAGGCAATACTTTATTTTGTACCAAATAGGTACCGCCACCCAATGCCATACTTATTTACCTCCTTCTTTTTTACTGTCTGTTTTCATTTTTCCTTTTTGATAGCCTTCTAGTGCTTTTTTGGCTTCGTCTTTTGTGTAGGTTTTACCATCTTCCAAAACCGCTTCTACCAATTCCACTGGAAATCCCAAAGTTTTGCTACCCAATAACTGTTCTTTTGTGAATTTACTCGCTTTCTTCATAACCAATCACCTGCCCTCCATTGTATTCCAATCGTTCCATATATGTTTTTTCTTCTTCATACATCACTTGGTATGCATAGGAAACAAAGAATTTGATGCCAAACTCACCACGTTCCATATACATATCGCTGCCAATGAATTTTTCTGTATCCCCTATCAAAAACAAGATTTCATACAATGCATCTGTTTTTTGCCTACAATCTTCCCAACTATTTAAGCTGAGTTTTGGAAAATAGGAAATTTGAAACTTTGTTTTTCTGGACCATCTACGATTCAAAAGTGGTGTTTCTACCGTTTCCACTTCTTCTACTGTAAAGCAACCTTCCAATCCACTTTTTGGCGTATCTTCATAATAAATTGGCAAATCAAACGCCTGATACAGACTCTTGATGACTCCATTTTTTAACTCTTCCATAGTTCACCACCTTACAACACACGGGTAATTCTACAAATAACCTGTTCTCTATGGGTGATGTAATTCTTTTCTGTGCCACCAATTACACACCATTGACCTTCATTCTTGCGTGACATCACATAGCAACCAGATTCCAGATGGATTTCTTTTGGATACATCAGAACACCCACTTGTGATTCTTTGTAGGTAAGTCCATCTTTGTCTATGGTTCCATTGCCCCAAGAAATGGCACATGGCAAATCTTCCCATATGATCACATCTTCATGGACACATTCTCCATTGTTGTTGATGCTTTCATCCAATCGCACTACCTTGCATGTATCATAAAATGTTGTTTCTGTAATTTCTCTAAATCTTGGTCCAACTCTTTCAAACATCACCATACCACCTTCTTGTATCGATTCAATTCCCAAACATATTGTTCCAATATATCTGCCACTGTTTTGTCACTTTGGTCAAATAGTGTAATGTCCATTTCCCCTTGTGTGATGGATTTGACACCACCACTTTCTTCTTGGAGCATATAGTCCTCGTATCGTTCCAAAGCAATTTCTGCACAAACACCAATGAGTCCATCTGGCAAATCTTCACGCTCCAAATATGCCAACACCATCTCCATCGTTCTTTTTGCAAAAAAGGCAAATACTGTATCGTTTTCTACATCTTTGACTGCATTTGCTTCTGCAATAATCGTATCCACCACTTGGACAATCACCTCAAATCTTATACAACTGCATCTGTATCATCATCTTCTTCTGGTGCTGGTGTTACATTCACCAAAACACCTTCCAATCCATTGTCCATCACCCAAAGATCATGATATTTTCTATAATCAATTTTCCAAGCATTTGCATTTTGATTTGTCATTGGATCAAAGATTCTTGTGACATCTGTTTTGGAAACTGCAATAGGCACATGTTTCACTGCCACAATCCAGTTCATATCCAAAGCATCATCTGTTGCCACAAAGCCACCATCTGTTTCACCTGTGCTGACACCATCTTGGAAAGTGTATTCTGTTTTGAAACGAGCAGAAGGTACACGAATCACTGGACAATTGTCAATTTCTCTGACCTTAAGTTCCACAGCCCCCTGCTTAAATACGCCACTTTGGATGACACCATTTCCACCTTTTGCCATATCCAAAAGACCTGCTACTTTTGCAGACATTGCCACAACCACTTCCACACCATCGCCAACAATGTCACGAATTTCTGTAATATCTGCCATCAAATTGGTCAACAATGTATCAGAATCTGGTGTGTATTCTTTGACTGCACCGGCATCTTCTGCCAATTCATAGAGTTTTGCATAACGATATGCATCCACTTCTGGAATCACCTTTGTTCTTTGGAATTCACCCATTACATTGCCTGCAACTGCTGCGAAATTGGTTTCATTCACATCCATTGCATCCAATTGGAAGGTTCTACCTCTGTCTTGTGTCATGGTTTTGGTTTCATAGCTGACTGTGACAGAACCTTTCACAAAACCACCATCTCTGTCATAATCACCCAAACCACTCATGTCCATTTGTGGAATTTTGACTTCTGCACCACCATTGTATTGCACTTGACCTGCATTTTCTTCCATCCAACCAGTTGTGGAACCTTCCACCAATTGGCTGTCCAATTCTTGCATAAACACTGCTGCATATTCCATTGTATTGATACTCATATTCAATTCCTCCTCTTATCTACGCATTCCAGATTTGAATGCTTTCATAATGTCATTTTCACTTTTTTTACCAAAACGATAGCCTGTACCATCAATTTTTTCTTCTTTTTCTTGGAACAGATATGGTGCAATGATGCGTACACCATCCAAATTCATATCCACTTTGCCAGATTCGTCCACAAGCAAATCACCATCTGCCAAAAGTGCACGAATTGCAGTTGCATTTTTACCGCCAGCTTCCATAATTAAACGATCGATGTATTGCTCACGTTCTTTGGCTTCTTTTGCTTCTTTTTCTGCCAACAATTCCTCTTGCCAACTACGCAACTGTGTTTCCAAGTCTTCTTTACCCTTTTGGCTTTCTTCCAAAGCTGCCCAAATTTTTTGACAAGCTTCTGCACCAATACCCATATCTTCCAATTCCATTAATGTCATACTTCCACTTCTCCTTTCTCTGCCTCTTGTGCCAAACGCTGTAATTCTTCATTGACATCTTCCACATATGGATGTTTGCTGAGCAAAGTTCTATTGCTGAGCAACCCTTTGGATGCCACAATAATATCCACTGCTTCTGTATTATCTGTAACACCACTGGTATTCAAATCCACACGAATTTTTCTCCAATCAAAGTTGGTTCCATTTTTTCTGTTGTAATCTTCCACCACAAATTGATACAAGGAACGAATCCCTTTTTTGATTTCTGGCATAATACCACTGATTTTCAAAAGAAACATTGCATATTGGTATTGCAAGGAAACACCACTGGCATTTTGACCCCAATCGTCACTTTCTGTGTCAATACCCATACCAAAATGGAAGATGTTTTTACGCAATGCTTCCAACCAATCCAACCTACCTGTGATGGACAAATCCACTTGTTTGGCTTCCACTTTACCACTACTATCATTGATGTGTACTGCTTTGTTGATTTGCAATTTCTTGGAGATGGCATTTGCTGTTTCTGCTCCATATCCTTGAATGACCCAATACAATTCCACCAAATCCAACAATGTATTGGTGCCTTCACTGCTGATCAAATCATAAGCATCAATCAAGTTTTTCACCAATTCCAAGTCTGTAATTTCACGTGCATTGTTTTTCAATGGAATGAAGGGTACCCTTGTCCAATTGTGTGATTCCTTGGAAACTTCTTCACCATCACAAATTTCTGTCATAATCCAATGTGGCATTTTTCTTTCTTGGATGAATTCACCTTCACGCTCTGTGTAGTAGGTCACATCATGCGCTGTCCACCACTCTACTTTGCGATAGGTTTCCACACGTCCTTCACGTAACATTTCAATATCATAGTATCGAATCACTTCACGTAACATGGATTCATTTCTCTCATCATAAATGGGAATAATTTCTTCTGATGGCACCAAGCAATATTGGAATGCACCATCTTCATCATAATAAATATGAAGGAACCCAACACCTGCATTGGAGGCATTGATGACCCAATTTTGTATCATTTGGTGGAATCGTTCATCTGAAAAATCGGATACCATCGATGAAAAACCTAAATTTTCACCACCTTCATCCAAGAACACCCTTGGTTCTTTGCCCAAAAGATATGCCATCTTCTGCATTACCAAAATATGATGAAATGGATTTACATGATGATGATTGCTTCTATTGGGATTTTGGAAATACCCTAACCCCTCTTCACCATTTTCTCGTTTTTCTGATACTATATTTCTGGAAAAATCCTTTTGTAAAATATCATGTTGACAAGCGTAATAGCGTTCTCCTTCACGCATGAGATGTTTCTTTTTACTCTTTTTGTCTTGCAAAAGCAAATCACGTATCATCATGCTTTCATTCAAACCACTGCCAATTTTGAGCCTTGCTTTCAAAAGCTCCATTTCTGTTACAAACAAAATCCCTCCTCCTTTCTTATTTCACCTGTACATGCCGCATATCCAGTTCCCTGCTATAACGTACTGCATCAATGGAATGGTTGTTTTTATCTGGATAAAAACTTTTAAATCCACCTTGACCATCGGCTTCGTATTCATACCCAGTGAATTCCAAAACCGTTTGTGGACAACTGATGGGATCTATGATGATTTCTTCCAAATCGCATAACCAACGCATTCCAAATCCTACACTATCGGCACCTTTTTTGGCACCAATTGCAGAGATTCCATATTCACAAATTTCAGCAATGGACTTCGGTTCTGCGCTATCACATACAACATTGAGCCCTCTTGGATTTTCTTCTAAAATTTCCTGTGCCAGCAACCGATTGCTCATGCCTCTTTTGTGAATTTCATAAAAAATATACAGCTTTCGTCTTGTTTTGTCATAATGATTGACTGTGTAGTGTAGCGGGTCTACTGCATACCCCCAATCCAAACCTCTTGCAATTCTGTCAAACTGTTTGCGTTCTGTTTCTGTAATTTCTCTCACTTGGATGTTGTCAAAAATCTGCCCGCCACCACCAACTGCTTCTCCAAGATATTCATGTTGATAAGACAATGGCTTTGTTTCTTTCGTATGCTCTGCTTCTGCAAAGAATGGTTCTCCAAGCCATGATTTTGGCATATCCAAATAGGTACTATGATGCACCAATGCGTCTTCACGTGGAAACAAAACTTCTTGGTTGACCCAATTACGCAAGCTTTTTGGTGGATTGTATGAGTAAAATGCCACAAATGTTTCTCCACCACGCATCAAACTTTGATTGATAGTTCTAATTTCTTCCATGCCTGAAAATTCATCCACTTCTTCATACCAAATAAACTTTGCATATCCCTTTTGGAACTTACTGGACTTGATTTTTCTTGGATTATCTGCTCCTCTGAAAATAATCTTTTGTCCTGTTTTGCGATATACAAGCTCTGGTACAGAAACTTTACGCTCCCAATATTCAGAAACACCCAATTGACAAATTGCCCACCACAATTGTTCCATAACACTATCTTTTAAATAGGCAGCCACTTTTCTAAGAGCAACTCCATTTGCATTTTCATCCTCCATCATACCTAAAATCATCTCAATCGCTACAAATGAAGATTTTCCGCTTCCTCTGCCACCTTTTAGCCAATAATGTGTGTGTTTATCTCCTCGAATATCACGATGTATGGAATAAAATGTTGGTGCAACTAAATTTTTCAATCGAATTTCATTCATGGAATATCATCTACAATCAAAACCCTTCTCTCATTTTCTGACTCGTTGTCTTTGTCAAACACCTTCATTCGTTTGCTGAGCATTTCTGCTGCCCGTAAGCGAATTCTCATATCATCTGACCCTTGCCCTCGCATAGCCTGTGTTAGAAAAGAGATGATTTCTTCCTCAATTCCAACATCACCACTATTGCCTTTGTACCTCTCAATTTCCTTTTGGATTTCTGGCTTTTCCAGTAGCTTTTTGGCGATTCCTTTGTTTTTGAAACCTGCCATTTCCGCTGCATCTTCGACAGATTCACCCTCGCTACAAAAATAGCAAAACTTCCGTTGTCTTTCTGTCATCCATCCCTCCTCCTTCTCAAAATCCTGTGCTCTTTGTTGCAATTACATCATACTACAAATAAAGTCCCAAAAAGTCCCATCTTTTCAGGATGATTTTTCCAATTTCTGGAATATACGATCTTGCAGACGAAAACAGCTGGATCTGCTCAAATGGGTTTTGATAGAAATATTGTCATAACTATATCCCTTTACAAAACGCAATTCCAAAAATTCACGTTCTTCTATGGGCAACCATTGGACACATCGATCAATGGATTGTTTGTCCTCGATAATTTCAGAAATCTCTCTTTCAATTCGTTGGATTTCCCTTTGAAAACATTGTGCAATCCCTTGTAATGCTTCGTTTTTTCCATATGCTTTCAATAAGACTTCATTCTCATTTTTCAGTGCCATAAGGCGATTCAATTCTTCTTGTTTTTGTTCACAAAGATGTAATGCATTTCCCCAATTCAGCAATCTATTCTTCCATTTTTCTTTATCCATCTTTTCCATCTTTTGTAAATAACGTTTCATCTGAGCACCTCCAATTCTACGATTCATGTATAAGAACACCTGTTTCCTTTATGCGAATATTTGTTCTTATAATATATCAAAACACCATATTTTGTCAATATATTTTATAGAATTACACGTTTTGTGATATTTTTACTGAAAATTTTCTGTATCGTGCATAAAAAAAGAGACCCTATATTTCCTATAGAGTCCCATTTCGTGTCAAAATGTGTCATTTCATTTCTAAAATTCCACTTGATTCACTACCATTTTATTTTAAAATATCTTTTAAGAAACTTTCACCTTTGAAGTTTGCCCCCAAATCCAAATATTCAGACACTGTTTGACCAATATCTGCAAAGGATTTACGCACCCCCAAATCAACACCTTGTTTCACATGCTTGCCAACCACAAGCATTGGTACATATTCTCTGGAGTGATCTGTACTTGCTGTTGTTGGATCGCAACCATGGTCTGCTGTTACAATCAAAATATCTTCATCGTGCATTGCTGCCATAATTTCTGGCAACTTACCATCAAAGTATTCCAATGCTTTAGCATAACCTTCCACATCATTTCTATGACCATACATCATGTCGGTATCCACCAAGTTTGTAAACAAGATGCCTTCAAATTCTTCTTTTGTATAGAAAATTGTTTTTTCAATACCATCTGCATTATTTGTGGTGTGATCTGCACGAGTAATGCCACGATGTTCAAAGATATCTTCAATTTTACCAATTGCCGTGACATTGAGTCCTTTTTCTTTCGCCAAGTCTAGCATAGTCACGCCTGTTGGTTCCAAAGAGAAATCTTTTCTATTTTTGGTACGAGTATATGCACCTGAATCGCCCACAAATGGTCTTGCAATGACACGAGCCACTGCATGTTCACCACAAAGCATTTTTCTTGCTTTTTCACACATATCATAGAGTTGTTCCACAGAAATCACTTCTTCATGAGCTGCAATTTGGAACACACTATCAGCTGAAGTGTAAACGATTGGATAGCCTGTTTTCACATGCTCATCACCCAATTGTTCAATGATTGCAGTACCAGAAGCTGCACAGTTACCCAATGTTTTGGTGCCAATCAATGCTTCAAATTCATCCATCACTTCTTTTGGGAAACCAGTTTCTGTGTAAGTTGGAAATGGTTTTTCTGTGATGATACCAGCAATTTCCCAATGACCTGTTGTGGTATCTTTACCAATAGAAGTTTCTGCCAATTTGCAATAAACACCCTTTGGTTCTTCCACTTTTCCAAGCGTATGCACTTCTTCACCTGTAATATTGCCAAGACCCAAAGCACACATGTTGGGAAGTGACATAGATGGATAGTTTTTCTTGATATTCACCAAGGTATTGCTACCCACATCACCAAAATCTGCTGCATCTGGCAATTCACCAATGCCAACGCTATCTAGTACAATAATAATCGTTCTTTTCATATACTCTTCCTTTCTTGTTTATACAATACATTTATCCTATTTCGTTTTTCTTCCAATTGATAAAGATAACGAACCTGTTTTTGCTTTCAATTATGCTTATAACCTGTAGGATGACGGTACGATGAGGGTATCGTACTCTACAATTGCATTTTTGTGTTTTGTAGCATTCATAACGGGATGTCGAGGACGCCATCCCCTACAATACAATACACATTATATAACTAATCTTACGTAATATTACAATACTCATTCATCCTTCATTGCATTTTTTATTCTGATAGTATTTTCAAAATGAGTGGTGGCAATTCACCTTTTGTATCATCTACTGTGATGGCATCCAAAATGTATTGTCCAGCAGAAGCACACATTTTTTCTGTTTCTGCATAGATTTCTGCCAAAATATCGCCTATTTCCAGATAATCACCCAAACGTTTTTTGAGGATGATACCTGCACCAAAATCCAATTCTTGACCTTTGAATGCACGTCCTGCACCTGTTTCCAAGGAAGCACGCCCAATCAAAGCAGTGTTCATTTCATTCAAATAACCTGATTGTTCCACCAAAATTTCTTTTTTACATTTGGAAGCTGGAAGCAAAGAATAGTCGTCAATGACATTCACATCGCCACCTTGTTGCAACAAAAGTTCTTTGAATTTTGCAAGACCTTCACCATTTTGAATTTGACCCAAAAGCAAAGCTTTGCCTTCTTCCACTGTGGATACATGTTCTGCCAACAACAGCATATGCGCACCCAAAACAAGGGATACTTCCAACAAATCCCCCTGTACATTGCCCTTCAAAACTTCAATGGCTTCAATGACTTCCAAGCTATTGCCAATATACATACCCAAAGGTTGATCCATACCACTAATGACAGCAGTTACTTTTCTGCCTACATGACGACCCATATCTGCCATGATACCAGCCAACAATTCCGCTTGTTCCAATGTCTGCATAAAGGCACCGCTACCACATTTGACATCCAAAACAATGCCATCTGCTCCAGCTGCAATCTTTTTGGACATGATACTGGCTGCAATCAATGGAATGGAATCTACAGTTCCAGTCACATCTCGTAATGCATACAATTTTTGATCTGCTGGTGCCAAATCTGCTGTTTGCCCCATAATTACAATATTAGTTTTTTGCGCATATGCAATTGCTTGTTCTTCAGAAACACTGATATCAAAGTTTGGAATAGACTCCAATTTATCCAAGGTGCCACCAGAGAAACCAAGGCCACGTCCACTCATTTTCACCACAGGTACACCAACAGATGCCACAAGAGGTGCCAAAATCAAAGTTGTGGTATCAGCAACACCGCCAGTGCTATGTTTGTCTGCTTTGAAACCAGCAATATCTGTGAAGTCTACCATACCGCCAGATTTCGCCATTTCCATAGTCAAACAAGCTGTTTCTTCCACATCCATTTTTTGGAAGAATACCGCCATAAGAAATGCAGAAATTTGATAATCTGCCAAAGAACCGTCTGTTACACCCTTAACAAAAAATTGAATTTCCTCGTTGGTCAATTTGTTGCCATCTCGCTTTTTGATGATGATATCTACAATATTCATATGTTGCCTCCTGTCTAAATCCTATTTATGTTAATTTCAAAAAACACATATTGTTTTATGGGGAAATGATTTCCAATTCAGTTCCATATGCTGCTAGATATTCTTCTCTATACATTGCTGTTGTATCATAAATTATATCACCATTTGGTGCAAAAATTCTGACAATATCATACGATGAGGATATATATTCATCGGTTCCAGCCACATAATATTCCAGTGGATATTGATGTATCAATCCAAATTTGTCAATCGCCACAACATAGGTTGCAAATATCTGTCCATTTGTCAATTCAAAGGTTTCATCAACTGGGCAAATATATTCTCCCATATTGTATTCATTCAAATCAATCTCCACTTCATTTATCTTTTCAGCATCAATATATGTCACATATCGAACCGATGCAAAGTCTTGCAAATCCCCATCTATAAAAAACTTCCCATTTTGCTGGTATTTTACGCTATCAGAAGTATATGATATGACACTGCCACTGCTCAGCATATTCACATATAACCTTGGAATCAATTCATCTACCAAGCCATACAAACGAAGTCCGTTATCTTGGGTAATTCGTTGTACTCCATCTTCTTCTATGATAATAGTTGGAAAAATTTCATCGCCTGTTAGTGCAAATGCTTTTGTACCAGAATATGTTGTATCCTCTTTGGAAAGCAAAATGGTTTCATCTGCAAACGCAAGGGACACCATCATATCATCTGTCACCTGTTTGGGTTGCACCACAAATGTAATCGGAATGATCAATGTATCACTATCAAATGCTCCAAAAATCACATCAACATCGTGTATGATGCTCGCTTTTTCTGCAAGCTTTGCATCTACATCTGTATAAATGTTATTTATATTGTTGTTGAGTGTTTGCTCCACATCATTGATTTCATTTCGCACACTTTGTATCTCTCCAGCAAGGTCTTCTATCAATTGAAAGGAAGAAAACTGTAGTGCACACAATATTGCAATTACGATATATGATAGTTTCTGTTTCACGATACACCTCATTTCTAACGATATAAATCATTGGTCTTGATAACTTTCTGATACATAAAATGCTTATATTCTGTAGTAGGGATAGTGAACAGTGATCAGATAAAACCATAAAATCAATGTATTTTGTAGGGGTGACGTTTCGTTACCCATAGTGCAACGCATTTCAGTTTTTGGTTTTGTAGAATTTTGGAGCAAAGCTCCAAGAGGTTTCCATGCCCCACCCGTTTGGTTTGTGGCTGCTCATGACGGGCACCCACACAGGGGTACCCCTACAAGTACATCATATTTATAGTTTCGGTTTTCGTAGGGGCGACCAGTGGTCGCCCGTTCAAAAAACAGCGGTTGACTTATGATGGGAGGACATGGAAACCCTCCCCCACTTCTCTGCTTTACAATCATTTTATTATACCACATTTACTATGAACTCTCAACCCCTTGAAAACACTGGCTTTTCCGTTAATGTGTTACTAACGTGTTAATAGTTCAATAGTGTTTAACGGTCATTTTGTCAGTTCTGCCAATCCGGAAAGAGTGACCACAAACCATTCAAAGTCCTTTGCTTCCATGGGTGCCATTCTCCAATGATTCCAGTCTCGCCACTGTGAAAAGATGGTGTTGCCCAGGGTTTGCAGGTCAAGTTGGTTCAATTCTCGCTGATTGAATTGCAGATCATCCATATGGCTGTGAGGAAATTGTCGGTTGAAGGATTCTCCACAATCCATGATGAAGCCAAGGTCTGCTAAACCTTCACCGACAAATTCAATATCTTCAAAAAAGTAGAATGGCACAGTTTCATAATGCTTGTACAGTTCAATCCAAACCAGAGCGAATTGATGTATCTTCTTTGGGTTCGCCAAAGGAACAATCTTAATACCTGACATGGGTGGTCTTTCTATGAAGATTCTATCACCATCAAAGGACAGTTCGACCCCTCTTTTTTCAATGTTCACATTCATTTGGTCAAGCCATTTTTTAGGCAAGGAAATCTTGCAATTATAAGAATTGCTGCTTGCGTTTCCCCCTGCCTTTGCCATAATGACATTTGCTGATCTGGTTTCCATGAAGATACCCCCTTTTGAACTAAGTTCAGTTTCTATGAACTATTATAAACTATTGGTTACCAATAGTCAAGGGGTGCTGAATATTTACATTAAGATTCCTTTTTCTTGACCACCATAATCACCACTAGAGCCCCCAACAATGCAATTTGAATTAGTTCATACAAGTCCATTGAACTTGCTTCAGGCTGTTCAGGCACGATGGGTGCATCAACTGTAACAGGTGCTTCCTGTGTGTTGGCATTCACAACAATGTTGTACCCTTCTTCCGTGACCTCGAAGATACAATCTGAATTGTTTGCTTCTATCTTCATGTTCTTTTGGGTAGGCTGTGCATCGGTTGCCGTGGGAGTAGGTACAGAAGGTGCTTCAATGATGATGGTATCTGGTGCAGGAACGCTTGTGGAAGGCTCTGATTTCAGTTCAGTGGTGTAATAGTTGTTGACTGTTGCTGTGGGACTTGCCCCTGAATAGTCTGTGTTCACATCTGAATTATCTTCATTGCTGTATGAATTATCATTGGTAGTTGTGGTATTACTTGGAACAATGACTGGTGCATCATTGTCATCCTTATCCGCTTCAGGTGTGGGTTCTGGTGTAGGTGTAGGTTCAGGTTTGACTTCTGGTTCTGGTTTTGGATCAGGTGTGGGTTCTGGTTCTGGTTCAACTTCAGGTTCAGGGGTAGGTTCTGGTTCAGGCTTTTCCACATACTCTATCTTCCAGTATGTAAAGTGGTCAGAACTTTCAGTGGCAAATTGGTCTTCAATCCAACCAAGAACAATCACTTCTTCCTGCCCATATATGCCTTGAATGATGGATGTTTTCATTTCAGGTTCAAATGTGCCTTCACTGGCTACATCTGCACCACCATTAGGGGCGGTGTTATATATGATTTTGGTATTGTCCAAGGTTAAAGAACCGCTATTTGAAATTGCACCGCCAATTTTTCCTGATTCATTGTCAATGATGGTGCAACCTTCAATATGGCAAGTCGCTTCAGCATTACCAATGTTGATTGCACCACCACGCTCCACCGATGAACCGCCTTGTAACACACAATCCACTAGATTCAGTGATACTTCCCATGTTACGGCAATATGCCCACCAGTGCTTGATGAATTATCTTGGAATGTGCATCGTTCCAAGTAGGTGTTGCCACTTCTGATTTGCATTGCACCCCCTGCATAGGGGTTATGGCAATTTATGAATGTGCAGTCATAGAAGTAGGCTTCCCCATAGGCTATGACGAAAGAATCAGATTCAATATCTGCACCGTCAAAGGTTACATTGTCAAATTGGCATGAAGCACCAGGTTCTGAAGAATAAATCAGTCCTGTATCACTACCAGTGTCCATTCGCTTCAGTGTCAAGTGCTTATCAGGATAACCCAATGCAACACCATCGTGAATGTCAATGTACGCTGCAATACCAATAGTGTCACCGTCTTCAGCTTCTTCCATAGCAAGGCGAAGTTCGTCAAAATCATGTACTTGAATGATTTCTTCTTCCTGCTCTGCATCCACTGCTTGCACCTGCACGATGGTACAGGTAAAGAACACCATCACCAAAGATAGTGATAGTAAAATGTGTTTCCATTTTCGTTGATTTGTCTTTTTCATTTGAATGTTCCTCCGTAAAGTATAATAGGGTTGATTTGACATCATATCCTATTATACTACGGCATTCTACTGATTGTCCTGCCATAACGGCACTATTGGGAGTGCAACTACACACCCCTACACAAATCAAAACCACCAGTTGAACTGGTGGTTTGAACTACCCCTATAAGGGGTTATCTCTTGTGGTAGCCTCTTAAGAGGCACTGAAAAGTCTGACAATCACATGACTATTACTGACTGCCCCCTTACCCGGGGGCTATTTTATTTGTCCTCTTTACTCTTATTACCCGTAAACGGGTCAATATACTCTTTCAAGCTGATTTGATCTTCTATAATATCCTCCTGCAATTGGTTTCTTATATATTCTTTTATTGTATTTTCATATTTTCCAACCGTATCAACATAATATCCTCTGCACCAAAAATGCCTGTTTCCATACTTATATTTTAAATTTGCATGTCTATCAAATATCATAAGACTGCTTTTACTTTTTAAAAAACCCATAAATTGCGATACACTTAAATGTGGCGGTATTTCCACTAACATGTGAATATGGTCTTTACAACATTCTGCTGCTATAATATTAACTTTTTTGCGTTGACATAATTCTCTTAATATCTTTCCTATGTCTACTTTGATTTTTCCATATATTTCTTGTCTTCTATATTTGGGTGCAAAAACTATATGGTATTTACATCTCCAACTCGAATGTGATAAACTGTTTATGTCTTTCATGACAAAACCTCCTATGTTTTATATCGTGGTTGCCAGACCAACTTTATTTTAACATAGGAGGTTATATTTTTACTGTAAGAATTTTGCCTACCACCAGTAAAACTGGTGGTTTAATCATGCCTATTCGGCGCCAATAAAACCCCACCACAAGCCTGTATTTGGCTCATGGTGGGGTTGTCATTTAGCAGTGTACAATTCCATCTAAAACCAAGTATTTTTGACCACCCTGCATTTGTACCAAAACCATTTCTTCCCCAATGGTCAATCCACAAGTGCTTATATTTCTGGTCAACATCAACTGTGCTGAAGATAAGGTCATCTTGTCATCAATTTTGATTTGAAGTGGGGACGAACTCACCACCTTCCCAAAAACAATCTTGGTTGGGTTGGAAGAATCTACTGCTTCCAGTGCTAACTTTTTCATTAGCTTGTTGATCTCATTGAATCCTTTGGGCATTACTCATGCACCCCCTCTGCCGATTTTGCCATTGCTTCATTGACACCTTCTGCAAGGTAATCAACCATACCGTCCAGATCCATGGTAGAAGTAACACTGTTGTTATTAGTCATGTGTACCTGAATTTCTGCTGTGGTATAGCGGTTCACAGTGTCCTGCTCTGCCAAATCTCGAAGGTATTTCATATCTTCTCCAGTGACTGCAACACTGTCAGCAATATCGCCTGTGTTACCTGCAATGGTGTCAAGGTTTGCGTTCATAGCAGCAAAGGTTTCATTTTCAGCAACCGCATTTTTTGCAGCAATATTGGCTTGCATTGCATCAATTTCAGCCTGTCTTTCAGCAGTTGCATTGTATGCATTGGTTTGCATCTGATATAGGCTGTCATCTCTTGCAGCAATTTGACTTGCAATCTCATTGGAATAGTTTGCAAGTTCTGTATTCCGTGTTGCTTTTGCAGCCTGGTTTTCCAATTCAGCGGTAGTCCCAAAGGATACCTGTGCAATCGCATCAATGGACACACCAGGGATTTTGTTGATGATTCCAATGAAGTCATTGATAATGCCAATCGCACCATTGACCATATTTTGCAGAATCATCAATGTTCCTGCTTTCATATCGCCCATGAAATTCTGAATGTTGGTGCTGACTGTGGCGAACATCAACTGAAATTCATTGAACTTGTTCATTACCCAATAAACACCTGTCATCAGTCCAATTTGCACCCAATCCCAGGCGGTCAGAATGCCATTCATTGCAATTTTCCATGCAACTTCTACACCACCAACGGATTGAACCCACTGATACAGAACACCAATCAGCACACCCACAATCAATGCAATCCACGTCAAGGGGTTTGCCAATAGGGTGGTGAAAAAGGCTTGTGCTGCACCGTTTGCAATCCATGTGGCTGCTGTTTGAATGCCCAATGCTACTGCGTAGGCAGTTACTGCTCCTGCCAAACCAAAGAATATAGGTTCTAGGGTTGACCAGTTATCATGAATCCACCCTGCACCCTGTGCAATCGTTTGTAAGAGCGGTTGGAAGGTCATCAGTAAGTCATTCTGAATGCCTGTCCACGCTTGGGCAAATGTAATCGGCATTGCTGCAAAGGTTGCGTTGGTATCTTCAGCAGCATAGAACATAGCATTCTTGATAACATCTGCCGTGATGACACCTTGGGAAGCCAAATCTTTAATGTTGCTTACATCAATATTTTGTACTTCTTCCAAGTATCGCTGAATGTTTGCAACAATAGGGGAAGCGTTGTCAAGCAAGGCATTGAGTTCCTCGCCCTGTAACACACCTGCTGCCATGGACTGTGTAAGCTGAAGCATAACAGAATCTACACCCTGTGTGGAAGTACCTGCAACAACCATTTGTTTGTTCAACTGCTCTGCAAAGTACAGTAGTTCATCATTGGAACTGAAGGCATCACCTGCTTGCATTCCCAATTTGGCAATCATATCTGCTGTGCTTTGATAGGATGCTCTGGTGTTTTGGGCAACATCGAAAATATCTTGCTGTAATGCTTCCACCGAACCGCCATCATCCACAATCAAATTCAATCGTGCTTCTGTCTGCATCATCTGATCCGACAAATCAAGCACCTGTGATGCTGTGTGCAAACTTGCATAGGCTGCAGCTGCACCCAGGATTTTATTGGTAAACCCATCCATGGAAGATTGATTTTGCCGTGTGCTATTCTCAATTTCATCCATTTGGGCATTCACAAGGTCAAGAGAACGTCTTGCTTCATCAATCTGCGAAGTGTCAAACCCACGATTGATAGCACCATCCACATCATTCAATGCGTTAGCCATCTGATCCACAACATTGATGATATTATGTAACGGTGCTGACATTCTGTCTACAAAGTTCATTTGTGTATAAATACTAGCCATGGTTTACACCACCTTTCCTTTTTGTATTTTTTCAAAACTTGCCGTCTGGTAATTTCCCATTTGCAAGCAGTTTCATAGATTGCCTTTTGTGAATCATATAATTTGACTTTGGATAATTGTCGAACCAATTCAGCATGGTTCATTTTCTCCATGGAAGGGGCAAACACCTTCACGAAATTGTCAAACCCTCGTTCTGTCAATAGTTGCTGATTTGGGAAGGTCATAATTGCCTTTATCACTGGCAAATATCGTGCCATCTGCTGATCACCGCTGTTGAACAGATAAATACCTTCCCTTGTGATGGTCATGAAATCTGTGCATTGTGTGCTTTTGAAGGTTATTTCTTGCATCCATCGTTGATTTACATACGCAAAGTTCACTGACCACAAATGGGGGTTGATTACTTTGATATTTGGATTCATTGTTTTCACCTACCTTTCGTTATTTGAAGCATTCTCCTAATTTTTTCTGGATTTTCTTTTCTAAGATTGCAGGTGCAGCACGTTCAATTTCCTGTTCAGAAATCGTCAGCATAAATACACCTGGTTTCCACCCTTTGCCACCTCTGGTTCTATGACCAAATTCAACATAGGAAGCATATTCAATGGGGTTCACAATCTCAATTTGATATGTGCTACCAGTTTTCTTTACTTGTAGGGTCTTTGCGTAGTTCGCACCACTTGAAGCCTTTTCACCAGTCCAACCACGTCTTAAAGTACCGCCAACAACCCCAGGTGGACAGTTTTCAGGCTTTCTAACAGGGGTTCTTTTGATGACCTTGGCAAGTAATCGTGCAGCCAATTCCTTGGCACACGATTCAATGAAGGTTTGCATTTCAGCTTCAGTGGTTTGAAGCGATTTTTGAAGTTTTTTCAAATCATTAAAGTTACATCCACCGTTTCTTGACATTATTTTTCACCTACCTTTCTATGCCAAATTGTGGCATCATATTTACAAACCCTTGATTTCAAGGGGTTTGCACGTTCTTTTGTTACTATCGTGTTATTATTTGAAGCTGAATGTTTCGCCCTTGCTCATGGATTCCAGTGCATAACGCATTGCATCCATAAGGTGGTTGAAGTCATCAATAGGGGAATTCAGCTTCTTCCCAAATTTATCTGTTGCCCAGATATAGTTTGAAATCTCTGTCAGGAAGTTCACGCACTGTGGGTGAATGATGATTTCAAAATCCTGAATGAAGTCAATGCCATTGTTCACGCTGTCCTTGCCTTTTCTAGCACCCTTGACCTTGGACAAACCAAGTTCACGCAAGCGGTCAATGGATTTGGGTTCAGCACAATCAGCCGTGATTTTCTCTTTGGAATATCCCATGGAAGTGACTTCTTTGTGAATGGCTTCATTGCTCATACCTGTCTGGTACATTTCATCGAACACATACAGTTTCTTTCCAACCAGGTCAACCATACCACACCAAAGTGCAGAAGGGTCATTGGTATAACCAAAGTCAAGACCAAATGCAGACTTGATTCCTGCAATTCTCTTGATGTCTTCCAAGTTGAAGGCTTTTTCTGTCCAGTTCTCAAAGACCAGACCGTCCACAATGCCCCAATTACCAAGACCTGCAACAGAATACCGCCTTGGGTTGTTTGCCTTCATGGTGTCAAATACCTTCTTGTCAGCAGCATCCAACCATTCATTGCACAAGTAGTTTGTGGTCAAGGCAAGAATATCAGGGTCAGGTGGTGCATCAAAGAACCGCTTCTTCATCCAGTGGTGTTCATTCCATGGGTTGAAGGTCAATGTGATTTGCTTGAACAAATCTTCATCAACCTGACCACGGATGGATTCATCCAGAATGTCGAAGTCTGCTTCATTCATGATCTCATAACTTTCTTCAATCCACATCCAACAAAGTGAACCAACGTCCACTGTGATTGATGTGACCTTCAAAGGGTCATCCAGACCCCTGAAATACACCTTTTGACCTGTTGGAAGGTATTCAAGCTGCAAAGGGGATTCAGTGATTTTCCAATGTTCGCCCACACCAAGTCTGTTGATTGCCCATTTCAGTTCTGTGAAACAAGAATCTTTCAGGGTTCTGAAGGTCTTTCTGACCACCAGAAGGTTTGCACCCTTGTACTTCATCATGTTTGTGATGTACCAAATTGCTGTGGTCTTGGATTTCTTGGAAGCACGGCTTCCTTTCACTACTCTGTATCTTCCCTTGAAGTGCCAGAATTTGTTGTACCCTTTGCCGACTGTCTTCTTCAAGGAAATATCTGCACTATCCATGTTATTTCTCACCACCTTTCTATTGATTGCCGAGTAGGAAAACAACTAAGAAATTAAATATTTTTCAATTCTGCTGTTGATTTCATCTAAATGAAGAATAACTTTTTCAGGATTTCTGTGGTATTGAATATCATTCTTTTGCATCATTAAATCCTGAATTTTCTCATTGACTGACAGCGTATATAAGTTCATCAACTGTTTTCCTGCAAAACTATTTCTTATTTTTTGGAAAGCATCAAGTTCCATTTGGGAAAGTCTTGAAACTGAATATCCTGTTTCTTTTGATATGCTAGTAAGTGTCATAGTTTCTCCAAAAAGACCATAATGTAGCAACAGTAAGTATGCTGCGTTAAATTCCACCTTCATCTTTTTTAGGATGTAATTGGGGTCAATAGTTATAACGTCATTTGCGTTTGATAAGTTACCACCGAACACCAAATCAAGCATCAATAGCAGGTCATTTCTTAAATGATGTTGGTAATCATCTTCAATAAAATGATCAACAGAAGGGAATGTTTCAGATGCTATCGAATCAACTAACATTTCCGAAGATTCTTCACCAGGATAAGTGTGCTGATAAATGCTAAATATTGAAATATCATTTTTATCAACAGAAGATTTGTAACCTCTTGGTCTGTTATTCCTAATCACATTTCTAATTGCAAACTCAACTGCACCGTAAGCGTATGTACTGAACGAACAGGTACACATTTCACCCTCTAGTTCATCAAGAAGTTTTACAAATGCAATCCAACCTTCTTGTTGAAGATCTTCTTCATCCAATCCAACCTTTGCAGCAGTCATTCTCCATTTATAGGCTAACCTTATCATATAGGGTTCAAAATTCTTGTAAAGCAAATTTACCGCTTCAACATCCCCTGCACTATATTGAGAAATCAATTCTTTGTCTGTCATTGTTTGTCACCCAAGATGTAAAGTTCAGGATAAAGATATTCTGATAATTTCAAAATGAAATGCTTGTTAATTCTGACAATTCTACTTTTATCTAAAAAATATTGCTGTCCTAACACATAACAGGGAGTATTATTAAAGAAATGCGAAAAGGAAATTTCAAAATTCTTTGCAGGAAAGTCTTCTTTAACTTTTTTTAACGCTAATTGCAGCTTATTTGCAGATACGGCAACATCTTGTTTTATATCATCTGGCACTGTTGGTTCACTTAATAATGACAAGTATTGTTGGAAATTTTTAATTTCATTTTTAGTCAACACCATGATTGCTGCAATAATTGGCTTTTCTGAAGTGTGCATCCATGCCGCTTTCATCTTCGTACACCATCCTTTCTATGAAATAGGGGAACAGGTATGGCATTCCTGTTCCCCTGTAAAAGGTGTTGCGTGTAATAATCAATTCACAAATACATTTTTCACCTGGTTCAGTCCAGTTCAATGTGTCTTTCAGCTACATCCGAAATACCAAAGGGAAGGAAAATCATTACACAATAATTCTTGCACCAAGGAAATCAAAGGCTTTAGGGGTGATTTGTCACTAATGCGACATTATCAGCCTTTGAAAATCGACTTTCAAATTAGTCCTGACTTGGTGCAGGGTTGGTTGCTGTATATAGCTGACCATTTGCATCAAATCCACCAGGGACATTGTGACCACCGTTGGTAGCGGAATTGCTGCCAGTGGAAACAATATATTCCTGTCCATCATCATTGATGGAATTTATCAGATAGTCAAAAATTGTTGCATTGTTTACGATGTTTTCAACACCAACATCATGAGAATAGGCATCAATGGGGATAGAATACCCGTTGCCGTTGATACGGATAATGTCAGCACCAGGGGTACGCTTGCTAGTGAATAGGGATTCAGCATCGGCATTCAGTTCTGCAAGAGCATTCATCACACTTTCTACCTTGCAGAATTGACCAAAGGTTTTAGGGAAAATGGTATCTCCATTATAGCCATTGAATGTAATGACCTTGGTTTCAATCATTTTTTTGAATTGCTTCATGGTGTTGTAATCATAGATAACATCCTTCAGAATGCAGTGCAACTCTGTGTCAATCTCCTTTGCATCTGTGGGGGTAATCTTTCCTGCATAACGCTCATCGTCCAGTTCCATCTTCAAGAACTCTCGTGCATTAGCAATTCTGGCTGCATAGTCAGCAGGTGTCTTCACATCATCAAGTAAAAGGTCTTTCTTTGCCTGCTCTGTGACGGTTTCCAGAAGCAGCTTCAGCTTTTGGTTCAGCAGGGTATCATATCCCTTCCAGTCTTCCATAATGGCTGTCATAGCTTCACCAATGGTCTTGCGTAGTCCATCAGGGGTGAAGCGGTTGGCATAGGAAGGAACTTTGAAGGGTTCAAGCACTGCTTTGATTGCATCACCCTGAATTGTGGAATTTTCATTATAGGCTGTGATCAGGTTCTTCACCTGGTCTGCTAGAGTGTATTTCATTTTCGTCATCCTTTCAAAATGGGTTGTTCAGCAGGGGTTGTCCATCTCCTGCTCTTTGTGAATTTATTTGTTTGTAGATGGTATCTATCTTGGAATGATAGAACTTTTGGACTTTGTTCAACATCTGTTTCTTTTCGTGATCAGATATTTCAAGCATGACCATTCCAACCTTTTTGTGGGTGGTGTATAGCACGGTTTTCTGCATCTGCCGTTTCTCACGGTGCAGTTTGCCAACCTGGTCAAGCTGTGCTTGTACGTCAATCAAATGACATCATCCTTTCTAAAAATTATGCTTCATAAATTGCAACCCTTGATTTTACAGGGGTTACAGGTTGTTTTGTTACTAGCGTGATGTTATTCATCGTCATCTTCATCCAGATCGTCATGAATTACCACTGGAATAGGGGCGGTGATACTGACCGTATCTTTGAACAAACCAAATCGTTTTCCCAGAAGTTCAGCAGCCTTCAAGCGTTCACGTTCATCAGGTGATTTGACCATTTCCCTTGCTTCAGAACATCCATCACCAGTGCCTTCCACAACAACCACGGTTGCCTGTGCTTCACCTCTCATGACAGAAGTTAGATATTCCATGATTTCCTTTGCATCTGCTGTTTTCTCGTTGTGAATTGCTTCAAGCTGCTGTTCAATATAGGTTTTCATGCCACTATTTGCAACCATTTTATGTGCATTACCCCTTGCAAACCGTGCTGAATACCCTGCACGAATAGCAGCCTTGGTTGCATTGCAATCAATCAAGTATTCATCACAAAACCTGCGTTGTCTTGCATTCATTCATTTCACCCCTTTCCTGTGTCATTGTCTTCATGTATATTATAGTTCTTTTTTTGGCTATATGTAAATATTCAAACAGAATTTATGGGTGGAATTATATTTTTACCGACATCCTTGGTGTTCCGCTGTTCAAGCGTTCAAGGTTATTTTCATTACTACTATATAATTATTTTTTAGCGTAAATTTACACTGTTTTTTCTTTAGTGTTTATAACTCATTTTTACCTTGAATGCCCTTGAACACTTGAACACCGACAATCAAAAACCCTTATATATCAAGGTTGTTCAATGTGTTCAACGTGTTCCACTGCTACCGATTTTTGAATATGTGACCTTGAACTTTTACGGCTGACCTTGAACAATTCATGAAAAAAATGACCTGCACGGCAATCTTTTGTCATGCAGGTCATTTCTTATATCGTTTTAATTTGTTCTGCGACTATTTTCGCAATTCTGTCTTTGCTCAATCCAAGCATCTTTGAAATTTCAAGATAGGGTTTTCCAGAACAGGATAAATTGAAGATGTAACGATCACGTTCAGCCATTGATTCAAAGACCAATGCTGTGGGATTATTGGAAACATAGATATACATTCCAGGGTAAAGCGTTTGTAGTTTTTTGGCAACATCTTCCCCCAAGTCTTGCTTCACCTGTCGAATATCAACGGTTGTTGGCACTAGGCAACACCCCCAATTTCTTGACAAAGACCCTGCATTTTTTGGATTTTAGCCGCGGAACACGTTTGTCTGCCACCTTGTAACCAAAATAGTTGCGTACTATTTTGGAGAACTCACCAATGACAAGTGGGGGTATCTTCAACCTTTCGCAATGATAAGTGTAATTTTCATAAACTTCATTAGTTGGGAAGCCGTCAATTTCAGCATTGGTGATCATCACGGCAATAAGTTCAAAGGACTTTTTATTGGTACGGATTTGGTAACTGTTCTGCCAGAATTTTGCTTTGAACTGCTGAATGCACTTGTGTTCATCCATGTTTTCAAAGCCAGGCATTCTTTGAAGAACATGAACTGCACTGTCATGAATAGCTTTATTATAAGCATCACGAAAGAGAATAGCGGATTTGTTCATCAGTTCACCGCCTTTCGGTGAAGGTAGCGAACTGCAACCTGCACAATATTCATGTCATTGCAGGAATGTTCATGTTTTAAGACGTTAACCATAATAGACCAAACTAAGGATGCTTTGAATGTTACACCCATATCATCAAGTATCTTTTGAATACGATGTAACTTCAACGCATGGTTTGCTTCAGTAGCATAACCATTCATGCTGATATAAGCGTGCTTTTGACTTGGTTCACCACTTAGTGCCTTGACCATTTCGTTGAAATAGAACAGGTCAAAGCCTGTTTTCATAGGACAAAATTCCTCTGTACCATCGACAAACAACATCACCAGTCCTGCATTCTCATTATCTGCTTTGAATTGCACCAAGTTGGCAATATTGATCTTTGCAAAATCTCTCATCATATTTTTCATTGTTATCAACCTTTCATTTTTGATTTCGTTGCTTTTTGTTTGCCCAGTCAGTGTTGCAGCACTTATTCAACCAGGTCTTCCACTTTACAATCTAAAGCCTTTGCAATTTTTCCAACAGTTGCTGTTCTTGGCTCAACTTTCCCACTGATCAGCTTCCCAATGGAAATTCTGGACACATTGGATTGCTCTGCAAGATCGTTGATTGAAAAACACTTATTTGCCAATGCAACGGTCAGTTTTTGAATGTTAACTTTCATTTTATCACCACCTTTCTGTTCTTTATGAATATCATTATAGTTCTGTATGTGTAATTTGTCAAGTGTTTTTGAAAACTTTTGAAAATTTATGTTTACAAACAGAACTCAATGTGCTATACTGTGTCTTAGAAAGATCCTTCTCCACAAGTCCCCAATAAGTGGTGTCTTCAAAATAATATTGAAAGTAGGTGAAAAATTTTGCAACGAGTAAATGACCGTATAAAAGAACTGCGTATCAAATTGCAACTAACTCAAGAAGAATTTGGTGAAAAAATCGGTCTTTCCAAATCAGGTATTTCAAACATTGAAAATGGCACACGCAATGTTTCTTCTCGCCACATTAAATTGATCTGCAATATTTTCAATGCTAACGAATCGTGGTTGGTTACTGGCATTGATGATGGTGAAAAGTTTCAAAAGTTGAGTGAAGGAATTGCCCACTTTGAACAGTTCAGAAAATATCTGATTTCACTTGGATATGCAATCAGTGTTGAAAAAGTTGATGAATCAGTTGAAAAAATCTGTGAAGAAATGAAATCTGCTAATGGAACAATTCTTGGTATTGAACAGATTCCTGTAACAGAACTCTATACCATCACATTGGAAAAGGACAGGGTGAAAACAACCTTGTCAGAAGAACAATTTGAAACGATGCAACAAAACATTGCAAAAGCAGTTGCCTTTGAACTGTTCAATGTAAATACGCTTTAATATTCACTAACTGCAATTAGTGGGTAAAAAAAGGAAGCCCCCAGGCTGCAACCCAGGGACTTCAAAAGCAACCAAATCAAAAATGAAAGCCGTCAAGCAATCAAGAAGTGGTTACTATCATTGTATCACTTCTTGCTGTAAAAATCAAGAAAGGAAGATACAATTATGCGTTCACCAAATGGATGGGGAACGGTTGCCAAATTATCAGGCAACAGAAGAAACCCCTTTGTAGTCCGAAAAACCAGGGGATGGAATGAAAAAGGTCATCCCATTTATGAAACCATTGGTTATTACCCCACTAGAGAAGAAGGGATGATTGCCCTGGCTGAATATAACAAGAACCCCTATGACGTTGATGCAAGCAAAATCACCCTTGCAGAACTCTATCAGCAGTGGTCAGAACGTGCCTTTGCTAAAATGTCAAAGTCTTCTATGGGTTCGCTGAAGTCAGCGTACAACCACACCAAACCGCTGTGGAAAATGAAGTATAAAGAAGTCAAGTCCTTCCATATGCAAGATGTCATTGACAACTGTGGAAGGGGGTATTCCACCCAATGGGCAATCAAAAACCTGTTCGGTCATCTGGACAAATTTGCCTTGGAAGTGGATGTCATCAACAAGGGATATGTTGCCTTAATCACCGCTGCACCAATTCCAGAAACAAGCAAAAAGCCATTCACTGATGAAGAAGTTTCTATGTTGTGGGAACGTCAAGGTGATCCATGGGTTGATTCAGTTTTGTTCCTGCTTTACTCTGGATATAGAATCAGTGAAATGCTAGGCATGAAGACCGAAAACATCAATCTGGAAGACCAAACCATGAAAGGCGGTGTCAAAACCGTAGCAGGTAAAGACCGTGTGATTCCCATTCATTCCAAGGTGTTGGATATAGCCGTCAGACACTACAACCAAGGCAATGAATATCTGTTCACCTACAATGGGAAGAAGCTGTCCACCTCTCAATACTACGTCTTCTGGAACAGTATCATGGATGGTTGTGGAATGCACCACACACCGCATGAATGCCGTCACACGTTCCGTTCAAGGCTTGACAGTGCAGGTGCAAACAAGGTCTGTATTGATCGCATCATGGGGCATTCTTCAGGCGGTACAGGGGAACGTATCTACACCCACAAGACACTGGCTGAATTGAAGCAAGCAATCGAATTGATTACCAAATAAACCAAGGGCATATTCTTTGAAACTTAACTTTCAAAGAATATGCCCTTGGTACTACCCTGTTACTAACAGGGGTGTTTTTATCCATTCTTATACAGTGAACAAAGTTCAACAACCCTTGAAAATACAGGCTTTTCAAGGGTTGCCAAAATGAACAAAATTATTATACCATATATTTCCTATGCTTCCCATAAATTCAGAAAATCGTAAAGAATTTTTTCTTTTATTTTATCAAAAAAGGAGCAGTTTCCCACTCCTTATACTTTACAGTTCTTCTACATGTTGTACAAACTCCATATCTCGTACACTACAAACAAAAGATTGTCGTTTACTACGATTGATTACATCTACACTGACCAAAGCATTGAGCACATCATCCTTACTTTTGCTCAGTTCAAAGTTATCAATTTTCACATTTTCTTTTTTCATTTCTTTCATAAATTGTGTGACAGCTTTGTTGTTTTCAAACTCTATGTACAAGTCAAAATATCTAGCATAATGCAAGCAAATATTTTCCACTTGTGTCAGCACTTTCATGGCAATCAGTGCAAAAATCAAAGCATAAATTGCACCTTCCACGAAGCCAACGCCAACAGCCAAACCAAAACAAGCACAAGCCCAAAGTCCTGCTGCTGTAGTCAGACCTCTAATTTGATTGCGACCTGTCACCAAAATGGTTCCAACACCCAAAAAACCAACACCACTAACCACCTGTGCACCAAGTCGTGTCATGTCCATATTCCCTGGGAAATTAAAATATACGTATTGTCCTGTGAGCATAACCACTGTAGAACCCAGACACACAAGAGTATGTGTTTTCATACCTGCACCACGTCGTTTCATGGTACGTCCTGTTCCAATGGCAAAACCGATTACTAGAGATAATGCCAAGCGGATAATGACTGCTTCATCACTCCAAACAGAAGCTGCTGCAACAAAATCTTCCCACATAACAATCCCTCCTTATTATTTTATCATTCGTAAGTATGTGGATTTTTGAGCCACTCTTTGCAAACACCTGGGTAATTGGTGATGATACCATCGCAACCCCATTTGTGAAGCTGTTCCAAACCACCCATGTCATTGACGGTCCAAACATTGATGGCAATTCCATTTTCTTTGCATTGTTCCACTTCTTTTTGGGTCAAACCATTATAATCTGGGTGATAGTTTGCAAAACCATATTGTTTGCAGTACTGACCTGCATTTTCCAAAGAAACCACCAAAGCACCCACAGGAACTTCTGGTGAAATTTCCATGGTTTTCACCAATGACATATGGTTGAAGGATGAGAAATACATTTTGTCCATCACATCATGTTTTTTCATCAATTCAATGGTTTTTTCTTCGATTCCAACGTAATAATGTACACTGGTTTTCAATTCGATATTGGTGAAGATATCTTGTTCTTTTGCCCAAACACAAAACTCTTCAAATGTTGGAATGGGTGCAAAATCAACTACATCTGGAAACAACTTTGCTGCATTCAGTTTACGCAATTCTTCCAATGTATAGTCTGCAACAAAACCAACACCATCAGTAGTACGATCCACTGCTTCATCATGAATGATCACAACATGACCATCTTTTGTCATTTGTACGTCCATTTCAATGCCATCGGCACCAGCTTCCACTGCTTTTTGGAAAGCAAGCATTGTATTTTCTGGGTAACGTCCACTATATCCTCTATGGGCAATTACTTTCATATGAATTCTCCTTTATAGATATAAACGGGCGCACACACAGGTACGCCCCTACGAAATAACATATTTTGACTTTAATTTTATAGATTTGGTAAGAACATAACCAATGGTTCACAATATGTGATGATCAACAAAGATACCAACATGGCAATAATGAATGGAATGGATTCCTTCATAAATGCCCCCAGTTTCGTATCCGTAATGGCACAAACCGTAAACATCATCGAACCAAATGGAGGTGTGATACCACCAATCATGATATTGACAATACAAATCAAGCCAAAGTGAACAGGATCTACACCAAGTTCTGTAACAACTGGTACCAACAATGGTGCCAAGATGATAAGAGCTGCACCACCTTCAAGGAACATACCCAAAACCAAAAGCAATACATTAATGAGCATCAACATCACCCATTTGTTTTGTGTAATATCCAACAAGGAATTTGTAATCAACTGTGGAATACGTTCCCAGTTCATGTAATATCCAAAGAAAGAAGCTGCTACGATAATCAAAACAACAGAACTTGTACCATAAACAGTTTCTTTGAGTACAGGCCAAATGTGCTCTGGTTTCAATTTTCTATAAATAACAGTTCCCACCAACAAACAATACACAACTGCAATTGCACCCGCTTCTGATGCGGTAAACACACCCAAACGAAGACCTGCAATGATACCAAATGGGAACAACAAAGCCCAAATGGATTCTTTGAGTTGTGCAAGAATTTCTTTGCCAGTTGCACGTTTTTCACGAGATGGTTTGTATCCACGACGTCTGGAAATAAAGGTTACTGTCATCATCAAGGTTCCTGCCATCAAAACGCCTGGAACATACCCTGCCATAAACATATCTGCAACAGAAACACTGGCAATCAAAGCATATACAATCAAGTTGATCCCTGGTGGAATGACTGGTGTAACTGCTGAAGAAGCTGCTGTAATTGCTGCTGCAAATGGTCTATCGTAACCTCTTTTCTCCATTTCCGGAACAAGCATTTTACTTTGCATTGCTGCATCTGCGTTTGCGGAACCAGAAACACCACCCATCAAAACACTGAGAAGTACATTTACTTGTGCAAGTCCACCAGACATATGTCCTGTGAGCACTTCAGCAAATTTCATAAGCTTTGCACTAATACCTGCATAGTTCATAATGGAGCCTGCCATAATGAAAAATGGAATTGCAAGCAATGGAAAAGATTGTGTACTGGTGACGAATTTTTGCAAAATCAATTGTGTTGGGGATGTATTATCGATAAATGTAAAGTAAGAAATGGAAGCACCAAACAAAGCAAATGCAATGGGGATTCCAGAGAAATACAAAAGAAACACCAAAATCACTGGTACGTATGCCAACATTATGCTTCACCTTCCTTTACTGTTGTTTTCTTTCCAAAATCACGAATATCTTTATAAATAAATACCACAGAATATAGCGACATAATTACAAATGCTACAAGAATGGAACCACTGATATACGCAGAAGACACATTTGTAACAGGTGTTGTTTTTGTATAAGATGTTTGAATATATGATACCGTTAAATATGAAATATAAGAATTCAAAACAAGCAAAATTGCATCTACAACCAAATTTACTACTTTTTGCATGGTTGGTGGCATCATGTTCACCAAAATATCCACACCAACATGAGCTTTTCTTTTGTAACAAGCTGCTGCCCCAATAAACACAGTCCAAACAAAGCAACCTGTTGCCACTTCTTCAGACCAAACAATTCCTGTATTCATAACATATCGCATAAATACATTTACAATAACCAAAACCGTTGTAACAATCAAAAAACATGCTGCTACAATTTCTTCCAAATTGGAAACAAAGAATTTTAAGGCTTTACCCAATTTTTCTACCTCCTAAATCGATTACGTCCAATCACTACAAGTATCACTGTAGTATCAAATATTGAACTAACTTGAATAAGTACCCTCAACAATCTGTCGAGGGTACTCTACATTTTTTGATATAATGATATATCTACTGAAGTTGTTGTATTAGCCTCTGATGATTTCGAGTTCAGCTTTCAAAGCTTCGTAAATACCAGGTGTACAACCATCATTTTCTTCCATGTCAGCATAAACGCCAGCGATTGCTACGCCAAATGCATCGTAATCTACTTCATTGAATTTGATTCCGTAGGATTCCAATTCAGCACGTGTTTCTGCATAGCTTTCTGTACAGATTTGAGTCATTTCTTCGCCACCGTAGTCAAACTCTTCAGCGATGATTGTTTGGTATTCAGCAGGAATGGATTCCCAAATATCAAGAGGGAAGTAAACGCCACAAGTACCCAAGAAATGTTTTGTTTCTGCTACATTTTCGATATATTCATAACATTTTGTACCAAGGTTAGTGAATTCAGAACCTTCCAAACCATCTACAACACCTTGAGAAACTGCGGAAAGTGTTTCACTCCAAGCCAAGGAAGTTGCTGTAGCACCCATAGCATTGATGGTATCGATGAACAAGTCAGAACCAGGTGTTCTCAGTTTCATACCTTTCAAATCATCTGGAGATTCGATTACTTTGTTTGTCATAACATTTCTGAAACCAAAGATATAATCCAAGCCCAAAACTTTGATGTTGTAGTCTTCTGCTTGTTTGATCATGTCTTGGATCAAATCTGTTTCAATCATTTGTACATATTCATCGTATGTTTGATACAACATAGGACCAACAAATGGTTTGAAGTCTGCAACATAGTCACCCAAGTAAGAAGGATCTTCTACAGAAATGAATTGTGCACCATTGACTACTTGTTCTACACCATCTTTGTAAGTTGCAAGTTGTGCTTGTCCATAACATTGGATTTCAATAGCACCATTTGTTTTTTCATAAATTCTTTCTGCAACCAATTCCATGGATTTGGAAAGTTGTTCATCTGGAGAAAATACGTGGCTGAGTTTCATTACCAATTTGTAATCATCAGCTGCTTCTGTTTCTACAGCTGCATCTGCGCTTGTGTCAGCTGGAGCAGATTCTGTACTGCTACTGCTGCTACCACCACAGCCTGCAAGTGTACCCATAGCCAAAACAGTTGCAAGGGTAAGTGCAAAAATTTTCTTCATAACAAGTTACCTCCTAGGTTTTATCTTTTTCTTTTTTGACAACACAAACGCTTTGGATAAAGAAATAATTCAACAAATTTCAACAGAATATTTGTCTCAAGAGAGTTTCTTTCATTTTCACAAAACCTTTGTTTTACTACATATATCCATCATACTGTATGTGACATAAAAATTCCATTGACGTTTCTATAAAAATTTTCTCATTATTTTTGTTTAATATTTTGCTTTAAATTGCTTAAATTTTTCTTAGATTTAACATTTCTCCATATTAGCACCAATTTATAGTGCCTACACGTCTACATTTTCTAGTTGTTTCGCTTTTTTATTGTAGCATTTTACATAAAATTTATAAAAACTCTGATATACCGTTGTTCTTTTTGCATATAATTTACTTGCATTTACTGCTTAATTTTGCTAAATTATATATAACAAACCACAATTTATTTTTTCACTAGCATACTAGGAGGCACATGAAACAATTATGAGAAAAAAAGTTACCTTAAAAGATATTGCAGAACCACTACAACTCTCATCTGCTAGTGTTTCCATGATTTTAAATGAAAAGAACATTTCACGTTTTTCCAAGGAAACTGTAGATTTGGTGTTGCAAACTGCAAAGGATTTGGGTTATATCACAAAGGAAAAACCAAAGGATAAATACACCATTCATCTCATTTGTCCTTCTGTCATCAACCCATACTACGCAAATATTGTACAAAACATTCAACATATCACACAAGAAGCCGGCTATTCTTCTGTGATTCACACCACATATTGGAATTTGGAGCAAGAAATCACCATAATCACTCAAATTGATCCAGAAACTGCTGCTGGTGTTATCTTTACTATGCCCCCACAAGCACCAGAACATACATTGAAGCTGAGCAAACGTGTTCCACTCGTTGCCATTGGTGACAAAAATAATGATTTGCATTTGGATACTGTGGATGTAAACAATTATGAAGCTGCACAAACCATGGGTGATTATTTGATTTCTCTTGGACACAAAAAAGTTGCTTACATTTCCACCACTTTGGATGAGTTTCACTCTGCTCGTGTGCTTCGCTTAAAAGGGTTGCATTCTGCTTTTTCCAAAAAAGAACTCAATGGAAGTGTGGAAGTATACTCTACTAGAGTCACATCGGATACAGAAATTGCAAACCTCAATATTGAACATACAGTTGGGTATCAACTGGCAAAAGAATGCCTATCCAAAACACCCGAAGTAACTGCTTTGGTTGCCATCAACGATATGGTTGCATATGGTGTGCGTGATGCCATCATTGACCTTGGTTATCGTGTTCCTGAAGATTATAGTGTTTGTGGATTTGACAATTTGCTTTCTTCTTCTTTTCACGGAATCAATTTGACCACAACAGACCATGCCATTGCAGAACGTAGCAAACAAGCATTTGTTTTGTTACAAAATAAAATCAAAGCAGAAAAAGACAATCGTGAACACGATCCCATTGTACGTATGGAATATAAAAGTCAGTTGATTGTACGAAACACCACAAGTGCCCCAAGAAATGAAATTTGATTTATTTATCAATATCATTATACTTCATAAAATGCTTATAATCTGTAGTACGTTGATTTTGTAGGGGTGACGTTTCGTTGTCTGTTATGATATATGTGAATTAATTTTAGGTAGGAATTTGTTCACTATTTAGAGCATTCAGACCTTACTTTTTGACACCAAAAAGTAACAAAAAGTGCCACTACTTCCGAAGCGTGGAGCACGGTTCAAGGGGGCTGCGACCCCTCGAAACTCCTTTGCAAGGTGAAATAGAGATGGCTATTGCTATAATTTATGGCTTGAGCGTACTTCCTTCATGGCTAGAGACGCTTATTGAAACTTTTACTAGTAATAATTGAGAGGGTTCCACTTTGCAAGCAAAGGTTGAATGGAACCTAAAAAAAGCATTTATTTACATCTTACTTTGGTTTTGAAGCAGTAATCAAGAGGTGAGGGGCTTGTCACTCACGGTCTAATCGTAGGATTTAATTTTCTATACATCCGTCTATCGGGGGGATATATAAGGGGGTCTTGACCACCTTATAGCGTGGCTCCACGCCTTCGCAAAGAGTGGCACTTTTGGGGTACCTTTTGGTGTCAAAAGGTACGGTCTAAAAGGCTCTAACATTTGAATAAATTAAAAACTAAAATTTTGCCACTCAATTTCCTGCTTCACTACACATTATATAAATACTCCTTCCCAACACAAAGAATCCACTCATATCAACAATGAATGGATTCTTTTTTTGTAAAGTGTTATCTATAATGAAGGTTCTAAAATACTATTTTATTTCAACATGTCCACCAAGTCCCAATAAGTGGTTCTTTTTGCAATGCCTTCTGTGACTTTTGCCATTTTGGAAGTATCCCCCAACAAAATTGCACCACACAAAACATTTTTGGTGAAGAAGAATTTTTGCAATGTTTCTTTTTTGCTATCTTTGATTTCCAATGTTTTGTAATCGAAATCCGGATTGCTGCCCACATCTCCAATTGCATACAACATAGTTCCCATACCTGCAAATGTCATACCAGAAAGTTTTGGTTCATAGGAAACTTCTGTATCGCCAGTTGCAACTGCACCAGCTACACGACCCATTTCACTAGCCACAGGCCAGATGGTAATATTGGCACCGTTATATTGTGCACAATCACCACAAGCATATACATCTGCCACGTTGGTTTCCATAGCATCGTTGACCACAACTGCTCTATCACATTCCAAACCAGCTGCTTCTGCAATTCCAATATTTGCACGTACACCAGTGGAAATGATAACCAAATCTGCTGGGATGCGTTCTCCATTTGCCAAAACCACTTCTTTCACACGTCCATCACCTGCAAGTTCTTGGATTTTTGCACCAACAACCAAACGAATGTCGTTTTTTTCTGCAATACGAGTCAATGCTGATACAGTTTCTTCATCAATTCTACCCGCCATGAGTACAGGTGCTGCTTCCAAAACCGTCACTTCAAATCTTTCTTTTTTGAGTTCCCAAGCTGCTTCCAAACCAAGAACACCACCACCAATGACAACTGCTGATTTTGCACCTCTACTCCATACACCAACTTTACGCACATCTTCCAAAGAACGTACTGCTGTTACTGCTTCTAAATCTTTGCCTTTGAATGGTGGAATGAAACCATAAGAACCAAGTGCATAGATACATTTGTCATAGATGAGCACACTGCCATCTGCCAATGTCACTTCTTTGATATCTGTGTCTAATTTGGTTACCTTTGCATCCAAAATGATATCCACTTCATTGTCTTCATACCAAGACATTTTTTCCGTTGCAAATGCATTTTTATCTGTTCCTGCAAACATATTTTTGGTCAACATTGGTCTATCATACGGTAAATCTTTTTCTTCTGAAAGCATCACAATGGATGCGGTTTTGTTTCTTGCACGAATTGCTTTGGCACTGTTCAGAGCTGCTGTGCCACCACCAAGAATCACAAATCTTTCATCTGTATTGTTGCTGTATGTTACCATTTCTGCATCTGCTTCCACAAAGTTTTCTTTGCCAACACCACAAACAGGACATACTTCAATAGATGCATCAAAGATTTCACCACAAACCAAGCATTTCACCAATTCGCCAGTGCCACCTTTTTTCACTTTGATTTTATCCAAAACATTTGCACCAAAACGATATCCAAATTCTTCTGCTTCCATCAAGTCTTTTTCTGATGGTTTGAAACGCACACGATAGCCATCTACCACTTTCATATTGATTTGTTTCAAGCGTTCTGTGATGTGAGGCACACCTTCACCACTCCAGCCATAGCTACCAAATGCACCACCCCATTTTCCACCATGAATACCAGGAAACATAGAGGTCACCAAATCCCAAATCGGTTTTAGAGCTTCTTGCAAAATGGTTGGTGTACCAAATAAAATACCATCTGCTACTGCCATAGCTCCTGTCACTTCTGCTGCATCTGCTGTGACCATATCATACATAGAAACGGAAATTTCTCCACTATCTTTGATGCCTTTTGCAATTGCTTCTGCCAATTGACCTGTATATCCATATGCACTTACATAAGGAATCACTACAGATTTACCTATTTTTTCTGGAATTTCACACCATTCATCATAAGTTGCAATGAGTTTATCCAAATCTGTATCCAAAACAGGCCCATGTCCTGGACAAATCATGTCCACATCCAAAGATTTAACCACTTTCAATGCATTGGTCAAGTATGGATTTTTGAAAGGTCCCAAAATATTGTCAAAGTAGTATTTTGTAGCACGCATATAACCTTCTTCATCTGTCACTGTGCTTTTCAAGATATCTTCGTGAGCATAATGAGAACCAAAGGAATCACATGTCACCAAAGTTTTATCTTCTACTATATAAGTGTACATACTATCTGGCCAGTGCAAGTTAGGCAAAGAATAGAAACGAAGTGTTTTGTCTCCAATTTTTATTTCTTGACCATTTTTGACAGGAATGCTGTAGAAATCACGATTGACTATTTGTTTCAAGAATCCAATCGCCGCTGGTGTTGCAATAACTTTCAGACTTGGGCATTTTTCTACAATTGCACCAATACTTCCTGCATGGTCTGGCTCTGTATGATCCACCACAATATAATCAATTGCATTTACATCTATAATGTTTGCCAATGCTTCTTCATAATCCTTGGTAAATTTTGCTTTTGCTGTTTCAAAAAGGATTGTTTTGTCTCCTGCTTTCAAAACATAGGAGTTGTAGGTTGTGCCAAATTCTGTATACATGATGATGTCAAATACACGCAAATCCTTGTCAATAATACCTGCCCAGTAGAAGTTGTCTTTCAGTTGTAGTGTTTTCATAAGTACCCTCCTGTCTATTCATTGATGATTTTTTCACATATTCTTCCAAAAAAAAATAAGTTCTATACTATTTTGGTTCATTTTCTTTTATATGTTTATCATACTACAAAAACGAATAATAAGCTGTTGCAATTGCAACAAAATAGGATTTTCAATTTTTTCTTTATTTCTCATACATAGATAATCATAAAAATGGTATAGCAACCATTGTCACTACACCATCATGTCTAACCTATTTATTGAATTCCTATTGATATTACAACATATCAACTATTTGCTTTTTCTTCTTCACCTTTTCTATACAAAATTTGTTCTACAGAAACGCCTTTCCATTTACCATCAATATATTTGTCTTTGATTTTTAAGTAGAATACAAAGCCCAAGACAGCCCAAATGCCCAAGATGATGAAGGATGGAACAGACAAGAAACCAGGCATTCCAGGAATAAATGTAATGATTAAGAAGATGGATGCCACAACAATACCCAATGCACTGATCCACATTTGCTTGGTATCACCAGAGCGTTTTGCAATAATTGTTGCAGAAGCACATGTGTATGTAAAGCCCATTGCAGCACCAACACAAGTCATATCTACGATCCATGACAATACTTGACGACCAAACCAAGGTGCAATCAAAGCCAACACCATCATGAAAATGATACCATTTTTAGGTGTACCTGTGGAGGACAATTCACCAAATTTACTTGGAAGTGCATCTGCATAGGACATGGAATACATCAAACGACTAGAAGCAATGTAGAAACCATTGATACTTGCAACTACTGCACAAAGCATTGCGATACCAATAAATACAACACCAATATAACCAATGGACTGCATAACCATTTCTCCAGTTGCCCAGTCAGGATTGGAAGCCAACATTGGAGCCCAAGGATTGACTACAGATGTGATGAATACAACTGCACAGTATACCAAACCACCCACCAAGATAGCACCAACCATCAAACCAAGCGCTGCCTTATGGGAAAAACTATACTCTTCCGCTGCTTGTGGAATACAGTCAAAACCAACGAAACAATATGGTGCAAATGCCATAACCGCAACAATAGAAGTTACTGAGCTTTGTCCTTCTAAGAAATATGGTTGCAAATTGCTAAAATCAGGCTTTGTCATCATAACGCCAACAAACGCAATGATTACAGAACCAACCAATGCAACTGCCACCAATGTTTGGAACCAACCAGCACTTTTAATGCCTTTGATGTTGACGATACCCAAACCAATGATGAATGCATATGCCAAAATAATTTCACCCATGTATACATCCCAACCAGCAATGGTATATAAATAGCCAAATGAAAAAGGTGAACCTGGCAAAATATAACGAGAAATCATAGCCAAAGCTGTGGAGTTCAAAGGAATCAATGACCAATAAGCCAAAACAATAAACCAACCACAAACAAATGCATGTTTTTTACCAAATGCAGAATCTGCATAAACAAACTCTCCACCAGAAAGTGGGAACTTACGAATCATGTACCCATAACTGATACAAATGATACACATGATGATTGCACCAACCATCAAACCAATGATGGAACCAATTGGACCCGCTTTTGGCAAGAAAGATGTTCCTGGCATTACGAAACAACCCCAACCAATGATGGAACCCAGTGCCAAAGACCAAATATCAATCTTTCTCAAATCTTTCTTAAATCCGCCTTGCTGATTTGTGTTACTTGACATAATATTCCTCCTTTTCCCTCAGTAAAATAAATGAATGCTACCTAATTTGCCACATCCCTATAGCAAATTTACATAACTTTGTATCTATTTTCACAATTGTTATGTACTTAGAATTATACATGATACTGTACTGGTATAGTCAATATATGAGACACTATTTTAAAAAAATATTTTTCTGCAAACTTATAGTATCTCCACTGGTAGACTGTTGTTTTATCTTTTTTTCGTAATGTACTGCTGCAATTCATCCCATTTTCTTTCCATATTTTCAAAATACGAAACTTTCCTATTAAAATTTATATTTATAAAACTCTCCACTAAAAATTCATCTATTGAACTACAAAAAAACCACGTGAATCTCTTCACATGGTTTGATGTATCTTATATTTTATTCTTCTTCCAATTTCAAAACGCTCATAAATGCTTGTTGTGGTACTTCTACGCTACCAATTTGACGCATACGTTTCTTTCCTTCTTTTTGTTTTTCCAACAATTTTTTCTTACGTGTGATGTCACCACCATAACATTTTGCTAATACATCTTTACGCAATGCACGAATGGTTTCACGAGCAATCACTTTGCTACCAATTGCTGCTTGGATTGGAATTTCAAATTGATGTCTTGGAATTTCACCCTTGAGTTTTTCACACATTCTTCTACCACGATCCACAGCAGATTCTTTATGCACAATGAAGGACAACGCATCCACCGCTTCACGATTCACCAAAATATCCAATTTCACAAGTTCACTTTGTTGATATCCAATGAGGGAATAATCAAAGGATGCATAGCCACGACTTCTGGATTTCAAAACATCGAAGAAATCGTAAATGATTTCATTCAGTGGCATATTGTAAGTGAGTTGCGCTCTGGTTTCATCCAAATATTCCATATGCACATATTCGCCACGACGTTGTTGGCAAAGCTCCATAACAGGTCCAATGTAATCCTTTGGCAACATGATTTCTGCTTTGACAATGGGTTCTTCCATATACAAAATACGTGCAGGATCTGGCATATTGCTTGGATTGGAAATTTCAAAATTGGTGTCATCTGTCAAATATACCTTATAAATAACACTTGGTGCTGTTGTCACCAAATCCAAATTGTATTCACGTTCCAAACGTTCTTGGATGATTTCCAAATGCAACAAGCCCAAGAAACCGCAACGGAATCCAAAGCCCAAAGCAATAGAAGTTTCTGGTTCAAAGAACAAAGCTGCATCGTTTAATTGCAATTTTTCCAAAGCATCACGCAAATCTGGATATTTCGCACCATCCACAGGGAAGATACCGCAATATACCATTGGATTTACTTTTTTGTAACCAGCCAATGCTTCTGCTGTTGGGTTTGCCACTTCTGTAACGGTATCGCCAACACGTGTATCGGCAACATTTTTGATACTTGCTGTGAAGTAACCAACCATACCAGCTTCCAAAACATCTGTTGCCATATATCTACCCGCACCGAAAACGCCAACTTCCACAACATCAAATTCTTTTTCAGTTGCCATCATACGTACTTTGCTGCCTTTTCTGATTTGACCATCGAAAATACGCATCAAAACAATAACACCACGATATTGGTCATACACAGAGTCAAATACCAATGCTTTGAGAGGTGCTTCTGGGTCGCCTGATGGTGCTGGAATATCTGCGATGATACGTTCCAACACTTCCTCGATATTGGTGCCATTTTTTGCAGAAACTTCAGGTGCATCCATTGCTGGAATACCAATGATGTTTTCCACTTCTTCCTTAGCCCAAGTCGGATTTGCACTAGGCAAGTCAATTTTGTTGATGACAGGCATAATTTCCAAATCGTTATCCAAAGCCAAATACACATTTGCAAGTGTTTGTGCTTCAATTCCTTGTGCCGCATCTACGATTAAGACAGCACCTTCACAAGCTGCCAAACTTCTGGACACTTCATAATTGAAATCCACATGTCCTGGTGTATCAATCAAATTATATTCATATTCTTCGCCATTTTGTGCTTTGTAAATCAAACGCACCGCTTGGGATTTGATGGTGATGCCACGTTCTCTTTCCAAATCCATATTGTCCAAAACTTGTGCTTGCATTTCACGATCTGTGAGCAAACCTGTTTTTTGGATGAGTCTATCTGCCAAAGTGGATTTACCATGGTCGATATGGGCAACAATACAAAAATTTCGTATGTTTTTTTGTCTGTCCGACATACTTTCTTCCTCCTAATTGCATTTATATAAAACGGCGGGAGCAAGCCCCGTCCTACGGTTGCATAATATATTGCACCAAAATTCCGTGTTTCTCAATTGGTAGTGAACGACGCCCTCGTCGTTCATTTTTTGATATTAGCACTATATTATACCACATCTACAACATACAAGTCAAAATTTTTATTCCTCTTCATTTGGATCATAACCCACTTCTTCTGGGTCAAATTTAAATTCTTCTTCTGGTTCTGCTTGTTGTTGTTCCAATTCTTTTTGTGCACGCTCTGCTTTTTGTTGTTTGTCTACCTTTTTGATCCAACCAACTGCACATACGCAAGCACCAGACCAAAACAACTCTTTGATTTCACTGAAAAACACACTGAGTGCTATACACACTACAATTCCAATTTGAAACAAAAATTCAATTTTCATAGGGTTTCCTGTATTCTTATCCATTTCAATTCCTCCTAAGTTTGATAATGTCTTTATTGTAACAAAAAAGTCCAAATAAATCCATTCATTTCCTCAATATTTAATATTTTCCAACACAAGTGTCCATCTATAAAATACACTTGTCTACACTGATATGGCTGGTGTCAATTTATTCGTCTTTATCTATTTTTTCTTAATCTTTCTTAAGTTGCCCTTAAGTTTCTATTCATAATTTGTACACATATTTACGTTATGATATAGAGGAAGTCAAGGACGCCCCCTTAACTTCCCACCCGTATTCACTTCCCCGAGTGGTACGGGTACCCCTTTTAATGAATGACGAATTTTCGTTGATATAGTACTCTCCCCCCTAATAGAGGAAAGCAACCAGAAATGGTTGCTTTTTTCGTGGGTAAAATTCAAGATTACATATAAAATCATAAACATAACACTCATCAAATGCTTATAATCTGTAGTACGTTGATTTTGTAGGGGTGACGTTTCGTTGTCTGTTATGATATATGTGAATTAATTTTAGGTAGGAATTTGTTCACTATTTAGAGCATTCAGACCTTACTTTTTGACACCAAAAAGTAACAAAAAGTGCCACTACTTCCGAAGCGTGGAGCACGGTTCAAGGGCTTTGCAAGCCCTTAAAAATCCCCTACAAGGTGGAATAGACATGGCTATTGCTATAATTTATGGCTGAGCGTACTTCCTTCATGGCTAGAGACACTTATTGAAACTTTTACTAGTAATAGTTGAGAGGGTTCCACTTTGCAAGCAAAGGTTGAGTGGAAATCAAAAGTCATTTGTTCACTACTTACTTTGGCTTTGAAACAGTAATCAAGAGGTGAGGGGCTTGTCACTCACGGTCTAATCGTAGGATTTATACCACCACATATCTTACTTTTGGGGGTGATTTTCAAGAGGGGTCGAGTTAGACCCATCTTGAACCGTGCTCCACGCTTCGGAAGTAGTGGTGGATTTTGTTACTTTTCTCCAGTGAAAAGTAAGGTCTGAAACTCTTTAAACCTTAAACCGCTTCCACTCCTAGAATTACCACTCCTCTTTTCCTATCTTGTTTTTTAACAGGAGGATGATATCCTCCCCTACATTACACTACACCTTATATAAATAATCTTGTGTTCCGTTAAATTCTCCACTTTTACGCAATCAAAACCACCAGTTGAACTGGTGGTTTGAACTACCCCTATAAGGGGTTATCTCTTGTGGTAGCCTCTTAAGAGGCACTGAAAAGTCTGACAATCACATGACTATTACTGACTGCCCCCTTACCCGGGGGCTATTTTATTTGTCCTCTTTACTCTTATTACCCGTAAACGGGTCAATATACTCTTTCAAGCTGATTTGATCTTCTATAATATCCTCCTGCAATTGGTTTCTTATATATTCTTTTATTGTATTTTCATATTTTCCAACCGTATCAACATAATATCCTCTGCACCAAAAATGCCTGTTTCCATACTTATATTTTAAATTTGCATGTCTATCAAATATCATAAGACTGCTTTTACTTTTTAAAAAACCCATAAATTGCGATACACTTAAATGTGGCGGTATTTCCACTAACATGTGAATATGGTCTTTACAACATTCTGCTGCTATAATATTAACTTTTTTGCGTTGACATAATTCTCTTAATATCTTTCCTATGTCTACTTTGATTTTTCCATATATTTCTTGTCTTCTATATTTGGGTGCAAAAACTATATGGTATTTACATCTCCAACTCGAATGTGATAAACTGTTTATGTCTTTCATGACAAAACCTCCTATGTTTTATATCGTGGTTGCCAGACCAACTTTATTTTAACATAGGAGGTTATATTTTTACTGTAAGAATTTTGCCTACCACCAGTAAAACTGGTGGTTTAATCATGCCTATTCGGCGCCAATCAAAAAGCCTTGTAAACATCAGTCTACAAGGCTTCTGGTATCAATTTCTTATTCTTCGTCTTTTTTTCTGCTGAAAAGACCTTTTTTCTTAACCGGTGCTTCTTCCACAACTGGTGCTTCATTGGAAAGATTTGGCTCTCTTTTTGCAAATACTTCACCTTTCAAAACTGGTACACGAACACCTTTGTTCATACCAAATTCTACAATGAAACATTCATAAGTAACATCCACTACTTTACCAAACATACCATTGTTTGTTACAATGGAATCGCCAACTGCAATTGCGTTTCTTTGTTCTGCAAGTTGTTGTTCTTTCTTTTTGTTTGGTCTAATGGAGAAGAAATACATAACTGCAAACAACAATACACAGTAACCTATTACCAAAACTGCTGGATTTGATGTAGAGAATAGACTGCTGCTTGAACTACTTGTTGTTGTACCACTACCTGCTGTAATTGTTGTAGACAATAAATTATAAAACATTTTAATCTCTCCTAACGTATATTTACTCACCCAACTGTCATTTCTGACAAATTCACAATATAAATAGTATAGCGAAAATTCCAAATTTCGTCAAGGACAATTATTTACCAGAAATTTTAAAATCTTCTAATTTTTGTTTTTTATATTCTGGGAAACGATCCTCGTCAAGTGCCAAACGTATTTCTTCCATCATAGTATTGTAGAAATGCAAATTGTGTAACACACAAAGACGCATTGCCAACATCTCTTTTGCTTTGAACAAATGATGGATATATGCTCTGGAATATCTTCTACATGCAGGACAATCACACTTTGGATCAATAGGTGAATCGTCTGTTTTGTGTTTTGCATTCATCAAATTCAATTTTCCAGCACTGGTATAAACATGAGCATGTCTACCATTTCTAGAAGGCAATACACAGTCAAAGAAATCCACGCCACGATCCACTGCTTCCAAAATATTTTCAGGTGTTCCAACACCCATCAAATAAGTTGGTTTATTTTGTGGCAAATATGGAACCACATCTTCCAAAACTTGGTACATTTCTGCATGGGATTCCCCAACAGCCAAACCGCCAATTGCATAACCATCCAAATCCATATCAGAAAGCACCTTAGCATGTTCGATACGAATGTCACCATAAGTACCCCTTGGTTGATACCAAAGAGCATTTGTTCTTTGTTGAGTGTTTCATCCAAGCCATTGAGTCTTGTCATTTCCACTTTACAACGTTCCAACCATCTTGTGGTACGTGCCACAGAAGCCTCCACATAAGGACGTTCTGCTGGCAAACCAATACACTCGTCAAATGCCATTGCAATGGTAGAAGCCAAGTTGGATTGGATTTGCATACTTTCTTCTGGTCCCATAAAGATTTTTCTACCATCCACATGAGAACTAAAATATACGCCTTCTTCTTTGATTTTGCGCAAAGATCCCAAAGAAAACACTTGGAAGCCACCAGAATCTGTTAACATAGGTTTGTTCCAGCGCATAAAGTTTCTTGCGCCACCCAAATCACGAATCAATTGATCCCCTGGACGAACATGCAAATGATATGTGTTGGAAAGCTCCACTTGGCAATGCACTTCTTCCAAATCTTCTGAAGAAATACCACCTTTGATTGCAGCGGATGTACCAACATTCATAAATACAGGTGTTTGAATCACACCATGTGGTGTATGGAATTCGCCACGTTTGGCACGTCCGTTTGTTTTCAATAATTTATACATATGTTCCCTCATTTCTCAATTCATTTATATAGTCATATTATCATACCTTGTTTTGCCTGTAGATTCAAGGGATTTCATGAAAAACTTCTGTCTTTTTTCTTAAAATCACTTTGTTTTTATTGGGTTTTCTATGATTTTGTGGTATGATAAATGAATACTTTTGATAGATTGGGTTTGTTTGCCCATTTGAATATGAAAACCAGCGGGAAGATGATATCTTCCCCTACGAAAAATGTAATACAGACTAATATTGTACCTTTTATAACCAATATATTGATATCAAGATCGGAGAATTTACATGAGTATACAAATTGTTGCATCCACCACATTTGGTTTGGAATCTGTGGTCAAAAGAGAATGCCAAAACCTTGGTTTCCAAAACATCCAAACATCTGACGGTAAAGTTGAATTTACAGGCGATGAGTCTGACATTGTCAAAGCAAATCTTTGGCTTCGTTGTGCTGGTAGAGTTTGGATCAAAATGGGTAGCTTTACTGCTGTTACCTTTACCGAATTGTTTGACCAAACAAAAGCACTTCCTTGGGGTGATTGGATTCCAGAAGATGGTAAATTTACTGTTGTTGGTAAATCTGTCAAATCCACTTTATTCAGTGTTTCTGACTGTCAAGCCATTGTCAAAAAAGCAGTTGTAGAGAAAATGAAAGAAAAATACAAAACAGACTGGTTTGATGAAACTGGTGCTTCTTATACCATCCAAGTGGGTATTCTCAAAGATGTGGTAACCCTTGCCATTGATTCCAGTGGTTCTGGTTTGCATATGCGTGGATATCGTGCAAATGCTTTGGATGCACCCCTCAAAGAGTCCTTGGCTTCTGCTATGGTACAGCTCAGCTTCTGGAGAAAAGACAGAATCCTTTTGGACCCATTCTGTGGTTCTGGCACAATTCCCATTGAAGCAGCTATGATTGCAAGAAACATTGCTCCTGGTTTGCAAAGAAAATTTGCTTGTGAAGATTGGGAACGTATTGGTAAAGATCGTTGGAAAGAAGCTCGTGCTGCTGCATATAAAGCCATTGATTATGATGTAATGCCTGAAATTTATGGCAGTGATATCGACTCTGGTGCCATTGAATTGGCAAAAACAAATGCAGAAAAAGCAGGTGTTGACGATTGCATCACATTTGAAGTAAAACCTTCCCAAGAAGTGGAATTACAAGGTAAATATGGTGTTATGATCACCAATCCACCTTATGGGGAACGTATTGGTGAACTGAAAGAAGTAGAAGAAATGTATCGTGCATTGGGTCGCACCATGAAAGAAGATTCCACATGGTCTACTTATTTGATTACTTCCATGGAATACTTTGAAACCCTTTTTGGTCGTAAAGCAGACCGCAAACGCAAATTGTTCAATGGTCGTATCAAAACAGATTATTATCAATATGAAGGTCCTAGACCTCCAAGAAAAGCTGTAGGCAAAAATGAAGAATAAGCACTAGAATTTACAGAAAAATCAAGAATTCCGCATAAAAAATTAAGACTTTTCACTTCGTTCAGAGTGACAGTCTGGATTTTTTGTTCAAAAAGACAATTTAATTTGCTTTTGAATACAACAGTGCAAAAGATGATAGCAACACAAAGCCCCCAACCAATTCCAGTTGAGGGCTATTTTTTATGTTCTATTTTCAATTTCAATGGTTGGTTTATATTCTGCATCTGCACCAAATGCTTCTACCACTCCAACTCCATCCAAAGTCACTGTGTGGGTTTTCCACGTTTCATTTTGACATGCAACACTTTCCATATCCATAAACTTGCCAGATTCGTCATACAAAGCGCAAAATACAGTGCCATCAAATCCACTGCAACCAATTTCCACTTTTGTGGTGTTGTCACTGACGGTGGTTGCTATATCCACAACAGGGTTTCCAGCAATCACACCCAAAGGAACAAAAACAATATGTTCCCCAGCATCTTCTGGTGTAAAGGAAGCATATGCATCAAAATAAACAGCTGCTCCTGGTACCAATGATGCCGAATCACCTGTGACATACTTAGGACTAATGCTATTTGCCCAAGATTCACCACCAAAACCATAGGCTCCACTATCTTCTTTTTCCAACAAAGCTGTGTAGAAATTCATAAGCAAAGTTTCAGAAGAACCTGCACCAACCATGTCTGCCAACAACTCAAAGGTGCCCATTTCAGAATATTTTGCAACTTTTAATTTTGCAAAAAAATCTTTATACAAAACATCCCCATCATCTACACCCACCTGTTGCATATATTGGGTACGCACATATTGTCCAAAGAGATAAGACAAAGCATAATGATCCAAAGTATTCCCACTACTACCCCAACAACTCAAAGAAGTTTGTCCGTTTTGAATGTTACTATAGGTATTATAATAAGTAATTCGACTTGTCTGTGTCCCATAAAGCATATGTTCAGCCGACATAGAAAACGCTTCATTGATAAAAGTTGGCATATATGATCCTTGTACCATACCAACACAATATGCAATCATATGCTGCAATTCATGTGCCACTGTGCTGAAACAATTGGAAACATCTACTGTTGTTGACCCCCAGCTTGTTGTGCGTATTCCTTGGGCAGAATCCACATGAAGGGTGTCAATTCCATCATTATTTATATCTGCGGTATGGAAAAACCCTCCTACATAAGCGGTTGCATATGCACCATCATTTTGAATGTCATAACAAATCAAATTAACTTTGCCATCGTTATCCACATCAGCTGTGTCCACGCCACCAAAGTTCTCTAGTAAAGATGGATAAATCTTATCGTCATATTCTTCTGCCAGCTCATTTGCTTGTTCCTTTGTTAAAATATAGTCTTGTAGTGCAGTGGTGGGTACCCAAACATTACAATACCCACTGGTTGTCAAAACTTCAAATTCCACATCAATAGAACCATTATAATACAGCGTAAAATCCCTTTTATCCCCTACTGAAAAGTTGTTGGTTTCAAACAGCTCAAAATCCACTTCCTCAAAATCATTTTTCCAAAACAACTTTGTATCATATTCCAACAAGCCTTTGCCAAAGGAATCATACCCCATTAGATTTTCTTCTGATAAGCCCTCTATTTCCTGTGCACTTGCAGTATTTGCTGTAGACGCTGGTATCACGCCTGTAGACTCTGCCCCAGTTGCAAAATCATCGCTATATTCAAAATCAGTAGTACGTGTATTGACTGCTACCAAAGTTTCACCTGCTGGAATTGTAAGAGAACCTGTTGGTGTTGCTTCTTCCCATTGGGCATAGTAGGTGGAAATATCATAATATCCATTGATTATGGTTTTTGTACCACTTGGATCATGGGTATCATTTGGATAATAAAAATCGCCACTGCCATCTTGATTTGCACTCCAACCAGAAAGGGTATACCCTTCTCGTTGGAATGAATAGTCTAGTAATCTCACTACATCCGTATAATCTGTTTCAATCACCTTGGTAGCTGCCCCTTCAAAAGTCCCACCATTTCCAATCAATGTCAAACGATTCAAATAAGTTGTTGCTGCAAACACATTGACTACACACAGTTGCCCAAGTAACAAAATACTTACGCAAAATGCCACCATTCTTTTCAACACCCTTTTCATATATACCCCCTAAATCGCTATAAAATCTTAACTTTTTATACTCTTTCTCTAAAATAAAGTATATTGTAATTTGGAGTACATGTCAATAAGAAGCATCTCTTCAAATCCACTCTTTCTACTATAATATATCGTATTTTATGGTGTATTTCTCGCTGCTATACAGGCATTCGCTGCAAAGGAAAAACCCCCAAAGTAAAAACTCTGAGGGTCATCTTATTTATGCCAGAATAGTTGACAAGAACAAAGAGATTGGGGGAATACATAGCATAGCCAGCAAAATGCTACCCAAGATGTACAACTGATATATCGCCATATTTTTCTAGTCAGCAACAGATTGATTCCTATTTTAAAATCTTCTGCCACCTCTTCTACCACCACGACGTTTGTTTCCACCAATACGATTGCTGCTTCTCCTTGGTTTTACTGCTGAACCAAAGCTATATGCTTGTGTTTTTCTTCTACGATTGCCTGTTACAATACGCAAAATTGTCAAAACCAACAACACAACAATGACAACTACACCAATACCCAACAAGCCTTTTGGTGTCAAAATCATATCAAAGAAATTGTTGAAGAAATATTTCATTTGTGCTGTAATAGAGGTTTCTTCCACTGCTTTGAGCACAGAAATCTTTTGCGTATCTATGGTTTCTCCATTTAATTGCAACAACACTTCACCAACCACTTGACCATATTCCAGTGGTGCCACAAGACACAATTCTCCATCTACATCTTCTGTATAGGCTTCATCCCATACATTGACTGTTTGGATTTCTTCCTTCATTCCAACTGGCAAACAAACCACTTCGCCACCATCAAAACGCAAATTCACTGTATCATCACCCAATGGTGTTTCATTGGTCAATGGCATAGAAGAAACTTCATTGCCAATTTGTTTCAAATTCACTTTTTCATACTGATTGAATCCATATTCAAAGAGTGCTGTACTATCCAACCAACGATTTGGGTCTTCTGCATTGAATACAATTGCAATCAATGTATTGTCATCTTTGTAGGCTGCGGCTGCAACACAGTCGCCCGCTTGACCTGTATACCCTGTTTTGATACCAGAAGCATAAGCATATTGGTATTCATTGTTGGTCAAAAGCAAGTTATGGCTTTGCCAAGCATAATCCTGTGTGGTAACACTGGGATCTGTCACAAACATATTGTCTGCACCATTGCCAATGTAGTTCATTTCATTTGCAATTTCCATCAAAATGGGTTGATCCAAGAACGCTTTTGCAAACAATGCCATATCATACCCTGTGGTGTAATGATCATCGTCATGATATCCATGTGCATTGGTGAAATGGGTATCTTTTGCACCCAATTCTGCTGCTTTGTCATTCATCAACTGGGTAAATACCTCTTCACAACCAGTGAAATTCAAGGTATTGTCTTCTGATGCACGTCTGGCAACTGCTGCTGCCAATACATTTGCGGAGTCATTTCCTGATGGAATCATAAGCCCACGAATCAAGTTTTTTGTGGTCAATGTTTCGCCAACAATATGACCCGCTTTACTGGAATCCCAAGGAACTACATTGATTTCTGTTCCAACTGTAATGAGTTCTTCTGCTGCAAAGTAATCCAAAACCACCATGGCTGTGATGATTTTTGTCATACTGGCTGGATACATGATTTCTCTTGCATTTTTTTTATATAAAATGGTGCCTGTGGATTGTTCCACAAGAATTGCTGCTTCTGCAACCAATTCTGGCACATTGGAATCATACACAATTGCAGTTTGCAAAGCAGTTTCATCTACTTCCACCACTTTTTCAACCGTTTCTTCCACTACCACTTCTTCTATCACTTCTGTGGCATCTGCCACTTCTTCCACTTCATCAGAACCGCATCCAGCAGAAAATACCATCATCCCTACCAATGCACCTACAAGCCACTTTTTCCATTTGTTATTTTTCATATATTAAACTCCCATATTTTTCATTGTAACGAGTATACATAAATATACCCCTACATTATATAATCTCTTTTTCTTGCAAATCCAGAACCACTTCTTCCAAAGCCAATTCCATACCCATTTCAGACACATTGACCCATTTGCCTGACACTTGACGATTGAACCATGTCAATTGACGTTTTGCAAAGCGTCTGGTGGCTGTTTTCAGCTCTATAATAGCTTCTTCTTGGGTGCATTCTCCTTTGAAATATGGCACAAATTCCTTATATCCAATCCCTTGCATGGAAACCAAATCTGGTGTGTATCCCATATCCAAAAGGCCTTTTACTTCTGGTAACAAACCTTCTTGTACCATCAAATCAATACGCAACTCAATGCGTTCATACATCTTTTGACGTTCCATATGCACAATGACCACACTGGCATTGTATGGACTTTCCTTTTCCTTTTGTTCTTCATTGTGATCTGAAAACTTTTCACCTGTCAAATGGTGATACTCCAAAGCACGTGTCACACGTTTCACATTATTTGCATGTGTGGTTTTTGCGTATTCTGGATCAATTTCCAAGAGTTTTGCAAACAACACCTCTGCGCCTTCAGTTTCTGCCAATTGGTAGCAAAATTCACGATAAGATGTGTCTGATTCTGTTTCTGTAAACTCACTGTCATAAAGCAAAGCATTGATATAAAAACCAGTGCCACCTACCACAATGGGAATTTTACCTTTGTTCCAGATTTCTTCCATATAGGCTTTTGCCATTTTTTGAAAAATCATAACATTGTATTCTTCATCTGGGTCAAATTCGTCAATCAAATAATGTGGCACTCCATCCATTTCATCTGGACGCACCTTGGCTGTACCAATGTCCATATGGCGATACACCTGCATGGAATCCGCAGAAATAATTTCACCATTTATTTTTTTTGCCAACTCTATGGAAAAAGCAGTTTTGCCACAAGCAGTTGGTCCACCAATCATAACCAAGGGTTTTTTCATAATATCATCCTTTAATTTCTCTGATTTCAGTTCTGTATTCTCTTGAATTTCTTTTCCAATTCATATTTTGTCATTTCAATGATGGTTGGTCTGCCATGTGGGCATGAAAATGGATTTTCCAATTTGAGCAGTTGACCAATCAAAGCTTCTGCTTCTTGGTAACTCAAAGAATCATGACCTTTTACCGCTGCTTTACAAGCCATGGTTGCCACAGACATATATTTTTGTTCATACACAGAATGTACTTTTTGTTCTGCCAATTCATCCAAAATTTCTGTAAAGAAACCAACACCGCTTGGCTCATGAAACATATAAGGCACAGATTGGAGTGCATACACCTTCTCTGTAAATTGTTCCACTTCAAAACCAAATTCTTGCAACAAGTCCTTATTTTCCTTCATGACAGCAATTTCACTTTCTGTCAAATGCAACATCAAAGGACTCAACAAACGTTGTGACACCACAGGTTCCTTTTGGAGTTTGCCCATAAATTCTTCATACAAAACACGTTCATGTGCAGCATGTTGGTCTATGAGATACATGGAATCACCTTGTTCCACCATCCAATAGGTTCTAAAAATTTGACCTACAATTTTATATTGATTGAAGAATGCTTTTCTATTTTCTGGTTCCTTTGCTTCCTGCTTTGCAACAACTGGTTGTGTCACTGGTTTTTCTGCTAATTCCACAGATTTTGGCAATTCAACAGGTGTTTTTGCAGTATACGGTGTTTTATCTTGCATAACACGATTTTCTGGCACTGTTTTCTTACCAAGCAATTGGTCTACAGATTTGCCACCGCCTGTTGCTGGTGCATAGCGTTCCAATTTTGGTTGCACTGGATTTGGTATTTCCTTTGCCACATCATTTGTAGCTTTGGTTTCTGCTTTTTGTGCTTCCACCATACCTTCTTGTGCAAATTCTTTGACAATTTCCAAAATACTACCCAGATTTTGTTGTTCCACTTTTGGTAAAATAGGCTTGTCTTTTGCAGTTTCTTTCTTATCCCAACTGACTTTTGGAATAAAGATTTCTTTTTCTAAGGTTTTTTGGATTGCATTGTAAAACAATTCATAGATTTCATTATCATTTTTGAAACGCACTTCCAATTTTGCTGGATGCACATTCACATCCACTTCTGATGGATGTATGGATAAATGCAACAAAAATACAGGAAATTTTCCCACCATCAAACGTGTTTTATAAGCATCTTCCACAGCAGATGACACAATTCCATTTTTGATGTATCTGCCATTGATGAATAGATTTTCATAGGTTCTATTTCCTCTGGACAATTCAGGTTTTCCAATGAGCCCTTTGATGGTATACCCATCTTTTGTATACGAAATGGGGATCATACCATTTGCAACTTCTTTGCCATAGACATAGAAAATTGCTGTTTTCCAATCTCCATTGCCTGAAGAATGGAGCATTGTTGTTCCATTATTGATATATCTGAAGGAAATTTCTGGGTGTCCCAAAGCAAATTGATTCATAAGTGCAGACACATTTCCACTTTCTGTAGCTGGTTTTTTCAAGAATTTTCTTCTAGCTGGTACGTTGTAAAATAGATTTTTGACAGAAATACTTGTACCTTGTGTGGCAGCTGCGTCTTTCATTTCTTTCAGCTCTCCACCACTGACTTCGATGGCAATACCTAAGTCTGCATCAGCAGTTTTTGTGAGCATATCCACTTGTGCCACAGCAGCAATACTTGCCAAGGCTTCTCCACGAAAACCAAGTGTAAAGATTTCTTCCAAATCCTCAATTTGGCTCATTTTACTGGTTGCATGACGTAAAAAAGCAGTTTTCACTTCTTCTTTTGGGATACCACTACCATTGTCTGTAATGCGAATGAGGGAAGTGCCACCCTCTTTAATTTCCACTGTAATGGAAGTAGCACCAGCATCTATGGAGTTCTCCACCAATTCTTTGACCACAGATTTTGGAGATTCCACCACTTCACCTGCTGCAATTTTATTGATGGTTTTGGTATCTAATAATTGTATATGTCCCATTGGATTTCCTCCTTTCTGGGTATTCGATGCGGGCATCCACATAGAGATGCCCCTACAAGTACAACGTTTTTATGGTTTTGGTTTTTTGTAGGGAGCGATGCCCTCATCGCTCCGTTGTTGTTTTGTAGCAATTCATTACGGGATGTCGAGGACGCCATCCCCTACATTACACTACACACTATATAAATAATGCTGAATCACAATCCTTTTGCTTTTTTCTGCAATTCAAAAATAGCTTGCAATGCTTCTATCGGTGTCATTGCCATTACATCCAACTTCAAAATTTCATCCACAAGTTGACTTTCTTTCACAGAAAACATATCCATTTGCATCGCCACTTCTTCTTGTTGTTCCTTGGATTCCATGGCAAGTTTCTTTGTTTTTTTGGTGATATCCGCTTCGTTGAGCTTTTTCAAAATTTGATTGCTTCTACGGATGACCTTATAAGGCAAACCAGCCAATTTTGCAACTTGTACCCCATAACTATGGTCAGCACCGCCACGCATAATTTTTCTAAGGAAAATAATATCTTCGCCTTGTTCTTGGACTGCAACACAGTAGTTTTTCACACCAGACAATTTACCTTCTAGTTCTGAAAGTTCATGGTAATGTGTAGCAAACAAGGTTTTGGCTCCAATTTGTTTCACATCTGCAACGTGTTCCACCACTGCCCAAGCAATGCTAAGCCCATCAAATGTACTGGTACCACGTCCAATTTCATCCAAAATCAACAAGCTTTTCGAGGTTGCATTGTTGAGAATATTGGCAACTTCTGTCATTTCCACCATAAATGTACTTTGACCAGCACTCAAATCATCAGATGCGCCAACCCTTGTGAAAATACGATCCACAATACCAATGTGAGCCGATTCTGCTGGTACAAAACTACCCATTTGTGCCAACAACACAATGAGAGCTGTTTGTCGCATATATGTAGACTTCCCTGCCATATTGGGACCTGTGATGATGGCAAGACGTGTTTGTTCTGCATCCAAAAAGGTATCATTTGGAATGAATTGTGTATCCATCACCTTTTCTACAACTGGATGACGTCCACCTACAATGGAGATGACATCGCCTGTATCCACTATTGGTTTCACATAATTCATGCTTTCTGCAACAGTTGCCAAAGATTGCAATGCATCCACAATTGCCACCATATAGGCTGCATATTGGATGCGTTCCACTTCTGCACCAACTGCATTTCTGATATCTGAAAACAAATTGTATTCCAGTGCTACAATTTTTTCTTCTGCACCCAAAATGAGTTCTGCCAAATCATTCAATTCTGGTGTGATGTAACGTTCACAATTTGCCAATGTTTGCTTACGAATGTAACGTTCTGGCACTTCCCCTACATTGGATTTGGTCACTTCGATATAATATCCAAACACCTTATTCATACGAATTTTCAAGTTTTTGATGCCTGTTTTTTCTTTTTCTTCTTCTTCTAGCTTTGCAACCCAAGTAGCACCTTCTTGTTTTGCTTTCAAGTAAGTATCCAGCTCATCGTGATAACCTTCACGAATCATTTTGCCTTCACGCACAGTAAAAGGTGGTTCATCTACAATGGCAGTTGCAATCAAATCATGAATATTTTCCAAAGGGTCTAATTTTGCAAACAAATCTTTAAGATATGGACTGTTACAGCGACCCAAACAATTTTGCAATGATGGCAAATGTGTAATGGATTGCTTCAAAGAAACCAAATCCTTTGCACTTGCTGTTTGGTATACAATACGACTCATGATACGTTCAAAATCGTACATGGTATTCAAAATTTCTTTGATTTCTTCTCGCAAAAATAGATCTGAAACCAATTCTTCTACACCACCCAAACGATCGTTGATGGCATCCAAAGTAAGCAGTGGTTGTTCCACCCATTTTCTAAGAAGTCTAGCACCCATAGCGGTTTTGGTTTCATCCAACACCCCAAGCAAAGAGCCTTTTCTGGACTTTTCACGCATGGTTTCTGTCAATTCCAAATTGCGTCTGGTGGACACATCCAACATCATAAAATCAGCACTGGTATAGTATTTGATGGTATTGATATGGTTCAACTCGTTTTTTTGTGTTTCCAAAAGATACCACAACAAAGCCCCTGATGCAGAGGTTGCCAAGTTCTTCTTTTTCAGACCATATCCATCCAAAGATTTCACACCAAAGTGTTTCACCAAGGTGTCTTTTGCAGTTTGTACATCAAACAATCTACCATCCATATCATTCAAATAATAATGGAATTTCTTTTCAATTTCCTTTGCCAATGGATGAGACAAAAATGCTTCGTTGCACACCACTTCTGCTGGTGATACTCTTGCAATTTCATCCAAAATCTTTGTGGCAGCTTGCACACTTTCAAATTCTGTGGTTTGGAATTCACCTGTGGTCACATCACAAGTGGCAATTCCATAGCCAGAAGTACTTCCATATACACACAAAATATAGTTATTCTTGCGTTCATCCAAAACGGTACTATCCATTACAGTACCAGGTGTGATGACACGCACCACATCACGTTTTACAATACCTTTGGTGAACTTTGGATCTTCCACTTGTTCACAAATGGCAACTTTGTAACCTCTTTCCACAAGTCTTGCAATATAGCCATCTGCTGAATGAAAGGGTACTCCACACATAGGAGCACGTTCTGGTTGACCCCATTCTTTGCCTGTCAATGTGATTTCCAATTCTTTGGACGCCAAAACAGCATCCTCAAAGAACATTTCGTAAAAGTCTCCTAAACGAAAAAAGAGAATACATTGTTGATAATTTTCTTTGATTTCAAAATATTGTTGCATCATAGGTGTCAATTTAGCCATGACAATTCCTCCTATATCTTGTACTTCCTAATCTGATACTTCCTATATGGTTATTTCCAACGAGAACTCTCAATTCTCATAGTTCCAATTGGAAATCATCATAAAACACCCAAAGGGCAGCCAAAATGACTGCCCCATAGACTGCCAAAACGCAGGTTTCTTTTCGCTTTTTGCGTCGCAGACTTTCATCTGTAGAAGGGGCTTTGCTCCTTTTACAGAAAAAGCGATTTCTAGGTGCTTTGCAAAAGCACTTGCACGAGGAAATCGTCTTTTTTACCTATGTCTACAACTCGAAATCCTGATTTCGAGTTAATGTGTCAATTTTGATTATTGACCACAGCCACATCCACAAGATGCACACGCACTTGGGCTACATCCGCCATCTTCTTGAGGTACTTCTTCACCTGTCATTGTAGCAGTTACAATTGTGAAGATAGAGTTCATGAAGTTGTTGAAGTTTGTTTCTGCTGCAAACAATTCAGAAGCCAATTTGTTGTTTCTGATTTCTTCTGCTCTTTTTGCCATATCCATTTGGAATGTCATTTGTGCATCTGCTTCGATTTCGCCAGCTTGCACTTTCATTTCAAATTCTTGGTGCAATTTGGAGTATTCTTCAATTTTTGCTCCAATTTCTGGATCTGCTTCATATGCTTCTTTTGCTGCCAATAACGCTTCTACTTGAGGTGTTGTTGTCAAAGCTTCACCAAGTTCTCTTGCCAATTCATATACTGTTGCCATGTGATTCACCTAAAATCCTTTCCGCTAATAAATAAAATGTTTTATTGTAAACGATTTTGACAGGAACCATTTTTCCAATCAAATCCGAACTACCTTCAAAATAGACTGCAAGATTGTTTTCTGCACGTCCTGTGACCACGTTTGGATCATTTTTACTGATTTCTTCCACCAAAACCACCATTTCACGTCCCACAAAGTCCTTGTGGAGCTCTGCAATACCTGGATTTAAAACCCCAAGCAAACGCTCAAACCGTTCACGCATCACTTCATCTGGCACTTGGTTGTCCATGGTTGCTGCTGGTGTTCCTGTTCGTTTGGAATACATAAAGGTATATCCAATGGAATATTTTGCTTCTTTGACCACATCTATGGTATCTTGGAAATCTTCTTCTGTTTCACCAGGGAACCCAATGATGATATCTGTGGTCAATGTGATATCTGGCATTGCTGCTCGTAGTTTTTTCACCTGTTCCAAATAAGATTCCTTTGTATATTTTCGATTCATTCTTTGCAAAACAGAATCACTACCTGCTTGCAGTGGCAAATGCAAATTGTTGCAAATTTTTGGATATTCTGCCATAGTTGCAATCAGCTCGTCTGAAATATCCTTTGGATTGGAGGTTGTAAATCGAATGCGTTCAATACCTTCCACTTCATGCACCATCTGCAATAATTTTGCAAAAGAAATTGGATGTTCCAAGGTTTGACCATAGGAATTGACATTTTGTCCAAGTAAAGTGATTTCTTTCACACCATCTGCTGCCAATTGTTTCACTTCTGCCAAAACAGCTTCTGCTTCACGACTGCGTTCACGACCTCTGACATAAGGCACAATGCAATATGCACAGAAATTGTTACAGCCATACATAATATTGACAGATGCCTTAAACGGGTTTGTACGTGCTCTAGGCAAGTCTTCCACAACTTCTTCATAATCTTGCCAGATGTCATATACAGGTTTTCCTGTTTCCAATCTTCTATACAACAGTTCAGGTAATTTATAAATATTGAAGGTACCAAAGACCATATCCACCACTCTACGATATTCTCGTCTAATGGTTTGCAACACACCTTCTTGTTGCATCATACAACCACAAATTGCCACAATTGCATTGGGATTTATTTTTTTGTAATGCTTCAACCAACCCAATTTACCATATATCTTTTGTTCTGCATTTTCACGAATGCAACAGGTATTGTAGATGATAAAGTCTGCATCCGTTTCAGAATCTCCTTCTGCATAACCCATTTCCTTAAGCATACCCACCAATTTTTCAGAATCGTGTGTATTCATTTGACACCCCATCACAAAGCTAAAATATTTCTTTTTGGGGTTACCGGCTGCTTCCCAAGCATCGTTTTCACTTCGGATTTTTGCAATATATTCCATTTGGCGCAAACGTTCTTCTCCAGAAAGTTCTGCCAATCTGATTTCTTCCATAATTTCTTTCCTTCCAAACTCATTCAACAGAGGAACATATTCCTCCCAATATATCAAACTTTATTATACCACACCAATCCTTATGACTCAACGAATATTTGAAATTTATTGATTGGGAATCTCTACAAATGAAATATCATTTCCAAATTTAGACAAAATAGAAATCAAGTCCTTCATGGAAAGAAAGACAGAAGCACAGTTGTCATTTGGATGTACACCCAATTCGTCTACAAATTCCAAATCCTTGTCAATGAACACACGCACCTCACAATTGATATCATTTAAAATACCAAATGGTGTTACAGAACCTTTGGTAAGTCCCAAATATTTCATCAACCGTTCTTCTGATGCAAAGGAAAGTTTTCCCAAATCAAAGGTTTCGCCAAAACTACGCAAATTCACCTGCTTATCTGCACACAATACCACCAAATAATGTTTTTTGCCTTTTTGATCTCTTAAAAATAAATTTTTGGCAACCGCTGCATCTGCATCAATTCCCATACGTTCCATATCTTCAATGGTATATGCTGCTTCGTGGTCCACCCAACGATAGGAAACACCTTCTTCTTGCAACAAATTACGAACTTCTTCCTTATGATACATGATTTTACCTCCATATTTGGTATTTTCATTTTCAGTTTTACAACGTAATGGATCTGGTTTATTCTATCACAAAATGGTGTTTGTTTCCAGTTACAGTTCGTATAATTGGTAATTTTATACATTTACCTAGAGATTCCCTAGCTATTTACAAAACCGTTTCGTATTGTTAACAATTTATTCATAAATACTACATATCCCATTCATTATCTTATTTTATACTAAATACATCCTTAAGAGAGAAGGATACATAACATAGTAATACATACCCTCCCCTTTTTGAAAAAGAGCCTTTTGGTTCTTTTTCTTTTTATGCACAAAATCAAAATCCACAAAACATCCCATTAAAAAAAGACGGGAGTCAGTTCCCGCCTTAAACTATCAAAAGACTAAAATCCCTTTGTTTTTTGCGTCGCAGACTTTAATACGCAGACAGGATTCACTCCTGTCAAGGATAAAAGGCGATTTCTAGGTGCTTCTCAGAAGCACTTGTGCGAGGAAATCGTCTTTTTTACCTATAACCACAACTTGAAATCCTGATTTCAAGTTAGCGTGTCGACTTTTTCGACACGCTAAAATGGGAGTCAGTTCCCGCCTTATCCAATTTATAAATATCAAGCCACTTGGAATATACCCAATAAAATTGTCATGACCACCATACACACAGGTAACATCAAAGAATTCAAAACTGCAGCTGCACTATCATTCCCACCACATTGTTTGGTGAAGATAGGTGCAATGCTTAAAATTGGAGATACCAATGCCAAACTGATGACATGTTTGAACACAAGAGAAACTGGCATTTGGAATACAATGAAAATGAAGATAGTTGCTGCCACAAAACGAATGATCACCACACGTCCCATATCTTTGATGATATTGCGTGGCACCTTAGGTTCAAACAAAATCCCAATCAAGAACATTGCCAAGAATGGATTTGCTGCAGAAATCAAGTCCATTGTATCAAACAAAGCATCTGGCAAAGTGATGTGCAACAATGTCAAAGAAATCATAATCATATATGTCATAAATGGTACAGAATGCAATAAAATTTTGCCCCCTGCTTTCATAGAAAACTTCTTTTGGTTTTGACTGATCATGGTTGCTACAGCCAAAATCACACCAAATGCCATAACCGCATTGCCCGCATCAAATAAACACACCATTGCCAAAGCATCTCCATCAAAGAAACTTTGTAAAAATGGAATGGTGCAAAGTCCGATATTGTAACCTGCCCCATTGATAATCAAAAATGTTTTTTCTTCTGCCGCTTTGTTGCGGAAAATCATAAGAACTGCCACAACCACTAAAATATTTGCCATCGCACCAATCGCAAATGCCAATGCATATGTCATGCTCCATTCCAAAGAACGGAAATTTCCAGCCAATGCCATAGGCAATGTTACCTTCATAATCAATTTTGTGATAACTTCTTTGTCAGCTGCACGAAAAATGCCCACTCGTTTCGTAAAAAATCCAAAAGCTATAATAAATAAAAATCCACATGCCCGAACGATAACCGCTTCCATAACTTCCCCCGTTCTTCTTTCAAAAAAACCCATCTACACGAATGTAAATGGGTCTAGACTATCAAAAAAACTACTTTATTTTGGTTTTCAGCGTCGCAGACTTTAAATCCGCAAACGGAATTCACTTCCGTTGAGGACAAAAGCGATTTCTAGGTGCTTCAAAGAAGCACTTGCATGAGGAAATCGTCTTTTTCACCTATGTCTACAACCTGAAATCCTGATTTCAAGTTAACTTATTTCATTAAGCCAATTTTGCTTTTGCAGCATCAACCAATGTTGTGAAAGCTGCTGGATCAGAAACTGCCAACTCAGCCAACATTTTTCTGTTGATGTTTACATCTGCCAATTTCAAACCGTGGATCAATTTGCTGTAAGAAATATCGTTCATTCTAGCAGCTGCATTGATTCTTACGATCCAAAGGCTTCTGTATTCTCTTTTTGTTTGTTTTCTACCAGCGAAAGCGAATGCCATAGCTTTCATTACAGATTGTTTTGCAACTCTGTATTGTTTGCTTCTAGCACCACGGTAACCTCTAGCCAATTTCAATACTTTTTTATGTTTTTTTCTTGCGTTTAAAGCGCCTTTAACTCTTGCCATTATTAAGTCCTCCTAAAAAATATCCTCGAATAATTTGATTATGCGTATGGTAACAATTTTTTCTTAACGCTTTTCAAAACAGTTTTGTCAACTAAAGTCGCATGTCTCAATTTTCTTTTTCTTTTTGTGGACTTTTTACCAAGAATATGTTGTGTGTTGGATTTATGTCTTTTCAACTGACCTGTTCCTGTGATTTTGAATCTTTTTGCTGCCGCTTTTTTTGTTTTCAACTTAGGCATAATGCTAATCCTCCTAGAAATAGTACGTGGGGTACTCCCCTACTTGTGTCTTGTTGCTTCTTCCTGTTTGCGAAATTAAATTAATTTCCTTTTGGTGCCAAAAACATAACCAAACTTCTGCCTTCCATTTTTGCAGGTTTTTCAATCACACCAAGCTCTGCTGTTTCTTTTGCAAAGTTTTCCAAGATGATCATACCAGCTTTGGAGTGGCCAATTTCACGACCTCTAAAACGAATACTCACCTTTACTTTATCCCCATTTTTCAAGAATTCGTTGGCTTTTTTCACCTTAACTTGAACATCATGGGTATCAATACCCGGAGACAAACGAAGCTCTTTTACATCTACAGTTTTTTGTTTCTTTCTCGCTTCTTTTTCTTTTTTCGCTTGATCGAATTTATATTTACCGTAGTCCATGATTCTGCAAACGGGTGGTTTTGCTGTTGGAGCAATTTTCACCAAGTCCAATTTCTTTTCATCAGCGAGCTTTTGTGCATCTCTGGATGAAACAATACCCAATTGTTCACCTGCATCGTCAATCAATCTTACTTCTCTGTCTCTAATTTGTTCGTTGATCATTAAATCAGTAATGGTCAAGCACCTCCTATAAAATATGTGTTTTCCGCAAAACGCAAAAATTGCGCCGGAAGAATCCGCCGCACACACAAAAACAGACCGATGTGTTCTATATAAAACCCATGCTGTTTTCAATTCATGTATGAACCCTATTCGCTGTGCGATAAGGTGAGAAGCGGAACTTCTTCTTTGTTACTGACCTATTTTATCATCAAATATACTGTAAGTCAACAGTTTTTTCTTGTTTTTTCAAAAAATTCGGGCGTACACACAGGTACGCCCCTACATTTGCACTCGTTAGTGTTCTCCACAAGAATCTGCATGTTCATGATGATGACAAACAGATCCAGTGGATACCAAATTGCCTGCCATATATTGTTCTACAGCAGCTTTTGCATCGCCTTCAGCACCCAAAATCACTTCTACGCCACGTTCATTGAAAATATCAATAGCACCGCCACCCATACCGCCAGAAATCATCACTTCAACACCCATATCAGCCAAGAAGTTTGGCAAGAAACCTGGTTTGTGTCCTGGATTTGGTACAGCTGTTTCTGTTACAATTACGCCATCAGCTACATCATAAACCATAAAATTTTCACAATGACCAAAATGTGCCCAAATTTGTGTTCCATTACAAGATACTGCAATTTTCATAATGTTTTCTCCTTTTTGTGTTATATATTTTATATGAGTTGAAATTGATATATTATAGGAAACAGCCTTGACTGCTCCATTTTCAGACAACATTTCGGAATGGTCAAGACCATTCCCTACAGAGCGTGTGATAGATTTCTTTGATAGCGTCACTCACTGGACAATCCACATCCACAATACTCTTTCCAGAATTGACTGCTGACACAGCTTCTGGATCAAATGGAATTTTTCCCACAAAAGGTATGTTTTCTTCTTTGCAGAAGGTTTCAATTTCATCTGTATTCTTAGGGCTTACGTCATATTTATTGACACAAACCATAATCTGCAATTGGAAAGTTGCAATTGTTTGCACCAATCGTTTCAAATCGCTGATGCCACTTTTGCTAGGCTCTGCAACAATGAGCACCAAATCCATACCACTGACAGACGCCATTACAGGACAACCAATTCCAGGTGATCCATCCGTAACCGCCAAATCGCATTCTGGTGCTGATTTCAACATGGCAAGCTTCACCTCTGTCACCAATTTACCAGAATTGCCACGTCCCATTTTTAAAGTTGCTGTAGAAAACACGCTATCATCCACATATAATTCTCGTTTGCCTGCTACATCTGGCACAAGATGAATTGCATCCACCGGACATACATATTCACATACGCCACAACCTTCACAAGAAAACTCATTTGCAATCGATTTGCCATCCATAACCGAAATGGCATCAAATCTGCAATTTTCTTGACATGCACCACAACCAATGCACAAATCTGTATTGACAACTGCTTTATCACCACCCATAAAGGTTGTCACTTGAGGTTCTACTGTTTGTTCCATCACCAAATGCAAATTGGGTGCATCCACATCGCAATCTGCAACTGCTTTTGCATTTGCAAGTCGAATCAAAGCTGCTGAAATCGTAGTTTTTCCAGTTCCACCTTTGCCACTCAAAACCAATAAACGTTTCATAGGACACCTCCTATCTTCTCTAAGATAGTAGCAAATCGCTTCTTTTCTGATGGTACCATTTCTGCTACAATTTCGCCATCAGCAATATATTTTGCAAGCACAGGATTGTATAGAATGCGTTCCAATATGGGTATATTCTTCTCTTTGCAAAAATCTTCCAATGGTGTATATGGTTCTGTTTCTTTGTTGATGACCATACCACAAGGTTTGCCAAGAAGTGTCACCAATTCATAGACCATCTTTACATTATGGAAACCAAAAGCAGTTGGCTCTGCCACCAACACACAATAGTCCACATCCATCACCGTTTCCATAACGGAGCAAGCACTGCCTGGTGGACAATCCAAAATGGTCATTTCGCTTGATTTTTGCAAAGCACTTTTGATGACACCTACACCAGAAGCTTCACCTGTATTGAGAATTCCTGTCACCACCTTCACATGGTTATGGTGTCCAATTTCAATGATGCCAACAGGTTTCTCCACTTCTGAAACAGCACCCTCAGGACAGACAATTTGACATCCACCACAATTGTGACAGACTTCAGAAAATACCATTGGTTTCTCTTTGATATACACCAAAGCATGAAACTTACAAAATTCCACACATTTTTTACAACCATTGCATTTTGTGACATCAAACTGTGGTAATAAGGTAGAAACCGATTCTGTTTGCATTTCTTCAGGCTTCCAAAACAACCTTCCATTGGGTTCTTCCACATCACAATCAATATACGTACACGTTTCGACAGCCGCTGCCAAATTGACTGCAACAAAGGTTTTGCCTGCACCACCCTTACCACTCAAACAAGCAATTTTCATTGGATACCATGGAAACCACCATGGAAATGAGTGAGTTCCTCTAATGTTCCATCTTGGTATGCTTTCAAATGATCTATTGCGGCTTTGTCTGTGGATTTATAAATTTTTATTTCTGCTGCTGTGAATACATCTGCTGCATTTTGACCACAACGAGGTGTAATCAACACTGTGATATTGCTGTCTACTAAGAATTGTGCCACTTGTACTCCTGCACCACCTTGGGCAGCAGCTGCTGGATTTTCTACAATTTCTTCTACTCCATTCTCACAAAACAAGAAAAATGGAGCTCGTGCCAAAACAAGACACACATCTTGTTTGTTTTCATCCAAAGGAATTGCAATTTTCATTTTCTTTCCTCCTTGTTTTTCATATCGTCTATGTTTGCGACAACCGCCACATTCACACATATGCTCTTTGCCATCACACAGCAAATATTCTCCACCTGAAATATGAATGGGTCTACCTTCCACAAGTGCATCTGCAATCTTTTTTCTGGCACTGGTGTAAATTTGTTGCACCGTAGCACGAGCAATGTGCATATATTCCCCACACTGTTCCTGAGAAAAGCCTTCTCTGTCAATGATACGCAAAGTTTCGTATTCATCTATTTGCAACACAACAGGTGGCAAGTCTTCCCTTTGTACCACAGGCATAAAACCATGATTTTCTGGCAATTTACACACTTTTCTGTATTTTCTTGGTCTTGGCAACCCATTCACCCCCCCATTTGTTTATAGCATATGCTATTTATACTTTGATTATAGTCCTATTTTTTGAAAAGTCAATAGAATTAATGGTATATGCTATTTATTTTTTTGAAAACCCACGGGATGTCGGGGACGCCATCCCCTACACCTCATTTCAGAATATCCTCTGTTGAGGTTGGCATCCTCGATGACCCGAATCTTTTGCATAAAAATAAGGGTGGATATAGAATCCACCCCTACGTTTATCATTTTCTTATTCTTCTACTTTTGCATCCAAGCTTCTTGTTGCAACTTCTTCTTTGATGCGAGCAATCAAGTCAGCCAATTCTTGTTGACCTTCATCACCTTTGACACGACTACGAACAGAAACTTTTTTCGCTTCCACATCTTTTTCACCTACAACAACGATATAAGGTGTTCTTTCGTTTCTTGCTTCACGGATTTTGTAACCGATTTTTTCTGCTCTATAATCCACATCCACACGCACGCCAGCTGCATCCAATTGGTCAGCAACTTCTTTTGCGTAATCAGAGAATTTTTCAGAAATAGGCAATACTTTCACTTGTACAGGAGACAACCATGTAGGGAATTGACCTGCAAAATGTTCGATCAAGATACCGATGAAACGTTCCACAGAACCGAAAGCAACACGATGAATCATAACAGGACGTTTTTTGCTACCATCTGCTGCTGTGTATTCCAAGTCAAAACGTTCAGGCATTTGCATATCCAATTGGATGGTACCACATTGCCATGTTCTACCGATGGAATCTTCCAAATGGAAGTCGATTTTTGGACCATAGAATGCGCCATCACCTTCGTTGACAACATAATCGATTTTGTTTTCATCCAAAGCTGCACGCAAACCTTCTGTTGCGATTTCCCAAGCTTCATCAGAACCCATGCTATCTTCTGGTCTTGTGGACAATTCAATGTGATATTTGAAACCAAAGAGGTTGTAAACGCTGTCAATCAAACGGATAACGCCACTGATTTCATCTTTGATTTGTTCTTCTGTCATGAAGATATGCGCATCATCTTGGTTGAAGCAACGCACACGCATCAAACCATGCAAAGCTCCAGATTTTTCATGTCTATGCACCAAACCGATTTCACCCATACGAATTGGCAAATCTCTATAGGAATGCATGTCTTGTTTGTAAATCAACATACCACCTGGACAGTTCATTGGTTTCACTGCGTAATCCATTTCGTCGATGATGGTTGTGTACATATTGTCTTTGTAGTGATCCCAGTGACCACTTCTTTCCCAAAGTTGACGATTCATGATGATTGGGGAACTTACTTCAACATAGCCTGCTTCTTTGTGGATTTCTCTCCAGTAGTCAAGCAATGTGTTTTTCAATGTCATACCTTTTGGCAAGAAGAATGGGAAACCAGGACCTTCTTCCAACATAGCGAACAATTTGAGTTCTTTACCCAATTTTCTATGATCACGTTTTTTTGCTTCTTCCATCATGAACAAGTATGCTTCCAATTCAGATGCTTTTGGATAAGAAGTACCGTAGATACGAGAAAGCATTTTGTTCTTTTCGCTACCTCTCCAGTATGCACCAGCAACAGAAGTCAATTTGATTGCTTTTACAGTTTTTGTGCTCATCAAGTGAGGGCCAGCACAAAGGTCAACAAAATCACCTTGTTGGTAGAAGGAAATGATTGCATCTTCTGGCAAATCTTGAATCAATTCTACTTTATAAGGTTCATTTCTATCTGCCATATATTGGATTGCTTCTGCTCTAGGCAATTCAAAACGTTCGATTTTCAAATCTTCTTTTGCAATTTTTTTCATTTCTTTTTCAATTGCTTCCAACTCTTCTGGTGTGAATGCTTTTTCACGATCGAAGTCATAGTAGAAACCATCAGCGATTGCAGGTCCAATAGCCAATTTTGTTTCTGGATACAAACGCAAAACTGCTTGGGAAAGCATATGGGATGTAGTATGTCTAAATGCCATTTTACCTTCTTCGCTATCGAATGTACAAATGCTTACTTCTGCATCTTTGTCTACAACAAAACGCAAGTCTTTGACTTCACCGTCAACAACACCAGCACAGGCATTTCTAGCCAAACCTTCGCTGATTGCTTTTGCAATTTCAAGTACGCTCATTGCGCTGTCAAATTCTTTTACAACGCCATCTTTCAATGTGATTTTCATTTCATTCTCTCCTTTTATACAATATACTCTTGGAAAGTTTTGTGGTAATACCGAACAACTCTAATTGCAAGATTTACGAAGATATTTTTTCATCATAGTTGCAAAAAAACGCAGGCGATATAGGAAATATCGTTGAGTATTTTTAGCAATTATGCTGGGAAAATAAACCGTAAAGATTGTGATTTGGAGCTGTACGGTGTTACCATAGTTTCTTCCAATAAAAAAACTCCTCCACTCTCCTGTTACGGAAAGGGACGAGAGTATTCTCCCGTGGTTCCACCCTTTTTGTTTTCACAAAAAAACCACTCAATTCATGACGATAACGTAGTCAACGGGCTGAATTAGAGCCACTCCGAGGTAGTTTTCATACATTTTCTCTACACGTAGGCACTTCCAACCAAAAGCAATTTCCATCACCTAAGGTGCCTTTCTCTGTCCGTTTTGAAAAGACTACTGTCCTCATCAACGCTTTCTATTCCTGATTATATCACTTTCTCCATATCTGTCAAGGGATTTTACAGATTTTATACACACCGATATTTTTTTCGTCTATGATATTACGGTCGATTCGTGAATCGCCCCTACAATGGAATATTCATACTTTGTGGCAATTGATAACGGGCGCCCACACAGGGACGCCCTTACAAATACATTTTGATTTGTGGTGTTTTCTAGTAGGAAGATGATATCCTTTTCTACAATTGTATATATTTCAGATTACAACACATCAAGTCCTTCACTTTTCACCCTTAGTTTTTAGTCTTACATTTTACATATATCCTTTTTTCCATACAGATGGTGCAAACAGTAACATCATTGGGAAAATTTCCAAACGTCCAATCAACATGTCCAAAGTCAAAATAATCTTTGAGAAATCTGAGAAGAAATGATAATTCTCCACAGGTCCAACCATTGCAAAACCAGGTCCAACATTACCAAGACAAGTCAAAACCGCAGTAAAGGAAGTGGTAAAGTCAAAATTGTTAATAGAAATTAACAAAAACGAACCAAACAACACCAATAAATATACAATGATGAAGCTGGAAACGCCACGAATGACATCTTCATCCACCTTTGCATCATCCAATTTCACAATGTTCACAGATCTTGGATGTACCATCAAACGAATTTCACGAATGGCTGTTTTCACCAAGATAATAAACCTTGAGATTTTGATACCACCACCTGTGGAACCACCACAAGCACCCAATATCATAAGCACTGCCAAAATCCCCTTTGACAATTGTGGCCACACATCAAAATTGGCTGTGGCAAAACCAGTTGTACTGATGATTGCCATAACTTGGAACGCAGCATGTCTAAAAGCAGCTTCCAATGTATCGTAATAAGCAGAAATATTCCATGTAATCAACGCAATTGCTGCCACAATAATGGTAACAAAATAGCGTAATTCTTCATTTTTGACAATGCTTTTGAAATCACGCAATAACGCCAAATAATACAAGTTGAAATTGACACCAAACAAGAACATAAAAATGGTAATTACATATTCATAATAAGCGGTATCATAGGCTGCAATACTTGCATTTTTGATGGCAAAACCACCAGTTCCAGCTGTAGAAAAAGCATTGACCACACTGTCAAACAATGGCATTCCACCTACAAGTAACAACACAATCTCGATCAAAGTCAAAGCAAAATACATTCCATACAAGATTTTTGCTGTGGATTTCATTTTTGGCACCAATTTGTTGACCAATGGACCTGGTGCTTCTGCACGCATCAAATGCATGGCACGTTCATCTGCTGTGGGCATAATCGCCAACATAAACACCAAAATCCCCATACCACCAACCCAATGGGTAAAGCTTCGCCAAAACAAAATGCTCATAGGTAAGCCTTCAATTTCTTGCAAAATGGATGCACCTGTTGTGGTAAAACCAGATACAGTTTCAAAGAAACAATCCACATAACTTGGAATTGCACCACTCAAATAAAAGGGCAATGCACCAAAAATAGACATGACAATCCAAGACAAAGCAACTGCCACCAACCCATCACGTCCATATATTTTTTTATTTTTGGGTTCTTTTAGGCAAGCTGCTGTTCCAATGACCAAAGTCAACACCACAGTTGTTACAAAACCGAATAGTGCTGCACGTTCATTGAAATAAATAGCAAGCACAGCACAAACCGATAAGAAAACACCTTCGATTCGCAAAATATTCCCCAAAAGATAAGCAATCATTCTATAATTCATATGCTTCTCCAAATTCTACTAGAGTAAAATATCATCCAATTCCAATAAACGTTTTTCCGTTGTGACAATTACAACATAATCCCCAACTTGAATGCTATCATCCCCAGTTGGTATGATGACACGAGCTCCACGTGTAATGATTGCCACCAAGGTTTGTTTTTTACGTTTCAAATCCTTCAGCGGTATTCCAACCACAGGAGATGCTTCTGACACACGAAATTCCACCGCTTCCACCTGATCGTTTACCAGACGAATCAATGTTTCCACACGATTGCCACTGCCACCTGCTTTTCTGGAGCGTATGTAACGTACAATATGGTTTGCTGCCACCGCTTTTGGTGAAATGATACTATCCAAATCCAAACGATCTAAAATTTCATAGAATGCAAGTTTATTGATTTTTGCAATAACTTTGCTGACATTACACATTTTTCCATACAAAGCCACAACAATATTTTCTTCATCCATACCCGTCAACATAACCAATGCATCTGTGGATTCCAGACCTTCTTCTTGGAGCAATTCTTTGTCGGTACCATCTCCATGGATGATTACCGCTTCTGGCAATTTTTCGCAAAGATACTCGCAACGTTTCATATCTTTTTCAATGATTTTGACTTTGATGTTAATTGCAATCAAATCCATTGCCAAATAATAAGCCAAACGACTACCACCAACAATCATAACGGATTTCGCAGCAGTTCTAAATACCCCCAATCGTTTGAAGAACTTAGAGATTTCATTGTGTGATGCAGTGATGTTGATTTTATCACCTTTTTGCAATACAAAATTGCCAGATGGAATGACTACTTCGCCATCACGTTGCACTGCACAAATCAAGACACGTACACCTAACTCTTTGTAGACTTCAAATAAAGCCATACCATGAAGTGGGTTGTTTTCCTGAATCTTCATTTCCACCAATTCTACGCCACCACGTGCAAACAACTCAATTTTTTGTGCAAATGGGAAACGCAACAATCTAGAAATTTCTTGGGCTGTGGTAAACTCTGGATTTACCGCCATATTGATACCCAAATCCTCTTTGATGAGATTCATTTGCTTGAAATATTCCGGGTCACGCACACGTGCAACGGTATATTTTGCACCTAATTTTTTACCAAGCAAACAACAAAGCATATTCACTTCATCTGCAGAAGTTGCTGCAATCAAAGCATCTGCTTGTCCAACACCAGCTTGGTTCTGTGTTTCCACCGTTGCACCATTTCCTTCGATACAAATCAAATCCATGATGTTGCCAGAGCGAAACAGTGCAGAATTTTCTCTATCAATGATAATCACATCATGACCTTCCAATGACAATTGCTCTGCTATGGTACTTCCTACTTTTCCATCACCAATAATTACGATTTTCATTTTTTCCTCCTAATGAAAATACAATGTATGTTACGCATATATAACATATATCACATATATGACACAAAAAGGATGTAGATTTCTCTACATCCTCATCCCATCAACATACAGACAACGCTTTGTCCGTCATCAATAGGACATTCTATCCATATAAATCATATATTTGCTCACCATCAAAGTGATTTTGAAAATAATCGCATCATCAAAATTACGCAAATCCAGACCAGTCATTTTTTGCAATTTATCCAAACGATATACCAATGTATTTCTATGGATGTACAATTGACGGCTGGTTTCAGAAACATTCAAGTTGTTTTCGAAGAATTTGTTGACAGTTGCCAAAGTTTCATCATCGAAATCATCCATAGTCAAACCATGCAGCACTTCTTCGATGAACATACGACAAAGTGGCAATGGCAATTGGTAAATCAAACGACCAATACCCAATTTTTCGTAATTCACAATATATTTGTCTGTTTCAAAAATTTTGCTCACTTCCAAAGCCATTTTCGCTTCTTTGTAAGAACGGGATACGTCTTTCAAATCAGTTACGATGGTACCACTGGAAATATAAATTTTGTTGCCGATTTCTGCTTTCAAAGTTTTTTCAATTGTTTTGGCAATACGATCAATTTTGTCGATGCCTTCACGTTCTTTGAGTTCTTTCACCAAAATAATGCTATGTTCATCCACAGCTGTTACAAAATCTTTTGTTTTTGCTGGGAACACACCTCTAACGATTTCCACAACATTCATTTCTTTGTCGATGTTGGTTTCAATCAAATATACAATTCGATGTACATTGTTTTCGATATGCAATTTTTTTGCACGACTATAAATGTCAACCAACAACAAATTGTCAAGCAACAAGTTTTTCACAAAATTATCTTTGTCATATCTTTCTTTATACGCCACCAATAAGCTTTGGATTTGGAAAGATGCAATTTTACCAATTTGGTAACCTGCTTCATCTTCGCCTTTTACTTGAATCACATACTCTGGCACACCATCGTCATAAATTTTAAAATATTGATATCCCAAAATCAATTGACTTTCTGCTGGAGAGCTGACAAAATTTTCAACAGCATCAATTTGTCTGCCAATCATGTTTTCTTCAGTAGTGGCGATAACCTTTCCTTCTTTTTCTACTACACTCAATTCTTTGCGTGTAATATTCTTCAACCCGTCAATTGTACTTTGTAAAATTTGATTGGAAATCATCGCTTCTTCACCTCAATAAGTTTTCATATTTTTTTGGTATATTTCTTTTCCTATGAAAATGATGTAAATATAACCAAAAAACAACGTCCCTACTATCTATAAAATTGCATAAATCTATTTTATAACAAAATGACAAAAAAATAAAGAGAAATCGTAAAAAAAACATACAAAATCTCTTTTTATTTAAAATTTATCTAAAATTGACCTCTATTTTTTATCTAAACTGACCCATTCGCACCAGTTCTTGTATACAATCCATCTTTTTTACCTCACATTTAACTGTTTTTGTCTATTTTTTGTATGACCCTTTGTTCAAAACTTGCGTACATCCACCAAATACATTCGTGCATTCCCATCAATTCCATCTACAATCTTCCTATATACTGGAAGTTCTTTCCTAGAAATCACACAAAATAATACATTTGCTTGTAACTCCATCACCCTATCCTTTGCACCATATTCCACAAATTCAGCTCTTGTAATACAAGAAAGTGACTCTTTTAGCATATGACTCTTGGTAGAAATGACAATAAGTCCACTACCACCACCAACACCTTCCATCATCCAACGCATACAACGCTCAGAAACGAAAACAGAAACTATGGCATATAGCCCAATTGTGCCACCAAAAACCAGCATACCCAACAAAATGATGGTTGCATCCATAACAAAAATCAGTTGACTTACAGAATACCTTGGCAGCTTTTCTTCTATTAAAGACGCCAATAAGTCCACACCGCCAGTTGTAGCACCACCTTGGAACACAAACCCCAAACCAATGCCCACCAATGCGCCACCATACAAAGCAGATAGCATTAAGTCCAAAGAATCAAATGAAAAATCTTCTACCAAAAACAAAACCAAAGAAAACAAAAAGGAAGCAGCAATGGTTTTACCCAAATATCTGCCCCCTTGTTGTTTATATGCCACACAAAATAGAGGTAGATTTGCAGCAATATTCACAAACCACAAAGGTGTTGATTTACCCCAATACATTTCTGTAAAGCGATTGCAAATCATGCCCAAGCCTGTGACACCACCAGCAACCAAATTGGCTGGCTCCAAGAAACACTGGATTCCCACTGCCATAAGGGACACACCCAATATACCAAGAAACCATTTGCCCTCTATTCCTTTTGTCATACTTTCATCTCCTGTTATCTCCATTTTCTGCTTTTCCAAACAGTCCACGCAAAAACAGGTAATTGCATCATTCTTCTCCATCTGGTTGGTTGTGTAACCAAGCGATAGAACCATTCCAAACCAAGTTTTTGGAATAGTTTTGGTGCTCGTTTCACTTTGCCTGCCATAACATCAAAGCTACCACCAACGCCAATTGCCAAACCAATGCCCAATTCTTCCAAATGATGATACATCCATTTCTCCTGTTTTGGTGCGCCAAGTCCTACCAATAGTATGTCTGGAGATTTGGATTTTATGTCTTCCAAAATATGTTTTTCTTTTTCTGCATCAAAGTAACCATCTTGTACACCAACGATACGCAAGCCTTTGTAACGTTCCATCATTCTTTTGGCTGCCACTTCTGCAACCTTAGGTGCTCCACCAAAGAAATATATGGTTTCTCCTGATTTCGCCACTTCAGAAAAGAGATTTTGTGTGAAATCAAACCCTGCTACTCGTTCTTTCAATTGAATATCGCTGTATTTGGATGCCAAAACAACACCAATGCCATCTGGAATCACCATATCCGATTCTCTGAGAATGTTCATCAGTTCTTTGTCTGTTTGTGCTTCCATTACAATTTCTGGATTGGGTGTACAAACCATACAAGGTTTTTCACTACGCATCAATTCCAAACCCTTTTGGACAGCTTCTTTCATGGTCAAAGCATCAAAGGGCACTTCTAAGATTCTTGTGATTTTTCTCATATCTCATTTACCCTTTCTTGTTTGCAACAATTGTTGTAAGTAGACTTCGTTTTTATGTGCCATTTCTTCCAAAATACGTTCTTTTTCGCCTAAACGATTCACATATTTTTCTTTGTTGGCAATCATATCTTCTATCATTTTGATGGTGCGTTCCATGTCGAATTCTTTCAACTTGCCACCACTTGGCATTTCCAATTTCTTCAAATAGTAGGCAATCTTTGGATCGTATACAAAACCAATCAAGGGAATTTTTTGGCTTGCTGCAAAAATCAAAGTGTGCAAACGCATACTCAAAATGAAATCTGCCAAACTGATGATACCCATAACTTGATATGGAGAATAGTGTCCTTGTAAAATATAGGCATCTTCCTTCATTTTTTCCTTCACCTGTTCGCTGACATGAATGTCATTTGGTACTTGCATTGCCAAGAACACAATGGTTCTATCGTATTTTTTTACAATCAAATCGCATAGTTTTGCAAAGCGACCAATGAATTTACCCATACCCTTCCAATTGCGGACAGAAACCACTACCAGTTTTTTGTCCATTGGAATGCCTTCTTTACGTAACAGATCGACTGCTTCTTCTCTTGGCACTGCTTCCATTGTAAATACAGGGTCTGCTGTTACAAAACATTTCTTTGCATCCACACCCATAGAAAGCAATTCTTCATAGGAATTTTCTTCTCTAAGTGTAATCAAATCTGCTTTATTGACCACTTGTTTCACAAATCGTCTGTTGCGTTTGCCAGAAACAGGTCCAATTCCATTTGCATAAAGCATGACTTTTTTACCCATCATTTTTGCCATAGCTGTGATGGATAGGTAATACATCAAAGATCTGGTGCTTGTACTATCTTGAAGCAAAGAACCGCCACCACTGAGAAGCACATCACAGTTTTTCACTGCATGGAACACATCTTTAACGCCAAAACGATACACCGCTTCAATGCCATATTTATCTCTGGTTTCTTCTGGTTTATTGGACAAAACAGTGATGTTATAGTTATCACCAAGGTTTTGGATATTTTTGTGCATAGAAATCATAATGGCTTCATCGCCAGTGTTATTGAATCCATAATATCCACTCATCACCACATTGTATTGTTTGGTATGGGATTGTTGCCAAGCAGAATCATATGCTTTCACACAATCCAAAGCCATTCTACTGACAGAATAATATTGGAAAATGACTTCTCTACCATATTGCCCCAATTCTGTGCGTTGTTCTGCTGTCATTTTGTTGAATGCAACATCCAAATCTTGGAACAACAGCTTTTCTGTGGACATGGCACAACCTCGACAACAGAAGTTATTTTCTTGTGCCAATTCCAATTTATCTTTGCCAAACAAACCAATATAGCCTTCATTTCCAGCTACAATTGTGGTTTTGCCTGCTGCCATCGCTTCCAAAGCAGCTCTACTTACACCAACAAACACATCACCCACAGCAATCAGTTCATTGATATCAATTCTACCACCTGTCATTTGGATGCAATTTCTGCCAATGGTTTTGTTGATTTCAGCACTTTTTGCAAGAAGTTCATCATATACATCGCCGCCACCAACAACAAGCATTTGCAAACCTGGAATCTGCTTTGCCAATTCTGGTGCCATATCAATGAGTTGTCTGGCTACAAAAGCACGACTTTCATCCATTCGACTGACATACACCAATGTTGGTTTTGTTTCATCCAAGCCAAATTCTTGACGCACCTTGGAACCATCTGTTTTGGGTGAAAACTTTTCGGTATCAATCCCATTGATGGTTACAAAAATATCTTTGTTCCACACTTTGTAATTTTCCATGAGATACTGACGAATATCTTCACTGACTGCAACCACTTTTTGACCCCAATTGGTCAAATATTTGAGACCCATACCCGTATAGAACACCCAATGTGCAGATGTGACAAAGGTGAATTGCATACGCTTGTGCAATAGTCCTGTGATGAAACCTGGAATTCTTGCATGGGAATGTACAATGTCAATTTTTTCTTTTTTGATGATGTGTTTCATCATAAAATAGGATTTGACAATGGTAAATAGGTTTCTACGATGCATTGGCACTTTATACAATTTGATGCCCGCATCTTCCAATTCCTTTTCATAGACACCACCATTGGATGCAATGACAATATCAAATCCTTGTTGTTTCAGCTCTTTTGCCAATTCCACAACATGTGTTTCTGCGCCACCAATTTCCAAACCCATCAGTGCCATCAAAATTTTATATTTCATATTTTCACCATCCATCAAATATCAAAATTCATAATTTTCATAACAGGTGCTGCGTATTTTGTATAAATGTTCATTTCGGAATTGATTTTCAGCTCTGTGACACCTTGGGCAAAATAGCCTTCTTCTTTTTCCAAAATATCACCTTCGATAATCAATGTTACGGTGTAATAATCAGGATGTTCCACAGTGTAGTAGCTGCCATTGCCATCTGGAATGTTTTCCAACATTGGTGTATAGGAAACATCTTGGATGGTACCCACGCAAAGACCTGTTTTTTCATCAAAGACCAAATCTCCTTCATGAAGTGCTTCCACTGTCACCATACGTACTTTGTCAATGACTGCATCGTATTCCATCATTTGTCCAATGATGCCATCTTCTCCACCACCATCTTTGTTGACCACAATCATTTTATAAGCACCCAAAACCACAAGAGCAATCAATACCACAAACAAGATGATATCCATAAAATTCGCTTTTCTTTTCGCCATCTCATTCACCATCCCTTACTTCGATTACAATGCCTTTGAAAGCATAACCCTTGCCTTTGATGTTCAGTTCTTTACCCACTTTGACAACAGTACCTTCTACTGTAATATCTGCATCTGTTTCTGTGCTATAACCTGTAACTTCCACAGTGACATCAGAATAGCCAATGGATGGTACTTTTTGGTATTCCTTTGCATCATAATCAAACACAGGCTCTGTATGTTCTGTGTAATCAAAACCAGTCAAAACACCCAAATATTCAGATGTGGAACTGTTGTATATATTTTGACCAATGACAGGCATATCCACCAAATCATCCACAACTTCTTGACCTTCTACCACATAGGTATAGGATTTCAGTTGCACTTGGTTTTCTGGATTTTGTTTGTGGAGCATATAGTATCCACCACCAACCAAAACCAAAATAACTGCCAAAATAATGAGGATATCCACTACATTCAATTTTCCTATTTTTCTCATGTTCTGCCCTCCAAATAGAGTCTTTCAATTTCTTTTGTCATATATTTTGCTTGGAAATTACGTTCCACCAAATGTTTTGCGTGTCCAGAATATTTGCTTCTTGGAGAATGCAAAACCAATTCTATTTTTTCTGCCAAAGCCTTATAATTTCCCACTGGTACCAAATATCCATTTTTGCCATCTGCAATGACTTCTTTGATGCCACCTGCATTGGTTCCAACTGATGGAATACCAAGGCTCATGGTTTCAATGATAGACAAGCAAAGTGCTTCTTCTTTTGATGTAATGACATTGATATCCAATGCTGCTTCCATACGTTCCACATCGCTGATAAATCCTGTGAAAATCACATTCTGTTCAATTCCCAATTTTTGGGTTTGTGCCACCAATTTTTCTCGTAGACTACCATCACCAATGACATAGAAACACACATTATCTTCTTTGGATAGTACTTCTTTGGCACCCAACAAGAATGTTTTGTGATCTTTGACTGCTTCCAATCTTGCCACAATACCCACTGCTTTTTTGGATGGATCGCCACCATAGCTTTTCAGCACTTCTGCTCTTTCTTCTTTGGAAATTGGTTGCAAAGGTGTAATCCCATTGCATATGGTTACAATTTGTTTGATATCCACACCACCATATGCCATGCTTTCAGAAACCGCTTCACTGACACCAATGATTTTATGACTAAAAGTTTTATTGATGATTTTTTTGACACGTTTTTTGGTATAACCACCCTTTGTGCTTTCCATACAATGTTTGGTATGCACAATCAAATACACTTTTGCAAACTTTGCAGCCATTCTAGCAGTTAGACTTGCATGTGTATGTACCACATCTGGTGCTTCGTCAATAAACAACTTTTGCAAAGGTGCAATTGCCTTATAGTCCAAGGATTTGTCTGCCATTTCTGCCATAACAATGACCGGAACTTCTAGCTTTTCCACTTCTGGTATCAACAAACTACCCTTAGGCAATACCACAGACACCTGAAAGGTTTCACGATCGTAATGGTTCAAATAGTTCAACAACCATCTGCCAGCACCACCAATATTTTTATCTGTCAAAACATGAAATACCTTCATTTTTGCTTTTGCCATTGCTTTTCCCCCACTTTCACAGTTGCCATACCAATACCCAAATACATCCAAAAGAGCAATACAATGCGATAATCAAACCAAAGATGATCTGTCATACCTTGGAGCAGAAGACCTGCAAATCCACCAAAGAATGCAGCAGATAACCACCAAAATCTCTTTGGCATTACACGCATTTTGCTATATAGTTTTTGGAAGAAGAATATCACCAATAGTACCAAAATACCAAATCCAACTACACCCAATTCAATGAGTACTTGTAAGAACAAGTTGTGGACATGATATGCATTTGCCGCTTCAAAGGAGAACAATGGATATGTGGTTGGGAATGCGTCCACACCAATACCTGTCAAACCATATGCTTCTACCATTTTCATACCTGCTTCGTAAATGGAAATACGATATTGCGAAGAAGAATCTTGCATGGTGATGGAACTCAAAAGACGTTCCCACAGGCTTTGTGGTAGAATAAATGGCATTGCAAACAAAATCCCAATTCCAAGTGGAATCAAACGTTTTTCAGAAAGCAACACAAATAAACCTGCTGCAAATAACAAACCAAGCATTGCACCCCTAGAGTTGGTTGCAACCAATCCCAAACAAATGACACCAAAACAACCAGCAAAGTAGAATCTACCCACCCAGTTACGCATTTTCCAAAGCATTCCAGCAGCCAAAGCACCCATCAAAATGAGATATTCACCCAAAACATTTGGATTGCTAAAGGTTGCATAGGCTCTTGTTTCAATGGTGAAGGATTCTGCATCCACCCAAGCAGGATCAATTTCTACACCCACAATGTATTGATACACTGCATATAAACCAATCAAAGCACCTGTTGTGATCATAACAATCAAAACAAAGTTCAATTTTTCTTCTGTGTCGATACAGTCTTTTGCCACAAAGAACATAGCAATAAAGGTCAAAGTAATGCCCATAACCAACAAAGATCTTGGTGTTTGGAAACTGGTCACACTACCATATACCATAGTCAAGCCAAACAGACCTACAAAAATGCTGACCAAGCTGGTTTCTGACTTTTGGACACGTCCAAGGTACAAATTGATCAGATATACCAAAAAAGTTGCTGCACATGCTGCTGCCAAAATCATTGTAGGGAAAATGGGAATTGCAAAGACAATTGCACACAAGCAAATCATCAGGAATTTTTCATTGCAAATACCCAAAATCAAACTTTCTTCCATTGCCAAACGCACTGTATTTTTCTTTTTTTCTTTGTTTCTTCTATTTAAGATGATATCATTTGCTTCTGTGGCATCATCCCAGTTGCCACGCATTTTTTGCACCACAAAACTATTGTCAATGGCATGTCCCACACCAAAGCCAATATCAGAATACCATCCATATACCAAACCACTCATCCAGATATTTGCCATTTTGTTCCATGAAGTTTCCACCAAACGGAAGGAACCACTTTGGGCAAATGCATTTGAAATTCTACCAATGAGTTTTGCATATCCTCTATCTTCCACTTCAATTTCTTGATTAGAACCTTCTCCAGTAGTTTTTCGTTTTTGCAAGAATTCACCTACAAAAGCAAATGCAAAACGTCCTTCTTCCACACCAATAATATAAGAAAGCACCATATACACCAAAACTCCAATTGCTGTTGGAATACCCAGTTTCAGTACATTGGAAACCAAGCCACCACCCAAAAGACGAGTCAAGAAAGCATAGCTCCCCCATACAAAGACAAGCATACCACCTGCTGAAACCATCATTTTGCCAATGCTTTTCAGAAGCCCTTTGTCCACAATTGCTGGATATTTACGCAAAGTTGGAATCAACAAAACCACTGCTGCTGCTGTGGAAGACGCTGCCGAAGCCAAAGCCAAACCGCCAAGACCCATAGGTTCCATCAAAAGTCCACACAAGATACCATTGATGGCAATGGACACAAGACCAGAATAAAATGGCATTTTTCCATCTTGATTTGCATAAAAAGCACGACTCAAAATGGTTTGAATTCCATAGCCAATGACACCCAAAGCAAAGAAGAACAATGCAATGGAAGTGATTTCTGTTGCATCAGCAGTAAAACTACCACGTTCATAAATGACACGCACCAATGGTTCGCTAAGTGCCATCATACCCACCATCATGGGAATCAAAAGGAACATCATAGAACGTAAAGTCACTTTTACTGTGCTGCTAAATTCCTCTTTATTTTCTTCACCAGAAATTCTGGAAAGCTTTGGGAAAATCAAATTGGCAATTGCCAAAACAAAGACACCTACAATAATGGTGTACAAAGTATTTGCATACTCCAATGCACTAACCCCTTGTTCTCCATTGGGTAGTTGAGATGCAAAGCGACTATTGATTAAGAAATTGATGGGTTGAATCCATGTGCTGACCATAACAGGCAACATCAAAACACCAATTTTTTTCAGTCCTTCATCACGAAAACGGAAATCTGGTCTGAAACCATATCCTTTTTTACGCAGTGCTGGCAATTGGATGATGGCTTGCATTGCCCAACCAATGAGAAATGCAATGGTCAAACCATAGACACCAAATTGATCATTGAAATAGATATAATATGCAATGATGACCACATTGGAAGCCACACTGATGGCTGCTGGTACATTGAATTCATCCAAAGATTGCAAAATCCCCACAAATGAAAATGCAATTGCTGTAAACACAATGGTTGGGAACAATAATTTTGACAAAGATGTTGCCAAAGCAATGGTTTCTGCATCGTAACCCACTGCAAACAAACGCACCAAATCCTCTGCAAATGCCATACCAAAGAACATCATTGCAACAGTGACCACAAACATCAAAGTCAAGAAACGATTTGCAAGTCCAAATGCTTCATCTTTTCCTTTATTCTTCAAATATTCATTGAACACAGGAATGAAGCTGGCAGAAATGGCAGAAGCAAACACTGCATCAAAAAAGGTTCTTGGAATACGACTTGCAGTGAAGAAAGCTGCTGCTTCCATACCCCATGCATAATTGGCAGCCAAAAACTGGTCACGCACCAATCCAAGTACCTTTCCTATTAATGTAATCATCATCATCAAACCGACAGCCTTGACTGCTCGATTCCCTTGGTTTTCTTTTTGTGACATAAGATTCTCCTTACTGATACGGTATCATTGACACACAAATGACAGGTAAGTCACCTTACCCATCCAAAATTTTCATCATAAATATACAAAAGGGTAGAGTTTCCTCTACCCTCTGTTCCTTATTCTACCCTATTCTTGTTCATTTTACAAGAAATGGAGCTATAATTTCATAAATTTATTGAACTTTTTCCAGTTCGTATTGCACTGTGTCACCAGATACACGGAAACGCAACATAGAGAATGCAGAATTCAAGCTACCATCTTCCAACCAAAGATCTGGCAAGTTGATGTATCTGATACCTTCTAGTACAGTTGCCCAAGCACTGCTACCACTACAAGAAACCACAAAGACATCTTTGCCTTCATTGACATACTCACCTAAGATTTCTCTATAGAAGGTTGCTTCTCCATCATCTGTAAAGTTAGATGGTGTGCGTTCTGTCACCACAATGATTACATTGTCATCGGATGCATCCAAGTTGGTCACAAGGCTATTCCATTGTGTTCCATCTGTGGAATTGATGCCACCATTTGCTGCTGTTACCATTGCAAGACTGACACCACCTCTGGACATGAAACGATATTTATCCAACCATGTCAAAGTATCGGTTTGATTTGCTGTTTGGATGTTGCTGCTACCACCATATACTGCAACTTCTGCACCTGTATCCAAAGCAACCCTTGCATTGGTTCTTGCTGTGATATACGCATCCAAATTCACTTCAGCTGCTTTTTCGCTGACCAAACCACCCAAAATATTCAAGTAGAATGCACCATCACCTGTGTTTTGTACATCCACTGCCATATGGTCTGCTGCCATAATCTTATCTGGAAGTGTCACAAAATCACCACCGCCTACAGTCACTGCAATGTAGGATTCTTGACCATCTCTGGTACAAATGATATATGTAGAACCTTTTGCTTTTGCAGTAAATACGTTTTTGTTCATGGTACCAATGGATTCATCTGCAACACGATATTCTGTTGTGGAAGTACACCAATGTGAGAAACCATCTGTATCCACAACTGACATTTCCATGCTTGCAGTTCCACCTACATTTGCCACTGCCACTTCTGTATTGGTTGGATTCAAGCGACTTGTGGTTGCAGAAACAAAGTTGATGTAGCCTACATCATTGCCATATTTTGCTTCAATCATAAATTCGCCAACAGTTGCTGGTGTGAACTGATTCCCATTCCATTCACCATCCATACCAAGTGCACTCCACTCAATATCATTTTGGTCAATGGAAATGTGGTTGTACTCATCATCCAAGCCATAAGCTGTAAATGCAACTACTTTATTGGGCAATGTACGATCCATGTCTGCTGTAATACGAATTTCTTCAATACTTCCCACTTTTGCATTTTGGAAAATACCCACTGCATTGATGACATTACGTTCAGAACCATCGGAAACTGTATTTTTGACTTCCAAAGCGGAATCAGAAACAGTTTGTGCAACCAATGTGGAAGAACCACCACCATCTAAATGGAACGCATTGAACGCACCATATTCCAACATCATTGCTGCCAATTCATCATGTGTAGCACCAATACTATTGCCACGTCCATCCACTACAAGGAAAATTGCAGTATTGCCATCTCTGGAAAGACCAAAAGCAGTTCTTGGTTGACGACCTGTGACAACAATTGCATTTGCAGCAACTTTTTCGCCACCTTCTACCAATTTTGCACCGCCACCAAAACCAAATTCCATATCGTCGATATCAATTGAAGTGGTACGTTCATATTCCACATCATCGCCTTCTGCAAAGGATGTTCCATATTGCTCAAAGTATGCTTCTGTCATAACAATAACATATCCATCACGTGGCACATCAACGCTTTTGCTACTAGTGATGATTTCATCAATTTCATCATCTTCCACAACGATTTTAACCATGTTGTCGAAGCGTTCATCCAAGCTATCTGTTTCATTCATACTACTTCTGTCAATGTACACTGGGTAATCAATGGATGCAACTTTATTTTCAGATGCAATGCTCAGTGTTTGATATCCATTTGTGAAAGAAAGGGATACTCCAAAATAAGAGAACACAGAATCACCGTCTTCATCCATAAAGAATGCAGTATATTCGTCCTCTGTTTGGTTGATGGAAGCACCCACAGCAATGAAATCCCCATCAATCATAATGGGGCCAAAAGGTGCAGAATATGTTCCACTGGTTCCAAAGAAGTCCCCATTGACACCAGCTACAGCACCGCTTGTGGATAACAATTTGCTGGTACTTTCTTTGTATCCATAATCTGTTTCACTGAGAACTGGCTTGAATTCCAAGCTAGATTCTGTCAAATCCACTGTCAAAACATGCACATTTTGTACACCAGCATCTGTCATACGATTGCTATTTTCATAGACAACACCCTTTGTTACAATTTCTGAATTGGATTGTATGTAATAGGTTTCTGCTGCAAGTACTTGTGCCGGCAAAACAGATACTGCCATTGTACTTGCCAAAAATGTTGTCATAACTCTTCTTCCATATTTACGCAAATGATGTCTCATTAATAATCTCCTTTATGATACCTTGTTTCAGTTACCACGCAACTCAACTCCATTTGTTTTGGAATAAGTTACAGTTTCTATCATACCATAAATCCCCTCTTCTGTTGAGACCCAAATTAATTCTTAATGAATTTGTAATAATTTAGTAACAACTTTCATGTCATATTAAATATAATTTTGAATAAAAAAAATATGGAAGGATATTATATCCCTCCATACCAAATATGATTGAAATCAATCTTTTCTCATGCTTACAGATTTGTTTTTGAATTTATCATGAACAGCAACCATAGCTGTGTCTACATCTTCTTCTGCAATCAACAAAGTGATTTTGATTTCAGATGTGGAAATCATTTGGATGTTGACACCAACATCATACATTGCTTCAAAGAATGCAGATGCAACACCAGGATTTGTTGCCATACCAGCGCCTACAGCTGACAATTTTGCAACGTGTTCATCATATTGTACTTCGGATACTGTCAAACGTTTTTTGTGTTTTTCCAATGCAGCTTTTGCAATGTCCAAATCTTGTTTACCAATGGTGAAGGAAATATCTTGTTTGCCATCTCTGGAGGTGGATTGCAAGATAATATCTACACTTACTTTTTCTTTTGCCATCAATTCAAATACTTCAAATGCTTTTCCAGGTTCGTCATTGATTCCAATGAGAGAAATACGAGCCACATTTTTATCTGCTGCAATACCACTAACCAACATTCTTTCCATATTAGAGCCCTCCTTAACTTCTGTACCAGGTGCTTCTACCATACTAGAAAGCACCAATAATTTCACATTGTATTTTTTTGCTACTTCAACAGAACGACAGTGCAACACCTTTGCACCAAGAGAAGCCAATTCCAACATTTCATCGTAGCTGATTTCATCTAATTTTTGTGCATCTTTTACGACACGTGGATCTGCTGTATACACACCTTCTACGTCTGTGTAAATTTCACATACATCTGCATTGAGGGCTGCTGCCAATGCAACTGCAGAAGTATCGGAGCCACCACGTCCAAGGGTTGTCATATCCCCATGACCATTGACACCTTGGAAACCTGTTACCAAAACAATATTGCCACGTTCCAATTCATTTTCAATTCTTTCTGCATGAATTTTACGAATTCTGGCATCACTATAGGCATTTGTGGTTTCGATACCCACTTGGGCACCATTCAAAGAAATTGCACGACCACCCAAGGAATTGATTGCCATTGCCATAAGGGCTACAGATTGTTGCTCACCAGTTACCAAGAGCATATCCATTTCACGTCTGCTTGCCTTTGGATTGATTTCTTGTGCTTTTGCAATCAAACCATCTGTGGTTTTGCCTTGTGCAGACAACACTACAACTACATCATTGCCTGCTGCTTTTGTTTTCATGATATTTTTCGCAACATGCAACACTCTTTCTGCATCTGCAACAGAACTACCGCCATATTTTTGCACTATCAACATCGTTCTTTCCTCCTGTTAAACCATTTCTACACGCACACCTGTTGTATCTGCCTGCAAAAGAGACAATTCCCAACCATCTGGCAAGGTTTTTAGATATGCTTTCATGTTTTCATCAAATTCTTCAGATACATCTTGACGCACCATTGCCATCAAAGTGGAACCTGCACCACTCAAATAGCAAGCCAATGCACCAAATTCCTTTGCTTTTGCAAAAATTGCATCCATATTGGGAATCAAGGTACTGCGATATGGTTGATGCACTTTGTCATCCATTGCCATATCCAAATTTTCATATTGACCTGTCAAAATAGAAGCCACCAACAAAGCAGATCTGGATGCATTGAACACCACATCGCTTCTGGAATATTGTGTTGGCAAAACACCTCTAGCTGCAGAAGTTGATACTGGGAAATTTGGCACCATTGTTGCAAATACCAAATCTTCTGGCAAATCCAAACGCACATATTGCATCTTTTCTGGCGTTTGCACACCAACCACCATACTACCAAAAATAGCTGGATTGGAATTGTCTGGATGACCTTCCAATTTGGCTGCCATTTGCGCCAATTCTTCTTGGTCACAAATATTGCCTGCCAAAGCATTTGCTGCTACCAAACCGCCAACGATACAAGCAGCGCTACTACCCAAACCACGCACCATTGGAATAAAATCTTCTTGGATGATGTGGACACCAGGCATAGTAAGCCCTTTTTGTTCATAAAAATATGCCATTGTTCGATAAATCAAATTGGATTCATCCAAAGGCACCTTGATTTCTTGCTCTCGTTTCACTTCTATGAGAACGCCTTTTTCTATTTCTTCTACCCAGATATGGTTGTATCGTTGTACTGCAACACCAATACAATCAAAACCAGGACCCATATTTGCAGATGTAGCTGGAACTTGAATGTGTATCATATGCTTTCCTCCATAATGGTTTTTTGATTTCAGGCAAAACAAAACCCCTTAATTTATGTAAAGGCAACCTCTAATGACCCACAGCACCAATCTTTATGGTTCATTATTTCCATCATTCTCCACAAAAATTCTCAACGATATTTCCTATATCGCCTCAAACTTTAGTAAAGCCTGACGAAAAAATGCTCACATAAATCTTGGCACTAGAGTTATTTAGAGATTACCTAAAGAAAGGAGTTTTGCAAAATTTTATTTCATTCGCTTACTCTCTACCGATAATATGCAAAGATTGCATTCCTTGCATTGCATCCAAACGACTCATCAAATGGCTAAATTCACCTTGCATTTCGTTTGTTTCAATGGTGATGGTTACATTTGCAATCCCATTAATTGGAATTGTTTGGTTGATGGTCAATACATTTGCACCTTCCAAAGCAATGCTATTGAGGGCAGCAGACAACAAGCCTGGTGTATTGTCCATATTTGCGGTGATGGTTACAGTTCTACCTCTTGTGTTTTCATACAAAGGATGGACTGCATCACGATATTTATAAAATGCACTACGACTAATGCCCACTGTATTGACAGCATCTTGTACTGTTTTTTCTTTACGACTTTCCAACAAATTCTTAACATCCATAACCTTTAAAAAGATTTCTGGAAGTACGCTTTTATCTACAATATAAAAATTTTTATCTTCTTTCATTTTGTTCCTCCTTGTTTTTTCTGCAAAAACATTTGTGCTCAATACATGGAATATACCACATTCTGACCTATATTACAACATTTTTTTCAAAATTTCGAAAACTTTTTCACAAATCTGTCTTTTGCACAAAAACACTTCATAATTTACAATTCTACAGTGCAACTTGCCACGAAAGGTGACACATTGTTTTCTTTTTGTTTTGATTCCTTTTCTGTTTCTTCTATTAATTTTCTTCTTTTTTCTTCTTTTTCTGTATTCTGCACATCCTTTTTTTCAACATCTATTCACTTTTGATCTGTTTTCTGTTACAATATAAGATACGATTTTAACAATATTAAGGAGAATTTCATCCATGACATCTATACACCAACCTCATTTTGAGGATGTACCACAAACACATCAAGAACTTTTGGGCTTGTTTACTGACAGATACCTTACATTATGCAAAGAAATGGAAGCTGGCTATCAAGAAGATCTGTTTTCCATTGCACCTTTGCTGTTTGGCAAATGGTATCAAACAACCCTGATCGAAAATACATTGCTTTCACCTGCCAATATGTTCCAATTGGAGTTACCTACATTGGAAGATGGCATTTATGCTTATGTGTTGCATCGCACACCTAATTCTGATGTGCTTTCCTTCAAACTGGAGTCCTACTCCACCAAAGAGCATCCCTTTGTAAAAGATTTGCGTATTTTAACGGATTTTTGTACGCCTGCTCGTGAAATGGATGAACATCTTTTCTTTTTGGAAAAAGATCGTCCTTTTTTAATCAGTCAATTTTCACATCAAAGTGAATTTTATTTAGAATATTTGACACGTATTGCTTGGTGGCTTGGTTTATTTACCATTTTACCTTCCATTCATGTCAAAAAAATTCAACAGTCTGGATATTGTACCATCTTTTGGCAAAAAAATATAGAGGAAATTTTAAAAGATATTGCAAGTTGTGCTTGTGAATTGGCAGCTGAGCGTTTTTCCTTTTCTATGGACTTGGAAACCGGCATTGCCCAAGGTAGATTTTTCGCAGAATTTCTTTCCAAACCACAAGAAATTGACCGTATTTTTGTGGAATTCTATGAACAAGTGGATATCAACATTACAGAAATTTGGAAACAAGGGGCCAATATGTCTGAAGAAGATAGAGCACTGGCATCTTCTTGCATTTTTACAGGAATTATGTTGGACAAATGGTTCTTTTATCCTATGAACCAATTTTTGCAATTTTTATCTCCAATTTCCTTTATGCCATTGCGTTATTTTTATTTGGTCAACAACTTGGCTGCTCTTGTCACCATGAAACGAAACATTGGTGCGGAAATATTTTCTCCACCAAGCTATTATACACAAACACCACTGGGTCAAAAGCTATTCCCTTGTGAATCAGAACCACAAGCAAAATTTCTTTTCCCAAAACAAGGGAATTTCTCTGAATTGCTAGAAGCAGTCAAAGCAGAACATGTAAAATTGCAATTTTCAGAAAAGTTTTATGCAAATCGTACTTCTCATATTTTATGTATGCGCATTGCAATGGGTGCAACTCCAGAATATTGGAAAATCATTGAAATGCCAGATGAAACTTCTTTGGATGAGTTTTGTGGTGATATTTTATCTGCTTTTCGCATAGAGCCACTTTGGGATTATGTGCTTTCTATTTTGGATGAAAATGATTTCCCTGTGGAATATTCTCCAAAAAACAGCAAACGAAGCCTCAATAAAACAACAGGTCGCTCTTTGTCTGACTTGCATTTGCAAATTGGCGATTGTTTCACCCTAACCCCCTTCTCCGACAAATCACAACGTCTTGAAGTGGAAATTATAAGTGACAAAACTGGTAATCCTTATGTATTGTATCCTAGGGTTTCCAGCCAAAGTGAAGCCGTTACAGAAGAAGAACAAGTAGATGAATTGTTTTGATATAAACCAGACACATTAGAACAGGAGATTTTTCAATGTCCAATACACAAGAAACACTACATCATGCACATGGTGGCGATTTGGATGCCATCCAAAGAAAATATCAAATTCCAAAAGAAGAAATCAAAGATTTTAGTGGAAACATCAACCCTTTGGGCTTTCCAAAGTCTGCTGAATTGGCTCTTGCAAACAATTTGCATTTGATTTCCACTTATCCAGATAAGCAGTACACTGCACTCAGAGAAGCCATTTCTACATATACCAATGCCAACAAAGACCATATTGTTGTGGGCAATGGTTCCACAGAATTGATTTCTACCTTTATCCAAACAGTGGCAGCCAAAAATAGCATTGTTTTGGGACCTGCTTATTCTGAATATGAACGTGAAATCACACTACTTGGTGGTGGATTTGCCTATTTCCCATTGGAAGAAAAAAATGACTTTCAGTTGGACATTGACCATTTGATTGCATCCCTAACCAAAGAAATTGGTATGTTGGTCATTTGCAACCCAAACAACCCAACAGGCACTGCCATTTCTACAATGGATTTAGAACGAATTTTGACCCATTGTAAAGCAATTGGTGCTTCTGTTTTGGTGGATGAAACCTACATTGAATTTGCAGATAACATCAATGAAATTTGTGCAATTCCTTTGGTGGAATCCTTTGACAACCTTTTTGTCATTCGTGGTACTTCCAAGTTCTTTGCAGCACCTGGCATTCGTTTGGGATATGGTGTTTCTTCTAATAAAGAGTTTTTGCATCATTTGCAATCCAACCAAGATCCTTGGAGTGTCAATAGCTTAGCTGCATTTGTAGGAGAACATATTTTTTCTGATTTTGATTTCCACAAAGAAACACAAACTTTGGTTTCCACAGAACGCCAAAAAGCATTGGATATTCTTTCTACTTGGAACAACATCAAAGCATATCCATCTTCTGCCAACTTCATTTTGTTGAAATTATTGACAGATAAAACAACTTCTGCTGCAATTTTCGAACATCTCATTCAGAAGAAACTGTTGATTCGTAATGCTGCATCCTTTACATTTTTGGATGAAACCTATTTGCGTTTTTGTATTTTGGCTCCAGAAGACAATGCCAATTTGTTGATGGCACTGAAAGAAATTGTGGAATGATTTTATGTACAAATTTTTTGTACAAATTCCATGCAAAAAACTGGATATGTATTTTGTAGATGCTTCGGATACACTAATTTCACATAAGAAAGAGGTGAATCCATTGAATCCCAAAATCAGCAAAGAAGAATTGCAACACCATTTGCAAAATTTATACGAAACCATGACAGATGGCAGAAACTTTCCACCTGCTCATGTACATTTTTTGAATACTTTAAGTTTTTATATCCACTTTGCAAAGTGTCCTTGTGGTGCTGGCACTGTGGCTGAAACTTTGACACAAATACAACATTGTATTCCATTGGCTTTGACCAAAAAAAGTCTCAATCAATTTTTATTGGCTTGTAAAAAACCTCCATCTCCTCAATTCACAAAGGGATATTTGGAGCATTGCAAAGCTGATTTTCTTTTGTTGGTGTATCATAGCACCAAACAACCAGAACAATGGAATGCAATTTCTAGTCTTTGCGAAAATTTACGTTTGCAAATGCAAGAAAACTAGAAAGGAATTTTTATGGGTCAATATCCTTATTTGAATCTAAACGAATACTATCGTGGCTTATTTGGTAAAAAAGCTGCCAAAATCTCCTTAGATGGTGGATTTTCCTGTCCAAATCGTGATGGTACCCTATCCTTTGGTGGTTGCATTTTCTGTAGCGAAGAAGGCTCTGGTGATTTTGCACAAGATGTCACCCTATCCATTACAGACCAAATTGCAGAAGGCAAAATACAGTCCCAACAGAAATGGAAAGATACTGTTTACATTGCCTATTTCCAAGCCTACACCAACACCTATGCACCTGTTTGTCAATTGCGTGCCAAATATGAAGAAGCCATCAACCAAGAAGATGTTGTAGGCATTTCCATTGCCACAAGACCCGATTGTTTCAGTCCAGAAATTTATGATTTATTGGAAGAACTCAATGAAACATCTACCTTATGGGTAGAACTTGGTTTGCAAACTGCAAAGGAGGAAACTGCTCTTTGTATCAACCGTCAATACAAAAATGAAGTCTTTGAAACTGCCTTTTGGGAATTGCACAAGCGTAATATTCCTGTTGTGGTGCATGTGATTTTAGGACTTCCTAACGAAACCCTAGAAGATATGCTCCAAACCATTGATTATTTGAATCAACTTCCTATACAAGGTGTGAAGCTCCATTTGATGCATGTGATTCGCAACACTGCTTTGGCTAGGTTGTACGAAGCTGGCGACTATAGACCACTTGAAATGGAAGAATATCTACATATATTAAGTTCTTGTGTGGCTAGGTTGCGTCCTGATATTGTGATTCATCGTTTGACAGGTGATGGTAAAAAAGAAGATTTGCTGGCACCACTTTGGAGTTTACGTAAAGGGGATTTACTCAATTCCTTTCATCGCAAATTGAAACAAGAAGGTATTTACCAAGGTCAAACCTATACACCTGTATCAAAATAAATTTACACTTGTTATTTTTGCTGAAATTTGATACACTTATGCAATATGTTTGATTCTGAAAGGAGGAATTCTCTTGGCTGATTTGATTAAGCAATTGGCTCAAAACAAACTCATCATCTTACATTTGGTACAAAAAATGGGAATTTCCCTTTCCAACAGCGAAATTTGTCAATTTTTATTGAACAAAGAATATATGGACTACTTTTCTGCACAGCAATATCTTGCAGAGCTTGTGGATGCCAATTGGTTGGAAAAAAATAAGGAACACCACAACACCAGATATATGATTACCGATGAAGGTGAAGATGTCATCAGCTATTTCCAAAATCACATCAACGAAAATGTAAAAGCAGATATTTCCTTATACGTAAAGGAAAACAGTAAACGAATTCGTGCAGAATACGCTGTAACTGCCAACTACTTCCCAGAACACAGTGGTGATTTCTTGGTGAAATGTGGTTTGTGTGACGATGATGGTATGACACTAATGGAAATCAGTGTTTCTGTTGTTTCCAAGCAACAAGCACAGCAAATTTGCAAAAACTGGCGTAAAAATGTAAACCAATTATATGGTTCTTTCTTGACCACATTGGCAACAGATGCTTCTGGCAACCCAGTTTCTTTGAAAGCAAATCCAGAAAACTTCCCAAATACAACAGACGAATTTTAATGTGATACTACATAACAGAAAAGGACTACCAGTTCATGATATCAAATCCTGAAGTGATAGTCCTTTTTTATATGTTTTCTTCCAATTAAAGTTGATTAGATCTAATATATTCCATCTTATGGTGGAATGCTGTTAAACGGATCGATGAGGGCATCGACCCCTACGTCTTCCTATTAAGCCCCTTTATCTGAAGTTGGGACATGTGTTCATATATTGTTTACGCTTTTTTCCAGAACTCCAATCCTGACAAACCAATTTCTTCCGCCACAAACACTGGGTTCTTTCCTTCTCTTTTTTGTTTTTCATAATCTTTACAAGCAGCCACTGCCACTTTGGAAAGAATGATACATGCTGGAATGTTGATCAGTGCCATAAAGCCCATTGCAATATCTGCAATATTCCAAGCCACATCAGCAGTCAAACCTGCACCCACAAAGATAACCAACATACAAAGAATGCGATACACTGTCAAGAAACCTTTGGAAGGTACTTTTCTATTGATGAATGTCAAACAGCTATCCACATAGAATAAATTACTCTCAACTTCCTGAAATTTTGACACTAAATAAAAACAAAACCCAATAAAGTCCAGTAAAATCGGCAAATCTATTGATTTTTCTGGGCTTTTAGTGTATACTATTCTTAGTGGGTATACTCACTAAGAAAGGAGAGCGTATGTACTTTGATTTTACAGTAGAAATACCTGAGAGCAAGGGGAAAATCACAAGGAAAAAGATAAAAGATGTAACGTACATTAATTATGAATATGACCGAATATATAAACCTGAAAAACAATATACGATTCCGAAACGAACTACAATAGGGAGACGATGCGAGGAGGATATTGAAAAAATGTATCCCAATGCAAACTATCTAAAATATTTTCCGGATAAAGAACTACCAGATAAAAAGGATCGTAGTAAAAGAAGTTGTTGTCTTCGGATAGGTTCATATTTGATGATACAGAAGATTATTAAAGACTATGAACTTGATACGATGCTAAAGCGTATCCTTGGTAAAAATGAGGATCTGTTTTTGGATTTAGTTACATACTCTATTATTGCAGAAAATAACGCAGCACAATATTATCCAGACTACGCTTATAACCATCCGCTCTTTACATCTGATATGCATATTTATAGTGATAGTAAAGTATCTGATTTTCTTAGTGAAATCACAATAAATCAAAGTGTTGGATTTCTGAATGAATGGAATGCGTCACGTAATCATAGGGAACAGATTTACATATCGTATGATTCTACTAACATGACCTGTCAGGCAGGTGATATAGATTTGGCAGAGTTTGGACATTCGAAAACGGGGGATGATAAACCGATTATTAATCATGCTATCGCCTACGATAGAACGAATAGAGAGCCTCTGTTTTGTGAGGATTATCCTGGAAGTATAGTTGACATATCTCAACTTCAATACATGCTAGAGAGAGCAAAGGGATATGGATATCGTAAAGTTGGATTTATCTTAGATAGAGGATACTTTAGTAAAGAAAATATTCACTTTATGGATAAGAACAACTATGAGTTTGTAATCATGGTAAAGGGAATGAAGAAGATTGTACAGCCACTTATCCGTCAACATTTAGGTGAGTTTGAAGAAGATAGAAAGACAAGTATTCGAAAATACAAAGTGAATGGAATTACAATAAAAGATTTTTTGTATCCATCTGATGAAAAAGAACGATATTTTCATATTTACTATAGTACTAAGAAACATCTTATGGAAAGAGAACTATTGGAAAACAAAATAGATCAAATGGCACGAACACTGAAAAAGATGGAAGGAAAGCCTGTAACTATAGCAAAGAGTTTCGAGAAATATTTCGATTTAATTTACCACCATCCAGGACAAGAGGATGAACGATTTACAGTAGCAAGAGAAAAAACAGATATAGTCAGTGATGAAATGCGTATGTGTGGGTATTTTTGTATTATTACATCTAAGAAGATGTCAGCGAAAGATGCATTAGAATTATATAAAAGTAGGGATAATTCAGAAAAACTATTTAGTGCTGAGAAGTCATTCCTAGGAAATCGAGGGCTTCGTGTGCAATCGGACGAATCAGCTGAGACGAAGCTTTTCATTGCATTTGTGGCATTAATTATACGTAGCAAGATTTATACTAGCCTCAAAGATGCTGAGGAAGAAAGTGAAACGAAACATAATTTCATGACAGTCCCAGCCGCATTAAAAGAACTGGAAAAGATTGAGATGACAAGGCACTTAGATAATTGCTATCGTCTAGATCACGCAGTAACAAAAACACAAAAAACGATTTTAAAGGCATTTGGAATTGATGCGAATTATATCAAAAGAAAATCAGAAGAAATAGGAGCTGTTTTGGCAGAGTCATAGGAGGATTAGAGAAATGGGAAGACGTAGTATATCGATAGATGAAAAGATAGAACGAGCTAAAGAACATGTATTCAAATGTAAAGATAAATATGATGAAGCACTAGCAGAGTTAGTTGCATTGCAGGAGAAGAAAAGTGATCTGCAAAAACAAGAGTTACTGGAAGCTATGGAGAATAGCACACGAAGTTACGAGGACATTTTGAAGTTTCTTGAAGGTAAATAAACATTAGGTCTGGGACGATTTTGTAAACGTCCTAGACCTATAAATGTTTTAGTGGGTAAATTTCAGGAAGTTGAGAATTACCCAAAAGTGTGGTAAATGCAAACAATACCATTGCCACAGTGATGAAAATTGGACCAAAGTTGCCAGCAAATACCATTGTCAAAGATTCTTGGATGTATGCTGCACCAGCCAAGTCAGCATTTGGTTCCAAACCTGTACACAAACACATCAAAGCGGTTGCAGAACAAATGACAACTGTGTCAATGAACACAGACAACATCTGTACCAAACCTTGTTTCACTGGATGGGATACTGTTGCCACAGCTGCTGCATTTGGCGCAGAACCCACACCAGCTTCATTGGAGAACAAACCACGTTTGATTCCTTGCATCACAGCAGAGCCAGCAAAAGCACCAAAAATCGCTTCCAAATCAAATGCTTCTGTGAAAATACGAGCCAAAACAGTTGGCACCAAGTGGTAATTCATAGCAATGACTACACATGCAACAATTACATAGATAATACCCATAATCGGTACCAAAATACCAGTGGTACGCAACACCCTTTTGCCACCACCAAACAAGCAATAGCCTACCAAAAGTGCCAAAACACCACCAACAATCCAAGGTGTTGTATTTGCATTGTAAAATGCGTATGCTGCAAAGGTGGATTGCAAGTTATAGGAGCCCAACATGTTGAATCCAATTGCATAAGTGAAAATCAAACAACACGCAAACACAACTGCCAAACCACGACTTTTGAGCGCATCTTCAATGTAGTAAGAAGGTCCACCATAGCTGCCACCTTCTGGATTTTTACGTTTGTAAATCTGTGCCAATGTACTTTCCACAAATGCAGATGCAGAACCTATAATCGCAATTGCCCACATCCAAAATACTGCACCATATCCACCTACACAAATAGCTGTGGATACACCAATGATGTTGCCTGTTCCAACCCTAGATGCTGTGGAAACCATCAACGCTTGGAAAGAAGATACCCCATTGTTTCCAGTGGGCTTTTCACCTACCACACGAATGGATTCTCCAAACAAACGCAACTGTACAAATTTTGTACGAATGGCAAAATAAATGCCTGCACCCAAAAGCAAAATAATCAAAATATAACTATACAACCAGCTACTAAACGTAGCAATTCCCGCTTCTATTGCTCCCAAATTAAAACCTCCTTATATTCTTCTTTTATTGTCAAATCACATTATGTGATATTGTAACCAGTATTTAAAATTATACTAAAAAAAGGCACTCCTTACAATTAAAACTTATTAAATACATGATTTTTCTATGCTTTATCCCCAATTCACAAGATTTTCATTTGTTTCTTGCATATTTTCAAATACACACAAAGAAATTTGTCCTCGTATCAAAAACAAAAAAAGCCACCTAATTGGCAGCTTCTTCACATAATTTATGGTTTTGATTGCTTAAAACAAACGAATGTGTGCTGGTACTCCATTGATATAGGTACATGGCAATTCCCCTTGGATCAAAGGAAGTAGGTATGCCATCATTTCTTCAGTCACATCATTGCCTTCTGGATTCATCCAATTTTTTGGCACCTCTTTGACTTTATTTGCAATTTTTTCGATGCCTGCATAGTCAAATTCCACACGATATGGTGCATCTGATGTTCTGCGTACAATTGCCATTTTGCCTGTAACACCAGCAATTGCATAACCAGCAGCAGCAGATCCCAACATTCTGGATTCATAGATATCTGTTGCACTTGCCACATGGGAAGCACATCTTTGCATCAAATTGAGCTCGATGCTTCTCACTTTGCAACCAATTTCAGCTTTCACCACTTCTTCCAAATATTTGCCTGCACCTGCCAAAATCTTATGACCAAATGCATCTGTTCCTCTATTGTCCAAATCAGATGTTACATAATCGCCAGCTTCGTTTTTGATACCTTCGCTGATGGCAACCACAACATTTGGTTTTTTTGCAAGTTCATTACGTACATCCTGCAAGAATTGTTCTTTTGAAAAAGGCAATTCACAAATGTAAATCAAATCTGGTGCTGATGCGCCATTGACACGAGCCAATGCAGAAGATGCAGTCAACCAACCAGCATCTCTACCCATCACCTCAACAATGGTCACTGCTGGAATGGAATATACAGAGCAATCACAAGACAATTCTGCAAAGGTAGTTGCAATGTATTTTGCAGCAGATGCAAAGCCTGGACAGTGGTCTGTTTCTGCCAAATCGTTGTCAATTGTTTTTGGAGCACCCATCACTGCAATATCTGTAATGTTTTTTGCTGCACAATAGTCTGACACTTTGTGGATGGTATCCATGGAGTCATTTCCACCAATATATATAAAGTATCCAATGTTATATTTACGGAACACAGAAATGATTTGTTCATATTGTGCTTCGTTTTCTTCCCATTTACCCAATTTCAAACGACAGGAACCAAGGGCAGATGATGGTGTTTGACACAACAATTGCAAAGATTGTGCATCTGACAAAATGCCATTCAATTCCAACAAATCGTCATCCAATACCCCTTGAATCCCATGTTTTGCACCGTAAATTTTATCTACATTGCCATCCATAAGACATTTTTCTACAACACCACAAAGAGTTGCATTGATTGCTGCTGAAGGACCGCCTGATTGTGCCACTAGTAAATTTTTCATAATTTCACCTTTCTTTTTGTACATTCAGTATTCATCTATATTTTACACCCCAAGCGGGCATATAACGCATCTTACTCTTCAGTATAGCGATTTTTTTCTTTTTGTACAAGATACTTTTTCAAATTCATAGCATTGGACATAAAAAAGGTGTAGACATCGTCTACACCTTTGCATCTCCAATTGGAGAGTTGTTGCATAACCAAGAAATTATATATCATAAATGCAAAAAAGCATTCTCAATACAGAATCAATTTAGATTAAGCACGTGTTACGTTAGCTGCTTGAGGGCCTTTAGCACCTTGAACAACTTCGAATTCTACTTCTTGACCTTCTTCAAGGGTTTTGTAGCCTTCTGTTTGGATTGCGGAGAAATGTACGAATACATCATCTTCACCAGGAACGGAAATAAAACCGAAACCTTTTTCTGCGTTGAACCATTTAACTGTACCTTTTTTCATTGATAAATCCTCCTACTAAATATAGATAAAAACTTTACTAAATAATACTACCATATTTTAGAAGTCCTGTCAATGTAATTTTTATAAAATAGTGATTATTTAGTCTTCCAATTTTTGATAATTTTCGTCAATATCCAACGAATCTTCTAGGATTGCCAAACGTGCCAATTGGTCACAACGCTCATTTTCCACATTGTCAGCATGTCCCTTTACCCAAACAAACTGCACTGTATGCACTTCTAATAGGGACAAAAGTCTTTCCCACAAGTCTACATTTGACGCTTTTTCTTTCTTGTTACGCATCCACCCTTGGCGTCTCCATTTGGTAGCCCAACCTTTTGCAATGGCATCCACAACATACTTAGAATCGCTGTATAATGTAACCCCACAAGGTTCTTTCAATGCTTCCAGACCTTTGATGACTGCCAAAAGCTCCATACGATTGTTTGTGGTTTGCAAAAAGCCACCTGAAAGTTCTTTTCTTGCACTTCCAAATAGCAAAACCGTTCCATAACCACCTGCTCCCGGATTACCAGAGCAAGCACCATCTGTATAAATCACCACTTGTTTCATGGTTTTTCCTCCTTCAAGAAGCAGTTTGCCAAAAACAAATCTTCTTCTGTTGTTATTTTGATATTGCCATAGCTACCCATGGTTACACAGACTGGATACCCTGCAAATTCTGCAATGGATGCATCATCTGTTCCTGCAAAGCCAGATTTTTGTGCCAATGCATATGCCTTTGTAATCAAATCCCTTTGGAATGTTTGTGGTGTTTGTATTTGCCACAGTTCTTCTCTTTTGGGTGTTTCCAAAACCAAACCGTCTGTATTGCAACGTTTGATGGTATCCTTAGCTGGAACACCAACCACACAAGCACCCATTTCCAAAGCCTTTTCTATGGATGTGTCAATCATATTTGCTGTCACAAAAGGACGTACACCATCATGAATCAAAACCACATCGATATCCTTTGACAAAGCAGATATGCCTGCACAAACAGAATCGCCACGTTCTTTGCCACCAGCTACAATTGCAGTCACCTTTGACCATTGGTATTTCTGACGCAATTCCTCTACAAAGGAAATATCCTCCAATCCAACCACCAAAACGATTTCTGCTATGGATTTATGTAATTCCCATTTTGCAACGGTATGTGCCAAAATTTCTTGGTTTCCAATGACAATAAATTGCTTTGGAATATCCAAACCCATACGTTGTCCTTTTCCAGCAGCCACCAAGACTACACCATTTTTACTTTGTTTCATTCTATGGTTCCACCTTTCCATTGCAAAGGATATACTTTCATTAGTCTTTATGGAATACAGCTTCTACATCATGTAAATTGCCCAAAACCACAATGATACTACCTTCTTTGATGATTGTTGATGCACCTGCCACCACTGTTGCACTCTTTTTCTGTCTTATGGTCAATACCAAAACTTCATTTTCCTTTTGCAATCTCAGTTCTGCCAATGTTTTACCTTCCAATGTTTCTGGCACATCTTGCATATGTATTTCAAAAATACCCACAGAACCCAAATCCTCAATGGGAATAATCATATTTTTACCATGTTGGATGTGTTTCATATACCAGGATTCAATGCGACTATCCATAAAATCAACCACATATTTGTTGTTTCTCAAAACCATCAAAGTTGCAAAACAAGCCAAGAAAATTATGACAGCAACAAACATTTTCTTTGGATCTGCATTATTGAAACTCAAAAGCATACTGACAGCTGTTGACATAACTGTAGCTGTAAAAATATATCCAAATAGCATGATCAATTTGGCAATTTTACGTCTTATCTTATGCCCCATAATGAGTTCACTTTCTCTGGTGGTAAACCCACTGGTGGTCAACAAAGATATGACTTGAAATCTTGCTTTTTCTCGACTCAAACCGGTCATCATCAAAATGGTACTAAAGATATCCACTAAGACAACATAAAGCATAATTGCACCACAAAATATCAGTCCCAAAAAATACACATGTATCACACTCCTGACCACATAGCATTATCAAAAAAGCCCTAGTTTCCTAGGACTCTTATCAATTGTACTCTGAATTATGTATTGGAAATCATTTTGGCAAAAATCATACGTCCTGCCGCTGTTTGCAATACACTTGTTACCACAACCATTTTGGTTTCTCCAATGAATTTATTGCCACCGTCAACAACAATCATAGTGCCATCATTCAAATATGCAACACCTTGACCTTGTTCTTTACCCATTTTGATAATGGTGACTTGCATTTCTTCACCAGGAAGTACCACAGGTTTGATTGCATTTGCCAATTCGTTGATGTTCAAAACTCGAACACCTTGGAATTCTGCAACCTTATTGAGGTTATAATCATTTGTTACAACAAAAGCATCCATTTCTTCGCCCATTTTCAACAACATAGCATCCACTTCCATGGGCACTTTTGTGGTATAGTTTCTAATTTCCACATTGACTGCCACTTGTTTTTGGATTTCATTCAAAATATCCAAACCACGTCTACCACGATTTCTCTTCAAACCATCTGCTGAGTCTGCAATATGTCGCAATTCTTGCAACACAAAATCTGGAATGATGATACTGCCTTCAATGAACCCTGTTTGCAACAAATCCAAAATACGTCCATCGATGATGACACTTGTATCCAAAATTTTAGGTCTACCATACACAGCTGCTGTTTCTGTTGGCACTGCATTTGGCACCAAAATCTTTTGCAACCAACGTACATTAAATTCATCTTTTTTTCTTCTGGCAACTCGCATCCCCAAGAAACCACATGTGATATTGAGCAAAACAACAATTAGTGTTCCCAAAGCTCCAAATCCACTGAATGCAAGACCAATCAAGTTTGCAACAACCAAACCGATGACAATTCCCAAAACTGTAAATCCCAATTCCTTTGGATTCATTTTGGTCAAAGTGTCTTCTGTCTGAGAAATACGTTTCAAAATCAAATTCGTTAGTAGCGAAGATAATATGAAATAAAATATAAGTCCGGTAAACAAAGAAAGCAATACGGGAACCCAAAAAGGCACTTCAAATGCCCAAGGTATCATTCTAGAGATAAAAATCACATGGAACAAACCGTATGCACCAGCCATAACGATTAAACTCATCAGTATTTTCACTGCACGCTTCACACACACACCTCCTTTCTTTTTTGCAACCCACCCAAATGGTATATGTCGCTATATTAAATAGTATCAATTTTTCAGCCAGATTGCAAGCAAATCCTCTGCATTTTTTGTATTTATTTCATAAACCATGCATAATTCACTGAGCACAATTTGTTTTGCCATACAATACATACGAGACTCCATATAAGAAAGTTTCTTTTTCTTTTCATATTCCATCAAGATTTTTACAACTTCGGCAACTTCTTCCAATTTTCCTGTTTTCATCTTAGATAAATTCTCTTTGTAACGTAAATTCCAATTGTCTGATGCTCTGAAATTGCCACAACCCACACGTACTAAAATTTTTTCTACTTGTTCCTTTTCCTCTGGTTTGCGTACACCCATTTCCAGTGAATTTTTTCTTGGAATGCGAATATACAAATTTTCCATTGGTATTGCAATCAAAATATACTCCACTTCATTGATGGTTTTGATGTCTATGACATTTCCTGCACCGTGTAATGGATATACGATTTTTTCTCCTTTGGCAAACATACCACCACCTCCTATGGCAATAGTTTGACCTGAATTGATGAAAAATATGCACCCTTTGGAAATTTTTTCTTTCTTTTATTCACTTTCATACACTTTTCTCATAGAAAATCCTTGCATTTCCCCAACTCCTTTAGTACAATATACTATAATACACCAATTATGTGATTGGGAAGTGATGAAATAGGTTGGCTCAATATTTAAATGAACCTACAATTGAGCACAGGAGGATATAATGAGAAAATTTCAAATATTTAGTGATGGTGCTTGTGACATTGGTACTAAAAATCAAGAAAAATATGGCATTGGGTTGGTTCCATTTTATGTTTCTTTGGATCACGAAACGTACCGTAAAGAAGTTGTAGAGCTCCCTTTGGATGATTATTATAAAGTATTGACAGAAGGCAAATGTTATCCAAAAACATCTCTACCATCTGTACAAGATTATATGGATGCTTTTTTGCCTGCACTCCAAGCTGATAAAGATATCATTTGTTTGACCATCAGCACCACTTTGAGTAGCTCTTTGCAAGCTGCCATGACTGCAAAACAAATGTTGGAAGAAGATTTCCCAGAAGCAACCATTCATATTGTAGATTCACAGCAAGCAACCATTGGTCAAGCTATTTTGGTGACTGAAATGGGTAGAATGCAACAAGATGGCAAATCTTTGGCTGAAGCCCTAGCATATGTAGAAGAAGCAAAAATCACTTCCAGAATCAATTTCTTGGTTGGTGATTTGAGTTACTTGGAAGCTGGTGGCAGAATTGGCAAAGTTGCTTCCATTTCTGGTAGTATTTTGAAAATCAAACCACTCATCACATTGAAAAATGGTGAAATTGTTGCAAGTGGTGTTTCCAGAAGCCAACACAAAGCATTTCAAAAGATATTGGATATGACAAAAGCATATTTCACAGAAACTGGTGAAGACCCTTCTGATTATGCAATGGCAACTGCTACCACCAACGATTGGGAAGTCTTAAAAGAATTCACTGTTTCTGCAAAAGAAGCATTCCCAACTGTTGATTTTGGTGAACCTTATCAAATTGGCGCCACCATTTCTTCACACACAGGTCCTGGTACCAGTGGAATTTGTTTCGTCAAAAAATACGAAACCATCATCAAATAAGATGCGATATACCACCCTCAACTGTTTAGGCAATTGTATGGGTGGTTTTTTATGTAATTTTTCAAAAAATAGTGCAATGACATTTGCCACCACACCATCTGAAACTCTATTTTCTCATTTCTTGTATGGAGGGTACCAAAGCACCCAAGACTACAATAACAGCACCCATTCCTTGTATCAAACTCAATGTTTCTTGGAACACCAAAACCCCAACCACCACACTGACCACAATTTCCAAAGCTGCCAAAATACTGGTTGTAGTAGCATCTATATACATAGAAGATTTCACATAAAATACATTGGCAATCATAGTACACAAAATTCCAATACCAAAAATATGTAATATGGTTTCTCCAACAACAGCAGTTGCAAAACTGTTTGCAATTACAGAGAAATCAGTTCCCACCAACAAAATCAAAGCACCACCAAAGAATCCATATACCAACATGGTGTCTCGATTGTAGCGTTCTGCATAGTATCTTGGTATCAACAATTGTAATGCAACACCCAAACCATTGATTGCACCTGCAAATACACCAAATCCATCTAACTTCACACCACCAACTGCCAACAAATTGGATACCATAACTGCACCCATCATACAAACGACAATTCCAATCATCTTTGCTTTGCTCAACACATCTCCAAAGAAGATGCGTCCCAATAATGCAACCCATAAAGGACTCATAAACATCAAAACCGTTGCAACTGCAATTGGAATTCGTTCCACAGAAGCACCATAGCTGATGAAACTGATGCCATATGCAACTGCACCATACGCCAAACTGATGATGAGACCTTTTCTATCTATTTTCAAAATTTGTGGATGTTTGATCTTTTGATATGCAAAAAAGACTGCACCTGCTGCCAAACAACGAATGCATGCAATGTCCACACTACTATAGCCCAAGCCATTGAGCCCACGTACAAATACACCCATAACGCCCCATAAGCAAGCTGCTATCAAAACCAATGTGATTCCCTTTGTTTTTTGGTTCATATTCCCCTCCAAAATCATCTATTTTTATATCGGATTATTCCACTGCTTGTTCCAAATCACTTCCACATTCCCCATTGCCAAAAAGCTCCCATAAAGGTGGTACCGAGGCACCCAACATCACCACAACAATACCTACAGTTTGCAAAATATTCAACACTTCATGGAAAACCAATGCACCTATAACTACACTCACTACAATTTCTATGGCAGCCAGTATGCTCGTTGTTGTTGTGTCAATATACATAGAAGCCTTTACATAGAACACATTGGCTACCATGGTACATAAAATACCTGCACAAAATCCATACAACACAAATTGCCCAACCATGCCGCTGCTAAATCCCTCCAAAAGCAATTCACCATCAATTCCCGGTATCAAGAACAACGCACCGCCGAAAAACCCATATATCAGCATAGAATCTCTACTATATCGATCTGCAAAATATCTTGGAATTAATATCTGTGATGCACGCCCCAAGCTATTGGCAATGGCTGCCAATATACCAAGAATATCCAATCTCACACCTTCTATATGCAATACGTCTGATACCAAAATAGCACCAATCAAACAAACAATTACGCCACAAATTTTAACCCTTCCCAAAATATCCTTAAAGAAAATTTTGCCAAAAATCGCAACCCACGCTGGATTCAAAAACATCAAAACCGTTGCAACTGCCACCGGTATTCTTTGCACCGCAAATCCATAACCAATATAGCTAATTCCACAGGCAATAACGCCATACAAAAGTCCAATCAAAATCCCTTTTTTATCAATACGCAAAACATCTGGCGTCTTAATTTTTTGATATGCACAAAATCCAACGCCTGCCGAAATACAACGAATGAACGCAATGTCCACACTGCTGTAGCCCAATCCGTTGAGTCCACGCACAATGATTCCCATACACCCCCACAGGCACGCTGCAGTTAAAACCAATACAATCCCCTTTGTTTTTTGGTTCATATTCCCCTCCAAAAATCTCCAATTTTATCTATGTTCACACATCATAAAGGGACATCAACAAATTGTCAATGCCCCTTTTGTATTTTATGTAATTTTAAGATTTTTGTAAGCTCTAAGACTCCTGTAGACAACAGATTTTATTGCAATATAGCATTTTTGATGCGACAGAAAGTGAACCCAAAATCTTCAAACACTTCCACTTCACCTACAACGGTAATCATTTCATCTGGTGCTGGATATGTGTATCCATCTGCCAAAATAAATTCCAAACCTTGTGTACAACAAGCAGTTGCGTCTTGAATGATGACAGCGTAGAACACTTCACCTGTATCTGGATTTTCATATGTGAAACATGGTCCATTCATACGTATGGTTTTGCCTTCATATGCTTCTGGATTGCTGACAATATTGAACACCTCTGCATAGACCATAATGGCACTCAGGGTGGTCAAATCCACATCAATTTGACGTTCTGTCGTCATTTCTTCTTGGACTGGTTCTTCCATAATGGGTTCTTCCACTTCCTCAACAACAGGTTCTTCTACAACTTCTTCCATCAATTCTTCCAAAACTTCTTCTACAATCGTTTCTTCTGGTGTAATTTCTGGTGTTTCAGATGTGCTTTCTTCTATCTCCACTGCATCTGCATCCACTATCATTACTTTCTTGGATTCTTCTACCTCTTCTGTAGTTGCATCCACCGATACCTCCACAGATGTATCTTCTTTTCCGCAAGCAGTTCCAAATACCATCATACAAGCCATCAAAATACAGATTGTTTTTTTCATATGTTTACCTCTTTTTCAAATATCCCACCAAGGAAAATACCCCAAATGCCACGATATCTGCTGCAACAATGGTAGAGCCCACTGGTGTTCCTGCCAAAATAGAAACAAATAGACCCAACACTGCACAGATTACAGAAATGATCGCTGCACATATGGTAACTGACCGAAAACTTTTACATACACGCATAGCAGATACCCCTGGAAAAATCACCAAAGCAGTAATGAGCAAGGTTCCCACCAAACGCATAGATAAAACTATTATAACAGCAGTTACTACAGCAATCAAGAAATTATATGCAGAAACTTTTGTGCCAATTGCTTTCGCAAAGGTTTCATCAAATGTAACTGCAAAGATTTTTTGATAACAAATGGTAAACAATAAAATTACAATGGCTGATAAGACAATACACAAAACTACATCAGATTTGGATAAGGTCAAAATCGAAGTTGCACCAAACAATGTGCTACAAACATCTCCTGCCAAGTTGGCTGAAGTAGAAAATACATTGATGAGCAAATACCCAATTGCCATTGCACCAACAGACATCATTGCAATGGAAGTATCCCCTTTGATTTTCACATTTTGACCTGTGCAAAGCAATAAAATTGCACATACGATTGTGATACACAAAATCAATGGCATATCGTTTGTGATATTCAAAATACTGGCAATTGCCATTGCACCAAAGGCAACATGTGACAAGCCATCTCCAATATAAGAGAAACGTTTCAAAACCAATGTGACACCCAACAAAGAGGAACAAAGGGCAATTAAGACCCCTGTGATGATGGCATAGACCACAAATGGATATTGCATGTACAATACAAGTTTATCAATGACTGCAACCACAAGCACACATCCCTTCTGCGTTCAATTTTGCCACATATTCTTCTTTTGTGCCAAAGAATATGGTTTCACCGATTTGTAAAATATGGGTTGCATACTCCAAGGAAGTTTGCACATCATGGGAAATCATAATGATGGTTACGCCATCTTCTTGGTTCAATCGTTGGAATACATCGTACATTTCCACACTGACTTTTGGGTCAAGTCCAGTAACAGGTTCATCCAAAAACAAGATTTTTTGTGTAGCACACAAGGCTCTTGCAAGCAATACACGTTGTTGTTGACCACCAGAAAGTTCACGGTAGCATTTGCCAGCAAAGACATCTACACCCAATTTCTCCATGATTTGGGTTGCCAATTGTTTTTCTTCTTTCTTATAGAATGGTCGCAAACCACACTTGCTTTGGAATCCAGAAAATACCACTTCTTTTACAGATGCTGGAAATTCTCTTTGGATTTCACTTTGTTGTGTCAAATATCCAATTTCGTTGGTTGCTACACCATCAGACCATGAAATTTCACCTAACATTTGTTTTCTCAAACCTAAAATTGCTTTCATCAAAGTGGTTTTGCCTGTTCCATTTTCTCCGATGATACAAAGATAATCCCCTTGGTTCACTTGAAAATTCAAGTCTTCCAAAACCGCAACACCATCGTAACCGAGGGTTACATTTTTACAAATCAGTTGTGCCATAATTGCCTCCTTATGCCAATGCTTCTGTAAGCACTTGCAAGTTTTCTTCCATAATGGAAAGGTATGTTTTTCCATCTGCAATATCGCTCGCTGCTACAGATTGCATAGAGTTTACAGAAAGTACTGTCTGATCTTTTGTTTGTGTACTTGCAACCACTGTTTCTGCAATTTTGTGTGTTGTACCTTCAATTGTCATAACTGTGGAAAGTTGCAATTCATCTACTTTGCCAGCCAAGAATGCAATGGTTTCAAAGCTTGCTTCTGTTTCTGCAGAACAACCTACAAATGCTGCGTAGTATTCCAAACCATAATCATCTACAAGATATCTGAATGGGAAACGATCTCCAAACAAAATTGTGTTTTGTGTGCCAGCTGCAACAACTGCTTCATATTCTGCATCCAATTCTTGCAATTGTGCAACATATGCTTCCAAATTTGCTGTATATGTATCTGCATTTTCAGCATCCAAAGAAGTCAAAGCTTCTGTGATTGCTTTACAAATCATTTCTGCATTTTGCAAAGATAGCCAAACATGTTCATCCAATTCGCCTTCTTCTGCGTGATTGTGGTCATGGTCTTCTTCTGCAACCACTGCTTCGTCTTCATCTTCATGATCATGGTCATGTTCTTCTTCTATCACCGATTCTTCTTCATGATCGTGGTCATGTTCTTCGCCTTCTACATGTACGTGGTCTTCTTCATGATCGTGTTCTTCACCTTCTGCATGAACATGGTCTTCTTCTTCATGGTCATGGTCATGATCTTCTTCATCTTCTGCATGGGAATGTGCATGTTCTGTTTCTTCCATACCTTCTACCAATTCTTCCACCTTCACAGAATCACCCAAAACATCCATCAAATTGATGACTTGCATATCTGGGTTGGTTGCATTTGCAAGTGCTGCTGGCACCCATGTATCAGATTCGCCACCTACATAAATGAACAAATCGCATTCTGCAATTGCAATCATATCATTTGTGATTGCTTGGTAGCTATGGAAATCTACACCATTGTTCATAAGCATAGTCAAGTCCACATTTTCCAAGTTTTCGCCTAAAATTTCTTTTGTCCAATCATAAATTGGAAAAATTGTTGTCACTACGCTCAATTTATCATCTGTTTCTACTTTTGGTGTTGCTGTAGCGCTACTACCGCCACAACCTGCCAAAAGACTCATTGTCATCACCATTGTTGTAAGTGTTGCAATCCATTTTTTCATAACATTCTCCTTCAAAATCACTTCTATTTTGAGCCTATAATTGACTCCTCTTTTGTTTTCTGCCTACAATTTTTGCAAACCCCAAGAATTGTAGTTTTGGTTTTATCCACAACAAACTCGTCTTCTATCAAAAGGTGATGTGCCAAAATTTCTACCAGTTCTGGATTCATGTGAATAGCCTTTTCACATTTTCTACAAACCAAATGAATTTGATTTTGACAAGTCACAGCATTTACATACTGATAGCAGGCTTCTCTTGTGCCACTTCTGCTGATTTTTTCAATTTCACCAGATGATGCAAGCTCTGCCAAATTACGATAAATTGCACTGGTACTGATTTTTTCACCACGAAATTCTTCCAAAATTTGTGTTACAGAAAAAATTTGATGTGGATGCCTACTGAAAAAATCCAACAAGATTCTTCTTTGTTTTGTCATATACGCCATTGCAAGTCCCCTCTTTCAATTTGCGAATAATTCTCGAATTACATTCTACTACCCGTTTTATATTTTGTCAATAAAAAAATTATCTATGACTAACTTCTATGTTTTTCAATGTTTTTTTACATAAAATATGAAATTATGACTTAGAGATTATTTATATTTTATGGGGTAAAATATAAGGCTAAAAACTAATGGTGAATGGTGAATGACTTGAATACACTTCATCAAACGGGATGTCGAAGACGCCATCCCCTACAGAATGCGATTCATTCAGCATTTACAGGAATCAAAATGGTACCTCTACAAAAAAAATTCACAAATATGATGCAATTGTTATTTTGTTTTTTAGTCATTCACCATTCACCTTTAGTCATTAGTCAATCTTCGCCAAGCGAAGATTATAAGCATAATCCCTATGTAAATAAAAACCATTACACATTCTAACCGTCTATTTTACAATGAATTTTTTCTTCCCTACCATCCTATTTCTTACAAATTACTGAATATATCAGGGTTTTGGGGTGTTTTCCTTGGTTCTTCATTGCAAATCCACTTTCTATATGCTATGATGTTAAAGATTATCGAAATATTATAGAAGAAAAGAATTTGGAGGAATATTATGTTAACAAGTAAACAACGTGCATATTTGCGCTCTATGGCAAATGGTATGGATGCCATTTTCCAAGTAGGTAAAAATGGTGTAACACCTGAATTGCGTGAAACAGTACACACTGCTTTGGAAGCAAGAGAATTGATTAAAATCAACGTTTTGGACAACAATATGTTGGGACCACGTGAAGCAGCTGAAATGCTTTCTAGCAGAACCGGTTCTGAAGTGGTACAAGTCATTGGCAACAAATTTGTTTTGTTCCGTCAATCAAAAACAAAACCAGTCATCGAATTGCCAAAAGCACCAAAAGCATAAAACAAATACATCAAGGAGTTGATTTGTATGAATACGATTTTTGAGTATCTTTCTTGGCGTGGTGATTTGTCTATGGAACAATCTCCATTTTCAGAAGTGGATGGCTTGATTTTGTCTTGTTTGTCATATCATTTTTTGGATGAAGTTTTGGAATATTATGATACAACACCCATTTCTTTGGCAGAACTTGCATATTTGATACGAGAATTGCCACAAGAAAAATTGCGTATGCGTGACCCTCGTGATGTGGTTTTGTTGCAACTCCTTGGGAAATGCAGACGATTTCAAGATGTGCAAATTTGCTTGCATGTCAACCATGTAGACCGTGAATTGGTTGCACAATTTTCTGCAATCACCCTTTTATTGGAAGATGGTTCTATCTTTGTTGCCTATCGTGGCACAGATATGTCCCTTGTTGGTTGGAAAGAAGATTTCCATATGACCTTCCGTGAATGTATTCCAGCACAAATTGGAGCTGCTGCCTATTTGTTGCATGTTTCCAAGAAATTTGATGGTAATATTCGTGTTGGTGGACATTCCAAAGGTGGTAATTTGGCTGTATTTGCAGCATCCATTGCACCACCTGCTTTGCAAGAACGATTGATCAAAATTTATACCTTTGATGGACCAGGGTTCCACCAAGGGATGTTACAATTTTCTGGGTATCAAACCATTTTGGAGAAATTGGAGTCTTACATTCCTGAATCTTCCATTATAGGTTTGATTTTGCAACAAGAAGGTTCCCATTTTGTGGTACAAAGCAGCGAAAAGGGATTGTTCCAACATGACCCATACTCTTGGGGTATTGTTGCCAACCATTTCATCTGTTTGGAGGATGTTTCCACTGGTAGTCGTTTGGTAGATAAAACATTGAAAAGTTTCCTAGGCCATTTGACCATTCAAAAACGTGAAATCTTTGTAAATACCCTATTTGAATTGTTAGACCAAACACATACCGATGAAGAAGGCGAAGTGGTTTTATCCACACACAATGCATTCAAAACTTTGCAAACTTTATCTGATGAGGATGAAGAAACACGTCAGGTTATAGGTGAAGGTATTGGATTGCTTTGGAAGGCTGCTCGCAAAACTGCCGAAGAATATGGTTCCACTTTTCACAAAAAGGCAGAAATAAAAAAGATGAAAAGATAAGAGGATGCTTATGTTAAACGAATTTGCAGGATTTCAAAATTGTAAGAGCATTGCCATTATGGGTGGTACATTTGATCCCATTCACAATGGTCACTTGGTGACAGCAGAAGCGGTACGTCATCGTTTCAATGTAGATAAGGTTATCTTTATTCCAACTGGTAGACCTGCTCATAAAATGAACCAAACGGTTACACATCATGAACACCGCTATTTGATGACGGTTTTGGCAACCATGCGTAACGATAATTTTGATGTATCTCGTATTGAAATTGATCGAGAAGGTACCACTTACACCATCGACACCATTACAGAACTGAAGAAGATTTGTAGACCAGATGTCCGTTTGTATTTCATCACTGGTGCCGATGCCATCCATCAAATTATGCATTGGAAAGAACCAGAACGCCTTATGTCACTTTGTGATTTTGTTGCAGTGACAAGACCTGGTTATGACAAAAAGAAATTGCTCAGCGATATCAAAAATATCAAAGAAAAATTTCCAAGTCGCATTCATTTTATGGAAGTTCCTGCACTTGCAATTTCATCATCTGACATTCGTATGCGTGCCAAAGAAGATGCACCCATTAAGTATTTATTGCCACAAGCTGTTGTGGATTATATTCATAAATTTGAACTATATCAAAATGAGGAGGATTTGGATATGAGCAACACCATCAATTTGGAAAGTATGAAAGAAAAATTGCAATCTGCTTTGCAAATCAAACGCTATATCCATACCTTAGGTGTTGAATCAGAAGCCATGAAATTGGCAGAAATCTATGGCACCAAACAAGACAAACAAAAAGCCCAAATTGCAGGTTTGTTACACGATTGTGCAAAGGATTATCCTAGGGATTTGCAACAACGACTTTGCAAAGAATACAAATTGGCATTGGATGAAGATACCATACGCACACCACAATTGATTCATGCAGTTTTGGGTGCAGAAATTGCAAAACGTGAATATCAAATTACAGATACCACTATTTTGGATGCAATTCGTTATCACACAACTGGCAGACCCCATATGAGTTTGCTGGAAAAAATCATATACATAGCCGATTATATCGAACCCAATAGAGAAAAGTTCGATGGCATTGAAGAAGCAAGAAGGCTTGCTTACTTGGATTTGGATTTGGCAATGTGTTTTATTTTGGCAGACACCATAAACTATGTCAAGGAACAAGGTAGAAAGCCACATCCTATTTCAGAAGAAGCATTACAATACTATAAACAATATCAGGAGGACAGCAATGAGTAATTTCACCACATTAGAAGTAGCAAAAAAAATTGAAACCATTTTAGATGATAAAATTGCACAAGACATTCGTGTTTTGGATTTGCAAGGTTTGTCCAATATCGCAGATTTCTTTGTCATTGCAAACGGAAATACTGCATCCCATTTACGTGCTTTGGCAGATGATTTGGATGAAAAATTGAAAGCAGATGGCATCAAAGTGTTCCATACAGAAGGATACAACAGTGGCACTTGGATTTTGTTGGATTTTGGCGGTGTTTTGGTACATCTATTCAACAAAGAACAACGTGAATTTTATGGTTTGGATCGTATTTGGAGCGATGCCAAATTGGTATAATTTACATCAAATCGAAATCAGGATTTATGATTGCAACCCAGTCATAAGTCCTTTTTTATTACACCATTTCTTGATACAAAAAAGAGGCAGGCATAAGCCCACCTCAAATGTATTTTATTCAACTTAGAATTTATCAGGGAAGAATGTACGCAATACTTTTTCCTCTGCTGGTTTACCAACTTTGCTACCAATTACGAACAAGATGAACGCAATAATTGTAGATGCGATGATGTTGTTGAAACCGCCAATGGAAATACCTTGTGCAGTTGCAATACAATACACAGCCAAACCACCGACAACACTGAACAATGCACCAGTGCCATTTGCTTTTGACCAGAACATACCCAAAAGAAGTGGCCAGAAGAATGCAATTTGCAAACCGCCAGTAGCAAACATATTAATCCAAATAATGATAGAAGGTGGTTCAAACGCCATAATAATGGTTACGATACCCATAACAGCTGTTACGATCAAAGAAATTTTACCAACCATTTTTTGGTCAACTGCTTCATTTTTTGTTGTTTTATTGTAAATATAAATATCCTTTACGATTGCGGAAGAACCAGAAATCAAAAGAGAAGAAACTGTAGACATAGTTGCAGCAAGTGGGCCAATGATAGTCAAACCAGCCAACAATGGATGCATATGTCCAGAAATCAATGTAGAGATTACTGTATCTGTGGAGCCTTCTACTTCAAACAATACGCCTCTAGCCAAAACGCCAAGTAAATGCATACCAATCATCATAGCACCAACAACGATAGTACCATAAATCATTGCAGAGTGAACTGCTTTTGTATCTCTATAGCTCAAGCAACGTACGTTTGTTTGTGGCAAACCAACTGTACCGATACCAACCAAGAACCAGAAACCAATCAAGGATTTCACAGAAACCAAACCACTAGCTGTAGGAGCAATCATATCTACGCCTTCACCAGTTGTTCTTGCTGTTGCAGAAACTTCTGTGATGGTTGCCATAACGCCAGACAAACCGCCACCTTCACCCAAGATGATTACAGCCAAGATACCCATACCAACCATCATGATGATGGCACAAGCTGTATCTGTAATGGCAACTGCTTTGAACCCACCAACTGTAGTATACAAAACCACTACTGCTGCAAACAACATCAAACTTGCGTCATAAGACCAGCCTGTTGCTGCAGAGAACAAAGTTGCACCACCAATGAATTGACCCAACATAGATGTTGTGAAGAATACAATAATAACGATAGCACTGATAATCGCCAAAACATTGGAATTGTATCTGGAACGAATTACGTCAACAACAGTAACCGCATCTACTTTACGACCGATAACTGCCATTTTTTTACCAAGAACACCCAAAACGATGAATGCTGCTACAATTTGGATGGAAGCAAGATATACCCAGCCAAAACCTCTTTGCCAAGCCACACCAGGACCTGAAAGGAAAGAACTTACAGAGCTATATGTAGCAACCAAGGTCATAGCCAAAACGAAACCACCAAGACTACGTCCGCCAATGTAGTAATCTTTGGAGTAGTTTGCTGTACGAGAATCAGAGGATTTCTTTTGAATCCAGAACCCCATGCCCAAAAGAATCACGAAGAATATTACCGTTGGTGCAATACGCATGAATACATCCATTCTCAATTCCCTCCTTCTATTTCTGTGTCATCATTCAAATCAAAATCTTTGAAGACTTTTTTGGTCAAATACACAACCAAACCAATGGTCAAGAACCATGTGCCAAAACAAGCAACCATAAACCATGCTGGCATATAAAGGATTGTTGCTTCCGGTGCAACTGCATAGATACCAAACCCAGATACCCACCAAAACACAAAAACAATTGCGGTTGCAATCCATGTTGCTTTTGCTTCTTTGTTCATTTGAATGAACTTTTCTTTGTAACTCATTTTTTCCATTACTACATTCCTCCTTTTATAATAGGGTGCACTTGCATCCCTTGTATTCAGATGATGTTTGAAAATGGCTTTTCCATCCATCACCAAGAACCACACAGTGAAATATAAAACGTAAAATCCAATGCATTACTCATTTTCTTCTAATGAAATTATTATATGTATATCCACAGCATAAGTCAAAGAAAATCTTACATTTTTCGTAAGATTACCTAAATATCGTCACAATGCACACCACAATACACAATATGTAGTGTTATTTTGTATACATACATATCCCTCTTTGGTACAAAAAAGCCTTCCAAACATGGAAGGCTTTGCGTGTCGAAAAAGTCGACACGCTAACTTGAAATCAGGATTTCAAGTTGTAGTTGATAGGTAAAAAAGATGATTTCCTCATACAAGTGCTTCTACAAAGCACCTAGAAATCCCTTTTTGTCCCATTCACCGCAAGAATGCGGGCAGCGCAAGCTGACTTTGCAACGCAAAGTGATGACCCTGACGAAATGCGATTCTGGTCAGTATTTTGCTACGCAAAATGGCTTCGCCATCGGATTTCTTTCCGATACGATCTGTGGATTACAGTCTGCGACGCTAAAAGATAAAAACCCTTTCGTTTTTCGACAATCCAAGCTCTCCAAACATGGAAGACTTTATATTTAATTCTTATACTTGTTGCAAATCTGCAAATTCTTAATACAATTTAGGAATATCTACAGCTTTGTTGAAGGAATATTCTGGAGATGGGAATTCGCCACTCAATGTTTCTTCGTGGAATTGGTTCAAACCTCTAACCATTTCTTCACGCACATGAGCAAATTGTTTTACGAATTTTGGTTTGAAATCACCATACATACCAAGCAAATCTTGGGTTACCAAAACTTGACAGTCTACGTTAGGACCAGCACCAATACCCAAAACAGGAATTGTCAAAGCTTCTTGGATTGCTTTACCAACTACACTAGGAACACATTCCAAAACCATGGAGAATACGCCTGCTTCTTCCAAAGCTTTTGCATCAGCAATGAGTTTTGCAGCAGATTCAGGTGTACCACCTTGTACTTTGAAACCACCAAGAGATGTGGAAGTTTGAGGTGTCAAACCGATGTGACCCATTACAGGAATACCAGCATCTACCATTCTTCTGATTGTAGGTGCCATTACAACGCCACCTTCCAATTTTACACAGTCACAGTTTGTTTCCATCAAAATGCGGTTAGCAGTCATAATTGCTTGTTCTGGACTTGCATTGTAGGAACCAAATGGCATATCCCCAACGATGAAAGTATCTGGAGCACCTTTTACAACTGGACGAATGTGATGAACCATATCATCTACAGTAACGCCAACAGTTGTTGTGTAACCAAGCATAATCATACCCAAAGAGTCACCTACCAAAATGATTTCACATTCGCTATCATTTACGATAGAAGCTGTTGTATAGTCATATGCTGTTACATATGTAAACTTACGTCCTTCTTCTTTGTATTTTTTGAAATCAAGAATTGTCATTTTTTTCTTAGCCATCGGAATCTCCTCCTCTAATCCATTTCCCTAAAGTTTCATATATTCTGTACACATTTGTACATGGTACACTTACTATAACTCCATTTTAGACTAGCTTTATGGTTGTTGTCAATCTCTAGTTTTTTTAAAAATCACTAAAAAAGACAGAAACCCCTGTAAAATACATTGATTTTCTTCAATATTTTCACCAAAATTAACCTCTATTTTTTGTGCAAAACAACTGCATTTTCTTCCAAGCTACATTCTAGTTGACAGCATATGTTACCTTGCATTAAAATAAACACAATATCAATCGAACACATAAAAACAATGTCTAATATATACAACCTAAGGAGGTTTCTTATGAAAATTGCAATTCTTGGTGCTGGTGCAATGGGTAGTTTGTATGGCGGATATCTTTCCAAAAACAACGAAGTTTGGATGGTAGATATTTGGCAAGATCATGTCAATGCCATCAACGAAAAAGGTCTGGAAATTGATGAGTTGGATGGTTCTGTGACAAAAGTTTCTCCTAAAGCAACCACAAATCCAGAAGAAGTTGGTGTTGCAGATTTGGCAATTGTTTTTGTAAAATCCACACAAACAGCAGAAGCTCTTGTGAAAAATCGTGCCATCATTGGTTCTGATACCATTGTTTTGACTTTGCAAAATGGCTATGGCAATGGTGAAGATATTATGGAAGTGGTTCCAAAAGAACAAGTTATTGTTGGTACCACAAGCCATGGTTGTACCATGAAAGGTCCTGGTCATATTTTCCACGCTGGTGTTGGTCCAACACACATTGGTGCTATGAGTGATGATCAAACAAATGCACAGAAAGTTGCAGATGCTTTGGAAGCTGTTGGCTTTGAAATGGATTGTTCTGATAAGGTTTTGGCTTTGGTTTGGAGCAAAGTATTTGTCAATGTGGCAATCAATGCCATCACTGCTCTTTTGGATATCCACAATGGTTATGTCAATGACAATGCCCATGCTGCTATTTGTGCAGAATTGATGGTACGTGAAGCAGTGACTGTTGCAAATGCTGCTGGTATGGATTTCAATGCAGATGAAGTGGTTGCAAATGCTTTGGTGGTTGCAGTGAACACTTCTGCAAACCGTTCTTCTATGCGTTCCGACGTAATTTTGAAACGTCAAACAGAAATTACAAAAATCAATGGTGCTGTTGTGAAAAAAGGTAAAGAACTTGGCATTGCTACACCATACAATGAATTGATTACCCAATTGATTTTGGCAAAAGAAGATACTTATTTGGCTTAATGGTCAAATACATAACTTCCAAAAATAAAATTCATTTATATTCTGCAACGAACGGGCGACCAATAGTCGCCCTTACAAAATCAAAAGATTAGAAAAGGAGTTGTTATTATGTATCAAATTTCCAATTTCACAAACAATGATGATATTAAAATCTTGGCAAAACTCGGTGCATTCTCCATTATCGAATACCAACGTGATTTGAGCGTTATGCCACAAAATGCAATGACTGCTTACTATGCAAATGCAATGAATGTTCGCAAACGTCAAGTGATTTGCGATTTGAACGAATCCAATGTAACGGTACAAGCTGGCGCAATGCAATGGAGTGTTGGCGATGTCAATGCAACCACTGGATTGAAAGGTGTTGGCGATTTGTTTGGTAAAGCAATTCGTGGCAAAGCAACTGGTGAATCTGCAATCAAGCCAGAATACACTGGTTCTGGAACCTTGGTATTAGAGCCTACCTACAAACACTTATTGTTGCTCAATGTGGAAGATTGGAACAACTCCATTGTCTTGGAAGATGGTTTATTCCTTGCTTGTGAATCCTCTTTATCTCAAAAAGCTGTGATGCGTTCTACCCTCTCTTCCGCTGTAGCAGGTGGAGAAGGTTTGTTCAATCTTGCTGTAACAGGTAGTGGTGTTCTCTGTTTGGAATCCAACTGCCCTAGAGAAGAATTGATTGAAATTACACTCAAAGATGATGTTCTCAAAATTGATGGCAATATGGCAATCGCTTGGAGTGGTAGCCTAGCCTTTACAGTGGAACGTTCAGGTAAATCTCTCCTTGGTTCTGCCGCTTCTGGAGAAGGTCTTGTCAATGTATATCGTGGTACTGGTCGTGTTTGGCTTGCACCTGTAACACAAGGAATGTTTTAATTGCAATAAAATAAAACCCGATTTCCATTTTGTGTGGATTTCGGGTTTTTTTATGTTATTTTTCAATTGGATTCTTCGTCATTTCATTCCTCTGAATGACAAAAATACATACCATTGAATTTTCTATGAAAATTTTATCTTGTGAATACAATTTCTCCATCAATCATGGTCATATCCACTTGGACTTGGTTCAAATCCATGGTATCCATATGTACGATATCACGATCCAAAACAATTAAATCTGCAAGTTTGCCAATTTCCAAGCTACCTTTGATATTTTCTTCATAGGATTGATATGCTGCATTGTAAGTTGCACAACGAATTGCTTCCAACAAAGAAACTGCTTGTGTTTTGTCACATTGCACCTCTTGTTTGCGATCATAACGATTGACAGCACCATCAATCATAGCCATACCACAAGGACCAGAAGGTGCATCACTATGCAAAGAACACATAACGCCAGCATCCATCATACTACGCAAAGCACCAAGATATTTGTTGCGTTCTTCTCCATAGAACAATGCATAATTGGCACCCAAATAGGAAACCAAACCAGCATTGACAGATGGACAAATATTCATTTTTGCCATACGTGCAATCAAATCTGGGTCTACCAAAGTACAATGCTCAATTCTATGACGCAATTTGGGCAAATCTGGGTTTTCAGCAAATGCCGCTTCATATCCTTTGACCATATATTCAATGGCTTCGTCACCAATGGCATGTGCAGTACATTGGCACTCTGCTTTGTCAATCATTTTGATGTATTCTATGGTTTCTTCCAAATCCCAACCCTTTTCACGTGGCAAATCTGGATTATGACTATAAGGTTCTCTTGTGGCACAAGAAGGTCCACCAGAACCACCATCAATCATAAATTTACAAGGTCCAATACGAAATTTTTCATCACCAAGACCTGTCATCAAACCAAGGCTTAGGAAATGTTCATTGTCTTCTTTGGAGAAAGGTTTGCCAAAGATGCTATGGAGTGCCATATAGGTACGCACTTTGAAAATACCATCTCTACAAAGTTTTTGCATGACATGATAAGAAGGTGCATCGCATTCACCCATATCTCCAACAGAAGTAATCCCCTTTTCCAAGCATTGTTGGTGGGATTTCATTGCTGCTTTTTGTTGTTGTGCTTCTGTATAGACCACTTTACCCCAAAGCCAAAAATGAGTATGTCCACGCACCAAACCAGTCAATTTGCCATCAATGACTTCCACTTCATCCACAGGATATTTACTTGCATCTTCTGCGGTATACACATCCAAATATTCCAATGCTTTGTGGTTATACATACAAATATGACCACCACCATGCATACAATGGACTGGATTTTCTGGTGCAATTGCATCCAATTCTTCTATGGTTGGATGTCTTTTTTCAGGGAATAGCAATGGTTCGTATCCCATCATGGAAATCCATTCTCCTTTTTCTTTGACTGCAACAGCTTTTGCAACCAAATCCAACATATCCCCAAGGGTTTTGCAATATTTCATAGTGGTATCGATCATAGCAGAATCCAATTCTTCACCCAACATACCATTTAAAATTGGATGATAATGGCTATCGTTGATGCCTGGCATCACAGAACGTCCTGCCAAATCATACACCTTTGTATTTGCATCTATGATTTTTGCCAAATCTGCATTGGAACCAGCAAAAACCACTTTATTGCCTTTGATTCCAATTGCTTCTACCACACCATCAGACTCATTGACTGTGATGATGGTACCATTTTGAAACGCAATATCTACATACGAAAAATCAAAATTCATATTTATCCCTCCAATGTTGCCATAAATACATACTTTCTGTATTTTGACTATGATTCTACCATAATGATTTGATAGTACCATGTTTAGGAATATTTCTCAACACATTTCGTTTTTCTACCATAAAAAACAGCAAATATCACAAAAAATCAATACCAATTTCATGCAATCATTAATATGTATTTTCACGAAAACCATTTGTTTTTTCTTTCAACCATGATATAATGTAAGAACTTAGTTTTTCTAATATTTTGTGTTATTATGTTATTCTATGAATTACAAAGGCTATTATTTTTCTACACAAAATGATTGGAAAGTAAAATCATTGTTTTGTATATGGATTAAGGGGGAATTGGTATGTCAAACAAACAAAGCAACTCAAAGTATGCAGCATCTTACCGTGAGCAATTTACAACTCGTGGTATGATTATTGGTGCAATCGGTGCTGTTATCTTAACATGTTCATCCATGTTTATTGCACTTAGAATTTCATCTTTGCCTTGGCCAATCATGTTCGTGGCACTTGTGTCCATGTTTGGTTTGAAAGCTTTGGGCAACACAAACTACAATGAAATCAACGTAACTCATACTGCAATGTCTGCTGGTGCTATGGTTGCTGGTGGTCTTGCATTTACTTTGCCTGGTATCTGGATGTTGGATCCAAATGCAGATGTTGGTTTTGGTAAACTTTTGGTTCTGACTCTTGGTGGTGTGCTTCTTGGTTTGATTTTCACCGCTGTTCTCAGAAAACATTTCGTAGAAAAAGCGCAACTTCCATATGCTATGGGTCAAGCTGCTGCTGAAGTTGTTGTTGTTGGTGATGAAGGTGGTCAAAAAGCAAAATGGCTCTTTGGTTCCATGGGTATCGCTGGTATCTTTGCTTTGTTCCGTGATGGTTTGTATTATGGTGCAAAAGCTTTGGTAAAACCTTTCATTCCTGCTGTTTCCTTAAATGGTAACATTATGGGTACATATGGTTCCTTCTTTGGTGTTTGGTATTCTCCAATGCTCATCAGTGTTGGTTACATCATTGGACCTCTCTACATTGGCGTTTGGTTCCTTGGTGCTTTGATTGGTGATGTTGGTATCCTTATGGGTGGTCAAGCTGCTGGTCTTTTCGATGCTGCTACCGCTGCTGCAATCAAATCTTCTTTGGGTATTGGTCTTATGGTTGGTTGTGGTCTTGGTATCTTCATCAAAGAAATCCTTCCACGTGTCAAAGATATCTTTGGTCCTATGATTTCCAAAGAAAATGCTGGTGATTCCATTGTTCCTATGCGTTGGGCACCTATCGTAATGGTGGTTTTGGCAGTTCTCTTTACAGCTGTTTTGGATATGCCTATCGTAGCTTCCATCATCACAATCCTTGGTACATGGCTTGCAACTACAATGGCTTGTCAATGTGTTGGTCAATCTGGTATCAACCCAATGGAAATCTTTGGTATCATCATCTTGATCATTGCAAAAGCTGCTTCTGGCGTTGATGGCAATGCTGCTTTCTTCGTTGCTGCAATCGTTGCTGTTGCTGCTGGTTTGACTGGTGACGTTATGAATGACTTCAAATCTGGTCATATTTTGAAATCTGATCCAAAAGCACAATGGATTGGCGAAGTTATTGGTGGTTTGATTGGTGCTGTTGTTTCTGTTGCTGTTTTGATGATCATTGTAACTGCTTATGGCGGTGAAGCATTTGGTAGCGATATGTTCCCTGCTGCTCAAGCTGCTGCTGTTGCTTCTATGGTTGGTGGCATTGCGCATTTGCCTGCATTCCTCATTGGTTTGGTTGCTGCAACTGTAATGTACATCATGGGTATTCCTGTTATGACACTTGGTCTTGGCGTTTACCTTCCATTCTATCTTTCTGCAACTGCTTTCATCGGTGGTGCTTTGCGCTTCATCTTGGACAAAACTGCTCCTAAGGTTGAAAAATCTGGTTTGGGTACTATCGTAGCATCTGGTATGCTTGGTGGTGAAGCTGTTGTCGGTGTTATCACAGCTTTGGTTATTGCAATCTCTGTTTTGAACGGTTAATTTTATGAAATAGAACAATATGTGGGTGGCAAGGGCAATTGCTCTTGCTCCCTTTTTTAGGAGGAAACTTATGAAAGAAATTAAAATCAGTGACATCAAAGGTATCAAAATTGGTCATGCACAAAATCTTACAGGCGGTTCTGGTTGTACTGCAATCATCTGTGAATCTGGTGCAACTGCTGGCGTAGATGTACGTGGTGGTGGTCCTGCTTCTCGTGAAACAGAACTTTTGAAACCCATCAATATGGTACAACAAATCCATTGTGTTATGCTATCTGGTGGTAGTGCTTATGGTTTGGAAGCTGGCGATGGTGCAATGCAATATTTAGAAGAAAAAGGCATTGGTTTTGATGTTGGTGTTGGTGTGGTTCCAATCGTTTGTGGTGCTTCTTTGTTTGACCTTGTGGTTGGAGATGCAAAATGTAGACCTGACAAAGCTATGGGATATGAAGCTTGCCAAAATGCTGGCACTGTTGATGTGGCAGAAGGCAATGTAGGTGCTGGTACTGGTGCTTCCATTGGTAAATATTTTGGTGTAGATCGTATGATGAAAAGTGGTTTGGGTACTTATACCTTACAACTTGGTGATGTACAATGTGGTGCCATTGTTGCAGTTAACGCTTTGGGTGATGTGTTTGATTACGATACCAAAGAAATGCTTGGTGGTTTACTTACAGAAGACAAATCTGCACTTGCCAACACAGCAGCAGCAATGTATGAAGAAATTGGCAAAGATCGCAATGTATTTTCTGGTAACACCACAATTGGTTGTATCATCACCAATGCAAAATTAGACAAATCCCAATGCACCAAATTGGCTGGTATTGCACACAATGGTTTTGCTCATGCAATTCATCCTGTACATACTTCTGCTGATGGCGATAGCATCTTTGTGGTATCCACTGGCGAAGTGGAAGTCAATCCAGATGCTTTGGGCGCTTTGGCTGTGGAAGTGATGGCACGTGCAATCAACAGTGCAGTCAAACATGCAGAACCAGCTTATGGATTGAAAGCACATTCTGATTTTGTAAAATAATATTACGCAAACAAAAAACAGGCGTCCTGCAATGTCATTAAACCTTAACTTAATGACATTGCGGGATACCTGTTTTTTTATATGCTCGCTTATTTGCCATATTTCCCAAACCAAACCACATCTTCATAGTTTTTCTGATCTGTATCACCTTCTGTACTGAATACCAATACCACAGATTTTTCTGTAAGTCCTAATTTTTCTTTCATATCCAACAATTCTGAATTTTTCATAATTTGAGCCACAATACCCGTTGTTACAGCACCACTTTCACCTGAAACCACAGGCATATCTCCTTTTGTGGGTGATGCCAAAACACGCATACCATCAGCAGCAATGGTATCTGGACAGGAAATGTAATTGGTTGCATAGTCACGCAAAATAGGCATGCCAATGGTACATGGTTCGCCACAAGCAAGTCCTGCCATAATGGTATTCATATCACCTGTCACCACATGGATATCCCCATCATCGGCTTTTGCTGTTTCATATAAACAAGCCGCTTCATTGGGCTCTACAATGGTAATCACAGGCATAGATTCTTTGTAATATTGTGCCAAAAGTGCAGTCACACCACTTGCCATAGACCCAACACCTGCTTGCAAGAATACATGGGTTGGTGGTTGTAACCCTTTGGATGTAATCTGCTCCACTGCTTCCAAAGCCATTGTGGCATATCCTTGCATAATCCAAATCGGAATTTCTTCGTAACCATCCCAAGCAGTATCTTGTACCATAATCCAACCTTCTGATTCTGCCTTTTCATTTGCCAAACGTACTGCATCATCATAATTCAATTCTGTGATATAGGCTTCTGCCCCTTCTTTTTGGATGTTTTCCAAACGTTCGATTGCACTACCCTTTGGCATATACACCACAGATTTTTGACCCAATTGGTTGGCAGTCCAAGCAACACCTCTACCATGGTTGCCATCTGTTGCTGTCACAAAGGTCAAGTCTCCAAGAAGTTTTTTTGTTTCTGGTGAAGTGATTTCTCCAAAGGTCAATTCCGCAATGGATTTACCCAATTTCTTTGCAATGTATTGTCCAATGGCATAACTACCACCCAAAACCTTAAAGGCATTGAGACCAAAGCGATAAGACTCATCTTTCACATAAAGATTTGCAATTCCCAAATGGTTTGCTGTTCTCGTCATCTCCACAAGTGGTGTTTCTGTGTATTGTGGGAAACTTTGGTGGTATGCTTTCACTTGTTTTGCATGGTTCATTTCAAAGTCTTGTAACGCATAACGTTTTGACCAATCTTTTGCTTCCAATTGCACCAATTTGATGGTATCCATATACAACCTCCTATGTAGTTCCAATTGATTTTCTTACATTGACCCTACCATATTTCGTGTTATTTTGCAAGTTGAACCATGAGCAATTAAAAAAATCCCAATTAAAGATAAAAGGGCTTTTATATCTTGTAGGGTACGCATTGTATGCATACCGAAAGCGGAATGCATACAATGCATTCCCTACATAATTAAGATATGTTCATGTATATTAGGTCTCGTTAAGTTTAATTGGGACTTAAAAAAATAGAAGGCAGTTATACACCACCTTCTACTTCTCGTTGGCACAAGCCAATTATTTCAATTTGAAAGAACTTTTGAGGGATACGATACGATTGAACACCAAATGGTCTTCTGTGGTATCCTTTGTATCCACAATATAATATCCATTTCTCATGAATTGGAAACGTTCGCCTTTTTTTGCTTCGGCTGCTGCCATTTCCAAAATACCTTCTTTGATTTCCAAGGAAGTTGGATTCATAATCATATTGCCAGTTGGATCTTCTGGATTGTCCAACATCATATGGTCATACAAACGAACAGTTGCTTTCACATTTTCTGTTGCAGACACCCAATGCAAAGTGCCTTTTACTTTTCTACCTGTGAAACCACTACCACTCTTTGTTTCTGGGTCATAGGTACAATGTACTTCCACAACATTTCCAGCTTCGTCTTTGATGATATCGGTACAAGTTACGAAATAAGCCCCTTTGAGACGCACTTCTTTGCCTGGAGCCAAACGGAAGAATTTTTTCACTGGTTCTTCCATAAAATCTTCTTGTTCGATATAGATTTCTCTGGTGAATGCCATGGTTCTATTGCCCAATACTTCGTTTTCAGGGTTGTTTTCCACTTCCAACATTTCCACTTGTCCTTCTGGATAGTTGGTAATTACCACTTTCAAAGGATCGAGAATTGCCATAATTGCACTGGTTTTGGTTTTCAAATCATCACGAATGCAATAATCCAACAAACCACCATCTACAACACTATTTGCTTTTGCAACACCAATTCTTTCGCAGAAATCACGAATCGCTTCTGGTGTGTAACCTCTACGACGCAAGCCACTGATGGTTGGCATACGTGGATCATCCCATCCATCAACCAAGCTATCTTCCACCAAAGCACGCAATTTTCTTTTACTCATAACGGTATTGGTCATACCAAGACGAGCAAACTCAATTTGTCTTGGAGGTGCCACTTCATAGCCGCCTTCACGAACCACCCAGTCATAAAGTGGTCTATGGTCTTCAAATTCCATGGTACAAATGGAGTGAGTAATGCCTTCAATGGCATCTTCCAAAGGATGCGCAAAGTCATACATAGGATAGATACACCATTCGTCACCTGTGGTATGATGTGTTGCATGTGCAATACGATAGATAACAGGATCACGCATGTTGATATTTGGTGATGTCACATCGATTTTTGCACGCAAAGTACGAGAACCATCAGGGAATTCCCCTACTTTCATACGTTCAAACAAATCCAAGTTTTCTTCTACACTTCTGTTGCGATATGGACTTTCTTTACCTGGTGCGTTGAGGCTACCACGATATTCACGCATTTCTTCTGCATTCAAATCACAGACAAATGCTTTGCCTTCTTTGATGAGCTTGATTGCCACTTCATAATATGTTTGGAAATAGCTGGATGCAAAGTACAATCTATCTTCCCAATCAAAACCAAGCCATTTTACGTCTTCTTTGATGGATTCTACATATTCCACATCTTCTTTTGCAGGGTTTGTATCATCAAAACGCAAGTTGCATTTGCCTCCATACAAATTTGCCAATCCAAAATTCAAGCAGATGGATTTCGCATGTCCAATGTGCAAATATCCATTTGGTTCAGGTGGAAATCTTGTGTGAATTTTCTGTGTATTTTCACCCAAATCTTCTTGGACGTAACTATGTATAAAGTTACCAGTTGCACCCAAGCCAGTGTTTTCGACAATTTTTTCTTCTGACATGTTTTCTCCTCCTTATTTTCATAACGGCTACAATCACCGAATGTTTCAAATCAATATCACATTATTATAATATAGTACGCAAACAAACGCAAGAAGGGATACAAATTTTTTCAACATTTCCGTATATTGTATTCCATTTTGCACATATTCCTAGTGTTTCCATCTTCAATGAAATCATACATATTGAAATTAACTGTGGTTTTCCAACCAATTGTAAGCTGCTGTAGCAAAAATTGCTGCCATACGTGGCAATGCTTCTTCTCCAAATACAATCTTTGGATGATGCAAAGGATACACACAACCTTGCTCTATGCTACCAGTTCCAATCCAGAAATCAACACATGGGAACAATGCAGCAAATTCTGCAAAGTCTTCTGAACCTGTGATGGGAACCATATCGTGGTACATATCTTCACCTGAAATGGAATTGACATAGGGCAATACTTCATGGAACAATTCCACATCATTGATCATTGGAACAGCACCTGCACCATGGAAATCTACTTTTGCACTACCTCTAAAGGTTTTGGCAACACCATCACAAATCTCCACAATACGTTGTTTTCCAAAAGCACGCACTTCATTGGAGGCAGTTCTCAAAGAACCTTTCATGACCACTTCATTTGGAAATACATTGGTTGCATCGCCACCATTGATGGCACAAATGGTCAACACCATATTGTCATTAGAAGAAACTTCACGTCCTTGGAATTCTTGCAAAGAAATCACAATATGAGATGCAATGTTGATGGGGTCTACACCTTGGAATGCATAAGCACCATGACAACCAATTCCTGTGACTGTGATGGTAAACATATCAGAAGATGCACAAACATATCCCGGTCTGGAATTGACGGTACACAAATCCAATGGGAATACATGCAAAGACATACCCGCTTCTGGCATCTCATCTGCAAAAATACCATGTTCTATCATAGACAATGCACCTGTTTGGGTTTCTTCGCCTGGTTGGAACAAACACATAACACGCCCTTTTAACTCAGATTCATGTTCTTTCAAAATTTTCACTGCACCCAAAAGTGCTGTTGTGTGAAAATCATGACCACAAGCATGCATATTTCCATTTTTTGATGCAAATGGCAAATCTGTATCTTCTAAAATAGGAAGTCCATCGGAATCTGCACGCAAAAAGAACAACTTTTCACCTTGACCAAGCATCACAACCACACCAGAATGTCCAATTCTTTTGGGTGTAACACCCATTTCTTGCAATTTTTCTTCCACAAAATCTGCTGTCTGTGGCAATTCCAAACCAATTTCTGCATGTGCATGTAGATATCTTCTCCAAGTCACCAATTCTTCTGTGATACGATCGCCTTCTGCTCTAAAATTCTTCATATTTGCATCTCCTTATTATGTATCAATAACTTATGGATTTTCAGAAATATTTCATATTCTTATAAGGAAGTATACCATATCTTTGCATCAAAAGAAATACAATTGCCAGCTGATATGCATTTTTATAAAAATACATTGTAATTCACATATATCGGTTGTACAATAGAATAGGAAATAGAAATTTTCCATATCATTGTTCACATACGGAGGTACTTTTATGCTTTCTTTTACCATACACGATACCAAAAACTTTATGGCTCTATTGCTCAAAGGGGATTTATTCGATACATTTATCTTTCGACAAGGTGAAATTCATACATACGCAACTTTTTTGGTGGATGGTACCAAACCAGAATTGTATCAATCAGAAGAAAATCCAGAACCCTTTTGCCAATGGTCTGAAATCAAACCTTTCTTTTTCCAAGGAATCAAAGGAAAAGCAATGCCTAGGAGCATGAAAATTGTATTCTCATTGTCTTCTGAAAAAACAGCACATTACCCCAATGCACAGGCAGTTTTTTTGAATCTACTCTTTCGTGATGGTGTTTTGCTTGTCACAACTGCCACATCTGACAAAACATTTACCTTGGATCGCAACACGGGTCAACAATGGGATGCAGACATTTTGAAGTTCTTCAAAAAACACGAAATTGCAATCCAAATGGAAAGTTAATTTCCATCTGAGTAAATACTAAATATTAACATGATTGCGGATCGATGGGGGCATCGCTCCCTACAAAGACCGAAAAACCACAGAATGTCAGTATGTATATGTAGGGTTGATTCATGAATCAACTGTTATTTCGCAAATTGTTAGCACTCTCACTTAGAGAGTGCTAATTTTTTCTTGACATTCACACAAAACGTGCTAGAATATTGTTAGAACAACAATTTCAAAGATTTTTAGGAGGTTTTTTATATGAACGAAACAGGTAATCTTTCCATTAACAGTGAGAATTTCCTACCCATTATCAAAAAATGGCTTTATACCGATAAGGATATTTTCTTGCGTGAATTGGTTTCCAATGCATGTGATGCTGTGACAAAATTACAAAAATTAAATGTTATGGGTGAGGTCGAATTGCCAGCTGATGAAACTTATGCCATCAAAGTTGTGCTGAACCCAGACAACCAAACCTTGCAAATCATTGACAATGGTATTGGTATGACTGATGATGAAATCAAAAAATACATCAATCAAATTGCATTTTCTGGTGCAACCGATTTTATGAGCAAATACCAAGAAAAAATGGATTCTGAGGGTGAAATCATTGGTCACTTTGGTCTTGGTTTCTACTCTGCTTTTATGGTTGCAGATAAGGTTGAAATTGATACACTTTCCTACCAAGAAGGTGCTACACCTGCCAAATGGTCTTGTGAAGGTGGCATTGATTATGCTATGGAAGATGGCACAAGAGCAGAACGTGGTACCACCATCACTTTGTTCCTCGGTGAAGATGGCAAAGAATTTATGGATGAAGCAGTTCTTTATGCTGGACTTCAAAAATATTGTTCCTTTATGCCAGTATCTATCTTTATGGATGTAGAAAAAGAAGCGACTGAAGAAGAAATTGCTGCTGAAAAAGCCGAAAGCAACACACTTCATATCACGCCAGAAGAAGCAGAAGGTTTGACCAAAGACGATGCTTTGGAAAAATTGGCAGAACAAAACAAAGAAATTGAGCCAGAACCACTCAATGACACTAATCCACTTTGGCAACGTCAACCAAAGGATTGCACAGATGAAGATTACAAAGCTTTCTATCACAAAGTGTTTGCTGATCGAAACGACCCTTTGTTCTGGATTCATTTGAATATGGACTATCCATTCCGTTTGAAAGGTATCCTCTATTTCCCTAAACTTGTGGAACAAATGGATGTCATGGAAGGTGAAATCAAGCTATACGCAAACCAAGTATATATTGCAGACAATATCAAGGAAGTTGTGCCTGAATTCTTGCTTCTATTGAAAGGTGTTTTGGATTGTCCTGATATGCCACTCAATGTTTCCAGAAGTGCACTCCAAAACGATGGTTATGTAGATAAAATGAACAAATACATCACCAAAAAAGTTGGTGATAAAATGGTGCAACTCTTTAAAAACGAACGTGAACAATACGAAAGTTTCTGGGATGATATTGGCATCTTCATCAAATATGGTTGTATGCGTGAAGAAAAACTCTATGATAAGGTGAAGGATGCATTGCTCTTCAAAACCACAGATGATGTGTATGAAACTTTGCCTGAATATTTGGAAAAGAATAAAGAAAAACATGAAAACAAACTCTTCTTTGTGACAGATGAAAACCAACAAATTCAATACATTCGCATGTTCAAAGAACAAGGTTTGGAAGCGGTTATTTTGTCTACACCAGTGGACAAGCCATTTTCTTCCTTCTTGGAATTCAAAAATCCAGATGTGAAAGTACAAAGAATTGATGCAGATATTGCAGATACTTTGCAAGAAAAAGACGAAGATGCTTCTGAAGCCAAAAAGCAAGCAGATGCGTTCTTGAATGAAACATTGCAAACCAAATTCCGCTCTTTGGTGGGTTCTGAAAACTTGAAAGTTTCTGTGGAATCATTGAAAGCTGAAAATGTTTCTGCTATGTTGTTGCTCAGCGAAGAATCCCGTCGTATGATGGAAATGATGGAACAATACGCACAAAATCCAGAAATGAAAGCCATGTTTGCAGAACAAATCAAACCAGAAGAAACCTTGGTTTTGAACCGTTCCAACCCTTTGGTGAAAACATATCTTTCCTTGCAAGAACAAGAAACCAAACAAGAAGATTGTGCTTTGATTTCACGTCAACTCTATGATTTGGCATTGATGAGCCATAGAGCTTTGACTTCCAGTGAAATGACCGCTTTCTTAGATCGTAGCAATGTGCTTTTGGGTAAATTGGCTAGTTTGGAATTGAATCAATGAAAATTTTGTAAGGGTGGATTTCATATCCGCCCTTTTTTGATGGAATAATGGGTTTACAGTGGTTTTCAATTGTGGTGAAATACCTTTAATTGCCTGTTATTTATATAATGTGTAGTGAAGCAAGAAAATAAGTGTAATAATTTTAGGGTTTAATTTTTTCAAATATTAGAGCCTTTTAGACCTTACTTTTCAACAGTGAAAAGTAACAAAAGCTGCCACTCTTTTCGAAGGCGTGGAGCCACGCTATAAGGTGGTCAAGATGGGTCATCACTTTGCGAGCAAAGCCACCTACGGTGTCCGCCACTTCTTTGGCGGTGAGTCCTTATATATCCCCCTTGAAACAGGAGTGTAATGGTATAAATCCTACGATTAGACCGTGAGTGACAAGCCCCTCACCTCTTGATTACTGGCTCAAAAACAAAGTAAGTAGTGAACAAATGACTTTTGATTTCCACTCAGCCTTTGCTTGCAAAGCGGAATCCTCAAAATTGTTATTTGTAGGAATTTCAATAAGCGTCTCTAGCCATGAAGGAAGTTTTCTTGAATTTCAATTTATTCTCTAACCTAAAGGATTTCGTTTGCAAAGGAGTTTCGAGGAGTCGCAGCCTCCTTGAACCGTGCTCCACGCTTCGGAAGTAGTGGCACTTTTTGTTACTTTTTGGTGTCAAAAAGTAAGGTCTGAATGCTTTAAAACGTGAATAAATTCCTATCTAAAATTAATTCACAACATCCCAACGGGTGACGAAACGTCACCCCTACAAAGTAAACCTTTCTACAGATTATAAGCATTTGACACAACACACAAAATTATACTACTCCATTATTAATCTAGTTTTTAAAACCACATTATATATTTATATTTACTTTTACGAACTTTTGGAGTATACTAATTCCATACAAATGAACTCTAATTTCAAAGGAGATATAGATATGAAAGAATTGAAAATTGGTGATTTGACTGCAAAATTACCCCTTGTACAAGGTGGTATGGGTGTTGGTATTTCTCTTTCTGGCTTGGCATCTGCTGTTGCAGAAGCTGGCGGTATTGGTACCATTTCAGGTGTACAAATTGGGTTTCGTGAACCTGATTTTCGTGAAAATCCACTGGAAGCAAACCTACGTGCAATGGGTCCAGAAATTGCAAAAGCAAAAGCAAATCCAAACAATATCATTGCCATCAATTTGATGACTGCAATGCGCAATTACGAAACTTATGCCAAAGAAGCGGTGCAAAGTGGCATTGATATCATCGTTTCTGGTGCTGGATTGCCACTGAATTTACCAAAATATATTGCTGGCAGCAATACCAAAATCATGCCCATTGTATCCTCTGCTAGAGCTCTAAATCTCATCATCAAATCTTGGTTGAAAAGTGATCGTTTGCCTGATGCTGTTGTTTTAGAAGGACCTTTGGCTGGTGGTCATCTTGGATTCAAAATGGATGAAATACAGGAACAAACCTATACACCATTGGAAGATTTGATTGGTGAACTGAAGGATGCATTGGCTGTGTATGAAAATCAATATCATGTCAATATTCCCTTGATTGCAGGTGGTGGTATCCATACACGTGATGATGTGCATAGAATTTTAGGTTTGGGTGCAGATGCTGTGCAAATTGGTTCCAGATTCATTGGGACAGAAGAATGCGATGCCCATGAAAACTACAAGCAAGCATTTTTGAATGCCACTGCTGAAGATATGCGTATCATCAAAAGTCCTGTTGGGTTGCCTGCAAGAGCCATTAGAAATGACTTTTTAGATGCTGCTTACACCGATGGTTTCAAGGTGAATCATTGTTTTGGATGTATGGCAAAATGCAAGCCAGCTGAAATCCCATTTTGCATTTCCAAATATTTGGTGGATGTGGCAAAGGGTGATGAAGGTCTTGTGTTCTCTGGTGCAAATGGATATCGCATCAATGAAATTACCACTGTTCCAAAGTTAGTAGAAGAATGGTTTGAATGATAAAGCATGAACAGTGAAGAACGAAAAGTGAATAACAAAAAGTTTATAGTGTTGTAAGTTAAACGAGATGGGAAACCCATCCCCTACAAAACAAACAATCCATATACAAAAACGATTTATATACAAAAAAGGCAAATTACAGAATACACACTGTAGTTCGCCTTTTTATTTTGATATCTATTGTATTTTTAGTATCAGGGTTGATTCATGAATCAACCCTACAATTGCTATTATTACAACAATTTTCTACCCATCATAACACCCATAAGAGATGCCATCATCAATCCACGAGTCCAACCACTGGAATCGCCCAAACAATGCAAGTTTTTCACATTTGTATTGAAATCTGTGTCCATTTTCACTTTATTGCTATAGAATTTCAACTCTGGTGAATAGAGCAATGTTTCATCAGAAGCAAAACCTGGAACCACCTTGTCCATTGCATGAATGAAGTTGATGATATTGGTCATTGCACGATATGGCATCGCAGCTGTAATATCTCCTGCCACTGCATCTGGCAAAGTTGGCACCAAATTGGAATGGGACAATTCTTTTGGCCATGTACGTTTACCATCCAAAATATCGCCAAAACGTTGCACCAACAACTGACCATTTCCAAGCATATTGGTCAATTCCCCTACTTTTTTCGCGTATTCAATTGGTTGATTGAATGGTTCTGTGAAGTTATGGGAACAAAGAATTGCCAAGTTGGTGTTATTGGATTTCAAGTCTTTATAGGAATGTCCATTGACCACTGCCAAGTCATTGTCATAATTTTCTTGGCTGACAAAGCCACCTGGATTTTGACAGAAAGTACGCACTTTATTTTTGAATGGTTTTGGATATCCAATCAATTTGGATTCATACAACACATCGTTGACCTTTTCCATAACCTCGTTACGCACTTCTACACGCACACCAATATCTACAGTTCCAGGAGCATGTGCAATGTCATTTTCAGCACATACCTTTTCCAACCAATCAGCACCTCTACGTCCTGCTGCAAGCACAATATGGTCGCCATAAATGGATGTGGTTTCTCCTGTTTTATCAGAAATAACAATCCCTTTGCACACGCCATCTTCCAAAATAATGGTTTCGCATTCTGTGGAGAATCGGATTTCTACTCCATTTGCGAGCAAATATTCTTGAATTGCAAAGTAGATATCTTGTGCTTTTTCAGTACCCAAATGTCTAATTGGACAATCCACCAATTTCAAGCTGGCATTGATTGCTTTTCTACGAATGTCTTTGATTTCTTCTGTAACGCCAATACCTTCAATTTTGGTATCTGCACCAAATTGCAAATAGATGCTATCTGTATACTTGATCATTTCTTGTACCACATCTGCACCAACCAAATTTGGCAAATCGCCACCAACTTCATAGCTCAAAGAAAGCTTTCCATCAGAAAATGCACCAGCACCACTGAATCCAGTTGTAATATGACAGTTTGGTTTACAAGAAACACATTTATTGGTAACGCTTTTTGGACATACTCGTTCTTTGATGCTACGTCCTTTTTCAATCATAATGATTTTTTTCTTTGAACCCTTTTGAACCAATTCCAATGCAGTAAAAATCCCAGCAGGACCTGCGCCAACAATAATCACATCTTTTTTCATTTTGATCTGACCTCCTAATAAAATAAAAAAACCACCAACAGTTATACGGTATTCCCATTAAGGGTACACGAATCCCCTAGATAGGGGACTGCATAGTTAACTGTAAGCAGTTTGTAGAAACGTCCATCTATTATATGAACATATATGAAATCCAAATCCTTGTATATTTTACAAGACATATGTTTCTTTGTCAAGAACATTTTTATGGAAATTTGCACAAGGTTTTACAAGGTTTTTTAGCCAATATAATCAATTTCCAGTTCATTCATAACAGATTCTATTTTTACATTTCCTACCATTGCTTTTTCTAGTAATGATGCTTTGGAAGCATATTGCTGTGGGAATTTGGTTTCGATACAACAATAGAGATATCCACCATCGCTATTTCTGGTTATAAAATAGTTGTATGTACCATAATGAAACTCAATGTCTTTTCCTGTTTCCAATGCATCCAAAATACGCTCTTTGGTGTCCATATAAATCCCCTTTCATATTTCTATAATTTTACAAATGATTTCCTTTATTTTATCATGAGTTTGTCAATTTTTCAAGTCATAGAAAGAAACCGTAAGCCAATTGACCTACGGTTTCTTTGCAATAAAATCAGCAATTTCCTTTTTTATGATCACAGTCTTTATTGCAATTTTTATCTGTTTTTTTGTCTGTTTTTTTACCTGTTTCAATGCTATATTCTTGTGCAAACTCTGTTCTGTTCATACCTTTGTGCGCTTTGGTTGTATTGGTTTTGTTTGTGCTTTTTGATCTTTTATCCATGATATCACCCTCCAAGTCATTTTATCACCTATATCTACAAGTGAGATGTTTTTCTCACACAAATAGTATGGTGATTTGGAAGTGATTTATACACAGGATAATTTTCCAATCAAATACCTTTTTTTGTATTGTAAAGTTGCATATTGCAAAATACGATTGTAGATAACAGGATTTACCAAACCACCCAATGCACCTATCACAAAAACACCTTGTACAAATTTTCCAAGTAACATGGCTTCTGCCAAAGCATTTGCTGTTTTTCCCATTTCATCTGCATAGGAATACGTTGTATTTTGTGAATTGGATACAAATGTTTCTATTTCTTGGTGTAACATACGTTTTTCACCACCAGATACCAATGCACAACGAATCACCTTCAAAATATATACTTGCTCCCATTCTGTATCATAAACAAATCCATAGCTCAATGCAGTTTCATAAATCCCTTTTAAAATCACACCCAGAAACACAGGAATATCTGGCAAGCCAATGCCAAAAGCCCCCAGACCAACCCCTTCTATGGTTGTGATACACCCATTTCGCAAATTTGTTTTTCCACTTTTTTTCGTAATTTTGCGTATGGATTTTTTATTTTGCAAACGATTCACACGTAAATCATCCACTTCAAACTCTACCTGCATTTCTTCCTTTGCAATGGTTTTCTCTACAACAACAGAGCCTTTTGTAAACATCAGCAATAACCCCTGCTCAAATCCTTTTTCCAGAGATACCAATACCTTTGGCGGAATCTTACTTTTGGCATCTGCCTCTAAATCACGCATTTTTTGAACTGGTTCTGTTAACGCATTTCGTTTAGGTTCACGCAACCATTTCTCTTCTTTTCGCAACAATTGATTCCATTCTTTCTCCAACGCCTTCATATATATCCCCCTAACAAAACAGACGACTCCGAGGAATCGCCTGATTGAAATTATATACTAATTATACTTTTGGCATACCATCTGTATCGTTGTTTGCACCAAACATCTTGGTCAAATCGGTATTGCCAACATTATTTTTCATAGCGGTATCAGACAACACATTTTGCATTTTGTAGTAGTCCATAACGCCCAAATTGCCACTTCTCAACGCTTCTGCCAAAGCCATTGGTACCTCTGCTTCTGCTTCCACAACTTTTGCTTTCATTTTTTCTACTTCTGCTTTCATTTCTTGTTCTGTTGCAATTGCAGTTGCACGTCTTTCTTCTGCTTGTGCTTGTGCAATTTGCTTGTCTGCTTCTGCTTGTTGGATTTGCAAATGTGCACCAATATTTCTACCGATATCCACGTCTGCAATATCAATAGACAAGATTTCAAAAGCAGTACCATTGTCCAAACCTTTTGCCAAAACGGTTCTGGAAATCAAATCTGGATTTTCCAAAACACCTTTATGACTTTGAGAAGAACCAACTGTTGTAACAATACCTTCACCTACACGAGCAATGATGGTTTCTTCACCAGCACCACCGACCAAACGAGCAAGATTTGCACGCACAGTTACCTTTGCAATTACTTTCACTTCAATACCATTGATTGCCACAGCAGAAATCCAAGGTGTTTCAATGATTTTTGGTGTAACGCTCATACGAACCGCTTCAAATACATTTCTACCTGCCAAGTCAATTGCTGCTGCACGTTCAAAGGACAAATCCAAGTTTGCTCTATGTGCTGCAATCAACGCATCTACCACATTATCCACACGTCCACCAGAAAGTGCGTGGGATTCCAATTGATTTGCATTGACATTCATACCCGCTTTTTGTGCTTTGATCAAAGGACGTATAATCTTGTCTGCACGCACTCTACGCAAACGCATCCCCACCAAAGAGAAAATGCTGACACGAACACCAGCAGAAATTGCTGAAATCCAAAGACCCAAAGGAACAAAACTCAAAAATACTGCAAGTATTACAATAACCACTACCATTGGTACAAATAATGCAAAAACATTTAATGCCATATCGCCCATAATTTTTTCTCCTTTTTCAATTCGCTCATGACCCCACAACTTTTACCGTTACAGATTTACCTGTGATTTGCACCACTTCCACTGTTTGACCTCGATCCACAAAATCACCAAAAGAGGTTACATCCACTTGCATACCATCAAATTCAGCAGTACCATAAGGACGTAAAGTGGTACAAGTAATGCCTTTTTTGCCAATGAGTCCCACCAAACGGGTCTCATCAAAATCTTGTGTATCTTGCTTATCTTCCAAAACCACTTTGTGATAAAATCTGCTTTTTCTGGCTACAATCACCAATATGACAAAAACAATAATCAACGCCACAAACATAACCAAAAAAGCAATAGTACCATATAATTTTGCCACCAACATTGTGGAACCAACCAAAAGTGTAATGCCTACAATTCCAAATAAACCAAATCCTGGCATCAACAACTCTGCAAACATCAATAATATCCCCAATAAAGATAATATGACTATCCAAGGAAACATACCTTCTCCTCCTTTCTTTTGTATTTTGAACTCAAATTCATACTAATATGCTGCAACCATACTCATTCCCAATACTACAAGTCCAAATGTGATACAAGCACCAAGTGTATTTTTTGGCACTTCATTTTCCTCATCTTGTGAACGTATGGCTGTAATCAAATATTTTGGAAATAAAAACCCAGATATCACTGCCAAATAAAACAAAATAGACAACATATATTCATCTCCTTTTATGAATTCATTATATCACATTTGAAACAAAATCACTATAATTTTGCAGTTTTGCAATAAAACCTTAAGATTCTATTTTGATGCTAGTTGGTATATTCGTTGATACGATATGGGCATCATACCCTACAAATTCCAATTTATATTGTGGTGTTCGGTGATAATAAAAAAAGAGCAAGCAAATGCCTGCTCCTAACATCAATCTGAAATTGGAATGATGATTTTTGTAATGTGATTTTCTTCATTATTGATATCCACTGGAGAAATGATATACTCCTCAGAAATAGGCCCTTTGATTTCATATCCTTGTTGATTCAACCATTTGATTGCTTTGATATGTGTTTGGATGATTTGGTCATTGCGACCAATGTGCAAAGCAGTGACTGCACGAAAACCACCAAAAGTTTTAAACTCTGGTGTATCACGCATTTCATTGACCTGCATACTAATTTCCAAATCACAATCTGACTTGAAAAACTGTTCCAATGGACTGTTATGGTATGTCAATACGACTGCCCCCACAGTGCGTAATTTCCATTCTGCAACCATCTCAAACAATTCGAACCAACGATCCACCGATACATCGTTGTTTTTATAATCCTTCTTTATTCTTCTGGTGAATACCACATTTCTAACCGGAATATCTTCCACTTGGATGCCTTCTGTTGTCCAATTGGATTGTTCTGTTTCCAAAAGATTATGTCCTTTTTCCAAGCGTTCCAAAAGGAGCTGTCCTTCTGCATATTGATTGTTCAAATCCTCTATCATTTGACCAATCTCCATCAAGCGTCCTTGGATACAAGCACTCATTTGGCTTGCATCTTTCTTGGAAACAATCTCATTGATTTCTTTGAGCGGAATGCCCAAAACCTTTAACTTTCGAATAATAAAAAGTGTTAAAATTTGATTTTGTGTATAATAGCGATATCGGCTATCTGACTTCCGATATTCAGGAACCAACAGCCCAATTTTATCATAGTATCGCAATGTTTTAATTGGCACATTACACAGTGTCGAAACTTTGCCAATAGAATAATAATTGTTGCCATCAGACATATGACTTACCCTTCTTTCACTTGGAATTGCCCAAAACTTCTACTATAAACCACATTTTGATATGGTGTAGGCAGCCAAAAAGCCACCTACACCGTTATATCATATTGTATCAACTTAGATAATGTTATTTTCTTCCAAAGCAGCCACTTCTTCAGCAGAAATACCCAAAACTTCAGTGTAGATTGCAACATTGTCTTCACCCAAAACAGGTGCAGCTTTTTGTGCTTCATCCACTTCACCATGAATTTTGATAGGTGTTCCTGGGATTTTGATGGTGCGATCCATACCTGGTTGATATACTTCCCAAAGCATGTTTCTTTCTTTTGTCAAATCACTATCAGAAACTTCTGGAATTGTAAGAATTGGACCAAATGGAATGGAAAGTCCACAGATGATTTCTTCCAACTCTGCAACTGTTTTGGTTTGTGTCCATTCTTCAACGATTGGTTTCAAATCTGTCAAGTAGTTTTCACAACGCAACAAGTTTGTTTTGAAACGTGGATCTTCGATTAATTCTTCTTTGCCCATTGCAGAACAAAGACCAGCGAACATTTTGTTTGTACCACAACCCATTACGAAATCTGCATCTTTTGCTTTGAAGGAGTCAAATGGAGCAATACTTGGATCTTGGTTACCAGCTCTATGAGGATGTTTGCCAGCAATTGTGTATTCTACAACGAAGTTTTCCATTGTGGAGTACAATGTGTCAACCATAGCAACATCAAGTCTTCTACCAACGCCTGTTTTTTCTCTTTCATACAAAGCCATCAAAACGCCCATACACAAGTAAGCTCCTGTGTAGCTATCGCCTACAGAAGGACCAATTTTACATGGTGGACCATCTGCAAAACCAGTTACACTCATCATACCACTCATTGCTTGTGCAACGATATCGTAACATGGACGAGATGCCAAATCACCTGTCAAACCAAATCCACTGATGGATCCGTAGATGATACGAGGATTGATTTCTTTCATTACTTCATATGTAAAGCCCAATTTTTCCAAAACACCTACTTTGTAGTTTTCACAGACAACGTCAGCTGTTTTAATCAATTCTGTGAAGATTTTTTTACCTTCGTCAGAAGCAAGATTGAGTGTAACACCTTTTTTATTTCTGTTGATATAAGCATAGTAACCGCTGTAATCATTTTCCATAGGACCCCAAGCACGAGTTTGATCTCCTGAACCTGGACGTTCAATTTTGATAACTTCAGCACCGTGGTCAGCCAAGTTCATTGTACAAAATGGTCCACTATATGCTTGTGTCAAGTCCAATACACGAATACCTTCCAATGGTCTTGCCATATTGTCACTTCCTTTCTTTTTTTACCTTTGATTATTTTTATTTAAGAAAAAAAAGCGGATATCCATTCGCTTTCCATCTTCAACTACATATATAATACATACTTAACAATACATTTTGAAAAAGAAAGGGTGTAGATATGATCTACACCCCTAATTCTCTTAAAGTCTTATTGTGGATGAACTGCATCCTTGAAAGCTTCAATTTGAGGACCTCTTTGGTCAGCTTTAGCAATGTAAAGGCTACCAATAGCTTTACCACAAAGGATAGGAGGTTCAAAACCTGTAGCAGCAGTATCGTTCATGCCTGTCATGTCCATGTGAGCTCTGTTGCACATACCAGCAACTTTGTAAGCTTCAAATACACATTGATAGGATTGGTTACCAACTTTTTCAATCCAACCAACATATTCCATGAAATCGCCAACGTATACAGGAGCTGTGAATTCGATATCTTTGTAGCCCAAGAACAAGCTAATATCGCCATCAACATAAACCATCAATTCTGTACCAACATCGCCCCATTGGTTTACGATTCTAGCACCGTTTACCAAATCGCCTGTGTAGTGACCATCTTTTGCGCTCATCATCAAGTGATGTACAACTTTTTTACCTACCATTGTAAATTCCTCCTCATAAATATGTATCGTTTGAATAGTATCTACAGCCTCAAATTAAGATTTCTCTTAACTTGGTTTTAGTGTATCTTATACTGTAGTAGGAATGTCAATATACTTATTAAAAAAAAATTCGACCCACTGCACCAGTTTTTGCCAAACACTCCACCAAGTGTATGTTTTGTTTTATTATGAATATTCCCTATTTTTCCGTATATTTTTGATAAATAACATAAGATATGAATAAAAATTTACGTTATTTTACGAAATAGATTGTTTTCATTGGTAGAGTTTTTTGATAAGTTTTTTTCAATCTTTTTTTACAATTTTCTTTTTGCCAACACAATATGGTGTCAAGAAACAGACTTCACATTGCGGACGTCTTGCAATGCAAATTTTTCTTCCATGAGCAATCATTTGGGTGTTGATTTCAATCCATTTTTCCTTGGGTACAATTTTCATCAGTTCAAATTCAATTTTGACAGGATCATCACTTTTGGTGAGTCCCAACATATTGGAAACACGTTTTACATGGGTATCTACAACAATGCTAGGGATATCATACCAATTGCCACGTACCACATTCGCTGTTTTTCTGCCTACACCAGCAAGAGAAGTCAATTCATCCAAATCTGATGGCACCTGTCCACCAAATTCTGACAGCAACCTTTGACAACAAGAAATGATGTTTTTTGCTTTGTTGTGATAGAAACCAATGGAATGAATGTCTTTCTCCAATTCTTTTAAGGATGCTTCTGCAAAGTCTTGAATGGATGTGTATTTTTGGAATAAATCCTTGGTTACAATGTTGACCCGATCATCTGTGCACTGTGCCGATAACATGGTTGCAATCAACAATTGCCATTCATTTTCGTGATGCAAATAACATTCTGTTGGTCCATAATATTCATAAAGCAAGTCCAAAACATGACCTACTTTCTCTTTTTTTGTCATTTTCAGTCTCCTTTCTATGTGATTGGATATAGATACGGGCAGATATGGAATCTGCCCCTACAATTTATTTGGATGATATGGATAATGGATATAGCAAGTCATAACCCAACAATTTATATCATTCATTTATTTTCAATTGATTTCTTCTTCAATTGGTTCTGATTCTGCACTTGGATTTTTCATTTCATACCACTGTGCCATAGTGATACGCACTCTACGTGGTTTGTTATTGCCTTCATCTTCGCCAACAATGCCATGGCGTTCCATTGCATCGATGAGTCTACCTGCTCGTGTGAAACCAATGCGGAATTGTCTTTGCAACATGGAAGCAGAGCCTTTTTCTTTTTCAATGACCATTTCCACAGCTTTCTCAAAGAGTTCATCTTCACCTTCACCAGATGGTGCTGCTGCTTGTGCCACTGCTGTAATTTCTTCAATGGTTTCTTCTGTATACGTAGGTTTGCCGCTTTTTCTTAAGAAAGAAACGATTTCTTCCACTTCGCTATCTGTAACAAAAGCACCTTGCAAACGTTCTGGTTTTCCTTGACCTGCTGGACTAAAGAGCATATCCCCTTTGCCCATCAATTTTTCTGCACCAACCATATCCAAAATGGTTCTGGAATCGATACCAGAAGACACTGCAAACGCCATACGTGATGGAATATTTGCCTTGATAACACCTGTGATGACATCCACAGACGGTCTTTGTGTTGCAATGATCAAATGCATACCAGCAGCTCTAGCCATTTGTGCCAAACGACAAATTGCATCTTCCACCTCACCAGAAGCAGCCATCATCAAATCTGCAAGCTCATCGATGATAATGACAATTTGAGCCATTTTTGCATCAGGATCGCCTTCACGTTCTTTTAAGGCATTGAACCCTTTCATATCACGCACACCAAAGGCTGCAAAGTCATTGTATCGTTGTAACATTTCACGCACTGCCCAATTGAGTGCTGCTGATGCTTTCTTTGGATCTGTTACAACTGGAATCATCAAATGCGGAATGCCATTGTATACACTGAGCTCCACCACTTTTGGATCAATCAAAAGCAATTTCACTTCTTTTGGGTCTGCTTTATACAAAATACTGGTGATCAACGTGTTGATACAAACACTCTTCCCACTGCCTGTTGCACCTGCAATCAAAAGATGTGGCATTTTTGCAATATCTGTCACAACCGGTTGTCCTGTGATATCTTCACCCAAAGCAAAAGCAACTTTAGATGGATGATTTTTGAAGGTATCACTTTCAACGACAGTACGCAAATATACAGATTGTGTTTCTTTGTTTGGGACTTCGATACCCACTGCTGCTTTTCCTGGAATTGGTGCTTCGATACGAATGCCACTTGCTGCCAAATTCAGCGCAATATCATCTGCCAAATTCACAATTTTGCTAACCTTAACCCCTTGACTCGGAGACAATTCATATCTGGTTACAGTAGGTCCTTTGTTGATTTGAATGACCTTGGCTTCTACACCAAAACTTTTCAAAGTACTTTCCAATTTCTTTGCATTTTCCAACATTTCTGCTTTGGATTGGTTGCCACCAGATTGTGGATCACGTCCCAAAAGTGAAATAGGTGGATAGATATATAGAACCTCTTTTGCCACTGATTTTACTTCTGTTTTTGGAATTTCTTTCATGACAGGCACTGCTGTTGGAGCTGGTGGCACCACAGGAGGAGTTGGTTTTGTCATTTGTGCTTCCACTCGTTCCAAATCCTGCAAATCTGCCAAAGAATTGTCTTCTACAGCATCCAATTTGTTCAATTCATTTTCTGCATAATCTGCAATGCTTGCACCCATAACTGGAATATCTGTATATTCATCTTCATAAGCAAAATCATCAGAAACTGCATCTTCTTCTGGTATATTCATCTCTGGTGCATTCATTTCTGGTGTAGCTTCTGGTTCTTCGTCCACAATTTCAAAACGATTGTTTTTCTTAGGAAAAGGAATCACCTTTTCTGCCACTGGTTCTGCAACAACAGATTCCACAGGCACTGCTTTTCTACTCCAACCCAATTCCAACTCTGGTTCATCTATTTGGAAGTTGAATTTTGCTGGGTCTTTTGGAATTGCTTCTTCTATAGTTGCCAAGCTTTTTTTTGCATACTCTGCTCTTTTTGTTCTAGGATATTGGATTTCTGTTGGTTCGTCCATTTCCTCTTGTTTTTGTTTCATAACAAAATTCAAATTGCGTTCTCGTTTGCGTTCTTCTAATTTGCGTTGTCTTTCTTCTTCCACAATTTCTCTTTGTCTGATTTGTTCTGCTTTGCTTTTCACCTTTTCATTATGAATTTTTTTACGCACTTTGCGATGAATGAAAAATGCTTCAATCAAATGAATTGCGGACTTGCCAGTTCCCATAATGAAACCAATAATCATAAGTGCAATCAACAAAATTACACTGCCTAAAACATCCAATGCACCAGTCAATAAATCACCCAACAAGCCACCCAACAAACCACCATTCAGCCAGCCACCTTCACTATAATAATATGGAATCACATCCAAAACACTCATTTGTAAAGAAGATACAGGATGCAACACTTGAATCAATGCAGACACACAGAGAACAAATAAAACGCCACCAAAACCACGAATAAATGCATAGGTTCTATCCGATGTCATCAAATACCAAACACCAAATCCCAAAACACCAATGGGTACCAAAACACCACCAAAGCCAAACAACCCCTGCAACAATCCATTGCAAAGCGTACCAAAAACACCCATTTTACCAGTCACCAAGCTGATGATTGCCACAACCGATAACACCAGAATCAAAATCACTATGATTTCGTCTACAATACTATTACCATAACGTTCTGGTACACGTGATGTGGTACCACTTGTGGTTTTTGCATTTGTTGCTGTTTTTTTGGTTGTTGTCTTTTTTGCTGTTGATTTTGCAGCTGTTTTTGCTGCTGTACCTGTTTTTTTGGTTGTACCTGTTTTTGTTGTTGTTTTTCGCTCTGCCAAAATTTCCACCTCTTTAATTCTATAGCTTTATTTCTATATAAAGTCCCCTAAACTGAATCCCTAGTATAAAATATCTTGTTTTTTCACAAAATACCATGGCAATACCGCATAACCCTAATTACAAAATTTGCAAGTAGATTTTTTCGTCATAATTATTAAAAAACACAGGCGATATCGGAAATATCGTCGAGTATTTTTGGTGATTCTGACGGGGAAATAAACCGCAAAGGTTGTGATAGGGGGTTGTGCAGTGTTGCCTTATATATTAAAGTATACCATATTTTGCATAAAAATCCTATCTCTTTTTATCTGCAATTTCTTTTTATCTGCAATCTCTTTTTATCTGCAATTTCTTTTTCTCTTCGACCCTTGCAAAATGCCTTTCTTCTATTGTATACTAATACAAACAAAACACATCATTGACAAGGAGGTTATTTTATGAAGTACACAGAAGAACAAATCCATTTGGAAGCCATTGAAACCGTTGCAAAATTGATGGTTGCTGCTGGCAAAACTGCACCAAAAGGCAGTGGTATTGATAGTATGGAAGCTATGATTTTGGATGGTGCTGACAAAGATGCACTTGCTGCTGAAATGCGTCGCTTGGGTACTCTCAATGAACAAGAATTTTTCATTCGTGATGCTGGCAATTTGGAAGCCTGTCCAATGATTGTGTTGTTCGGTGCACAAGAAACCTATCGTGGTATCAGCCATTGTGGATATTGTGGCACACAAAATTGTGGTGAAGCTGCAAAAACAGGTGCTCACTGTGCCTTTTCTGTTGGTGATTTGGGAATTGCCATTGGTTCTGCTGTTTCTGTTGCTGCAAACCATCACATTGACAATCGTATCATGTATTCTGCTGGCAAAGCTGCCCTTTCTTTGGGTCTATTTTCCGATAAAGTATTTATGGTATATGGTATTCCACTTTCCGTTTCCGCTAAGAGTCCATTCTTCGACCGTAAACCATCAGCACCTACTGCATCTGTAAAATAATGGTTGGATGATAAGGGGTGGATATGGAATCCACCCCTACAGAATATTGTCTTTTGTGGTGATTTATAACGGGATGTCGGGGACGCCATCCCCTACAAAATGCGTATAATTATAGGTTGTGGTGGCGGGTGCCCACATAGGGATACCCCTACAAAACCATAAAAACAAATAAATTCAGTCATTTGCGTGCAAAAGAGCTGTATGGATTTCTCCACACAGCTCTTTCTTTATCTCAAAATATATTTTTATCGTTGTTTTGCAGAATTGATGGTCAATAGATATACCGTTGATAAAATCAAAACAACTCCAACCAATTCCACTACACTAAATGCAGAACCCAAGAACAAAACAGAACCACCAACTGCAATAACAGATTCAAAACCACTCATCAAACTACCTACAAATGGTCCTACAATGCTGATTCCTTTCAAGAACAAAGAAAACGCAACTGCTGTACCTACAATGACAACACCAAACAATGCAATGGCTAGTCCCATATCCACAGGATAAGATTCATTCCAAGGTCTTGCAAATGGTAGCATAATCAATCCACCAATGAGCATACCATATCCTACAATGGCATACACACCATATTTTTTCATAATTTCTCCTGATATGATGTTATACACTGCAACACACCCTGCTGAAATCAATCCAAAGCCCAATGCCACTGTGGTCAATGGCATATTGTGGATATCGCCACCTGTGCTCAATAGGAAAATACCCACCAAAGCAATACAAATCGCCAAAACTTCCATTTTATTGGGTTTGCGTCTACCTTTGACACACACATAGGTCAAAACCGCAACTGCATTCAACGCTTGGATGACTGTAGCTGTACCCGCATTGGCATGTTTGACTGCTGCAAAATAGGAATATTGGCACATCATCATACCAAAAAATGAAAACACCAACAAAGTTTTGGTATCTTTTTTATTTTGAAACACCTCAAACATTTTCTTTTTTTCTTTGAGAAATCCAATTGCCACAAGCAAAATACCTGCAACCACCAAACGTACCACAACAAGCCATTCTGCTGTCATATCTTTTTCCAAAAACAGATATTGCCCAAAACAACCAGACACACCCCAACAAGCAGCGCCTGCCATAGTCATCAAAAATCCTTTTACTTGCTTTGTATTCATACTCATCCTCTATATCATTGCTCTTTGATGATACCCTTTTGATATGCGTATACCAATTTTTCCAAATCTGCAATGCTTTCCTTTAGTTTTTTACCAATATCTGTATTTTTGACACGAATTCTCTTTTGTGCATATTGATATGCCACTGTAGAAGAGTGAATGTCCATTTCTTCTGAAACAGCTGCTTCTGTGGATACAAATGGTTCATGTGATACCAAAACCATACCATGGGAATTGAAAATCAAGGTATAACCTGCAATGCCTGTTACTTTTTGGTATGCTTTTGCAAAACCACCATCGATTACAAACAATTTCCCATTCCCTTTGATTGGATCTTCACCTTTGGAAACCTTAACTGGCACATGTCCATTGACAATATGAGAATAGGAAGGATTCAAACCAAATGCTTCCATAATACGATTGCACACCGATTCATCGTTACGCAAATCATAGTATGGATTTCTCAATTCTTTGTGTGTTGTTTTATCTGCCACAAAGTAACGTTCAAATGTAGTCATTTTTTGTTTTCCAAATAAAGGTGAATCTGCTCCACACCAGAAATACCACATCAAATCTAAACATTCACGTTTGCTTTCACTATGTGGATATCCAAAATATCCTTCTCTGGCAGTACGTTCCACTTCATCAAAGTATTCTTTGCCACTGTATTTTTGACCACGGAAAGTAACCACTTTCAAAGTACCATCAGGATTCATTGGAATGCCACCATGATACAACAAATTGCTATTCCAAATGGTATACATACTACCCTTTGCATACAATACACGAATGTGTTCTTGCAAACGAGCACTGTTCACAAAGGAGAATTTGATTTTGTCCATAACTTCTTGTTCTTCTGGTGTCAATTCATATGGATTTTCTGGATTGATGGTAGGGAAATTCATATCCAACATAGGATGTTCCACACCATCAATGGTAACCATACCTGTTTCAAAATTGATTTTATCCAACAACATACGGTCTTCCATATGGAATTCTGGTCGTCTTTTGATGATTTTGGATTCCATCTTCCATTGCATGATGGAAATTGCTTTGTGCATTTTGGCAATCATATCAAAATCCTTGTCACTCATAGGATTATCCATACCTTTTGGTGCAAATTCTGTGCATGGATCGTCTTTGTAAGTTTCCATTGCAAAAGTAGCCAGTGGAATCAAATTGATGCCATAATCTTCTTCAATGGTATCGTGGTTTGCGTATCTGGTTTGGATACGAAGCACATTACAAATGAGTGCTTGACAACCTGCTGCTGCACCCATCCAAGCCAAATCATGATTACCCCATTGGATATCCACAGAATGGTAAGCTGCCAAAATATCCATAATTGCTGCTGCATCTGGACCCCTGTCGTAAATATCACCAATGACATGCAAACGATCAATTGCCAAACGTTGGATCAAATTGCCCAGTGCTGCAATGAAACGATCTGCTTGCCCCAAATCAATGATGGTATTGATGATTTCGTTGTAATACATCTCTTTATTGACACCATCGTTGCTATGAATGAGTTCTTCCATAATATATGCAAATTCCTGTGGCAATGCTTTACGAACCTTGGAACGTGTATATTTGGAAGCACCAATCTTTGCAATGATCACCAATCTATGTAGGGTAATGCGATACCAATCTTCCAATTCGTCTTCTTGTTCACGCACATGTTTGAGCTTCATTTCTGGATAGTAAATCAAAGTTGCCAAAGTCTTTTTTTCGCTAACTCTAAGACTTGTGCCAAATACTTCATCAATCAAATCCTTGATTACACCAGAAGCATTCCGCAACACATGGCGAAACGATTCCAATTCCCCATGAATGTCTGAAACAAAGTGTTCTGTTCCCTTTGGTAAATTCAAAATCGCCTTCAAATTGATGACTTCTGTTGCTGCACTATTTGTATTTTTATATTGATTGGACAATAGTTTTAGATATTTCATTTCGCCTTCTGTAAACTCCGCATTTCCTGAATACATATATACACCGTCCTTTTCATTTATTTATATAATTTGTACCTTATAGTATATCAAATCACATCCATAATATCTAGCAAAATATGTAAATACAAAAGAAATCTTTTTAAAATATTGAAATTGGATACACTACAATTGCAAAACAAAAGCAAAGGAAAGATATTCCTGTATACAAACCCTTATTTTCAAAAAATCGAAATAAAAAAGGAGCCTTAAAAGCCTCCTAAAATGATTTATTCAACCTCTGCAAACGCAACTGCATCCACAATGTTTTTAGATAATTTTTTACCATGTACCAACATTTCACGGTTTAGGAACAATACAGTCATGCAAATGAACATCAAACTTTCTGTAAAGTAAGACAATGCCATGAATATCGCATCCACAACAAAACCATCTCCAAGCAAAGAAACCACCAATTCAATCATACTATTGAACCCTACACCAAGCATAAAGATGAATATGAAAAACCCCAAACTTTTGAACCATCTACCCTTTACCAAAACTGCACTATATTGAATGGATTTTTTACCTGTTTGACCGGATAAGCCAATGGCTTGTATATAAAACATCACCAAAACACCAAGATACACTCCTGGTATCACAAACGCACCAAATCCAAGACCCACACCCAAAGCAACCAATACACCTGCTGCCATATAAGTTCCCAAACAATTGAGACCTTCACCAATTGCATCCTTTGGAGACATTTCTTCCTCCACAAGATAGGATTTTGCCAACTTTGCAATGGCAATGGCTCCCACTGGTTCCAACCATAACAGCACCATGATTTGCAACAATTGATTGCCACCATACGCTTTTGCCATATCCCACAAGGCAACCGTATCTACACTAGTTGCTTGCATCAAAACTGACAAGGAACTTGCAGTCAAAAACATTTGATTCATAATGAAGGTATGCAGTATTGCAATAGGAAAGAATACAACCCCTACAACAAATGCTATTTTTTTGAAGTTTTTACGAAAAATATACATCCCAAGACTAAAAATTTCTATATAACGCATCTCTTTGCCATTGATCCAGTCTAACATAGGCTTCTCCTTACTCTATACATTTTCTATCATCACATTTTTTAAATTTATATAATAGTATATCACATTTTCTTTTTTATGAATACTTAATTTCTCTTAAGAAATTTAGTATATGATATTTCTGTATTGTGTTTCCACATGTTTTCAGATACAATATGCTCATACAAAGAAAGAGGTGACAATCTCCTATGCAAAAAACCGTTTTGATTACAGGTTCCTCTCGTGGTATTGGTCGTGGCATTGCCAAAGCCTTTGGAAAAGCTGGCTATCGTATTGTTTTGAATGCTTCCAAAAGCCAAGAAGAACTTCTGAATACAGCAAAAGAATTGGAAGATTTGGGCATTTCTGTGCTCCCCATTTTGGCAGATGTTTCTGATTATGTTGCTTGTCAAAAAATGTTCCAAGAAATTGAAAACGCCTATGGTACTGTTGATGTTTTGGTGAACAATGCTGGTATTTCTCACATTGGTTTGTTTACCGATATGCGACCTGAAAATTGGCAGAAAATGATTGCTATCAATTTCGAATCTGTTTGCAATTGTTGTCATTTGGCATTGCCTAGTATGGTACGCAATAAATTAGGAACTATCATCAATATTTCTTCCATTTGGGGCAATAGTGGTGCTTCTTGTGAAGCGGTGTACTCTGCAACAAAGGGTGCCATCAACGCATTTACACAGGCACTTGCAAAGGAATATGCACCTTCTGGTATTCGTGTCAATGCCATTGCTTGTGGTGTTATTGAAACACAAATGAACGCTTGTTTTGATGCAGAAGAACGTCAAAATTTAGCAGATGAAATCCCAATGATGCGTTTTGGTACCACCGAAGAAGTGGGTAATGTTGCTGTATTCTTGGCAAATGATGCTTCTTCTTATTTGACTGGACAAATTTTAACCCTAGATGGAGGATTTTTATAATGAATAAAAGATATTGCTTTTGGACTTGGATCGTACTTTGTTGGATTTTGATGCATCTGAAGCAAATGGATTGACACATTGTTTTGCTGAAATTGGTGTACCACTGACAGAAGAAATTCGTAATTTTTATATTGCTCGCAACCATGCTTTGTGGGGTGCATTTGAAAAGGGTGAAATCCCAAGGGATGAAATTTTTGCACACAGATTCCACGATACCTTTCTTCATTTTGGCATTGACGCAGATGGTGATGCAATGGAAGTTGCTTACCGAAAAGCACTTTCCACCGGTGCCGATTTGATGCCATATGCAATTGAGGCAATGGATCGACTTGTTACAAAATATGATTTGTATGCTGCAACCAATGGCGTTGGTTCCACACAAGTGAGACGTGTTCAGGATTCTGGTTTGAAACCATATTTCAAAGATGTATTCATTTCTGAAGAAGTGGGTGCTCAAAAGCCAGAACTTGCGTTTTTCAACCATTGTTTTAGCCACATTCCTAACTTTGTGAAAGAAGATGCACTTATGATTGGTGATTCGTTGCCTTCTGATATCCAAGGTGGTATTTTGGCTGGAATTGATACTTGTTGGTTCAATTTCCATAAGGAAGAAAATAAAACACCATATCAACCGACTTATGAGGTTTGTGGGTTGTTGGAATTGTGTGAATTGTTGGATGTTTGAAAAAAGATGCTTGCGGGATGGGAAATCCATCCCCTACGATTTATTTGTCAAATATTCTTTGTATCATTCGTACCATTACATAAAACAATTCTTTCAATAACCAAATACTCAAAAATGCAATATGACTTTCCAATATGGAATATTCTCCTATATAGGCATCATCTTGCAAAACAATTCTCTTTTTCTTTCCACATCCTTCACAAATACCTAATGTATTGGAACATATAAAATGTTTACGCTGTTCTGTCCTACCGTAATTTTCTTTCCAACATTTTACACAATAATCTTTTCTCATGATAAACCCCTTTCTCACCTCTAATGCTATTCATCACTATTTTACTATCATTCAATAGTAAAACCAATACTATTATTCGATAGTACATATACTGGTGTTGAGGTGATTTTTATGTACTATCCACGTTTGAAAGATTTACGAAATGACCATGATTTGGTACAAAAAGAAGTTGCGCATCATTTGGGTATAGACCAACGTGTTTATAGCAACTACGAAATAGGCAAACGAGAAATACCTGCTCATTTGATTGTAGCTTTGGCAGATTTCTATAATACTTCCACTGATTATATTTTAGGTAGAACCAATCATTCTGCCCCATGCAAAAATAAATAGTCATTTGCATAGTACTTAATAGTACTGTATAGAATAGAATAACACCACTTTATAGTAACGTCAATAGTATTGATATGTACTACGAAAGGAGTGTTATTGTGTTGTTTCAAAGATTGCGTGATTTACGAGAAGATAGAGATTTGTTACAAAAAGACATTGCTGAATATTTGATGATTACCCAAACGGTTTATTCCAGATATGAAAGAGGTTTTCAAGTGATTCCTGTCATTCATTTGTTGAAACTTGCTGATTTCTATAATACTTCCACTGATTATATTTTAGGTAGAACCAATATCTCTAAGCCATATCCAAAAAACAAAAATAATTTTACAGGTGATGCTGATGTATGCAAAACGAAAACCCTTGCGTCTCAAAGAATATGATTATAGCCAAAATGGTGCCTATTTTATCACCATTTGTTCTTATGACAAAAAACCAATATTTGGTGAAATTCATGAAGAAATCACTGATACTGTAGAGCAAGGACTCACCGCCAAAGATATGGCGGTCACCGTAGGTGATTTTGCTTGCAAAATGATGATCTCTACTCTTGCCGCTTATCCCCTATTGGCTCTATTGTTGACTTCGAAATCAAAGAATTACAACAACGATTTCCACAAATATCTTTAGACCATTACGTCATTATGCCAAATCATGTACATTTACTCATTTCTATTGTTGGAGAAAGGCAAGAGCAGAGCCCTTGCCCTACAACTAATGATGGTGGTGACAATATAATAAATCTTCATCCTACAATTGGTGATATCATTTGTGTGTTGAAATCCATATCCACAAAAAAAGCAAACCAAATGGATGAAACAAAAAGTAGAAAAATTTGGCAATTTCGATTTCATGATCATGTGATTCGCAACCACAAGTCCTATTTGGAAATCTGGCAATACATTGATACCAATGAAGCAAAATGGAAAGAAGATAAATTTTATATAAAATAACCATGTATTATAAAAATACAAAAAACATACAAATAATCTCTTTACAACCCCCAGAATGCAAGGTATAATACTGGAGTATGAATTATATCATCTGCAATGACGGAGACAGTATTCCTTATATATCTGAATTCAGAGAGCTGGAGCAAGGTGGAATCCCAGCATCAGAAAAAGTGAAGAACATCCCTCCTAAGCAACAGACCGAACAACTTTTGTTCAGTAGGCTCTGTCGTATGTCTGCGTTAAAGACCTGTATCCTATTTTGGATGCAATGAGTGGACAGTTTTGGCTGTCAAATCAGGTGGTACCACGAATCCTTTCGTCCTGTGTGGGGGCAAAGGGTTTTTTTTATGTCAAAAATTGAAAACCCACAAGTATTCAATGGAAATTATATGATTAAGGAGGATTGGAACAATGTATAACAAAGTCCCAACCAACATGAACTTCGTGGAACGTGAAGTCCAAGTTGAAAAACAATGGAAAGACAATGATATCTTTGGAAAAAGTATCAAAGCCAGAGAAGGTGCACCTGTATTTACCTTCTATGATGGACCACCAACTGCTAATGGTAAACCACATATCGGTCATATCATCACAAGAGCGGTAAAAGATATCATCCCTCGTTACAAAACCATGAAAGGCTACAAAGTTCTGAGAAAAGCTGGATGGGATACCCACGGTTTGCCTGTAGAATTGGAAGTTGAAAAGTCTTTGGGTCTTGATGGCAAAGAACAAATCGAAGGTTATGGCGTAGAACCTTTCATCGCAAAATGTAAAGAAAGCGTTTGGACCTACGAAAAAGAATGGCGTGCAATGAGTGATCGTGTTGGCTTCTGGGCTGATATGGATCATCCTTATGTAACATACCACAATGATTATATTGAATCTGAATGGTGGGCGCTCAAAAAAATCTGGGACAAAGATCTTCTTTACAAAGGCCATAAAGTTGTTCCTTATTGCCCACGTTGTGGAACTGCTTTGTCCTCTCATGAAGTGGCACAAGGCTACAAAGATGTAGAAGAAATGTCTGCAATTGCAAAATTCAAGGTAGAAGGCAAAGACAACGAATATTTCCTTGCTTGGACAACCACTCCTTGGACATTGCCATCTAACGTGGCTTTGACTGTAAATGCAAAAGAAACTTATGCAAAAGTTAAATATCAAGATTATGTTGCTATTTTGGCAGAAGCTCTTCTTGATGATGTTTTGGGTGAAGGCACATACGAAGTTATGGAAACTATGGATGGTGCAGCTCTTGAATACATGAGATATGAACCACTCTTCCCATTCCTCGAAGCTGACGAAAAAGCATATATCGTAACATGTGACCCTTATGTAACATTGACAGATGGTACTGGTGTGGTTCATAGTGCTGGTGCTTTTGGTGAAGATGATGCTCGTGTTTGTAACAAATACGGTGTTCCTTTCCATCAATATGTAGATAGCCAAGGTAACATGACTGCTGAAACTGGTCCATTTGCTGGTATGTTTGTCAAAGCTGCTGATCCAAAAGTTTTGGAATATATGGAAGAAAACGGTTCCTTGTTCAAAGCAATCCCATTCTCCCATAACTATCCATTCTGTTGGAGATGTGACACACCTTTGATCTACTATGCAAGAAGCACTTGGTTCATCAAAATGACAGCTGTTCGTGACCAATTGGTTGCAAACACAAAATCCGTTAACTGGTACCCAGAAAACATCAGAGATGGTCGTATGGGTAACTTCGTTGAAAACGTAATTGACTGGGGTATTTCCCGTGAAAGATACTGGGGTACACCACTTCCAATCTGGGAATGTGGATGTGGTCATAGACATACAATCGGTAGCATTGCAGAGCTGAAAGAAATGTCTCCTGATTGCCCAGATGAAATCGAACTTCACAAACCTTTCATTGATGCAGTTCACTTGAATTGTCCTGAATGTGGCGGTTTGATGACTCGTGTTCCAGAAGTTATTGACTGTTGGTTCGATAGTGGTTCCATGCCATTTGCACAACTCCACTATCCATTTGAAAACGAAGATGTCTTCAACGAAAACTTCCCTGCTGACTTCATCAGTGAAGCAGTTGACCAAACTCGTGGTTGGTTCTACACTTTGCTTGCTATTGGTACATTGATCTTTGACAAATCTCCATTCAAAAACTGTATTGTTTTGGGTCACGTACAAGACAAACATGGTCAAAAAATGAGTAAACACAAAGGTAACGTTGTCAATCCTTGGGATGCTTTGGACAAACAAGGTGCTGACGCTGTTCGTTGGTACTTCTATGCAAACTCTGCTCCTTGGTTGCCAAGTAGATACTATGACGAAGCGGTTTCTGAACTCCAAAGAAAATTCATGGGTACTTTGTGGAACACATATGCATTCTACATCCTCTATGCAGATATCGATGGATTCAATCCAAACAACTACACATTGGATTATGACCAATTGCCTCCAATGGACAAATGGATTCTTTCCAAATTGCAAACATTGAACCTCTTTGTAGATGATTGTTTGAACACTTACAAATTGACAGAACCTGCTCGTGCAATGGCTGAATTTGTAGACGATTTGTCCAACTGGTATGTACGTCGTAGTCGTGAACGTTTCTGGGCTGAAGGTATGGAACAAGACAAAATCAATGCTTACATGACATTGTTCACTGTTTTGGATACTCTCACAAAACTCACTGCTCCATTTACACCATTCATTGCTGAAGAAATCTATGGCAACTTGGTGAAACAAGTGACTCCAGATGCAGAAGAAAGTGTTCACCTTTGCGATTGGCCAGAATACCACGCTGATTGGGTGGATGCAGATTTGGAAACCAACATGGACTTCGTTTTGAAAGTGGTTGTAGAAGGACGTTCTGCAAGAAACACTGCTGGTACAAAAAATCGTCAACCTTTGGCGATGATGTATGTAAAAGCAGGTCAATCTTTGCCAGAATCCTACTGCAATATCGTAACAGACGAATTGAATGTAAAAGCAATCACCTTTACAGATGATGTGGAAGCATTCACAACATATAATTTCAAACCACAACTTCGTACTTTGGGTAAAAAATACGGTAAATTGGTGCCTGCTATTGGAGCTGCTTTGAAAGAAGTAGATGGTACAGAATTTATGGCTACCCTTCGTGCAGATGGCAAAGCAACTCTTTCCATCGAAGGCGAAGAAGTTGTTTTGGAAATGGATGATGTATTGGTAGAAACATCTGAAAAAGGTGGTTTCGTATCCAGTGGCGATTCCAATTTGACTGTTGTTTTGGATACCAACTTGACAGAAGAATTGATTGAAGAAGGCTTTGTTCGTGAATTGGTGAGCAAAATCCAAACCATGCGTAAAGAAGCTGATTTCAATGTAACTGACCGTATCCGTGTTTATCACACAGGTAATGATAAAGTTGCAGCAGTCTTTGCAGCAAATGACATTTCTGCTGATGTTTTGGCAGAAGAAGTTGTTGCTGGTGCTGGTGGTGAATATTCCAAAGAATGGAATGTCAATGGCGAAAAAGTTACACTTGGTGTAAGTAGAGTTTAACTTAGTCAACACCGCACAACCCTCAAATTTTGCAATCAGGGTTGTGCGGAATTGCCTTTACAACATAAAAATGGCGATACCTATAGAAATATGGGTATCGCTTTTTGTTATGCCTGAAAATGGGAGGATATAGAATTCTCCCTACAAACAATACTTATAAACTTTCTGTTTCTTCTCGATTTCTGTTCTTTTGACCAACTTTCGTTGCTTTTTCTGCAATCTTTGATTCCAAAGCCAAACTTTTAGATTCCAGATTTGCCAGTGCTTCTTCTAAGGTAATCCCTTTTTCTGCTAATCTAGCACCCAAACCTTTGGATTCCCACTTTTCCAATGCTTCTTCCAAAGTCATACCTTTTTCTGCCAATTTAGCTTCCAAGTCTTCCATTTTTGTTTTGGCTTCTTGTAAGGTTATGCTCTTTGCTTCTAAGTTTGCAAGTGCTTCCTCTAAGGTAAGTCCCTTTTCAGCCAATCCAGCAGAAACTTCCTCTTTGGAAAATTCAGGTGTTCTTGTACCATCTTCTCCTACTGTTGCTGCAAATGCCTGTGTGCTCATAGATACAATGAGCATTGCTCCTACCATCATAGATGTTACCATTCTTTTTTTCAACATATACATTCTCCTTTCGTTCAGGGATGTGGATTATTTTTGTTTTCCCTGTAACCAAAGTATATAACATATGCCAGTGGAAAATCATCGGTTGAAAATAGGCAAACTATAGGCAAAATTGAAAATGCACTTTTCTTCCAGATATTCCTATGCTAAAATACCACCATGAGGTGATGAATATGCAAACTATATATGTAGCAGATGATGAAAAAAGTATTCGAGACATCATCAGTGGATTTTTGAAAAACAGTGGTTATATTGTGGAAACCTTTCCAACTGGAGATGCGTTGTTATCTGCTTTTGAGATAAACCCTTCTGATATGGTGATTTTAGATGTGATGATGCCCGGTACAGATGGCATTACCCTTTGTTCTACCATTAGAGAAAAACACAATGTACCCATTGTCATTGTTTCTGCAAAGGATACAGAACTGGATCGCATCACAGGAATCACCATGGGTGCTGATGATTATTTGGTGAAACCATTTGCACCTATGGAATTGGTGGTGCGTGTCAAATCTATTTTCAGACGTATGGCAATCAGTGAGCAAACAGCAAAAAAAGAAACTTTGTCCTATGGAAATATACTATTGGATGTGGCTTACAAAACCTGTACAGCCAAAGGTGAAACCTTAGATTTGACACCCACAGAATTTGCACTGATGGTATATCTATTTGAACACTCTGACAAAGCAGTTTCCCGAGAAGAAATCCTCAAAAACGTCTGGAAATTTGACTTTGAAACAGATACCAAAGCCTGTGATGATGTATTGAAGCGATTGCGTAAAAAACTCATCAAAACCAATGTACGTATTGTTTCTGTTTGGGGATTTGGATTCAAATTGGAATTGGAGGAGATGTAAATGGTTTCCATTCAAAATAAAATATCTAAGCCATTTTTTATATTGATTATTGCCATCCCTTTATCTATTTTTATATTGTTCAATTTATTGGTTTATACCTATACCTATATGGAGTCCAAAGCCAATTTAGAAGAAGCAGGCATACTTTTGGAGCAAAGCATTCAAAGTAATCAATCACAGTCTTCTATCAAAGCAAAAAATAATGAAATTGGATTGATGCAACTTTCCATGAGCAGCAGCAAGCTAGAAAATACAGAACTTCTTATTTTTGATCAATTGGGTCAGCTCAGTGATTTGAAAGAATATGATTTGGATTTTTTAGATGATGCAATTTTAGAAAAAGCATACGCCAAAACCAGCTTAGAAGCAGGTGCCATTTCCTTTTCACAAGGATTTCAAAACTATCATGCAATGCAAATTGATGTGGGTAACAAACTTACAGTTGATAAAGTAGTGTACATCACTTCTGGACAAATTTCTTCTAGTTTTATATTGGCACTCAACGGAATTTTGTTCTTGGTATCCCTTGTGGTTTTGAGTGTTTTTCTACCACTTTCTCGTAAAATTTCTACACAAATCACCAAACCCATCACAGATATTGTCTCTACTTTAGATGCATATCAAGCCAATGAATTGGTACTATTACCCGAAAACAAAAGTAGTCTGGAAATCCATATCCTAACCCAAAAAATCAACGAATTGAACCGTAGCATTTATCAATACAACAATGCACAAAAAACCTTTTTACACAATGCTTCCCATGAATTGCGTACACCTCTTATGAATATACAAGGTTATGCAGATGGGATTGCAATGGGTATTTTTGAGGATGCAAAAGGCACTGCACACCTGATTTCTGACCAAACCAAACATTTGACCTCTTTGGTAGATGGTTTGCTCACTTTGGCAAGGGTTGAAGGTTTTGATAAAAAGAAACGTCTATCCAAACAAAACATAGGCGATTTTCTAAATGAATTTTTATCTTCTTATGCTGGATATGCACAAACGCAAAACATTCACGTATCCCTATCCATTGCTGAAAATGCATATTGCTTGGCAAATGAAGAGCTGCTCAGTGGAGCCATTGGCAATGTTATGTCCAATGCCATTCGCTATGCAAAAAAAGAGGTTTCACTTTCTTTGCACAAAACCAGAAACAAAATGATGCTCAAAATAAAAGATGATGGTGATGGTATTTCTAATATCAATCAAATTTTTGAACGATTTCAAAAAGGAAAAGGTGGTAATTTTGGATTGGGATTATCCATTGCCAAAACCTCTGTAGAAATGATGAATGGAACCTTAACTGCATATAATGATGATGGTGCTGTATTTGAAATTACGCTACCTTTGGCTTCCGATTTGATATAATTTGGAATAACCACCATAAAATAAAGGTATACTATTATATATCGTTCAGACTGTCAAAAAACCAAGAATTTTCTTTTGGTTTTAGCGTCGCAGACTTTCATCCGCAGAACGGGCTTTGCTCGTTCGAGGAAAAATGGCGGTTTCAAGCCATTTATGGTGATGGAACCGATCATTTTCACCTCTGACTACAACTTGAAATCCTGATTTCAAGTTAGCGTGTCGGCTTTTTCGACACGCAGAAAGGTATACTATTGTATGCCTTTGTTTTGTGTTTGCATCTTCACATCATTTGTAAAATTCTACAAAATATTGCTAAATTTTATGTTTCTTATAGAATTTCTATTCATTTCATAGTATGATAATAGAAACATCACTTTTATCTCGTTATAAGGAGTTATCATATGAAAAAGTTCGATTTTAAAAAAATAGATACCCAATATACAAAAATTGGTTTTTATATCTTCCTTGTTGCAGCAGCTGTTATTTTATTTGAAAAAGTAGTTGGTAATCTTCCTGATTTGAGTGAAAAAACCACTGCTTTTCTACAAGCATCTGCTCGCATTGGTTCTCCTTTTATCATTGGATTTGCATTGGCATATTTGCTGAATCCTTCTATGAAATTTTTTGAACGCAATCTTTTGAAAATACATCCTATTTTGCATCATCACAGAAAACCGGTTCGTTCTTTTTGTATTTTGTTGAACTATTTGATCTTCTTTGGAGGTATCACTTGGATTATCCTCTATTTGGTACCTGAATTAAAGGATTCCTTCTTAACATTTATTCCACAATTGCCAACATATGTGGAGGATTTGAGTTATACCATTTCTCATTTCTTTGATCAAATTGATTTTATTGACTCTAAGGATGTGGAGTCCACTTTGGCATACATCTTCAGTCCTTTGTTCAATGCATTTGAAAATTTGCCAACTTTGGTTTCTGGTATTTTGACCAACTTATATTCTGTGGGTAAAATCACATTTGATGTGATTATGGCAATCTTCATTTCTTTCTATATGTTGTTGGAAAAAGAACTCTTTGCCAAACAAGGTAAAAAAATTGTAATGGCACTGACTTCTCGTGAAAAATCTGGTCATATTTTGCATACCATTGGACGTATCAATATCATCTTTCAAAAATTCATTGTTGGAAAAGCATTTGATTCTTTGATTGTTTGGCTGATTTGTCTTGTGGGTTTCACATTGCTCAATGTACCTTATACCCTTGTGTTCAGTTTGATTCTAGGTGTCACCAATATGATTCCATACTTCGGTCCTTTTATTGGTGCAATTCCTGTTTGTTTGATTATCCTTTTGATCAACCCCGTCACTGCAATTTGGGTCATTATTTTCGTTATCATTTTGCAACAATTTGATGGATACTATCTTGGACCAAAAATCCTTGGTGATTCTTTGGATTTGAGCCCAATTTGGATTATTCTTGCTGTTGTTTTGGGTGGTTCCCTTGGTGGTGCTGTTGGTATGTTCTTGGGTGTACCAATTTTGGCAACTGTCAAAATGTTCTTTAGCGAATACATCACAAAAAAATACAACGAAAAATATTGATTCATCCTTAGGAGGCAACACATGAACCCAGTCAAACAAACGAACCGCTTTGCATTGATCTACTTCCTTATTTTCATTGGATTTGGATATGTATTTTATTTGTTTCCATTTGTAGAATCTCTCTCTTTCAATGGACAAAATATATTTGCACAGGTGATATACTCTATTTTACCAATACTGTTTTATTTTTTGGTGACTCGTAAAAATCCATTGACCATATTGCGTATCCATAAATTATCATGGAAAAATGTGGTTTTGGTCAGTCTATTTGCCATTGTTGTGCAACCTTTTATGGCACTGCTTTCATTTTTGGCATCTTTGGTGTTTCCAAATCTTGTCAATGAAGCTTTTATGAGCTTAGAAAACGAAAGTCTATGGAGTACTTTGGTTGCAATGGCAATTTTACCTGCAATTTTGGAAGAATTGTTGGTGCGTGGTATTTTCTTATCTGGCTATCAAATGTTAGGACGCAAACGAGCCATTTTTTGTAGTGCGTTGTTGTTTGGTATGCTGCATATGAATCCACAACAGTTCTTCTATGCATTTATAGCTGGTTTATTCTTTTGTTTTTTGGTGGAGCGTAGTGGTTCTATTTTTGCTTCCATTATCCCCCACTTTATCATCAATGGAACCAATGTATCCACATACTTTATTTCCCAAAGTTCCATTGCAGAAACAACAGAATCTGCCATTGAGTTTACCAATATGGACTTTTTCATTTATTCCCTTGGTAGCTTTATGATTTCATTGCCATTTTTGGTTGGTGTTTTGTATTTGTTTGTGCGTAACAATCCACCAAGACTGGATATTCCAAAAGAATACCGTGAAAAGTTCTTCACTGTGCCTATGTATTTGATTTTTCTTTTGACATTCTTTTATGGTGTATTACCATTTATCTTTTGAAACAAAAAAAAATAGCGTAGCAACCAACGTTACTACACCATTCTATTTCGCTTATTTGGAGTCACATGCTGATGTGATTCCTTTTTTATGTTTATTTTTCTTGTTGCAAAACTCGTTCCAATGCATTTTGGAATGCTTCGTCATTTTCTTTGGTTCTTTTGGCGATGCGACCACTTCTACCCTTTTTCTGTCTACGCATTTCCCTAGATAAATGACGTTCAAACAACATACGATCTATATTTTCAGGGGTATAGAAAAATCCATTGTGATGCAGTGTTGTAGCACCCTTTGCCAATAACAAAGTAGCCAGTCCATAATCTCCAGTGACTGCAACATCACCTTTTTGTGTCAAATTTGCAATCTTCAAATCTGCACTATCAGAGCCTTTGTCTACTGTTGTAACATGTACAAATGGTTCTGCATAGTACAAGACATGGGCTGAATCTGTCACCATTTCCACAGAAACATCGTATTTTTTTGCCAAATAAACAATGATTTCCTTCACTGGACAAGCATCTGCATCCACTAATATTTTCATAGGTTTTCCTTTCTAACAGAACGGGCGGACACACAGTCATCATTTTGCAAGCAAAATCACCTGCGGTGACCACCATATCTTTGGCGGTGAGAAGTCCGCCCCTACAATATCATGTTTAGTTGTGTATTACAGTCTACTTTTGTATGCGAAAATTGCCAAAATGGTTTTGCCATCTTTGATTTGTCCATTTGTAATCATAGAAAGGGCTTCTTCCAAGGTGTAGGTCTCGATTTCCACAAATTCATCAGCATCCAAGTGTTGCACGCCTTCTGTCAAATCAGAAGCAATGTACATATGGATTCTTTCATCACAAAAACCAACAGTTGGATACATTTCGCAAAGATACTCAACTTTGCCACCTTTGAAGCCAGTTTCTTCTTCCAATTCACGTAAAACACCTTCTTCTGGTGTTTCACCATCTTCCAAAATACCAGCTGGAATTTCCAACATCATTTCTGCATAAGCATGACGATATTGACGTACAAAAAGCAACTTACCATCAGGCATAATGGGAAGCACTGCACCAGCACTTGCACCACGAATCACTGTTTCACGATAGGTGGTTTTGCCATTTGGCAATGTAATTTCATCCACTGTCACACGTACAATCTTTCCAACATGGGTACATTCGCTGTTTACCACTTCATAAGCCAAAGAAAACACCTCTTTCTATATTAGACAAAGTTACAACTAAACTTAATGAGACCTAATATACATGACATATCTTAATTATGTAGGGAATGCATTGTATGCATTCTACTTTCGGTACGCATACAATGCGTACCCTACAATATATAAAAACTCTTTTATCTTTAATTGGGACTATACAAACAATTTAAGCGAAACAACGGGTGGATATAGAATCCACCCCTACATTTAGTGATATTGGATGAATATGAAATTCACCATCCCTACATAGCATTTGGTTTTGTAGGGGATGGCGTCCCCGACATCCCGAAAATTTTGAGTGAATGGTTTACACCAATTCAGAAACCATTTCTGCAATACGATCCATACCTTTTGCAATGAGTTCCATGCTGGTTGCATAGGAAAGACGGATATAATCAGGCATACCAAAGTCTGCACAAGGTACAACTGCAACGTATTTTTCATCCAACAAAATGGAAGCAAAGTCAGCTGCAGATTGAATTTCATTTGCACCATGTTTTTTACCATATGTACCAGTTACATTCACAAAGAGATAGAAAGCACCTTGTGGTTCCAAAGCAGAAATCATTGGAATTGCTTCTTCTCTTTCGTAGATGTAATTTCTTCTTTTTTTGAATTCCACACACATTTCTTTGACACAATCTTGAGGACCATTGAGAGCTGCCAAAGTTGCTGCTTGTGCAATGGAATTTGGATTGGATGCCATATGGGATTGCAAAGAAGACATAAGTTTTGCCACTTCCAAGGGAGCTGCTGCAAAACCAATTCTCCAACCAGTCATAGCATAGCTTTTGGAAACACCATTGATGACAATGGTTCTATCATAAATTTCTTTGCCCAAGGATGCGATACTGATGTGTTTCAACTCATCATCATAAATGAGTTTTTCATAGATTTCATCGGAAACCACAAAGATATCTTTTTCCACAGCAAAATCTGCAACCATTTGCAAATCTTCCAAAGAAGAAACCATACCTGTTGGGTTAGATGGACTTGTCAAAACAACTGCTTTTGTTTTTTCAGTATATGCAGCAGTGAGTTCTTCTTTGACCAACATAAATTTATTTTCTTTTTTGGTTTGTACCACAACTGGAACACCACCAGCAATGCGAACCATTTCAGAATAGCTCAGCCAAAAAGGTGCTGGAATGATTACTTCGTCACCTTCGTTTAGAATTGCCATAAATGTGTTGATCAAAGAGTGTTTGGCACCATTGCTGATGACGATTTGTGCTGGTGTATAGTCCAAATCATTGTCTCTTTTGAATTTATCACACACAGCTTGACGAAGTACTGGTGTACCAGAACCTGCTGTGTATCTGGTTTCCCCATTATTGATGGCAGCAATACCAGCTGCACGAATATGTTCTGGTGTATCAAAATCAGGTTCACCAACGCCAAAAGTGATGATGTCTTTGCCTTCTGCTTTCAGTTGACCTGCTTTTGCAGAAATTGCCAATGTACTAGATGGTTTGATGCTTGAAGCTCTTTCAGATAATTTCATATTGACACCTCGTTTGATATATTTTATTTACAATAACATTCTTTTTTATTTTAGCTGTTTCTACATAAAAACACAAGAGTTTTTGTGGATATTGAAAGATAATTGAAAAATCAAAGATTCTTCGTCACATTGTTCCTCTGAATGACAAAATATAACCCCATAACAAGAATACATCATGCCAAATGCAACACAAATCACTGACACTATAAAAGTAAAAATCTACATGTAGAGATATCTTCACAAAACCACTACCCAATCTGAAAACATCGTGGTAAACTATCATAAACGATACCTACACGCATATCCTTGTACTAGGACAAGAAGGGATGTGCAGATGTTATGGTACAAAAAAAACTACGAAAATCATATACCCAGATGCTGAAGTTACTTTATTCCGTTTGTGGCATTTTTTTGTGTGGCATTGCCATTGGTGCTGTTTTTGCCAATTATGTTGGCATTGGTTGGCTATCGGATATGGGTGTTATTTTGGAAGAAGGCACCGAAACAGGAACTTTGCAGTCCTATGGTGAAATTTTCTGGAAATATGGCAAATACCAGCTGCTCATTTGGCTTGGTGGCTGGAGACCCATTGGTATGGTGGTTTCTGGTTCTGCTTTTTTGTTTCGTGGCATTTCCTTGGGGTTTTGCTCTGCTATGATACTTTTGACCTATGGTGTTGGTGGTATTTGGCTTGTGATTGTGTCCTATTTGCCACAAAATTTGATTTTGATTCCTGCTTATATTGCTATGATGTGTGTTGCCATTTTCTATACAACAAAATTGAGCAGAAACACTACAATCCACAAACGAAAGCAAACCATCAATGGCACACATATGGAATACATTCTATTGCTTTTGCTATCCTTTATACCCATTGCAATTGGTGTTGGCATTGAACGTCTGCTTTGCTGTAACTAAAAGAGGTGAATTTATGAAAGAAAGTATCCAAACCTATTTGGAATATCGAAAAGTGAAGAAAAAAATTTCTTTGAATACATGGCTATCCTACGAACGTGACTTGCGTGGTTTTGCAGAATATTTGGAAAAACTAGGCATTTTTCGTGTGTCGCAAATCAACCAAACCAATATTTTGGCATATGTATATCAGCTAGAAAAAGCTGGTAAATCCATGTCCACTGTGCAAAGAACCCTTGTTTCTTTACGTGGATACTTTGCCTATTTGGTACAATTTGGTGTGTTGCAAGAAAATCCCATAGAAGATGTGGAATTGACAAAGGTACAAAAAAAGAAACCTGTCATTTTATCCATAGAGCATATAGAACAACTGCTTCTGCAACCAGATTTATCTGATGCAAAGGGTTTGCGTGACAAAGCCATTATGGAGCTATTGTATGCAACTGGCATTCGTGTTTCTGAGCTAATTCTATTGGAAGTGCAGGATGTAAACCTGTTGCTGTCCTATGTACGTTGCAAACCAAAGGGTACCACCTTCAAAGAACGTACCATACCCATTGGCGCAGAAGCAAAAACTGCTTTGGAACAATATGAAACCCTAGGACGCATCCAACTGGTCAAAGAAGAACGTCAAAAATGTCTATTTCTCAATCGTAGAGGGGAACCATTGACACGCCAAGGAATTTGGAAGTTGATGAAAGCATATGGTGTCGAAGCTGGCATAAAAGAAGAAGTGACACCCCATTCTTTGCGACATTCCTTTGCAGCACATATGATTGCAAATGGTGCTGATGTGCAAACGGTGCAAGAATTGATGGGACATACAGACCTTGCTTCCACACAGATTTATGTGCAAACAGAACATCCCAAAACACGTCAGGTGTATACCAATACGCATCCAAGAGCATGAAAATAACATTATGTGTATTGATTTTCATAACGATTATGCTTATAATCTGTAGTATCGTTTGTTTTGTAGGGGTGACGTTTCGTCACCCGTTGGAATGTTTGTGAATTAATATTAGGTAGGAATTTATTCACGTTTTAAAGCATTCAGACCTTACTTTTTGACACTAAAAAGTAACAAAAAGTGCCACTACTTCCGAAGCGTGGAGCACGGTTCAAGGAGGCTGCGACTCCTCGAAACTCCTTTGCAAGGTGGAATAGAGGTGGCTATTGCTATAATTTATGGCTTGAGCGTACTTCCTTCATGGCTAGAGACGCTTATTGAAACTTTTACTAGTAATAATTGAGAGGGTTCCACTTTGCAAGCAAAGGTTGAATGGAACCTAAAAAAAGCATTTATTTACATCTTACTTTGGTTTTGAAGCAGTAATCAAGAGGTGAGGGGCTTGTCACTCACGGTCTAATCGTAGGATTTAATTTTCTATACATCCGTCTATCGGGGGGATATATAAGGGGGTCTTGACCACCTTATAGCGTGGCTCCACGCCTTCGAAAAGAGTGGCACTTTTGGGGTACCTTTTGGTGTCAAAAGGTACGGTCTATAAGTCTTTAACATTTGAATAAATTAAAGGATTGAATTATTATATTTATCTTCTTGCTTCACTACACATTATATAAATACTCTTCACATTTACCAATGTAACTTCATACAAAAAACGATACACCGAGTTCAACCTTGATGTATCGTTTCTTTTTATTTATTTCGTTTTTATTTGGTTTCGTATCTTGCTTCCAAACGATAAATTGGCATACCTGCTGCAGAGAATTTCTCTTCATATTCTGTCATAATATTGCCCTCATAGTCACTATTGTGCAAATCCAAGGAAATGTTGGACATCTTCCAATCATCGGCACAGAATTCATTCAAAGAAAACTCAAACAAATCACGATTGTCTGTTTTGAAGAAAATTTCTGCATTTTGACCCATTACTTCACGATAGCTTTTCAAGAAATCACGATAGGTCAATCTACGTTTGTACATACGTTTCTTAGGCCATGGATCGCTGAAGTTGAGGTACAATCTTTGGAATTCACCCACTTCAAACAATTCTGATAAATTTCTTGCATTTTCCCAAACCAAAGCCACATTGGGTAACTCCGCTTCCACTTTTCTGGCAGCAACTGCAACCACCGCTTGTTGACGTTCAATTCCAATATAATTCACATCAGGATAAGCCTTTGCATTTTTGGTGATGAATCCACCTTTGCCACAGCCCACTTCCACATAGATGGGATTGTCATTGCCAAATAATTCTGACCATCTGCCTTTGTACTCCACTGCATCGTTGATGACTTTGCTATTGTTTTCTATTTCCGCTTCTGTCCAAGCTCTTTTTCGAATACGCATATCTTTCTCCTTCTATTGGTACACAATACTTTCTTAATGATATCATACTATAGAAGAAGATGTATTGGCAATATGAAATTTTTCAATTATGCCATTTCCTGTGTATTCATTTCCAATTCCATCATCCAATAACCAAAATCCTGATTTTCTGGTTGCCAAAAATAGGTGAATCCAAAGAAATGAGCCATATCTTCATCTTCCAATTTTGCTGGTACACCCAAAAGCCACTCATCTGGATACCAAAGGAAACCACCATATTTTTTCATTGCCAACAAGAAAAAGAGTTCATTTCGCCAAGACAATGGTACTCCTTCCAATAGAATCGCTTCTTCCAAACCTATGTATTGCACTTCTGGTACTGGTTCTTCTTCTGGAATTTCTGGCGTGATTTCTGGCTCTGACATTTCTTCTTCTGCAACAGATTCCAATACTTCTTCTGTTTTTTGCACCTTTCCTGCTCTTTCAATTTGCTCCATTTCCTTGGTAGAAAAGATGCCTGCTTCTTGAAGTTCTGCCAATTCTGCTTTGAATTTGCTGAGCAACCCTCTAAAATTGCCATGATAATCAGGATTTTGCATTTGTACTACCGCTTCTGCTGCTTGTAATGTTGTCTCTTCCATAATGACTTCTTCTATCACTGGTTGTTCCACTTGCTTTGCTATCGGTTGCTTGCGTTGGTTCAAAAATTCTTGTTTCCACTGTACTGCATCCCCAATATAGCCACACATAGGAACCAATATATTTTCTTTCTGTTCCACCAAAATAGCAACTGTATGAATATCCTCCAAAACCATACCACCCACTTCTATTGTTTCAGGTGAAAAGGTCCAAGATAAAGTACCACGTCCATTTTCTTCCACCAAAAGTGTCCCACATAAAAAATCCTTTTGCTTGCATCCCAAACCACCCAACAAATATACCTGATATCCTTCTTGACACTGCAACCCTTGAACTTGGATGGTTAAATAGCCCAATCCATTTTTCAATTCCAGAATACAACTACCCCAAGGTGCCCTATGTCCAATGCCAAAACCAGCTTGTTCTTGACGTAGCATAATAAATATTTTTTCATATCGTCTATTGTACATGATATCGCTCCTTTTTGTGTTCTTGTCCACTGATATAATCTATGTTTCAAATCATAAAAAAGAACTAAATTTGGAAAAGCACTTATGTCTGAAACAACCATATACTGATTTTATAGCGATTGCAAAAGGAGGACGTTACCATGCGTACCATCGTATCTTTGGAGGATGTGAGCCTTCATTATCATAGCAAAAATGGCGAAACACCAGCTGTTTCCCATCTCAATTTGGAAGTTTTTCAAGGTGAATTTTTGAGCATTGTAGGACCTAGTGGTTGTGGCAAATCATCTCTATTATCCATGTTATCTGGGTTGTTGAAGCCTTCTTCTGGCACCATTTCCATTGATGGTGAAATTGGATATATGTTGCAAAAGGATCATCTCTTAGAGTGGCGTACCGTCAAAGAAAATGCACTTTTGGGTCTGGAAATCAAAGGGATGTTGACCCCTGAAAACACCTCTTATGTGGAGCATTTATTGGAACAATATGGTCTTGGTGCATTTATGGAGCAGTATCCAAGCCAACTTTCTGGTGGTATGCGTCAACGTGTGGCATTGATTCGAACCCTTGCCATACATCCAGATATTTTGTTGTTGGATGAACCCTTTTCAGCACTGGATTATCAAACACGCTTGACTGTTTCTGATGAAATCGGTTCCATCATACGCAAAGAGAAGAAAACTGCCATTTTGGTTAGCCACGATATTTCCGAAGCCATCAGTTTATCTGACCGTGTGGTGGTGTTTTCTGCCAGACCTGCAACCATCAAAAACATCCATACCATCGAGCTTTCTATTGGGGAACACAGCCCCATGCAAACCAGAGAAGCACCAGAATTTAGAGAGTATTTCAACCGTATTTGGAAGGAGTTGGATATCCATGTGGAATCAGAAAAAACCACCACAAGTTGATATTTCCAAAGAGCAATCCTTGTTTTTGGATAGAATTGAAAAGCGTAAACATCGTATTTTGTGGATTCAAATTGCACTTTTGGTTTCCTTTTTTGTGTTATGGGAAGTTGCTGCTATCTGTAGGTGGATTGATCCATTTATTTTCAGTCAACCTACAAGAATGTTCCAATCTGCCATAGCCATGATCCAAGATGGCACTTTGTTTTATCATGTATTCACCACACTTTGGGAAACTGTAGTTGGCTTTTTATTGGGTACTCTTTTGGGTACTTTGATTGCAGTGCTTCTGTGGTGGAATCCATTTGTCTGTGATGTTTTGGAACCATATCTGGTGGTGCTCAATGCATTGCCTAAAACTGCTTTGGCACCCATCATCATTGTTTGGATTGGAAACAACCAAAAATCCATTATTGCTGTGGCACTCTTCACTTCTGTCATTGTCACCATTATGAATGTGCTGACTGGTTTTCTACAAATTGACCAAGAGAAAATCAAGCTGATCCAAGTCTTTGGTGGCTCTAAGATGCAAACTCTCAAAAAAGTGGTGTTTCCAGCAAACATCCCTTGTATTTTGAATGCTTTGAAAATCAATGTGGGTTTATCCTTCGTGGGTGTCATTGTTGGTGAATTTTTGGTGGCACAAGCTGGACTTGGATTCCTCATTGTCTATGGAAGTCAGGTATTCAAATTGGATTGGGTGATGCTCAGTGTCATTGTGTTGGCAATTTTGGCAGCTTGTATGTACCAAAGCATTGCATTATTTGAGAAATTTTTATTACGCAAACGCCATTTGTAATACACTAACTTGAAATCAGGATTTCAAGTTCTAGGCAGCGGTAAAAAAGACGATTTCCTCGCACAAGTGATTCTTTGATCACCTAGAAATCGCTTTTTGTCCCATTCACCGCAAGAATGCGGGCAGCGTAAGCTGACTTTGCAAGGCAAAGTGATGACCCTGACGAAATGCGATTCTGGTCAGTATTTTGCTACGCAAAACGGCTTTGCCGTCGGATTTCTTTCCGATACGTTCTGCGGATTAAAGTCTGCGACGCTTAAAATCCTAAAAACAATTCAAACAAAAAAAAATCCCATACCAAAGGGCACAGGATTTCTTTCTTCATAAATTTATTTTTTCCTTTTCTGATTCATGTTGCTCTGTCTTACACAACGGGCGGACACACAGGTACCCCCTACAGAAACTCCATAGCATACGCTTTTGAACCAGTAATTAAGAGGTGAGGGGCTTGTCACTCACGGTCTAATCGTAGGGTTTATGCCACTAGCCATCTGTCTGTCGGGGGTATTTTTAAGGACTCACCGCCAAAGATATGGCGGTCACCGTAGGTGATTTTGCTTGCAAAATGATGACCCGTCGGGTTAAGACCCTCTTAAATCGGGGCTCCACGCCTTCGCAAAGAGTGGCACTTTTGGGGTACCTTTTGGTGTCAAAAGGTACGGTCTAAAAGGCTCTAACATTTGAATAAATTAAAAACTAAAATTTTGCCACTCAATTTCCTGCTTCACTACACATTATATAAATAATCTTCACTCCAATAAACCATATTTCACCTTGATGCGATCCAAATTCTCAAGCATAGGCTCTGATAGCACCATCAAAAAGAAAATTGTAGAAACTGCATGTAACATATTAAAAGGAATCCCCATCAACAGGCTTGCAAAAAACACATCTGGATTCCAAACACTTTGATACATGAAATAAGAGCCAGCATCTATGATACCACCATAAATGACAAAAGTTGCAACACCTCCAAAGATTGCCAAGGAAAGGGGGTTTCTGGAAATCCAACCTTTGCGAAACAAAATTCCAGCCAAAAAACCAATGATGCCAAATGCAAACATCTGCCACGGTGTCCAAGGTCCTTGACCAAAAAACATATTGGAAGCAAAAGCTGTGATGGCACCCACCAAAAAGCCCACTTCCCCACCAAATGCAATACCTGAAAGAATCACCAATGCCACCACTGGTTTGAATTGTGGCAACATAAAGAAAGCACTTCTACCAGCAACACCAATTGCACACAACACTGCAATGACCACCAATTCACGTGCTTGTGGCTTTCTATCTTCAAAAATCAGAACAAATGGAAGCATGGTTTCCAAAATAATGAGCAGTGCAATGAAATAATATTTGCGACTGCCAAAAAAATAAGTTCCTACATAGATAGTCAGTGGTATCAGTAGCAAAATCATAGCCATTGCCACCTTGGTTCGTTTGGAAAGAATGCGTTTTTCTACTGGCATCTGTTCATAGGTGGATTTTGCTGGCATATCCATAAAATTGACAAATAGACCCACCACCGATAAAACAATACACCCCAAATACAAAAGATATCTGCCCATATATGGTGTATCCAAAAATTCACCACGTCCAAATAAATGAAAATTGCTTGCAAGCTCTGTGCCTGTATCGCCACCAATGAGCAATGTCAAACCCAATAGTATCAAAGAACAAATTCCCAACCAATGTTTCTTTTTTGTAGATTTTTTCATTTGTATTTCTGGTGTTTGTGATGGTTTTGATTGGATATTCAATGGGATGTTGGGTATTTGCACTTCTTCTACAATACCACCACAACTGACAATCACATCTTCTGCTGTCACTGCATTTGACAACAGGTGTCTCGACATACGGTTTGCTGCTGTGGTATAAAATCCATTGCCACTGAAGAATCCTTGTGGTGTGCCTTTTGTGACAATTTTGCCATCAAACACCATTGCACAACGTTCTGCATAGGTTGCACAAAATTCAATGTCATGACTGACCATCACAATTGTGATCCCTCTTTGTAACAAAGTTTGTAGAATGCCTGCAAATGTTTTTTTGAAGGCTGCATCCATACCTTTTGTCGGCTCATCCAACAATAGGATTTTTGCATCCAAAAGCAGCACTTTTGCCAAAGCCAAACGTTGTTGTTCCCCACCAGACAGATCATATGGATGTTGGTTTTGCACTTGTTCCAATCCACAAAGTTGCACCACATCTGCAATGGTTTTTTTTGCTTCTTCTGATGAAATTTGCTTCTGTTTCATTACTTCCCATAAGTCCAATTCCACTGTTTTCTTCACAAACAGGCTTTGTGGATTTTGTGGCAACACTGCGAATAAGTTGCCAAATCGTTCTGTATCTGAAATTTCAGTTGCAGACTTGCCTTCTATTTGCAAAGTACCTCGATATGGTTTTTGTAAGCCAGATAGCAATGATAAGATTGTGGTTTTGCCTGTTCCATTGCCACCGAGAAGTGCCAAGAATTCACCTTGATATATGGTCAAATCCAAGCCTCGTATCACATCTTCTGCATCTGCTTCGTATCGAAACCAAGCTTCTTTCATTTCTATCAAAGGATTCTGTTTTTCTGGTACTGGTTTCATGGGTACTGGTTGCAATTCTGTTGTTTTGGCATAGTCAGACAGCCAATTTCTACCATCACGTATGGTAATGGGGCATTGCAATTCATTTGGCACTGCTCCATAAATCCACATAGGAGTTGGCATTGCAGAAAACATAGGATGTTTCTCTTTTGCCAAATATTCGCCTACAGTAGATGGGGTATTATCTGCTATGATTTTGCCTGATTCCATCACCAAAAGTCTATCTGTAAGTGGCAATACTTCCTCAATCCTATGTTCTGTCAAAATGATGGTGGTGCCCAATTCACGATTGATTTTGCCAATGGTTGCCAAAAAGTCTGCTGCTGCAATGGGGTCTAATTGGCTTGTCGGCTCATCCAAAATCAAAACCTCTGGTTGCATTGCCATGATGGATGCCAAATTGAGTAGTTGTTTCTGACCACCTGACAATTCAGATGTTTTTTTATGAAACCAGTTTTGGATACCAAAAAATGAAGCCATTTCTGCCACACGTAATCGAATTGTTGGTGTATCCAAGCCTAGGCTTTCCAAACCAAAAGCCAATTCATGCCACACTTTATCTGTCACAATTTGATTATCTGGTGATTGCAATACAAATCCAATTTGCGTACTTTGTTCTCTTTGGTTCATGGAAAAAATATCGTTTCCATCATATAAAATGCTTCCACTTCTTTGTCCATGTGGTGAAAGTATGGGTTTTAGTTGACGCAACAAAGTGGTTTTGCCACAACCAGACAAACCACATAAAACCACAAATTCACCTTGTGTGATTTCCAAGTTGATTTCTTGCAGAACCTTTTTATCTTGCTCTGGATAAGAAAAACTCAAGTCCTTGATTGTGTACGTTGCCATGCTTTCACCTCCTTTTTCTCAATGTAGATTGGTGTTGCACACAAAGCCACATAAGCCATCCACAATGCCACTGTATCTGTGCCCAAATGCATTTGCAATGTTGGGAAATAGCGATAGGAAAAGCCACCCATTACACCACCCAAACCAATACAAACACCCAAAGATACCAACCATATCATAACCTTTGTGTCACGACTTTCCCATGTATAAATAGAAAAAGCTGATCGTTTCGGTAGCCCATATCCTCTACTTTTCATACTATCTGCTGTTTCAATTGCGTTTTCCAATGACCAAGTGACCATACTGGATAAAATGGTCATACCACATTTGGCTCTTGACCACAAACTGCCATTTGCCACATCATAACCCATACCCTTTTGTGCATTGACAACCAATTTCATTTGTGTTTGGAACTTTGGTACAAATCGCAATACCATAGAAATCAACAAAGATAAAGCTGGTATCATTTTACCAAATAAAAAAATGAATTTATCAGAAGTCATCACTTCGTTGTAGCAAACAAACCACATACAAACAGAAACCAACAAAATTCCAGTTGCCAAACCATACAAAATGGATTCCAAAGTCAATGGATTTCCACTTGGTAAATAGGTCAAAATGGTCATTCCTTCATGGTTGAAAGCAGGATTTACCAAAGCTGCAATCAACAACATTGGCAACAATACGCATAAGAAAAAACCTTTGATTTTGTTACCCTTTAGATACACTGCATAGGTCAAAGACACACCAAAAGAAATACCCAAACACACAGGATGCAACAACACCATGGAACAAATGAGCACCAAAAGAAAATACACAAAATTCACCATTGGATGATAGTTTGCAAATGTATTTTTCATTGTCACATATCCTTTCTCATTGCACATTGCCTGTTCCTTGTAAATCTGCACCCAAATCACAGGTGTATTGCCAATGAATCACATCTCCATCTTCCAAAAGATATTGGCTACAACCATAACTTGGGAAGATACCATTGACTTGATACATCCAACCAGATCGTTCTCCTGCATCAAACTCATAGAGATTATGGATTCCTTCGATATAAGCAGAATTGTAGACAGGTGTGTTGACAAATTCCAAGTGGATTTGACTCAATTTCAATTCCCTTTGCAACACATTGAACACGCTTTCACCTGCATAAAAAATCACTTCTGTTGCAGAATAGATGATGCCATCTTCTGGCACCAATTCCCATTTATTTGCATCCAACAAGTCCATATTTGCAAGCAAGGTTTCACAAGTGACCATCAAAGTACAAGTTGTGGCTTCATCTACAATAGCCACTTCTGGAATCACTTCTTCTAAAATCACTTCTTCTGAAATGGATTCTTCTTCCATGAAGGGTTCTATGTCTGCCATTTGTGGTTCTATATCCACTTGAATTTCTTCTGGTTCAATCTCTTCTGGTTGCACTACTTGTACTTCTTGAATTTCTTCTATTTGTACTGCTTCTATTTGTTCCAATGCTGTTTCTTGTGTGGGATTGACTGGTGTGTCATTGTAAAAAAATGCAACCACCAATGCAATCAGCACCACCAAAGCCACCAAAATTTTCTTTTTCATGTAGTTCTCCTATTATTTAGGAACAACACAGGGGTTGTTCCCTACAGTAAAGTATACGTCTCTTTTCAAGATAAGTGTGTCTGTAGAAATATTCCACCACGGGCAGCCACATAGGGCAGCCCCTACAAGAACACCACGCAACCTGTAGGGGCGTACCTATGTGTACGCCCGCTTCTCCAAGCTTAGCAATACTTATCATAAAAGGGAACGCATATTTATTTTAAAACCAGTAACAATTGATACACCATATCTGCAATTTCATCACGTTGTAGGATTTTGGTGGATGCAATTGTAATTGCCGAATCCTCCAAGATACCTTCTTTGTAGCAAAATGCAAGTGATTCCTTAGCCCAATTTGACACTTCCATATAATCAGAAAATTGTGCCAAAGTATCACGTATTTCTGTTTCATCTAGGGTTGCATCCAAATCATAAAGCTTTGCAACTCGTGTCAAAATAGATGATGCTTCTTGTTTTGTGATATTACCATTTGGTGCAAATGTGGTTTCTGTGGTACCACTGATGATACCATATTCGTTTGCAGCACCAACTGCTCCAGCATACCATGCGGTTTCTAGTACATCTGTAAACTTGGTTGTGATTTCTGGTTCCAAATCCAATGCATTCACCATTAGAGTTGCAAATTCTGCTCGTGTCATATTACCTTCTGGGTCAAATGTATTTTCACCTTTTCCATTGATGATACCCCTAGTTGCCAATGCTTCAATTGCTTCTTGATATGGATTGTTTTGGATATCTGCAAAGGTTTTTTGTTCTGTTGTGTCTAAGGTTTCTGGTTCTATTGTACTGGACTCTGTCAGTTCCAATTCCACCGAAACATCTGTCATATCATATAAAAATGCTTTATTTTGCAAAAATCGTTCCACTGCCACCAAACCATACAACCCTTGTTCTGTTGCCATTTGGTTGTTGGTTGTACCATCCATTGCATGTGCGAAACCTGCACCATCTATATGATATTCCATCAGACAATCCAGCAAAGTGGTGCCATTTTTTACAAATCTAGGGTCTTCTATATCCAAATCCAGAGCAATCAAACCAATGAGAATTTGTACCACACTTTCTGATGCAGAAACACCCCAAGCAGAAAATCCACCATCTGCATTTTGCAAGTTGGATATGCAATCTATTGACTTTTCAATGGCAATTGCCACTTCTTCCATATCTTGATAGTTGCCAAGTGCTTGCCAAACCATGCCTGTGATATCTGCATCGGCTTCACCACTGCCACCAACATCTGTCAAATTCCAACCACCACAATCCAACTGACGTGATAAAATCTCATCCACATACAATGCTCTTGTGGCTTGTATTTCTGCTTCTGTGTTTTGTGGAATCTCATAATTTAGGGTATCCAAAGCAATCAAAGCCCAAATGGCACCATTGATTCCCTGCCAAGTGGTTTTGTTGAAATCACCCAAAGGAGCCAGCAAATTGTAACCTGACACATTTGTTGCATCTTTTCCAATTGCAGATAACGCCACAATGACACGAGAATATTCTGTATATTTCTTTTCATGCAAGATACCATTATTTTCTTGGACATAGGATTCCAAATTTTCATAATAGGTATCGTAATAAGATTGTGGAATCTCCAAGTCCGAACGTGACAAGCCAAGAATTGCCCATTCTCCACCTGTGGATGCCACCTGTGGGTTTTCTACAGTTTCATATACATATGTGCCTACTTCTGCTATTGTTTTTTGTAGCAATGCCATATCTGCTGCAAAGGCATTGGTTGCTGTGGAAAGCAGCAAAATCCCAATGAGTAGTATGGATTGGATTTGTTTTCTGTATTGTTTCATAAAAACCTCGCATTTCTATCTTAATTGAAGATTGAACATCTTCTGGCGACCACAGGTCGCCCCTACAACAACATATGTTAATGTACTGTCATTCAAAGGAACAACGTGATGAAGAATCTTTGATTTTGCGGTCGATTCGTGAATCGCCCCTACAACAATCGCATGCCAATGTACTGTCATTCAGAGGAGCACAGCGACGAAGAATCTTTGGTTTTGTGGTGATTCATGACAGCAAGAGCAGAGCCCCTGCCCTACATTCACTCTTTTTCATCATACCACAAAAAAGCGTCATAGGACACCCTACAACGCTGTTTGCTTTATTTTCATAAAATCAATCTTTGAACAAGTCTTTGATTTTTTCTTTTGCAGATTTTTTCTTACCACCATCTGTGGTGTCATCGCCTTTTTCAAAGCTAGAAACATCATCACCATAGAATTCTTTGAGCAATTCTTTTTGTCTGGTGGTCAAACTGGTTGGAATTTTGACTTTCAAAGTCACCACTTGATTACCACGTGTTTTTGGATTACGCAAATGAGGAACACCAACGCCACGCAATGTGACAACTGTTTCTGGTTGTGTACCAGGTTTGACGGTATATTTTTGTTCTCCATCAATGGTTTTGATGACAATTTCGCCACCCAAAGATGCTTGCACAAAGGAAATTGGTACATCGCAATAAATATCCGCGCCTTTTCTAGTGAAGATACGATCTGATTGCACATATACTGTTACCAACAAATCGCCATAACCGCCACCTTTTTCACCAATTTCACCTTTACCCGCCAGACGAATGGTTTGACCGTTATCAATACCCTTTGGAATATTGACTTCAAATTTCTTGGTTTTGCGTGTTTTGCCTGCACCACGACATGTGGTACATGGTTCTTTGATGAGCTTTCCTGTACCTCTACATTGGGAACAAGTACGCATGGTTGCTGTCATACCAAAGATGGATTGTTGCACCACTCGTTCTTGACCTGCACCATTACACTTTGGACATGTTTCTGCATGTGTACCAGATTTTGCACCTGTACCATGACAAGTATCGCATTCATCTACAATTGCAACAGAAATTTCTTTGGTACAACCAAAAATTGCTTCTTCAAAGGACAATTGGATGTTTACATTCACATCGTTGCCACGTCTAGGACCACTTCTTCTTGCGCCACCGAAGCCACCACCAAACATGCTACCAAAGATGTCACCCAAGTCACCCATATCGAATTCTTGACCGCCATAGAAGCCGCCACCACCGCCCATGCCACCTTGTTCAAATGCTGCATGACCAAATTGATCGTATTGTGCTTTCTTCTGGGAATCGCTCAACACTTCATATGCTTCGTTGACTTCTTTGAATTTTGCTTCTGCTTCTGCATTATCTGGATTTTGGTCTGGATGGTATTTCACTGCCATTTTACGGTATGCTTTTTTGAGTTCTGCATCCGTAGCGCCTTTTCCAACACCAAGCACCTCATAATAATCTCGTTTATTCGCCACTTCTTCACCGCCTTAATTTACAAAGTCAAAAAAGATAAGACCTTGGGGCGTTGCCCCAAGCCCCACGATTTTTTGAAAAAAATCGAGTAAAACTTTATTCTAAAGATTTTCTTTTTTAACATACTAAGTTTTCTCTATAACAGCAGAGTAAGGGCAGTTGCCTGCCCTCTCTACCATTTATATTTATTTCACAATTCAAATATTGATTTCGAGATAATTTTAGATTTCTGTACCATCTACATCTACAACGCCATCATCACCTGGTTGTGTACCTTGAGCGTCTTGTGCTTGTGCATACAATTTTTCAGAGATTTTGTAGAATTCTTGTGTCAATGTTTCGATACCAGCTTTTACATTTTCTACATCTGTTTCTGTCATTGTTTCTGGATTCATGTCTTTTACAAGGTCTTTCAATTTATCGAGTTCAGCGTTTACAGCAACTTTTTCATCGTCACCGATTTTATCACCCAATTCGCCCATTGTTTTTTCTGTTTGGAAAATCAAGGAGTCTGCTTCATTTTTCGCATCGATTGCTTCTTTTCTTTTTCTATCTTCTTCCGCAAATTGTTCTGCTTCTTTCACTGCTTTTTCAATTTCATCATCGCTCAAGTTGGAACCAGCTGTGATTGTAATTTTTTGTTCTTTACCAGTACCCAAATCTTTTGCAGATACATTTACGATACCATTTGCATCAATATCAAATGTTACTTCGATTTGTGGAGTACCACGTCTTGCAGGAGCGATACCATCCAATTTGAAGGTTCCCAAAGTTTTGTTGTCTCTTGCCAAAGGTCTTTCACCTTGTACAACGTGGATATCAACAGCTGTTTGGTTGTCTTCTGCTGTGGAGAAGGTTTGTTTTTTGTTTGTTGGGATGGTTGTGTTTCTGTCAATCAATTTTGTAGCAACGCCACCCAATGTTTCAATACCCAAGGACAATGGTGTTACATCCAAAAGCAAGATACCGCCAGCACCTTCGTCACCAGCCAATTTACCACCTTGGATACCAGCACCAACAGCTACACATTCATCAGGATTGATACCTTTGAATGGTTCTTTGCCTGTGTATTTTTTCACTGCATCTTGAACAGCAGGGATTCTTGTGGAACCACCAACCAAAAGGACTTTATCCACTTCGCCAGCAGACAAGCCAGCATCTGCAAGTGCTTGACGAACAGGACCCATTGTGCCATCTACCAAGTCAGCAGTGAGTTCATCGAATTTAGCTCTTGAGAGAGTTACATCCAAATGTTTAGGACCATCTTGGTTCATTGTGATGAAAGGCAAGTTGATGTTTGTGCTTGTTACTGTAGAAAGTTCTTTTTTTGCTTTTTCAGCAGATTCTTTCAAACGTTGCATAGCCATTTTGTCACCAGACAAGTCCATGCCTTCTGCTTTTTTGAATTCAGAAACCAAGAAGTTGATGACTCTTTGGTCGAAATCGTCACCACCCAAACGAGTGTTACCATTTGTGGACAAAACTTCAATAACGCCATCGCCAATTTCAATGATGGAAACGTCGAATGTACCGCCACCCAAGTCATAAACCATAATTTTTTGTTCGTTTTCGTTATCCAAACCATAAGCCAAAGCAGCAGATGTTGGTTCATTGATGATACGTTTTACTTCCAAGCCAGCGATTTTACCAGCGTCTTTTGTTGCTTGTCTTTGTGCATCGTTGAAGTATGCAGGAACTGTGATTACCGCTTCTGTTACACTTTCACCCAAGTAGCTTTCTGCGTCAGCTTTGAGTTTTTGCAAAATCATAGCAGAAATTTCTTGTGGAGAATAGCTTTTGCCATCTGCTTCTACTTTGTAGTTTTCACCCATTCTTCTTTTGATGGATGCGATTGTGTTGTCAGGATTTGTGATTGCTTGACGTTTTGCTGTTTCACCAACAAGTCTTTCGCCATTTTTCGCAAAACCTACGATAGAAGGAGTTGTTCTCATACCATCGCTGTTTACGATAACCACTGGTTGGCCACCTTCCATTACTGCTACACAAGAGTTTGTTGTTCCCAAGTCAATACCGATAATTTTACCCATAATTGTTTCCTCCTAAATATGTTTGTTTGAATTTTAGTTGTAATATATTGCTGTGTAGTGGCTGTTTGATACGGAATGGGAAACCCATCCCCTACAATTGCCCTTGTTTTGTCATTCAGAGGAGCTCACCGTAGCGACGAAGAATCTTTATTTTCCCGCATTTTGCATCCATACACGAGTTTGCGTTAGTTTGCAACCTTTACCATACTGTGGCGAATCACTTTGCCTTTGTATTGGTAGCCTTTGAGCATTTCCAAAACGATTTCATTTTCACCATATTGGTCATCATCTTCGTGAGCAACTGCTGCATGAAGATTTGGATCAAATTGTTCACCAACTGCTGGAATCGCTTCTACACCAAGTCCTGCCAAAACTTCTTGGAATTGTTTCAAAGTCATATTCACACCTTTGAAGAATGCATCGTCTTCTGATGCTTTATCTTGTTGTGCCAATACTGCTCTTTCCAAGTTATCAATAACCATCAACAGTTTCTCAATTGTATTGCGAATACCATCGTCATACATAGATGCTTTTTCTTTGGCAGTACGTTTGCGGAAGTTATCAAATTCTGCCATAGTTCTTTGGTATTTATCCAAGTTGTCTGATGCTTGTTGTGTTAATTTTGCAATCAATTCTGCTGTTTCATCCATAACTTCTACTTCTTCAACGGTTTCCACTACAATATCTTCCACAACTTCATCTACAATCTCTTCTACAACTTCAGTTGCTTCTGTTTCCATGTTTTCTACAAATTCTTCTTTATGTTCATCCATTTTCTGAGCCCTCTTTTCTAACTGTCATTGTGGTCTGTCAAATTGCGCAGAACCTTTTCTATATTCTTCACCATTCCATTTAGAACAGATACCACTTGTGAATAATCCATTCTGGTAGGACCCACAATTCCTATGGTTCCTCTGGTGTCGTCACTGAGCTTATAGGTTGCTGTGATGATGCTACAATCTTGCATACATTGGACTGCATTTTCGCTACCAATGCGAATTTGAAGCTCTGTTCCCTTGTTTTCTTCTAACATATTGACCAAAACATCTTTTTCTTCCAACACTTGGAATAATGATTTTGCTTTGTCGATATCTGAAAACTCTGGAAATGCCAAAATATTTTTGGTACCACTCATATGCACTTGTACCTTTTCTGCTGCCAGCATGGTACTTTGGAGTGCTTGTAAAATGGGGTCTATCAAAACATCATATATCCCCAAAGCTTCTTGCAATTGATGGATGCTATTGCCATTGATTTCATTCAAGGCACAACCTTCAAAGGTTTTGTGTATCAAATGGCCAATTTCAAATACCATTTGATCCTCTGGTGTTCGATTCATTTTGATGATGTGATTTTTGATGAAGTTATCTTCTGTTGCAATCACAAGCAAAATTGAAGTTTGATCCAGTGGCAACAAGCGAATCTGTTTGATTTTTGCTCGTGTACCCATAGGTTCTGAAATAAAGGTTGTATAATTGGTTAAGGTAGAAAGTACCTTTGCCGTCTCTTCCATCAAGAAATCAATTTGGTTGATGTCACGTGCAATGACACCCTTCAAATAGACTTGCTCATCTGCATTCAATTCTTTTTTCTGCATCAGATGGTCTACATATAATCTATAGCCCAAATCTGAAGGAATACGACCAGCAGAAGCATGTGGTTGCATAATGAAACCCATTTCTTCTAGGTCACTCATTTCATTTCTGATGGTTGCAGAACTGATACCCAGATTGTATTTCTTTGCAATGGTTCTGGAGCCAACAGGTTCTGCCGTTTCAATGTAATCATTGATGATTGCTTGTAGAATGGATATTTTTCGATCATTCAAAGACATTTCCTGCACCTCCCATTGTGTAGTATATGCGAATGTTTTCGATTTGTTAGCACTCACTTGTTTCGAGTGCTAATATCTATATATAAAATAGCACCTGACAAAAGATATGTCAAGTGTTATTTTTTGCAAATTTCTTAAGTTTGATTCCTGTGTTTAAAATAAAACCATAAAAGAGCTCCCTTACTACAGAAAATGCTTATAATCTGTAGTGATGTTTGTTTTGTAGGGGTGACGTTTCGTTACCCGTAATTGATGTTTTGTGGCTGTTCATGACGGGATGTCGAGGACGCCATCCCCTACAAGCATACGCCAACGCACTGTCATTCAGAGGAGCACCGTGACGAAGAATCCTTGGTTTTGCGGTCGATTCGTGAATTGCCCCTACAAGTGCAATGTATTTAAGGTTTTGATTTTTGTAGGGAGCGATGCCCTCATCGCTCCGCAACTACACATTATATAAATACCCTTTACACAAATCTTTCAAACACCAAATTACTCAAATCTGTACCTCTTTGGGTCAGTCGAATGCCAACTACATCTTGAATCAGCAAACCTTCTTCCACAAGCTTTTGGATTTCTACTTCATAAACACTGTTCAATGTCACACCAAAATATTCTTGGAAGCGTTCATAGGCAATGCCTTCTGTCAAACGCAGTCCAAGAAACATAAATTCTGACATAGCTTCTTTGGTATCAATTTCTTCTGCATCTTCTTCTATTGTAAGAAAATCTTCTGCTTGCAAATAAGTTTCCATATCATATGTCTGGTGGAATCGTTTGCCACCAAAACAAGAATGCGCACCAAGTCCCATACCCAAATAAGGTGTTCTTTCCCAATAAATACGATTGTGGATGCTTTCTTTACCCATCTTTGCAAAATTGGAAATCTCATATTGATGGTATCCCGCTTCTGCCAAACGTGTCACCACAAATTCATACATCTGGCGATCCAATTCTTCTTCCATCGGTTCCAATGTACCCGCTTCGTATTCACCATAAAACGGTGTTCCTTCTTCTATAATCAAACTATATGCCGAAATGTGTTCTGGTACCAAAGCAATGACTTCTTCCACTGTTTCTTTCCAGTCTACAAAGCTTTGTTCTGGCAATGCAAACATCAAATCTGCATTGATATTTTGAAAGCCTGCTCTCCTTGCTTGTTTGAAATCTTCCACAAAATCTTCTATTCTATGGATACGTCCCAAACGTTGCAAAAGTCGGTTTTGCCACGCTTGCATCCCCATACTCAAACGATTGTATCCACTATTTCTTAGAGATTTCAACTTTTTGGCATCTATTGTAGCTGGATTTGCTTCAATGGTAATTTCTGCTGTTTCTTCTATATAAAATGATGTTTTGATGGTTTGCAAAATCAAATCCAAAGAATTGGCATCCAAAACCGTTGGCGTACCACCACCCAAAAAGATGCTTTTGACAGTATATTCCTTTGCCAATTTACCTTTTGTTTCTATTTCTTTGCACAATGCTTCCACATATGGCAAGTATCTATCTTCCAGTCCAGCATAGGAAGGAAAATCACAATATCTGCACTTTTGGATGCAAAATGGTATGTGTATATAAAGACCCAATTGTTCCATATAAAACTCCTTGTGTTCATAGTATTTTAATCTTATGATACCACAACTTTTCTTGAAATGCACTTTTTCCTATGTTATACTAGTTAATTGTAAGAAACTTATAAATTATTCCTATCTTAGAAAGGATATTCATATGTCTACAAATTCCAATGAACCAAACAAAACCAATTTGAAACTGTTACTACACAAACTGCAATACAAAATCATTGCATACAAAGAGCATTCTGCACTACACCAAATGAAAGCAGAGTGTAAAGAATTTTTCCATAAAAACATCTTCACAAAATTATTTGTAACCCTATCTGTTGTCATCTTCCCTGTATTTGTCACATGGATGATGCATGTTTTGATGTTGGGTTCCAATGAAAATGCTTTACTTTTGTTTGCAAGAGAACCTGGCAGCATCTATTTGGCTTTGACCTATGTGGCAATTGCTTATATTGGCATTTGGTGGACCACCACAAGCATCACCCTATCTGCACTTCTGACTTCTACCTTCTTCTTTGTTTTTGGTTTGGTGGACTACTTCAAATATTCTATTTTGCAAGAACATTTTTATCCTTGGGATTTACATATGGCTGCCAATGCCAATAGTTTCAGTGAATTTTTGAATGCATTGTCTTTCCAACAATATATTTTTGAAATCATCTTTTCCACTTTGATTTATGTGGTGGTGTTGCATTTTATGGCACCAAGATTCCCCTTCAAAAAATGGATTTACATTCCTTTTGGTGTTGCTTGTTTGGGCTTTTTATATGCATTCACCACAGACACCCAATTGCGTACTTATTATGACACCAAATACAACATCGCCATTGACGAAGACACAACCCTTGGTATGTTATATGAAGAATACGGTGCATTTTCTGCTTTTTTGATGAATTTATTTGCTTTGGATTTATACGAAGAACCCACTGAATATGGTTTGGATTATATGGAATTCCTCTTTGCAGATTATTTGCCTACAGGTGATGAAACCAACAATTTCCAATACCCTGATATCGTTGTGGTGCTATCAGAAGCCTATTGGGATCCAACCATTTTGACAGGTGTTACCTTCTCAGAAGATCCTTTGCAAAACTATAGAATGATTGCAGAAACAAACCCTAGTGGTAGCATGGTTTCTCCAACATTTGGTGGTGGTACCGTTAGACCTGAATTTGAAATCTTATCTGGCATGAGTACCAGCTGTTTGCCTTCTGGTAACATTCCATACCAACAATACATTGATGAAGATATCTTCTCCTTTGCAAGAAGCTATGTGGATTTGGGATATGATGCTGTTGGTTTGCATACCTATCAAAAAACCTTCTATGATCGTGAAACCGCTTATCCTTTGATGGGATTTGATGAATTCCTTGGTGAATATGATTTACATGCTGAACACCATTGGAACAGTGGTCCATATATCACAGATGAAACCATTGCAGAAGAAATCATCTACCAATTGGAACAACCTCGTGATGTGGGTGTATTCATCCAAGCCATCACCATGGAAAATCATAGTATGTATTACGATAAATATGATGCAAAGGATAGAACCATCAAGGTTTCTGGTGAAAACCTAAGTGAGCAACAGGTTTTGACCCTAGAAAACTTTGCTGCTGGTAACAGTAATTCTGATGAAGCTCTTGGTGTCATTTATGAATATGTTATGAATCGTGAAAAACCAACCATTGTTTTGTGGTATGGGGATCACTTGCCAACTTTGGGTGAAAACTTTGATCCATTTACCACAACTGGCGATGTACAAAGCTCTGTTGCTTCCAACTGGACAGATGAAGAAAAATTGACCATGTTCTCTACTCCATATATTATCTTTACCAACTACGATACAGGCAAAGAATTTAGAGAAAGTGCAATTGTTTCTCCATACTTCCTATCTCCTTTGATGGCAGATTATATGGATGCACCAGCTACATTCTACACCAATTTCCTTTTGGAATATCATGAAGTGTGTACTGCTGCCAGCAAATATTATGGCATTTATGAAACCACAGATTCTGAAAGACAAGCAGAATTTATGGAACTCCACGAACTTTTGACCTATGATATGCTCATTGGTGAAGATTATATGTGGGATATTATTTATGAAGGTGCTAGCTCAGATGATGATGCATCCTAACAAAATATGAATGATTTTAGGACATAGATATGTCCTTTTTTCATGCAATGAAATACAGTTAAGCATATACCATCATGCAGCTTACTTTTTTTGTGTGATTTTCATAAAAATGTAAATTTCTATGTGCTTTTTCTCAAAATAATGTTATACTATAGTTTAGAAATATTCTAATCTAACACTACAACTGATTCGAGGAGGAAATTATGAATTTACAATTTGACGAAGTAAGAAAAGTAGATCCAGAAGTAATTGCTGCAATGGACGCAGAATTGACAAGACAACAACACAACATTGAATTGATTGCATCTGAAAATATCGTTTCCAAAGCAGTTATGGAAGCACTTGGCACACATCTTACAAACAAATATGCAGAAGGATATCCTGCAAAACGTTACTATGGTGGTTGTGAAAAAGTGGATATCGTAGAAAATATTGCAAGAGATCGTGCAAAAGAATTGTTTGGCGCTGACCATGCAAATGTACAACCTCATAGTGGTTCCCAAGCAAACCAAGCAGTGTATTTCGCAATGTTGGAATATGGCGATACTGTTATGGGTATGAATCTTGACCACGGTGGTCACTTGACACATGGTAATCCTGTCAACCTTTCTGGCAAAAGCTACAACTTCGTTCCTTATGGTGTAGATGCAAATGGTTTCTTGGATTATGAAGCATTCCACAAAATCGCTTTGGAATGCAAACCAAAAATGATTGTTGCTGGTGCTTCTGCATACGCTAGAACCATTGATTTTGAATATATGGGCAAAGTTGCAAAAGAAGTTGGTGCATATTTCATGGTGGATATGGCTCATATTGCTGGTCTTGTGGCTACAGGCGCACATCCAAATCCAGTACCACACGCAGACTTTGTAACAACAACAACTCACAAAACCCTTCGTGGTCCTCGTGGTGGTATGATTCTTTGCAAAGAAGAATTTGCTGCTAAAATTGACAAAGCTATCTTCCCTGGTATCCAAGGTGGTCCTTTGATGCACACAATTGCTTCCAAAGCTGTTTGTTTCAAAGAAGCATTGCAACCAGAATACAAAGAATACATTGCACAAGTTGTGAAAAATGCTTCTGTTTTGGCTGCTTCCTTGCAAGAACGTGGTGTTGATGTGGTTTCTGGTGGTACAGACAATCACTTGATGCTTTTGGATCTGAGAAGTCTTGATTTGACAGGTAAAGAAGCTGAAAAACTTTTGGATGAAGTGGGTATCACAGCAAACAAAAACACAATTCCTGATGATCCAAAATCTCCATTCGTAACCAGTGGTGTACGTATTGGTACTCCTGCTATCACATCCCGTGGTATGAAAGAAGAAGATATGGTTGAAATTGCTGACATCATCGCAATGGTTTTGAAAGACTTTGAAGGTACAAAAGAAGAAGCTTCCAAACGTGTTGGCGAATTGACAGACAAATTCCCTATTTACCAAGACTAATTTATATTATGGGCGTTCACATAGTTCACTCCGCTACAACCTAGGAGCGTCTCTATGTGGGCGCCTGTTTCTATAGGAAGAACCCCTATGAAAGGAGAATTACCATGCAAATGATGCGTTTGGGCAAAACAGAAATGGTTGTCAATAAAAATGGATTTGGTGCATTGCCAATTCAAAGAATCACCAAAGAAGAAGCTGCTGTCATTCTTCGCAAAGCATATGACAATGGCATCAACTATTTTGACACTGCAAGAGCTTATTCTGATAGTGAAGAAAAAATTGGATATGCCCTTAGTGATGTACGTGAGCATATTTTCATTGCAACCAAAACAGGTGCAACCGATGTGAAAACCTTCTGGGAACACTTGCATACCAGCTTAGAAAAAATGAAAACCGATTACATTGACTTGTATCAATTCCACAACCCAGCAGTCTGTCCTAAGCCAAATGATGGTTCTGGTCTTTATGAAGCAATGCTAGAAGCCAAAGAAAAAGGTATGGTTCGTCATATTGGCTTCACCAACCACAGAATTGCAGTTGCAAGGGATTGTGTAGAAAGCGGTTTGTATGAAACTTTGCAATTCCCATTCAACTACTTGAGTACTCCAGAAGAATTTGCATTGGTGGACATGTGTAATAAAGCAGATATGGGCTATATTTCCATGAAGGCATTGTCTGGTGGTTTGATTTCCAATGGTGCTGCTGCTGCTGTGTTCCAATATGCACATGAAGTGTTGCCCATTTGGGGTGTACAAAAGATCAGTGAATTGGATGAATTCCTTTCTTACCAAGAAAATCCACCTGTTTTGACAGAAGAACTCCAAGCAGTCATTGCAAAGGATCAAAAAGAATTGATGCTGGACTTCTGTAGAGGTTGTGGTTACTGTATGCCATGTCCTGTTGGTATCGAAATCAACAACAGTGCCAGAATGTCTTTGCAAATCAGACGTGCTCCATCTGGTGATTTCTTGACCCCTGAATGGCAAGAAAAAATGAAACGTATTGAGAATTGTTTGCACTGTGGCAAATGTGCTGCACAATGTCCATATGGTTTGGATACACCACAATTGTTGCAAGAAAATTGGAAAGATTATCAAGAAATTCTTGCTGGAAAACCATTGTTTGCCTATACATATGGAAAACAAGATTGATTCTAGGTATACAGATCACAATAAATGAAAATACTATATATAGATAGGAGATTTTTATGAGAAAACCATTGCCACTTGACCACATCAATTTAAGCGTTCCAAACATGGAAGACGCAGTTGCTTTTTATGAAAACATCATGGGTTTTACCATCACACATCATTTCCAAAAAGGAGAAAAGAACTTTGTATTTATGACCGATGGTAATGTGGTTTATGAACTTTTGGAGAAAAAAGAGTTCACTTCCACTGTCATTGACCATCTTGCTTATACTTCCGATGATTTGCAAGCAGAATACGATTTCTATGTGAAAAATCATCCAGATATGCTTTTGACCGAACTGAACTGTTCTGAAATTCTATTTGAAAAAGGTATGGATTATTTCTTCATCAAAGGTGTTGGAAATGAACGTATTGAATTTTGTCAAAAAAGGAGCTAACTCTATGAATTCTATTTTTACCAGACGTAGTGTACGCAGTTTCTTGCCAAAAGAGGTGGAAGCTGAAAAAATTGAAAAACTTTTGCAAGCAGCAATGCAAGCGCCATCTGCAATGAACCAACAACCTTGGGAATTCATTGTTGTACGTGGTGCAGAAAACTTAGAAAAACTATCCCATTTCCATGTATATGCAACTTCTATGGTTGGTGCTGATTTTGCAATCATTGTTCTTTGCAACAATGAACGTTTGAAAAGCCCACTTGCTTGGCAACAAGACTTGGGTGCTGCTACACAAAATCTTTTGGTGGAAGCAACTGAATTGGGTCTTGGTACCGTTTGGTTTGGCACTGCACCACATCAACCTCGTATGGACTATGTACGTGAGTTTTGTGATTTGCCTGAACATATGGTACCCTACAGTGTCATTGCTGGTGGATACCCAAAAGATCCAGATGCCAACCATTTCAAAAATCGTTTTGATCCATCTCGTGTGCGTTATATCACAGAGTAAAATCATACTTTATACCTAAACATCAAACAAGCTGCTACTCCTTCTGGAATGGTAGCTTGTTTAGCGTGTCGACTTATCGTCACGCTAACTTGAAATCAGGATTTCAAGTTGTGGTCATATGTAAAAAAGACAATTTCCTCGTACAAGTGCTTCTCGAAGCACCTAGAAATCGCTTTTTGTCCTCGACAGGAACGAATCCTGTCTGCGGGTGAAAGTCTGCGACGCTAAAAAAATCATGCCAACACTTTTTTTGAAAATGCAAATTCACGCCTTCTGGAATGATAGCTTGTTTTCCTTTGGAAATTCCTCTAAAATTCCACTGTTTTTTATTGACTATTTTTTATCAATTTAGACAAAGTTTACAAATTCCATCCTTTTTAATCTAATTTATTGGAAAGTAGTGGTATACTGTTATTAGAAATCAATGAAAATTCACTAAATATATGAGAAGAATCTTTGTATCAGATGAAAATGTGTTTCAAAGGAGGGGTTTTTATGGGTAAAGTAATTACAATCAACAGACAATTTGGTAGTGGTGGTCGTGAAGTGGCAAAAAGACTTTCTGATGCTTTGCAAATTGCTTATTTTGACAAAGAAATCATTCGCAGAATTGCAGCCCAGACAAATTTGGCAGAAGAATTTGTAGAAGTGTGTTCTGAAAACCAAGCTTGGTCTCAATCACATCTTTCTTATAGTTCCACCTTTACCATGCCAACATTTTCTTTGTCGGATACCATTCATACCACACAAGTCAATGTCATTCAAAAAATTGTGGAACAAGGTGATGATTGTATCATTGTTGGGCGTTGCGCAAACACTTTATTGAAAGACAAAGCTTTGAAGGTATTCATCTACTCCTCTGATATGGATGCTCGTATTGACCGTTGTTATGCAAAAGTGCCCGATGAAAAGTACATCAGTAGAGCTGAAATGAAGGAACGAATCCTTTCTGTAGACAAACAACGTGCAAAATACCATCGTTTCTATACAGACGAAATTTGGCAAGATATGACAGGCTACAACCTTTGTATTGATACCGCTTATGTAGATATCAAAAAAGCTGTGGAAATGATTGCCATGACCTATCAAGACTGGGAATAAGTATATGAGAAAGTCCTACATCCAAATTGGTTGTAGGACTTTTTTTCGTCTCATCGTTTTTTGGTAAATCCTCTACCACGCACTTCATTGACATTGTTGATGACCAAAAATGCATATGGATCAATGCGACTGATAGCCTGTTTCAATTGCATCAATTCTCGGTTTGAAATGACAGTCAATAGCACCTGTGTATCTGCTTTGAGAAATCCTGTGGTTGCTTGCAAAAATGTAGAACCACGATCAATGGTATATAAGATTTCATGGTTGATTTCTTCTAGTTTATCGCTGATAATTTGTACTTGTATTTTGGAACTCCCCCACAACAACACTTTGTCAATGACCACAGTATAAATCAAAACCAAAACAATGCCATATAATATTTGTTCTGTTTTGGAATAAAACATTTGTGCAATCAAAACAGTGAAATCAAACAAATACAGTCCAACTGAAATGGAAAGTCCTACTTTTCGGTTGAGAATCAAAGATAAAATATCAATACCACCAGTGGATGCACCTGCATATAAGATAACTCCAATTCCAATTCCAATCAGTAACCCACCACAAATGGTTGCCAACATAATGTCTTGTGTTACAGTTTGTATTTGTGGAATCCTTTGCAATACATCCAAAATAAATGGGAAATAAAAGGAACTGACCAATGTTGTCAACGCAAATTCTTTGCCCAAAACCCATAACCCAAGAGAAAACACCACAATATTGAAACACCATACAAATGTAGTGATGGGAATATTCCAATAGGCATTTGCTGCCAATGCAAGACCTGTGCTACCACCCATAATGATATTGTTTGGAAAAATAAAAACAACCAACCCCAAACAAAGCAATGTATTCCCCAATAAAATGCAACCCAATCTCTTTAGTTTTGCAAATAAATCCACATTTTTGATGTCCATATGTACCTCCAAATATTGTCAAATTTTGATAAACACGCTCATCATATCACATAAAATTTTTCTATGCAAGACCACGCTGTGACGTGTGTATGCGTCGCAGTATGTGGGTTTTTCTTGATTTTTTTGCAAAACAAAACGACTCCCTACAATAAAGTAAGGAGCCGCAAAAACCAATTTCTTGGTCTATTTCTGACTTTGTGAATCGTTGTCAATCAATTAGTCAGCGTAGAAAGTTGTAATTAGTCAACTGCTACGATTGTTTTTTTGTTGTAAGAACCACAAGCTTTACATACTTGGTGAGGAACCATCAATTCGCCACATTTGCTACATTTTACCAAGTTAGGCATTGCAATTTTCCAACTTTGTGCTTTTCTTTTATCTCTTTTAGATTTCGATACTCGTCCTTTTGGTACAGCCATTTCTACACCTCCTCATTTTCATCGAAAAGACCCAACAAACCTGCAAATCTAGGATCTCGTTCTGTGGTATCACATCCGCAATCACCAGTGTTTAAGTTATTTCCACAAGCAGGACAAAGTCCCTTACAATCCTCATGGCACAAAACTCGCATAGGCAATTCCTCGATAATTCCACGTCTGACAGAAACTGTCAAATCAATTTGATCTCCAGAAAAAGTTTGTGTCTCTTCATCTTCTATCCCTGTATGAGCAAAACGTTCCTTAAGTTCAAAGCAAATTTTTTGTTTTACTGGTGCAAGACAACGACTGCACTCCAATGCAATCTCTGTTGCACATTTTGCTTCTAAAACGAAAATTTCATCTTCATTTGTAAGAGTTCCCTCAATTTTAACAGGTTGCAAAAATTCCACAACGTCGGGATAATCAGATGCTTCATGGTTTTGCTCCACCAGCAAAACAGGCATTTTTGCACCTTTCTTGCCGAACAATTGAGCCATTGCAATTAACATATTTATCACCCCATAGTCGTACCTAAAATATTATACTGAAAGTTTTATTATTTGTCAAGAAGTTCTTTTGTATCTCTTGCAATTACCAACTCTTCATTTGTTGGAATTACCAATACACGTACTCTGGAGTCAGGAGCAGAAATTTCCACTGCTTTGCCTCTCAAGGAGTTGTGGTAAGAATCCAAGTGAATGCCCAAGTAACCCAAGTAGTTACAGATTACAGTTCTTGTGGAAGCAGAGTTTTCACCCAAACCAGCTGTAAACACGATTGCGTCAACGCCATTCATTGCTGCAGCATAAGCACCAATTCTTTTTGCTACTTTGTAAGCGAATACATCAAGGGCTGCACCAGCTCTTTCATTACCATCATCACTTGCAGCTTCGATGTCACGGAAGTCACTAGATACACCAGAGATACCCAATACACCAGATTTTTTGTTCAAGATGTTGTCCATTTCTTGAGCTGTCAAGTTTTCTTTTTGCATCAAGTATGTGATTGCAGCAGCATCCACATCCCCTGCACGTGTACCCATTACAAGACCTTCCAAAGGTGTGAAGCCCATTGTTGTGTCAATGGATTTACCATTTCTAACAGCACACACAGAACCACCATTGCCCAAGTGACAAGTGATTGTTTTTGTTTGGTCATATGGTCTATCCAACATTTTAGCAGCCTCTTCAGAAACGAATCTATGGCTTGTTCCGTGGAAACCATATCTTCTGATTTTGTATTTTTCATAGTATTCATATGGCAAAGCATAAAGATATGCTCTTTCTGGCATTGTTTGATGGAATGCTGTATCGAATACACCGATTTGAGGTACACCTGGCATCAATTTTTCACAAGCAGCAATACCAATCAAGTTTGCAGGGTTGTGAAGTGGAGCCAATTCAGAGCATTTTTCAAGAGCAGCTTTTACAGCGTCTGTGATGACAACAGAGCTTGCAAATTCTTCTCCACCATGCACCACACGATGGCCAATTGCATCGATTTCTTTTACAGAAACAACTACACCATGATTAGGGTCAACCAAAGCGTCCATAACCATTTTAACAGCAACATCGTGATCTTCCATATAATCTGTGAAGACTACTTTATCTTTGCCTTCTGGTTCGTGTTTCAATTGAGAACCTTCGATACCAATTCTTTCACAAAGACCTTTTGCCAAAACGCTTTCATCTTCCATGTTGATGAGTTGGTATTTCAAGGAAGAACTACCGCAATTCAATACAAGAACTTTCATTATTTTCTCTCCTTTATATTGTTTATAATTTATATTTGTCTTATTGTTCCATTACGCCTGCTTGTACAGATGTCAAAGCCACTACAGCAACGATATCGTTTGCAGAACAACCACGAGAAAGGTCATTGACTGGTTTCGCCATACCTTGCAATACAGGACCAAATGCTTCTGCTTTACCGAAACGTTGTACCATTTTGTAACCAATGTTACCAGCATCGATATCAGGGAAGATCAAGCAGTTTGCTTCACCAGCAACAGGGCTTGTTGGAGCTTTGAGTTTACCAACTTCTTTTACGATTGCTGCATCCAATTGGATTTCACCATCGAGTTTTACATCAGGATATTTTTCTTTTGCAATTTTTACAGCTTCTACAACTTTTGTTACGTCAGCATGTTTTGCAGAACCCATTGTGGAGTGGCTAAGCATTGCAACTCTTGGTTCTTTGCCAATGAATGCTTCGTAGGATTTTGCAGAATCGCCAGCGATACAAGCAAGTTCAGCAGATGTAGGATTTTGGTTGATTGCACAGTCAGCAAACAACAAGATACCATCATCACCATATTCAGGTGTATTTGTTACCATGATGAAGAAGGAAGATACCAATTCTGCACCAGGAGCTGTTTTCAAAATTTGCAAAGCAGGACGCATTGTGTCGCCTGTAGAGTGAATTGCACCAGATACCATACCATCAGCAATACCCATTTTGACAATCATAACACCAGCATACATACAGTCGCCAAGGATCAAAGCTTTTGCTTGTTCCAAAGTCATACCTTTGCTTTTTCTTGCTTCTGCAAGAAGTGCCACCATTTCGTCCATTCTTTCATCTGTTTCTGGATCAAAGAAGATTGCACCAGATACATCAAAGCTACCAGCAGCTTCCATGATTTTTTCTTTATTTCCCACCAAAACGATTTCTGCCAACTCGTCACGCAAACATTCTGCTGCTGCTTCCAAGTTTCTGATTTCATAAGATTCAGGCAAAACAATTGTTCTTTTGTTTGCTTTTGCTTTTTCTTTTACCATTGATAAAAAGTCCACAGTAAAACCTCCTAATTCGTACAGTTCAATATTTACACATCATCTTATTATAATACAAATTGTCCCACCGTTTCAAGGGCAAAATTGTAAAAATTTACACAAATATCCCATTTTGAAGGTATTTTTTTACACACTTCACACAAGTATCGGAAATTCAATGAAAAACGTAGTTCCCATATACTTTCTACTTTCAATTTGCACAGTTCCACCCAAAGACGAAATGGCTGCATGTACCACATCCAAACCAACACCCCGACCAGAAAACATGGTGGCATTGCTTCTTGTTGTGAATCCTGCTCTCAATAAAAAGGCATAGACTTCACTGTCTTCATATTCCTCTGGTGATTTTGTAAGCAACCCTCTTTTCCATGCCAAAGTCAAGATATCGTCACGATCCAAACCTTTTCCATCATCACGAAAACTGACATACACACGTTCTGCTGTTTTGCGTATTTCCAAGGAAATTTCACCCACTGGGGTTTTACCCATTTGTTCCCGTACATCTGTATGTTCCAAGCCATGATCCATACTATTACGCATCATATGCAACACTGCCATTGAGATTTTATCATAAATATCCCTTGGCACCTCTGTTCCAGCACCAGAAACACGCACAGAAAACTCCTTGTCCAATTCTCTACCCATCATTTCTGCCACACGTTGCATTTGTGGTATCAAGGAAGCAAAGTCTGTATAGGGTATTCTCTGCTTTCCTCGACGTGTATAAGCGATTTGGTAGCTAGGACCTTCTGGTTCATTGTCGCTATCCACATGTGCCAAGAAGTTTTGAATCCTTCTGACCACTGCCCAACCAAAGTCTGTCACTTCATCCTCTGTTTCCATACGTCTCAGTTCTCGCTTCAAATAACCAGAAACCATACGCAACAATTGAAAACTGGTTTCCATATCTTCTGGTTTGATGTTTTCTTCTTCTCGCAAGAAAGAAAGCAAATCTTCTGCCCTATGTGCCGTTTCGGAAATGGGTGGCAACCCCATCATTGCTGATGAGCCTTTGATGCTATGCATGGTACGCAACAATCCATTGAGTTCTTCTTCTTCCATTGTGATGATTTCTTGGGCTCCTTTGGCTTCAATAAAATCATCCAACTTATCGATATTTTTCCAAGTTTCTTCTAAATATATATCAAGTAAAAAATCTGCATTTTCCACTGGTCATCACCTCGACTTTCTTTGTACTGTTTATCTTTTAGTATAGCTTGATTTATGGTATTTTTCCATATCTAATTTTTACGATTTTATTACAAATTACATCCTACTTTTTGCCTATTCGTTCAACCTTCCGCTATTTTACATTTTTTCTTACAATTTATTGAAAAAAATCGGTTCGCATATGTAAGGATACTGTTTTTTGTGGTATACTGAAAAAGAATAGATGAAAAGAGTTGTAAAGCAAAGGATGGTGTTTTGAATGAAAACAATTGGTATCGTTGCAGAGTATAATCCCTTCCATAAGGGACATGAATATATGATTCGAGAAGCAAAACGTAAAACAAATGCAGACCGTGTTGTGGTGGTTATGAGTGGTAACTTTGTGCAACGTGGTGAACCTGCTATGTTTGACAAATGGTTGCGTACCCAAACCGCTTTGGAGCATGGTGTGGATATGGTTTTGGAATTGCCTGTGCTATTTGCTTGTGCCAATGCTGAAACATTTGCCAGTGCTGCTGTTCGTATTTTAGAAGAAACTGGTATTGTGGATGTATTGTGTTTTGGTTCTGAAAGTGGCGAATTGGAACCCCTTGCAGAAGCTTCTAAATTGATGGGTGATGAAACAGAAGAATTTAGACGTTTGCTGAAGGAATACTTAGACCAAGGTATGTCTTATCCTGCTGCAAGAGCAAAGACATTGGAATTGATTTCCAACATCAACAGTGAAATTTTGAGCCAACCAAATGATATTTTGGCATTGGAATATTTGCGTGCTTTGGATCGTTATCGTTGTAGAATGGAAGCTATGACTGTCAAACGTGAAGGTGCTGGCTACCATAGCGATGATTTGGATATGACATATGCATCTGCTTCTGCCATTCGTGGTTGTATCTTAGAAGGCAACCCACAATTGGCAATGCACCAAATTCCAACAGATGCTGGTGAAGTCTATTTACGTGCTTTGACCTTTGGTGAAGCACCTGTTACATGGGATAATTTGGTACATGCACTCCACTACAAATTGCGTAATATGACTGCTCCTGAAATTGCAGAGATTTTTGAAGTGACAGAAGGTTTGGAAAATCGTATTCTCCACAGTTTGGATACTTGTTATTCCTTTGCAGATATGATTCCATTCATCAAATCCAAACGCTATACTTGGACGAAAATCCAACGCATTATGCTCCACATCCTATTGGATATTAAGACTTCTGAAGTGGATTATTTCATGAAGAAGAGTCATATGCCTTATGTTCGAGTTTTAGGCTTTAGAAAGGATTCTGCTGACATCCTTGGGGATTTGACCATCAATGCCAAATGCCCTGTTTTGACCAATTTGAAGAAGGCTTCTGAAGTGTTGCAAGATGATGGTTTGCATCTTTTGGCTGTAGAAAAATTGGCAACCGATTTATATGTTTTGGGCTACCCAGATGATGGCAAACGTGCACCAAATCAAGATTTCACCAAACCTATGGTGATTATTTGATGATTTGCCACAATACAAAGCACCACAACAATATATAAAATAATTTTTAGGGGCAGATTTTTATATCTGTCCTTTTTTGATACAAAAAAACAAGATGTAAGTTACCCTACACCTCGTTTTGATTTAATTTATTCTTATTCTGCTGCTGCAAATTCAACCAACAAATCCCCTTGGCTGACTTTTTCACCTTCAGATGCGTACAATTTATCAATAACACCATCTTCTTTTGCAACAATGGAAGTTTCCATTTTCATTGCTTCAACAGTGAGAAGTTGTTGATTTTTTGTAACCACATCGCCTTCTTTGACAAAGACTTTGCTGATGGTACCTGGAATTGTGGAACCCAAGTGAAGTGGGTTATCCTTATCTGCTTTTTTCTTACCATCACTCTTAACTTCCAAGTTTTTATCCAATACTTTGACAACACGAACAGCGCCGTTGATTTCAAAGTTCAATGTACGATAGCCTTCAGAATCAGGTTCAGATGCACTCATATATTTGATGAGCAAGTTTTTACCTTCACCAATTTCAATGGAGGTTTCTTCCCCTTTTGCCAAGCCAAAGAAGTACACATCACTGGACAATTTGGAAACGTCTGTGTAGTATTCCCAATGGTCACGATAGTCTTCGTATACTTTAGGATACAAAGCATAGCTGGTCACATTTCTTGGGTTGACACGTTTTTGATTGTAGCGATCTTTCAAATGTTTTTCAATGGCTTCCAAATCCGCTTCTTCCATCAAAGCACCTGCTCTACCTTCAATTGGATCTTGATCTTTCAATACAATTTTTTGCAATTCTTCTGGGAATCCACCTTCTGGTTTACCAATGTTACCAATGAAATAATCGATTACAGAATCTGGATAGGACAAGTCTTTGCCTTCTGTCAAAATATTTTCTTTGGTCAAGCCATTCTTGGACATGAAGATTGCCATATCCCCAACCACTTTGGAGGAAGGTGTTACTTTTACGATATTACCAAGCAAATCATTTGCATCTTTATAGAGATGCTTGATTTCTTCAAATTGGTCAGCAGAACCCATTGCTTTGACTTGTGCCAAAAGATTGGAGTATTGACCACCTGGAATTTCGTATTTGTAGATTTCTGTATTTGGTGTTTTCATTTCACTTTCAAAGCCTGTGTAGATTTGACGAACGCCATCATAGTAGTGGCTGAGTGCTGTCAATTGGTCTGTATCCAAGCCTGTATCACGTGGAGTACCTTTCAAGGCTTCTACAACTGCATTCATGGATGGTTGGCTTGTCAAGGAACTCATGGATTGTACTGCCAAGTCCACAATATGCACCCCTGCTTCTGCTGCCATCAATACAGAGCTGACACCATTACCTGTGGTATCATGTGTATGGAAATGCAATGGAATATTGAGCTCAGATTTCAAAGCAGAGAACAATTCTTTCGCTGCATATGGTTTCACCAAACCAGCCATATCTTTGATTGCAAAGGTATGACAACCCAAAGCTTCCAATTCTTTTGCTTTACGCACATAGTAATCCAATGTATATTTGCTTTCATTTGGATCTAGGATATCACCTGTGTAGCAAATTGCACCTTCTACGATTTTACCTGTTGAGAGTGCTTCTTCAATTGGCATTTTCATATTTTCCACCCAGTTCAAACTGTCGAAAATACGGAATACATCCACACCTTGTTCTGCGGAAACTTTGATGAATTCTTTTACCACATTATCAGGATAATTTGCATATCCAACTGCATTAGATGCACGCAACAACATTTGAATCAAAGTGTTTGGCATTGCAGCAGACAATTGTTGCAAACGAACCCAAGGAGATTCTTTGAGGAAACGATATGCCACGTCGAATGTAGCACCACCCCATGCTTCTACAGAGAAGCCATTTGCCATTGCCATATTGGTTGCTGGCGCTGCTGCCATCAAGTCATTGGTACGCAAACGAGTTGCCATCAAAGATTGATGTGCATCACGCATGGTGGTATCGGTTACATACAATCTCTTTTCGTTCATCAAACTTTGTGTAAAGTCTTTTGCACCCATTTTCAGGAACAAATCTTTGGAACCTTCCACCAAGATTGTGGAACCATCAGAATTTTTACCAAATGTTGGTGCTGTAATGGGTTCAAATTCTGGTTTGTGACCTTTGGATTCATTTACAATTTGATTGCCAATGAATTCTGCAATACGAGTTGCTCTATCTTTTGTATGCACCAAGTCAAACAATTCTGGTGTACTTTCAATAAAGGTTGTGGTACATTTTCCATCATTCCAAATATCGCTTTGCAACACATTGATGAGGAAAGGAATATTGGTTTTGACACCACGCACACGAGTTTCTTTGATGGCACGTACTGCTTTGTGAGTTGCACCTTCAAATCTTCTGTCAGTTGCAATGATTTTTACAAGCAAGCTATCGTAGAATGGTGTGATTTCTGCACCTGAAGAAGTGCCACCATCCAAACGAATCCCTTTACCAGCTGGAGAACGATATACGTTGATTTTACCTGTATCTGGCAAGAAATTGTTTGCTGGATCTTCTGTTGTCACACGCAATTGGATGGAATATCCATTGCAATGTACATCTTCTTGAGAATCAATGCCAATTTCTGGTGTAGAAAGAGGGTATCCTTGTTCCACCAAAATTTGTGCTTGCACAATATCAATACCTGTTACTTCTTCTGTTACGGTATGTTCCACTTGGATTCTTGGGTTCATTTCAATGAAGTAGTAGTTTTCATCTGCATCCACCAAAAATTCCAATGTACCTGCATTTTTGTAATTTACATGTTTTGCAAGACGCACTGCATCTGCAAAGATATTTTCACGTACAGAATCGCTTACTGTAAAAGCTGGTGCAAATTCCACAACTTTTTGATGGCGTCTTTGTACGGAACAATCACGGTCATACAAATGCACCACATTTCCATACATATCACCCAAAACTTGTACTTCAATATGTTTTGGATTTCTAAGGTATTTTTCTACGAAGATTTTATCATCGCCAAATGCTTTTTTTGCTTCGTTACGTGCTTCTGCAAACTCTTTTTCCATTTCATCTGCTTTGTTGACGATACGCATACCACGACCACCGCCACCATTGCTTGCTTTCAACATAACAGGATAGCCAATTTGATCAGCAACTTCCAAAACTTCGTCTAGGCTTCTGATTGCATGGTCAATACCTGGAATAATAGGCACTTTACATTCAATTGCCATTTGTTTAGAAGAGATTTTATCACCCATTGCATACATAACATCCACTTCTGGACCAATGAAGGCAATGCCTGCTTTTTTACAAGCAGAAACAAATTCTGGATTTTCAGACAAGAAACCATAGCCTGGATGGATTGCATCTGCACCCTTTGCTTTTGCAATGCTAATGATATACTCAATATCCAAATATGCATCAATAGGTCCTTTTTCTGGATTCAACATATATGCTTCATCTGTTTTGGTACGGAATAGAGAATATTTATCTTCTTTTGAGAAAATCCCAATGGTTTGGATTCCCAACTCATTCAAAGCACGGTACACACGAATGGCAATTTCGCCACGGTTCGCCACAAGTACCTTCTTGAACTTTCTAATTTGCACTTCTTGCATATGATACCTCCTACTTTCCTATGTATTGTTCACTGGATTGCATATTTTAAAATTGCATACAAAATGGTTTTGCCAAATTGTGTCTAAATCATATTATAATACACCTTTTGCTATTCGTAAACTAAAAATATACACCACAACCCATAAGTAAAACTGATACCACTAAATCATACATGAGTCATGGACGTTTTGTGTCCCAGTCTATGATAGAAAGACATTTTTCCGTTTATTGTGGAATTATTTGACATTTCCTACAATATAATGGAGGATTTGTGCCAAATTTTTGAATTCCATCACTTGGATATGTTCCCATTTTTTCTCTTTGACTGCTCCTTTTGCCACAAACACCTTTGTGAAGCCCATACGATCCAATTCCTTGATTCTAACCTCTGTGGATGGTACTTTTTTCAGTTCACCTGTCAAACCAACATCTGCCAAAAATGCCCAATCAGAAGGCAATGCAATGTTTTTCACAGCAGAAGCAATGCTCATAAGCACTGCCAAATTGCCACTTTGTTCCTTCAATTGCAAGCCACCTGTTGTTTTAGCCACAACATTTTTATCATACAATTTGATGCCACCACGTTGTTCCAAAATAGAAAGCAAAGTGTTCAATGTATCCTTTTTCATAGTCTCACTGATACGAGATGGATATGGTGTAAAGGAATCTGACACTAGGCTTTCAATTTCCACCACAACTGGACGTGACCCTTCTCTGAGAACCGTTATGGCACTGCCAGAAACTGCATCTTCTGCATTTCTTTTGGTCATAAAGTACTCTGAAGGATTGTCTACTGAAGTCAAACCTGTTTCTTCCATGGTAAAGAAGCCCATTTCGCCAGTATTGCCAAAACGATTTTTGGTGGCAACCAGTGCACGAAGCTCCTGATCCCCTTCCAAAACAAGAACTGCATCCACCAAATGCTCCAAAGCACGCACACCGACAATTTCATCATTTTTGTTCATTTGACCAATCATAAGCGCTGCTCTGGGACGAGATTTGTTCTTTGCAGTGTGCACCAAAGCAGAAGCACATTCCATGGTTTGTGTGGGATTTCCTGCTCGTGATGGTAAAAATTCTGCCAAAGAAAATGTTTGGATACTATCCAAAATAATGAAATCTGCATCCACTTCTGCGATACATTCCAACACACGATCCATAGAAGTATCGGCAAGAACCCAGATATTATCTGCTATTTTTTGCAATATACGATTGGCTCTGCTTTTGATTTGACTATCGCTTTCTTCACCAGAAGCATACAACACACGAAGCCCATCTTCAGCCAATTTCCCTGCAATCATCAAGGATAACGTGGATTTCCCACCACCAGGAGGAGATGTGATGATGGTAACTGAATCTCTGACAATTCCACCACCCATAACTCGATCGAATTCCATAATGCCTGTTTTCAGACGTTCTTCTCCACGAATTTCTACTTCTGACAATCGTTGTATTGGTTCTCGAGGTGTCACCACACCACCACTTTTACCACTTGTTTTTTGTACTGTGGATTCTGCAAGGGTATTCCACTCATCGCAATTTGGACATTTCCCCATCCATTTTGTGGTTTGGTAACCACAAGAACTGCACAGATACATGGTTTTTGTTTTCATTGATTCACCTCCAAAGTTTATTTGTTTTTTGTTATTATTTAGTATACCATAAAAGCGGAGAAAGCGTGGTACAAAGGAAACAGTTCTTTCACTTGTGCAAAGTAACTGGTTCTTTTGTACCATCATTTGCGTAGCAAATGTATCCAAGCACTCGCAGAGTGCTGGATATTTTCTGGTTTTTTGTCAACATTATACCACATATTCTTGAAAGATTGTTACATTTCTATCATTTTATCAATACATAAAAAAAGAAGTAGATTTCTCTACCTCTTTCATTTGTCTCTCTTTTAAAATAAGTATTCGCAAGCCTGAAACAGCGGGTGACCACACAGAGTCACCCCTACACCTTATTGTACGTACATCGTCGGGTTTCGCTTATCTTGAAAAAAGACTCATTTGTTTCAATTCAATTATTCTTTTTCAGATGCAGTGCCCAAGGTTTCACCCAATTGGAATTCTACATATTTTTTGATCAACTCTGCACATTTGTCTCTACCCACACGATCGCTATTGATGAACAAATCATAGTTGGTTGGATTGGTCCATTCTTTGCCTGTATAGTATTTGTAATAATCTGCACGATATTTATCTGTTTTTTGAATAAGTTGGTTTGCTTTTGCTTCTGAAACATACATCTTTTCCACAACAGATTTGATACATGCTTCTCTTGGTGCATCCACATAAATACGATATACATTATCATAATATTCCAAAACATGGTCTGCACATTTTCCAACGAAAATACAAGATTGTGTCAATGCCAAAGAACGAATGATTTGTGCTTGCAAATTGAACAAATTGATATCTGAAATAAAATCTTTTTCATTTGGAGAAACAACATCCTTATGTGGAATCCCTTTCAACATTTTGATGAAATGGTTTCCTCGTACTTTTTCGTCTGTATCGTGAAACAATGCACGATTGATGCCACTTGCATCAGATGCCATATCCAAAATTTCATTTTCATACCATGGAATTCCCAACAATTTGCTCAAATCCTGTGCAATGCTCTTTCCACCACTGCCAAAACCTCTGGCAATTGTGATTACATAATTTCCCATTGTAATTGCCTCCATTTCTTCTGTTATTAGTCACCTAGATATGCTTTTCGTACTGCATCATCATGAAGCAAATCACTTGCTTTACCAGACAATACAATATTACCTGTTTCCACAACATATCCTGTATCTGCAATTTGCAAAGCTGCATTTGCATTTTGTTCCACCAACAAAATTGTGGTGCCATCATTTCGAATTTGTTGGATGATTTCAAAAATTTCTTCTACAACAATCGGAGCCAACCCCATGGAAGGTTCATCCAATAGCATCATTTTTGGTTTTGCCATCAATGCACGTCCAATTGCAAGCATTTGTTGTTCCCCACCAGAAAGAGTTCCTGCCAATTGGTTTCTTCTTTCTTTGATTCTTGGGAACCAGTCAAATACCTTTTCCATATTTTCTTTGATTTCCACTTTGTTGCTTTGCAAATATGCACCCAAAAGTAAGTTTTCTTCACAAGTTTGATCCCCAAACACACGTCTACCTTCTGGTACTTGGCTGATGCCTGCACCTACAATTTTGTGTGGTGGAATGTTGCTGATGATTTGATCATTGTATGTAATGCTTCCGCTTTTGATGGATTCCAAACCACTGATGGCACGCAATGTAGAAGTTTTGCCAGCACCATTGGCACCAATCAAAGTTACAATTTCTCCATCTTTGACTTCCAAGCTGATGTCATGTAGGGCATGAATTGCTCCGTAAAATAAGTTTACATTTTCCAACTTTAACATAATTATGCCCCTTTCCCGAGATATGCTTCGATTACTTTTGGATTTTTTTGAATGCTTTCTGGTTCCCCTTTTGCAATGATTTCACCAAAGGACAATACATAGATGTATTCACACACATTCATAACCAATTTCATATCGTGTTCAATCAACAAAACAGAAATTTTGAATTCTTCTTTGATCCAACGAATCATTTCTGTCAGTTCTGCTGTTTCTTGTGGATTCATACCAGCTGCTGGTTCATCCAACAACAACAATTTGGGTTCTGCTGCCAAAGCACGTGCAATTTCCAAACGTCTTTGTTCCCCATATGGCAAGTTTTTTGCAAGTTCATTTGCTTTGCCATCCAATTTCATAATTTTCAAGAAATTCAAGGCTTTTTCTTCCATTTCACGTTCTTCTTTGATTTGTTTTGGTGTATGCAAGATACAGTCCAACAAATTGGTTTTGCTTTGGTAATTCAAACTGGTCATAACGTTTTCCAAAACCGTCATATCCTTAAACAAACGGATATTTTGGAAAGTACGTGCTATTTTTTTGGATGTGATATCGTATGTTTTTGTACCATCGATACGTTCTCCAGAAAATTCAATTTTACCAGATGTGGGTACATAAACCCCAGTCAACATATTGAACAAAGTGGTTTTACCTGCACCATTTGGTCCAATCAAACCAACCAAGTTGTTGTCTCCAATTTCCATATCCACTTCTGAAACAGCAGTCAAGCCACCAAATTTTATGGTCAAACCTTTTACGTCTAACAATGCCATATCATTCGCCTACCTTTCCATTGTTTGCTGTTGTTTTCCCTTTGCCACCTAATTTTTTGAAGAGATTGATGATGCCTTTTACTGTAATTTCTTTTGTTCCCAAGATACCAGATGGTCTGAAAATCATAAGTCCTACAAGCAAAACAGCATAAATCAACATACGATATTCTGCCAAAGCACGCAAAGATTCAGGTAAGATTACAAGCAACAAAGTACCTACAACTGTACCAGACAAAGAACCCATACCACCCAAAACAACGTATGTAATCATATCGAAGGATTTGGAATAGTTGAAGGTAACAGGGTCAATGAATGTATTGAAATGTGCATACAAACCACCTGCCAAACCTGCCATTGCACTACCCAAGATGAAAGCTGTCATTTTGTATCTGGTTGGATTGATCCCCATTGCTTCTGCTGCAATTTCATCTTCACGAATGGCTTTGATTGCCCTACCTTTTGTGGTGTTGATGAGATTACGCAACAATGCAAAACATGCTGCTGCACAGAAGAAAATAATCATAAAGCTGGATTTGACAGGAATACTGGTCATACCCCTAGCACCACCAACATAGTCGATGTTTTGGATGACAACCTTGATGATTTCCCCAAAACCAAGGGTACAAATTGCCAAATAGTCACCACGCAAACGAAGAATTGGATATCCAATCAAGCCTGCAATGATACCAGCTGCAATGATGCCCACCAACAAAGAAATTGCAAATGGAGCATTGAAATTTTGTGTCATAACTGCTGAGAAATATGCACCAATGGACATAAATGCTGCGTGTCCCATAGTGAGTTGTCCTGTGAACCCAAGGATCAAGTTCAAACCAAATGCTGCAATCATAAAGATACCAGCACTTTTTAAAATACGTAAATTATAGCTATCGATGATACCACGTTGCACCAAGAAGATGACGATACCATATACCGCTGCCACACCAATCAAATTGATGATATATTTCATATAGATTTTGGAAATGCTTGTTTTTGGACTTGTTTTGTCTACTGTTGTCATCTTTTACACCTTCTCTCTTGTATTTTTACCGAATAGACCGGTAGGTTTTACCAACAAAATAATGATCAATACTGAGAAAGAAATTGCATCTGAGAAACCAGATGATATATATACTTTGGACAATGTTTCAATCAGTCCCATAAGAACGCCACCGACCATAGCACCAGGAATAACACCAATACCACCGAGTACCGCTGCAACGAAGGATTTGAGCCCTGGCATAACCCCCATAGCAGGTGTCAATTTTGGATACAAAAGACCTACGATTACACCAGCAGTACCTGCAAGAGCAGAACCAATTGCAAATGTAATGGAAATGACTTTATTGGTGTTGATACCCATAAGTGCTGCTGCATCACGATCGAAGGATGTGGCTCTCATAGCACGTCCAACCTTTGTTTTCTTAACTAGAAGTTGCAATAAAATAGAAAGTACGATTGTTGTCAAAACGGAAATGATTTGATAATTGCTGATGATGACATCACCAAACTTATATGTTTCCAAAGCGAAAATTTCTGGGAAAGCCAATGTGTTTGGTCCTGCCAAGAAATCTGTTTTGATGAGATTTTGTAATAAGAGTTCTACACCCATTGTGGTGATAAACAATGTTACTTTTGGTGAATTTCTAAGTGGCTTGTATGCAATTCTTTCGATGGTTACACCAAGCACTGCACAAGCTGCCATTGCAAATAATAAAGTTCCTGTAAACCCAAATCTTAGGGTACATACAGCAAAATAGCCAGCGTAAGCACCTATCATATAGATGTCACAGTGGGCAAAGTTGATGAGTTTGATAATTCCGTATACCATAGTGTATCCAATGGCAATGAGGGCATATACAGAACCCTGACATATCCCATTGATGATTTGTTGTAATAACGTCTCCATATCCTCGCTCCTATCTTAGTGTTTTCGTTCTTTTCAATAATAAAGTCACAATGAAAGATAAAGAGGCTTATATGCATGAAGAAAATCTCTTTATCTTTCATTGAAACTAATAAAAGCGACTTGAAATTTCTCCCAAGCCGCTATGTATCTAAGATGCTATAACCCTTAGCCAGCTGCGATTTCTGTTACGAATTCAAATGCACCATCTACTACTTGGTTGATGATTACGTTTTTGATAGGATCGCCCAATTCGTCGAATTTGTAGTTTGTAGTACCACAAACTTCATCCAATTCGTTCATTGCTGCAACGATTGCTGCATCATCAGTTGATGTACCTGCATTTGTCATAGCTGCTGCTGCAATGTATACTGCGTCATAAGCCAATACAGAGAAGGAACTTGGATCTTCACCAAATGCTGTTGTATATGCATCCACAAAACCTGCCAAAGCATCAGATTTGATGGAAACGTGGTCTGTGAAATAGGAACCTTCTACAGCGTCACCACCGATGCTAATGAGGTCAGGAGAAGACCAGGAGTCACTACCAAGCATCTCGATTTCCAAACCGATTTCTTTTACTTGTTTTGCAACCAAACCAACTACATCGTAGTCATCAGGAACATACAATACTTCTGCACCAGAGTTTTTGATTTCAGTCAAGTAAGATTTGAAATCTGTATCCCCTGTGTTATATTTACCTTCGTAAACAATTTCGCCACCAAGACTTGTGAAGGTTTCAGAGAATGTACTGGAAATACCAACACAGTAATCTTTACCTACATCGTACAACATAGCAACTTTTGTCACACCCATATCTTCATAAGCAAACTGTGCACCAACACTACCTTGTAATGGATCGATAAAACAAGCTCTAAAGATGTAGTCGCCACCTTCTTCTGTTACTTTGGAGTTTGTGGAACCAATGGAAATCATCAAGGTTTCGCTATCTGCTGCAATGGAAGTCATTGCCATAGAACAGCTACTTGCATATGTACCAAGAACTACGTCTACTTTGTTTTGTTCAATCAATTTTGTGATTGCATTTGGAGCAGTTGCTGGTTTGTTTTCATCATCTTCAAAGATTGGTTCGATTTGTTTGCCCAAAACACCGCCAGCTGCATTGATTTCATCAATCGCCAATTGTGCACCATTTTGCATAGCAGCACCGATATTTGGAACACTACCTGTAAGTGGCAAAACAAAGCCCATTGATACGGTGTCGCTTTCTTCTGCTACTGCTGCATCACTTGTTGTACTGGTTTCCACTGCACTTTCTTCGCTACAACCTGCAAAACAGCTTGCACACAATGCCATGGCACCGACTGTTGCTACTACTCTTCTTAAGTTCTTTTTCATAACAGTATCCCCTTAAACTTCAACTCTTCTTTTGTCATATAAAAAAGGCATTACACGAGAGTTTTATCCCCCATATAACGCCTTTGTTATATCTTGTATGGTAGTGGTTACCATTCCAATCATACAAGTTCTTGGAATGTTGCGATATGGAATGCACTGCTGATTTTCTCCTGCAAAGTGTCATTTCTCTTTCGCTGAATCTATGTTAGCTCACCATTTTCTTTTTGTCAATTGCAAATTCACATATTTATGATTTTTGTAATTTCCGTGTATATTCTGTGAAAATCACTATTTTTTTCTACATTAAGCATATTTTATTTTGCGTACATTTGTATTTCACCAGTGGAATTGTTGTGCTGATTGCATATATTTCTTATCTTTTTCTCCATTTTTCCATATTGTATTTGTTATTTTTGTTAGATTCTGTCATTTGCATGCAATTTTATTTTTATTAATTCTAGCAAAAGACTCGGTTTCTAACTGTCTATTGTATTAAAAAAAGTGCCAGCCCATTTGCCAGCACTTTAGAAGTTTCAAATTATCCAATTTTTTCAACTGCAACCTTTGGTGTACTACCTTTGAGTTCCACATTGAATGTTACTTTTCCTGCCATATTTGTTTTGACACGCCCTACATTCACATCGTCAATCAAAATTTTATATTCTGCAGAAGGATCCATTTCCATTGTCACTTGGGCATCTTCCACGCCTTCTACTACAAAATATGTACCAGTTTCTTTGACCACAAAATCATGTACAGTGACACCAGGAACAGATTCCAAAATCATTCTACCATTTTTTTCAAGCTTTGTGATTTCTTTGAATGTTTTTACTTTATATAAATCCCCATGTACTTCAAAATCTAGGACTTTTTTCTTTTCATCCATCAAATAGTTACCAAAACTCAAAGTACCATTTTCTTCTAAGCGGATCAATTCTTCAATTACTGCCATTTCCATTTACCTCCTAAATAAATTTATATTGGATTGCAACTTCTTGCAAATAAGCCATTTCTCATTTCTATTGATGTTTCATTATACCACAAAAAATGTCATTGGTATATATCAAAATACATGAAATACACACCGAAAATATTGGAATTATGATTAATTTGAGTCAAATCGTAAAATTTCATGTTCCTCCATGGAAAATTTATCCTTTTCTGTAATTTCTCGTAACACTCTACAAGGATTTCCCACCGCAATGACACCTGATGGAACATCCTTTGTCACCACACTACCAGCACCAATGACAGAGTTTTTGCCAATGGTTACACCCGACATGACAATGACACCTGCACCCAACCACACATTGTCTTCTATTGTAATTGGCTCTGCGTATTCAATGCCTGCATTGCGTTGCTCATGATCCAGTGGATGTTCTGCTGTAGACAAGCAGCAATTTGGTGCAATGAACACATGATTGCCAATTTTCACCTTTGCACCATCCAAAATCACTAGATTGTGATTTGCATAGAAAAAATCACCAATTTCAATATTGTAGCCAAAATCGCAGTAAAATGGCTGTGTGATACAACAATTTCCACCCAATTTTCCAAGAAATCCACGCAAAAGAGCTTCCTTTTTTGTCATATGAGAAGGCATGATTTGATTGTATTGAAAACAAATATCTTTACCACGCCACAAATCATTATATAGGTTTTTGCCTAGAGTATTTTCCATATTTACCTCATATATCCTACAGGTGGATATAGAATCCACCCCTACAAGTGCAATATATTCCTCTTATTTTTTCACTTTGCGGAAGGTAAAGCCACCTGTTTTCACACCAACAGACACCTTATCGCCACGTCCAATGTTTCCAAGTAAAAATTCTTCTGCAAACACATCCTCAATCTTGGTTTGGATTGCACGTCTCAGCGGTCTTGCTCCATAAGCCTTATCGTAATTTTCCTCGGCAATTTTTGCAATTGCTTTGTCTGTGAAATGCAAGGTGATCCCCATATTTTCATTGACACGTTTTGCAAGTGTTTTGGCAAGCAAACCAACGATTTCTGCCACTTCCACTTGTGTCAATGGATGGAACACAATGGTATCATCAATACGATTCAAAAACTCTGGTTTGAAGGTTTGTTTCACTTCTTCCATAACCAATTTTTTCATATGTTGATAGTTTTCTTCTGCTGTTTCGCCACTGGTAAAGCCCAAACGTTTTGGTGTGATGATATTTCTAGCACCTGCATTGGAAGTCATGATGATGACTGTATTTTTGAAATCCACAATACGTCCTTGACCATCTGTAATGCGTCCATCATCCAAAACTTGCAACAATACATTGAACACTTCTGGTGCTGCTTTTTCAATTTCATCAAACAAAATCACAGAATATGGATTTCTTCTGACCTTTTCGCTAAGCTGACCACCCTCTTCATAGCCCACATATCCTGGAGGTGCTCCAACCATACGTGACACACTATGTTTCTCCATATATTCCGACATATCAATGCGAATCATAGAAGATTCATTGCCAAAGAGTGCTTCTGCCAATGCTTTGGAAAGCTCTGTTTTACCAACACCTGTAGGTCCCAAGAATAAGAAGGAACCAATGGGTCTATTGGGGTCTTTGAGCCCTACACGACCTCTACGCACTGCTTTTGCAACTGCTTGGATGGCTTCATCCTGACCAATGACACGTTTGTGCAACACTTTCTCCAACTCCATCAAACGCTTGCTTTCTTCTTCTTGCAAGCTTTGCAAAGGAATTCCTGTCCAACGTGAAACCACTGTTGCCACATCTTCAAAGGTCACTTGGTGTTGGAATGTTTGTTGTTCTGCTTCCCAATCTGCTTTTGCTTGTTCCAATTTGGCTGCAATTGCCACTTGTTCTTTTTTGATTTTACCTGCTTTTGCAAAAGATTCTTCTTTGATGGCAGCTTCTTTATCCAACTCCATTTGTTCCAATTTTGCTTCCCACTTTTTCACTTGTGTCGGTGGTACAAAGGTATCCAAACGCAAACGTGATGCCGCTTCATCAATCAAATCAATTGCTTTGTCTGGTAAGAAACGATCTGCTACATATCGCATAGAAAGACGCACTGCACCTGTGATGGCTTCTTCTGTGATACGCACCTTATGATGCAATTCATATTTTTCTTTGAGTGCTTGCAACATTACAATTGCTGCTGTTTCTGTTGGTTCTGCCACATCCACAGGTTGGAATCTACGTTCAAATGCTGCATCTTTTTCAATGTGTTTGCGATATTCTCCAATTGTGGTGGCACCAATCAACTGCAATTCACCACGAGCAAGGGATGGTTTCAAAATGCTAGATGCATCAATGGCACCTTCTGCACCACCAGCACCAATAATGGTATGGATTTCATCAACAAATAAGATAATTTCACCATCAGCACGCACTTCATCCAACACCTTTTTCATACGTTCTTCAAATTCACCACGGTATTTGGAACCAGCCACCATAGAAGATAAATCCAAACTGAAAATCTTCTTATTTTTCAAGATTTCTGGTATGTTGCCTTCTGCAATTTTCATGGCAAGCCCTTCTACAATTGCAGTTTTGCCAACACCAGGATCACCGATCAAACAAGGGTTGTTTTTCATACGTCTACTGAGCACTTGAATGACACGTTCCATCTCTGGTTCACGTTCCACAATTGGGTCAAACTCTTGGTTCTTTGCCATTTGTGTCAAATTTCTGCTATACTTTTCCAAGGTTTCCAATGGGCTTTTTTCTTCTTTTTTCTCTTTGGGACGCATCCCTTTTTCTGATTGCATTTCTGATTCTGTAACGCCAATCATTTGCAACAACCCTTGGTATACCACTTGTCGACTCACATCCAAATCACGCAAGATGTTGGCTGCAACGCTATCTTCTTCACGAATCAACGCAATTAAAATATGCTCTGTTCCAATCAATTCTGATTGCATGTCTTCTGCTTCTGTTTCTGCTGCTTCCAAGATGCCCTTTGCTTTTGGAGTGTATCCAATGGTGGCACCCATTCTGGTATGATTGCTTTGCATATTGATCAAATGCTCCATCACTTGGTGATACAACACATTCTGTGCTTCCAAGGATTTTGCTGCAATGGAATCTTGCACCAAAGTCAAACCCAGTAAAATATGCTCTGTTCCAATATACGAATTCCCCAATTTTGCTGCTGCTTCTTTTGCACGAAATAGGGCTTCTTCTGCTTTTTTTGTATAGTTCATTTCCACAAAATCACCTTCCTATTGTAGCCATATGGCTTATATTGTCAAAATAAAAAAATGTGCTTTTACTTATTATATTATCCACCATTATAATATACAATCAGCAAAAACACAAAGTTCTTTTTCTTAAGTTTTTATTTTTCCAATTTAGAATGGATATTATTCTGTTGTTTTCCTGTTATTATGCTTATTTTGTGTAGTGGCTGTTGATGACGGCAGGAGCAAGCCCCTGCCCTACAGTTGTGGCATATTTGAACTTTGCGGCTGTTTATGACGGGATGTCGGGGACGCCATCTCCTACAAACATACGCCAACGCACTGTCATTCAGAGGAGCACAGCGACGAAGAATCCTTGGTTTTGCGGTCGATTCGTGAATCGCCCCTACAAGTGTAATGTATTTAAGGTTTTTATTTTTGTAGGGAGCGATGCCCTCATCGCTCCGCTGCTACGTCAAATATAAATTTTCTGTATCTTGAAATTTTCCAATACCCATCACTACTCTCTTTGTTGGTTTCATTTGAATCCAAAACTTTTCCAATCTGGTAAATCCACAAATCGCCAAGGTTTCTTGGTAATAGGATGTTTGCCAGACAAAGAATAGGAATGTAGTGCAATATTGCCACGTACACGCAGTTTTTTATTGTACTTCTGGTCTCCATAGATGGGTGTGCCTACCTTTGCCATTTGCACACGAATTTGATGGTGTCTACCAGTTTCCAAGGTGATTTCTGCCAAAGTCAGCTCCATATCCCCTTGTTTTCCTTCTTCCAACACTTCATAATGCAAAATTGCTTTTTTGGCACCCTTTGTACCTTCTGCCACCACTTCTGAAAGATTGGTACGCATATTCTTCTTGAGATAATGCACCAAAGTTCCTTTTTTATCAGGCAAATAGCCACACAACACCACTCTATATTTTTTCTCAATTTGTCCAGATTCCATTTGTTTTGCCAAATTGCCAGCAGATTTTTTGGTTTTGGCAAAAAGCAAAATACCGCCCACAGGTCTATCCAAACGATGGAGCAAAAACACCTCTGTTCCACAATGGTTGGTCACTTCTGTGAGCAAATCCATATCCCCTGTTTTGTCTGGTTGGGTTGGCATTCCTTGTGGTTTGGAAACTGCAATCATTTCTATATCTTCATAAATCACACGTAAATCCATTTTACACTTCCTTCAAAATCATAGCCGATTTTTCTGGCAATTCTATTTGCAAATGACCTGCTTCCACAACAAACTCCGCTGTTTCCACATGGAATCCATTGATTTTACTGGTCAATAGAGAAATCATACAGCTTTGTTCTTCCACTTCCATTTGCCAAACAGGAATGCTCACTTCCTTCTTTTCTTCACAATTGTTGATGAGAATTAAGCATTTATTTTCTTCTATAAAACGTCCATATGCAAGAATGCCTTCTTCACCAGACAAGCCCTTCAAAGAACCATGTCTTAGTGCTTTGTTTTCTTTGCGAATGCGAATACATTCCTTATGGAAATCAATCAAACTTTGGTCTTCTGCGCCCCAAGGGTATGTTTTTCTGTTGTCTGGATCTGTCCAACCAGCAACACCTGCTTCATCCCCATAATAAATGGTTGGAGAACCCACCCATGTCATTTGCAACAAAACCGCTTCACGCATCACTTCTTTGCGAATGCCTTCTATTGCTGCTGCACTGCCTGCTGTATGGAGTCTACCTACTTTGCCATTGGTTCTCGTTAAGAATCTGGAATGGTCATGGTTAGATAATTCATTCATTGCCAAATAAATGGATTGTACAGGCAATTTTCCTGTTTGGTATGACATGCTACCCCAGAAAACAGCTGTGTTGTTGTACATATTATCTCTGCGTTCTTCACTATGTTTGGAAACACCTGTCAAAAACCATGTCACAGGTTCCATAAATGCATCGTAATTCATGATGCTATCCCATTCATCGCCACCAAGCCAGTCCATGGCATCTCCATAATGCTCTGCCAAAATCACCGCTTCTGGATTTGCTTGTTTCACTCGTTTGTTAAATTTTTTCCAAAATTCATGGTTGTATTCTCTGGTGTTGCCCAAGTCTGCTGCCACATCCAAACGCCAACCATCGGCATTGAAGGGTTCTGACACCCATTTCTCACCAATACGCAAAATTTCTTCTTCCAATTCTTTGCAATGTTCCATATTGAGTTTTGGATGATTTTTATGACCCCACCAACCATCGTAGGTGCCATCTTCGTTCCAGTAGAAATAGTCATGATATGGGCTTTCTTCATTTTCCAAAGCACCATCACCATAAATGCCTTCACCATCCAACCATTTGTGAAATGCACCACAGTGATTGAACACACCATCCACCACCACACGCATACCTCGACTATGCGCTTCTTTCACCAAGTCTGCAAACAATTGATTGCTTGCTTCCAAATTTTCTTTGTTTGTTACAATTTCTGCATATGTTTGTGGTTTGCCATCTTCTCTTGGAAAAATCACACCCAAATGTGGGTCTACATAATCGTAATCCCCAATATCGTATTTGTGATTGCTAGGAGATACAAAAATAGGGTTTAGATACAAAACTTCGATACCCAAATCTTCCAAATAATCCAACTTTTGCAGAATCCCTTGCAAATCACCACCATAGAAATGACGATAATCTCCATCTACAGGATCGTCAAGCCATGCTTCTTTTTGCATGACTTCTTCTTTCAAGTATTCATACTCTCCAGTGTACACATCATTTGTCACATCCCCATTACAGAAACGATCTGGGAAGATTTGATACATGATAGCACTCTTTGCCCAATCCGGTGTTTGGAAATCCTTCACAATGGTAAACCAACCTTCTGGACTATAAAAATCAAATGCACCATATTTTGTGTAATATAAAGTAGCATCTTCTGTTTGTACACGGAAATAATATGAAATATTGCGATCTGTTGGAGGAAGCTCCACCATATAATATGTGAAACAACCGCTATGTGTTTCCACCTTCATGGGACGTTCACTTTTTTCTGTACACAAAAAAGCAGATGAGATGGTTTTATATCCTGTCCGCAATCGTATGAAAATAGAGTCCTCTTTTGTGGGCTCTACTGGTATTCTATAAAATTCTGATTCATCGCTAAACAAAGCCTCTTTGTAGAACATCGGCTCACTGCCCAAAGCGAATTTCTTTTCTTGCATTTTGCACCTTCCCAACTAAAATTCGGGTAAAATTTCCTGTTTTTCCCAATTCCTTATTTTTTGCAACACTAAGAATAGTATACCTGTTTTTTGTACATTATGTCAAATAAAACCCTAGAAAAACCTGAAAAAAGTCTATTTTTCCATACGAAAAAGGACAGTCTGCCGATGACTGTCCTTTTCCAAAAAGAGAAGGTGTTTCTTATTTGGGGTTTTATACGAAAATTCGTATACATGAAAATATTGGGGAGTTTTCACAAACCCATTATAGCACGTGGGACAAATTATGTCTAGTGATTTTTTTAACTTTTTTAAATAAAGTATACAAAAAACGTTATTTTTTTCTCAATATATCTACGAAAAATTCATTTTACAGATTAGCTTACAAAATCTGACAACAATTTGATGAGATTCTCTTCTCCATAGACATAAATTCCTTCTTGCAATTGTTTTTGTTCACGCTCTGGTAGGACTGCAATTGGAATAGACGTTTTTTCTTTCATCTCCAATTTCATATCTTCATTTTCATAGAACAAAGTGACACATCCATCATAAATTGCCAAAAGATATACCTCATCGCTCTTTTTTTCAATTTTACAACGCAGAATCACTTTATCTGGTGAAAACAAAATCAATTGCCAATTGGGGTATATGCTTTCCAATTGCTCTCTGGTCAATCCAACCAAAAAATCTGGTGTCACCTCCTGTTGTTCTTTTAAGGTATGATCCTTCGTATAATAATATTGATAAATCAATTGTCCATCTGTTGCAATGGTATTTGTCTTTTGATTCACCTCCATAGATTCTTCCAAGGTAATCTCCATTGGTTCTTCTGCCACCATATCTTGGGTACCACGTCCATAGAAATAACCAATGCATGTACTTAAGAAAAAACTGAGAATTGCCACTAGTATGGTTTTCTTCTTCATATATTCCACCTCAATGAGAGTATGGACAATTTTTACCAATTCTATACAAAGAACATATGTATTTCCTGAAATTCCCACGCATTTTTAATGTGAATTTGATGTAAAGTTTCTTGTATTGCCCTTTATTGTATGATACACTTACCTCTGTAGGAACATTTCTTGAAACTTTTGGCTTACATTGAAAGCCAATCATATATTGAAACGAAAGGACGTATGCTCTGTGCAAAAAGCACTATTTTCCAGCAGAAATTTTTCACTGCCAAGTAACGACGATATGATTACAGAATTTTATAGCTGTATTTCTGATTTGCTCCAAAATGAACGAGTACAAAAATTAGATGAACATGTGCAACATTGTGATACAAGCCGTTTGCAACACTGCATCAATGTATCCTATTATAGTTTCCGATTGAGCTATGCTTTGGGTTGGGATTACAAATCTGCTACACGTGCTGGTTTGCTCCACGATTTGTATTTTTACGATTGGCGTACCAACCATAAAAAAAGAAGCTATCACGCTGACTGGCACCCTCGTGTTGCCCTAGACAATGCACGTAAGATTACTTCCCTCAACAAAGTGGAACAAGATGCAATCCTCAAACATATGTGGCCATGTACTATGGTACCCCCTAGATACAAAGAATCTTATGTGGTGACTGCTGTAGATAAAATGACTGCGATTATGGAAATTTCTGAAAAGCTATACAATCGTTATATTTGGCGTAGAGTTGCTGTTTCTGCTAAAGTTTAATCTCAAATATAAAAGAACCGTAAGTACATTTGTCAGTGTACCTACGGTTTTTCTTTGTTTATTTATTCTATTACTTCCATTGGACGTACAAATCGTCTGCTGACCACCAATGCAATACAAAACAACACCAATGTCACATAAATCACATTTGTATAGGAACCTGTTTTTGCAATGACAAAAGCACTGATTTGGTTGCCTGTCAGACCTGCCACTGCCCATGCAGATAAAGACAAACCATGAATTTTACTGACATTCTTCATGCCAAAACAATCAGATAGTACTGGTGGCAAACAACTGAATCCTCCACCATAACAAGCATTGATCAGTAGAATCATCGCCACCACCAAAGCCACAATTTGATGCTCAATTGCGCCAAATGCAGCAACACCAGCACAGATGGCAATGGATATCAATAATATGATACGAAATACAAGACTTCGCATTTGCAATTTATCGGATACTGCTGAAAATGCCACACGTCCCAATACATTAAAGGCTGCACTCAAAGAAGATATGATGGCAATGGTACCAACGCCTACACCCATAGCCAAAAGAATGCTTTTTTCTTGGGAAATGATGGCAAGTCCACAAGAGATATTGATGTAAAACACAAACCAAATGCTGACAAACACTGGATTTTGGAACATTGTCTTGTTGTTGAAATTGGTTTTTTCTTTGGATTCTGACCAACCTTTTGGTTTTTGAATCAACCAATGCCCCAATAACATAGAACACAAAGAAATGCCACCTAGGATATAGAACATCACTTCCAAGCCAACAGCATCCATCAAATACACCATAACTGGACTTGCAATAACCTTTGCCAGACCAAAACCTGCAACTGCAATGCCTGTGCCAAGACCTTTGTTTTTGGCAAACCACAGCATCAAGGTTTTCACAGGTGTCAAATATCCAAGCCCCAAACCAATTCCCATAATGATACCATAGGATATGTAGATTCCAATTAGGGATTGCAGTCGAATGCAAATGCCAGTTCCAATCATACCAAGGGTAAAGAACATTGCCGATAGCAGTGATGATCGTTTGATATCACGTTCCACAATATCTCCTGCCAAAAATGCAGACATACCCAAACAAAAAATTGCCAAACTAAATGCCCATTCTACCTGACCATTGGTTGCGCCAATTTGCATTGCAATTTCTGCTTTGATCAATGACCAACAATAAACCGTTCCAATACAGCAGTGAATCAATAACGCCGGAATTGCAGCTCGCATCCATTTGTTTTCCAACATAGCCTTCATGATCAATCTCCTTTTGTCATCCAATTAGAATATATACCATATATGTAGTTAGAAGCAAATTATAACACAACATATTGTGTTTTTACAAGAAGAAAATTGTGTTTTTTTGAAAAATATAAAATCCCCCATCCAGTAGATGAGGGACTTCAATTTAAGTTATTTTTTTTTGATGAATTCGTCTTTGAATTCACCATTTTCATAGAACAAAATACCATCAATATAGATTTTACCACCATCACGCATACTGGTGATCATATCCCAATGGATGGAAGATTCGTTTTTGCCACCTGCTTCTTGGAAGGATTCTCCAATTGCCATATGGACAGAACCACCAATTTTTTCGTCAAACAAAATATTCTTGGAATGTTGTTGAATACCATAGTTGGTACCAATTGCCACTTCTCCAAAGAATCTGGAACCTGCGTCTGTATCAATATAGGACATCAACTCTGGAAGCATATCCATATTTTTGCAAGTTACACCCACAATTTTACCATCTTTCACATCCAAACGAACATTTTCAAATTCATTGCCATTCATAATGGAAGGATATGAGAAGGTAATGTATCCATTGATGTTATCTTCTTCTGGTGATGTGAATACTTCGCCATCTGGGAAGTTTTCTTTGCCACAGCAATTGATCCATTTGCGACCCTTGATCCCCACACGAATATCCGTATCCTTTGTGATGATGTGCAATTCTTCATGTCCATCTAAGAAATCCACCCATTTGTCTTGCAATGCTTCGATTTCACACCATTTGGCAACAGGATCTGCTTCGTACAAGTACCCTGCTCTATATACAAACTCTTCGTATTCATCTAAGCTCATACCTGCATTTTGAGCATCTCCATTGGTTGGGAATTGGGTGCCACACCAACGCAAAGAACCATCACCCATACGTTTGGAATAGATTTTACGATTTTCTTTGTTTGCAAGACGACGTTGTTTCAATTTTTCACCTGCAATACTTTGGAAGGTTTTCACATTGGCAGTACCCCAAGCACTCAGCCAAACATCACTGGAAGCACACGCACCAAAGCGAATGTTTTCCTTTGCATATTGTTCTTCTGAACCGTTTTTTAAAACCTCTGCGTCCACTTCTGGCACATCGATATAGTATTCCACAATGCCACCAGCTTTGGTTGCTGCTTTTGCCACTGCTTTGACAAATGGCAATGCACAATCTTCCGCAGAAATGGCAACCCTATCACCAGCTTTCACACCAGTGGAATAGTTGACCAATACTTCTGCTAATTTTTCTAGTCTATCATCTTTCATATGGTATCTCCTTTTTCTTTGTTTTTTGTGTTGTGGCTGTTCATGACGGCAGGAGCAAGCCCCTGCCCTACAATTGTAGCATATTGAAACAATTCGCAATCTGTAGGGGTGGATTCCATATCCACCCGTTTGTTTTTTCGGGCGATTCGTGAATCGCCCCTACAACGGCGTATTTGCGTTTTGTGGCGATTTATTACGTGATGCCTGGGACGCCATCCCCTACAATTGTATCATATTTACGCTTTTGGGTTTTTGTAGGGAGCGATGCCCTCATCGCTCCGTTTCCCCGTCAAATATAAACACCTGTTACAGCAACTCAAATTGATTTTTCTGATATTGTATCAAGCCCTCTTTTTGCATTTTGGATAGTTCAGCTGACAATGCACTGCGATCTGCACACAAATAGCTTGCCAATTCTTCTCGATTGAGTGGTATAGAAAATTTCTTTTCACCCTTGCATTGATACATAAAATAACACAGGATCTTTTCACGTAAACTTCTCTTTGACAAGATATCGATTTTTTGATTCAATAGCAAATTTTTCTGTGCCAATATTTTCAACATATTTTCTGTCAATTTTGCATGGAATACGCAACTTCTTTGACATGTGGTAATGATTTTTTGGTATTTGAAAAACATCACCTTTGTATGATCCATTGCCACAATAGTCACTGGACTATGGGAAATTTCAGCACAAGCAAAGACTTCACCAAACAACTCCCCAACACCAATTTCAGCCAAAAGCATATCATTGCCATCCAAGTCTTCTTTTATGATTTTCACGCTACCAGAAAGCACCATACCCACAAAATCAATTGGATTTCCTGTAAATAGAATGACTTCTCTTTTGACATAGTTTTGCTCTTTGGCTTCCAAGCAACCCAACATAGATTCTAGTTCTTCAGAGGTAATATCTCCAAAAAGCAAGTTGTTTTTCATGATTTCAAAATATTTTTTCAAATTTATCACCTTTTCGTTGTGTAGACAACAGATTCCTTTTCCTTATTATATTACAATAGGAACAAATAAATCAATAGGAGGTTTCGTATGTCCAGAAAAGTCATTCAAATCGATGAAGAAAAATGTGTAGGCTGTGGTCTTTGTGCCAATGCCTGTCAACAAAGTGCAATTGCAATTGTCAATGGAAAAGCAAAAATGATGCATGATGATTATTGCGATGGTCTTGGCAATTGTTTGCCAGTCTGTCCTGTAAATGCCATCAGTTTTTCTGATAAAGATGTGGTCAATTTAGAACCAAAATCAAAACCTGTTACCTGTCCTGGTACTTTGGCAGCTGCATTTGACAGAAAACCAGTTGCTGTAGCAGAAACCAGTTCTCCTGTATCCTCCATGTTGCAACAATGGCCTGTACAAATCAAATTGGTGTCAGAAACTGCTCCATATTTCCACCAAGCACATCTTTTGGTGGCAGCAGATTGTACTGCATTTGCTTATGGCAATTTCCACGGGCAATTTATGAAAAACAAAGTCACCATCATTGGATGTCCAAAATTGGATGCTGGTGATTATATCGAAAAACTCACCAGTATCATCCAAAACAACGATATCAAAAGTTTGACTGTGGTACGTATGGAAGTACCTTGTTGTGGTGGAATTGAACACGCTGCTGTCACTGCACTGAAAAACAGTGGTAAATTCATTCCTTGGCAAGTACACACCATTTCCATCAAAGGTGAATTATTGGAACAATAAGAAATACGGGCACCCTACCAAGGATGTCCGTATATTTTTTTCTATTTTACTGTAATCTGACACATCTTCATAGTCAAAAGTGCTGCTTCGTGGCTTTCTGGTGTGACGCCTGCACAACATTTGCTATCCACCACAATTTCCATTTCTGGCAAAGCAGATTTCAACATCATGGCATTGCTCACCACACAAATATCGGTGCAAATACCAATGAGTTCCACTGCAATTTCGTCTGTTTGTGTCATTTCCCCTATGGTTTCCACCAATTCTTTGGATCCAAAATATGGCTTATTGATGATTTTGGCACCTGACAGCGCTTCTCCAACAGAAGGATTGAGTTGCCAGCCATCTGTATCTTTCACACAATGAATCACAGGAAGATGTTTGCCTTCACTGGTTTCCATATAATCATCACCATGGGTATCTCTTGTTGCAATGATATTTTCTAGTGGGTATTCTTTGATTTTGGCTACCACATCTGGCACAATTGCAACTGCTTCTTGGGTGCCCAAAACACCATCCACAAAATCATTTTGCATATCAATTACAAGTAATATTTTTTTCATATTCACACCTTCCCTTTCTCTTCTTTGGTATATCCCTATCATACTCCTTTGCAATGATTATTTCTAGCCATAACAATGATGAAAAAACGTATCATTTCCACTGAAAAACCATGATTTTTTCTATATTATCCAAGAAAATACCGCTATCCCCTTGACAGATAAAACCCTGTTGGTTATGATAATAGAGATAAAACGATGATGAGGAATAGTATATAAATCTTTGTATCCAGAAAATAGACGGTTGATGCGAGTCTTTGCAAGATTTGGTGACCTATAAACAATCCTAACACTATGGATTTTTAGAGGTTACCCAATAGAACCTACCTCGGAGCCTGTAGGGAAAATGCAGCGTATTTCGGCGTTAACGATTTCGAGTGGATGAAGGTTTCTTCATCAATTAGGGTGGCACCGCCGATTTGATTCTGGTCCCTTTTGGGGATTGGGATTTTTTTATTTTCAAACAAAATAGTAAAGGATATTTAGGAGGACAAAAATGGCTAAGGATAAAAAATTCGTGGAATCCATCACCGATATGGATTTGGATTTCCCACAATGGTACACTGACGTTGTCAAAAAAGCAGATCTAACAGAGTATTCCAGTTTGAAAGGTTGTATGATCATCAGACCATATGGCTATGCAATCTGGGAATTGATGCAACAAGAATTGGACAGACGATTCAAAGAAACAGGACATGAAAATGTATACATGCCTATGTTTATTCCAGAAAGTTTGTTGCAAAAAGAAAAAGATCACGTAGAAGGCTTTGCACCAGAAGTTGCTTGGGTAACTCACGGTGGTGAAACCAAATTGCAAGAAAGACTTTGTGTGCGTCCAACATCTGAAACATTGTTCTGTGAACACTACGCAAACATCATTCACTCTTATAGAGATTTGCCAAAACTCTACAACCAATGGTGTTCCGTTGTACGTTGGGAAAAAACAACTAGACCTTTCCTTAGAACAACAGAATTCTTGTGGCAAGAAGGTCATACTGCTCATGCTACTGCTGAAGAAGCAGAAGCTGAAACTGTACGTATGTTGAATGTATACGCTGATTTTTGTCATGAATTCTTGGCAATTCCTGTTCTCAAAGGAGAAAAAACAGCCAAAGAACGTTTTGCTGGTGCAAAAGCGACTTACACAATTGAAAGTTTGATGCATGATGGTAAAGCTTTGCAAACAGGTACCAGCCATAACTTTGGTGATGGATTTGCAGAAGCATTTGGCATCCAATACACAGACAAAGAAAACAAATTGCAACACGTTCACCAAACAAGCTGGGGTGTAACCACACGTATGATTGGTGCTTTAATTATGGTTCATGGTGACAACAGTGGTTTGGTATTGCCTCCAAATGTGGCACCTACACAAGTGGTCATCATCCCTATTGCACAACACAAAGAAGGCGTTTTGGAAAAATCTGCTGCACTTCGTGACAGTCTCAAAAATGTATGCAGAATCAAATTGGATGATTCCGATAAATCTGCTGGTTGGAAATTCAGCGAATATGAAATGAAAGGTGTTCCTCTTCGTTTGGAAGTTGGACCTAGAGATTTGGAACAAAACCAAGCTGTTCTTGCAAGACGTGATACTGGTGAAAAGATTATTGTTTCTTTGGATGAATTGGAAACTAAGATTCCTGAATTGTTGGCAGAAATCCAAACTACATTGTTGGAAAAAGCTGCTGCTAGACGTGATTCCAAAACATATGTTGCGACCAATATGGCTGATTTCGAGCGTACATTGGATGAAACACCTGGTTTTGTAAAAGCTATGTGGTGTGGAGACCAAGCGTGCGAAGATGCCATCAAAGAACAAACATCTGCAACCAGTCGTTGTATGCCATTTGAGCAAGAAAGCGTTTCTGACGTTTGTGTTTGCTGTGGCAAGCCTGCAAAAACAATGGTTTACTGGGGCAGAGCTTATTAAGATCAAAAGAGTAAGACCTCGGGACTCTGTCCCAACACCCTGCCACCCTTAAAAAGCGTGGACGTAAACTTTATTCAAAAACTTTTTATAATAAGGATAAGCAATCGAATATAAGATGAGGAGAGCTAGGCATTTGCCTAGCTCATTTTGAATGGTTGGAATGGTATAGATGCATTCTCAACGCTTTATAATTCACTTTTCACTACTTTTTTCCAACTCTATACCGCTTTTCTGTCATTCAGAGGAATGTAATGACGAAGAATCTTAAGTTTATAACTATTCATTCTTCGCTAAACAAACAGGCGGACACATAGGTCCGCCCCTACAAAAAAAGGCACTCCCTAAGGAATGCCTTTCCAATGCTTATGCAAGCAATTCGAATTTAAATTATTCGATTACGCTAATTACGGAACCAGCGCCTACTGTTCTACCACCTTCACGGATGGAGAAACGAAGACCTTGGGACATAGCGATTGGGGAAATCAATTCGATAACCATTTCTACGTTATCGCCAGGCATACACATTTCTGTACCAGCTGGAAGATTGATGACACCAGTTACGTCAGTTGTTCTGAAGTAGAATTGTGGTCTGTAGTTGTTGAAGAATGGAGTATGACGGCCACCTTCTTCTTTGCTCAATACGTAAACTTGAGCTTCGAATTTTGTATGAGGTGTAATGGAACCTGGTTTAGCCAAAACTTGACCTCTTTCGATGTCATCTCTTTGAACACCACGAAGAAGAACACCGATGTTGTCGCCAGCTTCTGCTTGATCCAACAATTTACGGAACATTTCAACGCCTGTTACAACTACTTTTCTTGTTTCTTCTGTCAAACCAACGATTTCAACTTCGTCTTGAACTTTAACAACACCAGATTCAACTCTACCTGTTGCTACAGTACCACGACCTGTGATGGAGAATACGTCTTCTACAGGCATCAAGAAAGGTTTGTCTGTATCTCTTTTTGGTTCAGGAATGTATTCTTCAACTGCGTTGAACAATTCAAGAATGCCGTCACCCCAAGAACCAGCTGTGTCGTTCAAAGCTTGGAAAGCGGAACCTTGGATTACAGGGATATCATCGCCTGGGAAGTCATATTCAGAAAGCAAATCTCTGATTTCCATTTCTACCAATTCAAGCATTTCTTCGTCATCTACCATATCACATTTGTTCATGAAAACAACGATGTAAGGAACGCCTACTTGACGAGAAAGCAAGATATGTTCTCTTGTTTGAGCCATAGGACCATCTGTAGCAGCTACTACCAAGATAGCACCGTCCATTTGAGCAGCACCAGTGATCATGTTTTTAACGTAATCGGCATGTCCTGGGCAGTCAACATGAGCATAGTGACGAGCTGGTGTTTCATATTCAACGTGAGCTGTGGAGATTGTGATACCACGTTCTCTTTCTTCAGGAGCTTTGTCGATGTTGTCAAAGTCTACGATAGCACCGATTTGGTATCTATCAAAAAGAGTTTTTGTGATTGCTGCTGTCAAAGTTGTTTTACCGTGGTCAACGTGACCGATTGTACCAATATTCATATGTGGTTTGGTTCTTTCAAACTTTTGCTTTGCCATTTTAAATGTTCCTCCTTTGGAATTTAAATATTTATTGAAGTTGGTGCGTCCACAATTGGACACACCTATCATCTCAATTATAGTAAATTTCTTTGTATTTTGCAATACTTAAAATTCGTTTTATTTGCAATTTCAGCGTATTTTTATAAAATTTTCATAAAATATCCTTTGCAAATTATTTTTTGCCATCCAAAACTTTTTCTTGAATGGATTTAGGGCATGGTTCGTAATGGTCAACTTCCATTACATAGTTGCCACGACCTTGTGTTTTGGAACGAAGGTCAGTAGAGTAACCAAACATTTCTGCAAGAGGTACAAAGGAATGAATTTCTTTGACACCACTTCTGTCGTCCATACCTTCGATACGACCACGACGAGAGTTGATATCACCGATAACATCACCCATGTATTCTTCAGGAACAGTTACAGTTACTTTCATGATTGGTTCCAAAAGAACTGCATCACCTTTTCTCATAGCTTCTTTGAAAGCCATGGAACCAGCTACTTGATAAGCTGTTTCAGAGGAATCGACATCATGGTAAGAACCATCATATACTTCCGCTTTCACGCCAAGTACTGGATAACCGCCCAAGATACCACTTTGCATAGCTTGTTGGATACCTTTGTCGATTGCAGGGATATATTCTTTAGGGATAGAGCCCCCTACAGTAGCATTTACGAACTCGTAGTTGTGTTCAGCATCTGTGCCCATAGGATAGAAACGAACCTTACAATGACCGTATTGACCACGACCACCGGATTGACGTACAAATTTACCTTCAACGTCAACAGCTTTACGGAATGTTTCTTTGTAGGATACTTGAGGAGCACCTACATTAGCTTCTACCTTAAATTCACGAAGCAAACGGTCAACGATGATTTCCAAGTGAAGCTCACCCATACCAGCGATGATTGTTTGACCTGTGTCAGCATTTGTGTAGGTTTTGAAAGTTGGATCTTCTTCAGCCAATTTAGCCAAAGCAATACCCATTTTATCTCTACCTGCTTTTGTTTTAGGTTCAATTGCAACTTCGATAACTGGTTCTGGGAATACCATGGATTCCAAGATTACTTCGTGATCTTCGTCACAGATTGTATCACCTGTTGTTGTGGATTTGAAACCTACAGCAGCAGCGATATCACCAGCGTAAACTTTATCAATTTCTTCACGGTGATTTGCATGCATTTGCAAGATACGACCAACACGTTCTTTTTTGCCTTTTGTAGAATTGTGTACATATGTTCCAGAATCCAATGTACCAGAGTACACACGGAAGAATGCCAATTTACCAACAAATGGGTCATTCATAATTTTGAATGCCAAAGCTGCAAATGGTTCTTCATCGGAAGAATGTTTTTCAATTTCTTCGCCTGTGTCAGGATCCATACCTTTGATAGCAGGGATATCTGTTGGTGCAGGCATATATTCGATGACAGCATCCAACAATTTTTGAACACCTTTGTTTTTGTAAGCGGAACCACAGAATACAGGAACCAATTTACAGCCGATACATGCACTACGCATAGCAGCTTTCAATTGTTCTACACTTGGTTCTTCACCTTCCAAATACATCATCATCATATCTTCGTCAGTTTCTGCAATAGATTCAACCAACGCTTGTCTGTATTCTTCAGCTTTATCAGCCATGTCTTCAGGAATTTCGATTTCTTCAATGATGCTACCTTGGTTATCTTTGTAGATATAAGCTTTCATTGTCATCAAATCGATCAAACCGATGAAATCGCTTTCAGCACCGATTGGCAATTGCATTGCAACTGGTGTACAGCCCAATCTTTTTTTCATCATATCAACTACATTGTAGAAATCAGCACCCATGATGTCCATTTTGTTAACAAATGCCATTCTAGGTACGTTGTAGTTATCAGCTTGACGCCATACTGTTTCGGATTGAGGTTCAACCCCACCCTTTGCACAGAATACGCAGACAGAACCATCAAGTACACGCAAGGAACGTTCAACTTCTACTGTAAAGTCAACGTGTCCAGGAGTATCAATGATATTGATTCTGTTTTCTTGCCAATGACAGGTTGTAGCAGCAGAAGTAATTGTGATACCTCTTTCTTGCTCTTGTTCCATCCAGTCCATTGTAGCTGTACCTTCATGAGTATCCCCAATCTTGTAGTTACGACCTGTATAGAACAAAACACGTTCTGTCAAAGTGGTTTTACCTGCGTCGATATGAGCCATGATACCAATATTTCTGGTTCTTTCCAATGGATATGCTCTTTTTGCCACGACTTAGTCCTCCTCTTTATCTTGTTCAGATAAACAAATAGGCTGTGGATGTAACAGTTCGCCACATCCAATGCCCAATATTTGTTTTGATTACCATTTGAAATGGGAGAAAGCTTTGTTTGCTTCTGCCATTTTGTGTGTATCGTCTTTCTTTTTACAAGCGCCACCAGCATTGCCCAGTGCATCTGTAATTTCACCAGCCAAACGATCAACCATAGTTTTTTCTCCACGTTTTCTGGAGTATGTGGTCAACCAACGAAGACCCAATGTTTGTCTTCTTTCTGGTCTGATTTCCATTGGTACTTGATAAGTTGCACCACCAACACGACGTGCTTTAACTTCCAAAACTGGCATGATGTTACCCAAAGCTTCTTCGAAAGCTTCAAGTGCTTCTTTGCCGGATTTTTCTGCTACTTTATCAAATGCACCGTAAACGATTTTTTCTGCAACACCTTTTTTACCGTCCAACATAATGCTGTTGATGAGTTTTGTCACCAATTTGCTGTTGTAGACAGGGTCTGCTAATACTTCTCTTTTTGCAACATGTCCTTTTCTTGGCACGATTCTTCCCTCCTTGATGAATAAATAATATTCTCGGTACTTCGTGGATTCATTTCCACGTTTTCATGCCTTATCACTCAACGTATATCTCGTCTAAGCAATCGCAGATTGTATTGATCTGTATAAGGCATTTCCTAATTTAATTTTGACTTTTTCGAAAAAGTCAGTGGTTACTCGTAAAAAATTATTTTTTAGGAGCTTTAGGGCGTTTAGCGCCATATTTGGATCTAGCTTGCATTCTTTTTGCAACACCAGCTGTATCCAATGTACCTCTGACAATGTGGTAACGAACCCCTGGTAAATCTTTTACTCTACCACCACGGATCAAAACAACACTATGTTCTTGCAAGTTGTGGCCTTCACCTGGGATGTAAGCTGTAACTTCCAAACCATTGGAAAGACGAACTCTGGCAATTTTTCTCAAAGCGGAGTTTGGTTTTTTAGGTGTAGAAGTTTTTACTGCTGTACAAACACCACGTTTTTGTGGAGAAGAAGCATCTGTTGCTTTCTTTTGCAAAGAGTTCAAACCTTTTTGCAAAGCTGGAGCTGTAGATTTCTTTTCTACTGTTTGTCTACCTTTTCTTACTAATTGATTAAATGTAGGCATGTATTGCACCTCCTTATAAGATTATAATAATACGTTCTGCTATTGCACATATTTTCTGCCTTGTGTCCTCTTATGTAAGTGCTTAGAAACCTACATACGTACAGACACTAGAGAATTTTATCACTCAAACAAGGAAAAGTCAAGGTTTTTTACAAATTCCTTATGAATTTTTTAAAGGCAATACCACACAACCCTAATTGCAAGATTTACGAGTAGATTTTTTCGTCATAATTATCAAAAAACGTAGGCGATATCGGAAATATCGTCGAGTATTTTTAATGATTCTGACGGAGAAATAAATCGTAAAGATTGTGATAGAGCGTTGTGCGGTGTTGCCTTAAAGTTTTACATTTGGTGCAGAAACAACCATATTCCATAGGTTTATGCAGTGAAAATTGCCACCAGCGTATAGGATTTTTGATATGTTTTTTAAGATTCTTCGTCGCTTCGCTCCTCTGAATGACAGTGCGTAGATTTTTATAGAAAGACTATAGTCAGACTCTTCATTGCTTTACTCCTCTGTATGACAGTACATAGTTTTATAGAAAAGGGTATATTCAGATTCTTCGTCGCTTCGCTCCTCTGAATGACAGTTTCTGAGTTTCATAGAAAAAGGACATACACACAGGTACGCCCCTACATATCATTCTTATCCATCATATCCCACAGAAGAAGTAATGGTAATCAAACTTTGTGCACTATCCCAACCCACATTGAAATCAATCAATTGACCCAAATCACGTAATTTGAAATAGGTATTTCCATCAATTGTATAGGCATCCAAATTCTGTATTGTTCCATTACAATATAAAGTAGATGCACTTAGTGTTGCAGCTTTATTTTGACCATCACCTGTTGCCAATTCGCCACCAACACTGGTATAAGCATCACCGGTATTCACTGCAATTGCTTTGTTTGCCCCATCCCAAGAAACAGAGAATTTTGCATTGGTACCACTCAACACTTCTGCCAAATCACGCAATTTGAAATAATTACTTCCGCCAATATTATATGCTTCAAATGCCACATTACTACCATCTACAAGAACTTTAGATGCTGTTGCTTGTGCTGTTGCTTGTGCTGTTGCAGATGATGATGTGGTGGTGCTTGTTGTTGTGGTGTTGGTTGTAGTTGTAGTTGTAGTGGTTGTAGTTCCACCTGAGAATGTCAATATTGCTGCCAAATTTCTACCAGCAGAAGTTTGGAAACTGCCATTTGCATATAACATGCTAGATGCTCCACCATCCAAGCTGATGGCACTGACACATCCCGCACTGACCAAGTTTGCTGCTATATTTGGAAATGTACCTGTTGTGGTACCCAAAATGATTTCTCCATTGGATTTGACCCCAAGATAACTTCTGGCTGCTGATGCATTGTCCATCTGATTTGCTTCATTTGCAAATTCCACATTGTAACTGGAGCTATCGTAACCCACATTTTGACCATTCATAACCAAAATTTTACCACCTGTGACTGCTGTTTCTACATTATTCCAATTTCCATTTTGTGTGGATGTATAATCTACACCATATGTGATTTTATCGCCAACATTCAAAAATGCATTATAGGAACGCAACATATTTACACGTTCTGAATTGAACACCAACATGGTTGTTCCACTTGCCACCTGTTGTGTTGCATTTGTATTGATGTTTGTGACAACACCATTACTCACTGTAACGGTTGTAGCACCTGTTGGCACTGTAAAGCTGTTTTTGAAATCATCTGTCATCAAAGAAACAGAATATCCTTCTGTATACAATTGATTGGTGACCCAAATTTGGCTACCATCTTTGGAACCATTGCGATAAAACATCGGTGTTACCGTTACACGATCAATGAGCACATCGCCACTTGATGTGAATCCAACCATATTATGGGTGAAACCACCATTGATCAAGTCTCCATCTTGTATGATAGGACCAAAAATTCTTGGTGCATTGTCCGGATAAGAATATCCAGCCGATGTACTGTAGTATGCATCAAAGAAACCACCATTGATGGCATAGGTTACACCGCTATCAATGAAAGAGGATACATTTGCATCTGTGTGCAAGCCTGTGGATGGAAATGCCACAGAAATATCCATACCTTTTGGATTGAATTGCACTTCTCCTGCCAAAACGCCCATAGGAAAAGCCAAACTTGTAACCAAAACAACCGCAAGTATACTAGAGAAACGTGTTTTCATAAAATACCCCCTAATTTTAATGATACACAAAAGGGTGCACATATCAGCACACCCATATACTATTTATAATTTATTTATCTCTTACTTGCGCATTCAATTTGCTTGCCAATTCGCTGACAATTGCACTCATACCATCTGCAATATCTGCATCAGACAAAGTTCTGTCTGTACCTCTAAAGGAAATGGAATATGCAACAGATTTGTAACCCACTTCGATTTGAGAACCTTGGTATACATCAAAGAGTGTTGCTGCTTCCATATGTTCGCCACCGTTTGCTTTGATGATGTCTGCAATTTCTTTGACAGTCACATCTTCTTTTACAAGCATTGCAATATCTCTTGTCATTGCTGGGAATTTAGGCAATGGTTTGTAAATTACATCTCTATTTGCATTTGCAACCAATGCTTCCACATTGATTACCGCAAGATATGTTTTTGCACCGATTTCATAATTTTTTGCCACAATTGGATGTACTTCGCCCAAGTAACCAATGGATTTGCCATCAACAAGGATGGAAGCAGTTCTACCAGGATGCATCCAAGTCAAAGATTTTTCTGGAAGATATTCCACTTTATCGGACATACTCAAGGAAGTCATCAAGTGTTCTACAATACCTTTCAAATCATAGAAGTCCATTTTGCCATACATACCCATTGTAAGAGTGGATACTTCTTCTGGCAATTCTGTTACAGGCAATGCTTTTGGAAGATATACTTTTGCAACTTCATACAAGCCTGCTTGTTCGTTTCTTCTATTATAATTAGTAGAAAGAGAATTCAAGATACCATTGAAGGATACCGTTCTCATAACGCTGAAATCTTCACCCAATGGATTGTGGATGGTTACAGTTTCACGAAGTTTGCTATCAGCTGGCAACAAGATTTTATCGAATACTTTAGGGCTTTCAAAGCTATATGTCATTGCTTCACAAAGACCTTCTGCAATCATAACATCTTTGACCATGCCAGTGATGGTTTGTGCATATGTTTTCTTACCAACAGTTGGTGTTCCAGCTGCCAATGTAGGCACAATTTTGTCATAACCATAGAAACGAGCCACTTCTTCTGCCAAGTCAGCTTGTGCTTCCAAGTCAGGTCTGTAAGTTGGCACTACTACTGTATGATTCACAGGATCTACAATAAGTCCCAAACGTTCAAAGGATGCTTGCATATCTTCTTCTGGAATTTCTGTACCCAAGAATTTGTTGATCCATTCTGGAGAATAGGACAATTCCCAAGTTTCTTTTTTGTTTGGATATGCGTCTACCACACCAGGAACTACATCCCCAGCACCAAGCATTTCCACCAATTGCACGGCTCTATTGACAGCGTCGAGTGCCATGTTTGGATCGATGCCTTTTTCAAATTTAGCAGATGCATCTGTACGCAAACCAACATTTTTCGCTGTGATACGTACGTTTGGACCATCAAAGTTTGCAGATTCAAACAAAATTGCTTCTGCATCTTCACTGATCATAGAGTTTTCACCACCCATAACACCTGCAATTGCAACTGCTTTTTCTGGGTCAGCGATCACAAGCATAGATTCGTTCAAATCTCTAACCACACCATCAAGTGTTGTGATTTGTTCGCCTGCTGTTGCATTACGTACAATGATTTTACGTTCTGCAATGGTGTTGATATCAAATGCATGCATAGGTTGACCCATTTCCAACATAACGTAGTTTGTGATATCTACGATGTTGTTGATAGGACGTACACCAGCTGCACGAAGTCTTTTTCTCATCCATCTTGGTGATGGTTCGATTTTTACATTTTGTACTGCACGAGCAACGTATCTAGGACACAATTCTGCATTTTGGATATCCACAGAAATCATATCGTTTACATCACCTGTACCTTCTGCTTTCACAGAGATTTCAGGGAATCTAAATTCACCTTTGTATGTTGCTGCTGTTTCTCTTGCAATACCCAAGATGCTAAAGCAATCTGGTCTATTGGAAGTGATTTCGTATTCCACAACAGTGTCCATCAAATCCATAACTTCCACTACATCTTTGCCAAGTTCCACTGTTTCTGGGAAGATATAGATACCGTATTCTGGTGCTTCTGGGAAGTCATGCAAGTCAAAGCCCAATTCTTCTACAGAACAAAGCATACCTTGGGATTCTACACCACGCAATGGACCTGTATGGATTTCTTTTCCACCAGCGATTACAGAACCATCCAAAGCAACAGGTACATAATCACCAACATTTACGTTAGGTGCGCCAGTTACGATAGTCAAATCTGCACCTTGACCAGCATCGATGGTACAAATCACCAATTTTTCTGCATCTGGATGTTTTACGATTTCTTTGATATAACCAGTTACTACATTTTTGATTTCACCAGCCATAACAGTATAGCCTTCTACCTTAGAACCACTCAAAGTGATATCTTCTACAAAATCTTTGATGCCCACATTGACATCTGCATATTCTTTCAACCATGACATAGGTACGTCCATGATAACTCTCCTTTCAAATCTACAATAAACCATAAGACCTTGAGACCCTGTCTCAAACTCTGTAATTTTTGAAAAAAATTAAGTAAAACTTTATTCTTTGCGTTCAATGCATTGACCGCTGGTTTTATATTTCGATATATTCTTGCTTGTATATTCTAATTTTTGCCACCCATTATAATACTTAAAATTATAGGGTCAAGGGGATTATCCCCTTGCAGGGTGGTGGGACAGCGTCCCACGGTCTTGACCTTAGAATTGTTTCAAGAATTTTACGTCGTTTTCAAATAACAAACGCAAGTCTGTGATGCCATAACGTTGCATTGCCACACGTTCGAGACCCATACCAAATGCAAAACCACTGTATTCTTCAGGATCGATACCGCTCATTTTCAATACTTTAGGATGTACCATACCACAACCCAACAATTCAATGTAGCCTTCACCTTTACACACACGACAGCCTTCGCCACCACATGCAAAACAAGTTACGTCCATTTCAGCACTTGGTTCTGTGAATGGGAAATGATGTGGTCTGAAACGCACTTTTGTATTTTCGCCAAACAATTCTTTTGCAAATACTGCCAAAGCACCTTTGAGATCACCCATGGTTACGTTTTTATCGATTACAAGACCTTCCAATTGGTGGAATACAGGTGAATGTGTTGCATCCACTTCATCAGCACGATATACAGCACCTGGTGCAATGATACGAATTGGCAATTCACCTTTTTCCATCACACGCACTTGTACTGGTGATGTTTGTGTTCTAAGCAAGATATCTGCATTGATATAGAAGGTATCTTGTTCATCTTTTGCAGGATGGTTTGCTGGAATGTTCAAAGCTTCAAAGTTATAGTAATCTTTTTCTACTTCTGGTCCTTCTGCAATTTCATATCCCATACCCATGAAAATATCAGAAATTTCATCAATTACAATGCTCATAGGGTGTTTATGACCTTCTGGTCTTGCTTTCCCTGGCATAGTTACGTCGATTTTTTCTGCTTCTAGTCGAATTGCAATTTCTGCCGCTTGCAAACGTGCTTTTGCTTCTTCCAATTTTGCTTCGATATCTTGGCGTACTTCATTTGCCAATTGTCCAATGATAGGACGTTCTTCTGCTGTGAGTTTACCCATACCTTTGAGAATTGCTGTCAATTCACCTTTTTTACCAAGTACACTGACTTTCAAATCCTCAATATCTTTGATGTCTTTTGCTTCATTGAAAGCGGCAATTGCTTTATCGTGAATTACTTTCAATTGATCCTTCATGTTTACTAACTCCTCTCCATTTTTCAAAAAAAAATAGCCCTCTATCCCAAACATAGGGACGAAGACTCCGTGGTACCACCCAAATTCCTATACACCAATGGTATATAGACACTCTTTATGCGTAACGTGCATTTTAACGAATCCCCCTACTTTGGCAATGCCATTTGTTCAAGGAATCAGCTCCAGTGGGAACTTCAGCAAGTTTCTGTATCAAAAACGCTTCCAGCCAGTGACGTTTTCTCTCTGTCATCTTCCATTTGCCTACTTTTCACTTTCATAGCCATTTCTACTATATCAAAGTAATTTTATCACAGGATATCAAAAAGTCAAGGTGTTTTCCTTATGTTTTACACATTTGTTCTTGTATTTTACCAAAACATTAAAAAAACAGAAGAAATAGCCAAATTGACCACTTCTTCTGTCTACAATTATTCTATTATTCTACGCCTGCATCTTCGTCTGGTTTGCCAGCATATACAAAGCCATTGGATGTGTCCAATGTAATCAAAGTATCATTTGGAATGAAATCTGTCACTTTGGAGTTACAAATAATCACAGGAATATTCAAAGCTCTTGCAACGATTTCTGCGTGACAATCAATATCGTGACCCATAGGTCCAATGATTACACCACCAGCTTTTTGCAAGTATGGCATGAAATCATTGTCTGTTGCACTTGCAACCAAGATATCACCTTTGTTGAAGTTTCTTTGCAAATCTTCTCTAATTTTGATAACTCTTGCTTGACCGCTGATTTTTTTGTTGCCAATACCAACGCCTTTGCAAAGTACATCGCCAACGATTTCTACACGCAATGTGTTTGTGGAACCACTGACACCAAGAGGCATACCCATTGTCAACGCAATGGTATCTCCATTTTTCACAAGCCCACTTTCCACAGCAACTTCTTTAACCAATTCAAATACTTTTCCTTGTTTTGGTTTTTTTGTTACCAACATTGGTTTGCAACCCCAAACAAGATTGAGTTGTCTCCAAGTTTGTTCTGTCATTGTACCTGCAACAATAGGACAAATTGGTCTATGTTTAGCAATCATTTTTGCTGTGAAACCAGTTTTTGTGATGGTACAAATTGCAGTTGTATTGAGTTCTGCAGCTGTTGTACAAGTTGCAAAGCTAATTGCATTTGTGATGTTTGTTCTTGCACCTTCTGGTTGTCTGGTCAAGTTTTTGCTGTAGTTGATGCTACTTTCTGCTCTTTCTGCAATGCGAGCCATAGTTGCAACTGCATCCAAAGGATAGTTACCAGCAGCTGTTTCACCAGAAAGCATAATTGCATCGCTACCATCGAAGATTGCATTTGCAACGTCATTTGCTTCTGCTCTTGTTGGTCTTGGGCTATTGACCATACTTTCCAACATTTGTGTTGCAGTGATAACTGGTTTGTTGTGTTGGTTTGCTTTCAAAATAAGTGCTTTTTGCACCAATGGAACTTCTTCTGGTGGAATTTCCACACCCAAGTCACCACGAGCAACCATAATACCATCGGAAACTTCCAAGATTTCGTCGATACGATCCACACCTTCTTGATTTTCGATTTTTGCAATGATATGGATGTTTTCGCCACCGTTTTCTTCCAATACTTTTCTGATTTGTGTTACATCAGATGGTGTACGAATGAAGGAAGCAGCAACCACATCAAAACCATTAACAATACCAAATTTCAAATCTTCGATATCTTTTTCTGTAAGAGATGGCAAGTTTACTTTGATACCAGGAAGGTTTACGCCTTTTCTGGATCCCACTTTACCACCATTGACAACCACACAGTTGACATCATTGCCTTTGATGGATTCTACACAAAGTTCAATCAAACCATCGTCAATCAAAACTCTGGAACCAACAGACAAATCTTTTGGCAAATCCATATATGTGACAGATACCCTTTCTTGTGTACCTTCAATATCATCTGTTGTCAAAGTGAATTTATCTCCACTTTCCAACATGATTTTATCATCTACAAATGTTTTGATACGAATTTCTGGGCCTTTTGTATCCAAAAGCAATGGAATTGGTGCACCCAACTCTTCACGTGCTTGTTTCAATTTTGCAATCATTGCACCATGGGATTCATAAGTACCATGGGAAAAATTGACACGTGCTGCATCCAAACCATTTTGGATGAGTTGTTTCATAATTTCTACAGAATCTGTTGCTGGACCAAGTGTACAAACAATTTTCGTTCTACGCATTTTTTTCCTCCTTTAAAGGTCTAATTTGTATATATCTATGTACATACACAGCGTATCGAAAAAGCAATTGCTGCAATCTGCCAGCACTGCCACCCAAAACATCCCCATAAATCTGCGTATATACATTATTCAACTATTACATGATTGATTAGATAGACAAAGTTTTGATTACGTGATAAACTGCTTGATCCAAAGGTTTTTCCATTTCAAAGGATTCATCCAAATCAATGAGTTCATATTTACCACCGTTAAAACCAACTACTTTGTTTGTTTCACCACGCATAATACCTTCTACTACATGATACCCCATCATAGAGCCATGCATACGGTCGATTGCTGTTGGGCTACCGCCTCTTTGCAAGTGACCCAAGATTGTTGCTCTGGATTGGATACCTGTGATTTCTTGAATTTCTTCTGCCAGTTTTTGTGTTCCACCAACACCCTCAGCAACCACAATCAAGTTGAGACGTTTGCCAGTGCTTCTGTTTTTCAAGATTTGTTGGATGATTTGTTTTGTGTCCAACTCTTCTTTTGCTTCTGGGAACATAACGTCTTCTGCACCACCACACATTGCACACCACAAAGCAATGTAACCAGCATCTCTACCCATTACTTCTACAACGCCACAACGTTCATGGGAATTGGAAGTGTCACGCAATTTGTTGAGTGCATCCATACCTGTGTTGACTGCTGTATCGAAACCAAGTGTGTATTCAGAACTTTGCATATCCAAGTCAATGGTTGCAGGAATACCGAAACAGTTGATGCCAAGAGCAGACAATTTTTGCATACCTCTATAGGAACCATCACCACCGATAACAACAAGTGCATCCAATCCCAATACTTTTGCTACGTTTGCTGCTTTCTTTTGACCAGCTTCTTCCATCATTTCCAAACAACGTGCTGTATGCAAGATTGTACCACCAGAGCTCAAAATGTTGGACACATCTTTGCTTTTCAAATCTACAATTTCACCAGCAATCAAGCCATTGTAACCTTTACGGATACCAACCACTTGTACATCATGTGACAAAGCAGTTCTAACCACTGCACGCAAAGCTGCATTCATACCAGGTGCATCGCCACCACTTGTCAAAACACCGATTTTTTTTATTTTTTTTGCTTCCATATTCAATACCTCCATTTGATTCACATACCTTTTTACTTTTGTGCAAATAAAAATCCATTCTCATTTGATTACAACATTAGTTTCCCCAAATAATAGTTGCAAATCTGCAATTGCTTCTTTGGAACCGTTGATCCAATATTTTTGTTCTGCCTTCATCTTTTGTTTGGTTCTTTCTTGATAAATATACACCGGTACACTGCCCTTGTGCTGCATCAACAAAGATATAATTTGTCCCATTGGCAATTCATTTTCTGTGGTATTTTTCAACCACACCGATTCTGGTAAGTCTTCACCCAACAGAATTTCTTCTATACCCATTGCAATGACTTTTCCTTCACCATCAGCAGAAACATTGGCACGCCCTTTGATGAGCAACACCTTTTCCGCCTCCATAAGATGTGCAAATTGTTGATATACCTTAGGGAATACTACAATTTCCATGCTACCTCCAAAATCTTCCAAGGAAATAAACGCCATCTTATCGTTGTTTCTTGTATATTTGATGTTGACACCGGCTACGATGCCCCCAACAATAACCTTAGTTTCATCTGCCACTTGTTCCCTTGCATCTCCTTCTTCTGATGGAAGGAAATCCAAGCTTTTGTGACTGATTTTACGTCTCAGCTTTGTTTCGTATTCTGAAAGTGGATGTCCACTGACATAAATACCCAAAACTTCTTTTTCCATGGCAAGTTTGTCCCATGGAATGTATTCTGGAATGTTAGGCAATTCGTCTTTTTCCTCAAAACTATCATCACCCATATCAAACAGATTCATTTGCCCTACTATATTATGTTTCCTACCTTGGGCAATTCCATCCAAAATACTTTTGTACATGACCATATATTGGCTTCTGGCACCACCAAGTGAATCTATGGCACCTGCCTTGATCAAACTTTCGATACTTCTTTTATTCAAATCCCCAGATTCCAAACGATTGCAGAAATCTGTCATGGATGTAAACAAACCATTTTTTTTGCGTTCTGCTACCAAGGCAAGAACTGCATTGCGACCTACATTTTTGATGGCAGCAAGTCCAAAACGAATTTTATCACCTGTCACCGAGAAATGTCCAAACCCTTCATTGATATCTGGTGGCAATAAGGTAATTCCCATTTTTTTGCATTCTTCCACATATCCAGAAACCTTAGCAGAGTTATCCATAACACTGGTCATAAGGGCTGCCATAAATTCCACTGGATAATGCACCTTCAACCAAGCAGTTTGGTATCCAACCACAGCATAACATGCAGCATGACTTTTGTTGAAGGCATACTTTGCGAAATCTGTCATTTCATCGAATATTTTTTCTGCTGCTTCTGCTGGAACACCATTGGCAACACAACCTGCCACTTCTTCGCCATCGCCATGGACAAATTTTTCTCTTTCCATCGCCATAACATCAGCTTTTTTCTTACTCATAGCTCGACGCACCAAATCGCTTCGTCCCAAGCTATATCCAGCCAAATCACGCACAATTTGCATAACTTGTTCTTGGTACACAATACAACCATAGGTATTTTCCAAAATTGGCACCAGGCTTTCATGTGTATATTGGATGTGTTCTGGATTGTTTTTGCCCTTAACATACTTCGGGATAAAGTCCATTGGACCTGGTCTGTATAAGGAAATCCCTGCAATCAAATCTTCCAAACGCTTTGGTTGCAATTCCTTCATAAATTGTTTCATACCAGCACTTTCCAATTGGAAAATACCTTCTGTTTTTCCTTGTCCAATGAATTGATACACAGCTTCATCATCCATAGGAATTGTATCTATATCAATGGCTATGCCATGAATACGCTCTGCTTCTTTCACTGCATTTTGGATCACCGTTAGGGTTCTAAGCCCCAAGAAATCCATTTTTAGGATGCCCAGTTCTTCCAAAATCGTCATGGTATATTGTGTATTCACCTGACCATCATTGGCACTGAGTGGTACATAATCCATAACTGGTTTTTTACAAATGACAACCCCAGCTGCATGGGTTGAAGAATGTCTAGGCAAACCTTCCAACCTAAGAGAAGTATCCAATAATTTATGGGTATCTTCTTCGTTGTCATATGCTTTTTTCAAATCTGAATTGATTTGCAATGCTTTTTTGATGGTGATACCAAGCTCTGTTGGAATCATCTTGGAAATTCTGTCTACATCTGCATATGGCATTGCCAAAGCACGTCCTACATCCTTAATGGCTGCTCTAGCTGCCAAAGTTCCAAATGTAATGATCTGTGCCACATGGTCTTCACCATATTTTTCGATGACATAATCGATGACTTCTTGTCTGCGTTCATAGCAGAAATCAATATCAATATCTGGCATGCTGACACGTTCTGGATTTAAGAATCGTTCAAAAATCAAGTCATATTGCAATGGATCAATGGTTGTGATGGACAAACAATAGGAAACCATACTTCCTGCTGCGGAACCACGACCAGGCCCCACACTGATGTCATTGTCCTTTGCATATTTGATGAAATCCCAAACAATGAGGAAATAATCCACATATCCCATATTTTCAATGGTAGTCAGTTCGTATTCCAATCTATTTTGCATTTCTTTGGTTGGATTTGGATATTTTAAATCAAAGCCATTTTGGCAAACTTCACGCAAATAAGCTTCTGCACTTTTGCCATCTGGTACATCAAATTGTGGCAATTTCAATTCATGGAAAGCAAATTCCACATTACAACGTTCTGCAATTTTAACAGTGTTTTCCAATGCTTCTGGCACTTCTGGAAACAACTCTGCCATTTCTTCTGGACTTTTCAAATAGAATTGTCCACCTTCGTAACGCATACGATCTTCATCTAAAACCGTTTTACCTGTTTGGATACAAAGCAAGATATCATGTGGTTCCACATCTTCTTTGTAGGTATAATGGCTATCATTAGAAGCAATCAACGGTATTCCTGTTTCTTTGCTCATTTGAATGAGTGCCAAATTTACTTGTTTTTGTTCACGCATACCATGGTCTTGGAGCTCTAGGAAAAAGTTTCCTTCTCCAAAAATATCCAAATATTCCAAAGCCACTTCTTTTGCCTGTTCATAGGATACATTCATAATGGTTCTTGGAACTGCTCCTGCCAAACAAGCACTACAACAAATCAAACCTTTGCTATATTGTCGCAACAATTCTTTGTCCACACGTGGTTTGTAGTAAAAACCTTCTGTATAACCAAAGGATACCAACTTGATTAAGTTTTCATACCCTTCGTTTGTTTCTGCCAATAAAATTAAATGGGTATAACCGCCTGTTTTGGCATCTTTATCGAAACGTGAATTGTTTGCAACATAGACTTCACATCCAATAATAGGTTTCAATCCAATGCTTTTCGCAGTCTTGTAAAACTCAATTGCACCAAACATGGAACCGTGGTCTGTTATGGCAAGACTTTTCATCCCCAAGTCCAATGCCCTTTGGGTCAACTCTTTGATTTTTGCAGAACCATCCAGCAAGCTATACTCTGTATGCACATGTAAATGCACAAATTCTGTTATATCTGTAATTTCAACAAAGCCTTCCATTTTACCACCTCCTATATATTGAAAACAAACGCTTTTATCACATTTATCCAATTTTATTATAATACATTTTCAAACCCTTGTGAAGGCATAAAAGACATTTTTGTCCATGTGGGACATGAAAAGATACTATCAAACTTTCTCAATTTCTATACGTTGTGCCCAAAGAAAATTCTATCTACCAAAATTATGTTAAATTATCATTGAATTTCAGTAAAACCGACAACATTTCACATGCGAACTATTCGTATGCATGAAAAGACAGTCCATTGAATAGGTAACAACCAACATAAAGATATGTGCGTATGATTGGTCATGCTACATATTATGCTTATAATCTGTAGTAACGTTTGTTTTGTAGGGGTGACGTTTCGTCACCCGTTGTTACAATTACAAATTGATGATTTGTGGCAATTCATGAAGGGATGTCGGGGACGCCATCCCCTACAGAAGTATACGCCAACGTACTGTCATTCTGAGGAGAGTTTCGTAGCGACGAAGAATCCTTGGTTTTGCGGTCGATTCGTGAATCGCCCCTACAAGTGTAATGTATTTTAGGTTTTGATTTTTGTAGGGAGCGATGCCCTCATCGCTCAGCAACTACACATTATATAAATGATCCTATTTTTCTTATTTTACTTCCATATAAAAGCAAAAAGAGCAGGGATATCATATCCCCACTCTCTTATGGTTATTTCTTAGATCATATCGTCTTCATCCATGCTAAACACAGTATCGTCATCAATCAACATAGGTTCATTTTCATGACCTTCTTGGACAACTTCTACGTTACGGTATCTATGCATACCAGTACCAGCAGGAATCAATTTACCAATGATTACATTTTCTTTCAGGCCAATCAATGGATCGATTTTGCCTTTGATTGCAGCTTCTGTCAAAACTCTTGTGGTTTCTTGGAAGGATGCAGCTGACAAGAAGGAATCTGTTGCCAAAGACGCTTTTGTAATACCCAAAAGAACTCTGGAGCCTTTTGCAGGTTCTTTGCCTTCTGCTTCCAATTCTGCATTTGTATCTTCATATGTCAACCAGTCAATCAAGCTACCAGGCAAGAATTCGGTATCACCGTTTTCTTCAATTTTCACACGTTTCAACATTTGACGTACAATTACTTCAATATGTTTATCGTTGATTTCTACCCCTTGCAAACGGTAAACTCGTTGCACTTCTTGGATGATATAATCTTGTACACCACGCAAACCTTTGATTTTCAAGATATCATGAGGGTTTACGCTACCTTCAGTGATTTCATCACCAGCTTCTACAACGTCACCGTCATATACTTTGATTCTGGAACCATAAGGAATAAGATAGTCTTTCACTTCACCTGTTTCAGGATTTGTGATGATGACTTCACGTTTTTTCTTAGTATCGCTGAGTGCGATTGTACCGCCAAATTCTGCAATGATTGCAAGACCTTTTGGCTTTCTTGCTTCAAAAAGTTCCTCAACACGAGGAAGACCTTGTGTGATGTCATCGCCGGCAATACCGCCAGTATGGAAAGTACGCATTGTCAATTGTGTACCAGGTTCACCGATGGATTGTGCTGCAATAATACCAACAGATTCCCCAATACGTACATAACGACCACTTGCCATATTTGCACCATAACATTTTGCACAAATACCCACTGTAGAACGACATGTCAAAACGGTACGAATCAAAACTTTTTTGATGCCAGCTTTTTCTACTTGTTCAGATTGATCAAATGAAATCATTGTGTCAGCAGGAACAATAATTTCACCTGTTTCCGGATGGATGATGTCCAAAACAGACCATCTACCACGGATTCTATCTTGCAATGCTTCGATGACTTCGTTGCCATCCATGAAAGCAGATACCCAAAGACCAGCAGGTTCTTTGCCAGATGTTTCGCCACAACAATCCCATTCACGGATGATGATATCTTGAGAAACGTCAACCAAACGACGTGTCAAGTAACCGGAATCGGCTGTTCTAAGAGCTGTATCGGTCAAACCTTTACGAGCACCATGGGCAGAAATGAAGTATTCCAATACAGAAAGACCTTCACGGAAGTTAGCCTTGATTGGCAACTCGATGATACCACCAGATGGATTCGCCATCAAACCACGCATACCAGCCAATTGTTTGATCTGGCTGTTGGAACCACGGGCACCAGAGTTTGCCATCATATAGATGTTGTTGTATTTACCCAAACCAGCAAGCAAAGCAACTGTAATCTTATCATTTGCAATGTTCCATGCTTCGATAACTTTGTTATGACGTTCTTCGTCTGTCATCAAACCACGTCTGAATTTTCTTGTGATGATTTCCACTTTGTCTTCTGCTTCTGCCAAGTATTCTGGTTTTTCCTTTGGAATTTCCATATCGGATACAGAAACAGTCAAAGCTGCTCTTGTAGAGAATTTGTAACCCAAAACTTTGATTTTATCCAAAACAGCAGCAGTTTCCGTGGAACCACATCTATTGATACATCTGTTGATGATTTTACCAATTGCTTTTTTGTCTACCAAGAATGCAATTTCATAGTTGAAACGATCTTCCGGATCTTCACGGTCAACATAGCCCAAGTTTTGAGGTACTGCTTCATTGAAGAGTACACGACCTACAGTTGTACGCACCAAAGCAGATTGTTCCACACCGTCAAATGTCATGAATCGTTTTACTTTGATGACTTCGTGGAGTGCAATTGCTTTATTGTCATAAGCAAGCATAGCTTCTTTTTCATCTTTAAACACTTTGATGACCAAGTCGCCTTTTGCTTTGATAACATTGCCTTCTGCATCCAACAAATCTTCTTCGTAAACTGCATTGAGGTCTTCTCTTTCCAATGTCAAGTAGTACATACCCAAAATCATATCCTGAGAAGGTACTGTTACAGGTGCACCATCAGAAGGTTTGAGCAAGTTGTTTGGAGCCAACAAGAGGAATCTACATTCTGCTTGTGCTTCCACAGACAAAGGAACGTGAACCGCCATTTGGTCACCATCGAAGTCAGCGTTGTAAGCTGTACAAACCAATGGATGCAATTTGATAGCACGACCTTCTACAAGGATTGGTTCAAATGCTTGGATACCCAATCTATGAAGTGTTGGTGCTCTATTCAACATAACAGGATGCTCTCTAATGACTTCTTCAAGAATATCCCAAACTTCTGGTTGCAAACGTTCTACCATTCTCTTAGCGGATTTGATGTTGTGTGCCAAATCATCTTCCACCAATTTTTTCATTACAAATGGTTTGAACAATTCAATTGCCATTTCTTTTGGCAAACCACATTGATAAATCTTAAGTTCTGGTCCAACAACGATAACAGAACGTCCAGAATAGTCAACACGTTTACCCAAAAGATTTTGACGGAAACGACCTTGTTTCCCTTTGAGCATATCGGACAAAGATTTCAAAGCACGGTTACCAGGACCTGTTACAGGTCTACCACGTCTACCATTGTCAATCAAAGCATCTACAGCTTCTTGGAGCATTCTTTTTTCATTACGAACGATGATATCAGGTGCACCCAAGTCAAGCAAACGTTTCAAACGGTTATTTCTATTAATAACACGTCTGTACAAGTCATTCAAATCACTTGTAGCAAAACGTCCACCATCCAATTGTACCATTGGACGGATATCTGGTGGAATGACTGGAATTGCATCCAAAATCATCCATTCTGGTTTGTTGCCAGAAACACGGAAGCTTTCAATAACTTCCAATTTTTTGATGATACGTACACGTTTTTGACCTGTAGCGTCCACCAAAGCTGCTTTCAACTCAACAGATTCTTTTTCCAAATCGATATCTGCCAAAAGTTGTTTGACTGCTTCTGCACCCATAGCTGCAACGAAACCATTGCTGCCATATTTGTCATAAGCTTCTCTATATTCTCTTTCGCTGAGGAGTTGTTTGTATTGCAAGTCTGTATCTTTTTTGTCCAATACAACATAAGAAGCGAAATACAAGATTTTTTCCAAAGATCTTGGGCTCATTGCCAAAATCAAACCCATTCTGGAAGGGATTCCTTTGAAGTACCAAATGTGAGAAACAGGAGCAGCCAATTCCACATGTCCCATTCTTTCACGTCTTACTTTTGCTTTGGTGACTTCAACGCCACAACGGTCACAAATTACACCTTTGAAACGGATTCTTTTGTATTTACCACAGTGACATTCCCAGTCTTTTGTAGGTCCAAATATTTTTTCACAGAACAAACCGTCTTTTTCAGGTTTCAATGTTCTGTAGTTGATTGTTTCGGGTTTTCTGACTTCCCCTCTTGACCAGTCACGGATTTTTTCTGGAGATGCCAAACCAATTTTAATGGAATCAAACACAATTCCTTGTTCTGCATTTTGTGTATTCATGGTATTGTTCCCTCCTTATTATTCTTCGTCTTCGTATTCTTCGTCAGAGAAATCGCTGAAATCATTATCTGCAAAGGAAACTGCACTCATCAATTCTTCTTCTGCAGATTCTGCTGCATCTTTTGTTTCATCTCCATCAAAAAGGAAACCAACCAATTCTTCTTCTGGTGATTCTTTGGCACGGTAAGCATCACGTTCCAAATCCTTAACATCGAAGTTTACATTGAAATCATCGCTATCATCAATGGATTCTCTGATTTCTACTTCTGTTTGGTCTTCACGAAGGACACGAATATCCAAACCTAAGGATTGCAATTCTTTGAGCAATACTTTGAAGGATTCAGGCACACCAGGTTCAGGAATATTTTCACCTTTGACAATTGCTTCATATGTTTTTACACGTCCAACGATATCATCGGATTTCACTGTCAAGATTTCTTGCAATGTGTAAGCTGCGCCATATGCTTCCAAAGCCCAAACTTCCATTTCACCGAAACGTTGTCCACCAAATTGCGCTTTACCACCAAGAGGTTGTTGTGTAACCAAGGAGTAAGGACCAGTGGATCTGGCATGGATTTTATCATCAACCAAATGGTGAAGTTTCAAGTAATGCATGAAGCCGATTGTAACTCTATTATCGAAGAAATCACCGCTTCTACCATCACGCAAGGATACTTTACCATCTCTGGAAAGAGCAACACCCTTCCATTCTTCTCTATGGTCACGGTTTGTGTACAATTCTTCAAATACATCACCTTGCAACAAGGGTTCCCATTTTTCAGCAAATTCTTCCCATTCTGTGTTGACATAGTCATTTGACATTTCCAATGTATCCATAATGTCAATTTCAGATGCACCATCAAATACAGGAGTGCTGATTTTCCAACCCAAAGCTTTAGAAGCCAAGGACAAGTGAGTTTCCAATACCTGACCGATATTCATACGTGAAGGAATACCCAAAGGATTCAATACGATATCCAAAGGTCTACCATTTGGCAAGAATGGCATATCTTCTACAGGAAGCACACGGGATACAACCCCTTTGTTACCATGTCGACCAGCCATTTTATCCCCAACAGAGATTTTTCTTTTTTGTGCAATATATACACGTACCAATTGGTTGACGCCAGGACCTACATCATCGCCATTTTCTCTTGTAAAGATTTTTACGTCAACGATAATACCTGTTTCACCATGAGGTACACGAAGGGATGTGTCACGCACTTCTCTTGCTTTTTCACCGAAGATTGCTCTCAAAAGTCTTTCTTCAGCAGTGAGTTCTGTTTCACCCTTAGGTGTAACTTTACCAACCAAAATATCATTTGGCAAAACTTCTGCACCGATACGAACAATACCACGTTCATCCAAATCTTTCAAAGCATCATCACCAACATTTGGAATGTCTCTTGTGATTTCTTCAGGTCCCAATTTGGTATCTCTGGAGTCTGCTTCAAATTCATTGATATGGATGGATGTATATACATCTTCTTGTACCAGTTTTTCACTCAAAAGTACAGCATCTTCATAGTTGTAACCTTCCCAAGTCATGAAACCGATGAGAGGGTTTTTACCAAGTGCCAATTCACCTTTATCTGTGGATGCACCATCAGCAATGATTTGGTCTGCTTCTACTGTATCACCAACACTGATGATTGGTTTTTGGTTCAAGCATGTACTTTGGTTACTTCTTTGGTATTTGATGAGTTTGTAGCGATCTCTACCGCCATCTTCTTTACGAATTACAATTTCATCAGCAGAAACACGTTCTGCAACACCAGCATTGTCTGCAATGACACAGATACCAGAGTCTTTTGCTGTTTTATGTTCCATACCTGTCCCAACGATTGGAGAATCTGTTACCATCAAAGGTACTGCTTGACGTTGCATGTTGGAACCCATAAGAGCACGGTTCGCATCATCATTTTCCAAGAACGGAATCAAAGCTGTCGCAACAGATACCATTTGTTTTGGAGAAACGTCCATCAATTGGATTTGGCTTTCATCAATTTGAATGATTTCTTCTTTGAATCGACCAGATACTTTTTTATGCAAGAAGTGACCTTCTTCATCCAAAGGTTCATTCGCTTGTGCAACATGGTAGATTTCTTCTTCGTCAGCAGTTACATAAATGAAGTTATCTGTTACACGAGGTCTATCTCCACTGTGATCTACTGTTCTATAAGGAGCTTCAATGAAGCCATATTCGTTGATTCTTGCAAAAGTTGCCAATGTATTGATCAAACCGATGTTAGGACCTTCAGGTGTTTCAATTGGACACATTCTACCATAATGAGAGTGGTGAACGTCACGAACTTCGAAACCAGCACGTTCTCTGGACAAACCACCAGGACCCAATGCAGACAAACGACGTTTGTGTGTCAATTCAGACAAAGGATTGTTTTGATCCATAAATTGAGACAATTGAGAGCTACCAAAGAATTCTTTGATTGCTGCTGTTACAGGACGTACATTGATCAACACTTGTGGTGTGACTGCTGCAATGTCTTGTGTGGTCATACGTTCACGTACAACTCTTTCCATACGGGACAAACCAATACGGAATTGATTTTGCAACAATTCACCTACAGAACGAATACGTCTATTGCCCAAATGGTCAATATCGTCTACATTACCAAAACCATATTCTAAATGCAATACATAGTTGATGGAAGCAAAGATATCTTCCAATGTAATGTGTTTTGGCAACAATTCGTGGATGTTTTGTTTGATGGCTGCTGCAACTTCTTCTGCTGTTTGGTATTCTTCCAAAATACGAACCAACAAAGGATAGTATACATTTTCTTTGATGCCAAGATCAGCACCTGTCAAGCCAAATTCTTCAATATATGCATCGATATCAACAGCTTGGTTGCTGAGTACTTTCAATGTTCTATCGTCTTCAATTTGAATCATTACAGAAGGAACACCTGTGTTTTGGATGATGTCACACATTTCCATATCCAATTTCAAGCCAGCTTCTGCAACCACTTCACCAGTCATAGGATCTACAACAGATTCTGCCAAAACTGCACCACGGATTCTGTTTCTAAATGCCAATTTTTTATTGAATTTGTAACGTCCTACTTTTGCCAAATCGTATCTCTTTGGATCAAAGAACATACCGTCAAGCAAAGATTTGGAGCTTTCCACTGTAGGTGGTTCACCTGGACGCAATTTTTTGTAAATTTCAATCAAACCTTCTTCGTAGCTTTTTGCAATGTCTTTTTCAAGTGTAGCAACGATTTTAGGGTCATCGCCAAACATTTCCAAAATAGCTGCATCAGAACCAACACCCATAGCACGAATCAAAACAGTTACAGGTACTTTTCTTGTACGGTCAACACGTACATAGAAGATATCGTTGGAATCTGTTTCGTATTCCAACCAAGCACCTCTGTTTGGAATCACTGTGGAAGAATGCAATTTTTTACCTACTTTATCAAAGTCAGATGCATAGTATATCCCTGGAGAACGTACCAATTGACTTACGATAACACGTTCTGCACCATTGATGATGAAAGTACCTGTGTCGGTCATCATTGGGAAATCACCCATGAAAATCTCTTGTTCTTTCATATAGTCAATCTCTTTGTTGTAGAGTATAGCAGTTACTTTCAAAGCAGCGCCATAATTTGCATCTCTTTCTTTACACTCTTCAACGGAATATTTGGGTTCAGAATCCAAAGTAAAACCCGTGAATTCCAATACCAAGTTTCCACTGAAGTCTGTAATTGGAGAAATGTCTTCAAATACTTCATTGAGTCCTTCTTTCAAAAACCATTGGTAGCTGTTTTTTTGCACTTCAATCAGATTGGGCATTTCCAAAACTTCATTGATTTTGGAATAGCTCTTTCTTTTTGCGTCGCCAAAACGGAGTGCATGAATTCTTTTTTTGTCCATCTTGTCACCTCTCGTAATCCTATTCGCCCGACAAAACATATTTACCAAATAGAGTCCTGCTCAAAGCAGACAGTTGTCCACCTTAGGCAGCCTTACATAAGAAAGCACAAAATCCCCATTGTTTCCTTATGTAAGACCACCTGAAACATAGTCCTTCGTCAAACACTTTACAAAAAAATACAGAATCCCAGAAACAAAGTTAGACCTTTGCATGCGCTACCTTTGATCAGTAGTCATGGCAAAAGCCTCTTACATTTTGGTATTCTATTTCAATATTTGTGCAAGTTTTCCACAAAAAGACACTCTATATCGTTACGCATATATTGGCAATCCCCTAAGCCGTAAAATGAAGTTTTTTGGTGAAATTTATCACTTTTGAAAAAATACTGTTGAATTTTTCATTTTACTATGCTATACTACTTTTATCTTGGGTGATTGCCCTCATTTCCTTTAATGCGAAGAATATTTTACCATAGTATTATCCAGGCTGTCAAGCCTTTTTTTATTGCTTTTCCTTTATATTTCTTACGTTTTTCGAAAAACCCGTGTCATAACCCCTGTTTTGTTATATGCGCTTCATTTTTTTACCATTTCCTTCTATTTTTCACATCTGCAAACGTCTATGTTCTCTCGCAACACTTCCAATTGCATTTTGCAACAAAAGTAAATTCAAACAACAAAACCATTTATTTTCACAAAAATTTCATGAAATAACACCATATTCAAACCACAGCATTTTCCTCAACTTTGTGAATTATTTTTGTACTTTTTCATGTACAATTTATTTGTACTTTCGTAAAATTCATTTTTTTGGTACACTATAGAAAAGTTTTGAGACACGTTCACAGAAAGAAGGCTATTCATGGCAAAAGTAAACTACCACTTGCAATTGGAAGAAACCATAAAACAAATGGAAACCACTGGTACCACTCCAACTTTATTGCTTCACAGTTGTTGTGCTCCATGTTCTTCCTATATATTGGAATATTTATCCCAATATTTTGCAATCACAGTGTTTTATTACAATCCAAACATTGCACCAAAAGCAGAATTCCAATTTCGTAGCCAAGAACAGCAACGCTTGATTGGAGAATTGCCACAAAAACACCCCATTACTTATATAGAAGGAACTTATGATTCTGAACGCTTTTATGCGTTGGCAAAAGGTTTGGAAAATGAGCCTGAAGGTGGTGAGCGTTGCAGACGTTGCTTCCAATTGCGTTTGGAAGAAGCGGCACTATTGGCACAAAAAGGAGATTTTGATTTCTTTACCACCACACTTTCCATTAGCCCACACAAAAACGCTAGTGTACTCAATGGAATTGGAGAAACCCTTTCCAAAGAATATGGTGTATCTTATCTATATTCTGATTTTAAGAAAAAAAATGGCTATAGACGTTCCTGTGAACTGTCGCAGCTATATGATATGTACCGTCAAGATTACTGTGGTTGTGTGTTTTCCAAAGCAGAATCCGAAGCACGCAAACAACTTTCTACCCCAAATGAATAGGAGACAATTATGCGATACAATGAATTGATTTTATACAAAAATTTATCCACACAATCTGTTTTGCAAGATATGGATTTCATTATTGAGAATGTGGGTATCAAAGATGCAACTGAATTGAAGCCACTACTTTTTGATTGCATTCATAAAATTTTGGAAGTGTCTGATGCTCGTGGTTTTTCTGGTGATTTATGGAAAACATATTTGACCTATCTATTGGTGGCAGATGAAAATACATATAGCAAGTCCTGTGAAATCGTTGGAAATGTAGAAGGTAGCATCAACAAAGCTACTCTACATGATTTACAAATTATCAAAGAATATTTCGATTATGATTTGCAAACCCTTGGCAATCGTCTGGGTGTCGGTGCCATTTCCTTATTATATGGATATGTTCCAGTGAAAAGCTCCAAAAAGTTGTTCAACACTCGCATTCGTGATCGCATTTGCAATTTATCCAAAGAATTGGAATCACAAGATGATGTGGCAGCTTTCAAAGACACACTGACCCATTTCTACAAAGAATATGGTGTTGGTCAAATTGGTTTGCACAAAGCATTTCGTGTGAATCACATTCAACACAAAACCACCATTGAACCCATCACCAACATCACTCATGTGCACTTGGATGATTTGGTTGGTTATGAAATTCCAAAGCAACGTTTGATTGACAACACTGAAGCCTTCATTAAAGGTAAAAAATCCAACAATTGCTTGCTTTTTGGTGATGCTGGAACTGGCAAATCCACTTGTATCAAAGCAATTCTCAACCAATATTATGGTGATGGTTTGCGTATCATTGAAGTGTATAAGCACCAATTCCAATATTTGAATGATGTCATTGCACAAGTAAAAAACAGAAATTATAAATTTATTATCTATATGGATGATTTGTCTTTTGAAGAATTTGAAGTGGAATATAAGTATTTGAAAGCCATTATTGAAGGTGGCTTGGAAAAGAAACCTGCCAATGTTTTGATTTATGCAACTTCCAATCGTCGTCATTTGATTCGTGAAGAATTTGGTGATCGCCAAGGTATGAAGGAAGATTTGCATCCAACAGACACTGTTCAAGAAAAACAATCTCTTTCAGCTCGTTTTGGAGAACCGATTTACTTCAGACAACCAAATCCAGAAGAATTCAAAGAAATTGTGCGTGTTTTGGCAAACCGTAATCACATCACAATGGAAGATGATCAGTTGATGGATACCCTCAACAAATGGCAAATGAGTCGTGGTGGTAAATCCGGTAGAGCTGCCCAACAATTCATTGACCACCTATTGGGAACCGTTACAGAATAATGAGCAAAAGGATGATATACCCACAATATGTCATCCTTTTTTATACTTTTTGAATGGGTATCAACAACGAATGACCCGCTTTTATGTTCGTAGAATTCATATCATTTGCTTTCATAATGGAATCAACCATATGTTCGGTTTTGACATCAGCTGATTTGTATTCTTCTGCCAAATCCCAAAGGGTATCCCCCACTGAAATTTCCACTTGTTTGTATACAGTTCTGGTTTGTATTACAGGTTCACTACCAAACACCAAAACCCCAAAGGATATGGTAACCATAACTGTCAAAACCACTGTTAAAATCAAATAAGTTAATTTTCTGCTTCTCATATTTCCACTCCTTTTCTCAATTCACTTTACGAACATATATTTTATTTTATGCGAACACCTATTCTTATTTATATTCACATAATATCAGAACATATATTCTTTGTCAATAATTTTTTTAAAAAATTACGAACATAGGTTTGATTTCATAGAATATCTGTGCTATACTGTACAAAAGAGCATTATATTGATACAAAATGAAAAGAAATTTTAGTTTCTCTATATAAAAGGAGTGAATATATGAGTGATTTGTCCAACAAACAAACCCAGATATTGGAATATATGAAGCAAGAAGTACGTGAAAAGGGGTATCCACCTTCTGTTCGTGAAATTTGTGAAGCAGTTGGTTTGAAATCCACCTCAACTGTACATGGGCATTTGGCTCGTTTGGAAAAGAAAGGGCTCATCCGACGTGACCCTACCAAACCACGTGCCATTGAGATTTTGGATGATTTCCAAACAGATTCTGTCCAACGTGAATTTGTCAATGTTCCTATTGTAGGTAACATCACTGCTGGTGTGCCGATTTTGGCTGTAGAAAATATTGAAGACTCGTTTCCAATTCCAGTGGATTACATACACAATGACAATGTGTTTATGTTGAAAGTACGTGGCGAAAGTATGATTGAAGCAGGTATTTTTGACAAAGACTTGATTTTGGTGCGTCAACAAAATACAGCAAATAATGGCGATATTGTTGTGGCTTTGATTGAAGATTTTGCAACTGTAAAAACCTTCTATCGTGAAGATGGTTTCATTCGTTTGCAACCAGAAAACGCTTCCATGTCCCCTATTATTGTACGTGATGTCACCATTTTGGGTAAAGTTACTGGCTTATTTAGAAAATTCTAAGGAGGAAATCCATGCATCATTATATCAAAGTGGCAGCAGCTGTTCCTCGTTTGCGTGTAGCAGACTGTCCATATAACCAAGAAGAAATTTTGAATTGTGTCGCTTCTGCTCAGGCAGATGGTGTGAAAATATTGACTTTCCCTGAACTTTGTGTTACAGGATACACTTGTGCTGATTTATTCTTCCAAAACCCTTTGATTTTGGCAGCTGAACAAAGCATTGCAACCATCGCAGAAGAAACCAAAGATTTGGATATGCTCATTTTATTGGGTGCTCCTATTTTGTTGGATAACCAAACCTTCAATTGTGGTGTTATGTTGCATAAAGGTAAATTATTGGGTATTGTACCAAAAACCCTTTTGCCAAATTACAGTGAATTTTACGAAGAACGCTGGTTCTCTTGTGCACACGATTTGATTTCCGAAGAAATGACATATGCTGGTCAATTGGTTCCCATTGGTGCTGATTTGATTTTTGATGCAGAAAATGTACCTTATTTGAAAGTTGGTGTTGAAATTTGTGAAGACCTTTGGGGACCTATTCCACCAAGTTCTTACTTGAGTTTGTATGGTGCAACGGTATTGCTCAATCCTTCTGCCAGCAATGAATTGGTTGCCAAAGGTGATTATCGTCACAAATTAGTGGCTCAACAATCTTCACGTTGTATCGCTTCCTATGTATATGCTTCTGCTGGCATTGGCGAATCCACACAAGACACCGTCTATAGTGGTCATAGTGTGCTTTACGAAAATGGTGTATTCCTTGGGGAATCTGATTCCTTCTCACGTGAAAACCAAGTAATTTCAGCCCATGTGGATTTGGAATTGTTGGCAACAGAACGTAGAAAACACACCACTTTCTCCACACAACTGTCTGATGTTTCTGGTCAAAGATATTATAGAGAAATCAAATTCCAAATGGGTAATGAAGAAATGATTGGATTCAAACGTCCACTTTCTGCAAAACCTTTCATTCCAGAAGATGCAAAAACCTTGGATGAACGTTGTCAAAGCATTTTCATGATTCAAGCAACTGGTTTGGCTAGAAGATTTGAACACACACATTCCAAAACTTTGGTCATTGGTATTTCTGGTGGTTTGGATTCCACATTGGCTTTGTTGGTAGCAGTGCAGGCTTGTGATTACTTGGGTGTTTCCAGAGATCATATTCTTGCTGTAACAATGCCTGGATTTGGTACCACAGATAGAACCTATCAAAACGCTTTGACGTTGATGAAAACCCTTGGTGTCACCATGAAAGAAATTTCCATCAGCGCTGCTGCAATGCAACACTTTGCAGATATTGAACACGATTCAAGCATTCATGATGTGACATATGAAAACACGCAAGCACGTGAACGTACTCAAATTTTGATGGATTTGGCAAATAAAACAGGTGGTTTGGTTGTCGGTACAGGTGATTTATCTGAACTTGCATTGGGTTGGGCTACTTACAATGGTGACCATATGTCTATGTATGGTGTCAATGGTGGTGTACCAAAAACCTTGGTGCGTGTATTGGTGAATTGGGTTGCTTCCAAAAACACATTGGGTGCTGAAGCATCTGAAGTTTTGTTGGATGTTTTGGACACACCTGTCAGCCCTGAATTGTTGCCACCTGATGAAAATGGCAATATCAATCAAAAAACAGAAGACCTTGTAGGCCCTTATGAATTGCATGACTTCTTCTTATTCCAAGTCATTCGTTTCGGTTTTTCACCTACAAAGATTTTATTCCTAGCAGAAATCGCATTTGCTGGTGCATATGATCGTGAAACATTGTTGAAATGGTTGAAGAATTTCTATCGCAGATTCTTTGCGCAACAATTCAAACGTTCTTGCTTGCCCGATGGTCCAAAAGTAGGTGCTTTGTGCTTATCTCCTCGTGGTGATTGGAGAATGCCTACCGATGCTTCCAATCGTGTTTGGATGGATGAAGTAGAAAAGTTGTAATCAATTGCATATCTGCATAGAAAAAGAAGTGGTTGCAATACCACTCCTTTTGTACATTTATTTTATCTTTGGCAAATGTTTATTTTGTGTAGTGGCTGTTCATTACGGGTGCTCACATAGGAACGCCCCTACAAGTACATCATTATGGTTTTGGTTTTTGTAGGTGCGCCCAGTGGTCGCCCGTTTTATATCACATATTCGTCAAATATAAATAATCTGCCTATTACCTTCACCTTTCTATTTCTTCCCATCATATCTTCAAAATGCAATTCTTTGACCTGATTCATTCCAAATGAGGGTTTCTTCATCTGGCAATGCATGACGCTTTGCTCCTTGGACTGCCATTTTATGATACATAAATCTATCGTCTTCTGGTGATGGCAAATGGTACATAACAATGGTTTTGGCATGTATTTGTTCACGTAAAATGCGTCTACCCACTGCATTGTTGTAAAAAATAGGTGTTACAAATACAATGTCTGCAACAAAATCCTTTGCTGCTTGAAAATCCGATTCATAGCAGTCTGCATCTGCCAAAAAAGCAAGTTTTTGACCACCAATTTCCAAGGAAATACATTGATTTGGCACATGATGAAAACGTTCATCCACATGTCTTGTGGTCATAATCCGCAAAGTAATATCTGATTCCAACGTAGCACAACCTGCTGCATCCAATGTGATTTTTTTATCTTCATACATTTGGACTTGTTCTTCCAAACCTTTTGTATCATCCACTGGTGGAAATAAAACACCTTTTACTTGATTTTTCTCTAAATACTGATTTACATAAGGTGCATAATAATGGTCATAATGAGAATGGGTAAACAACAAATAGTCTATATTTCCAAGTTCACCTTTTCCTTGTTGCATGGTATTCCAAGCCCAATCTGGCAACTGGCTGAAATTCCCACCCAAATCTTTATACAACCCATCTATTAAAATACGAATACCATTGTGCACCACAATGATTCCTGCATTGGACAACAAAATTGCAAAATTTTTATCTTCCATCCTATACTCCATCCTTTTTGGTCACTTTTCTTCTCTAATGTGCCAAATTATCCACGTTTTTCTTTATTTTAACTTATCACATATTTAACAAAATTTCTATCCTTTTTTCGTAAAGTTTTCATATAGTCAAAATCCACCTTCAGCACATTCCATAAAATCACAAACTCATATATTAGGATATAAGGTTGTTTTTTATGGGATTTGCACAAGTAATTTTTCTGCTTTTGGACACTTTTTGTCCCATATGCCATATATAATGAACAAAAACATGCAATTCTTTCTTGATTTTTATTGCACATAGCAGTATACTATATTTGAACGTTAGATAAATTCATACACCATTCACAAAGTCGATAGACTTACAACTTTACGATTTATGAGGAGGAAAATGATTATGGCTAAAAAAGTTCTTATGTTGGCTGGAGATTTTACAGAAGATTACGAAACAATGGTACCTTTCCAAGCAATGCAAATGTTGGGTTACCAAGTAGATGCTGTTTGTCCAGAAAAAAAAGCTGGTGACATCATCCGTACAGCAATTCACGATTTTGAAGGTGAACAAACATACTCCGAAAAAAGAGGTCACAACTTCGCTTTGACAGCTGATTTCGACGCTGTTGACGTTTCTACATACGAAGGTCTTTTCATTACTGGTGGACGTTCTCCTGAATATTTGAGATTGTATCCAAGAGTCATTGAAATTGTACAAGAATTCTTTGCTGCAAACAAACCAGTTGCTGCAATCTGCCATGGTCCTCAAATTTTGACAGCTTGTAACGTATTGGCTGGCAAAAAAGCAACTTGCTATCCTGCTTGTGGTCCTGATATCACATTGGCTGGTGGCGAATATGTAGAAGCTGCTGTGGATGCTGCTGTTGTGGATGGCAACTTGGTTACATCCCCTGCATGGCCTGGAGATTCCGCAATTGTTGCTGAATTCGTTAAATTGATGGGTGCTAAAATCGAAATCTAATTGATACATAAAGAGAAAGCCAACTCATATGAGCTGGCTTTTTTTGTTTCGTAAAATATTTATTTGCTGTGTGGTATGATAGCAAGAGTAGAACCTCTTGAGGCAAAGCCACAATGCCCTACAATTGCATAATTTCATACCGTGTGCTAAATATAAATATTCTTCTAACTTCTTCAATTTTATTTTTCTGGTTGGATATTTTCTTGAATCTTTCCAACAATATCTTCTTCTGTGAACAACACACATTGACGAATTGCATTTTTGATGGCTCTGGCATTGGAGCTACCATGCGCTTTTACCACCAATGCTTTCAAACCAATGAATGGTGCACCACCAACTGCATCTGCATCCAAGAATCCTTTGACATTTTGGAATGGTTTTTTCAAACATGCTGCCGCCAATTTATAAGCACCTTTTGTAATTTCACCTTTGATGATTTGGATCATGGTTTTTGCCATACCTTCAGACAATTTCAAAATGGTATTGCCTATAAAGCCATCACACACAAGGATTTCTACACCACCTGATGGAATATCACGAGGTTCTACATTGCCAATGAAGTTGATATTTTCTGTTTGTTCCAACAATTCATATGCTTCTTTGGTCAGTGCATTACCCTTTTCTTTTTCTGCACCAATGTTCACCAAACCAACAGAAGGACTTGTTTTGTGGAATACATTTTCCATATACACAGTACCCATTTTTGCAAATTGTTCCAAATATTGGGGTTTGCAATCCACATTTGCACCACTATCCAAAAGGAAGGTAAAGCCTGTTTTTGTTGGCAAGCAAGTTCCAAGTGCAGGTCTTTCCACACCAGGGATTCTACCAATAATCAACAAACCACCAGCCAAAATTGCACCTGTGCTACCAGCAGAAACGAAAGCATCACCTTTGCCTTCTTTCACCAATTTCAAACCAACCACCATAGAAGAATCTTTTTTTCTACGAATTGCAGAAGTTGGCACCTCATCTGTGCTGATGACTTCTGTTGCATTCACCACTTCAATGTATTCTTTGTTATAAGTATATTTTGCAAGTTCTGCATTGATTACATCTTCTGGACCAACCAATTTTACATTCACATTCAGCTCATTGACTGCATCCACAGCACCTTTGACAATTTCCACAGGTGCATTGTCGCCACCCATTGCATCCACAACTACACAAATTCTCTTTTCCATATCATCACCTATTTATCCTTATTTTTAAAGTTAAGTATACCTTGTTTTAGTATACACCCTTCTTATGTTCTACGCAAGAAAATAGGTGAAATAATAGGTGATGTAGAGATAAGATTCTTCGCCACTGCGAAACACTCCTCAGAATGACAGTGCAAATGCAAAATAGAATATAGTAAGCTTACAAGATGGTACAAATCAAACCGCCATTGCGTCGGCACTGGCGTTTATTCGTTTCACAAGATAATACAAATCAAACCGCCATTGCGTCGGCACTGGCGTTTATTCGTTTCACAAGATAATACAAATCAAACCGCCATTGCCTTCATTTACAATTTTCTGCAATGTTTCTGACAATTTCAACTGGGCATCTTCTGGCATACGATAAATCTTATTTTGCATACCATCAGAAACCATAGAATGCAATGTGCGTCCAAAGATATTCAAATCCCAAATCTTTTCAGGGTCTGTTTCGTAGTCTGCCAGCAAATTATCAATAAATTCTTTGGATTGTTCTTCATTGCCAATGATGGGTGCCACTTCTGTTTCCACATCTGCTTTGATGAGATGGATGGATTCCCCTTTTGCCTTCAATTTGATACCAAAACGACTCCCTTGTTTGAATACTTCTGGCTTTTCCAACTCAATTTCTTCAAAAATAGGTGATACCACACCATATCCTTTGCGCTTCACATCGCCCAATGCATGACTGATTTTATCGTATTCCTTTTTGGTTTCTGAAAGCATACGAATTGTGGAAATCAAACCATAATCATTTTCAATGGGAATATCCACTGTTTCACTTAAAATCTCATAGAATAAGCCATCTTTCATGGTCAATGCCACATTGGCAGCACCTTCACCAAGGGACATATCCTCCACAAATGCTTTTTGTAAAAATTCCATACCACCAAGAGTTGCAATGGCTTCTGGAACATCTGACAAGCAATCCACTTCCATCATCAAATTTTGTAATGATGCAAACAAATCCTGTTTCAACCAATGGTCATCTTCCAACAATTCCACCCAACTAGGGAATTGGAAACGAATTTCACGCATTGGGAACTGATACAACACATTTTGCAAAATATCACGCACATCATCAGCCTTCAATTGTGCCACATTCACAGGCAAAACAGGCACACCATATTCTTCCTCCATAGACTGTGCATAGGCAATGGTATATTCTCCATATGGCGATGCTGTATTCAGTAAAATCACAAATGGCTTACCCATTTCTTGCAATTCATGTATAACACGTGCTTCTGCTTCTATGTAACTTTCTCTTGGAATGTCGGTCACTGAACCATCTGTTGTCACCACAATGCCAATGGTAGAGTGGTCTGTAATCACCTTTTTGGTACCCATTTCTGCTGCTTCCAAAAATGGCATTGGTTGCTCTGACCAAGGTGTGTGTACCATCCTAGGCATTTGACCTTCCATGTGACCTTCTGCTTCTGGGACTAGATAACCAACACAATCAATCATACGCACACGCATATGTGTATGTTCTCCAAGCATAATCTCCACCGCTTCATTTGGCACAAACTTTGGTTCTGTGGTCATAATGGTTTTGCCAGATGCAGACTGTGGCAACTCATCCTTTGCACGTTCTCTCATATGCCCATCGGTCATATTGGGCAATACCATCAAATCCATAAAACGCTTGATGAAAGTGGATTTACCTGTACGCACTGGTCCCACCACTCCCAAATAAAAATCACCATTTGTCCGCTCCGCAATATCTTGATACATATCAAATTGTTCCATATACAAACCTCCTCCGATTGCAAAAGTATTCTCTGCCTTTTTTCCATACAACTATACGTATGCGAAAAGATTGTAGATTATGTATGCCAAAGGCTAAGATCCTTCGTTATGCTCAGGATGACAAAGCAGACACCCATCATGATACAAAAAATCAGCTGTCACACAGGCAACAACTGACTTTTGTTATCTTCTTTTTTTCGCCCAATCGGATAGACCTAAGCTGACCAAAATCCCCCGATTCACGTCCTCCATTATTCTATTGGTTTGTCCATTGTCCACATATACATCTATCAAATCCAATTGTGGATTTTCCAGCATATATGCTTTGCACACCTCAACCTGATTGGCAATGACATCTCGTTCGGTAATTTTGCCACTGTTTTCAGCAGATAGACGAGCATATATAACTGCCTGATACACTTTATTTGGCATTGTCATTCCTCCTATTCAGCAAAAAATGCACCCTACTGTTTGCAATGGTCAAAAATTATACCCCCTTCAGATAATGGGCAATACAATCTTCCATTGTAACATCTGTATTGGCAAAGCTAATTTTTACAACTGTTTTGCCATCCATATAACAATATGGATTTTTGATTTATTTGATATACTCACCCAAACGTTCTTCCTTTGTAGCATTGGCATCAATTTGAACCATATTTCGTTGCACAAGAGTGCTTCTATCTACAGTTCGTGGATCCATATTTTTCAGTTCTGTCATATCCATCATAAATTTTGCACCTCCTGTTCCATACATATGATTTTTACAAAAAATATGACAGAACAAATTGATATGTCCTGTCATATTCCCTTTCTTAATATTCTTCATTCACTATGTGGCTTTTATTTCAATTCACTTTACCTATGTATTTTGTACCTTTCTCTTTGATTTTTTATTTTAGACACAAAAAGCACCTCCAAAGAAGTGCTTTGCTTTAAAATTATTTAATTTGATTTATTTGTTTATGCCTGTTTTCTGTTTTACATCCTGAAATGGTTTTGGTTTTGAAAAATGATATCCTTGTGAATACATGATACCGTATCGTTCAACTACTTTCTGAATATCATCATTCTCTACATATTCAGCTACAAGAGGGATACTTAGTTTTTGCCCCATTTGCGCAACAGTTTCAACAACAACTTCATTTACAAAACAAGTATGTACATCTTTTATGATTTTACCATCTATCTTCACAAAATCTGGTTGTAGTTTAATTACAGACAATAGATTCGAATAGCCTGCACCAAAATCATCTATGGCTATTTTTACGCCAAGTTTTCTAGCTTCTGTTATAAATGGAGCCAGTTCATCAATGTCTATGGCACTTTCATCTTCTAAAATCTCTAAAATCAAGTTATTCGGTTTATAAAATGATTGAATTTGTGAAAATACAGTTTTACAAAAACTTTTGGACAATAATAGATACGGGGATAGGTTTACACTAACCGGGCAATCCATCAAACTAAAATCGTTCAATACCGCATTAAAAATACACAAATTCAAGTCCAGATACAGTTTGTATTTTTTGGATATGGGCATAAAATATTCAGGGGAATACACTGTGCCATCAGGACCAATAATTCGCATTAGAGCTTCATATTTATCAATCTTATTTGTTTTATTATTGAAAAGTCCCTGATAATACGGAATCACTTTTTTATTTTCCAAAGCATATTTAATAATATCAAGTCGTTTATTTTCTTCTTCAGGCGTTATAGAAGAATCTATCTTGTATACCAATAAATTGCTGTTTCTAAGAAGACTCATAATATCATTTCCTTTCGTAATTATGGGCGAATAATATGATATCATTATTCTTTTTTTATGCTCCAGTTTTCAAAATCAACATCGTATTTATACCATGTATTGCCAAATGAACAGTTGTTTGGTAAATTGACACGATCCTCGTTAATATATAACACTTGACCCAAGGTAAATAATGGTAGTTTATACATATTTTCATGTTCCAATTCTTGTAATTCTCTTAAAATAGCATCTTCTCTCGTTTCATCAACTGTTGTACTCAGTTCTTCTACTAGAACATTAAAGTCAGAATTTTCAATCAACAATCGAGATAAATTAGGATTTTTGTCTGTATATTCAATATACCACTCACTCACATCAAATGCAGATAATCCCTTTAATAGTAGGTCATATTCTCGGTCTTCATATAGTTCAGTTGTTGAGCTTATAAAATTCAATTCCACTACAAAACCAATGGATTCTAAATTTTTTGCAACGTTTTCCATAAATGCTTTTGTGGTGTTATCTGTATAATAGTAAGCCAACTGCAAAGGTCTCGACAAATCATAATCTGATTGTTCCAACAATTCTTTCGCTTTTTCAGGGTCATATACAATGGTCTGTCCATTATAAGATGAATTCGAAGTTGGGACACCTGACTCTATGATTGTGCCTGAATCCAGATAATTAATATACAGTAATTCTTCTCGATTAATTGCCATCGAAATCGCATTTCTTACATTTATATCCAACATTGCAGAATTTTCATATTCGTCAATTCTATTCATATTAAATACAAAGTAGCGATAGAACAATATATCCACTTTATGTTCATTCATATACCGCATAGATCGATAGTTGATGATTTCAGTGATATTGTTGGTGGAATAATAATCTAAATTGGCAAATTTATAATTCATATGCAATACAACCTCCTCAATATTCGGAGATACACCTGCATAATATTCATTGCGAATCAGTTGAACCGTTTCATATGATACAACTTCATTCACTTTGTACATACCACTCACTATTGGAGATTTCCAGTACTCATCTTGGTCGATATTTTCAATATCTGCATCTTTGAGTGCATGCTCTGGTAATATTACAAACTGCGCCAAAACCTGCATCATTGTAGGATGTGGCACACTCAACTCTATTACAAAAGAATTATCTCCTGTTACTTTCAAACCTGATAATCCATTCAATGGATTTTCTTTGAACTCTTCATATCCTTTTATCTTTGAAAATGCAGTTAAATACAATCCATTTGCAGTTTTTGATTGCAGTATAGATTGAAAACTGAACATAATATCATCTACCGTTAGAGGTTCACCATCAGACCAAAGTATATCCTCTTTCAGGGTTATGTAATACTCCAAACCATCAGAAGATATATTGTAGCTTTGTGCCAAATCATACTCTACATTTTGAAATTTGCTATCTGCCAAAAACAAAGATCGAAACATCAAAGCATTGTGGAATTGCGAATTTTTCCAAGGATTGTCCAATAAATCATCATCATTCCAATTATTGATATATGGAAGATTTAAAACATTACCATCAATATAATCCAGCTGCTCATAGTATTTCGAAACAGCAATCTTACTTATAAAAAGTACCATTATAAAAGAAAAGGCAGTCATCAGCCACTTTTTATTCAATTTACGCATCTACCTCACAACCTTTCCTTTGGCATCCCATACGCAGGCGATGGCTTTGTCGTTGATTGCAATTTTTTGATTTCCGCTTTGTTGCGATACATATCTTGGTCGGCTATATCAAACAATTCACGCAATGTGATATCTTTGTCATGCATAGAAGATACAGCATATCCAGCTGCATAAGAAATTTGAAAACGTGTTTCTTTTTCGTTAAACGCTTCTGCCAAAAAAGCAACTTCCTTCAAGTAAAGCTGTATATCTTTCAATTCTAAGTTATGGTAATACACCATAAATTCATCGCCACCATATCTACCTACAAATACATCTTGTGTATGAATCTTAGTCCCATCTTTCATAATTTGTGCAAAACTATGTATCAACTCGTCACCCACTCGATGTCCATAGATATCATTGGTTTTCTTTAAATCGTTTAAATCAAATACAATCATCGCTCGTGAATAATCACCACCAATAGCAGTACGCAATATCTCATGACACTTAGAACGATTATATAAACCTGTTGCACCATCAATAAACATGGATTCAGACAATTCACGATTGCGTTTGAGTTCCATAATGATGAAAAATAATCTATGTCCTATGATACATGCAACCACAATCATTTGCAGAATAATCAACATTTGCATACGCAAAATAGATACAGATAACTCGCTAATATAATCAGAAGTTAGATTTGTTAGATTTGCTGCGTGGTAAAATAATCGTTCACTGGATGCAATCAAAGCAGATGACTCGCTATTTTCACGATAGTCAGTCAAATCAATTTTAACAACTTCCCAGTCAGAGGAAACATTGGATATACTTTTTAATATTTCGTCATGATTGCCAAAATATTCAGAAGCTTTTCCATTTTCTGGCTTTAATTCCGCTATTGTGTTATCTAAATTGAATACAAGTTCATCACCTTGAGTGCCCATAATTTCAAGCTTTACCAAACGTTGCACACTTGCATTCAGGTAATCTACCAAACTATGACCTTGAGAAGATGCTTCCAATTGATTTACGCATGAAGAAAAAGAATACCAAGAAAAACAAAGTGTAACCAATAGAAATCCAAGAACCAACCAAATCGTCAGTTGTTTATCATAAGTGGTTTTATTTTTTTTGTTATTCGTCACAATGCTATACCTCCTTGTTTTGTATCCAATATGAATGGCATTCTTTTTCCAATCCAATTCGTGTATTTTGTTTATTTAACTCCATTTTCATGCAATTATTCGCTTTTCTCGAATGACTGCCATAACTCTAAATCTCTCAAATTTCTCAATGTCCTATTTCTTAAGCCATTGCAAATCTACGTCTACCAGTAGACTGACAGAAAAATTCAGCTATTTTTCTATATAATCACCTGCACATTGATACAAAATTTTTTCTCTGCATTTGTTATATTTCAACATATATTTTATCACGAAACGATATTTTTTTGCAATATAAAACAAAATAATTATTGAATATTTCTGTTAAAAATTACATTTATTGTAAAAAATGTCAAATACAATAGCAATAGCACTCCAAAATTTCAGATTATTCACAAGTTTCAAATTCCCAATTAAACAAAATACCAAAAGTAGCAAGCAGATCCTTCTTTGAAAACACCATCATATATTAGACAGAAAAAAAGAGATTTATCCTATATTCCTTTTGAAATACAAAATAATCTCTACTGAATACTATATGAATTTTTATTGATTCAAAACTAAAACCTAATATCTAAGCCATTTTTCAATTTAGTCCTATTACACAATCATCAATCATCCAAACACGCATATGAGTATGTACTCCAAGCATAATCTCCACTGCTTCATTTGGTACAAATTTGGGTTCTGTGGTCATAATGGTTTTACCTGATGCCGATTGTGGCAATTCATCCTTTGCACGTTCTTTCATATGTACATTGGTCATATTGGGCAATACCATCAAATCCATGAAGCGTTTGATGAACATAGATTTCCCTGTGCGAACAGGTCCAACTATCCCCAAATAAAAATCACCACCAGTACGTTCTGCAATATCCTGATACATATCAAATTGTTCCATATGCAAACCTCCTCCAATAGCAAACTATTTCCATACAACTATACATATGAAGAAAAAGCCAATCTTATGTACAAAATTGCAGTTTCATCAAAATTTCAAAATAATATAAATTATTTTATTTTATGAAAAATAAATGTAAATAATTATTCCTAATTATATAGTAGATTTTATCACCGATAACCCTTAAAATACCATTAAAATCACATGTTTTATGGTTAATATCACCAATTATTTTGCAAAATCCTTCTTTTCCACTGGGTGCAAATGTCCTTTTCTCATGGATTAACAGACTTTCCAATGTATGCTAGTATGTTGTTGTGCGTTCAATATATTGATGATTTCCAACCAGATAATACTTTACGTTTATGGACATCTCTGAAAACTCAAGTTTCTATTTTGTGGCGGAGGTTTTTGCAGTATACCGAAAATCATTCGTAAAATAGTTACTTTGAGTTTTTGGAAATGACATTCATTATGTAGAACCACATACCAACTTTCATTTTATTATATTTTAAAGGAGGAATTATTATGGAAAGTACTACATTCATTAGCGCAGATAACACATGGGCTCTTATGGCTATCACATGTGGATGGGTAGCATTCTCTATCTACGCTGAACAAACATGGGCTTGGGCATCCAAACTTTCAGGTGCAATCATCGCTTTGATTGGAGCTTTGGTGCTCACAAATCTCAACATCATACCTACCAGTGCTGTTTGGTTTGATGATATTATTTGGGGTTACGTGGTTCCATTGGCAATTCCATTGCTTTTGTTGCAATGTGACATTAGAAAAATCTGGAAAGATTCTGGTCGTATGTTGATCATCTACTTGATTGGTGCAATTGGTACTGCTACTTCTGCTATGTTGGCATACACATTATTGAAAGGTTCCATTCCAGAACCAGCTGGTGTTGCTGCTATGATGACAGGTTCCTATATCGGTGGTGGTGTTAACCTTGCAACTGTATCTGCTGCATTTGAAGTTTCTGGTGAAACACTTTCCGCAACAACTGTAGCGGACAATATGTTGATGGCTTGTTATTTCTTCGTTTTGATTGCAATTCCATCTAGTGCTTTGTTCCGTAGATGGTTCAAACATCCTCATGTTGCAGAAGTAGAAGCAAAAGGTGCAGATGAAAACGCAAAAACACAAGCTGCTGCTTACTGGGATAGAAAACCAATCTCTTTGAGAGATATCGCTTTCAATTTCGCAATCAGTACCATCATTGTTTCTCTTTCTACAGAGCTTTCTGGTTTAATTACAGCTGCAATTCCTGCAACAAACACAGCAACAACGTTCATCAATGGTGTATTGGGTAACAAATACTTGCTTATGACTACAATCGCTATGTTGGTTGCAACATTTGGTTCCAAACAAGTTGCAAAAGTTTCTGGTTCTCAAGAATTGGGTACTTTCTTGATTTACTTGTTCTTGTTCGTAATTGGTGTTCCAGCTTCCATCAGCTTGATTTTGCAAAACGCACCAATGTTGTTCGTATTCTGCTTCATCATGGTTGCTGTTAACATGCTCTTCAGCTTTGGATTTGGTAAATTGCTCAAATTCGATATGGAAGAAATCATTCTTGCATCCAATGCAAATATTGGTGGACCTACAACAGCTGCTGCTATGGCTATTTCCCAAGGTTGGGTGAAACTCGTTGGTCCTGTTATGTTGATTGGTACATTGGGTTACGTAATCGGTACATATGCTGGTATTTCCATCGGTGTATTCCTTGGTGCATAATGACAATTATTTAGAAAAGAGGATACCCTATGTTCGATGGACACTGTGACATCTTTACCGATGTGACAATCAAACGATTACAAGGCGAAACACAAGTGTTGCAAAAACATCACTTAGAACGTCTGAAAAAAGGTGGTTTTACTGGAGGATGTTTCGTTTTCTGGATTGATCCACCTTATACAGAAAATCCACCTGCACGTTTGGAACAATTGCTCCAATGTGCATCAGATGAATTAGCTGAATGCAAAGGTGCTGTTCTGGTTCGCAATTTGAAAGAAATTGAAGCCGCAAAAACTGCTGACAAGTTTTATATATTGGCTGGTATGGAAGGACTTTCTGGTCTCGGTTCCAATGTTGAACAATTGTATCAACTCCATGACTTTGGTATTCGTGAAGTAATGCTCACTTGGAATGAACAAAATGCCTTTGCAACAGGTGCCAAAGGTGATAAAACACGTGGTTTGACTGACCTTGGAAAAGAAGCAATTTCCATTATCCAAGAAAAGAAAATGATTTTGGATGTATCCCATCTCAATGAAAAATCTTTCTGGGATGTAATAAAGGTTGCACAAACTCCAATTTTGGCTTCCCATTCCAATGCAAAAGCGCTTGCCAATGTAGCAAGAAACTTGACAGATGACCAACTATTTGCAATTCGTGATACAAAAGGTTTGATTGGTTTGAATTCTTTCGTTGAATTTCTTCATGATGATCCAAAAGAACAAACACTGGATCAATTTGCGAAACATGCAGCGTATATTGCAGAAAAAATTGGTGTGGAACATCTTGGATTTGGATTTGATTTCTGTGAATTCTTATCCAACGATTCTTTATCCAGTTTCGTTTCTGCTGACAATCCATATATCATTGGTTTGGAAGATTGCTCTAAAACACCTGTATTCTTGGAAAAATTAAAAGAAGTCGGTTTTAGTGATGCAGAAATCTTGCAAATTGCAGAAAAGAATTGGTTACATTTGATTGAACGAGTCATTGGTTGATGGATTGATACCCCTGTCGCTCAATCGGCAATGGCAAAACAATATCAGGCTTGGCATCTATATGGTGTCAAGTCTTTTTAAATGCTTAAATCTATTTGTAATACTTGTTCTATGCACTATACTTATAACCTGTAGTAGAAATAATGAATACTTGTCAATAAATAGATAACACCACAATGCAATGTGTTTTGTAGGGGTGACGTTTCGTCACCCATTTGCGTATATGGAATTAATTTTAGATAGGAATTCCTTCAAGTTTTAGAACATTCAAACCTTACTTTTCACTGGAGAAAAGTAACAAAATCCACCACTACTTCCGAAGCGTGGAGCACGTCTTAAGGAGGCTGCGACCCCTTAAGAATCCCTTGCAAGCGAAATCCTTTGGGTTAGAGAACAAATTGATATTTGAGCAAACTTCCTTTTTGGCTGGTGACGCATACTGAAATCCCTATTCATAACAATTTAGAGGAGTCCACTTTGCGAGCAAAGGCTGAGTGAAAACCCCAAAATAGCAGTATGATGACCATTCACTTTAGGTTTAGAACAGTAATCAAGAGGTGAGTGGCTTGTCACTCACGGTCTAATAGTACAAAACCAATCTCTACACCTTAATCTGACGGGTGGATTTTTAAGGAGGTCGGGTTAGAGCTTCTTAAATCGGGGCTCCACGCCTTCGAAACGAGTGGCAGTTTTTGATTACTTTTTGCTGTCAAAAAGTAAGGTCTGAGGTTCTAAACCATAAAAAAATTCCAGACTCAAATTTCACCATTCAACTACCTACCTCACTACATAAAATATAAATACCACTCTGCAAAACCATACAAAAAAGGGTGTAGACATCGTCTACACCCTTCGTTCATTCAATATGAATTATTGGTTAGCCAAACGTTTGTAGCTTTCCAATCTAGCTTTTGCATCATTTTCGGAAACTGCGAACAAGATTTCAGCTTCTTCAGGGAATGTTCTAAGCAAAGAGCTGTAACGAACTTCGCTCATCAAGAAATCTCTGAAGCTTGCTGTAGGTTCTTTGGAATCCAATGTGAATGGATTTTTGCCTTCTTCTACAGCAGGGTTGAATCTGTACATGTGCCAGTAACCTGCTTCCACAGCACGTTTGATTTCGTTTTGTGCAGCGGACATTTTGATACCGTGGTTGATACATGGAGCATAAGCAATGATCAAGGATGGACCATCATATTGTTCTGCTTCCATCATAGCTTTTACAACTTGGTTTTTGTCAGCACCCATTGCAACTTGTGCAACGTATACATAACCATAGCTCATAGCCATCATACCAAGGTCTTTTTTACGGATTTTTTTACCAGAAGCTGCGAATTGAGCAACAGCACCTACAGGTGTAGATTTGGACGCTTGACCACCAGTGTTGGAGTAAACTTCAGTATCGAATACCATAACGTTTACGTCTTCGCCAGATGCCAATACGTGATCCAAACCGCCGTAACCGATGTCGTAAGCCCAACCGTCACCACCGAAGATCCATTGAGATTTTTTCACCAATTGGTCTTTGTTGTCCATGATGTAGCCAACGATTTCTTTTACTTCAGCGTTGTCGCCAGCATAAGCGGAAACTGCTGCAACTACTGCATCAGATGCTGCTCTGGAAGCTTCGCCATCTTTCATTGTGGAAACCCAAGCATCAGCAACTTCTGCGAAGGAAGCGTCGATTGCTTTCAAGTTTTCCAATCTGTCTTTCAAGCCTTCTCTCATTTGTTTTACAGCTGTAGCCATACCCAAACCAAATTCAGCATTGTCTTCGAACAAGGAGTTAGCCCAAGCTGGACCTCTACCATCTTTGTTTGTTGTATAAGGCATAGAAGGAGCAGAACCACCCCAGATAGAAGAACAGCCTGTTGCATTTGCAACGTACATTCTATCACCGAACAATTGAGTGATCAATTTAGCATAAGGTGTTTCACCACAACCAGCACAAGCACCAGAGAACTCAAGCAAAGGTTGTTCGAATTGAGAACCTTTAACGGATGCTTTGTTCATAGGATTTGCTTTATGTTCCACTTCGTCAATAGCGAAGTCCCAGTTAGCGATTTCAATTTCTTGTGTTGCAAGAGGTTTCATAACCAAAGCTTTTTTAGGAGAAGGACAAACTTCTGCACAGCTATGGCAACCCAAGCAATCCAATGTGGATACTTGCATTCTGTATTTCAATTCGCCAAAACCAGCACCTTTAGCAGCAACAGCTACGAAAGCTTCTGGAGCGTTTGCCAATTCTGCATCGGAAACCAAAACAGGTCTAATTGCAGCATGAGGACAAACATAAGCACATTGGTTACATTGGATACAGTTTTCTGGAATCCATTCTGGAACGTCAACTGCAACACCACGTTTTTCGTAAGCAGATGTACCACAAGGGAATGTACCATCTTCTCTACCAGAGAATGCGGATACAGGCAAGCTGTCGCCTTCTTGTGCGTTCATAGGTTCTACTACGTTTTTCACGAAGTCAGTTGTTTTTCTTGCAACACCAGCTTCAGCATCAACTGCATTAGCCCATTCAGCAGGAACAGCAACTTCAACGATACCTTCAGCACCTTTGTCTACAGCAGCATAGTTCATGTTGAGGATAGCTTCCCCTTTTTTGCCATAAGATTTTGTGATAGCACCTTTCATGTATTCAATCGCTTGTTCAGATGGAATGATTTCAGCCAATTTGAAGAATGCAGATTGCAATACAGTATTGATTCTGTTACCCAAACCAATTTCACCAGCGATTGCTGTACCGTCGATGATGTAGAATTTAGCTTTCTTTTCTACCAATTGTTTTTTGAGTTTTGCTGGCAATTTTTCATCCAATTCTGCAACAGACCAGTTGGTGTTGAGCAAGAATGTACCGCCATCGTTGAGTTCTGTAACCATATCATAAAGATGAACGTATTCTTGTTTATGACAAGCTACGAAATCAGCTGTTTTTACCAAGTATGTAGAACGGATTGGTTTTTTACCAAAACGAAGGTGAGATTGTGTAATACCACCAGATTTTTTAGAGTCATAGCTGAAGTATGCTTGTGCGTACATATCAGTATGGTCACCAATGATTTTGATGGAGTTTTTGTTCGCACCAACAGTACCGTCAGCACCAAGACCCCAGAATTTACAGCTAATTGTGCCATCGCCTTCTGTAACGCTGATTTCTTTACCAACTTCCAAAGAAGTGTTTGTAACGTCATCTACGATACCCATTGTGAAGTGATTTTTAGGTTTGTCCAAGGACAAGTTAGCATATACTGCAACGAATTGAGCAGGTGTAACGTCTTTGGAACCCAAACCATAACGACCGCCAACAACAACTGGAGCTTCTTCTGCTTCAAACATTGCTGTACAAACGTCCATGTAAAGAGGTTCGCCCAAGGAACCAGGTTCTTTTGTTCTATCCAATACAGCGATTTTTTTAGCTGTTTTAGGAATAGCTTCCAAGAAGCTTGTAGCTACGAAAGGACGGAACAAGTGAACTTTAACAAGACCAACTTTTTCGCCTTTAGCCATCATGAAATCAATTGTTTCTTCAATCGCTTCACAAGCAGAACCCATTGCTACGATAACTCTATCTGCATCAGGTGCACCATAGTAGTTGAACAATTTGTAATCTCTACCTGTCATTCTATTGATTTCGCCCAAGTATTCTTCTACTACAGCTGGAAGTGCATCATAGAATTTGTTTGCAGCTTCTCTTGCTTGGAAGTAGATATCAGGATTTTGTGCTGTACCTCTAATTACTGGGTGTTCTGGGTTCAAAGCATTGTTTTTGTATGCATTTACAGCATCCATATCAATTACTTTTGCCAATTCATCGTAATCCACACATTCGATTTTTTGAATTTCGTGGGAAGTTCTGAAACCATCGAAGAAGTGCAAGAAAGGAACTCTACCTTTGATTGCAGACAAGTGAGCTACACAGCCCAAGTCCATAACTTCTTGTACACTGTTGGAAACCAACATAGCAAAACCTGTTTGACGACATGCCATAACGTCGGAGTGATCACCGAAGATGGACAATGCTTGTGCAGCCAAAGCACGAGCTGTTACGTGGAATACACCAGGAAGCAACTCACCAGAGATTTTGTACATGTTAGGAATCATCAACAACAAGCCTTGGGAAGCTGTATATGTTGTTGTCAACGCACCTGCAGCCAAGGAACCGTGAACTGTACCAGCAGCACCTGCTTCAGATTGCATTTCTACTACTTTAACTGTTTGACCAAAAAGATTTTTCTTACCATTTGCAGCCCAATCGTCTGTTTTTTCAGCCATTGGAGAAGATGGTGTAATTGGGAAAATACCAGCTACTTCTGTAAATGCATATGATGCATAAGCAGCAGCTTCATTCCCGTCCATTGTTTTCATTACTTTAGACATTGTTTCTTCCTCCTTCTAATTGATGAAAATTTTGTTTTCGAGAAAAACGCACTTGCCTTGCTAATTTCTCCTTGCAACATCGCATATTTTGTAAATTCAAATTTCATACTTTACAAACCAACAATCAAACAACTATTGGATTCATATCATAATTGTTCTGTTTTACAACTTGCAAGTTACTCTCCTATTATACAACATACTTCTGTATAATTTCAACTATATTACACAAAATTCAGCGTTATGTTTATAACAAGTTGCCAGTTGTTTGTATTGTGCATATTTCCAGATAATCCCTATTGATTTTTTGGCTATTTTTTAACAATTTCTTTTTCTTGAAATTTATAATTTTGCAGAAATATCTTTTTTTTCATAGGATTTTATGTATTTCCATCGCCTTTTAATTACAAGCTTGATAAAAATACGTCAATCTTTTTTCGTTTTTGTACATATTTTTTGAATATAAAATTTTATTATTTTAAAATAAAAAATATTATTCATTTTTTTCCATAATGTAAATACATTTGTCCTTCTTTTGCAAACATATGTCATTTTATTAACAAAATTTGAATTTATCCTTCATTTTTCATATAATACACTTGTTTTTTGATTTTTCCCCCAATTATACATACAATCCACATTTTCGCAAAATCCAATGGTAAGAAAACGAAAGTTCCTGCTGGTAGTGTTGCAATAAAACCTGTGTTCATAGTTTTTGCCATCCAAAATGTACCCATCATGTAGGTAACACAAGTAGATAAAAACATACCCGTCAATTGTAATATCCTATTTTCTGGAAAACGATGGATTGCCACACTGCTTCCATAAACCAAAACAAGATACCCCACCAAGTAGCCACCACCAGCAGATACAAAGCGAGAAATCCCACCTGCATATCCTGAAAATACAGGCAAACCAATTGCTCCAAGAAGCAAATACAACAACGTTGCCACCAATGCATCCTTGGGTTCTAAGATATATGCTGCCAAATACAAAGCAAATGTACCAAGAGTCAACGCAACAGGACTCATGGGCAATGGTATGCTAATGGGTGCGCAAATGCAAATCAGTGCTGTAAATAATGCGATATATGTCATTCTTTTTGTGTTCATATGATACCTCTTTCCTCTTTATCTGTTGTAAAATCGTCTTTGCTTTTGTATTGTATCCACCAAACGTTTTATTGTCAACAATATTGCACATATTAGGTTTACAATCAATCATGCTATGTTATATGACAAATTGCAACTTTTATGGTATGATAGATATATAGTAAAAACCCTATCGTTAGGAGCGTGATATATATGAAAGAAATTTGTACCAAATGTGGCAGTGCCATTGATTCCCTTGATGTTTTCTGTTCTGGTTGTGGTCGTAAAATAGACCGTAGCCACAATATACATACACCCAAACAAAGTATCGACAACGAACCTTTGACCATTGGCAAGTGTCTATTGGGGTTACTTCTGTTGGTGATTCCCGTTGTAAACCTCATTTGTCTATTGATTTGGGCATTTTCCAGCAATTCCAATACCAATGTAAAAAACATTGCACGTGCTTTGTTGCTTGCTGTTGTCATTTGCACTGCTTTGTTGATTTTTGGTGCAGTTCAGTGTTTCTTTGAACTCCAAACCTTCTTTTCAACACCACCTGCGCAAATAGAAGAAACCATCCCAAGCATACCTTGGAAGCATTTGGATATTCCATTTGATGTGTCCTATTTATAAGAAATTTCAGCGAGCCTTTTGTGGGTTCGCTTTTTTTTATCCAAATTTACGTAATAAAAATCACTCTTTTCTTCCATACTATTGGCAAATGAAAAAAGGAGTGATGTAATGGAAATTTTAACAGTTGTACAAATCCTATTTTTTGCAATGGGTATCTATTATTTTTATAAAAACAGCAACAAAAAGGTCAAATCCGACTTGCTATCTTCTGAAGAAAACATGCGACAATTGGATTTGCTTGCAGATATGCGAAACGAAGCTTTGACAGAACCTTTATCAGAACAAACCAGACCCAAACAACTTTCTGAAATTGTAGGTCAAGAAAAGGCAATCAAAGCCTTACGTAGTGCCCTGTGTAGTCCAAATCCACAGCATATTTTGATTTATGGACCACCTGGAGTTGGCAAAACTGCTGCTGCTCGGTTGATTTTGGAAGAAGCCAAAGCCTCTGATTTATCACCATTTTCTGATGATGCAAAGTTTGTGGAGATGGATGCCACCACCCTACAATTTGATGAGCGTAACATTGCAGATCCATTGTTGGGTTCTGTTCATGATCCCATTTACCAAGGTGCTGGTGCTTTTGGACAAGCTGGCATTCCACACCCCAAAAAAGGTGCTGTTTCTGAAGCCCATGGTGGTGTTTTGTTTCTGGATGAAATTGGTGAACTCCATTCTTTGCAAATGAACAAGCTTCTAAAAATCTTGGAAGATCGCATTGCCCATTTCCAAAGCAGTTATTACAGCAAACAAAACAAATCCATACCACCTTATATCCATGAAATTTTTCAAAAAGGGATTCCTGCTGATTTTCGTTTGATTGGTGCCACCACCAGAAATCCATCTGACATTCCACCAGCTCTCAGATCTAGGTGTACAGAAATTTTCTTTGAACCACTGACCAGAACTTCTGTGGAACGCATTGCAAAAAATGGTTTGCAACGTACTGGACTGCCCTATGAAGAAGGCATTTGCCAAAAAATTGCAACTTATGCTGGTGGTGGTCGTGATGCTGTAAACATTGTGCAATCTCTAACTGCACTTTCTATGATGGAAGGGAATCGTAAAATCACCACATCTGACTTGGATTGGGTTGCAGAAACAGGCCATTACCAACCTATGTTGAAACGCAAAATTCCAAATGCACCACAAATCGGTGTGGTCAATGGACTTGCTGTCAGTGGTTCCATTGGTACTCTTTTGACGGTAGAAGCCTGTGTACAACCTTGTATCAGTGGTGGTTCCTTGACTGTAACAGGTATTGTAGAAGAAGAAGAATTTCACAACAAACAACATTCCAGCAAACGCAAAAGCAATGCCAAAAGTTCTGCTGAAAACGTGTTGACCTTCTTGGAACACTATGGATTCCACAAAGAAACTCATCATGTACACATCAATTTTCCTGGTGGCACTCCTGTAGATGGTCCTTCTGCTGGTATTGCTATGTTTTTGGCAGTTTATTCTGCATTCAAAAAAATCCCAGTACCAAATCAACTTGCATTGACTGGTGAATTGGGTCTTTTGGGTCAAGTGTTACCTGTTGGTGGTGTTATGGAGAAATTGCTTGCTGCAAAGGAAGCTGGTGTCACCACTGCTTATATTCCAAAGGATAATTGGCAGGATACCTTCCAATCCATACCACTGGAGATTCATTCCATTGATCATATTTCAGAATTGTTGGAATCTATCTTTTCCAACACACAACAAAACACCATTGCTTCTGCTGAAATTCTGACTGCTTCTCCAACTGAATATCTATAAAACAAAAAGAACCCTTTTCGTAAGGTCTCATACTTACGAAAGGGGTTCTTCTAAAAAAGGGGAAATTTTATATATCAAAAAGCTTTTGGCTTTGTTTACATGGTGGTTTATCTGTATTGCCCTGTTGCTTTTTTCTATGAACCTAGTATATAAAAACTTTGTGAAGTAAGTATGTATGTTTTCTGACAAAACTCTTAAGAAAACTGTATAAAAAACAAAACAAAAAGCGACTTTTTTCTGAAATCATGAAAATTATTGTGTTTTGATTAGAAAATCAGTATTTTTAAAACTTACATATATCTTCATTGCCTAAGATTATTTATATAATGTGTAGTGAAGCAGGAAATTGAGTGGCAAAATTTTAGTTTTTAATTTATTCAAATGTTAGAGCCTTTTAGACCGTACCTTTTGACACCAAAAGGTACCCCAAAAGTGCCACTCTTTTCGAAGGCGTGGAGCCCCGATTTAAAGGGGTCTAACACGACGGGTCATCATTTTGCAAGCAAAATCACCTACGGTGACCGCCACTTCTTTGGCGGTGAGTCCTTAAAAATACCCCCAAAATTAGGTTGGTTAGTGGTGTAAATCCTACGATTAGACCGTGAGTGACAAAGCCCCTCACCTCTTGATTACTGGCTCAAAAAATCTTGATATTTATGTTTGTGTAGGGGATGGCGTCCTCGACATCCCGCTATTAGAATTAAATAATTTATCAAATGACTTATGATTTCCACTCAGCCTTTGCTTGCAAAGCGGAATCCTCTCAATTTATTACTAGTGAAAATTTCAATAAGCGTCTCTAGCCATGAAGGAAGTTTGCTCGAATATAAATTATTTCTCTAGCTAATTGGATTCCACCTTGCAAGGGAGTTTCGAGGGGTCGCAGCCCCCTTGAACCGTGCTCCACGCTTCGGAAGTAGTGGCACTTTTTGTTACTTTTTGGTGTCAAAAAGTAAGATCTGAATGCTTTAAAACGTGAATAAATTCCTACCTAATATTAATTCACAAACATTCCAACGGGTGACGAAACATCACCCCTACAAAACCAACGTTACTACAGAGTATAAGCATAATAACTATATGTAATAACAAAAAACCGTCAGCATATGCCAACGGTTCTTCTATCTTACAATAATTAATGTTCTTGATATTCTGTATCATCCAAACGAAGTGCTTCCCAAAGTTCAATTTCAGGATTCTTTTGCATGAAGTTATTCAATGTGTATTGATTTGCAAACACAATGATTGGTCTTTCGAAGCGATCGTAAACCAAAGCGCTTCTTGCCACCAAATGGTCACGCACATCTTCCACAGTTTCTGGATTCACCCAACGTGCCACGCTATAATCCAAAGGTTCCATACGCACTTCAGAATTGTACTCATTGTTCAAACGATATTCAAACACTTCAAATTGCAATTGACCAACAGCACCTAAAATAACATCATTGAAATCGTTGTGGTACACTTGGATTGCACCTTCTTGCGCCAATTGTTGCACCCCTTTTTGGAATTGTTTTGCCTTCAAAGAATTCACAGGATGCACACGCATAAACAACTCTGGTGGGAAGGTTGGCAATGGTTCAAAGAACAATTTTTCTTTTCTATCGGTCAATGTATCCCCAATTTGATAGTTTCCACTATCGTAGATACCAATGATATCCCCAACCACTGCAGTTTCCACAGTTTCACGTTCATTTGCCATAAGCTGTGTAGATTGGCTCAACTTCATTTGCTTTCCTGTTCTAGAAAGTGTCACTGACATACCTCTTGTAAAGGTACCAGAACAAATACGCATAAATGCAAGTCTATCTCTATGAGCAGGGTTCATATTTGCTTGGATTTTGAAAATAAATCCACTGAAGAACTCATCTGTTGGTTGCACTTCGCCAACGGTGGTTTTTCTAACGCCAGGACTTGGTGCCCACTCCAAGAAATGTTGTAAGAATGGTGTGATCCCAAAGTCTGCCAAAGCAGAACCAAAGAACACAGGTGACAATTTACCATCTTTGATTGCTTGCAAGTCAAATTCATTGCCAGCACCATCAATGAGCTCCATTTCATCACGCAAAATATCCAAGTTTGCTTGTGAAATCACATCCACCAATTCATCGCCATAAACACCATTGGCACCCAATTCCACAACGCCATTTTTTTGACGATAGAGATATACTTTATTTTCCAAACGGTCATAAATCCCTTCAAATGTCAAACCATTGCCAATTGGCCATGTGACAACCGTAGAAGGAAGTCCCAAAGCATCTTCCAAGTCTGCCATACAATCCAAAGGATCTCTTGATTGACGATCCAATTTGTTGATGAAAGTAAAGATAGGAATGCCACGCATACTACAAACCTTGAACAATTTTACAGTTTGTGCTTCCACCCCTTTTGCAGCATCGATCACCATGACTGCACTATCCACAGATGTCAAAATACGATAGGTATCTTCACCAAAGTCATTATGCCCAGGTGTATCCATAATGGAAACCACTTTGTCTTGGTATTCAAATTGCATAACAGAGGAAGTTACAGAAATCCCTCTTTGTTTTTCAATTGCCATCCAGTCACTCTTTGCGAACTTGGAGTTTCTTCTTGCTTTTACAGTACCCGCTTCACGAATTGCACCACCGTGGAGCAATAATTTTTCTGTCAATGTTGTTTTACCAGCATCCGGATGCGAAATAATACCAAAAATCTTTCGCTTTTGGATTTCTTCAATGATATTCATAGTATTCAAATTCCTTTCCAGTCCATTTTCTATTCTTGCACACTATTTCTATTTTACCTGATTTTATCAGAAAAAGAAATACCTATACCGGTATTTTATGAAAAATTTAAAAGATTAGATCCTTCTCTCTTTGATACAAGTATCAAAAACTCTGGATGACAGGTTTTGAGTGATGAATTTGCTTTAAAATGGCAGGTCTTTTTAAGGTTGTCCATCCTGTTTGAATACCTATTGTCATTCTAAATATTTCCCTGCTTGTCATTCCGAATACCATGAGGAATCTTTGATTTCAGATTCTTCATCGCTGTGCTCCTCTGAATGACAGCATATGGGGTTTCATTGTAGGAGTGTTTTACATAGAATGACAGATGTGCATGTAAATTTCATGTTTTTAAAAAAGACATTGACGAAGATTTGTCTTTCATATACAATGAAATTATAACCATTATACCTATCTTATTGGAGGAATGAAAATGAGCATGAAAATCACAAACACAGATAAAGCACCAGCAGCAATCGGACCTTACTGTCAAGCAGTTGCAGTCAATGGTTTCTTGTTCACAAGTGGTCAAGTTCCAATTGATCCAGCTGTAGGCGATGTAGTTGCAACAACAATTACAGACCAAGCAGAACAAGTTATGAAAAACTTGGCAGCAGTTTTGGAAGCAAACGAAATCACTTTCACAGACGCAATCAAAACAACATGTTTCTTGTCTGATATGGATAACTTTGCAGCATTCAATGAAGTTTACGCAAAATATTTCACCAGCAAACCTGCACGTTCTTGTGTAGCAGTGAAAACATTGCCTAAAAACGTTATGTGTGAAGTGGAAGTTATTGCTTTGTTGAAATAAGATTTTAAGAGTGGGTGTATGCTCACTCTTTTTTTGTGCCTGTAGCCAAATGGTGGAATGTGGGTGCCTACTATGTAAAATAAAAAGTCCCAATTAAAGATAACAAGGCTTTTATATCTTGTAGGGTACGCATTGTATGCGTACCGAAAGTGGAATGCATACAATGCATTCCCTACATAATTAAGATCTTTCTTGTATGTTAAGTCTAGTTAAGTTTAATTGGGATAATAAAAAAAGGTGATTCCTAAAAACCACCTCAAAAATCAAAAACATACATATCATCAAGTCAAACCTTGTGGAACTTTTTTTCTATTGCGAAAAGTTTCCCAAACCCTTCAAAAACGCTCTTTAAGCCATTTTAAGACCTTAAGGCTTTGCCTTAACAACCACCACCCTTTGAAAAGCGTGGACGTAAACTTTATTTTTTATGCTATTTATTTTATTATAATTTAATTTCAATTTTTTGACAAAAAAGGTGATTCCGAAGAACCACCTCAATTGATTGTCATTATTTATTTTATTCAGCCAAAACTGCTTCGATTTTATCCAACAAATCGCCATATTGTGCACCATATGCATCATATGTAGGTTGTACTGCTGCTTTGAAGGATTCCAAATCTGGTTCTTCCACCAATTCCATACCATTTGCTACGATATCAGCCAATTCTTCTGCTTCACCATCAGCAACCCATTGACGTTGGTATGCTGCTGCTTCTTTTGCTGCTTCTGTGAAGATTGTTTGAATTTCTTCTGGCAAAGAGTTATATTTTTGCAAGCTCATTGTGATGACAGATGCTGCATAGGAATGTCTTGTCAAAGTCAACTGGTCTTGAGATTCCCAAAGTTTATAAGAATGGATAACATTGATTGGATTTTCTTGACCATCAATGGTTCCTTGTTGCAATGCTGTCAAAGCTTCAGCCCAAGCCATTGGTACTGCATTGACACCCAAAGATTCAAATGTGGAAATATAAACTTCGCTTTCCATAACACGTACTTTCAAGTTCTTTGCGTCTTCTGCTGTCACAACTGGTCTTTGGTTATTGGTCAAATTACGGAAACCGCATTCTGCAAAGGACAAACCTTTCAAGTTGATACCTTCCATTTCACCAAACAAAATTTCTCCAACTTCACCATCCAAAACTTTATGTGCTTCTTCGTAACTTGCAAACAAGAATGGCATATCCAAAACGCCCATATTAGGCACAAAGTTTACAAAAGGTGCACTTGTGATAATCCCCATATCCAATGTGTTCATTTGCATACTTTCCAACATTGTTCTTTCATCACCCAAAGTACCATTTGGATAAATTTCCACAACGTATGCGCCATCTGTTTCTACTTCTACGATTTCAGCAAATTTAGATGCTGCAATATAGAAGTTATGTTCTTCATTTACTGTGATACCCAATTTGATGACACTAGCGTCTGTGGATGCCGCCACAGTGCTTTCTGTTGATGCACCACTGCTTTCTGTTGTTGTGCTACCACCACAAGCAGTCAATGCCATTGTTGCTGCTACTGCCATTGCAATCCCTCTTACATAGCCTTTCATAATACAAATCCTCCTCTAATACATCCCCTAATTTTACAAACCTGTCCAACAGGTTTATCTGTGATTATACACGATTTTGTACAAATGTCAATACAATTTGCATAATTTCTTTCATAAACCTCATTTTAATCATTATTTTTATAATTTCATACATGAATTATATGATTAAATTTATAATCGGTCAGACCAATTTAAACATACAAAAAGAGGATAGCATAACACCATCCTCTTTCCTATTTTAATTTGATTTCACCAAGCAATCCTTAGAAAATTACGCCAGGAATAAAGATTGGAATATATACAATCATAAAGAATACTGCAATCAATCCCAAAAGATATGGAATTACTGCTTTGGATATCTTTTCGATTGGAATTCCAGTGATACTAGATGCTACAAACAAGTTGATGGCAACTGGTGGTGTAATCATACCAATTGCAATACCCACTGTAAACAAGATACCAAAGTGAATCAAGTTCACACCAAGTGCATTCATCAAAGGCAAGAATACAGGAGTCAAAATGATAACCGCTGAAGATGTTTCCATAAATACACCTGCAATCAAAACGATAACAGATACCAAGAACAAGATGACAAACTTGTTATCAGAAACAGAAATTACTGCTGTGGCAATGGTTTCTGGAATCTTCCAGTTTGCCAAAACCCAACCAAAAATACCACTACAAGAAATGATGATCATGATGATGGCAGAAGTTTTTACGCTACCTTGCATGATTGTCCAGAGTCTTGACCATGTCAAATCTTTGTACACAAACGCTGAAATAATCAAAGCATATACTACTGCGATTACAGCCGCTTCTGATGGTGTGAAGTATCCTGAGAAGATACCACCCAAAATAATCAATGGCATCAAAAGACCCCATACAGAACGTTTGAAGGTTTCCCATACATTTTTCAATGTAAATGGTGTTCCAATTGGATAGTCGTATTTATAAGCTTGGTACAAGGAAATTCCAATCAAAATCAGACCCATCAAAGTACCAGGCAAGAAACCATTTTTGAACAATCTTGTAACACTTTGTTCTGCAACTACAGCATACAATACCATTGGAACAGAAGGTGGAATTACAACACCAATTGTACCCGCAGAAGCAATGAGAGCTGCTGAAGAATCAGATCGATAGCCACGTTCTTCCAATTCTGGAATCAAAGTAGCACCTACTGCTGCTGTTGTTGCTGCACCAGAACCAGAGATTGCTGCAAAGAACATACCTGCCAAAACTGCAACGATGGACAAACCACCACGGAACCAACCAACAAGGGATTCTGCAAAAGCAACCAAACGTTTGCTGATGGCACCACTTGCCAACAAGTCACCTGCAAAGATAAAGAATGGAATTGCAATCAAAGAGAAAGAGTCTGTAGATGCAAACATTCTTTGTACCATTACCAATGTGTCTACGCCACCAACATGCAAAACAAGAATTGCTGCAATACCAATGGAGAAAGCAACTGGAATACCAATGATCAAGCCAACGATAAACGCCCCAAACAATAAACCACTCATGCTTCCACCTCCTCTTTTTTCACAAAGATTTCATCTAAGATTGCAGAAAAAGCATGTATACTCATAATACTACAACCCAAAGGCACTGACAAATACATATATTTCATTGGAACTTGCAAAGCTGCAGAAGTTTGGGTTCCAACCATATTCATATATCGCATACCATTGTATATTGCCAAGGCAAAGAAACCAAAGCACAATACATGCACCAAAATTTTCGCAATTTTTTTGATGGCAGCTGGCAACAAATCTTGAACAATCAACACAGCGATGTTGCTTCCAGATTTATATACACAACCTGCACCAAAGAAAGTACTCCAGATCAAAAGATATCTTGCCATTTCTTCACTCCAAGAAAGTGCTGTGAAGAATACACGACAAATGATTTGTACAAATGTAACGACTACCATAACAGCCAAAAAAGCCACACATAGTGCCATACAAATTTTATTCAACACATCGCTGATTTTTCTAACTCCATTTACAACCGGCATGTATAGCCCTCCCTAAATATGTATTCCCATTTAAAAAACAAAAGTATAATTCCAAGGGAAATACTGCATAGCCCTAATTGCAAAATTTGCAAGTAGATTTTTTCATCATAATTTCCAAAAACCGTAGGCGATATCGGAAATATCGATGAGGATTTTTGGTGAGGATGATGGGAAAATAAACCGCAAAGGTTGTGATGGAGGGTTGTGCAGTGTTACCCTAATAAATAAGTATATGGCGGCAGCAAGCCACCGCCATACAATTGTAAAATTTAATATTGTTATTTCATAAATGACACAGTGTCATTTGATTCGATTTCTTATTCAGCCAAAACTGCTTCGATTTTTGCCATCCAATCAGCATATTCTGCTCCATATGCATCATATGTAGGTTGTACTGCTGCTTTGAATGCGTCCATATCGATATCTTCGATTACAGTTACGCCATTTGCAATGATTTCTGCCAACATTTCAGCTTCACCATCAGCAATCCATTGTCTTTCGTATTCTGCTGCTTCTTGCGCTGCATCTTCAAAGATTGTTTGTACATCTTCTGGCAAAGAGTTGAATTTAGCCAAGCTCATTGTCATGATTGCGGATGCATATGTATGACGAGTCATTGTAAGTTGATCTTGAGATTCCCAAAGTTTGTAGGAATAGATAACGTTTACAGGGTTTTCTTGACCATCGATAGTACCTTGTTGCAATGCTGTCAAAGCTTCAGACCATGCCATTGGAACTGCATTTACGCCCAAAGATTCAAATGTGGAAAGATATACTTCATTTTCCATTACACGGATTTTCAAACCAGACAAATCATCAAGAGATTCTACTGCTTTTTTGCTGTTTGTCAAGTTACGGAAACCACGTTCTGCATAGGACAAACCTTTGAGGTTTACGCCTTCCATCAAGCCAAACAATTCTTGACCAACTTCGCCATCCAATACTTTGTATGCTTCTTCGTTGCTAGCAAACAAGAAAGGCATATCCAAAACGCCCATTTCTGGAACAAAGTTTACGAAAGGACCACTTGTGATGATACCCATATCAAGTGTACCCATTTGCATACTTTCAAGCATTGTTCTTTCATCACCCAATGTACCATTTGGATAGATTTCTACAACATAAGCGCCATTTGTTTCTGCTTCTACGATTTCAGCAAATTTTTCTGCTGCTACTTGGAAGCTATCTTCTTCATTTACTGTTGTACCCAATTTGATGACAACTGCATCTGCTGCCACTTCTGTTGCTGCATCGCTGCTGCTATCTGCTGCTGGAGCTGCGCTTTCTGTTGCACTGCTACCCCCACAAGCAGACAATACCATTGTCATTGCCATAACTGCTGCTACTTTACCTACATATTTTTTCATACTACATTTCCTCCCTTAAATTGAGTTGTTATATATAACACCTTACTCCTTGTAAGGATATTACCAAATTGTTTGTTCGGCGGCAGCAAGCCACCGCCCTACTTGCATTGTGGTTATATATTACGGGCGCATCGTGATACGCCCCTACATATTAAATGAATTTGCTTTTGTAGGGGGTGATGCCCACATCGACCCGCGGTTTTCAGTCATTCACCATTCACCATTAGCCCTTAGTCTAATTAGTATTGTCTGAAGATAGCACCTGTATTTGCACTGGTTACCATTTCTCTATAGCGTCTGAGGTAACCATCAGGTACTTCATTGATGACTGGTTCCCATGTTTCACGACGTTTTGCCAATTCTTCATCAGAAACAAGCAAATCCAATTTGTTGTTCAAGATATCAATTGCAATTCTATCGCCATTTTCAATCAAACCAATGATACCGCCAGCTGCTGCTTCTGGAGAAATATGTCCAATGGAAGCACCTTTGGATGCACCAGAAAAACGACCATCTGTAATCAAAGCAACAGAATTATCCAAGCCTTTACCAGCCAATGTTGCTGTTGGTGCAAGCATTTCTCTCATACCAGGGCCACCTTTTGGACCTTCGTAACGAATTACCACTACATCGCCAGGTACAATTTCATCTGCATTGATTGCAGCACTTGCTTCTTCTTCACTATTGTATACTTTCGCTGGTCCTTCATGTTTCAACATTTCTGGAAGCACAGCACCTTTTTTGACAACTGCACCATCAGGAGCAATGTTACCCCAAAGAATTGCCAAACCACCATCAGGAGAATATGCTGTTTCTTTGGAACGAATGACATTTTTGTCCCAAATATTAGCATTTGCAATGTTTTCACCAAGTGTTTTGCCTGTACATGTAATCACTTCTGTATCCAACAAACCATAATCAGCCAATTCTTTGAGAACTGCTGGAATACCACCTGCTGCATTCAAATCCACCAAAGCATCTGGACCTGCTGGACTGAGTTTTACAAGATGAGGTGTTTCTTTGCTAATTTTGTTGATTTCTGCAAAGTCAATTGGTACACCTGCTGCATGTGCTACTGCTGGCAAATGCAACACTGTATTTGTGGAACAACCCAAAGCCATATCTGCATGAAGTGCATTGGAAAGAGATTTTGCTGTTACGATATCTCTTGGACAAATGTTTTTCTCCAACAATTCCATAACTTTGATACCAGCTTCTTTTGCCAAACGTACACGTTCACCAGAAACTGCTGGAATGGTACCATTGCCAGGCAAACCAAGACCAATAACTTCTGTCATACAGTTCATGGAGTTTGCTGTAAACATACCTGCACAAGAACCACATCCAGGACAGGCATTGTTTTCCATATCTTTCAAATGGAAGTCTGTTACATCTTTTTTACCAATTGCACCTACAATTTCAAATGCATTTGAAAGTGTTACTTTTGTACCATCCACCAAACGACCAGGCATCATTGGACCACCACTGACAAAAATACATGGAATGTTGAGTCTCAAAGCTGCCATCAACATACCAGGAACAATTTTGTCACAGTTTGGCACAAATACCAAAGCGTCAAATGGATGTGCCATTGCCATAATTTCAATGGAGTCTGCAATATGTTCTCTACTAATAAGAGAGTATTTCATACCTGCATGTCCCATTGCAATCCCATCACAAACACCGATGGTTGGAAATACCAATGGGGTTCCACCAGCCATACGTACACCAGCTTTGACACCTTCTGCAATGGTATCCAAATGCACATGTCCAGGAATAATTTCATTTTTTGCACAGACAATACCAACCATAGGTCTTTCCAATTCTGCATCACAAAGCCCTGCTGCTTTGAAAAGAGATCTATGTGGTAATCTTGCCACACCAGCTTTCATTGCGTCACTACGCATAGTTTACACACTCCTCTATTATGTACTCAAATGTAATATTTTTCTGTAATCTGTCTGACCACTAAAAAGTCTTAAGTGAAATTATACCCCTTTTTGTACAAATGTCAATACCATTTTTTATATTTTACATGTGTTTCAAAAGTTTTTTGAATACATTGCAAAAAAATGTAGACAACTTTACATTTTGACTATATAATTGGTATGACAACTTGAGGTTGTGTTTCGTTTCACCGATTTATGCAATTGCATTTATTAGGAAACAACACAATTCAACTTGATTTCATAAATTATGTTAGAATAGAAGGTGTACAGATGAAAACAGAATTTATTCCAAAATCACAAGTCATCGCCAAGCAATTGGAAGATATGATTTTTTTGGAGAAAAAATACGCACTCGGTGAACGTTTGCCCAATGAACATGAGCTTTCTGCACAATTGGGTGTCAGTCGTTCTTCCTTAAGAGAAGCCATCAAACTATTGGCTGCAAAAGATGTGTTGACCATCAAGCGTGGCAGTGGAACCTTTGTTTCCAATACCACAGAAGAAGATTCCAATTCCTTTGGTTTGCAATATCTAAAGGATAAAGTGAAATTGGTTGCAAGCTGGTTTGAATTTAGACAAATGATTGAACCTTCTGCAATTCGACTTGCCATCAAAAATGGTTCTGAAGAAGAATTGCAAGCCATTGTAGATTCTGCCAACCGTATGGCTAGTTTGGAGCATTGCAAGCAAGAAGAAATCATCAAAGAAGATCAATTCTTTCATATTGCCATTGCAACTGCATCCCACAATGAAATTTTGAAACACATTATGCCATCTCTTGCTGATGCGGTTCGTGATTCAATTGTAACTTCTACACAAATTGGTGCTGATGTCAAATCCATTGACAATGCAATGACCTATCATCAAAGTATTGCAAAATTTATTTTGGCTAAGGATGCAGATGGTGCAGCTCTTGCTATGCAATATCATTTGACACGAGGGATCAATGATTTGAAAGATTAATTGTTCGTGTTGGGCAACGCCCACTAAATGTATACACAAAATAATGAATATTTTACTTGACACCTTAGATGTTTTTTGATACAGTGAATACAGAAATTGTATCTAAATAAATGCATTGAAAAGGAATAGTACGTTTTTTGAAACTTTCAGAGAGTTGATGGATGGTGGGAATCAACAGTAGATGAAAACAGAACTCGCCTTGGAGCAGAATGCTGAACCCATTGAAATCAGTGGCTAGGTATTTTCGGAATTTCCTCCGTTATCGGGAATTGGATATGTTTGTATCCTAATGAGTGCGTCTTTTGACGAATAAGAGTGGTACCGTGGAAGTTTTAGTCTTTCATCTCTTTCTAAGTTGTGTAATTTGGAAATGTGATGAGAGATTTTTTTATGTAAAAATCAAAAGAAAAAAGGAGAATCATTATGAATATGGAACGTTATACAAAATATCAATCTTATCCAACTATGGCAATGACAGACCGTACATGGCCAAACAAAACCATCGACAAAGCACCCAGCTGGTGTAGCGTTGACTTGCGTGATGGCAACCAAGCCTTGGAAACACCAATGGGATTGGATCAAAAACTTGCATTCTTTGATTTTCTTGTAAAAATGGGATTCAAAGAAATTGAAATTGGATTCCCTGCTGCATCTGAAACAGAATATGAGTTTACTCGTGTTTTGATTGACCAAAACTTGATTCCTGATGATGTAACCATCCAAGTGTTGACACAATCTCGTGGTCATATCATCAAAAAAACATTTGAAGCATTGGAAGGTTGCAAAAATGCAGTTGTCCATTTGTACAACTCCACTTCCACTTTGCAAAGAGACGTGGTCTTTGGCAATTCTATGGAAGAAACCACAGCACTTGCAGTTTATGGTGCAAAATTGATTAAGGATTTGTCCAAAAACTATCCAGAAACCAATTTCACCTTTGAATATTCACCAGAAAGTTTCACAGGCACTGAAATGCACTATGCTGCTGAAATTTGCAATGCAGTGACTGAAGTTTGGGAACCAACTCCAGACAACAAAATCATCTTCAATTTGCCTGCAACTGTAGAAATGAGCACACCAAATGTGTATGCTGACCAAATTGAGTTCATGTGTCGTCATTTGAAACACCGTGAAAACATCATTGTCAGCTTGCATACACACAACGATCGTGGTACTGCTGTTGCTGCTGCGGAATTGGGTCTTATGGCTGGTGCTGATCGTATCGAAGGTACGCTCTTTGGCAATGGTGAAAGAACAGGTAACTCCGATATCTTGACATTGGCAATGAACATGTACACACAAGGCATTGATCCAGAATTGGATTTCAGCCACATTGATGATATCATTGAAATTTACGAACGTTCCACAAGAATGGCTGTACCACAACGTCATCCATATGCTGGTGATTTGGTTTACACTGCATTCTCTGGTAGCCACCAAGATGCAATTAGAAAAGGTATGGAACGTATGAAAAGCGAACCAAAATATTGGGGCGTACCATACTTGCCAATGGATCCTATGGATGTGGGTAGAACCTACGATCCAATCATCCGTATCAATAGCCAATCTGGCAAAGGTGGCGTAACCTTTATCTTGGAACAAAATTATTCTTTGTTTATGCCAAAATCCTTCCAAAAAGATGCTGGTGCTGTGATCACACAAATTTCTGACGAAATGCAATCTGAACTCAGTCCAGAAAGCATCTACGAAATCTTCAAAAAAGAATATGTGGATATTCGTACACCAATTCGTTTGGTACAATATCGTACAGAAACTGTGGATGCAGAACGTGATGTTTTGGCAATCGAAGCAGAAGTTATTTATAATGAAGAAACTCATTTCATTGAAGGTGAAGGTAATGGTGTTGTATCTGCATTCTGCCATGGTATGGAAGAGTTGTTGGATATTTCCATCAACATTGTGAACTATCGTGGTCACTCTTTGGATTTGGGTACCGATTCCAGAGCCATTTCTTATATTGAAACAAAAGATGGCAATGGCAAACGCTTCTTTGGCGCTGGTACATCTTCCAGTGTTGGCAGATCTTCCTTGCGTGCAGTTGTCAGCACCATCAACAAAATGTTGTTGACCAAAGAAGATTGATTTTTGAAGAATCTACTATTTATAATGGTACTTGTATGGCGGGTCGTCGAGGACGCCAACCCCTACAATTACATCTGAAAATCCCCTGTCATTCTGTAGGGGCTGCCCTATGTGGTTGCCCGTGTAGTGACTAAAATCTTTGGTTTTATGAAAATTGTATGGTGGGTTGATGTGGCATCACCCCCTACAAAATAATTTTGGTAATTCAATATAACTATATATAAGGAGAGAATATATCATGGGTATGACAATGACACAAAAAATTCTTGCAAAAAAAGCAGGTCTCGACTCTGTTGTAGCAGGACAATTGATTCAAGCAAAATTGGATATCGTAATGGGCAATGATATCACCACTGCTGTTGCCCTCAAAGAATTCCAAAAAACAGGCGCTTCTGAAGTATTCGACAAAGAAAAAGTGGTTATCGTTTTGGATCACTTCACACCAAACAAAGACATCAAAGCTGCTGAACAATGTAAAAGCTGTCGTACATTTGCATACGATATGGGTGTCAAAAACTTCTTTGACGTTGGTAAAGCTGGTATCGAACATGCATTGCTTCCTGAACAAGGGATTGTAGTTCCTGGTCAAGCAATCATTGGTGCCGATTCTCATACATGTACATATGGCGCTTTGGGTGCTTTCTCCACAGGTATCGGTTCCACAGACATGGCAATTGGTATGGCTACTGGTGAAGCATGGTTCAAAGTACCTTCTGCAATCAAATTCAATGTCATTGGCAAAAAACAATCTCATGTCAGTGGTAAAGATGTTATTTTGCATATCATTGGTATGATTGGTGTGGATGGTGCCTTGTATCGTTCTATGGAATTTACTGGTGAAGGCATTGCAGAGCTTACCATGGATGATCGTTTTACAATTGCAAACATGGCGATTGAAGCTGGTGCAAAAAATGGTATCTTCCCTGTAGATGAAGCCTGTCTCGCATACACAAAAGCACATGCTACCAAAGCGTATGAAGTATTTGAAGCTGATGACGACGCTGAATATGACGAAGAAATCATTATTGATTTGTCCACATTGGAACCAACTATTTCTTTCCCTCATTTGCCTGATAATACACGTACCATTGGTGAAGTTGGCGAAGTCATCATTGACCAAGTGGTTATTGGTTCTTGTACCAATGGTAGATTGGATGATATGAAGATTGCTGCTGATATCCTTCGCGGCAAACAAGTTGCCGAAAAAGTACGTACCATTGTCATTCCAGCAACACAAGAAATCTATTTGGATTGCATCAAGCTTGGATATGTTGAGGACTTCATCAATGCTGGTGCGATCTTCTCTATGCCAACATGTGGTCCATGTCTTGGTGGACATATGGGTATCTTGGCTGCTGGCGAACGTTGTGTTTCCACAACCAACCGTAACTTTGTAGGACGTATGGGTCACGTAGAAAGTGAAGTTTACTTGGCAAGTCCTGCTGTTGCTGCTGCTTCTGCAATCGCTGGTAAAATTGCTGACCCTAGAAATATTTAAGGTCAAAAGCAAGATCAAAAGCAAAACCGTCAAGGCTCTGCCTTAACAATCCGCAAGGGATTTCATCCCTTGACCCGATTATTTTATAGGCTAACAATTAGACAACACAAATAATAAGACACAGCGGTCAATGTACATTGACCGCAATTATAAAGGTTGGTGGGTGGTGGGCAAAGCCCACGGTCTTTATCTTTTAAGGAGGATATTTATGAACGCAAAAGGCATGGTTTTCAAATATGGCGATAACGTAGATACAGACGTTATTATCCCAGCAAGATACTTAAACGTATCCAGCGGTGAAGAATTGGCAAAATACTGCATGATCGACATCGATGCAGATTTCGTAAACAAAGCAAAAACAGGCGATATCATTGTCGCAACCAAAAACTTCGGTTGTGGTTCTTCCAGAGAACACGCTCCACTTGCCATCAAATGTGCAGGCATCAGCTGTGTCATCGCTACTACATTTGCTCGTATTTTCTATCGTAACGCAATCAATATTGGTTTGCCTATCTTGGAATGCGATGAAGCTGCCAATGACATTGAAAATGGTGATGAAGTATCCGTTGATTTCGATAGCGGTATCATCACAAACATCACAAAAGACAAAACTTACCAAGCACAACCATTCCCAGAATTTATGAAAGCAATTATGGCTGCTGGTGGTTTGGTAGAACAAACAAAAGAAAGGGTTAAAGGTTGATTTTATGGGAAATTATAACATTGCAGTGGTTGCTGGTGACGGTATTGGCCCAGAAGTAACCAAAGAAGCTATGAGCGTTTTGACCGCAATTGGCGAAAAGTGGGGTCATACATTTACATTCAACGAAGTTTTGGCTGGTGGTTGTGCCATCGATGCTTATGGCGAATGTTTGCCTGAGTCTACATTGGATGCTTGCAAAGCTGCTGATGCGGTTATGTTGGGTGCTGTTGGTGGCCCTAAATGGGACAATGTTGCCAATGCACAACGCCCAGAAAAAGCACTTCTTGGCTTGCGTAAAGAATTGGACTTGTTCTCCAATTTACGTCCCGCTAAAATCTACGATGCTTTGGCAGATGCTTGCCCTTTGAAAGCTGAAATCGTAGAAGGTGGCTTGGATATCCTCATTGTACGTGAGTTGACTGGTGGTATCTACTTTGGTGAACGTGGCTATCGAGAAGGCAAATATGGCAACGAAGCATATGACGTAGAAACATACAGCGAAATGGAAATTTCCAGAATTTTGAAAAATGCATTTGAAGTGGCTATGCAACGTGGCAAAAAACTCTGTTGTGTAGACAAAGCAAACGTTTTGGAATCCTCCAGACTTTGGAGAAAAGTTGCTGAAGAAATGAAAAGTGATTATCCAGAAGTGGAACTTTCTTATATGTACATCGACAACGCAGCAATGCAAATGGTTAGAAATCCAAAACAATTCGATGTCATTGTAACTTCCAACATGTTTGGTGATATTCTTTCTGACGAAGCAAGTATGATTACAGGTTCCATTGGTTTGTTGCCATCTGCAAGTCTCAATGGCACAAATAAAGGTATGTATGAACCAATCCACGGTTCTGCGCCTGATATCGCTGGACAAAATAAAGCAAATCCTGTTGCTGCAATTCTTTCTGTGGCAATGATGTTGCAATACACCTTCCATTTGAGTGCAGAAGCAGAAGCAATTGAAAACGCTGTGACTGCTGTTTTGGAAGCTGGCTATCGTACAGGTGATATCTATTCTGAAGGTATGATCGCTGTTGGTACCAAAGAAATGGGTGCAGAAATCTTGGCTCGTATCTAATATTGTACGAAATCAAACACCTCTTGTCTTGACGTGAAAAACATATGTTGTTATACTGCTGTGTATAGAACATGTTGTTGTATCGTTGAGAAAGAGGTGTTTTTTTATGTATAATTTTGATGAAATCATTGACAGAACCCATACCAACGCACTGAACACAGATGGTTTCCGTGGGTATATCTTCCACGCAGACGAAACCATGCAATTCCCATTCAAAGATGAAGAATTTATCCGTATGTGGGTTGCTGATATGGAATTTGCAACACCCGATGTAATTATTGATGCTATGAAAGAACGCTTGGATAGACGTATTTTTGGCTACACCAGCCTATTTGGAAATGAATATTACAACGCATTTGCTTCTTGGTGCAAACGTCGTTATGATTGGACTTTCGATGCTTCTGATTTGTTTTCTTCCAATGGTATCATTCCAGCTCTTTATGAATTGGTGGAATATATTTGCAAAGAAGACGAAAAGCTGTTGTTCTTAACCCCTTCTTATGCATACTTCAAATATGCTGCTGATTTCAATCACAAAGAAGCTGTTTGTTGTGATTTGGTTTGTGAAGATGGGTATTACACCATTGATTTTGATGATTTGGCAGAAAAAGCTGCTGATGAGAAAACAACTTTGATGATTTTCTGTAACCCACACAATCCAAGTGGTCGTGTTTGGACAGAAGAAGAATTGGCAAAAATTGCAGATATCGTATCCAAAAACAATATGTGGATCATTTCCGATGAAATCCATTGTGATTTGTTGCGTAAAGGTCTGAAACATATTCCTATGGGTAAAGTGATGCCTGACTATACTCGTTTGATCACTGCAATGGCACCTAGCAAAACCTTTAATATTGCTGGGCTTATGTTCTCCAATATCTTGATTCGTGATTTGGGCTTACGTGCAATTTGGAAAGAGCGTCACTATGGTTTTGACAATCCTCTAAGCATTGTTGCTGCACAAGCCGCCTATGAAAAAGGTGAACCTTGGCTCAATGAATTGTCTGCTTACTTGGACGAAAACTTCAAATTTGTAGGTGAATATTTGGCAGAACATCTACCAAAAGCAAAATATCGCATTTCAGAAGCAACCTATTTGGCTTGGGTGGATTTAAACGCATACTTCACACCAGAAGAAAGCTTGACCATGTTCTTTGCATATGAAGCAGGTGTTCTTTTGGAAGGTGGCAATATGTTTGTACAAAACTCAGATGGATTCATTCGTTTGAACTTGGCTTGTCCAAAAGCCACTGTTGCAGAAGGTTTGAAACGTATTTGTGAATCTGTAAATTCTAAGAAATAAGCCCTTCTACTCAGTCTTTCATAGATTAAGGTCAAATGATGCAAACAAACTACATATATAAAACAGGAAATGACGACATACAAGTCGTCATTTTTTTGTTATCTTCTACAGAATTTTTCTTTTTTTCTTCACAAGAAACTAGATATAATAGATAGTTCTTTTTCTATTTTTCATTTGCACAGAAAATCTTCTTGTTTTTTTACCAAAACATATGCATTTTCTTCTTAATTTTGGTTCAAAATACACATATTTCAAGACATTTTATGCTATCTTTCCTGAATAAATTAGAATCCAAAAATCCATTGCCAAATCATAAAAAAAGTACTATTATAAATGAGCTTTAAGATATTACTTCCTATTATATAGTATATTCATTGTGAGGTGTTCCTATGGAAAGTTATAGTTTTCTTTTTGATTTGGCGATTATCATACTGACTACAAAGGCTTTGGGCATCATCTCCAATAAGTTCCATATGCCACAGGTGGTTGGTGCTTTGTTGGCTGGTTTGGTCTTTGGTCCTGCTTGTATCGGTGTCATCCAAAACAATGATTTCATTGAAATTACAGCAGAATTGGGTGTTGTGGTTTTGATGTTTTCTACTGGTATGGAAACAGATATCAAGGAACTGAAAGAAAGTGGCAAATCGTCCTTTTTCATTGCCCTGTGTGGTGTGTTGGTTCCACTGATTGGCGGTTTTTTGGTGGCACAGTATTTCAATCAACCAGATCGTATTCCATCTGATGCTTCCAGTACTCTATTCCTGCAAAACTTGTTCATTGGTGTGATTTTGACTGCAACTTCTGTGAGCATCACCGTAGAAACCTTGAAAGAACTTGGACGTTTGAAAACCAGATCTGGTAACGCAATCTTAGGTGCTGCCATCATTGATGATATCTTGGGTATTGTTGCTTTAACAGTCATCACAAGCTTTACCGATTCCTCTGTTAACATTGTGTTTGTGCTTTTGAAGATTTTGGCATTCTTCTTGTTTGCTGCTGTTGCTGGCGTTTGCTTCTACAAATTGTATAGCTGGTGGAGTGAATTGGCACATCGTGAATTGCATCGACATGTTGTGTTTGCCTTTGCATTTTGTTTGTTGATGGCTTATTGTGCAGAAGAATTGTTTGGCGTTGCAGATATTACTGGTGCTTTCATTGCTGGTTTGGTGCTTTCTGGAACCAAGAAATCCCATTATATTGCTGCAAAATTTGATGTATTGTCTTATTTATATTTATCACCTATATTCTTTGCAAGCATTGGATTGAAGGTTGCATTGCCAGAAATGACAGGTACCATTGTTGCTTTCTCCTTGGTTCTGGTTGTTGTTGCTGTATTGACCAAAATTGTTGGTTGTGGTGTTGGTGCAAAGATTTGTGGTTTGGAAACATATGAAAGCCAACGTGTCGGTGTAGGTATGGTTTCTCGTGGTGAAGTTGCTTTGATTGTTGCCAGCAAAGGTGCTGCTCTTGGCTTATTGGGCTCCGATTTCATTGGTCCAATTGTCATTATGGTTGTAATCACCACTGTAATCACACCGATTCTTTTGAAAATCGTATATAAGAAAGACCCAGATATGATCTCAACCATTGATGATGATGGCTTTGCTAAGAACTATGAAATACAAGAACGATTGCGTCAATTCTCACAAACTCATAGTAAAATATAAAAAAACAAGCGTTGTATTGACATCACATCAGTACAACGCTTTTCTATTGCCATAATTCATATTTTATTTTTATCCCAATTAAACTTAATTAGACCTAACATACATGAACATATCTTAATTATGTAGGGAATGCATTGTATGCATTTCACTTTCGGTACGCATACAATGCGTACCCTACAAGATATAAAAGCCCTTTTATCTTTAATTGAGACTTATTTTTCAGAATTCTTTTCCATCCAAGTTACTGCATATGTGCAAACAGGTCTAATTGTTTTTTCTTTTTCCTTTGCATAGGCATAAATTTCTTCCATCAACTGTGCTGCAATACCCTGTCCTCGTAAAGATGGATCTACCATAGTGCGATTCACTGCAAGGGATTCTCCTTCTATGACAAAATCCAATTCTGCTAAAACTTCTTTTGCTTCGTTTTCAAAAACCACTTGATTTCTGTAATTCTTCTTTGCAATTCCATAGCTACCTCCTGATATACTCCAGTGTCTACAAAAGCATTTGCATATACAAAAAATGCCTGAAATTTCATATAGAAAAATCAGACATTTTGCTTATATCGGAACGACAAGATTTGAACTTGCGACCTCTACATCCCTAATGTAACGGTGGTTTCCTATAGGGTTATTTTACAGAATTTTTTAGAGCTTTTCAAGACTTTTAAGACCTTTTTAAAACCTTTTTTAAAAACCCTTATATGGCTATATATAGTATATGTGTTCAATTTTTGAACTGTGCAAAATAGCCAAATGACAACGGTTTTACAGGCTTTTTAAGGGTTTAGCGGTTCAATTTTTGAACTGTATAAATCGCATTTTTTCGCTTCACTGGTTCAATTTTTGAACCAATATGGGTATTTGCTGGTTCATTTTTTGAACCGCCAAATAAAAATTTGTGTTAAAAATAGCAAAATAGACAAAGAGGTGATACAGTGGCATCTAAAAGAACGCCATTTAAAGCATGGGAATCTTCCAAAGCTGGTGGAATAGAAGATAGATATATCCGCCTTGGAAATAGTATCATGCTACATGATAGATATATAGAATTGTCTGCAAATGCAAAGGTTATTTATTCTTACATGCGTTTAGAAGCAGGTGGAAAGTTAGAATTTGAGTTCAGCGTATCGAAGTATTCAAAATTGATGGCAAAGAACACATTTTTTAAAGCAAAGAAGGAACTTATAGACGCTGGTTTCATTGATGAAGTATCCAACCGTAAGAATTTAAGGCTTCCAAATATTTACCGCTTTAGTAATCGCTGGTACGTGGACAAATGAGAACATTTGTTCGTTATCCACAGACAGATGTATAAGTTATCCACAGCATTATACGTAGTCAAGGTACGCTTCCCAGCCTTTACTACGTGTTGTAGCCCCAGAACATGGAATCAGGCGGTAGCATCTGTAGTGCTATCGCCTTAATTAACATCTTTGGAAGCAGTAACCACCTACCAGCAAGCCCAAATGTTGGCCAGCTGACCACCACATCCAAAAATGATGATCAATAGCATTCAGGGGCATTTACGCACCGTGTCAAATGCCCCTGTTTTGCTTTGGCATCATGTGCATGAGGTGGGCAGTGGCAACATTGTAATAAAACCACTGGACAAATTGGTCTGGTGGTTTTTTTATTTGGCGTAAGCCTGAAATAAGCATAGAACCGCCTATCATCCCTTTGAGGGGAACTAGTTCGCAAAACTCCAAGGTGTTTTGCGAACTAGTTCCCCGATATAGCCACACTTTGAATGTGAAAAGCTATGGAAAAACCTTTTTCACAGCTTTTCACATGGATTATGCCACAATAGGGTTTCACTTGCACCGCTACCACCTTCACAGGCAATTTATTCGCAAAAGTGGCTTTTGCGAATTAAATTGACGTTTGCCACTATCTAGCCTGTTTTGGTTTGTTGGAAAAGGGTTTTTCAGCTGCCAAAACAGGCGGTACCAGCCACCAGAAGCAAGTAACTAGTCTTTTTTTGCTGAAAATATTCAGTTTTCGTGTATTTTTGTCGAATAAATACCATTTTTTGTGGTTTTTTGTAAAGTTTATTAGATTTTTCTTGCATTTTTGTAAACTTTGGTATATTCTGGTTGTGTCATTACCAGTTTTTGAAAGGGGGTGTATATCATGGATGAATTGACAGCAAAGCAAAAGGAACATAGAAGAAAACACGAATATGAAAAGCGTTATTATGACCGCATTACTACGTTCATGCCTAAAGGTTCAATGCAATTAGTGGATAGTCTTGCTAGTGCTCGTGGTTTTAAAAGCCGTAGCCGCTATGTTAGGTACCTGTTGGAACAAGATTTGATTAAAGCTAGGAATGAAGGTAAATTGAATGAAAACAGTTGATTATTTTGACACCTGGTTAGACCTGAAGCGTAACCGTGTTGCAGATTCCACTTGGAACAGCTACAAAGATATTGTTGATCGGTTTTTGATTCCTCGTTTTGGTGATATGGACCTTGCAGAAATAAGTTCTCTTGACGTTGAGTTGTTTATTACTTCGCTGTATGAAAGTAACTATGCACCTAGCACCATTCAACGTATTTACGCTGTGCTACGTTGCTTTATGAACAAAATGCATCAATTGGACGTTATAACCACCAATCCCACCGCCAAAGGAAGAATAGAGCCTATTAAGAGCAATAAAAAAGCAATATCCATACTTTCCAGTATAGAAATTGCTTACGTGAATAGGAAATTAACAGTTGAGCCCATTAGATGGCATGCATTTGTTACTTGTGCCATTGATTCAGGAGCTAGACGTGGTGAACTAGTTTCCTTACGCTGGACTGATTTAAAATCTCATAAGTTGAGTATATCACACTCAATTTACAAAGCCAAGAACCAAAAATCGATTTTAAAGCCTACCAAAAGCGGTAAATGTCGCACTGTGACACTTTCTGTCACTACTTTGAAGCTGTTGAAGTTGTTGAAGTTGCATCAAAGAAAGATTTGTTTACAAAATGGTATTAGATGGACTAGTGACTTTTTTGTCTTTGGCGGTGTGGACCCTCTGCATCCAGACAGTCCATCCAATTGGTGGCGTAAGTTTTTGAAACGAAATTCAATTGATCACGTGCCTTTGCACTCTTTGCGACACACGTCCGCTACTCTTCTACTCTCCAATGGTGTTGATTTGAAAACAGTTTCAGAACGTCTTGGACACTCTGGAATTGAGGTTACAGAAATTTATTTACATCTCCTCGAGGAGAATGATTTGAAAGCAGCTGAAATTATGAACGAGTTGCTGTTCGTTGCAAATAAATAGCGGTACAGTTGCGACCTGTACCGCCTTGGTGGGATGGCAATTATAAACCTATTTTACATGTGATAGGGTGCCCAATTAGGTAGAACCACCTTTTTTACATCGGAACGACAAGATTTGAACTTGCGACCTCTACATCCCTAATGTAGCGCTCCACCAAGCTGAGCCACGTCCCGTTAACAGCTTTTATATTATACTGCTTTTGACTCAAAAAGTCAATATTTTTTTGGTGGTTTTGTAATCATAAAAAGGGTAGGAACCAGTCCTACCCTCATTTCTACTTTGCTTAATTTCCACATTCAATACTGATGGAAGTGAACACATCCAAGATATCTTCCACTTGCATATGCTTCTTTTCTTCAGCACCTTTATCCAACACTGCATGACCTTTATCCATCATAAGCAATCTATCACCATATTCCACAGCATAACGCAAATTATGTGTAACCATCATTGCAGTCAATTTCTTTTCTTTGACCACTTTGCCAGTCAATTCCATAATGATTTCTGCTGTTTTGGGGTCAAGTGCTGCTGTATGTTCATCCAAAATCAAAAATTCAATTGGTGTCAATGTGGACATAATGAGAGATGCTGCCTGTCTTTGACCACCAGATAAAGCACCCAATTTCACTTGCATTTTATCTTCCAAGCCAAGTCCCAAAATGGAAAGTTGGTCTTTATAGAAGTTTTCACGAGCTTTGTTGATGCCAAAACTCAAACCAAATGATTTCCCTTTGTTGTCTGCCAAGGACATATTTTCAAGCATTGTCAAATTTGGACAAGTTCCAACAGCTGGGTTTTGATACACACGTCCAATGGTTTGATATCTTTTGTGTTCCTTCATTTTTGCAATATTTTTACCACCAATGAGGATTTCTCCACCTTCAATGGGAATGCTACCACAAATAATATTGAGCAAAGAAGTTTTACCACTACCATTGCTTCCTACGATGGAAACAAATTCACCTTCATCTACAGTCAAATTGAAATTATCAAACAAACACATTTCAGTGACTTCACCAGGATTGTATACTTTTCTAATGTTTTTCAACTCAAGCACGGGAAGCACCACCTTTCTTTCTATCCCCCAAGACCAAAACGATGAGGAACAACACTGCCATTGCCAATTTCAATAAGTTTGCTGGCAAACCAAAGTTGATGGCAAGTTGGATACAGATTTTATAAGCTATACTACCCACCATAACAGCTGTAGTACCCTTTACAAAGCCCATACGTTTGAATAGGGTTGTACCAATGATAACAGTTGCCAAACCAAATACCACCTGACCAGTACCCATTGTGCTGGAGAAGGTACGTTGTTCTTGACAGACCACACTACCACAAAGTGCAACCAATGCATTTGCAATGACCAAACCTACGATTTTCACAGTACCTTTGTCTTTGGCCAAAGAAGTAACCAAAATATCATTGTCACCTACTGCACGCAACAACAAGCCACTTTTTGTTTTGAAATACAAATCCAACAACAACTTCACAATCACTGCCAAGATAATAGACACAATGAATTTACGATGCATCAAAGACATATCGCCAAATAGCATCATGGTTGGTGCTGCTGTAAATATGGTGTCGATGCTTCGATCAATTGGCATATTGGAGCCTGCAATTTGCAAATTGATGGAGTACAAACCTGTCATGGTGATGATACCAGCAAGCAAATCACGTACACCCAATTTCACATGGATGAGACCTGTTACTAAGCCTGCAACTGCACCAATGATGGCTGCAACCACAAGTACCAAATATGGATTCATACCACCAATCATCATCACTGCTGTAACCGCTGCACCCAAAGGAAAGCTACCATCTACTGTCAAATCTGGGAAATCCAAAATTTTATATGTAATATACACACCATAGGACAACAGTGCATAAATCAAACCTTGCGTCAGTGTGCTCACCAACAATTCTACGTATACCATTTTTCTTCACTCTTTCTACTATAATATTGTGATATTGACGGCAAGAGCAGAGCCCCTGCCCTACATTTGCATAATTGTGTTATTAACGAGTAATTACATAGGGTCACCCCTACATAGCATTTTGTTGTTTTGTATCCATTTCTCTAAACGTACCAAACGGCAGGTGTAGGGAACAGTCTTGACTGTTCCCTACACCTGCCCTACAATTACATGATATTCAAATATTGTGGTTATCCACGTCGGTATGCATACAATGCATCCCCTACAATTTATGCTTCGCTGGATTCGATTGCAACTTCTGCAACTTCTGCTGGAATTTCCATACCCATTGCTGCCAATGCTTCAGAGTTGATGTATGTGTAACATTCTTCTACTGTTTCATAATCCATATCATAAGCAGAAGCTTCACCTGTCAAGATTTTTGCTGCCATTTGACCTGCTTGTTTGCCAAGTGCCAAGTAGTCGATACCAGCAGATGCCACACAACCCAATTTTACTTGTTCCACTTCACTACCATATACTGGGATGCCAGCATCATTTGTTTTTTCCAATGTGGAAGCCAAAACGCCTACTACGTTGTTATCTGTCAAGTTGCTGATACAATCAACACCACGGCTAATCAATGTATCTGTTGCTTGCAAAACTTCAGCTTGTTGTGCCACACCAATGACTTCCAATTCAAAACCATAGTCTGCAACCAATGATTCATAATCAGCAATTGTGGAAACAGAGTTTGCTTCGCTTGTTGTGTAGATGATACCGATTGTCACTGCATCTGGTTGCAATGTACGAATCAATTCCAACTGCGCTTCTACTGGCAATTTATCGCTTACACCTGTGATGTTACCAGCAGTAAGGTTTGCTTGTTCTGGATCAGAGATTGCTGTAAATACAACTGGAATGTCTTTGTCTTCTGCTGCTGCATAACAAGCTGCTGCGGAAGGTGTTGCAATACCACACATCAAAGCTACATTTTTTGCAGAGAAGCTTTGACCAATTTGTGTATTGATGTTATCATCGAAACCAGCATTTTGGTAATCCACTGTGAAGTCAACACCTTCTACAAGACCTGCTTCTTCGATACCAGCGATGAAACCGATACGACAGTTGTCAAGGGATGCATGTTCGCCATATTGTGCGATACCAACCACTGGAACATCACCAGATGCTTCTGGAGCTGCTTCTTCTGTTGTTGTATCTGCTGCTTCTGGAGCTGCTTCTTCTGTAGATGCACTACTGCTACTGCCACAACCTACCATTGCTGCCATCATTACCATTGTCATTGTAATTGCCATAAATTTTTTCATAGTATTTTCTCCTTTATCTTCTCTCATTATTTTTATATTTTATGATGGTTTTGTTAGCAAAAGCTACGCCATCGCTTTTCTTTTTCTCTCATGGTGTTCTCCTTTCGGTTACACAAATTCGTTTTATTTGTAGCAATGTTTTGGTATGATGTGGGCATCATCCCCTACACTGTTTCAATCAGGTTTTGTGGCAGTTTATGACGGGATGTCGAGAACGCCATTCCCTGCCATTGTTATCTCATTCATATTATTCTTTTTTAGAAAAAGAAAAAGTCCTATCCCTATAAAGGGACAAGACTTGTATTATCCTGCGATACCACCCAAATTGATGTAAAACATCCACTCGCTCACTGTACGTCATTATACAGTTCACCTTTGTAACGGGTGTGAATCCCGTCGACTACTACTACCATTGTTATGGGTTCGGTCGCCCTCATAAGTCCATTCACCATTCGCCACACTGTTGTGATCCCACCATCCACAACTCTCTGAAAGCTGACCTGAAAGGTTACTCCTCTTAATCATCGGTTTGTTCTTTGATTTATGGTTATTATAACAGACTGTCAGAGAATGTCAAGGGTATTTTTGAATTTTTTCTTTCTTTTTTCTACTCACAGAAAACATATGGTTTTTTATCATGGACAGTAATATTCTTTGTTCTTGCAAAATTCCATATTTCATGTATACTAAATAAAAACGAAAGGATGTGTTTGATATGAATGAAAAACTCACTTTGCGTCTGGCTACTGTGGCAGATGCCCCTAGAATATTGGAAATTTACACCCCTTATGTCACCGATACCGAAATCACCTTTGAATTTGAAATTCCTACAATTTCTGAATTTGAACGTCGCATTTCCACCACCTTGGAAAAGTTCCCATACTATGTGGCAGAGCTTAATGGTGTTGTGGTTGGGTATTCCTATGCTTCCCTATTCCGATCCAGAGCCGCTTATGGTTGGACAGTGGAATCTTCTGTCTATTTAGATGAAGCCTATACAGGAAGGGGCATTGGCGCTTTGCTTATGTTCAAATTAGAGGATACCTTACAAAAACAAGGTATTGAAACCGTTATTGCTTGCATCACCCATCCAAATGAAGCCAGTATTGCCTTGCATGAAAAGCTACGCTATACCACTGTTGGTCATTTCACCAAATGTGGATTTAAAAATGGTGTTTGGAAAGATGTTGTGTGGATGGAAAAGCATCTTTCAGCACAAACCAGTGAGCCAAAGAAATTTATTCCATTCCAAGAATTGTAATTTTATTATTTTCTGAAATTTTTATTGGTGAATTGCAAAATGGAAGATTATTTATATAATGTGTAGTGAAGCAGGAAATTGAGTGGCAAAATTTTAGTTTTTAATTTATTCAAATGTTAGAGCCTTTTAGACCGTACCTTTTGACACCAAAAGGTACCCCAAAAGTGCCACTCTTTGCGAAGGCGTGGAGCCACGCTATAAGGTGGTCAAGACCCCCCTTATATATCCCCCCGATAGACAGAGATGTAGAGAATTAATCCTACGATTAGACCGTGAGTGACAAGCCCCTCACCTCTTGATTACTGGCTCAAAACCAAAGTAAGTAGCGAACAAATGACTTTTGATTACCACTCAACCTTTGCTCGCAAAGCGGAATCCTAACGATTGCTATTTGTAGGAATTTCAATATGCGTCACCAGCCATGAAGGAAGCATGCTCAAGCCATAAATTATAGCAATAGCCATGTCTATTCCACCTTGTAGGGGATTTTTAAGGGCTTGCAAAGCCCTTGAACCGTGCTCCACGCTTCGGAAGTAGTGGTGGATTTTGGACTCACCGCCAAAGATATGGCGGTCACACGTAGTGTGATTTTGCTTGCAAAATGATGACCCCTTTTCTCCAGTGAAAAGTAAGGTCTGAATGCTTTAAAACTTGAATAAATTCCTACCTAAAATTAATTCATAAACATCCAAACGGGTGACGAAACGTCACCCCTACAAAGTAAACCTTACTACAGATTATAAGCATATCCCGTACTACATATATACCATACAAAAAGGGTGGACATATCATCCACCCATAGCATTTTACACTTCTTTCTGTTCTTTGATAGACATTTCATCAATCAAATGATTTTTCAATTGCACCAATTGTTCTGACAAGTCTACAGGCACAATATGAGGGTTATTCAAACGCTTATGTTCATCCCAAAGAGTTGTCTTTTCTTTTTCACAAAATGCTTTGATTTCCATTACAGAAGGTGATGTATACACAACTTTACCTTTTTCTATAACAGGAACCAACAATTCACGCACCACAAAGCTACCCACATCGAATTTCATTTTACGCCACTTTGCATTGCTATCATAAACCACCAAAGATTTTGTCATATCGATGGTTTCTTCTTCCAAAGCAATGACATCCACCTTGATTTTGCCTGTTACCTTATCATAAATACGGAATACCTTCTTAATTCCAGGGTTTGTCACCTTTGCTGGATTGTTGGACAATTTGATTTTTGGAACAAATTTGCCATCATCACCTTCTTCTGCTGCCAATTTATAGACACCCCCAAAAGCAGGACAATCGTCACTGGTAATCAATTTTGTACCGACACCCCAAAGATTGATTTTGGCACCTTGGAGTTTCAAGCTGGCAATGAGGTTTTCATCCAAATCACTGGAAGCACTGATGATTGCTTCTGGGAATCCAGCTGCATCCAACATTTTTTTTGCTTGTTTGGACAAATACGCCATATCCCCACTATCCAAACGAATGCCATAAGCACCACGCAATTCACCTGCATCACGCAGTTCTTGCAACACCTTGATTGCATTGGGCATACCACTTCTCAAAGTATCGTAAGTATCCACTAAGAAAATACAATTTTCTGGGAATATTTTTGCATAAGCACGAAATGCAGATACTTCATCCGGAAAGCTCATAACCCAACTATGGGCATGTGTTCCTTTGATGGGTACATCAAACATTTTGCCTGCCAAAACATTACTGGTTGCTGCACATCCACCAATCATAGCTGCTCTAGCACCATATGTACCTGCATCTGGACCTTGTGCACGTCGCAAACCAAATTCCAAAACAGCATCGCCTTCTGCTGCCCAAACCACACGTGAAGCCTTTGTTGCAATCAAACTTTGATGGTTGATGATATTGAGCAAAGCAGTTTCAATGAGTTGTGCTTCAATAATTGGTGCTTTCACACGCATCAATGATTCATTTGGAAACACTACAGTGCCTTCTGGTATGGCATACACATCACCACTGAACTGAAATTCACGCAAATAAGCAATGAAATCTTCTTGGAATATTTGCAAACTTTCCAAATATGCAATATCTTCTTTGGAAAAATGGAGTTCATTCAAATAAGAAAGTGCTTGCTCCAAGCCAGCTGCAATTGCAAATCCATTTCCACTTGGATTTTTGCGATAGTACAAATCAAATACAACTTTTTTTTCATGACCACCAGTTGCGTAGTATCCTTGCATCATGGTCAACTGATATAAGTCTGTTAAAAGTGCCAATCCTCTTTCTTTCATCCTATATGCTCCTTTTTATATGAAGACAACTATCCACTATTATCTTATTCTTTTGTAAAGTATCTATATTATACACATTTTATCACCAATATGCAAGAATTCAATGTCAGGATATGTAATTTCCCAAATGAAATATGCACAAAAAAGGGAGGATACTATCCTCCCCTACAAAATATGAAATATCATATACCGACAAATGCGAACAGTGATTTCTTATGCACCAAAAATGCTCAAAACCATATCATATGCTTCGTCTTCTGTTGCACAAGCTGCCAATGCTTCCAATTTTTCTGGTTCTTCTGCAAGACCCAACAATTTTTCCAAAACTTCGATTTGTGTATGTGCTTCTTTGATTGCAAGCATAAACACCAATTTCACTTGCACTTTTGTATCTGGATCACCCATGCCACAGAATTCCACAGGATTTTCCAAGATTGCAAATTGCATTGCTGCTGTATGTACATGTTCTGCATCTGTATGAGGAATTGCAAGTCCCATAACGCCCAAATCCAAACCAGTTGCAAAGACTTTTTCACGAGCCACAATTGCATCTACATAAGATTCTTTCACCAAACCTTCTTCCACCAATCTACCAGCCATAGATTCGATGACTTCCAAATCTGTTGCACCTTCCATTGGCATTCTCACCAATTTTTTACTAAAAAACATGTTACCCATCAATTTTGCTTCAGACATATTCATATCCTCCTAATATTTTCTGGGATGCAAACCGCATCACCTTGTTTTCATCGTCAAATTATTTTTTATGTAAAACCATCGGGCGCATCGTGATACGCCCCTACATTGTACATACAACAATGCAAAGCTCACTCTTTCACAATGGCATCCACTGGTTCAGAAACTTCTTCTGTTGCAAATGGATTTTTGGGGATTTTTGCTTGGAATTTCAATTGTCCTGGTTCTTTTTCATATTCCAAGAACAAGAAATAATCCCAAAGTTCTTTGCCATTTTCCATAAATTTGCAATTGATCCAATAACGTCCTTTTCTACCATCTTTTGTGATGATACGGACATACATTTTGTTTGGTACATCCACTTCTTTGATACGGAAAAACTCCACTTCATCCCAATGGAATACATTGTTTTTTCCATAGGATGAAAAAGAAACCATATCCCCATCAATGGAAACTTCTTTTGGGTTGCTGATATAAATGAAGGTATTCACAAACTGATAAATGCCCACAACCAAAATCAACCAATATAAGTATTGACCCAAAATCAGCTGTACTGCTGCATAAAGCGCAACAAACAGGGAAAACCCACCCACTACAGTTACCTTTTTGCGAAAGATTTTATCATCATATATATATGTTCTCATAGGTTCTCCTTTGTTGGCTCTTTTGTTTTGCATCGATATAGCACTGCAATTTTTGTTCGTGGCTATTTATGACGGTTGATTCGTGAATCAACCCTACAATGCAATGTATCGTATTTCCCATAAATAGATAAATGTGCTTGCAAACCGAAGTCTACAAGCACAAATTAGTTCAGTTCAATTCAATTATTCAGCTTCGTGCATAGCTTTTGCTTCTTTTACGATACGTTGTCTGTTCAAGAAAGCAATTACAACAGCGATTACAACCAAGATACCGATACCAGCTGTATTCATTTTGGATACTGTAGTTACGAACCATGTAAGTGGGTTACCACCGTCACAGATGGAGGAAATCAAAGCTGCGCCACTTGTGTCGAAACCAGCTTCAACTGCCATCATTGTGTGGAGTTCAGCCAAGTCAGTTGCGATGTAAAGACCAGATGCCAAGGAAACCAAACCAACGATGAACGCTCTGAAACCGTTGTTTTTACAGATTGGCAAGATCAAAACGAACATATAAGGCAATGTAGCCAAGTCACCAAATGGCAATACTCTGTTTCCTGGCAAGATAAGAGCAAGAATCAATGTCAAAGGAACCAAGATCAAGGACAAAGCGATTGTTGTAGGGTTACCAACACCAACTGCGGAGTCCAAACCGATGTACATTTTACCACGTTTGGAGAATTTTGTGGAGATGAATGTAGATGCGGAATCAGAAAGTGGCAACAAACCTTCCATCAACATAGCTGCCATTTTAGGTGTCAATACCAAAACAGCGCCCAATGTGATACCAAGTGCCAAAGAAGCTGTGCCGTAACCAGCAAAGAGACCAATTACAACACCAATTACTGTACCGATCAAGATTGGTTCACCCAAAACACCGAATTTGGATTGGATTTTTTCGAAGTTGATGTCAACATCTTTCAAACCAGGGATGCTATCGATGATTTTGTCTGTAACCCATGCCAATGGCACGAAAGCTGCAGAGAAACCATGAGGGATGGAAATACCTTCCAAACCATTGTATTTTGCTACTGCAGGAGCTGTCAAGTCACCGATAACCATAACGATTACGATATTAGCTGCTGCTGCGATGAAACCGTAAGCTGCATTTCCAGTAACGCCTGTAACAAGAGCACCTGTGAAAGCGTAATGCCAGTAGTTCCAGATGTCAACGTTTACAGTTTGTGTAGAGTTTGTAAGCAACATAACGATGTTAACTGCCAAACCCAAAGGAATTACCAAAGCACCGATGCTTGTAGCCATTGCGATTGCGGAAGATGCAGGCCAACCAACGTCGATGATTTCCAAAGCGAATCCATAGTTTTCAACCATAGCTTGTGTTGCAGGACCCAAGTTTGCGCCCAAAAGACCGAATACTGTTGTAATCCCGATCAAACCAACACCAACTGTCAAACCACCACGAATCGCAACACCTGGTTTTTGACCAAATGCGATACCCAAAACTGCAACAACGATTGCCATCATTACAGCAGAGCCGAGTCCAGATACGAAACTAACTGCACTTAAAATAATGCTCATAAAAAAATTCCTCCTTTTCCCTGTGGGAATCTCTAATATCCTCAGTTCCAAGATGGGTGCTATAGGTTGTTAGAGGTTGCCCAAATAAACCATTCTCTTAAATAAGTATTATTGCGTTTTCTGCAATTCACATCTCCTCCGCAAGATTTGTGATTACAAAAACATATCACAGTCCATACAATACCCCCTGCACTGTATGGACTAAGATTTTAAATTATGTATTTTGAAGCTGATTCGGCAAATTTATTTCTTATCTTATTCCAAACCCAATTTTGCAACGATATCATCGATGACTTTATCAATGCCAATTCCTGTCAAGAAAGGAAGACCTTGTACTACAGGTTTGCCATAGTTTTGGCTTACAACTGCTGTAGAAACAACGATGTCAAAGTTTTCAATTTTGGAAGCGATTTCATTTACTTTACATTGAGTTGTTGTAAATTTGCCAGCAAATCCACGTTCATTCAATTTTGTTTCCAATTTTTTTGCAGCAACTGTAGATGTTGCGATACCAGAACCACAGCACAAGAGAATTCTTTTCATAATATAATTCCACCTTTCTTTTGTATGCCTCAACATACGATACGTATACATAGTCATAACTGAAACAGACACACTGCAAACATCATTTTACAGCACATATGTAACCCAATCAGTAGATATATTTGCAACCTTTTGCCTACATATTTACCAATCCATTTAATTTTATCATTATTTCACAATAAAATCAACGCTATTTCCCATTTTCTATACAAATATGAGTACATTTTTTTGCAACAACTTTGCACTCTTTTGTATTTCTATCCTTTTTCTTCCTATTTTTACGTTACTTTTGATACTATTGCTTACATCTTTACTTTATGCATATATTTCTGAATTTCCTGTTTTGATATCAAAAGGATTGATGTGGACATCATCCCCTACATCAGCATATAAAAAAAGGTGTATTTTATCTACACCCTTTTCCTCAATCTATTTGCAAATTATTCACTTATTTCTCCAAAACGTCCCAACTTACGGAAACGTTCATAGCGTTTTTTACTAATTTTCTTACCATATCCATAAATTTCTTTGATATCAGATAAAACCGTATCTTCTAAGCGACTACACATCCAATCAAAATGCTGGAAGTCCTCTAAGATAATGCGTTCTGCAACACCAAATTCCTTCATGTAGTCTGCTGTCATACAAAGACAATCTGCTGCTTCTGCTGCCAAGGATGCTTCACTCCACAAAATGCTGGCACAACCTTCTGCTGAAATGACAGAAAAGACTGCATTCTCCAACATATAGACTTTGTTGGCAACAGAAAGCGCCAAAGCACCACCACTACCACCTTCACCAATGATGATGGTAATGACCGGAACTGACAATTCCATCATTTTCATAAGATTGTCTGCAATTGCTTGACCTTGACCACGTTCTTCTGCTTCTTCACCACAGAAAGCACCCGCAGTATCCACAAAGCATACAATGGGTCTACCAAATTTGTCTGCTTGTTCCATCAAACGCAATGCTTTTCGATATCCATCAGGCATTGGGCTACCGAAATTACACTGGATACGCTCTTGCAAATTGCCACCACGCTCAATGCCAATATAGGTCACTGGAATATTGCCCAACATACCAATACCACCTACAATTGCTTGATCATCTGAAAACTTACGATCCCCATGGAGTTCTGTGCAATCGTATAGCATTTTTTCAATGTATTTTCTGGAAGTTGGTCTGTTTTGTGCTCTAGCTGCCACCACACGTTCATAAGCAGACAAATCCAATTCTACTTCTCTTGTCAAATCTTCCACAGGAGAAATTTCTTGCAATGCATCTGTAAAGTCACTTGTTTCGTGTTGCAACAACAATCTTGCAATGGTAACTTTCAATTCACCTCTTGGAACAATTGCATCCACAAAGCCATGTTCCAACAGAAATTCTGCTTTTTGGAAATCATCAGGCAATTTTTTCTTTGTGGTTTGTTCCACCACTCGTCTACCAGCAAAACCAATGGTTGCATTGGGTTCTGACAAAATGATATCCCCAAGCATTGCAAAACTGGCAGACACCCCACCCGTTGTGGGATCTGTCAAAACAGTGATATACAAACCACCTTTTTTGCTATGGTATCCAACAGCACCACTGACTTTTGCCATTTGCATCAAAGACAAAATCCCTTCTTGCATTCTGGCACCACCAGAGCAGGTGAATCCAACCACTGGCAAATTGTTGTCTGCTGCATATTCAAAGGTTCTGGCAATTTTTTCACCGACAACAGAACCCATACTACCCATCATAAATTGTGGTTCCATTACGAAAATAGCTGCTTTTTGTCCTTTGAAAGTTGCAGTTCCACAAATAACCGCCTCTTCTTCTCCAGATGCTTTTTTACCATTGGTAACCTTTACATCATAGCCCGGGAATTCCAATGGGTCTGTGGATTTCAAGTTTTGGAACAACTCCACAAAGCTATGTTTGTCACACAACACACGAATTCTGGTTCTGGCACCAATGCGAAAATGTCCACCACAATTTGGGCAAACCATCTTATTTTTGATGATGGTACTTTTCACTTCTGTGGATTTGCAATGTGGACATCTTACTTTTTCTTCTATGGTTGGTGTAATGCCACCTTGTTCCAAATCGTTTTTGGATTTGCGAAACAAACCTACAATATTTCCCATAATTACTCACTTCCTTCCGCCAAAATACTTGGCAAAATCAAAGTATCATATGCACCATCTTGATATGCCTGACTACGCACCAATTGCAATTGGCTTTCAATATTGGTTTCAATGCCTTGGATGATCATTTCACAAAGGGCTGCTTCCATTTTACGAATTGCATTTTCTCGACTGCTTGCATGTACAATCAATTTTCCAACCATGGAATCGTAGTATGGTGGCACATCACAATCTTGGATCAAAGCTGTATCGAAATGTACCCTAGCACCACCTGGAATGTGTAAGAAATTCACCACACCAGCAGTTCTGGCATTGATTCTACATTCAATTGCATGACCTTGTAAGTTGATATCTGCTTGTGTAAACTCCAATGGAATTTCACAGGCAATGCGAATTTGCCATTTCACCAAGTCGATACCTGTCACTTCTTCTGTAATGGGATGTTCCACTTGCAAACGAGTGTTCATTTCCAAGAAATAGTATTCACCATTTGGTGCAAGTAAAAACTCCACTGTACCTGCATTGGTGTAGTTTGCTGCCTTTGCTGCCAAAAGTGCAGAATCCATCATACGCTGACGCAAATCTTCTGTCATTACAGGACAAGGGGTTTCTTCCAACACCTTTTGTTTGTTGAGCTGCAAAGAACAATCCCGTTCCCCCAAACAAACAATATTGCCAAAATGATCTGCCAAAATCTGAATCTCCACATGACGTACAGAAGTCAAATATTTTTCCAAGAACACATCTCCATTGCCAAAAGCACTTTTTGCTTCTGATGATGCTGTGAGAAATGCATTTTTCAAATCTTCTTCTTTTTCTACCACACGAATCCCTTTACCACCACCGCCAGCAGTTGCTTTTACAAGAAGTGGGAATCCAATGGTTTTTGCTTCTATTTCTGCTTCTTCCACAGTGGATAAGATTTCTGTTCCTGGAACCACAGGTACACCAACTTCCAACATCAACTGACGTGCATTGTCTTTGTCACCCATTTGCTCCATAACATCACCATCTGGTCCAATGAACACCACATCTTGTTCTTTGCAAAGTCTAGCAAAATCTGCATTTTCAGACAAGAAACCATACCCTGGATGGATGGCTTCTGCACCTGTTGCAAGTGCTGCACTAATGATATTTTGTTGATGCAGATAGCTTTCTGTTGCTGCATTGCCACCAATGCAAATGCGTTCATCTGCAAGTGCCACTGGCAAAGAATTTTTGTCTGCTTCGGAATAGACTGCCACTGTTTGGATGCCCATTTCCTTGCAAGCACGAATGATACGTACTGCGATTTCGCCTCTATTTGCAATCAATATTTTACGAAACATAGATCATTTCTCCTTTATGAGTGCAAAGGAAAACTCTGCACTGACACATAATTTTCCACCTACATAACCCTTACCCTCTGCCCAGTAAAATACACCTTTGCTTTTGATGAGTTTACACTCTGTTTCAAACACATCTTGTGGTCTAACTGGATTTTTGAAACGCACTTTATCCAAACCAGTAAAGAATGGTGTTGTGTTGCCTTCGGATGCTTCTGAAAGCAATACACAAGCGGATTGTCCAAGGATTTCACACAAAATCACACCTGGCACCACTGGATTTTCTGGAAAATGACCTTTCAAGAACCATTCATCACCTGTGATTGTTTTTTTGCCATATGCAACGCCATCACGCAGTTCCGCTTCATCAATGAGGAGCATGTTGTCTCTATGAGGTAGAATTTTCATAATTTCTTCTTGATTCATCTTATCCCTCCTGAATGCATACAAGGTTTTGGGCAAATTCCACAATTTGACCATTGTTTACACAAATTTCCAAAACAGTACCATCCACTTCAGCTTCAATGTTGTTGAACATTTTCATGGATTCTACGATACAAATGACATCACCTTTTTTGACGGTATCACCTACAGAAATAAATGGTGCTTCACCTGCTTTTGCTGCCAAGTACACAGTTCCCACAAGGGGTGCTTTTTGTACATATCCTTCTGTTTTGGGTGCTTCCACCACAACTTCTGGCATTTTTACTTCTGCTACAGGTTCTACTGGTATTTCTTCTACCACTGGTTGCATAGTCGCTGGTTTGCCACCAGATTCCAACACCAAATGACATTCACCTTCTGATAATTCCAATTTGGTTAAGCCGTTTTGTTTCAATATTTTTGCTAGATCTTCAATTTTTTTAATTTCCATATGAGTACCTCGATTTATGATTGATAACGGAACGACACAGGGGTCGTTCCCTACAGTGCTTCACCTCTGTCATTCTGAATGCAATGAAGAATCTAAGATCCTTCGACAAGCTCAGGATGACAATTCTTTGGGTTTTGTGGTTGTTGATGACGGCAAGAGTAGAACCCTTGCCCTACAATTCGTTATTTGGGTTTGTAGGGGCGTATCACGATGCGCCCGTTTATTGGTATTTTTTGAACGCCACACAAGCATTATGTCCACCAAAGCCCAAGGAGGTAGACAAAGCACCTTCCAAATCCACTTTGATTGCTTTATTTGGTGTGTAGTTCAAATCACAATTTTCGTCTTGTTCCAACAAATTGATGGTTGCTGGTACAATTCCATTTTGGATTGCCAAGATAGAAGCAATGGCTTCCACTGCACCTGCTGCACCAAGCATATGACCTGTCATGGATTTTGTGGAACTGATATGCAAGTCTTTGGCTGCATCACCAAATGCATTTTTAATGGCTTGTGTTTCAATTTTATCGTTCATTGGTGTACTGGTTCCATGTGCATTGATGTACAACCTATTTGCATCTACACCAGACAAACCTTCTGCTGCAATTTTGATTGCTTTCGCACTTGCTTTTGCTTCTGGAGATGGTGCTGTTACATGGTGTGCATCACATGTGGAACCATAACCAACCACTTCTGCATAAATCTTTGCACCTCTTGCTTTTGCATGTTCATAGTCTTCCAACATCACACAACCAGCACCTTCACCCATCACAAAACCACTTCTATTTTTGTCAAATGGAATGGATGCTCTATTTGGATCTTCAGAAGTGGTCAATGCCATACAGCTACCAAAACCACCTACTGCAAGTGGTGTAATTGCTGCTTCACTACCACCACAAACTGCTGCTGTGGTATAGCCATGCAAAATCGCTCTATAGCCTTCACCAATTGCTGTGGTTCCTGTTGCACAAGCAGTGGTCAAAGAAACGCAAGCACCTTCTGCACCCAATTTGATGGCAATGTTACCTGCTGCAATATTGGAAATGGTTTTTGGAATAAACAAAGGTGAAATTTTACGCATCCCCTTATCGGTCATGGTTTGATGACCTTCACAGAATGTTTCAAAACCACCGATTCCAGAACCAAAGTATACAGACAATTCTTCTTTGTCGATATTACCTTCTAAGCCACTATCGTCCATAGCTTGGATTGCAGAAACCACACCATACACTGTGAATTTGTCTAGTTTTTTTGCTGCCAATTTATCCATCCAAAGAGTTGGGTCAAAGTCTTTGACTTCTGCTGCCAATTTATATTTGGATTCTGACGTATCATAACGGGTGATTTGACCAATGCCATTTTTACCTGACACCAAACCATCCCAAAATTCTGCTACTGTATTGCCAATGGGAGTTACTGCTCCCAAACCTGTAATTACGACTCGTTTCATATACATAACCCCCGTTGATGGTTGATTGCATCATATTGATGTGTTGTAGTTGTTCATGACGACAAGAGTAGAACCTCTTGGGACTTTGTCCCAAAACCCTACAATTCATTGTTTCATTATTTTAGTTTACAGACAGATACAAGAACAGTTTCTACAGATACAATAAACTTTCAGTTATCACTTTCTAGTCCTTCACCATTCACTCTTAGCTCTTAGCCTGTGAACTTGTTCGCTTACATTGCCATACCGCCATCTACACGAATCACTTCGCCTGTGATGTAATCTGACATGAAAGATGCCAAGAACAAGGCAACATTTGCCACATCTTCCCCTTGACCAAAGCGTTTCATGGGAATGGAATCTTTGATGGCTTCATTGCTTGTAAATTTTTCTGTCATATCCGTTTCAATGAACCCCGGTGCAATTGCGTTACAGCATACACCACGAGATGCCAATTCCTTTGCCACAGATTTGGTTAAACCAACCACACCTGCTTTGGATGCAGAATAGTTTGCTTGACCAGCATTGCCATTCAAGCCAGAAACAGAAGTGATGTTGATGATTTTGCCACTTTTTTGTTTCATAAACAGAGAATATACTTGTTTGGTCATATAGAATGTGCCTTTGAGGTTAGTATCTACCACTGCATCAAAGTCTGTTTCTTTCATCATTGGCACCAATTTATCTTTTGTGATCCCTGCATTGTTCACCAAAATATCAATTTGACCAAAGTCAGTTACAATCTGTTTTACAACTTCTTTGACTTGGTCTGCGTTTGCAACATCACATTGATATGCTTTTGCTTTGACACCGATGTTTTCCAAAACTGCCACTGTTTCTTCTGCTTTTGCTGTATTTCCAGCATATAAGAATGCAATATCTGCACCATGTTCTGCATATTTTTTGCAAATTGCAGCACCAATGCCACGAGAACCACCTGTTACAACTGCCACTTTATTTGTTAACATTCTAGCACCTCTTTCAATGATTTAATATCTTCTACAGTGGATACTGCATATGTTTTTGCTTCTGGTGCAATACGAGCAATGAGCTTTTTCAATGTATTGCCAACACCCACCTCAATGAAGGTATCAAAACCATCTGCAACCATATTTTCTATACTTTCTTGCCAACGCAAGCTATTGTTCATTTGTAATGTCATCAAACCTTTCACATCATCACCATAAGGGTTTGTTGTGTAGTTGGAATAGACAGGAATTTCTGGTGTTTGGATGTCAAAATCTTCCAAAGCTTTGCCAAATCCTTCTGCTGCTTCGTCCATAAATGGAGAATGGAATCCACCACCAACTGGTATGGGAAGTCCACGTCCACCAGCTTCTTTCACAGCTTTTGTGAAGTCTGCCATTTCTTCTTTTGCTCCAGCCACCACCAATTGAGATGGTGCATTGTAATTCACTGGATATACTGCTTTAAATTTGCTACAGATTTCTGCAATCTGATTGTTTTCGAGTTTCATAACGGCTACCATGGTTGCTGGATGTTTTTTTGCTGCATCCCCCATCAGTTCACCTCTTTTGTGTGCAATTGCAAAGCCATCTATATAAGAATATGCTCCTGCAAATGCAAGTGCTGGAATTTCTCCAAGCGAGAATCCTGCTACACCTTCTGGCACAATGCCACTTTCTTTGAAGGCAATTGCTGCTGCCAAATCCGCTAAATACAAACAGGGTTGTGTATTCTCTGTTTGTTTCAATTCTTCGTCTGTTCCTTCGAAACACTGTCTTTTTGTTTCTGGTCGCAACACTTCTGCTGCTTCAAATAAATCTCCTACTGTTCGATTGCTGATATAGAACCCATGTCCCATACCTGCTTTTTGAGCACCTTGACCTGAAAAAACAAATGCTATTTTACCCATGCCACTGCTCCTTTCAAAATTTTTTCTGCACCTTCCATCAAATCTTTTACAATTTCTGCTGCTGATTGTTCATTGGAAAGCATTCCAGAAATTTGACCTGCCATCATACAACCTGTTTTGATATCCCCTTCTACCGCTGCTTTACGCAAAGCACCAGCACCTAGCATTGCCACATCTTCTGCTGTGGTATCTGCTTCGTATTCTTTTTTCAAGAAATCACGTACAAATTGGTTTTTCAAACAACGACAAGTATTGCCACCAAAACGTCTACCTGTTGCTGTTGTGGAAATGTCAGATGCTTTTTTGACTGCATCTTTGTAAGATTGGTGTACAGAACATTCTTCTGCCAAAAGGAAACGTGTACCCACTTGCACACCAACTGCTCCAAGCATGAAGGATGCTGCAACACCACGTCCATCACCAATACCACCGGCTGCGATAACAGGAATGTTCACCGCATCACACACTTGTGGCACCAATGGCATAGTTGCCATATCGCCAATGTGACCACCAGATTCGCCACCTTCTGCAATAACAGCGTCTGCACCAGCTCTCTCCATCATTTTGGCTGCTGCAACAGATGCTGCAACTGGAATGGTTAGAATGCCAGCTTCTTTCCAAATGGGAATGTACTTGGTTGGGATGCCAGCACCTGTCACTACAACAGGAACTTTTTCTTCCACAACCACCTGTGCGACTGCTTCCACATGAGGGCTTTGCAACATGATATTCACACCAAATGGTTTGTCTGTCAAACTTCTAGCAATTGCAATTTGTTCTCTGAGATAATCGCCTTCTGCGTTCATTGCAGAGATAATGCCAAGTCCACCTGCATTGGAAACTGCTGCTGCCAATTTACCGTCTGAAATCCAAGCCATACCACCTTGGAAAATGGGATATTCAATTCCGATCATAGAACAGATTGGTGAAGATATCATGTTGTTGTCCTCCTTAAAATCATTGTTTCTTTATGTTTATTGCGGGAGGATGCTATCCTCCCCTACAAAAGTTTCTGCTGGTTTATTTATTTCAGGCAAATATGGAATCCACCCCTACATAAGATTCTTCACTTCGTTCAGAATGACACACATATCAATTTGTCATCCTGAGGTTTTGACGCTTGCGTCAAAGAGCCGAAGTATCTTTTCTTTTATTTTGGATTACATTTTGCTTTCGATTGTTTTAACCAAATCGCCAACAGATTCCACTTTGCCTTCGCCAAGTTCTACTTCTGTGCCGAATTCTTCTTCTACGTTCATCAACAATTCCATAACATCCAAGGAATCGATGCCCAATTCATCAAATTTTGTTTCCATTTTGATTGTGCTTGCTTCACATTCCAATTTTTCTGCCAACATTTCTGCGATTTTTTCGAATACCATAATTTTTCTCCTTTTTGTCTGTTTGATTGTTATTTTCTATATATGAAACCGTTTTGGCATCATTTCGATTATATATTGCTGGCGACCACAGGTCGCCCCTACGAGTGCATTATATTTGGGTGCAGTGGTATAACGATTGATTCGTGAATCAACCCTACAATTGCATTTACATTTTTATTTCCAACGAATCAAGCTTGCTGCACTTGCCAAGCCACCACCAAAAGCAGTGAACAAAATCAAGTCGCCACTTTTGAACATGCCCTTGCGGTTCATTTCATCCAAAACAATGGGTACACTTGCTGCTGATGTATTGCCATAGCGATCTATGTTCACATAGAATTTTTCTTTTGGCATTTTCAGTTTGGTTGCTGCAAAATCTATGATTCTTTTGTTTGCTTGATGGGGTACCACATACGCAATATCTTCAATGGTCAAATTGTTTTGTGCCAACAATTCTTTTACATCACTACAAATGGAAGTGACTGCAAATTTGAAGGTTTCTTGTCCCTTCATATGTACAAAAGGTGTCAGATATTGTTCTTTTGTGTAGAAAGGTGAATTGCCAACTGGTTGTGGTACATCCAAAATCCCCATGCCACCCGTTACATGGAACACAGAATCCAAATAGCCATCTCCAATTCCCAAAACAGCAGCACCAGCACCATCACCAAATATGACACAAGTTCCTCTATCGTTCCAATCCAAAATACGACTCATTCTTTCTGTTCCAATGACCAGAATCTTCTTTGCTTTTTTTCTAGCAAACACACCAGCTGCTGTTTCCATCAAATATAAAAACGCAGAGCAGGCTGCATTGATATCCATTGCGTTGCAGGAAACACCCAGCATTCCTTGGATGATACATGCATTAGAAGGACAAAGGGTATCGCCACTGACAGAAGCCACCAGAATCATATCGATTTCTTCTGGTTTGGTGTTGCTATTTTCCAAAGCAGACACTGCTGCTTTATATCCCATTTCTGCTGATGTTTCATTTTCGCTGATGTGACGTTGTTTCACGCCTACACGTTGCATAATCCATTCATCGTTTGTGTCTACCAATTGTTCCAAATCATGGTTTGTTACAACCTTTGGTGGCACATACATTCCAGTTCCTATTATATGAAAGCTCATGGTTTTCCTCCTGCTATTTTTTCAGTTCACAATAACTTAGTGCCCGTTTTTCAAAAAAGGTTACAAAATTTCGAAAGTTTTTTTGTGAAATATTTTTTATTCCGTAGAACATATCAAAATCTAAGATTCTTCGTCATGAAAAAACACGCCTCGAAATGATAGCATCCTTGGTATATCCATTACATCAAAAAAGAGTCACAGCAAGCCATGACCCTACATTTGTACGATTTGATTTTTGTATTACAATTTCAATTTTTCCATAATCTTAGGGAGTATTTCTTCTTCTATAATCGGTTCTGGCAATGTCACCAGATACACCAATTCTTCTTTTTGGAACAAAATTGTGTTATTCTCCACCAATTCATAGTATACCAAACCTTTATATTCTTTGGTTTCAAATGACCCTTGGTAATCCACCTGACATTGGTTATATAAGTATGTAAAAATTGGTGTTGCTGCCCAAGTTGTTTGCATTCGGGTCACATTTGTGAAGGTATACCAATCATCTGCTTCTTCAGCGTATAAAAAATTTGTACCCAACAAAGAACTGTTTTCTTTTACCAACTGTTTACTTTCCAAAACTTCTTCTGTCAAATCTTCCAATAGCAACACAGGTAATTCTGCCAGATTTTCAAGCAATTGTTCTTGGTGTATACTGGAATAGGCATCGCTACTGGTGTTGATTTTTTGGAAAGAGATGGCAATAGTTCCCATTAGGATGACACCAATGACACAAATTGCAATGATGAGATTTTTATTGCTTTGTTCTGCTTTGCGTAATTTTTGTGAAATACGAATCAAAACAGTAGAACAAATCAGCAATACCACAATGGGCAATACCATATAGAATAACGTATTGGTTTCATTGTGTAGTTCGAGTACAATTGCGCCTATATAAAATAGGATTACGATAAACGTATACAACACATATCGTATGTTCATTTTTTTGTGTGGTGGTCGATATCCCAAGGTGATGATTCCATTTACAAGGGTATATCCACAAATGAAAACCAATAAACCACTCAAAACCAAATATAAATCACGTAACAAAATGTTGTACATCATCATTGGTGACGTAAACAAATACCCCAACAAAGCAACCAGCAATATAGAAAAGATAAATGACCAAGTGCTGCCTGTTTTTTGAATTTTGGCTTGCAAATTGGGTTCCAACTCTGGTTTTTCTGCTGTCAAATCATCAGAGCTGAAAATATAACATCCCTTTGATTTTCCAACACCATACCAACCATTTTCCATGTATTCTTCCATTCTTGCTTTTGGATAACGGTTGCAATATACAAGACTGGAAGTGGCAATGGGATCTACAATATATTGCAGTTCTTTTGTGGTGGTTTTTTCAAATCCAGCAAAGATACCTTTACACCAACGGAGTTTCAAACCTTTTTCTTGCAAGTTACGGTTGAGATAGGCTTCCATCTCCTTGTATTGATAAGGTGCGTAGGCAAATATTTGAATGGTATTGTTTTTCATCACATCACCTCTTCCATAGATCTTTTTTTGTTGCGGGTGGTTTATTATTACGGGCGACTACTAGTCGCCCCTACACCTGCATACATGTTTTTTACGGGCGCCCACATAGGGACGCCCCTACAATACATTTATTTGATTTGTGTGGATGGTTTTTTACGGGCGACTACTAGTCGCCCCTACAGCATATTTATTTGATTGTTTGTTATGCTTCTTTTGCTTTTTTTGCTTTATACATATAGTATCCAATTACGAAACTGAGCAAAATTGCAAGTGGGAATTTGGAGATGCTTGGCAATGGTGCTTTTTGCAAAACCACACAAATTGCAAGAATCAAAGGTACGAAAACTTTGTTTTTCTTGAAATAGCCAGCGATTACAGCACCCAAAATAGCAGGCAATGTATAATCAAAAGCATTTACAAAGAATGCAGGCAGAACTTCCAAAATTGCAACTCCTGTGATTGCAGCTAAGGTTACAAATGCCAAATTGACAAATACAGACATACCGATGGCAATGGTACCAACCAATTCGCCACGTTTTGTACCTGCTTCATATCCCGTTGCAGCCTGTGCAGAAAGCATAGCTGGCAAACGAACTGTAGGAATATTCCCTGCAAGATACCCAATGTAAATACCAGAAAGCCCCATTACAGGGTAAAATCCCAAAGGTTCTACAAAGTAAATAATCAAGTAGGAAGATACAATCAAAGCCCAACCTTGACCAATTTCACCCCAGGTAGGTCTCAAACCAAGACCCAACCAAAGGTACAAAGCAGGTAAGAAGGTTAAGATAGCAGCAAGTAAAGTTGTGATACGCCCTCTGCGGATCATCGGTACAGTATACTCATCATAGAACCGTTTATCCATGTCAGCTGTTGAATTTACGTTACTCATATCATCATCCTCCCATCTCTGATACATATTGTGCAATAAAGATTGCAATCAACATTGCGATACCAAGGTTATATTCTCTGAGTTTTGGATGTTTATCAGAAACTTTCAACAAGCCAATCATAACAACGAAACCAGCGATTGCTGCCACAAATTTAGGAGTACCGCCAACCATTTGACCTGCCAAGAACATGGAAATACAACCAATCATAACGCAAAGACCAACTGCATCGAACATTTTTGTATCGTGTTTTTCAATTGCCATTTTTACTTTTTCTACTCTATGTGCAAAGAGCAAGTTGACAATGAAGAAGCCCCATGTGTTCAATGTGATAACCCACACAGAACAAGTAAAAGCTGTGATGCCATAATCTGCACTGGCAACGTCAACACCCATTGCAGTTGCACCAGCAGTTGCACCCAACATTTCTGTTACAATGGTACCAATGATGGACAAACGCAACCAAGCAAATGGTCCACCCAAAAGGCTCATCATCGCAACCATTACCGTAAACATGGAAAGTCCAGGACCAATGGAACAAATTGCACCTGCTCGCATCGCTTCTTTTGTATCAGATGCTGTCAATCCAACCAATGGACCCGCTTTTACAGCATCTCTAATAAAGATATATGCTTGAATACATACCATAATAACGGTTGGAATTACCATTGCCCACAACATAGGCGTATTGGCAATTTCCAAGTAAGCTTTATTTGTCATTGTGTCCAATAAAAACATATTGTTCATACTCTCATCGCTCCTTTCTAATGAAGGGATCTATACTTATGCTTTGTCTGCTTTCAAAACTGCATTCAACATAACACTAGCGCCATTTGTACATTGTTCTGGTGTAGAGAATTCCAATTCTGTATGAGACAAACCATCTTTGGAAACTACGAAAATCATAGTTGTTGGAATCATATAGGAAACGTATTGTGCATCGTGACCAGCACCAGAATTGATATCCATATAAGGAATTTCCAATTCTTCTACAGATTCTCTTACATAACCAACCAATTCTTCATTGAAATAAACGGTATCTCTATTCCAACCCAAAACCACTTCACATGGACAACCATCCCACTCTTTGCCATCCAAACTCAACAAAATGTTACGCACTTGATCCAAAACTTCTGGATTTTCATGACGTACATCAATGGAGAAGTCAAAGAAATCAGGAATAACTGTGTTGACACAAGGACGAATTACCACTTCACCAGTGGTATACACCAAATCTTCGTGACCCAATTTGTCAATTTCTTCATGGAGATAACGAAGTGCACCAGACGCTGCAAAAAACGCATCTTTACGTTTTTTCATAGGGAATGTACCAGCATGAGCTGCTTGTCCATAGAATTTCACACGATAAATCATTTGCCCCAATACACAAGTTACAACACCAACGTCTTTGCCTGCATCTTCCAAGATAGGCCCTTGTTCAATGTGGAGTTCAAAGAGTGCTTTGTATTTTTCTGGTGACATTCTGTTTGCAATATCGCCTTTGTATTTGAAAGTAGACAATTTTTCACCAAAGGTCACACCTGGATTCCAAATGGATTCCGATGCCATCATTTTATTGAATTCGAAATTCCCTCTAAAGCGTTCTGGCATATAATCGTGGCACATGGTACCGGAACACATCATACATGGTGGGAATTCAGAACCTTCTTCATTTGTAAAAATCATTGCTGTCATAGGATGTTTGTGTGGAATTTCTTGTTCTACGATGGTTTCCAACACTTCCATTGCACCCATAACACCAAGGATACCATCATAGTTACCACCATTTCTTACAGAGTCACAGTGGGATCCCATTACAATGCGTTTTGCTTCTGGGTCAGAGCCAGGAATGGTGGCATACATATTTGCCAAATCATCACATTCAATGACTGCGCCAATTGCTTCCATGCGTTTTACAAATTCATCTCTTGCCATAATTGCTTCTTCTGACAAGGAGTATCTGGTAACCCCGCCATGGCCAGCATCCCCGAATTGTGCAAAGGTATTGATTTTGTTTGCCATTTTGTTTACGTCACATTTGTACATAAAATCCCTCCATTTCTGTTTTTGTTTTCCGTTAACTGTATTAAGTTGAACCCCGCTTGTGTTCAATCATAATCCATGCAAGAACTTTTGTTGCAATTTTATTGTGCAATCACCCTGTGGTGAAAATTTTATTTTTTATTTTGTTTTTGTATTTTATTTTTTGTAATTTTATAGTATGATATAATTAATATATTATACGCATTTTTCGATATGATATGTCTAAAAAACAATTGCAATCCATGCAATTTCAATTCAAACTCTATTCTTTTTGTTTACCCTTTCATTTACTTAGGTACAGAAATAGAAATAACTACGCACCTATTTCTTAAATATTTTTTAAATTCTCTTCCAATGCAAGATATTAAAGCCTAATATACATGAACACATTTTAATTATGTATTCCCTTTCGGTACGCATACAATACGTCCCCTACAAGATATAAACGCTCATTTATCTTTCATCAAGACTAACTCTTTATCCAAATAAAAAAAGAAGGTCATGGAGTCCACAACCTTCTTGTATCGTTATTTCTTATTTTGCTTTGTCAGCTTCTGTTACATCTTTCATGGAGAAGTTGAGTCTACCTTGTTTGTCAATTTCCATAAGTTTTGCAGAAACCACATCACCAACAGACAATACATCTTCCACTTTTTCCACACGTTTGTTGGAAATTTTGGAAATATGAATCAAGCCTTCTTTGCCAGGAGACATTTCGAAGAATGCACCAAATGCCATGATTTTTGTGATTGCACCAGTGTAAATTGTGCCTGGTTCTGGAACTTTTACAATGGAGTTGATCATATCTACAGCACGTTTGATATCTGCTGCGTTGATGCCTTTTACGTAGATTTTGCCATCATCTTCAGTGTCAATTGCACAACCACTTTCTTCGATGATTTTTTTGATAACTTTACCACGAGCACCAATAACTTCTGCAATTTTTTCTACTTCGATTTGCATAATTGCAATCTTAGGAGCATGTGCAGACAATTCTGTTCTTGGAGCTTCGATTGCTTTCAACATAACATCATTCAAAATCACTTCTCTAGCTCTTGCTGTTTGTGCAAATGCTTGTTCAATCATTTCAAATGTAAGTCCTTTGATTTTCATATCCATTTGGATTGCTGTGATACCTTCGCTTGTACCAGCCACTTTGAAGTCCATGTCGCCAAAGAAATCTTCAACACCTTGGATGTCTGTGATTTCAACGAAATCAGAATCGTTGTCACCAGTTACCAAACCAACGGAAATACCAGCAACTGGACGTTTGATTGGAACACCAGCAGCCATCAAAGACAATGTGGAACCACAAATACTTGCTTGGGATGTGGAACCATTGGAGCTTAGAATATCAGAAACCAAACGGATTGCGTATGGGAATTCTTCTTCTGTAGGAAGTACAGGAACCAAAGCACGTTCTGCCAAAGCACCGTGACCAATTTCACGACGACCAGCACCTCTGGAAGTTTTTGCTTCCCCTACGGAATATCCTGGGAAGTTGTAGTGGTGGATGTAGCGTTTGCCTGTTTCGTTGTCATCCAAACCGTCAAGTCTTTGACCTTCGCTGATCATACCAAGTGTGGTTACTGTCAAACATTGAGTTTGTCCTCTGGAGAACAAAGCAGAACCATGTACACGTGGCAAAACGTCTACTTCTGCAGACAATGCACGAATTTCTTCGATACCACGACCATCAGGACGTTTGTGATCTCTAAGGATCATTCTTCTTACAGTCATTTTTTGGAATTTGTAGATGATTTCACCCATCAATGCGTTGATGTTTGCATCTTCGCCATAAATTTCCAAAAGTTGTTCTGTCAAAGCTTCCAATGCATCTTCTGTAAGAGCTTTGATTTTCACATCTCTATCTTGTTTGAGTTCAGCGTATACTGCGTCTTCCATTCTTGCATCTGTAAGGTAGTTTGTTACCAATTCATATGCATCGTGGTTTACGCTTTTTTCTTCATAAACTGCTTTTTCTTTGCCTTCTTTTGCAACGATATCTTGGATGAATTTAACCACTTCCAAGTTGGTATCGAATGCCAAGTGAATTGCTTCCATCATCAAATCATCAGGAACTTCGTTTGCACCAGCTTCGATCATCATAACCTTGTCTTCTTTGGAAGAAACAGTCAAAACCAAGTCGCTTGTAAGTCTTTGTGCAGAATTAGGGTTTACCACCAATTCACCATCCACCAAACCGATGTTTACAGAAGAAACAGCGTCTGTGAAAGGAATATCGGAAATATTCAAAGCCAAAGAAGCACCAATCATAGCCACAACTTCTGGAGCACAATCTTGATCCACAGACATAACTGTTGCAACGATCGCAACATCATTTCTGTAATCTTTAGGGAACAATGGACGCAAAGGTCTATCGATACATCTTGCTGTCAAAACCGCTTTTTCAGAAGGTCTACCTTCTCTTTTGATGAAACCACCCGGGATTTTACCAACGGAGTACAATCTTTCTTCGTAATCGATACTCATTGGGAAGAAGTCGATACCGTCACGAGGTTTGTCGGATGCAGTTGCGGTTACCAATACGGTTGTATCACCGTAATGCAAAAGTGCAGCGCCATTTGCTTGTTCTGCCACTTTGCCAATTTCAACAGACAGTGGTCTGCCTGCCAATTCCATAGAATATGTTCTGTACATAAATGAAATCTCCTTTTTAATTTTGTTTTCTACTGTTTACATTTCTTTTCGCACCATAGATCTTCAGGTTTACCCACAAGGGTTTCAGCCCTAAATTTGTGAACAAAACTGGAAATCTATAATGCAATTACCTAGTTACATTTGTTGCATTGTTTGCGGCAAGAGTAGAACCCTTGCCCTACATGACCAACATCGGCTTTTGTAGGGGCGACCATTGGTCGTCCGTTTGTATTCCTTTGTTGCATTGCGGGACAGCACAGCTATCCCCTACGAAACCATTATTGCGTCACTTGCGGGACACACAGCTATCTCCTACGAAACCATTGTTACGTTTTTGTAGGGGCGTTTCATGAAGCGCCCGTTTTCTTACATTTGCATGACATAGAATAAAAGGAGAGGAAAAATCCCCTCCTTTGCAAATCTGCTTATTCTTACTTTCTGAGGCCAAGTTCAGCAATCAAAGCACGATATCTTTCGATGTCAACGCCTTTCAAGTAGTTCAAAAGACCACGTCTTTGACCTACCATTTTCAAAAGACCACGTCTGGAGTGATGATCTTTTTTGTGTTCTTTCAAGTGTTCTGTAAGCATTGTGATTCTTGCTGTCAAAAGAGCAACTTGCACTTCTGGTGAACCTGTGTCGCCAGGTGTTCTAGCGAATTTTTCCATAATTTCTTGTTTGTTGATTTCTGCCATTTTTGTTTCCTCCTAGGTTATTATGGCAATACTGCATGACTCGAATTGTAAAATTTGCGAGGGTATTTTTTTGTCAGAGTCATTAAAAAACGGAGGTGATATCGGAAATATCATCGAGTATTTTTAATGGGTATGACGGGAAAATAAACCGCAAAGGTTATGATTCAGAGTTGTGCCGTGTTGCCTTATTATACTGCACATCCCCATAGGCTAAGTATCGGTTGGAGAATCCAAATACTGAGTCTTGGTTTTACAGCAATCTTATTCTATCATATGCAAAGTCTCATTGCAAGAACAAAACTTTGAAATTTTGTTTTTTATTCTGTTTTTGTTGAACTTTTACCCAGTTCTGCCAATTGTGACAACAATACCGCTACAAAAATGATGACAAAGCCAATTCCCATACGTGTTGTAACAATTTCCTTATAGAAAATCACAGAGAAAATGGTGCCAAATACCGATTCCAAACTGAGGATAATGGTACCCACCGTTTCATTGATGTATTTGAGTCCATAGCTTTGCAAACTCATACAAAGACATGTAGAAAACAGCCCCAAATAGGCAATGTTCCAAGCTCCATTTAAGCTGACACTTTCTGGAAAACTTCCTGTATATAGCAAAGCAATCCAACCACAAATGGCACCCACCAAAATCTGCAACATGGTGATGAGCATTGGGTCACGTCCCACACAAAACTTAGCAATACTCAAAATATTGAGTGCAAATACCACACCACCCAACAAAGTCAATCCATCGCCAATGGTAATGGTGAAATCTGTGTTCAAAGAAATCAAACCAATACCCAACAAACAAAATATTGCTGCCAATGCATGTGCCCTCTTAGGAACTTTCTTCCAAAACAGCCAACAGAAAAATGGTACCATAACACAATAGGTTGCTGTTAAAAATGCACATTTTCCTGGTTCTGTTCCATATGCCATTGCCAAGGTTTGTAAACCCAAACCAATTGCCAAAGTGCTACCAGAAGCCAGTCCACCCAGAAGATATCCTTTGTCTATTAACTTCCAATTTTTCCTTGTGATGATTGCCAATGGAACAAAAGCCACTGTAAATCTCCATGCCACCAAATAGGCAGTGGATAGTTCTTCTGCACCCCATTTTTGAAACAGGAATCCAGCACCCCAAATCACACTGACCAAAAGCAACGCACTCATCCCTAGAACTTTCGTTTTCTTTGTGTCCACGATATCATTCCTTATCCGCTTTCCAGCAATCCAAATACACTTCCGATGCAAAGTAATCCCTTGCTTGCTCTGCATTCACTTGGATTTGTGCTTGCAATGCTTCTATGCTATCAAATTTCTTTTCGCTACGTAAAAATTCATAGAAAAAGGTTTGAATTTCTTCGCCATAAATCATTTGGTTGAAGTCCAAAAGATAGGTTTCCACAATTTTTTGAGTACCATTCACTGTTGGATTGATGCCAATGTTTGTGACACCATAATAATACTTCCCTTGGTATAAGGTTTTGGTTGCATATACCCCATTTGGTGGAAATAGCTTCAACGGATGTGCTTCCACATTGATGGTAGGGAATCCAATGGTTCTACCCAGTTTTTTACCTTCTTTCACAGTGCCCAAAATGAAATATGGTTCTGTCAGCATTTGATTGGAAAACTCCAAATCCTTTGCCACCAAATGTCTACGAATTCTGGAAGAACTGACACGATTTTCTTTATACATAACAGATGGCACTGCAATGACTTTGACACCATATGCTTCACCCATTTGTTTCAACATTTCATAATTTCCAGAACGTTTTGCACCAAAGTGATAGTTTTCGCCTACAATCAAAACTTTACAGTTGAGTTGTTCAAAAATCAATTTGATGGCAAAATCTTCAGCACTCATGGATGCAAATTCTGCATCAAATGGATATTCGATATACACATCTACACCCATACGCTCCATGGTAAATTTCTTTTCTTCTGGAGACATAATCAAAGCGAAATCTTCCTTTTTCCCAAACACCAACATGGGATGTGGAGAAAAAGTGAACACCACGCTTTGTAAATTTTCATCTTTTGCAAACTCTTTTGTTAAGCCGACCAAGGCTCTATGCCCCAAATGCAATCCATCAAAATTCCCCAAGGTCACTGCACTTGGGTTGGTTTGCTGTATTTGGGTTGTTGTAATATGTTCCATTTTTACACTCCTCAAATCAACATCTTAAAAGGTTTGATATACATGCCTGCATCATCCATAACGGTATACAAGCCAATGAGATTGTGTTGCCAGTCAAATACTGTCACCATCTGTCCTGTTACAAGTTTGTCACCTGTACAGAAGCGACTTTGGATTTTTGCTCCATTGTACAAGAACTTTGTTGAGGTTTCTGATACAACTACCTTAGGCAAATCTGACAATGCATCTTCCATGCTTAAGAAGATTTCAGAAACTCTATCTTCTGCTGCCAATTCCTTTAGCTTGTCCAATTTGACTGCATCTTCCAATTTGAAATTGCCTGTTCCTGTACGCAACAATGTCGCCATATGACCACCACAACCTAGCGCTTTGCCAATGTCTGCACAAAGGGTTCTGATGTAGGTGCCTTTGGTGCAATCCACATCAATCTCCACTTGATTTGGCGGCAAAAACTGACGAATGCGAATGTCATGTATGGTGATTTTTCTTGTTTTACGTTCTATTTCTTTGCCTTCTCTTGCCAATTCATATAGCTTTTTGCCATTTACTTTGATGGCAGAATACATCGGTGGAATTTGTTCGATTTCACCGATAAATTTGGCAATGGCTGCTCTGATTTTTTCTTCATCAAAATCCACAGGTTTTTCTTCTAGCACTTCACCAGAAGCATCTTCTGTGGTTGTGGTAACACCAAGACCCAAGATAGCACGATAGCTTTTGTGACCATCCATAATGAGGTCTGAAAGTTTCGTTGCTTTGCCCACACAAATGGGTAACACCCCTTCTGCGTCTGGGTCAAGTGTTCCTGTGTGCCCTACTTTTTTTGTGTGCAATTCTCGTCTGACAATTGCCACAACATCGTGTGAAGTAAAGCCTTTTTCTTTATAAATATTCAAAATACCATCCAAAATTGGCTTCCTCCTATTTTCATTACGGGATGGGAAACCCAACCCCTACAGATATCAAAAATTTTATTGTAGGGGTTGGCGTCCTCGACAACCCGTTATATTATATCATCTTTGCAATTTCTGCCAAAACAGCTTCTCTTGCTTCTTCTATTTTGCCTGCAAAACTGCCACCTGCTGCTTTGATATGACCACCACCGCCAAATTTCTTTGCAAGTGCTGCTACATCATAGCCATCTGTGCCACGCAAGCTGATTTTGATATCATTTGCACCTTTTTCATATAAAAAACAAGCAACTTTTGTGCCCTCTACTCCACGGATATAGTTGATGATACCATCCAACTCTTTACCATTACTACCAACAGATTGCACTTCTGCTTCTGTCATGGAAGTATAGGACAATTTGCCATCAAACAAGACTTCTGCTTTTGCCAATGCAAGACCCATAGCCTTCATTTCTGTGAAGCTACGTCGATCAAAGAAATCTGCATAGATTTGTACAAAAGGAATGCCATAACCCATCAAATCTGCTGCCATTTCCATGGTAAAAGGCGATGTGGAACTATGACGGAATCCAGCTGTATCATAAATCAAGCCAGCATACAATGCAGTTGCAATGTTTGCATCCAACGGAAAGAAATCCTTGATCAGCTTGTACACCACTTCACAAGTAGAGGAAGATTCCCCTTCCACGTGGTTGTATTCTGCAAAGTAGGTATTGCTGCTATGATGGTCAATATTGATAGTGGTTTTTACATTTTGGAACAAATCAGACAACCAATCCAAGCGACCAAAATCACCACAGTCCAAAGCAATGAACAAATCTACTTGACTTGGCACTGCTTCTTTTTCTACAATCAAATGTTGATTTGGAATACCTTCGTATTTGGTGCCAAATGGTTCCAAAACCACAAAGACTTGTTTGCCCAATTGCTCCAAAGAAGATGCCAATGCCAAAACAGCACCGATTGCATCGCCATCAGGATTGATGTGTCCTGTGAGCACAATGGAGGAAGCTTGTTCCATGATGGTACGCAATTCTTCGAAAGAATGGTTTTTCATGTTGTTACCTCCTGTTTTATTTTGAACTGGAGGATGATATCCCCCCCTACGAGTATCGTTATAATTTGCATTCTGAAATACCGTCTTCTATCTTGTCATTCAGAGGAACAACGTGACGAAGAATCTTAGGTTTGCGGTCGATTCGTGAATCGCCCCTACAATTACAACGCATTTCAGTTTTGTGGCGGTTTATGGCGGAACGCATACAATGCGTTCCCTACAGTATCGTCACATTTATGTTATTCGTTTTCTGTTGTTTCTGTTTCTGCTGTTTCACGAGATTTCAAATCAGCGGAGATTTGGCTCATGAGTGTTTCCATTTTGATTGCATATTCTGCGGAATCATCCAATTTGAAAATCAATTCTGGTGTGTGACGCAAATTGACACGTTGTGCCAACAAACGACGAATGAAACCAGTTGCTGCTTTCAAACCTTTCATTACATTGTCTTTTTGTTCGTCATTGCCCAAAACAGAAATGTAAATCTTACAGAATTTCAAATCTTGTGTGGTATCGACACGAATTACGCTGGTCATTGCACCAATACGTGGATCTTTCAATTCGCCTCTGATGATCATGGACAATTCTTTGAGCATTTCGTCGTTGATACGAGAAATTCTATTGTTTGTTTTCATAGTATCACCTATTTTCGTTGTATTTTATATTGCATTACAGGCGGACACACAGGTCCGCCCCTACAAGTTTTATTTTGATTTGTGGTTGTTTATGACGGAATGGTCAAGACCATTCCCTACAGTGCAACCGTATTCTAGGTTTGTGCTTATTTACGTGGTACTTCAACCATGGTGTATGCTTCTACCCAATCGCCTTCTTCCACATCGTTGAATTTCTTGAATACCAAACCACATTCGTAGCCAGCAGCAACTTCTTTGACATCGTCTTTGAAGCGTTTCAAGCTTTCCAAATCACCTTCGTAAATTTGTTTGCCATTTCTGGAAACACGTACTTGGCAACCTCTTTGGAATTTACCATCTTTCACATAGCTACCAGCGATGGTACCAACGCCAGATGCTTTGAACAACATACGGATTTCTGCATGACCCAATACTTTTTCTTCGTATACAGGATCGAGCATACCTTTCATTGCAGAAGATACGTCTTCGATTGCGTTGTAGATAACACGATACATACGCAAATCCACTTTTTCTTCATCAGCAAATGCTTTTGCAACTGGTTCTGTACGTACATTGAAACCAATGATGATTGCATTGGATGCAGAAGCCAAAGTCACATCGCTTTCTGTGATAGCACCAACACCACCATGAATGATACGAACACGTACTTCTTCATTGGACAAACGGTTGAGGCTTTGTTTCATTGCTTCTACAGAACCTTGTACGTCTGCTTTGACAATGATGTTGAGTTCTTTCATATTACCGCTTTGAATTTGTACAAACAAATCATCCAAAGATACTTTTTGAGGTGTTTCTTTGATGAGGTTTTCTCTATTTTGTGCAATGATGCTTTCTGCAACTTGACGAGCTTGTTTGTCATTTGCAGCCACATAGAAACCATCACCAGCAATAGGCACTTCAGACAATCCCAAGATTTCTACCGGTGTAGAAGGACCAGCAGATTTGACACGTCTACCTTTGTCATCTGTCATAGCACGAATTTTACCATATGCTTGACCAGCAACGATAGGATCCCCTACACGCAAAGTACCATTTTGTACCAATACTGTTGCAACAGGACCACGACCTTTGTCAAGTTCTGCTTCTACAATGGCACCACGTGCTTTTTTGTTAGGATTTGCACGCAACTCAGCCATTTCTGCAACCAAAGTGATGTTTTCCAACAAATCAGAAATACCTTCTTTTGTTTGTGCAGATACAGGAACACAGATGGTGGAACCACCCCAGTCTTCTGTAACCAATTGGTATTCAGTGAGTTCTTGTTTCACACGTTCTGGATTTGCAGATGGTTTATCCATTTTGTTGATGGCAACAATAATTTCAACACCTGCCGCTTTTGCATGGTTGATTGCTTCTACAGTTTGTGGCATAACACCGTCATCAGCTGCAACTACAAGAACTGCGATATCTGTGATTTGTGCACCACGCATACGCATTGCAGTGAAGGCTTCATGTCCTGGTGTGTCCAAGAAAGTGATTGGTTTGCCATCGATTTCAACTGTGTAAGCACCAATGTGTTGTGTGATACCACCAGCTTCGCCTTTTGTAACGTGGCTTTTTCTGATTGCATCCAAAAGGGATGTTTTACCGTGGTCAACGTGACCCATTACAACTACAACTGGAGGACGTTCTTGCAAGTTCTTTTCATCATCCACATCTTCTGCAAATGCTTCTTCCATAATATCTACCACTGCTTCTTTTTCCAATTGTACATGGAATTCTTCTGCAATGGAGGATGCCAAGTCAAATTCAATGGTTGCATTGAGATTCAACATTTTGCCACGTTTCATCAAAATCATAACCAGCTCGGAGCTTTTTTTGCCCAAAACTTCTGCCAAGTCTTTAACAGTCAAGTTTTCTGGAACCACTTTGATTTCTGGTTCGCCATTTGCTGCTCTTTCTTCTGCTTCCAATGCTTCCAACTCTGCCATAAGTGCCGCTTCTTCTTCCATTTCACGACGTCTACGTTCCATTGGATTTTCTTTTACAACTTGGTTTTGGTTTTTGCCTTTTTTGTCTTTTTTCTTTTTACCGCCACCTTGGTTGTTGTTTTGTGGAGCTGGTTTGTTTGGTGTTGCTGGTTTGTTTGGTGTTGCTGGTTTGTTTTCTTGTTTTTTAGGTTCTTCTTTTTTTGTATCTTTCACAGGCTCTGCTTTCTTTTGTTGTGGTTGCTTTTGTGGTTGTTGTTGTTTTTGTGGTTGTTGTTGTTTTGCTACTTGTTCTGGTTCTGCTTTTTTTTCTGGTTGATACAAAGCAGTTGCTTTTTTCACTTCTTCTTCGCTCAACCCTTTTTGTACGCTGGTTGCTTCTATGCCAATTGTTTTCAATTTTTCCATCAAATCTTTACTTGGTACACCTAGCTGTTTTGCCAATTCATGAATTCGAACTTTGGACATGCACTACACCTCTTTCTTTTCATAATGTTACTCTGAAGCCTCTGATGCCACTTCCAATTCTGCCAGTCCTTGTAGAGTTTTTGCAAACCCTGCATCCACCACTGCAAAAATGGCTCTCATATCTTCTCCAACTGCCCTTCCAAGGTTTTCTTTTGTACCAACCTCTACCAAGGGTATTTCATAGTAATTCGCTGAGTTGCGAAATTTTTTCTTTGTATTTTTCGAAGCATCTGTTGCCAAAAGCAACAAACACGCTGTTTTTTGACGAATTGCATTTTCTGCTGCCACTTCTCCTCCAAGAAGTTTGCCTGCTTTTTTGCAAAGCCCCAAAAGGGAATAAAACTTACTCATTTCTTTCACCAATACTTTCAACACCTGTAAGAAGCTCTTTCATCAAACTTTCGTAAACATCTTTTGGTACAGGAGATTTGAAAGAACGTTCCAAACCTTTGGATTTTTGTGCTTTTGCCAAACAATCTGCATTTGCACAAATATATGCGCCACGTCCTGCTTTTTTGCCTGTTGGATCAAAGGAAAAAGTTCCTTCTTCTCCACGCACAATACGAATGAGTTCTTTTTTGTTCTTCATTTCTTGGCATCCTGTACATTTTCTAAGAGGTATTTTTCTTTGTTTCATACTGCCACCTCCAGTGATTATACTTCTGTCACTTCTTCAACTGCTTCCACAATGGATTCCAAATCTTCAGAAATTTCTGCCATCAATTCAGACATATCTGCTTTTGGAGCATCTTCAGCCAAGAAATTGGTTTCTCTTGCTTGTGTTTCGCTTTTGATGTCGATTCTCCAACCAGTGAGTTTTGCAGACAATCTTGCATTTTGACCTTCTTTGCCAATTGCCAAAGACAATTGGTGATCAGGCACTACAATTTTTGCACTTTGTTCTTCTTCATTGAGCACAACATCCAATACTTTAGATGGGCTCAAAGCTGCTGCAATGAATTCTTTTGGATCTGCACTCCAGTTGATGACATCAATTTTTTCGCCACCCAATTCACCGACAATGACATTGACACGATATCCATTTTGACCTACGCAAGCACCAAGTGCATCTACGTTTTCGTCTTTGGAGAACACAGCAATTTTGGTTCTGCTGCCTGCTTCTCTGGCAATGCTTTTGATTTCTACAACGCCATCGTATACTTCTGGAACTTCTTGTTCAAACAAACGTTTCACCAATTCTGGATGTGTTCTGGAAACATAGATTTGTGGTCCTTTTGTGTTTTGTTTTACTTCCAAAACATAGATTTTCAAACGATCATTGAAGTTGTATTGTTCACCTGGCACTTGTTCATTTGGAGCCAAGATTGCATCCAATTTACCCATTTGGATGATGACATTGCGTTTGTCACGTCTTTGGATGAGACCAGTTACAACTTCTCTTTCTTTTGTTACGTATTGGTTATACAAAATTTCTCTTTCTGCTTCACGGAATTTTTGTACTACAACTTGTTTGCCTGTTTGTGCAGAAATACGCCCAAAGTCTTTTGGTGTCACTTCGATATCCACAATGTCACCCAAAACATAGTTTGGATTGAGCACACGAGCTGCACCCAACAAAATTTCGTTTTGTTCGTCTTCAATTACTTCTACAACCATTTTTTGTGCAAAACATGCCACACTACCATTTTCTCTATCAATGGTCACTTTGATATTTTGCGTTGCACCAAAGTTTTTCTTACATGCAGAAACAAGAGATGCTTCAATTGCTTCAAAAATAACTTCTTTGTTGATTCCTTTTTCTTTTTCAATCAAATCCAAAGCCAACATAAATTCTCTGTTGTCTGCTGCTTGTTTACTTTCTTTCGTTTCCTTGCGTTTCATTTTTCCGACTCCTCCTTAGAAAATAACTGCCAATCTTACGCTTGCCACTTCTTTTTGCTCAAATGTATATACGGTTTCTCCTTCTTTGATAGAAAGAACACCATTTTCCAAGGACAACAATTCACCTTGGTATTGTTTTTTGCCATCTTTTGCTTTGTACAATTTTACATCTATGATTTCACCTTGGAATTTCACGAAATCTGCATCTTTTTTCAAAGGGCGATCCAAACCAGGGGAACTCACTTCCAAATAATATGCTTGTTCAATTGGATCAATTTCATCCAATTTGATATCCAATGCACGACTGACAAACTCACAGTCTGTGATATCCACACCACCATCTTTGTCTACATACACACGCAAGTACCAATTTGCGCCTTCTTTCACGAATTCCAAATCCACCAATTCCAAACCACGTTCTGCAACGATTGGTTCCAAGATAGGCAAGACTTTCTTTTCTGTATTGCTCATTTTTGCCATTTCAACACCTCATTTTCTTTGTTTTGCATGCATTTGCAATGAAATTCTATGTTCCTATTGTTTTTGTACTCCATGCAATAATAAAGAGTGGGCATTTAACCCACTCTCTGCACGCATTACTATTCAATCTAATAAAAGTATATCATCATTTCCAATAAATTGCAAGTGTTTCCTATCGCAATATCACAAGATATTTGCCAACAATGGTGTCAAAATCAAAGGAAAAATAAGAGCAGGTAGGTAATTGATGACTTTGAACTTACCAATGCCAACCATGTTGAGACCCAAACCAAACAAAAGCACAGAACCTACACAAGTCAACTCTGAAACCACATCTGTGGACAAAAATGGTGCCACAAATTCTGCCAACAACACAATTGCACCTTGGTACACCAAAACGCAAATCACAGACAACAAAACACCAACACCCAAAGTGGAAGCAAACACCATTGCAGCAATCAAATCCAATACAGATTTTGTAAACAACATTTCGTAATCACCAGAAATACCTGCTTGCAAAGAACCGACAATTGCCATTGCCCCTACACAAAACAACATAGTGGAAGTGATCATACCTTCTGCCAAAGAAGTGCCACCTTCCTTTTGGAAACGTTTTTCTATTTTACGTACACCTTCATTGACACGGGTATCCAAATCCAAACCTTCACCAACTGCTGCACCTATAGCAACAGAAAGAATCAACACCAATGTATTGGAACCGACCAAAGCCCCGCTCCAAGCAATGTACATGGTACAAAGCCCCAAACCTTTCATCAATGTGTCAGTCAAACGTTCTGGAATGCCTTTTTTCAATAGTAAACCTACGGTTGCACCCACAAGCACTGCCACTGCATTTACAATTACTGCAAACATATTTTACCTCATCGCTTTCTTTTTATCATTATCCCAATTAAACTTAATGAGACCTAATATACATGAACACATCTTAATTATGTAGGAAATGCATTGTATACATTCCACTTTTGGCACGCATACAATGCGTACCCTACAAGATGTAAAAGCCCTTTTATCTTTAATTGGAACTTGTCATTTGCCAAATTTCTTTTGCAAACGGATGTCCTCTCCATAAAAATGCAACAATATAAATTCTCCAAACAATCTGGAAGTAACACGATCTGAATAGCTATTCATCAATTCTTCCATGGACAGATTTGTGGAAATGACCATGGATTTATTTGCAAGAATACGATCATTGACAATGCGAAATAGCTCTGTTGCTGTGAACACTGTAGAAAATTCAGTCCCCAAATCATCAATGATTAAGAGGTCTGCTTCCAACAATTCCTGATCCCATTCTTTGGCTTCTTCATCGTCATTATTTTTATTGAAACGTTGTTCTTCCAATTTTTTGAACAATTGTGATGAAGTCAAATACAAAACCATATTGCCCTTTTCCAGCAATTCCTTTGCCATACAATTGCACAAGAAAGTTTTACCAAGTCCTGTGCCACCCGTCAAAAGAAGGTGTTCACCCTTTGGAAACTCCTCTGTAAAGCGGATTGCACGTGCATAAATTTTTTGGGCATTCTCAAAAGGTGTTTTGGTTTCATTTTGCCACGCTTCCTTGGAATAATATCGGAAATCGAAGTGATCAAAATGTTCCATTTCAATGATTTTACGCACATTGGACTGATCATACATCTTATCCATCAAGCGTTTTTTCAAACACAAACAACGTTCTGTGCCAATGAAACCGGTATCTTGACATGCTGCACATTCATATTCCAATTCCAAAAGTTTTGGTGAAAACTGCTTACTTGCCAACAATTCTTGGCGTTCCATTTCCAAAGCATTTTGTTCCAATCTCAACTCTGCTACAATTTCTTCTGGATTTGCACCTCTCATCAACATGCGTCTAGCCATTTTGGTACCCAACAAAGCCAAACTACGTTCAATTTCTGCCAAACGAGGTATGGAAGTGTATAGCGCTTCCTTTCTTTGACGCAATTCACCTGCTTTTTCAGTTCGTATCATATCATATTCTCGCATCAATTCACGAAAAATTTCTGTTCTTGTCGCCAATTGCATTCCCTCCTTTGGTTTTTTGTGGGCACCCACATAGGGATGCCCCTACATATATTGTATGATATTCGAAATTCATGGTGATTTTTGGCGGTATATCACGGTCGATTCGTGAATCGCCCCTACATATTTTGTATGATATTCAAATTTTGTGGTGGTGTATTACATGATTTTAAGTCGTTCACCATTCACCATTAGTCCTTAGCCAATGAACCTTGTTCACTCCTACCATTGGTCACGTTGTTCTCGTTGCAACTGTTCCAATTTTTTGAAATCCCATTCTCTTTGAGTGTAGTTGATGAATTTGTTCTTTGGTTTGTCTGGCTTTTGTCCCTGTGGATTTTGTTTTGCTTCTTTTTGTCCTTTTTCCAAATCTTTCTTTGCCACAAATGCTTGGTCTGCCTTTTCTACACCTACCAATCCATGAATGCCTTTTTCATTCCATTGTTGCAAAATACGATCCGCATATGGATAGCTGACTTTGCCCGTTTGCATAACAGTACGTTCACAAGCAATTTTGATGACTTCCACAGGCATTTTATATTCCCTAAGCCAACGTTTCATATATTCGATTTCTCCATCCACTGGAGCACGCCCGCTTTGACCAAATCCACGCATGATTTTGCCAAAACCAGAATTACGCATTTCAATATACGCTTCTGCTTGTTCCACTGTTTGGATAGATTCCTTAGCCCAATCAATTGCAACTGCTTCCATGTATCCCATAGCTGTTTTTTGTTTGCTGACACAATAGGAAATCAAAATATCAATGACATCCACAGGCAACCCCAACCAATCATAAAAACCAAATAGGGTTTCCAAGTCATTTCTTGTAAGCAAACGACCCATACGTTGTTGTGCTCGTTGTATCATCCCTTTGACTTCTTTGTGTTGCATATACATACCAATTTCATCAGTGGTGTATTCTGGTTTCTTTGCCCAAGCAATGCCACTGGATTCTGGTTCTGGTTTGTCTTCTGATTTCGCTTCTATCTTTGTTTCTGGCATAGGTGCTTCCACTTCATTTGGTTGCAACATCACATCTGGATGATCTTGCCAATAGGCAAATGCACGAATGACATCGCTTTCCAAAATCCCCAAATCCTTTGCAATTTCTTCTGTGGTTGCATTTTCCTTTGCTTTGGATAACAAATAGACACACACATATAAAGGAGGTGCTTTGGTCACTTCTGTTTCTACGAACTGTTTGCTGATTTGAATGTTTTCTGACATATTGCTCCTCCTTTCTGTTTGATAACGGCAAGAGCAGAGCCCTTGCCCTACATTTACTATATTTCTGTTATTCTGAATGCAGTGAAAAATCTAAGATCCTTGGACAATCTCAGGATGACAAACCCTTTTTGTGGTGATTCATGACAGACAGCATTTTGGTTTTCAACTATTCACTGTTCATTCTTCATCATTCACCCTTAGTCCTTAGTCGCCTTTTTATCATATCACATTCAACATGACATGAAAAGACTGCTTATGACAATTTCGTCGAAAGCAGCCTTCTGAATATTTTTATTTGCTATATTTATTTGTGTTTGTTTCTAATATTCACATTGAAATAATAAATGATAAAGCTGAGTACAATTACTGTCAGCAATACCACCACAATTGTCCAAGAATTTTTGAAAGAGATGAAAATTGCCAAACCACCCAAACAAACGCTAATTGCATAGAGCATTAAAACTGCTTGTTTTTGTGTGAAGCCACGATCCATCAATCTATGGTGCAAATGCCCTCTATCTGGTTGCATAATGGGCTGATTCTTTGCCATTCTACGAAGCATTGCAAAAATCGTATCAAATACAGGAAGCCCTAAGCAAAGCACACTGACACAAACTGCCAACAACGCATATCCCTTGAATACACCCAAAATACTGGTGACTGCCAAAACAAAACCAAGGAATGTAGAGCCAGTATCTCCCATGAAAATCTCTGCTGGATTGAAGTTTCTTGGCAAGAATCCCAAACAAGCACCCGCCAAAGCTGCTGTCAACACCACCGCTGTCATGCTACCCGTCATAATACAAAGCACCATCAAGCTAAGGGCTGCAATGGAAGAAACCCCAGCTGCCAAACCATCCAAACCATCAATCAAGTTAACTGCATTGGTAACGCCTACAATCCAAACCAAAGTAATGGGCAAACTGAACATTTGCAATGTGGCTGTAAATGGCCAAAGCACCACTCTAATTTCTGTACCTGTAAAAATCACCACAAGCGCTGCCACAATCTGCACACACAGTTTCAACTTCGCTGGTAGATTTTTCATATCGTCTATGGCACCCAAAACAGCAATCATCATAGCCCCTACAATGAATCCACCAAATTGCACCAGATTCATATGTGGATGAAATGGATATATAATCAAAACTGTCGCCATAAATCCCAAAACAATGGCAACACCACCCATTCTAGGCATAGGCTTTGTGTGTACACCCCTATCTTTTGGATAGTCAATGGCGCCCACTTTTATAGAAACCCATTTTGCAAAAGGCGTTGCCACCAAAGTAATGGCAAAAGCACTTGCAAATGCGGCAATATACAATAACCAATCATGTTGTATCAAAATGTTCACTCCTAAATAATAGCAATTTATAAATTATAATATATGATACCTTCAAAAAATGGGCGAACACATAGGTTCGCCCCTACAATACATAATAAATGATACGTGGTGCTTTTTATTTTGTGCCAAAGATTCTATCGCCAGCATCGCCAAGACCAGGAACAATGTAACCATGGTCATTGAGTTGTGGATCATATGCAGCAGCATAGATATCCACATCAGGATGTGCATCTTGTACTTTTTTCACGCCATCAGGAGCTGCCAAAATACAAAGGAAGATGATTTTTGTAGCGCCTTTTTCTTTCAAGAAACCGATAGCAGCTTCAGCTGTACCACCAGTTGCCAACATTGGATCTGTCAAGAAAACAGTTCTTTCTTCAATGTCAGATGGCAATTTGCAGTAGTATTCTACAGGGTTCAAAGTTTCAGGATCACGGTACAAACCAATATGACCAATTTTTGCTGTTGGCATCAAGTTCAACAAACCGTCAGTCATACCAATACCTGCACGCAAGATAGGTACAATTGCAAGTTTTGTGTCGATTACTTTACAATCAGCAGTTGTAATAGGTGTTTCCACTTTTACATCTGTCAAAGGCAATTCTCTTGTTGCTTCGTAGCTCAAAAGCATAGCCACTTCATGAATGATTTCACGGAATTCTTTTGCGCCTGTGTCTTTGTCACGAAGCATTGCCATTTTGCTTTGAATCATTGGATGTTCAGATACAAATAATTTGCTCATAGCTTTTCTCCTTTTCTCGAGGTAATATCACAGGGTTCCAATTGCAAAATTTACAAACCGTAAAAATTGTGGTTCAGAGCCTTGTGGCATTGCCTCAGTCCTCTATTTGGTTGACTCTATTGATATGACGTTGTCCATTGGAAAATGGTGTTTCCAAAAATGCTTTCACAATTTCCAATGCCAGTCCAACTCCCACAACCCTAGCGCCCATAGCAAGGATGTTAGCGTTGTTGTGTTCTCTTGTTGCTTTTGCAGAAAAAACATCGCCACAAAGGGCAGCACGAATGCCTTTCACCTTGTTTGCTGCAAGGGAAATGCCAATGCCTGTTCCACAAATGATAATTCCTTGATCGTGTGTACCAGCTGCAACTGCATGTGCAACTTTTTTGCCATACACAGGATAATCCACTGCTTCTTCTGAATATGTACCCAAATTTTCATATGGGATATTGTTTTCATCTAAATATTTCATCACGTCTTTCATCAATTGATAACCACCGTGATCACAACCCAAAGCCAACATAGCTTTTCTCCTTTTTCAAACGTCTAATCGTCGATATCCAGCTGCTTTTTGCAAGCGATTCATAATTGCCAGACCTTCGCCTTCTTCAGCAAATACTTCTGCATACACAAAGTCCACCTCGTAAAAATCGAATTTACGCAAGTGTTTATAGAGATTTGCACCAATCTCCTCAAAATCTTCACGATTCCCCAAAGAAAATACATAATCTCCTTGATAAAGGGCTTTCGTTTCTTCTGTTGCCATAACACCAACGGTTTTACCTTCTTTGTGATGGTTTGCCACCAATTCATTGATGGTTTTCACCACAGAATCTGCATCACCAGACACCATAGTCACTTCTGCTTTTGGTGAATAGTGTGTGTATTTCATGCCTGGTGCTTTTGGTTTCAAATCCTTTGTAGGTTTGGATAGGATTGCTGGATCAATTTGCACTTCACCCACAATATCTTCCATCATTTCCTTTGTGATGGCACCTGGACGCAAAATCACAGGTACTTCACCAGAAACATCTACAATGGTAGATTCCAACCCCCAATGGGATGCACCACCATCTACAATCATATCAATTTTGCCTGATAAATCAAACTCCACATGAGAAGCCCTTGTAGGACTTGGTTTCCCAGAAGAATTGGCACTGGGTCCTGCTATTGGAAGCCCCGATGCACGTATGATTGCCAAAGCAACTGGATGTGTTGGAAAACGCACTGCCACTGTATCCAACCCCCCCGTCACAGACAAAGGCACCACATCCGCTTTTGGAAACACCATCGTCAAAGGTCCTGGCCAAAATGCTTCCATCAGTTTTTCGCCCATAGGAGGTATTTCCCTCACAATGGAACGCAACTCACTGAATTGGGAAATATGTAGAATCAAAGGGTTGTCCGATGGTCTACCCTTAGCTTCATAAATTTTTTTACAAGCATCTGTGTCCAATCCATTGCCACCCAAGCCATAAACCGTTTCTGTTGGAAAAGCAACCAAACCACCATTTTTCAGGACTTCTGCCGCTTCCACCACCAAATCTATTTCTGGATTTTCTGGATTAATTTTGATGACTCTTGTGTTCATCTTATGCGTTGCCACAACATTTTTTGTATTTTTTGCCACTACCACAAGGACAAGGATCGTTGCGTCCTACCTTAGCCTCTTTTACGATGGTACGAGAACTTTTTTGTTCAATCATCAATTTTTTTCTTGTGTCTGCATCAAAGATGTTGTCCCATTCAGGAAGGTTGTACAAAGTTTCTGCTTTGTATTCCACCATTTTTTTGTACAATGCAGCGAAATCAATTTGCAAAGAAACTGCTGTTTCTTCTGTCATAGTATCCATTTCATAGAGTTCTGGCAAAACTTCGTTGATGCCATCTACAAAAGCAACGATTTCTTCTGCTTTCATGTGGAATCTTTCTGACAATTCAGCAACTGTACCTTCCAACAATTCTACTTTTTCGCTCAAAATATATTCATAAATTTTTTGTTCCTTTGGCAAGTATTCGTTCCAAACTGTTTCTATACTACCGCCTTCTTGGGAAAAAGCTTTTTTTGTCCAATCTGTGTATAAACTCATATCAATTCTCTCCTTTATTCTTCTTCATCTTTGCGGAATTATCCACTCTTTGCAATGATAATATAAATTGACGAAGAATGCAACTAAAATTGAAAAATGAATGAAATTCTTATAACTTTTTGTGATATTTCACAATGAAAATGCAAAACTATCAGTAGAAATGAAAACAAAACCAACTTCCAAGTCTACCAATAAGTTCCTAACATAATAATACATGTGCGTGTCATACTAATCTTGCAACACAAATTTATATGAATTTAAGGAGGAAATACAAATGAGTGAATCTAGTAAATCCAGCAATAAAGTGAACGTACCACAAGCGAAAGCAGCAATGGAACAATTCAAATATGAAGTGGCAAATGAAATTGGTGTACCTTTGAAAAAAGGATATAATGGTGACTTGACATCTGCACAAAACGGATATGTAGGTGGATATATGGTCAAAAAAATGATTGAAGCACAAGAAAAAATGATGGCTGAAAAAACACAAGGCTAATCAAGAGTAATTCTGGCAAACTATGGGCACTAATCCCATAGTATAAGGAAAAGAGGGTGTGAAATTTCGGTTTCAGACTCTCTTTTTTTGTGGAGATGGACGGGTGTTTGTATGGTAAGCCAATGGAATGTCATTCCAAATGGAGTGAGGAATCTTTTCTGGATAGTAAAACGGCAGGAGCAAGCCCCCACCCTACAAAACATCGGTTTTCACACAATTTAAAATTGGTTTTTCTTGTTTCTTTGCATACTTTACTGCTGTATATGCTCCACCATGGTTGCGTGTGATATAGCAGATAATAGCATCACTGGATTCTACCATTAGACGATTGCGTTTTGTGATGGCGAAACGTTTTGGTGCAAATTCCAAACCATCGAAATACACCGTATCATCATACCAATTGGATTTGTCTATAGGGTCCTTTTTCGTAGGTAAATATGCCAATGCAAGCAGCAGTTGGATATGTGGGTATTTATTTCGAATTGGAATCATTAAATTGGTTACTTTTCTGTCAAAATCACCATATCCGCCTACATAAAATGCAGTGATACCAAGGGTGTTGATTGCGTATTCTATGTACTCAAGTAGTTTGTCTTCTATTGTATCGGATACTTCTCTGTGTCCAAAAAAGGAACAGGTTTTCATAAAATCACCTCTCATAACTCTTTTGAGGTGAATTTATCATATTATTTCCAATTGGTCAACTCAAATGAGGTAAGTTTTTAACCTCAAAATGGTTAACCTTATAGTAAATCATTTATCAGGAGGTACTTATGACAGTTGGAGAAGCAGTAAAACAACGACTATTGAGATTATGCGAAGGTCGTGGCATTACCATAAATAAACTAGCAACGATGAGCGGTGTTACGCAATCCACACTCAATAATATAGTGAGTGGAAGAAATAATAGCACTACCATATCTACCATTAAAAAATTATGTGATGGCTTGGATATTACAATTATAGATTTTTTTGATGATGATTTATTTCGAACATTGGAACAAGAATTGCAATAAAAAAGAGAATAGGCATGATACCACTCTCTTCATAAAAACCATTTTAGCGAATGCTTGCCAAGAAGGACAACAATCTACGTTCATCTTCTCTATCTCTTGCAAACAATTCCAATTCTTCACCTTGTTCACTCAACAATCTACCCAATGCTATATATTGAGACAATGTGCTCTTCAAGTTGAAAACATCTCCTTGAGGGGATTGCAACAATACATCTGCATTACATTCTCTAATTACTTCTCTAAATTTTTCTACGTCTTCGATATTTCTCAATTTCATTCTTTCTCAATCTCCTTTTACATATAATACCAATTGTTTTCTATTCTTAAGATGATAGACGACCCTTCTGGGGGTTCGCTTCATCCTTCGACCAATAACATATACATACCTCATATCTGATACACCTATAGTATAGCACAATAATTTTTGAATACACTTTCAACTCTATTACGATTTCTTACACAATGCCAACTATTTCCATTACAAATTTCTTACAGAGCCTAATTTTTATGTAATATGGAAATCTACATACCTCCATTGCAACTTCCACGTCTATAATGCAATACGCATACACCAATTTCCATCTGTATTGAACTACGTCCATCTAAAATTCCAAATATATACATTTTTAATATATTTTTTACAAACAAGACAAAACCTTTACTTTTCTTACAAATTAGCCTAGATTTTATTATTCTTTATGTTATAATAAAAAGACACTTTGAGCAGAGTTTATACATCGAATTGCCTTGCATAACAATTAGCTCAAAAATACATCATAATTAAAGGAGGGCTTCAAATGTTAGATTGTTTTAAAAAAGATTGTGTATGGTGTTTTCTCGGTGGTGCTGTAGCAGGTATTTTGGGTGCTAAAGTTGCCAAAAGTAAAAAAACTAGAACAGCTGTTGTCAAAACTGTAGCAAAAGGTTTGATGGCAAAAGATACTGTAGAAGCAACTGTTGCTGATTTGCGTGAAGATGTAGAAGATTTGTACGAAAGCGCAAAAGATGAAGCAAAAAAAGCAAAAGCATGTGATTGTGAATGTGATTGTGAAGAAATTGAAGAAGTAGAAGAAGCATAAGAAGGTGAGCATATGAATTTCAAAATTGTATGCGATGAGCTAAATCGCCTCAGGTTGCGATTTGGTAAATATGCCTTCTCCAAAGAACAAGGCTATTCTATTACAAATTTACTGATGGAAATTGAAGGAATTACCATGGCACAAACCAACACCGCCAATGGTAGTGTTCTATTTGCATATGAAAGTGCTGCTTCCAAAACAGAAGCCCTTAAGCTATTATCTGGCTTGAACTTATTGGAATTGGAAGATGGTGTTGCATCTGACGAAGTCAAAAGAGCTGAAATCGAAACCGCATTCAGACAAAAATTGTCTAAAATGTGTTTGAAACAAGCCATTACCAAAACTGCATTTTCCTTCATTTTACCTGGCTCCTTCCATGCAGGATATGTAGGCATCAAATCCATTCCATACTTGCGTAGTGGTATGAGATGCATGAGAAAGGGACGTATTTCTGTTGAGGTTTTGGATGCAACTGCAATTGGTTCTTCCTTGTGTACAGGACAACATGACACATCTTCATCCATTATGTTCTTACTTTCTCTATCTGAGCTTCTTTTGGAATATTCCAACGCTCGTGCAAAGAATGCTTTGGCTGGAAGTCTTGCCATCAACATCGACAAAGTTTGGTTGGTTCGAGATGGTGAAGAAATTCAAATTCCTACAAAAGATTTGTGTATTGGTGATGTGATTCGTGTGAGAACTGGCAGTATGATTCCTGTAGATGGAACCATTGTAGATGGTGATGCACTCATCAATGAAGCTATGATGACAGGTGAGCCTTTATCTGTTCATAAAAACGAAGGTAGCACTGTATTTGCAGGAACTGTCATTGAAGAAGGTGACATTACCCTTTCTGTACGTGAACTTTCCAACAGTTCCAGAATCTCCAAAATCATTCAAATGATTGATACTGGTGAAGAAAACAAAGCTGCAATCCAAGGCAATGCTGAAAAACTTGCAGATCGTATTGTTCCTGTCAGCTTTGGTTTGTTCTTTGCAACTTTGGCATTCACAGGCAATTTCACAAGAGCATTGTCTGTTTTGATGGTTGATTTCTCATGTGCAATCAAATTGACTACACCACTTGTGATCATCACCGCTTTGCGTGAAGCAACACAAAATCAAGTATTGGTCAAAGGTGGTAAATACTTAGAATTGCTTTCCAAAGTGGACACTGTTGTCTTTGACAAAACTGGAACCCTCACAAAAGCTGTACCAAAGATTTCCAAGGTGATTTCTGTAAGTGATGCATATACAGAAGATACTATCTTAACCATTGCTGCTTGTTTGGAAGAACATTTCCCTCATAGCGTTGCTTCTGCTATTGTGGCTCATGCAGTAGAAAAAGACTTGGTGCATCCAGAAAACCACGAAAAAGTGGAATACATCGTGGCACATGGAATTGCAAGTTCTTACCAAGGTCATCGAGCAGTTATCGGTAGCAAGCATTTTGTTTTCGAAGATGAAAATATTCCTTTGGATGAAGCTACAAATACATATTTGACAGATGCCATCGGAAGCGATAGTGCTGTTTATTTGGCAATTGACAACGAGTTGGTTGGTGTTGTTTGTATCAACGATCCACCAAGGGATGATGCCAAAGAAACCATTGAGGCACTCCGCAAAGAAGGTATCCAAGAAATCATTATGATTACAGGTGATGGCGAAGCTGTTGCAAAACATATTTGCGATGAATTGGGCATTGACCGTTATTTTGCTTCTGTCTTGCCAGATGGAAAATCCAGTCTTGTCCAATCTTTGAAAGAAGAAGGCAAAACCATTTTGATGGTTGGTGATGGTATCAACGATGCACCTGCTTTGAGTATGGCACATGTTTCTGCAACATTGAAAGGCTCTTCTGATATTGCAAGAGAAGTTTCCGACATTGCAATTCATAACGAAAGCTTACTACAACTGGTTTATGCTAGAAAGTTTTCCACAGCTTTGATGAACAAGATTTCCAATAATTATAATTTTATTGTTGGATTCAATTCCATGTTGATCCTTTTGGGTATGGGTGGTGTCATTTCCAGCAGCACCTCTGCATGGTTACACAACGTTTCAACTTTGAGTTTGGCTGGTCTTTCTACAAGACCTACATTGAAAAGTGAGGAAGTGATTGAACATGAAACAACATAAATTCTGGTCATATCTTGCTGTTTTTGCAATGATTATGTGCATTTACACAGGTAAAAAACACAAATAATTCGATACAAAAAGGGGTGGTTCCTATACAATGAGAATCCACCCTTTTTATCTGCCAATATATTTATTTTTCTTCCAAAAAGCCATCAATTTGATCCAAATATTCCTGTGTCAAAGCCATACTGCCCTTTTGGATGGTTGCAAATACACCTGTATATTCCTGTTTCATTTCTGCAACCACACTGTTTGCAAATTCCACAAACACTTCTGATTCCAGATACTCTTGATATGCATATCCTTGTAGTGGCAAATGATAGTCCAAAGTCAGGATTTTCTTCTTTTGCAAATCTACAAGCACTTTACCCATATCTCGAATTTCTTCTATGGTTTGCTCTGTTTCTTCTATATATACTGGTGAATAGGCAACGAGTTTGAACATGGGATCTGTGGTGTCTTGGACAACAAATTGCACCACTGGCAAATAGCAATGGATTTCCAGCTGTTTCACCAACTCCTGTGCTGCACTGCTCAATTCCTTGGTATCTGCTTTTTGATTGTGTGTACCACAACCGCCACATAAGCCATATGCTTTTTGTTGGCATTTACACTGATTGGTACAACCATGTGTTGCCACTTCTTTTTTCTGCAATTCCATTTGGTTTCCTACTTTCTATTGTTCCATTATTTGTGTTGGGCATCACCAACCCTTTCATGCTATCTGTTTCTTGCATTTTTGTCAATATCTCTTTTTTCTCATTGCTCCAATTCTCTTATGAGATTCACCATTTCAATGGCACCACAAGCCACATCATAGCCTTTGTTTCCTGCTTTTGTACCAGCTCTTTCCACTGCTTGTTCAATGTTTTCTGTGGTCAAAACGCCAAACATCACAGGAATTTCACTATGCATAGATACCATTGCAATTCCCTTTGCCACTTCATTGCACACATAATCGTAATGGGTTGTGCTCCCTCTGATGACAGCACCCAAGCAAATGACAGCATCGTATTTCTTGCTATTTGCCATTTTTTGTGCAATCAGTGGAATTTCAAATGCACCAGGTACCCAAGCAATTTGGATATCTTCTTCCATAACTTCGTGACGTTTCAATGCATCCACTGCACCACCCAACAATTTAGAAGTGATGAATTCATTGAACCTTGCCACCACAATGCCCACTTTGATGTTCTTTGCAACCACATTTCCTTCATAAGTTTTCATATGCATTCTCCTTTATTTGATGTCCAAATAGTGCCCCATTTTCTCTTGTTTCGTTTTTTGATATTGTTGGTCATATGCACCACATTCGATTTGAATTGGCACTCGTTTTGTAATCTCCAAACCAAAGTCCTCCAACTGATACACCTTATCTGGATTGTTTGTCATCAAATGGATGGATTTCACGCCCAAGTCCCTCAAAATTTGACAGCCTATGTAATATTCTCTTTCATCTTCACCAAATCCCAAAGCAATATTTGCTTCCACGGTATCCAACCCTTGTTGTTGCAATTCATATGCTTTGAGTTTATTGAGCAGTCCAATACCCCTACCCTCTTGACGCATATACAACAAAATGCCTCTACCTTCCTTTGCAATGGCAGCCATTGCTGCTTCCAATTGGTTGCCACAATCACACTTTGCAGAATGGAATACATCACCGGTCAAACACTCAGAATGCACACGAATGAGCACATCTTTGCCATCACCAATATCACCCTTTACCAATGCAACATGGTGTTCACCATTTAGGATATTTTCATAGCCAAAAGCTGTGAATGTACCAAATTCCGTTGGTAAATTTGGCTTTGCCACAAGTTTGATGAGTCTATCTTGTTTTTTGCGATACTCCTGTAACTCTTTGATGGTGATGAATTTCATATTGTATTTTTGTGCCAAGCCTATCAAATCTGGCGTTTTCATCATGGTGCCATCTTCTGCCATAATTTCGCAACACAAACCTGTTGGTTGCAATCCAGCCAAACGCATCAAATCCACCGTTGCTTCTGTGTGTCCATTTCGTTCCAAAACACCATTTTTCTTTGCCACAATGGGAAACATATGTCCTGGTCTTCTGAAATCTTCTGGCTTTGCGTCCACATCCAATATCTTCATGGCTGTCATACTTCTTTCTGTGGCAGAAATGCCTGTTGTGGTTTGCACATGGTCTATGGATACGGTGAATGCAGTTTCGTGGTTGTCTGTATTTTGGTTGACCATTTGTGTGAATTGCAATGTTTCTGCAAGCTCTTGGTTCACTGGCATACAGATGAGACCTTTGCCATGTGTTGCCATAAAGTTGATGTTCCCTGTGGTTGCAAACTCTGTGGCACAAATGAAATCCCCTTCGTTTTCACGATTCTCGTCATCTGTCACCAAAATGATTTTACCTTCTTGCAAGTCCTTCAGTGCTTCTGGAATTGTGTTATATGCAAACATTTTGACCTCCTAAAATCCGTTTTCCATGAGAAATTCTTTTGTCATGTTCTTTGATGTTGTCATAAATTTTTCAATGTATTTGCCTACCATATCGTTCTCCAAATTGACAACACTGCCTATCTTTTTATTTTGCAATGTGGTTTGTTCCAAAGTATGTGGAATCACCGATACTAAAAAGTTGTCACGTTCCACCTTTGCCACAGTCAAGCTAATGCCATCTATGGTGATGGAACCTTTTTCGATGATATAATGCATAATTTTGTTGGTTGTTTGAATCTTATACCAATAAGCAATGTCGTCTTTTGTGATGGAAATGATTTTGCCAACACCATCAATGTGACCAGAAACCATATGACCACCAAAACGACCATTTGCAGCCATTGCACGTTCCAAATTGACAAAACCACCTTGTTTCAAATCTTGCAAACTAGACCTAGAAAGGGTTTCTTGCATCACATCTGCTGAAAACACATTGCCTGTTATGGATGTCACCGTCAAGCAAACACCATTTGTGGCAACACTATCTCCAATATGCAAATCCGAAAAAATCTTCTTTGCTTCTATACACAATTTCACTGATTTTGCACCTTTTTTGATGGATTTGACAATGCCCATTTCTTCAATGATGCCTGTGAACATATTGCACCTCACTTTCTATCATAAAGTCCTCGTCAAAGTGAATGGTTTTGCTATTTACCAACTGAATTTGATTTGAAACAGCCTGAAATCCATCCCCCATAACAGGCGTTTTTGCTGTGGTACCGCCAAAGATTTTTGGTGCAATGTAACACTGGATTTTATGAACCATTTCACTTTCCAGTGCTGAGAAATTTAAGCTTGCACCACCTTCTAGGAGTATGCTATCCATTCCTTTTCTACCCAGTATTTCCATCAACTCCTTTAAATTGACTTTTCCATTTTCACTGGAAGTCTCCACAATTTCTACACCTCTATCTATGTATTGTTTGTGTAAATTGGTATCTTTGTTTGTGGTGGCTATGATGGTTTTGACTTCTTTTGTGTCTATTACCTGACTGGTCAGTGGCGTTCGCAAATGACTATCGCAAATGATACGAATTGGATTTCTACCACCTTTTATTCTACAAGTCAAGTTTGGATTGTCTGCCAAAATGGTGCCTACACCAACCATAATCCCCGTGTATTGGTTTCGTGTTTTGTGGACATTTTCTCTGGATTTCTCGTTGGTAATCCACTTGCTATCACTTGTAATCGTTGTAATTTTACCATCCATAGTCATTGCGTATTTCATCAAAACAAATGGTGTTTTGTGTTGGATGTAGTGGAAGAAAATTTCGTTCAGTGCTTTGCATTCTTTCTCTAGCACACCAACCACAACTTCGATTCCTGCTTTTTGCAAGATGGCAACACCTTTACCAGCCACCTTTTCATTTGCATCCAAACAACCAATGACCACCTTTTGGATACCACTTTCTATGATTGCCTCTGTACACGGTGGTGTTTTCCCATAATGACAACAAGGTTCCAATGTGACATACAGTGTGCTGCCATTTGGTGATGTGTTGCAATTTTGTAGTGCATTTCGTTCTGCATGAAGTCCACCATATTGCTCATGAAAACCCATACCAATGATATTGCTTTCTTTTACAACAACAGCACCCACCAATGGATTTGGATTGACTTTTCCTATGCCATCTTTTGCAAGCTCTATTGCCATTGCCATATATTCTTCTGCTTTCATAACCCCTCCTAAATAAAAAAATTGCCTTGAACACACAAATTCAAGGCAAGAAAAAGGACGCAAAAAATAAGCTCTCTACAAACAAAAAACCCCAAACCAAAATGATTTAGGGGCATCAGCAAATAGACACACGTATCCTGTGCATATATTGTATCTTCTCTCATCCAGACTATACTGTCGGCTTTGGAATTTCACCAAATCATGCGTCGCAAAAAGCTCTGCTCGTGGGCTATACCACCGGTAGGGAATTGCACCCTGCCCCGAAGATGTTATTCAATTGGTTGTATTATATCCAAAACAAGTATCCTTGTCAACGACAAATTTGTTGTTTGGTGATTGTCCAAATGGGATTTCCCACCAAAACCCTTGTATTTCCAGTGTTTCAGCCCACTTACATTTTTTTACTTTTTTTGAATTACACATCCATAACTTATGGGCTTTTGAGGTATACTAGGGGCTTCCTCTTGGATACACTAGACTCAATTTGGAGGCTATGATTCCAATGTTTGGGGTTGTTATGGATGTGCATTCAAAAATAGTTTGTTACAGTACATACACTTACGTCAACCATGTACTTAGAGTTGTATAAGGCGATTCTCAATTACAATTCACACCTATATTACATATGGTACAATAAAAACGAAAACTACGCACCCATATTTCAAAAAAATAAAAAAAAGATGTAACAACAATTGCTGCTACACCTTTATTTCTATCAAATCAACTCATTCTGCCACTTTGCAAATGGTAATTTTTATCTGCAACACCAATGGTAGATGTTTTGTGGGATACCAATAAAATGGTTTTTTCTTTTTTTGCTACATACAAAGATTTTAAAATCATACCTTCATTGAGACTATCCAAATTGGCTGTCGGTTCATCCAACAAAATGAAATCTCCATCTTGTAAAAATGCTCTCGCCAAGCCAATTCTTTGGCGTTCTCCACCAGACAAACTTTCACCCAATTCAGAAGTTTTGGTGTCATAACCATCTGGAAGTGTTGCAATAAAGTCATGTATGGCTGCTTTTTTTGCTGCTGCAATCATTTCTGTTTCTGTTGCATCTTGTTTTGCCAACAAAATATTTTCTCTGATGGTGCCTTGGAAGAAGTCTGTTTCTTGTGTCATATACCCTTCCATGGTACGCAAATGTTTCGTTGGAATTTCATTGATATTTTCATTTGAAATGGAAACTGTACCACCATCTGCACTCCAAAAGCGCATAAACAACTTCAACAAAGTGGATTTTCCTGAACCACTAGCCCCTGTCAAAGAAATCAATTGACCCTTTTCTAGTTCCATAGACACATCTGATAAAATTGCTTCTACTCCATAGGAAAAATCAATATTTTCTGCTTTTGCACCTGTGAAAATGGGTGTTTTACCTTCCAAAACGTCTTCTGTTTCTGGTGTTTCTTCCAACAGATTCAAAACTCGTTCTCCTGATGCTATGGTAGAAGTCAATGTTGTAGACAAATTGGACAATGCAATGACAGGTCCAAAAGATGCAGTCAACATTAGGGTTGTGCGTAATGTGGTTGCAAAGTCTGATTGCAAATACAAATGCAAAGCCACCATACCTAGGCTCAAAGCACTGACAAAAAAGCCTGATAAGCCAAAGTTTAGACCTTCTTGGACTTTGATTTTCTCTTGTAATGCATTGATTTCTTCCGTTTTTTCTGCAATTTCTGATTGTCTATTTGCCACTGCTCCAAATTGCAATGTTTCATGCAAACCACGCAAAGATTCCAAGAAAAAACCATTCAAATTGCCAAGTTTTGTACGTACACCTAAGCCATCTTGGTTGTCCTTTTGCCACAAACCAACAGGCAGTGCATAACCAATGATAGCATAGGCAATCAAAGCATAGACACCCAAGAAAATATGGAATTGACCAATGCCCAGTACCATACCCAAAGACACCAAAATGGCAATGCAAACAGGTGCAATGGTATGTGCATAGAACACTTCCAACAATTCAATGTCACTGGTGATGAGTGCAATCAAATCGCCACGATTTCTTGTTTCCAATTTGGCTGGTGCCAGTTTACGCAACACCCCAAAGATTTGATCTCGAATACGTGCCAACAACTTAAATGCAATGTAGTGTCCACAAGTTTGTTCCACATATCGAAAAGCACCTCGAAGCACTGCACAGATCAATAGCATCATGCAAATATTGGAAAAGGTAAACTGGGAATTGCCCAGAACCACAAGCAACAATTCACCACCCAAAACAGTTATGGCAATGGCACTGAAGAAGCCAATGACACCAAAGAAAATACACAAAATCATAATGTGTGCCAAGGGTTTCACCAGACCAACAAGCCCCACCATTACCTTCAAACCACTGCGTCCCATAGCACACCTCCTTCTTTGCCAACATTCTCCAATTCCTCTTGGGTTGCAAATAAATTTGCATAGCCCTTCTTGGTACAAATCAATTCCAAATGCTTTCCATACTCCACAATTGAACCATTTTCCATGTAGAAAATTGCATCTGATTGGATTACATTTTGCAAACGATGTGTAATTTGGATCACTGTATGTTTGCCTTTGAGTCCTAAGATGGCTTCCATAATTTTGTCTTCACTGTCTGCATCAATATTGCTGGTTGCTTCATCGAAAATGTAAATGGAGCTATTTTTCAATAGTGCTCGTGCAATTGCAAGACGTTGTTTTTGACCACCAGAAAGATTGGAACCACGTTCTGTAATTTGCATGTGCAAACCACCATTTTCTTCCACAAATCCAAGAAGTTGCACCATTTCCAAAGCAGATTTCAACTCCACTTCTGTTGCATTTGGTTTTGCCATAAGCAAGTTTTCTGCCAAAGTACCTGCAAAGATATAGCTACCCAAAGACACCACTGTTACAAAATCTTCTATGTTTCCAATGGTTTCTATCCCCATATTGCCAATGGTGATTTTTCCTTTGTTGTGGTGGATGATGCCACTTAAAATCTTTGCAATTGTGGATTTTCCAGAACCACTTTCTCCTACAATGGAGATGAAGCTACCCTTTGGAATTTCCATATTCACATCAAACAACACCTGTTTGTCACCATAGCAAAAGTCTAGGTGTTTCACAGAAATATTGCCATCTTTTTGTAAGATTCCTTCTTTGGTTTGATCCTCTGTATCAAAGAATCGAAACATACGCTCACTGGCTGCAACCCCATTCATTGCGATATGGAAAAAGCTCCCCAAAGTACGCATAGATAAGAAGAATTCTGCTGCCAAAAGCACCATAAACACCGCTTCTTTCATGGTGATGGTACCTTCTTTGAACGCCAAAGCACAGAAAATCATACCAATTGCGGTGCCACCATAGGCAACCACATCCATCACTGTGACAGAATTGAGTTGCATGGTCAAAACCTTCATGGTCACTTTACGAAATGCTTCTGCTTCTGCATTCATTTCTTGGTGTTTTCTTTCATCTGCTGCGTAGATTTTCAATGTGGTTAAGCCTTGTAAGTTTTCCAAAAATCGGTCACTGAGCCCCATATACTGACCCCAATATTTCCCAAGCAATTTCTTTGCAAATTTTTGCACTGCCACAATGGAAATGGGTATGAGTGGTACACAAATAAAGAGTGCCACCGCTGTTTTCACAGACAATGTGACATAGATACAAAACAACGTAATGGGTGCCAAAAATGCATACACAAATTGTGGAATGTAGTTTGCAAAATAGATTTCCATTTGTTCCACACCTTCTGTTGCCAATTGGGTCAATTCTGAAGTTTGGAATTTTTCTGTATACCCACCCTTTACTTGACATAGTTTGGTGTAGATTTTATTTCTTAGGGTTGTTTTCACAAGTGATGCTATTTTATGTGAACTGACGCTACCTTGTTTGGTCAATACAAAACGCACCAACAAACAGGGAATTGCCAAGAGAAACCACAATGGTTCCACTGGCATTTCTGCATACAAATCCCCTAAGATTGCTGCCAAACAGACATAAAATCCAACGCCACAAAGAAGTGCAAACCATTGCAATCCTATTTTTTGCAAGATAAAACCCTTTGTTTCAGGCACTTCTTGCAACAAACGCTTGTTGATCATTGTGACACCTCATCTTCCTTTGTTTGTATCACAAACGCAAAAATCAAAGCATGCAACACCCAAACTGCCAACATTACCATCAAACCAATTTTTACGTTGCGCATACAGATTGCAGATACCACAAACAAGCCTGAAATGCAACCCATGACACGTTTTTTGGCTGCTATGGTCATACCTTCTTTGTTCACCAATGACTCCAAATTGTCTTTATACATCTTTGTTCCTTTGAACCAATCGTCTATTCTTTTGGAACCTTTGCCAAAACAAACAGCTGTCAAAAACAAAAATGGTGTTGCTGGAATCATAGGCAATGCCACGCCAATTCCACCCAGTGCCAAAAAGAAGAAGCCTATTCCAATCCAAACATATTTCATATTATTCCTCCTTTATACTGCCAACACGCATTGTTTTCCTTCGTGTGTGAATACAGGCAAATCAATGCCATATAAGTTCTTGATATTTTCTTCTGAAATAACCGTTTCTGGTTGTCCTTGGAACAAGATATCCCCTTTTTTGATGCCAATGATTTGATCTGAATAGGCAACTGCTTGGTTGATATCATGAAGTACCATCAAAATGGTGATGCCTTCATCTTTATTGAGTTTTTGTACCAAACGCATGATTTCCACTTGGTATTTCACATCCAAAAAGGTTGTCGGTTCATCCAAAAAGAGATAATTTGTGTTTTGTGCCAACGCCATTGCAATGAAAGCACGTTGTCTTTGACCTCCAGAAAGTGTGCCAATTGCTCTATCTTTCAGCTCTGTCAAATCTGTCAATGCCAATGCTTTGTCTACATATTTTTGATTTTCTGCATCCAAAGATGTTTTCAAAATAGATGCATAGGGAAGTCTACCATAGTCCACCAATTGCTCCACTGTCAAATCATTTGGTGCATTGTTTTTTTGATGTACCATAGCCACTTTCTTTGCAAATTCTTTCAAAGATATGTTTTTGATGTTTTCTTCATTCAATAAGATTTCACCTGATTGTTGTTTCAAATTTTTGGATAAAATATGCAAAAGCGTACTCTTTCCTGAACCATTGGCACCTAAAATAGTCGTTACTTTGCCTGTTTCTATGGTTGCATTGATGTTTTGCAAAACCTCTAGCTTACCATAAGCAAAATCCAAATTTTTAATATTAAGCATGTGTATCACCTCTTCTCAAAAGCAAAATGAAGAATGGACCACCCAGCACACTCATAATGATGGCTGCTGAAATTTCATTTGGTGCTGCAATGATTCTGCCAATGGTATCTGCCAAAAGCAATAAGAAACCACCCAACAACGCAGAAAATGGAACCAAAATTCTATGGTCACTACCCATCAACTTTCTTGCTATGTGTGGTGCAATCAGTGCCAAGAATCCAATGATTCCAACCACTGCTGTGATACCAGAAACCAAGATGACTGCCACAATGGAAATGCCAAAACGCAACAAATCCACATTGATGCCCAAGCTTCTAACGGTTTTATCCTCCAAAGCAAGAATGTTACAAGCTGGTGCAAATACAATGGCACCCACAATGCCAATGATGGAATAAATGGTCAATACCTTCACATCATTCCACACCAATTGAGACAACCCACCTACCACTACAGTGACACCTGTTCTGTTTGCCATTTGTCCTACAATTTCGGTCAAACCAACCAAAACAGCAGAAACCACAATCCCCACCAAGATGATTCTAAGGGGGTCTAAGCTACCCTTCCACGCCAAAGAATAGATGAGCAAGAAGGTTGCAAATCCACCGACAAATGCAAAGATGGGTGTTGCAAAGTACATCATTGGAAATACAGCTGAAACCAATGTGCTTGTGAAGGCTGCACCACCAGAAATCCCTATGATACCTGGGTCTGCCAATGGATTTTTGAGAATTGCTTGGAACAACAACCCACTCAAAGAAAGAGATACACCACCCAAAAGTGCCACAATGATTCTAGGGAAACGCAAATTGTAAATAACCGTTACCTTCTTGTCATATGCAACAAACAAACCATCAAACAATTCTTTGTATGTCACTTCGATACTGCCTAATTTCATGGCTGTAAATGTCAAAATGACAATAAGGAGTGTCATAATCAGACACCCCAATACGCCTATTCCTAATTTTTTACAACCGATTGTTTTCTTACCATTCATATCATTCTTCCTCATCTATAAAACTTTCATATGTACCTTCGTAGAAAATTTCTGTCAAAGAATCAAAGGCTTCTGTCCAATTGAAGGTTGCACTCATACCAAATGTGGTGTAGTCCAAAGCATACACATGACCTTCTTCCACTGCACGAAAGTTCTTCCAAATATCATTGGTTGCAAACTCATTTGTAAACATATCCATAACCATATCAGGAAGTGCATGTGCTGTCAGCAAAATCATATCTGGGTCCAATGCCATCAATTCTTCTGTATTCCAAGAAACAAAATTTTCTTCTGTATCCACTTGAATCACGTTGGTTGCGCCTGCAATTTCCACCAAAGAACCAGCATAAGAATTTGGTGTACAACCGATATACGCACCTGGAAGTCCCATCAAAACCAAAACCCTTGGTGCTTCCACATCTGCAATGGATGCATAGAATTCTTCCATACTTTGTTCGTAATCTGCCACAATTGCAGCTGCTTCTTCTGCTTTTCCATAAGCTTCACCAATCATGGTAACGCTTTCATACAAGCCTTCAATGCTTTGCAAATCAATGAAGGTATATGGCAAACCTGCTGCATCGTACTTTGGTTTGATTTCTTCAATCAAAGTATCTGGACCAATGACATTGGTTGGTTCCATCATGAGCATTGCTTCTGCGTCTGGTGCCATTGCAGTTCCCACAATTGGAAGTTCTGCATATTTTGGTGACAATTCTCTAGCAGTTTCTGCTCTGGCAATCAAATCAATGTCCAATAAATCAAAAATTTGTACCGTTGCATAGGAAGTTGCAATGAGTCTTGCTTCTTCTTCCACTTCCACTGTTTCTTTTGTTATTTCCGCTGTTTCTGGTGCTTGGTTGACTGCACAACCACAAAGTCCCATAAGCAAAGATGTCACACCTAAAATTGCAATTATTTTATTCCATTTCATTTTTTGCCACCCAATTTCTTTTTGCATACAATGAGAATTGCTGCCAATACTACTACAACTGCAACCGCCAATGGCAATGCACTGCTTTCTTCTGTAGCTTCTACTGCAACTTCTTCTATTTCTTCTACTTCTTCAATTTCTTCTGTAACTTCTGCAAGCGCTTCTTCAGCTTCTTCTGTGGTGATTTCGTCAATTTCTTCTTCCACATCTTCCACATCTTCTTCTATTGCATCTTCTGTGATTTCTTCTACTGCTTCTGTCATTTCTTCCGCTTCTGCAATGACATCTGCTACAACTGTAGCTTCTTCCACTGTTTCTACCACTACTGGTTGTTCCAAAGATGCAATGACATCTGCTGTTGCTGTTACCACAAAGTCACCTGTGTTGGAGCTCAATGTACTTTCACTTGCATACATATACCAAAGTACATCTCTACCCATTGGTGTTACGTACATAGTTGCTTTGATGGGTGCAAATGGATCTGTTACTTTGATGCGATAGTCCACAGAATCATCTGCTGCATTTTCTGTCATGATTTCATAGGAAACTGGCACATAGCTGTCAAATCCTACACGATTGTAGAACGCCACTTCCTTTGTATTGCTTTGCAACAACAAGCGAACTGTCAAGTAATAGTCATCGCCAATTTTTTCTACCAAAACGCTTTCACCTGTTACGGATCTACACATACCAACACCCAAAGCAGCATTTGCAGTACCACCATCGTCAATGTTGCCTGTGTCTGGATTGTAGTAATCAGAATTCATATATGCAGTGAATGCACCATTGTCCATTGCAAATGTAGGCACTGCCATAGACAAACACAACATAAGTCCCAATACCATTGTGATTAATTTTTTCATATCATTCTCCTATTTTAACGGGCAATCACATAGGATTGCCCCTACAATTTCTAGTTATTTTGTATAAGATACAAACATAGTTGCAACTTGTGCTCTGGTAGCGCCTTCTGTTGGCGCCAAAGTGGTTGCTGTTGTGCCATTGATGATACCCTTTGCATTTGCCCAAGAGAATGCATCTGCTGCCCATGTTGCAATGGAATTTACATCAGAAAAGCTAGACAAATCTACTTTTTCTGTGCCACCACCTTGTGTCAATTCATAACGATACAACATAGTTGCCAATTCTTGTCTTGTGATGGAATCCATTGGTACAAAATCGTTGTATCCACCAACAATACCTTCTTGTAAGCCCCAAGCAACTGCTTTTGCATACCATTGTGTTTCTGTTGTTGTCACATCTGGTGTGCCAGCAACTCGATACAATACACTGATTGCCATTGCATTGGTCATGCTATCGTTTGGTGCAAATGTGGTTTCTGTGATACCACTGAACAGACCCAATTCCACAGCTTTTGCCACATTATCCTTTGCCCAATGGCTTGTCATATCTGTAAATGCTGTTGTGGAAGTTGTTGTTACTGGTGTTTCTACTGTTTCTGTTGTAGCAGGTGTGTACATATTGGTGCCACCTACCACTGCAAATAGACCCATTTGACGTGTGGAGATTTTGTATTCTCCATCTTTGTACAAACCACGCAAAACGGTTTTGGTTCCTGTATCACTGATGCGATACAATTCAATATCACTGGAATATGGGAATGTGATTTCCAAAGCACCATCAGGTACTTGGTCTACACCATTTAACACCATTTGGATTTCATACAAATCAAAATCATCTGTTCCAACTGCATTTTTTGCAAGTGTGTAATCGCTACCACTTGTGATGGTGGTCACTTCCAAGTAGGATTCGCTGTGTACCACTGTAGAATCACCTGCTACCATAATACCAGTTGCTTCATCTACAACACCAACTGCATTGACAGTACCAGAACTGATACTTGCATCCACAACCAAATCTGTATCAGATGTGGATTTCACCTGTGTCCAGTCCAATTGAATTCTTGCATCCAAATAACCTTCACCTACAACCACATCCATTGGTGTATGTGGTACAGAAATTTGAATTGGAATGTATTCTACACCACTTTTTTTGATGTAAGATGGCAACTCAAATTCACATTTGTTGATGAAATTCACTTCATGATTCACACCATCGTTTTTGGTACCTGTTTCCACCATACCTCTGGAAATGACATCCACTGCTTTGTAGTCTCCATCTCCTGTGGTATCCACCAAAATTTCTACCACACCTGATTGAAAACCACTGACATCCACAGGGTTTGTACCCATTTGGAGGATGTTTTCATCTGCCAAATACAAAGCAAATTCATTGTTATCTGTTGCCAAATTCCCCATGGATGCTTGATCACTGACTGCATGCCAAAAATCTACAGTTACATATTGGTTTTCTGCTGCAAATGCCACGTTTGGCAAAAGCATAGCCAGGCAAGATGCCACAGCTATTGTTTTTTTGAGTATTTTTTTCATATTTAGACTCCTTTTCTACAGACAACCATATGGGTTATCCCTACTATATGATACAGAAAGCCACCCCATAAGAGATGGCTTTTCATGTGATAAACGGGCGCACACACAGGTACGCCCCTACAAAACAAGATTTCTCATTTCATTCAGAGGAACAAAGTTTTACGGACAAGGAAACCATGTCCCTACAGATACCTCATCACTGTCATTCAGAGGAACAGAGTGACGAAGAATCTTTGGTTTTATGGACAAGGAAACCATGTCCCTACAATTTATGCTTCTGTTTCTATTTCTTCTGTCAAGATGGATTCTTCCAAAGCAATGTATTTTTGCAAAATCAATGCCACTTGTGCTCTGGTTGAAGTTGCTTTTGGTGCCAAACGTCCTTCTTCCACACCAGAAACCAACCCAGTTCCAACTGCCCATGTAAAGGCATCTGTTGCATAGGATGCGATATCTGCTGCATCTGTGAAGTCAGCCAATTCTGTATCACCCATAACCATTGCTTCTTTCATTTGTGCATAGCGATACAAGATAACCACCAATTGTTCTCTGGTAATGGAATCATTGGAACCAAAGAGTCCATTGGTATAACCAGATACCAAGTTGTTTTCTGCACTCCAAAGCACAGAATCGTAGTAATATTTATCTTCTGTTACGTCTGCAAAGGAATATCCTCTGGAGTAACGATTTGGTGTTCCTTCCAATCTCCACAAAACAGTTGTGAGCATTGCTCTTGTCATTTCTGCATTTGGTGAGAAGGTGTTTTCGCTGGTACCGCTGAACAAGCCAGTTTCCACAACAAATTGCACTGCATTGTAGAACCAGTTATCTACTGATACGTCAATAAATGGATTCACCCATGCATCTACAATGATAATTTCTTCTTCTGTAAAGCCAATCATGTAATAAGAGAAGCTACCTGTTGCAAAGCTAACAGTTTCATTTTCTGCATCATATGTAGTGGCTCTTGGTGTTGTATTACCATTTTCGTCTACATAGAATACCACGATGTTTTCTGCAACTTCGCCTTCTTGCAAAGTATAAGGTACTGTTACATTGACTTGACCACCGCCAAAGTCAGAAATATAGTTGTCATCTGACAAAATTTGCAAACGAATCAAGGTTGCATCGCCAATCACTTCCATCATTGCATCAGACAATTCACCATCTTCTGTTGCAAAGGAAATTTCAATGGTAATTTCGCCTGTTGCTTGTTCTGCAATGGCTTTCATGGTTTCTTGATCCAAGACGATATCGCCCAAATCAGATGCAATCACCAAAGTTGCACCGTCAGATTCTGCCAAGGTTGCCAAAGAAGTTTCTGGCAATGTAACAGACAAAGTATCTGTTGTGGTTGCTGTTGTTACTGCAATTTTCACCACTGGTTCTGTATCTTCTTTTGCTGCTTCCACAAGAACGCTTTCAATTGCAGTATTCATGGTGTCTTCTGTAATATTTGTAGAAATGGTATTGCCATCTTGTGTAACTGCTGCTGTAATTTCCACCGTGGTTTTGCCATCTTCTGTGGTTGCATCTGAAAGAGATTCTTCTTCTGACAATGCTTCCTCCAAATCCATTACATCTTCCAACATAGAGCTATCTTGCTTGATGGAACCATCAGAAGTTGCTTCCAATGTACTCCAATTGAAACGAAGTCTGGCTGGAATTTCACCAGATGGATAAGACAAATCCATAACCGTATCTGGCACCACAATGATGACATCATTTACATATGTCACATCACTTGTGCTAGATGGTTGTGCATAAGTTGGCAAATCAAAGATACCCTTTGCCAAATAGTCAAATGTATATCCATTGGTACTGGTTGTAAAGGAAGTTCTTTCCAACGCCTGTACTGCCACACCACCAATATACAACTCCCACAAAGCAGATGTAATGCCAGAAATATCCACTGGATTGGTTGCAAATTGCACTGTGGTGACTGCATCATCCACAAAGGTTACCAATGCTTGTTGGTTGTTTTCAAAAGCACGATTCCCCATAGAAACTTGGTCTGCATAGGCATTCCAAAGATACATATCCACATAGTAATTGCCATCTGCAAATGTTTTTTGTGTGCCCAATTCTTCATCTGTTGACCCATTGTTGCCACTTCCATCTGTAGAAGCCAATCCAACATTAAAGGTCAAATTGCCAGTATAATCGCCCGCTTCCACATCTTGCAATGCAGATTTTTCTACTGTCAATGTTCCTGTACGCACATCAACTTCTTGTGTCAATGTTGTAGAAGAAAGGTTATTTGAAAATACAATTTCTGCTCCTGTTTCTGAAACCAAAACTCCATTTGCAGGAGATGTGACAGAAACACTTGGTGTGTTGGTTGTATCTGTATATTCAATTTCAAGGGTGTAGTTCAAATTATTGTTGTTGTTTGTATCCAATTCGCCAAAATTCACAGATTGAGGAATGGAAACGGTATAGGTGCTGTTGCCTCCTGTTGTGGTGGCAGCTTCTACTGTAGTCAATCCTCCAAATCCAAACGCTGAATTTGTCATTAGCAAAGCAGATAAAATCCACGCTACTTTTTTCATCAATTTTTCCTCATATTTTCTAAAAATAGGATGTAGGTATTCCATATAAAGCAGATTTCCTACATCCTTGTTCTATCTTTGTCTTGTTTTTCCTTAATATCAACCAACGGGTGCCCACATAGGGACACCCCTACAAGTTAATTGGAATTTACGATTCTTATTTTGCTGTGATTGTAAATGTGATGGAACCTGTCAAACTTTGTGCAGCATCTGTTGCGATTTTTGCTACATCAGCAGCAGCTACAGTCAAAGAACCAGATGTAGTGCCACTTTCAGCAAATGTTGCTACGCCTTCTTCACCAAATGCATTTACAAGTGCCAAGGATACAGAACCGCTTGCATCTGTCAAAGTTGCATCTGTTGTTTCCACTGTAATGGATTTGCTGATGTTGTCTGCATCTACTTCCACTTCATAGGATACAACTGTATCTTCTGTTGTGCTGAGTTCGCCCATTTCTACAGATTGCGGAATGGTTACATCATATGTTGCAACGTTAGCTGGAACAGTTGCTGTAATATCCATTGTTTGGGAAGTTACTTCTGGAGCATCTGCATAGTTCAAGTCCAAGAAGAAATCTTGTTCACTATTCATAACCAAGTTTACAAATGCAGAAATTGCAATCAAATCATGTTCAATGTCGTTACCATTATATGTTGTTGTTGTTCCTGCCAAAGCTGTTTTCGGAATTGTAAATTCCATAGTATCACAAGCATAAGACTCACCAGCAGAAATACCAAAGAAGGAAGAATCTTGGCTAAATGGTTTTACCGCTGCATCTGCATCTATAGTACCAATGCTTGTCAATTCACCTGCATATTCTACACCATCCACTGTGATAGCTGCATTAGACAAAATACCTGTATCCAAACCACCCCAAGTTGGAGTTGGGTTACACACATACAATTTCAAAATCGCATCATCACCAGAAATTTCGATATCTGCTTCTGCTGCAAAAACACCATTACACATACTAGCTACGGTTGTTCCAGTCAAATATGGATAGTATTGATATGCCATAACGCTATCTGTTGTGTATGTACCATCTTCTGTTGGAACTGTACCTGTGTATGCCATTGTTGGAACTACTGTACCCATTACCATTGCGGTAGCCACTGCTGCGGATACCAATTTGTTAAATTTTTTCATAATTATCCTCCTTATGAATCCTTATAGTGTTGTTTTATATGAAGCATTTTGCATATTACCGAGAACCACGGACAACCGCTAGGGTTGTCCCTACAAAATCTTATGTAAATTTATTCTGCTGTAATTGTAAATGTGATGGAACCTGTCAAGTTTTGTGCTGCATCTGTTGCAATTTTTGCTACATCAGAACCCATTACCATCAAAGAACCTGTGATAGAACCACTTTCTGCAAATGTTGCTACACCATCCAAACCAAATGTATTGGTAAGTGCAAGTGTTACAGAACCAGTTTCATTTGTCAAAGTTGCATCTGTTGTTTCGATTGTAATGCTTTTACCTGCTGTACCTGCATCCACAGTCACTTCATAGTTGACAGAAGTGTTTTCTGTTGTACTCAAATTTCCCATTGCAGCAGATTCTGGAATTGTAACTGCATATGTAGAAATATTAGCTGGAACAGTTGCAGAGATTTGCATAGTTTGAGATGTTGTTTTAGCAGTGTCAGCATACATCAAATCTAAGTAGTAATTATGTGTCATATTGTAATTGGAGAAGTTCAAAGTTCCTGTAAGAACCATAAGTTCACCCAAAACAGCCTTTGGAAGAGTAAATTCAATGACATCACTTGTGTGTGTTTCTCCACCAACAATACCAAGCATATTTACTGTTTTGCTGTAGAGCTTAACCACTGCATCTGGATTTTCATATCCAATGCTTGTCAATTCTCCTGCATATTCAACACCTTCATATGTGATTTTGTTGTCAACCAAAACGCCACCTGCTGCACCATTTAACATACTACTCGCAATTGGGTTGTATACAAATAATTTCAAAGTTGCCCATTCTCCAGAGATTTCGATTTCTGCTTCATCTGCAAACATCCCATTTGCAGAAGTACTGAAACCGCTCATCGCTGCATCTTTGTATATATCAACTGCTGTTGTTGTATAAGAACCATCTTCTGTTGGCACAAATCTTTCTTCTGCCATTGTTGGAACCATCATTGCATTCATTGCTACGATAGCTGCCATTACTGTTGCCATTGCTTTATTACTTTTTTTCATTCATTTACTCCTTTGAAACCTTTTAAAACCTTTAAATCTTTAAAACCATTTAAAACCTTTAACTTACGCCCTTTAAATCTTTTAATTCATTTTAAAACCTTAAGCTTTTAAATCCTCTAGTTACATTTCTCTATGTGAAGCATTTCTGCTTGCCACCAATTTCTCGGTCAACCGCTAGGGTTACCCCCTACAAAAAGCACCATATCAAATGGGTTCTGCCTATTGTTCATTTCATCCTACTTGCAATGGGCATTGTAAATTTGCACCATTAAGTGGTGTAAAGTTGCCATCTGTACTAAATGTTTCATACAAAATGGTCAAATCATATTCTCCTGCATCCAAAACACGCATCAACTCGATTTCATACAAATGTTGACCCGGTTTGATGAGATCTGATGCAAAAATGATTTCTTCTGTTTCTGTCAATTGGAATACCATTTTGAAATATACATTGTTTTCATCTGGATTGAAGAAATCTCCTTTGATTTTGGTTTCGCCAGCATCCACAGCAATCAAATCATATCCTGGGATTTTGATGTTATCGCCAATGGTTGCACCTGCACGTTCTTGTTCTTCTTCAAATTCATATGTAACGTCACTTATGGATGCAGTACCAACGCTTACGGTACCAGTTCCTACTGGTCTATTTGCCTGTCCAACGAAGTATGCCACCAAACACAACACAATCGCACCTAGACAGATGATTATTTTTTTCTTCTGATTCATATACACTTTCCTTTTCTTTTATTCTTCGATACCACTTGGAATTGTGAAAATTTCTGTTGGAACATTGGCTGTTGCAGTAACAGTTCCCGGTATGGTTGCAGTGACTGGTGTGGTTACCATGTTTTCTGATGGCTCCTCATCTGCTGTCATCAAACCAAACAATTCTTCATTTACATCTTTTGTAAATGTGAAGCTATATGTTTTATAGATCACCTCAGCAAGATTCACTTCCACCAAATTTTCCACATCTGGCAAAACAGGCCCAATGAGAACTTCTTCCTCAACTTCATTTTCTTCTTCCACTTCTGGTACAACTTCCTCTTCTGTCACATCTTCATCTGATGTAGAACCGCCACCGCCAGTAGAGCCACCTTCTGGTTTTGTTTCGCCTTCTGGTTTTGCTTCACCTTCTGATTTTGCTTCACTTTCTGGTTTTGCTTCACTTTCTGGTGTAGTTTCTGTAGAAGAATTGTTTTCTGTATCAGATTCGCTTCCTGTGTTGGATTCGCTTCCTGTACCGGATTCGCTTTCTGTACTGGATTCGCTTCCTGTACCGGATTCACTTCCTACACTAGATTCGCTTCCTGTACTGGTGATACTTTCACCTTGGCTTGTTGTTGTTGATGTACCAGCTGTGCTTCCAGTATCTCCACTTCCAGTTGTTGCCACTTCTCCACCCAATACATTGAGTGATAAAAGAGAAATTGTAGAAAGTGTTGCCACTATCCCCATCAACTTTTGCATCTTCTTTTTCTGCTTTTGAAATTTCATCAAATTCATTTCCTTTCTCACTTACCAAAATCCCTATAACCCATAATAAAGTTAGTTATCAATAACTCACTTACAAAAAAAATATTACATTCACATAAATCGGTTATTTTTAAATTCTATGAAGTGTATTATTATTCCTTTTCTTAAAATTCTTTTTCATTCTACTGCAACAAATATATTTTGTCAATATCTTTTTTCTAAATATTTAATATAAATAAACATTTGTGTAGTGCACAACACATCTTAATTTTCCTTTATTATTCAATAAAATACATAGATATTTATGAAATATATTTATTTATTCAATTGAATTATTTATATATGCTTACGTTTTATTTCTTTTGGTTTCTTTTTGTTTTTGTAATTTTCTTATCTTTTTCTTATTTTTCTCTACTTTATTTGCAAAATTCGTGTTTTTGTGAGACACATATGTTTTTCACTCCATCAAATATTTTTATTTTTCCAATAATACAAACCATCAAATAAAAAACCAATAAAAAAACCTTTTGGCATCCATAAGACACACAAAAGGCTAGTTATTTATCTTCTATAAATTTCTTTCCAAATTTCTTGTTCCTTTTCCAAAACAGAAAGCATCTTTTCTACACCACCCATGTCACGTGAAAGTTTCTTCCATTTTGCAAAATTCACATCCCATTGTTCTTCTGACAAGCCAATGGATTTTTTCAGTTCCACCAATTGTTCCAATGCTTCCAATTGCAAATCATTCTTTTCCAAGGTGGTCATAACACTACGCAAACGACCAAAACCACCAATAAAATCCAAATATGCAAACACCTTTTGCACATACTTAATGTCTTCTTTTTCATCCACCAATTTTTTCAATGCCAAAAGTTGTTTCTTTTCTTTACGCCAAACTTCCAAACCACCCAAAGCATCTACCATTTCCAACATTTCTTTGGTGGCATCTTCTCCACCCACTTTTGCAAGCAATGCTTCTTTACGATAAATCCCTTCCACACCACCAGCATATTCCACTGCTTCGTGTACTTTATCACTGACTGTCATAGGATGATTTGTAGCATGAATTTGCTTCATGCGATCCATAACTTTGCCAACTGGTGCTTCTGGCATACCTGTTTTTTCAGATACCATGGAAACATGACGTTCCAAAATTGCCATGGTGCTATCAGAAATACCATGTTCCATATCACAGGCTTCTTCATCTGCTTGCTCATAGGGTACACCCAAACGCAACAACCAACTATGGACAATTTCATGACGATCCAAAATACGTTTCGCCAATGCTTCTCCACTTGGTGTCAAAATCAAGCTTTGTTTGTTGGAGGTTCTACCCCCTCTATGTGGATCCAATGGGTTGATATATCCATTTTTAGTCAAACGCTTCACCACAGAATATGCTGTTGTCAAATTCATTTGATGGGTTTCTGCCAAATCCTTTACATGGGTTTCTCCTTTGTTCATACGAATCAACACAATCGATTTCAGCATATTTTCATCACTTTGGCGTATTGCCTTGGCTTGAAACGATTCTTTTTCCATATATATACCCTTTCTTTCGTAAATTTCCTAAACTTTGATGCATCCAATTGTTTTTGTATAGCTCCAATCATCTGATATATGCAACCATTTTATCAATACAAACACCTTTTGTCAAATTCTATACCACTGACCATTGCCAAATTTTTCATATGGTGGTATACTTTCGTTAGTTTTTATGTGCTAACTTCGTAAAAGTTGGTATACTGTTTTTGAACAATAGGAGTTAAATTTATGGATCAAAAAACCAAAGAACAAGAACTTTTGACATTGATGATTGGCATATATTGTAAAAAAAAGCATAGATGCAAAACCCTTTGTGATGAATGCACTGCCCTATTGGACTATGCAAAATTACGTGCAGAAAAATGTCCTTTTCAGGAAACCAAAACCTTTTGCTCCAATTGCAAAATACATTGCTATCGTCCATCAGAAAGAGAGAAAATCCGCAATGTTATGAAATTTGCTGGTCCTTGGATGCTCATTTACAATCCACCTTTGGCAATCAAACACGTTGCAGAAACCATCAAACATAAAAGAAAGGAACAATCAAATGAATCTACGTAAAATACTATATATTATCGTTGGTATGCTTGGTGTTGGTTTGGGTTTTTTGGGTGCAATTTTGCCATTGTTGCCATCTGTTCCATTTCTTTTGTTAGCGCTTTTTTGTTTTGGTAGAAGCAGTGAGAAATTGAATGCTTGGTTCAAAGGTACCCAGTTATACAAACAAAATTTGGAAAGTTTTGTCCAAGGTGATGGTATGACCAAATCAGCCAAAAGACGTGTCATTTGTACCGTTACTCTGGTTATGGGTGTTAGTTTTTGTTTCATGTCACATGTACCCATTGGACAAATTTCTTTGTTCTTTGTTTGGTTGTTCCATATGATTTATTTCCTTCGTTTTGTGAAAACCAAAGATTCTGATTGATATAAATAACATCATTTCATGCGTATACAAAAAAAGATGGCTTTCACCATCCTTTTCATTTACGTCTATTTACATTTGTGGTTGTTCATATTTTTCCAAACGATTTGCAGATTCTTCATCTACAAACACTTCCAACAAAACCCCATCTGGTGTATGTTCTTCACGCAAAATTTCACATCTGCCATGTACCCAACCAATGAGTCCACCTTCTGTATAAGGAACCAATGCCACCATGGATTTACGGAAACTTTTCAGCAAATCTTCTGTGGTTTGCAACAGTTCTGGTAATCCTTCACCTGTCAGTGCTGAAATTTGCACCACTTCACGAGCATGTGCATCCAATGGCAAAGGTAATTCTACACCTTCACGATCCATTTTATTGAACACTGTAATGACTGGTGTGTCTTTACATCCCAAATCCTCAAGGGTTTTATAAACCACTTCCATATGTTCTTCACGATTTGGATTGGACGCATCCAACACATGGAGCAAAATATCTGCATATTGCAATTCTTCTAACGTTGCTCTAAATGCTTGCACCAAATGATGTGGCAATTTTTGGATGAAACCAACTGTATCTGTCAACAGGATTTCAGAACCATTGGGTAGTTCCACTTTTCTGGTTGTGGTATCCAAAGTTGCAAACAATTTGTCTTCTGCCAAAACGCCAGCATCTGTCAAATAGTTGATAACAGTGGATTTGCCAGCATTGGTATATCCCACCAAAGAAACCGTTGGAGTACCTTTTTTACCCCTTTGGTTACGCAACAATTCACGATGTGTTTTGATTTCTGCTGCAGCTGCTTTCAACTCTGAAATACGATCTTTGATGTATCGTCTATCCACTTCCAATTTCTTTTCACCAGGACCTCTGGTACCAATTCCACCACCCAAACGTGACATGGAAGCACCCATACCCGCCAAACGTGACAATCTGTATCGCAACTGTGCCAATTCCACTTGTAATTTTCCTTCACCAGACAAAGCTCTGCCTGCAAAGATATCCAAAATAACAATGGTTCGATCCATCACCTTGGTATCCAATAATTGTTCCAAGTTTTTCAATTGTGCAGGTGACAATTCATCATCACACACAACGCCAGAAGCGTCATATGCTTCCACCATCATTTTCAATTCTTCTACTTTACCTTTTCCAAAATAATGACCCCCATGGATGGTTTCTCTTTTTTGGATGCATCTTGCCACAACAGTACCGCCTGCTGTATTGACCAATTCTTCCAATTCATCCAAGCAAGCATCTGTACCCATTGCAGATCTACTTCTGCGTTCATCTTGTTCCACTGCAAATAAAATTAACTTTTCTTCTACTTCTGCTGTTTCGTGCATTTCTTTTGCCACACTTACACCTCTTTCAACCAAACACCATCAAAGGAAATTTCTGCAATGCCTGTCATAAACACATGATTTTCCTTATATTCTATTGTCAAATCCCCACCAATTAAAGAGATTTTGATTTTATCATCACACAAACCATTCAAAATACAAGCCACAGCAGTTGCACTAGCTCCTGTACCACAAGCCAAAGTTTCGCCACTGCCACGCTCCCATACACGCATTTTTACATGGGTTCTATCCACAATTTCCACAAACTCTACATTGACTTTGTTTGGGAAGTCTTTGTGACATTCAATGAGCTTGCCAACACCTTCCACATCGAAATTGTCCACATCTTCCACAAATATCACTGCATGTGGATTGCCCATAGACACACAAGTCATTGCATATTCTTTGCCAAGAACTTCTATTTTTTTGCCAACAACAGGGCTGGTTTCATGTATCACAGGAATGTCTTTTGCTTCCAAACTAGGTGTACCCATATCCACACAAACTGTTGCAACTTTGCCATCTTGTACATCCAAATCCAAATATATGATGCCACCTTTGGTTTCTAGTGATACCAATGTTTTGTCAGTCATGCCACGTTCAAAAACGTATTTCCCAATACAACGCACAGCATTGCCACACATTTCCCCTTCAGAACCATCCAGATTGAACATACGCATACGAAAATCACAGGTTTCAGATGGCATAATCAAAACCAAACCATCTGCTCCAATACCAAAATGACGTTCACTCATTGCAATTGCCAATTTCTCTGGGTGTTCCACCACTTCTGCAAAGCAATTGATGTATATATAATCGTTGCCACAACCTTGCATTTTTGTAAATCGCATACAATCCTCCCATTTATGTATAGGCAGATTTCTCTGCCTGTTTGTTATCATCGTTTTGCTACATCCATTGTAGGACTGTCTTGTGTTACCAATGGATAAAGACCAAAGGAATACAAGCCTGCAATCCCCACCAATCCAAAGATGACTCTGGAAATCCAGAATAGATTGCCACCAAAGATGCTGGTGACCAAATCGAATCCAAAGAATCCAATAAGCCCCCAATTGATTGCACCAATGACAATCAAAGTCAGTGCCACACAATTTGCTGCTTTCATACAAATACCTCCCTTATTATAGAAATGATTCACATTTCCAGTGAAGAGTGAATGGTGAATTGTGATGATTGATATTGTGTTTCCATAAAATACAATGATTTCTCGTTTTCGGTTGGGTCAAGACCCAACCCTACACAATATTTTGCGAAACATTCCCTTACGAAACACCGTAGGGACATGGCTTGCCATGTCCGCAAGTTCTTCTCAATTCCCATTCCTCATAGGTAGTATTTGTAGTTTTATATAAATTATGAAAAAATTTTATTTGCAATGCCATCCACATCCAAGTTTTTCACATTGCCCACTGCACACCAGCTGATTTGTGTCATATCAAAAATGGTATTTGCCACACGCAAAATATCATCACCTGTTACGACACTGAGCTTTGCAATGACTTCTTCCGTTTCATCCACACTACCACGCAACAACAATGCTGCACCTGCTGAATTCATGCGATTCAAAGTGCTTTCTGTGCCAATGATGAAATTGCTGATCATTTGCTCTTTGGTGACTGCAATCCATTTTTCTGACAATACATGTGCTTTCACTTCTTCAATTTCTGCTTTCACCAATGCAAATACACGCTCCAACTGATTGGGATTCATACCTGCATAAATGGAAAACAAGCCTGTATCGTCAAAAGCTGTGGTGTAGCTATAGATGGAATAGGTCAAACCTTCTTCTTCACGCACTTTTTGGAACAAACGGGAACTCATACCACCACCAAACATGGTATTGAACACAGCCAATGCATATTTATCCTTATGATTCCGACCAAAACATGGAAATGCCAACACTGTATGGACTTGTTCCACATCCTTTTCACGCACCACATGAGACACCTTATATTCTGCTTTGGTTTCATATGGTTTGTAGGGTTGATTTCTATGGAAACTACCCAATTTACGGTTCAGCTTTTCCATCATTTCATCTGTTTTGAAATTACCAGCCACAGACAACACCATGTTTTCTGTATGATAATTTGCTTCATAATAGGCTTTGATGTGTTCTGCTGTCAAATTGCCAATGGTTTCTTCTGTACCCAAAATCGGCATACCCAAAGAACTATCTGACCAAATGGCATCTTGCAATGCATCGTGAACCAATTCTTCTGGTGCATCTTCATACATATAAATTTCTTCTGTGATGACATTACGTTCCTTATCCACTTCTTTTTGTAGAAAAGCAGAATGCAAAACCATATCCTCCATCACATCCAAACCACGATCAAAATGTTCATCCAACACACGTGTATGATAGCAAGTATATTCTTTGGTGGTATAGGCATTGATTTGACCACCAACTGCGTCCATTTCTTCTGCAATGTCTTTGGCAGTTCGTTTTTCAGTTCCTTTGAACATCATATGCTCAATGTAATGGGAAACGCCATTTTCTTCTGGTGTTTCGTTTCTGGAACCATTTTTGACCCAAATCCCAAAGGAAATGCTTCTTACATAAGCGATTTCTTCCAACGCAACCACAATTCCATTGTTCAGTTTTTTCAATTCAATCATAGGTTATCTCCAATCATTTCGACTGTTCATAGAATATGCCAAAGGTTGCTATTTCATACAAGATAGAAGAAGCTTGTCAGTGAAAAACAAACATTCTGTGGACAGATATAGAATCTGCCCTTACATTTGCAATATATTCATTTCATAACTTGAGGATACTATCCTCCCCTACAGTTGTGTCATGTTTTAGATTACGGCACCACTAACCATTCATTCTTCACTATTCACTATTCATTATTTCACATGGTATACATCAAATTCGTCTTCATCTTGCAAGCGTAACCAAAGCACCATCATTGCTGCAATGGATGCCAAGATATAAGAACATGTGAAAATGCGTTTCCACAATTTACGAGCACGCAAACGTTTTGCCACTTCTGCAAACTCTCTTTCTTGCACTGTCAAAAATTCTTCTTGAAATGGCTTTGCAATTCTATAGGATTTGTAATATTCTCTACATCTTGCACAGGTTTCCAAATGAGATTCCACCGCTTCATTTGTACTTTCGCTTGCCAAACCATCTTGATACAACGCCACCAAATCCATGGTCATATCACAATTCAATTTCATTTTGCAACACCTCCAATAACATCTTTTTCGCCCTAAAATAAATTACTTTTGCAGAGTTTTCGCTGATTTTCAAAATCAATGCAATTTCTGCAAAGGAAAGTTCTGCATAAATACGAAGCAACACCACGTCACGATATTTGGGTTGTATCCCATCCAAAATACGACGCACTGCCTGCTCTACATCTTTTTTTTGTACCACAACTTCTGGGTTATTCCTACCATCGAAACAATAGGTTTGTGCCACCAATTCCAAGTTACAGGATTGTAGTTGCAATTTATTTTTCTTCAAATATTTGAAATATACATGCTTCCCAATGGATGCCAACCAAGTGAACATTTGACAGTCTCCACGAAACTTATGAAAAGATGTGAAGGCTTGCAAAAATGTTTCTTGTGTCAAATCCTCTGCCACTGTGGCATCCCCACAAAGACGGAACAAAAAGCAATATACTTTATCGTAATATTGGGTATAAAGTGTTTCAAATGTTTGCAATGTTCCACCTACTTTCTCTTTTGTATTGTACTGCACTCTGTGCCTTTCATTTATATACACTATTTATTGTGATACCTATTATGCTTATTTTGTGTAGTGATGTTTGTTTTTGTAGGGGTGACGTTTCGTCACCCGCTGGAATGTTTGTGAATTAATTTTAGGTAGGAATTTATTCCCAGTTTAAAGCATTCAGACCTTACTTTTCACTGGAGAAAAGTAACAAAATCCACCACTACTTCCGAAGCGTGGAGCACGGTTCAAGGGGGCTGCGACCCCTCGAAACTCCCTTACAAGCGAAATCCTTTAGGTTAGAGAATGAATTGATTTTTGAGCATACTTCCTTCATGGCTAGAGACGCTTATTGAAATTCCTACAAATAGCAATCTAGAGGATTCCGCTTTGCAAGCAAAGGTTGAGTGGAAATCAAAAATCATTTGTTCACTACTTACTTTGCTTTTGAGTCAGTAATCAAGAGGTGAGGGGCTTGTCACTCACGGTCTAATCGTAGGATTTACACCACTAGTCATCTGTCTGTCGGGGTGATTTTTAAGAGGGTCGGGATAGACCATCTTAAATCGGGGCTCCACGCCTTCGAAACGAGTGGTGGTTTTGGGGTACCTTTTGCCACCAAAAGGTACGGTCTGTAAAGCTTTAATATTTGAATAAATTAAAGGCTCAAATTATTATATTCATCTTCTTGCTTCACTACACATTATATAAATTTTCTTCTCTTTTCATCGTATCATACTATGGAAATAAAAACCATTACATTTTTGTAAATCTTATTCCATACAAACTGCAATTTCTACATCAGTTGCATTTGCGTAGCTTTCCAACACTGACTTTGCATTTGCCAAAAGGATATCTGTATCCACCACATCATCAAACAAATAATACATCAACAAAATTTCTTTGGTGGCATCTCCAATCATAGCTCTGGTGTTATCGCTTGTGGGATTGCCAAAAGGTCCCAAATCATCAAACAATGCTGGCAAGAAGGAAATGTTCAACACATCTTTGCCAATGCCTTGGTATTCTGTGCCATCTTCTGCACGCTCCCATGTGATACCGCCTGAAATTTGAGATACATCATAAGTCCCCATGGAGTATCCTGTGGAAATGGAAAGCAAATTGTTGATATCCACCACATTATTCACATAATACAAACCACGATCTTTGGCAATGCGTCTACACATAGCTTCTGAAGAATTTCGATAGCGGTTTGGGTCTTTTCCCAATGCTTTGTATGCCACACGTGTATTTTGAATGGTTTCTCTCTTATTTGCCTGAGACAATTCCACTTCTGCAAGTTCTGCAATTTTTTCATTGAAGATTTGCAACAAATCACCTTCTGTTTTGCACACAGACACCTTACATTGCACCAATGCCAAATGTGCCTGTGGACAACGTGTTTTGAGTTCATATCCAATTTGTACTGAAATCATAGTTCCTCCTTGTTTATTGCGGGAGGGGAAACCCCTCCCCTACAGGATTGCGGTGACAATATTGGTTCCACCCATCCCATTGATTTCGATGATTGTAGGGGATGGCGTCCCCGACATCCCGTTATTTTCGACAATTGTAGGGACAGATTCCATATCTGTCCGTTTATTTTTAATATCAAAAAGACAGACAGCTTATCACCATCTGCCTCTATGTTCATTTATTTTTTACCTGTATATTTTGCTTTACGTTCTTTTGTGTTTTCTCTTTTTTCTTTTTCTCGTTCTTTCTTTTCTTCAAGCATTTCTGTAATGTCTTCTGGCAATTCCAATGTGATTTTACCCAATTTGCCACCACGGAATTCATCCAACAAGATTTTGGCTGCTCTTTGCAAGTCTGGTTCGTCACCTTTGAGTTTGAAACTTCTGCTGATTGCAATTTGTTCCAATACTTCATGGGCTTGTGTTTCTTCGTTGATTTCTACTTCATAACGTTTTTTGATGGCATCTGGATTTCTTTTCATCATCAATGCAAGGAACTTGGTTGCCATGGTTTGTGCATCCAAAATATCATCATTGATGGCACCTGTAAATGCCAATTTCAAACCAACTTGTTGGTCTTCAAATTTAGGCCACAAAATACCTGGTGTATCCAAAAGTTCAAAATCTTTCTTGAGTTTGATCCATTGTTTTCCACGTGTAACACCTGGTTTATCACCTGTTTTTGCTGTAGTTTTGCCTACATATTTATTGATGAAGGTGGATTTTCCTACATTTGGAATACCTACAATCATACTACGAATGGGTACATTGATTCTACCTCTTGCACGCAAACGTTCTACTTTTTCTTTCATCAAATCACGAGCCACTTCTGTCACTTCACCCATACCATTGCCTTTGAGTGCATTCATACGAATGACACGAAACCCTTTTTCTACAAAGTATGCTTCCCAAATGGCTGTTGCACGTTCATCTGCCAAATCGCTTTTGTTCAGCAAAATGATACGATGTTTGTTGCGAGCCAAATGATCCAAATCTGGATTTTTACTACTATAAGGAATACGAGCGTCTACAAGTTCGATGACAATATCCACCAAAGAAATGGTTTCCTCCATCATTCTACGAGTTTTGGTCATATGTCCTGGGTACCATTGAATGTTCATATGTTTCTACCTTTCTATCTTTGGACAACCGCAAGGGTTATCCCTACATTGTTACATTTAAGAAATAAATCCAAAGCGATCAAATGGATACAACACAAATACCACTTCACCATCCAAATCTGCTTTTTCTACAGCACCAACAGAAGTTCTGCGACTATCTGTGCTTGCATTTCGATTGTCACCCATAACAAAATAACAGCCTTCTGGCACAATGTATGGATAGTCGATATCCCCATCATTGCCAATGGGTTCCATAATATATTCTTCTTCCAAGAATTCGCCATTGAGATATACATCATACAGTCTGGCTCCATCAACGTCTTTTGGTCGCAAATCGATTTCATCACCTGGTGTTCCAATGACACGTTTGATGAGGTTTTCACGTTCATCACTGAGATGCACATTGCAAATGACCACATCACCATATTCTGGTGAGCCAATGTTGGTTGCAAGTTTATTGACAAAGACCAAATCCCCATGATGAAAATTCGGTTCCATAGAAGAACCTTTTACATATACAGTACCCAAAACATAGGTACGCAATACAAACATCATTACCAAAAAGATAATCACTTCCAAAATGAAGTTTGGTTTCTTTTTCTTTTTTTCTTCTTTGATTTCTTTTTCTTCCATATTTCTCCTCCTGCTGGATCTTTGGAAATACAAAATGGTTTATAGGTGGTCTGATGTGAGCATCAACCCCTACAGTCAACAGATATAAAGTACATAGGTTACTATGAAAAAAGCCCCGATGAAACAATTCCATCGAGGCAGCTTTTCTTATCTCAATACTTCTTTAACTTTTGCTGCTTTACCTACTTTATCTCTCAAGTAGAACAATTTAGCACGTCTTACAATACCACGTCTAACCACTTCGATACGATCGATACGTGGGGAATGCAATGGCCATGTTCTTTCAACACCAACGCCAGATGCAATACGTCTTACTGTAAAAGTTTCTCTAATGCCGCCACCTTGTCTTTTGATGACAACGCCTTCGAACATTTGCAATCTTTCTCTTGTACCTTCAACAACTTTAGCGTAAACACGAATTGTGTCACCTACGTTGAATGGAGTTACTTCGCTTTTCAATTGCTCTTTTTCCAATTCTCTGATGATATCCATTTTGTTTCCTCCTTATACACAAAGACGTTCGTAATGCAATCCCTTTGATACATCATTGGACCGTCCATAATCACAATTCAGAATTATATCATAATAAGACACCTCATGCAAGGTTTTTTTATGATTTTTCAAGGTTTTTTTGCGTTTTTACCTATTTTTCTTCTGAAGTTTTATTTTACCATAGATTCCCAAGGCAACACCGCACAAACCCTCTATCACAACCTTTGTGGTTTATTTTTCCGTCAGAATCACCAAAAATACTCGACGATATTTCCGATATCGCCTCCGTTTTTTGATAGTTGCGACGAAAAAATCTCCACACAAATTTTGCAATCAGGGTTATGCGGTATTGCCCTAAAAAATCACCATCAAAATGACCTTGAAAGAAGTTTTTTTTCGTGTTACGATGACAGAATATTAGAAATGTATTTTTGGATTTAAGCAACTGGAGGATGATATCCTCCCCTACGCAAAACGTTTATATCATTTACTGTAATGTATAATAAATCAACCACACAGGAGGTTCCCATATGAAAATTCTCATTGCCATAGATTCATTCAAAGGAAGTATTTCCTCTTTGGAAGCTGGAAACAGTGTCAAAGAAGGTATTTTGCGTGTGATTCCCGATGCCAACTGCATTGTGAAACCACTTGCCGATGGTGGTGAAGGCACTGCCGAAGCCTTTGTATCTGGTCTGGGTGGTGAATGGGTTCACCTGTCCATTTGTGGGCCATATGGAGAGCCAACAGATGCAAAGTATGCCTATCTATCAGATAAAAAGCAAGCCATCTTAGAAATGGCAGAAGCATCTGGAATCACCATATCCAAAAGAAAAGAGCCTTTGTATGCAACCACATTTGGTGTTGGTGAAATGATATTGGATGCTCTCAAAAGAGGTGCCACCTCCTTCCTCATTGGCATTGGTGGCAGTGCCACAAACGATGCTGGTTTGGGTATGCTGACCGCTTTGGGCTTTGATTTTTTGGATACAAATGGAAACCCTGTCGATAAATTTGCAAAGGATTTGCCAAACATCCAATCCATTGATGATACTCAGGTTTCACCTTTGTTGCAAAATGCTACCATTCAAGTGGCTTGCGATGTAAACAATCCCCTTTGTGGTGAAACAGGTGCCACTTATATTTATGGTGGTCAAAAGGGTGTTACTGATGATATGAAGCCTATTTTGGATGGATATGTATCTCACTTTGCAGACATCACAGCCAAGCATTTTGGTATTGACAAGCAAAACCAAGCTGGTGCTGGTGCTGCTGGTGGACTTGGATTTGCACTGCTTTCTTATTTGCATGCGGATATGCAATCTGGCATTGATTTGGTGCTTAGGGAATTGGATTTGGAACAGCACATTCAAAATTGCGATTATGTCATCACAGGTGAAGGTAGATTGGATGCACAGACGGCTATGGGTAAAGGACCTATTGGAATTGCCAAAATGGGTAAATCTGCTGGTGCCACCACAATTGCTTTTGCTGGTTCTATTTTGGAAGGTGCCAAAGACTGCAACCAAGAAGGTATTGATGCCTATTTCCCAATTTTGCAAACCATTTGCACCCTAGAAGAAGCCATGATGCCAGAAACCACAAAGACAAATTTGACAAATACAGCTGAACAGGTATTTCGCCTTTTGATGGCAAATAAAAAATCACTTTTTTAAAATAGATGTCTACTACGGGCTGCCACACAGGGCAGCCCCTACAAGAAACCCATATACTTCAACCCTTTCCTATTTTGCAACACACATCATAAAAGCAAACAAAAAGCAGTGATACATAAGTACCACCGCTTAGAGAACCAAAATCCTAATTGCAAATTCACTTATTTTACATTTCTACAACAACAGTGGTACCCATACCGCCACCAATGCAAAGGGTTGCCATACCATATTTGGAACCTTGTTTTTGCATTTCGTGGAGCAAGGTTACAAGGATTCTAGCGCCAGAAGCACCCACTGGATGACCCAAAGCAATAGCGCCACCATTGACATTGACTTTAGACATATCGAATCCAAGTTCATTTGCAACTGCGATGGATTGTGCTGCAAATGCTTCGTTACATTCCACCAAATCCAAGTCTGCTACAGTGAGGTTTGCTTTTTCCAATGCTTTTCTACAAGCGTAAATTGGAGCCACACCCATGATGGATGGATCTACACCAGCAGAAGCATAGGATTTTACTTTTGCAATTGGAGTTACGCCCAATTCAGCTGCTTTTTCTGCACTCATGACAATCAAAATTGCAGCACCATCGTTGATACCAGAAGCGTTACCAGCTGTTACAGTACCGCCATCTCTTTTGAATGCTGGTTTCAATTTTTGTAATTTTTCAATTGTAGTACCGTGTTTTGGATATTCATCATCAGCAACAACTGTTTCGCCTTTTCTGGTTTTCACAACAACTGGTACAATTTCATCTTTGAATTTACCAGCTTTCTGAGCCACTTCTGTACGTCTTTGGCTTTCCAAAGCAAAAGCATCTTGCATTTCACGTGTGACACCATATTGTTCTGCAACATTTTCAGCAGTGATACCCATGTGGTATTTGTGGAATGCATCTGTCAAAGCATCTTTTACCATGGAATCTTCAATTTTACCATCACCCATACGATATCCGCCACGTGCTTTATCCAAAACATAAGGTGCTTGTGTCATATTTTCTGTACCCCCACAAATAATGATATCTGCATCGCCACACATAATTGCTTGACTTGCCATTGCAACAGAACGCAAACCAGAACCACAAATCATATTAATGGCAAGAGCTGGTTTTTCTACTGGAACGCCAGCATTTACCGCTGCTTGACGAGCAACCCCTTGGTACAAGCCAGCTTGCAAAACGCAACCCAACAATGTTTCATCTACCATATCAGGTGTGATTTTTGCTCTTTTCAACGCTTCTTTGATGGCAATGGTCCCCAAATCTGCTGCGGATACATTTGCAAAAGCACCTTGGAAGGTACCAATTGGTGTTCTAACAGCACTAGCAATTACAACTTCTCTCATTTTCATGTCCTCCTTATGCAAAGGTTGCCAATGTATCTGAAACAATTACATCAGCACCTGTCAATTCCAATACGTTTTCTACAGTTGTACTTTCATGAATTTCTTGCAACAACAAACCGTCTGCCACAACTTTGAACACCGCAAGTTCTGTGATGATCAAGTCCACAACTTGTTTCCCAGTCAATGGCAAAGTACATTCTTTTAAGATTTTTGGTGTGCCTTTTGCAGTGTGCATCATAGCCACAATGACTTTCTTGGCACCTGTTACCAAGTCCATTGCACCACCCATACCTGGAACCATTTTACCAGGCACCATATAGTTTGCAAGATTGCCCTTTTGATCCACTTCCAATGCACCCAAAACAGTGATATCAATGTGTCCACCACGAATGAGGGCAAAGGACATGGCGCTATCAAAGAATACAGCAGAAGATTTGACTGTTACAGGTTGTCCACCTGCATTGGTGATATTTGGGTTGATTTCATCACCTGTTGCAACTTTATCCAAGCCAATGAAGCCATTTTCTGAATGCAAAGTCACATCCATATCATCAGGAATGTAGTTTGCAACCATAGTTGGCAAGCCAATACCCAAGTTGACTACAGAACCATCTTCCACTTCTTTTGCAATACGATTTGCAATGATTTCTTTTGCGTTCATACTTATGCCCCCTTCACCATGTAGTCCACCAAAATGTGTGGTGTCAAAATAGAATCTGGATTGAGTGTTCCAACTGGTACCACTTCGCCCACTTCTGCAATGACTGTATCAGCTGCCATTGCCATCAATGGATTGAAGTTTTTGGTGGAACCTTCATACACAAGATTGCCCTTTTCATCAGCAGTAGACGCATAGATCAAAGCCAAGTCTGCATGAAGTGGTTGTTCCAAGATGAATTTTTCACCATTCACTTCCACAACTGTTTTGTCTGCTTCCACTTCTGTACCAATGCCTGTTGGTGTCAAAATACCACCCAAACCAACGCCACCACATCTGACTTTTTCTGCCAAAGAACCTTGTGGAACCAATTCCACTTCCATTTCTTCTGCCATCATTTGTCTGCCAGTTTCTGGATTTGTGCCAATGTGGGATACAATGGCTTTTCCAATTTGTTTTGCAACCACCAATTTGCCTACACCTTTGTCTGGAAATGCAGTGTCATTGCAAATCAAAGTCAAGTCTTTATATCCTTTTTCTACTATATAATCCACAAGCATCTCTGGTGTACCAGCACCCAAAAATCCACCTACCATAATGGTCATACCATCTTTGATATGTGCATCCAATGTATGTACATCAATCATTTTCATATATTTACCACCTTTCTTTTACACAAATGGCGTGTATTTTCTCTTTTGTCAATGGAAAAGCGGGTGGATATGGAATCCACCCCTACTATATATCCTTATTCTACGGTTGGGTCAAGACCTAACCTTACAATGCAAATAATTATGCGTTAAATACATATTCATCCATCAAAGCGCTACATTTTTCTGCAACTGCTTTGGTGTCTTCTTCCCAATGTCTTTTGCTAATGAGTTCATAAGACCACCAGCCATCATAGCCTGTTTTCTTAACTGCTTCTACCCAAGCTGGCATATCGATATCGCCTTCACCAGCCCACCAGCCACGCAAATCTTCTTCATCACATTCTGTACCTTCTGGATTTCTCTTGCCATCACAGAAGTGAATGTTACAAATCATATCTTTGTCGAGGTTTTCCACATCTTCCAATGTAGTGCCTTGACCATACCACAAATGCCAGAAGTCAATTACCATTTTCAAGTTGTCACGACCTGTTTCTTTGATGAAGTCCAAGCTTTTTGGCAAAGAGTTGATTGGAGACCACGCAACTGGTTCCAATTGGAATACAATGCCATATTCTTTGCCGATATCCAAAACGTGAACCACTGCTTCGGCACTGAGTTTTTTTACTTCTTCCCAAGGTTTGCCAGCATGAGCCAAAAGTGGAACCAATTGGATGTGTTTGCAACCTACATCTTGACAGAATTTAGACAAAACTCTTGCTTCGTAGGAAATTCTTTTGATGTTTTCTGGATCTGGATCTTCTACGTGACAAATATCGTTGACACTGACAATTTTCATATCATATTTTGCCAAAAGTTCTTTGACTGTTTCCACAGAATGACCTGCTTCCAAGTAGCTCAACACTTTGCTACCTACCATTTCCACTGCATCGAAGCCTGCTTCTTTTGCAATACGAATGTCAGAAATCAAGTTGCTTCTGTAAATGGATTTTGTATGTAATGCTTTTTTCATAGTATTTTCCTCCTAGATGATAACTATTTATCTATTTTGCAAAAGGGCATCGCACCTAAGCCATGCCCCATAATATCAATAAACTAGATTTCTTTTTTGGTTTTCAGCGTCGCAGACTTTAATCCGCAGACGGAATTCACTTCCGTCGAGGACAAAAGCGATTTCTAGGTGCTTTGCAAAAGCCTTCGAAAGCGTTGGCACGAGGAAATCGTCTTTTTTACCTATGTCTACAACTTGAAATCCTGATTTCAAGTTATTATTACATTTCGCCTCTTGCTTCACGTTCTGCAAGGTCTGACATTACTTTTGGATAGAGTTTATCCAAGCTATAGAATGCACCCAAAATCAATACAACTGCCCAAACAATCATTGGACCCCATTCATACAATCTTACGATGGTATCCAACGCTTCTTGTGGTTGTGTTGCACCACCTGTTGTGGAAGAAACATATCCACCAACTGTCAAAAGTGTGGTTACCAATGCAGATACAAGACCAGGACCGATTTTGGTACCGATGGAACCTGCTGAGAACAAATATGCTTCTTGACGCAAACCAGATTTCCATTGACCAAACTCAACACAGTCACAAAGCATACCAAAGATTACAGCATTCAAAGGACCAGCACCCATACCACGGATGATATGACTTGCAATTGCAACTTCCAAGCTAGATGGATTCATCATAAACAATACTTGACCTGCCATTGCCACAGCAGCACCCATCATCAAATAATTTCTTTTGCCAAATTTTTTCATGAATTTTGGACTGATGATTACAACACCAACCAAACTGATGAGTTCTAAGAAGTACAATAAGCTATATACCCATGTATCATTGAGCAAGATATATTTGCTGTAGTATGGCAAAAGGATACCAGTTACACCACTGGATGCGTTTTGCATGATCCAAAGACCACATACAATCCAGAAGAATTGATTTGTGACAACTGCTTTAAAGGAACGTTTTGCTTGACCTGGAACTTTTTCTTTTTTTGCTGCTGTTTCTCTTGCAGGAATAACCACTTTTTCTTCACATTTGATGAAGCAGAACAACAACAATGCAAGAGCAACCAATGCCCAAATACTTGCTGTGATGACAAATGCTTGTTGGGTATTGCCCAAAAGTTTAACCATTGGCAAAGTACACATACCAACCAAGATACGACCAAATGGTGACATTGCCATTCTAAACACAGAAACCATATCACGTTCTGCGGAATCTCTTGTGAGCATTGCAGACAAACTACCATATGGCAAGTTCAAAGCGGTGTAAGTAACTGTAGTACAGAAGTTATATGTTACGAAAATATAAATCCATGTTGCAGTTGCTGTGGTTTGTGGTACAGTAAACAGCAATACAATGGACAAACAGAATGGAATGGATGACCATAGAATCCAAGGTCTGGATTGACCCCATTTGGATTTTGTATGAGATACGATATATCCCATGATGACATCTGATACCCCATCAAATACACGAGAAAGCAACATAATTTGACCGATTACAATAGGTGTAATCCCTACATAATCTGTGTAGAACAATGTCAAAAGTGCACTGATTACACCAAAACTGATATTACATGCAACATCACCACAGCCATAAGCAACTTTGGTGACAAGTGGTACTTTAATCATTTGATCCTGCATCACCGTTTCATTTGTTGTCGTTTGTTTTGTTTCCATAGTTGTTTCCATGCCCTTCACTCCTATTCCCTTTTCATCATCATTTGTCTTTTGTTGTATGTTTCTTATATAAAATAACAAATAGTCCCTATATATTTGTGCATTTTTCAGATTCTTTTGTAAAAGTATAGGCTAGACCATAAAAACGATCCAGCCCGATACAAATTTGCTATCTAAGCCTCAAGTATTTGATTGATTTCCTCTTATAATACTTCGGAAATTTGTACTGCTCTGCCTTCTTTCAAGGATTTTTTGGCAGCCATTGCAATTGCAACAGACATCAAGCCATCAATTCCTGAAACAGAAGGTTCTTTGTCATTTTGGATACAATCTACAAATTCAATGACTTCTGCAATGAATGCATCGTTGTATCTTTGCAAGAAGAACCAATTTGGTTTTTCTACTTGCACACCATCCACTGTTGAGATTTTGATGGAAGAATTCAACACATTGTCGTCTTGCACACAGCCCTTTGCACAATGTACTTCCACTCTTTGGTCATAGCCATAACGAGCTGCTCTACTACCATCAATAACACCAATTGCGCCACTTTCAAATTTCAACATAACAATTGCTGTATCCAC